>JAFIFE010000014.1 GCA_020832185.1 Alkalibacterium sp.
TGCACACATTTTGAGTTTTACAGGCGATAGTTACCGTGTCAATCACGCGCTTTCTCTCCGCCACTTTTAATAACAATCAGGGCTGGCAAAGTTCTTAACTTTTCTTTGCATTCTTCTAAGATTTTATCTTGCAAAACACAACATTCTTGTTTTTTAGTGATATTATCCAAATCTTTCTTCATTTTCTGATTTAGAATACTCACACATGTCGTGGTTTGAATGATCAGATTGTAACACAACACTTACATTCATTTTGTATTTTTCAATAAAAAAAGATCAGACTCTAGTGAAAAGTCTGATCTTTTTCCTATCATTTTATTCAGGAAGGTCAGCTGTTCCGTTTTCTTCATCCGGATTCAACGATTTCTCAATTTCATTCCCTACTGTCTCACCTTTTGCTTTTTCTGCCACTTTTTCTTCGCTCAATTTATCTTTAAGTGGACGATCTTTGATATAACCTAGTGGTGCAGAAGTATCTGGTGATACAACCTGATTATATGCCGGATCGGATTTCCCTTTATCACTATTAATATCTGGTCTCTTTAATTCTTTATCTTTAGACATAGAACCACCCTTTGTAAGATTTATCCGTTGACAACTACTCCGCCATTTACATGAATCGTCTGACCAGTAACGTAACTTGAATCCTCAGATGCCAGATAGACATAAGCTGGAGCTAGTTCGTAGGCTTCTCCCGGTCTACCCATAGCGCCATCTTTCCCCCAGCCCTCAAGAGCATCTTCAGGGAAAGTTGATGGGATCAGAGGCGTCCAAATAGGTCCTGGCGCGACGGAGTTTACTCTGATTTTTTTGTTTACGATTTCTTCATTCTGAGAGAGTGATCTCGTAAACGATACTCGTGCTCCATTTGTACCAGAGTAATCCAATAAGTTGGGATTTCCTTTGTATGCTGTGATTGAAGAGGTGTTAATGATTGAAGCCCCTTCAGTCAGATGAGGTAACGCTGCCTTGACAAAATAAAACATACTGAAGACGTTTGTCCGATACGTTCGGTCAATCTGTTCAGCTGTGATATCCAGTATACTGGACTGATAACGCTGTTCCCCGGCATGGTTAACTAACACGTCAATTTTGCCCCAGGTATCCACAACTTTATCAATCACTTCATTAGCATACGATTCATCACCGACATCTCCTTTAAACACAAGGACATCGGCTCCAATTTCTTTCAAACGGTTTTCTGTACGCTTAGCATCTTCATCTGAAGAGTGGTAAGTAAAAGCCACTTTAGCCCCTTCTTTAGCATAAAGTATAGACGTAGCAGCTCCAATACCAGAATCTCCTCCTGTTACGATAGCCACTTTTCCTTTCAGCTTGTCAGCAGGCCGGTATGTGTCCGATTCTATTTTTGGCTTACGATCCATATTTTTGGATTCGTCATCCATGAAATAATCTTTTTTTGGTTCCTGTGTTTTCACCTTGTCTTGTTCGCTCACATTCATTCGCTCCTTGTTAGATAATTACTCTTCTGACTTCATTCCTGATTCTTCAGACTGTTCAGGATAGTTCGCGTCCGATTCAGGTGCCTCAGACTTCTCAGAGGGGTCTTTTTCATGTTTATCATCAGTATTTAAGGGACTTTTCGCTTCGGGTTTTACAACACCTTTAGCTATTGTATTCCCATGACCATATTCCGGTTCCTCTTTGTCGACTGTTTCTTCTTCACCAGTCAAATCAGGGTCTTCTTCTTTATCCTGTTTCAAATCTTCCCCATCAGGTTCATTTTCAGATGGTTCTTTTTCCCCTTGTGCACTGTTATCTTTACGCACGTGGTCTGCCTGACTGGGATCGATTGAGTTTCCCATATTTTCACTTTCAGTTTCAGATGTCTCTACATTTTTTGGTTCTTTATTTTCTTTAGTAATTGCGTCTTCCTCTTCTGAATTTACTTCGTCTAATGGTTGATTTTCTTTATTATTATCTGTCATGTTTTTCTCTCCTCCATTACTATCTCTTCATTTACTTCTGAAAGTTCAGTACTTCTTGGGGCATCACTGTTCGCCAGCAGAATGATTTCCCCCTCTTTTAGTGCGTCCATATAATGTTCAGCCTGATCATGGGGAACCCCATAGTCTTCTAATAGTGAATGAGATGCCTGACTGTCATATGAACCAAAAGAAAAGGTGTCTTTAATCTTCTCCCAGACACTCTCATCCTCGACTTCGACATGCTCAACTTGTATCTCTTTTAATGTATTGAGTCTTTTATCATAATCGCTGTGTTTATCAATGACTAAAGCTAATTCATCAGAAGAATAGCCTTCTTCGTTTATTAAACGTTTGACCTCTTTCACAGTATCTTTTTCGTTCGTAAACGTTCCGAGTATGTGACGATCCATTCCCTCACCCTTCCATAACTATTTGTCATATTTTGTTCAAATATCTATAGTCTTTATGTTATCACTGTATTAAAAAGTTGTAAAAGAAAACGCCCTTTCCACTGTCAGCTCTTGTTATATTTGTTAATTATGTATATTTATTAGAATATACAAGGTTAGGTATCTTATAATCATTCCAGTAAAATAATTCATTTCTAGTAAAAAAGAGCCAAAAAAATTAATATCCTCCTGTTTCAATAAAAAAAACAGACAAAAACAAATGTTTTTTATGCATATGATGTTTTTTTTCACTCTTGTTATGGTATATTTAACATAGAAGATGTTATGGAATATAGCCCATGGGGAAGGATCATGTCTTATGAAGAATCATGAGAAGAAAGAAGCGTTAAGAGAGGTACGAATCAATAAGCTTAAAGAATTAACTAGTGATTCGATGAATTATCGTTATCTACTCCAAGATCAGTTGTCAGATGCCATTACAGCAGGTAACAGTCAGCAACTTGAAGAGACTCTTGATTTAGTCGATGTTAAAGAAGTACTAGAATACCTTAAAGAAGATAGTAACGGGGACCTCACTAGTCGTTTTAAAAATCATCTGGTGACCGTAAACACTTATGCTCGAATATCTGCCAAAAACGGGGGCGTTTTGCCACTCTATCTCCATCTAATTTTCGAACGATTTTCAATGATTATTAAAGATGCAGATTCACTGGACTACCTGGTCGATCATGTCTATTTTGAAATATTCAGAGAATACTGCCATGCGGTCATTCATTTCTCAACATCCGGTTATTCAACTGTGATGAAAGAAATCGTCAGTTATATCACTGAGAACCTGACTGGAGAATTGACTTTAACCAATATAGCCTCTATTTATGGTATGCATCCCGTTCATTTAGCCCGTAAGTTTAAACAGGAAACTGGAAATACGTTTATTGGATATGTCAATCAGCAGCGGGTCTATCTTGCTAAATACTATTTCCACCTAGGCGAACATCAGCTAAGCGAAGTAGCGAATTTAGCTGGCTTCAACAGCCATTCTTACTTTACTAAAGTATTTAAAAAAATTACTGGGCAGACCCCTACTAAATATTTAAAAGAGTTACCTGATCGCGAGAAGGTTTAAATTCAAATAAAGGATGTCAGATCTAACCGATACTGACATCCTTTTTGTATGCTTAACCACTCTTTGTTATTAAAGGTCACCAGTTGACTAGTTCTGCTGCTCCGTTGTTGCTGTTAAGATAAACAGGATTTTTTCTTTTCTCTTTAAAGATTAAAGAAATCGTTGATTTGACGGTTTCTTTAATTGGGTAATCCATCGAAGCGTTCATTGGAGCAATTAATTCTCTTCCGTTTGAAAGGCTGACAGTGGCTTCTAGACGCTTAAACGGATCAGTGAGAATGACTTTGTACGCAGTCTGGTCCTCATTGACTTCAACATTCAAAAATGATCCTGAATAAGACGCAAAGCGATGTTCTTTTTCTCCATCATGGAAGATCGCTATCGCTCCATTTTTGCTGAGCGGCCCAAAATCCACTTTAGCAATAGACAAGAAAAGTGATGCCTCACGGTTTTCAGCAAACCCGTTTGAGTGCGCCCAGACATATTTATCCGGGAAGGTTCTTCCCCTGTCTTTTTCTATATATCCTGACCCTTTAGTTATATTGACTGTCTCACCATTTATTACTATTTTCCCTTTAACGCTATGCTTCATACTGATTATATCGTGTGAACACGGCATATCTAAGTACTCCAGCGGGCCCATAATACTCGGAGCATATAAGGATTGCTCGATTGGTAAAAATAGCCCAAAGGTTAAATCCAGTAGAATTCTATCTGATCCATTTTCTAGACTGGCTTTGACTCCTTTTTCATTAAATACAAATTTAGGCATGACAATAGTTTGAGGATCGCCTATCACATCGAACTGTTCCCTCTCAAAATCAATTTTCCCACTGAAGGTCTGCCCTTTATAGATGATATTATACTGAACAAATGACTCATTTTTAGAGAAATGGGCCACCCCAGGGATAAGGGCAATTGAAAGATTATTTTCTTCGTCGGACGTTTTGATATACCAGCCTTCAAAGTAATTTTCAGTCTTGTTTTTTCCTTGAAAATCAAATCGATTAGTCATTATTTTTTTCACTCTCCAATACGTGTAAGTAGTCGCTTTCTGGTGGGTATCCAATTAAAAGGACGTCGATTTCCCCAGTAAACTGTCTGCACAGAGGATTGTCAAATCCTTTTTTCCAGAACCCGATGGTATAGGTCTTTTCAGCCTTTACTGCTTCATTATAGATCAAACCGGTATCCGCAGACAAACCAGAAGGAATATCTACTGCAATAACGTGGTTTGATGACTCGTTTATGGTTCTGACAGCAGCTAACTGCGGCTGTTTCACATCCCGGTTCAATCCAATTCCAAAAAGAGCATCTACAATCAGTGCATTCTTATTAGAAAAGCCCTCTTCTGGAAAAGCTTTAACTGGAATACGAAGGTGTCTGGCTATAGACAACTGTGTTTTTGTTTCTTTGCTCGCTTTATCGAAATCTCCAACTAATAAGAGCGTAACCTGTTTACCTGATTGATGAAGAAGTCTGCCTACTGCTATCCCGTCCCCACCATTGTTCCCAGTCCCACAGACAATACTGTATTCGGGGTAGTCATACTCCTTAAGAATAGCTTCTGTCACTGAAAGAGCTGCTCTTTCCATTAATACTAGTGAGGGAATCCCTACCGTATGAATAGTAAAGTGATCGATGGCTTTAATCTCTCTGGCACTTAACCCGTCTCCCATTATAAAACCCCTTTCATTTTTTTAAAGTATAACAAAAAGGAGTCTGCATGAACACAAACTCCTTTCGATATATTAACTGTTTAAGATTTCCTCAAGCAAATCAGGATTGAATACTTGTGCCTTAAGCATTTCAATTTCATGTTTGTAAGGCGGTTTTTTATTTTTTTTATCCTCACCTACAAAGGGTGTTTCAAGAATTTTTGGCAGATGAACTAATTTAGGGTGATGTACCACATGGTTCAGTGCCTCAAACCCTATTTCCCCGAAACCGATATTCGCATGGCGATCCTTAGCTGCTCCCTGACTATTCTTGGAGTCATTCACATGAATCACTTTCAGCATATCCAGTCCAATTATACGATCAAATGCTTCAAGGACGCCATCAAAATCATCTTTTACATTATATCCTCCGTCATGGATATGGCAAGTATCTAAGGTAACAGATAGTTTATCTTTCAGATCTACTTTATCAATGATTTGAGCGAGTTCTTCAAAGGTTCGACCGATTTCGGTCCCTTTTCCGGCCATCGTTTCTAAAGCGATTTGAAGTGTCTGATCTTTATGAAGTATTTCGTTTAATCCTTTTGCAATCTGATCAATAGCCGGTTCCACGCCAGCCCCTACATGTGCTCCGGGGTGCATTGTCATTTGAGTTGCACCAAGGGCTTCTGCACGCTTGATTTCACTTTTCATGAATTCAACAGCAAACGCATAGTTTTCTTTCTTAATGGTATTTCCCAAATTGATAATATAAGGGGCATGAACTACCGTATCCGACACATTGATATTACTTTCTGACATGAAAGACTGCCCTGCTTCAATATTCATATCTTCGATCGCTTTTCTTCTGGTATTTTGAGGTGCACCCGTATAGATCATGAACGTGGTTGCCCCATAAGCTGCAGCCTCTTTAGCAGCACCTAATAACATATCTTTCCCTTTCATTGACACATGTGAACCTAATAGCATTTTATTCCTCCGTTTTTTCAATAGTTTGAAGATTTAGTTTCAGCTCATCTAATTGAGCTTGCGAAACTGTTGAAGGCGCATTGGTCAACGGATCTACTGCTTTCCCATTTTTAGGGAATGCAATGACCTCTCTAATGTTTTCTTCATCAGCTAAAATCATAACTAAGCGGTCAAGACCGAATGCAATCCCTCCATGTGGGGGAAATCCATAGTCAAGGGCATCCAGTAAAAATCCAAATTGGCTTTGAGCCTCTTCTTTAGTAAATCCTAATGCCCCAAACATATCTTCCTGCAGCTCTCTTTGATGGATTCTGATTGACCCTCCACCTATTTCATATCCATTCAATACGATATCATATGCATCTGCCATTGCTTTCACAGGTGCTGTTTTCAGTAAGTGGATGTCTTCTTCCACTGGTCTGGTGAACGGGTGATGCGCAGCGTTGTAACGGCCTTCTTCTTCGTCATATTCTAATAGCGGCCATTCAACAATCCATGCGAACGCCAGCTTAGTTGTATCGATCAATCCAAGCGTTTTCCCTAAATGATTTCTTAATGCACCTAATGCATCATAAACGACCTTGTCTTTATCCGCAACGAACAGTAACAAATCGCCTGCCTCAGCACCCATCTGGCTAATTAATGCTGACTGAGCTGAGTCCTCACTAAAGAATCTAGCTATTGGTCCGGTTAACCCTTCTTCTGTTACCTTCATCCACGCCAATCCTTTAGCCCCATATATTTTGGCAATAGACTCAAGCGCATCGATGTTTTTACGAGAGAACTGATCTGCAGCTCCTTTAACAGCTAATCCCTTAACCATTCCTCCTGATTCGACTGCTGAGGAAAAGACTTTAAATGAGGACTGTTGCGCAATGTCTTTTAAGTCAACGAGCTCCATATCAAAACGCAGATCTGGTTTGTCACTGCCAAAACGTTCCATCGCTTCTTTAAACGTCAGTCGAGGGAACGGTGCACTAACTTCTACCCCTTTCACATCTTTGACAAGCTTAACTAAAAGGTCTTCCATTACAGCTTGAATGTCTTCTTTAGTCGTAAAGCTTGTCTCAATATCAACTTGTGTAAATTCAGGCTGTCTGTCTCCCCTTAGATCTTCATCTCTGAAGCATCGGACGATCTGGTAGTATTTATCAAAACCAGAGCTCATTAGAAGCTGCTTGAATAACTGTGGTGATTGAGGCAAAGCAAAAAACTTCCCTTGACTCATTCGTGAAGGAACTAAATAATCTCTTGCGCCTTCTGGAGTCGACTTAGTTAAATAAGGGGTCTCAATATCTAGAAATCCCTGAGCATCTAAGAAATCTCTGAATGATTTTTTTACCGCATGTCTTAGTTTCATGTTTTCCTGCATACGAGGACGTTTTAGATCCAGGTATCGGTATTTCAGACGTAAATCATCTGATACATCAACAGCGTCACTGATATCAAATACAGGCGTCTTAGACTCACTTAAAATCTCAATGGAATCTGCGACTATTTCAATGTCCCCTGTAGCTAATTCTTTGTTCACTTGGCCTTCAGCACGAGTAACGACTTTCCCTGTTACAGAGATAATGTATTCTGATCGTATTTTTTCAGCTTTATTTAAGGCTTCTTCACTGATTTCCCCGTTAAATACAACCTGAACGATTCCTTCCCTGTCTCTTAAGTCCACGAAAATCATTCCGCCCAAGTCTCTGCGTTTCTGGACCCATCCTTTTACAGTAATCGTATCTTTCTCATGAGCTGGTCTTACTTCCCCACAATACATTGTTCTCTTCATCATATTAATCCCCTTTTTTTAATTGACTCACTAATTTTTCGTATGTGTTATCAAATTGCGTGTACAATGCTTCAAGTGAAATTTCACTTTGAATTCCGCTGCTCAAATCTTTCACTTGCACTACCCCTTGTTCAATTTCATTTTTTCCCAGGGTAAACACAAGATTGGCATTAAGTTTATCTGCTGTCTTAAATTGCTTTCCTGCTTTTCTATCCATAAATTCACGTTCAACGGATAAGCCGTTCTGTCTTAAGGAGTAAGCTAATTTATTTGCTTCACGATTAGCTTCTTCACCCATAGTTACAATATAAGCATCGAGTGGATTCAATTGCGGGTAAGCATAATTCATATGATCGAGCAGAAGGACTAAACGTTCTAATCCAAATCCAAATCCAAAAGCCGGTGTTTCGGGTCCCCCAACTTCTTCTACAAGGCTGTCATAACGACCTCCTGCACAAATAGTTGCATTAGCACCAAACTTTGGATTCGTCGTAATGACTTCAAAGATCGTATCATTATAATAATCCAGCCCTCTCACCATATTCGTATCGATGACAAAAGGAATATTCAGATCCGTCAGCATGTCTTGAACAGTTTTGAAGTGGGTCAAGGAGGTTTCATCTAAGTAATCTAGAATAGAAGGCGCATCCTTAACGATTTCTTTGTCTTTCTTATCTTTACTATCCAGTACTCTTAGCGGATTTTTGTACAGACGCTCTTGTGACTCTTTGCTTAACTGATCAAAGAACGGTTCCAGATAGGTGATCAAAGCGGTTCTATACTGTTCTCTGGATTCATTACTTCCCAGTGAATTTATAACGAGTTTCAAATCAGTAATGGCGTACTGTTTAAACAAGTCCATTGAAAGGACCATTGTTTCTACATCCGTAGCGGGATTTCTGCTCCCGAAGACCTCTACTCCCAACTGATGGAACTGTCTCTGTCTTCCGCTTTGAGGCCGTTCGTACCTGAACATTGGGCCAATGTAGAATAATTTTGTCGGTTTGTGATGTTCCGGACCGTATAATTTATTCTCCACAAAGGATCTTACGACGCCAGCCGTGCCTTCCGGTCTAAGAGCAATATGACGGTCTCCTTTATCTCTAAAGTCATACATTTCCTTCGTCACAATATCACTTGTTTCTCCAACGCCTCGAGCAAATAACTCAAGTTGTTCGAACATAGGTGTTCTGATCTCATTAAACTGATATTTTTTTAACAAAGATTTTGCTTTCTCTTCAATAACTTGCCATTTTTTTGTGTCTTCGGGCAGCAAATCAGCTGTTCCTTTTAATTTTTGATAATTCATCCACTAGTCCTCCGCTCTGATAGTTAATTTTTCCATAAAAAAAACCCTTTCCTATTCATCATTGAATAGAAAAAGGACGTGTAAGTTTCACGTGGTGCCACCTTAATTTTGAAAGTTAATAACTTTCACTCTATAGATATAACGCTCACACGTGACAAGTCTCCTTGTCAATCCTGTAAGGTGTCATTCGAATAATGGAATAAATCTCTCTCAGCCCTGGAGATTCTCTCTTTAAAACGCATTAAACTGCAGTCCTTATTACGGATAATTATACTATTTCAGTTGTTCATTTTAGCTTACAAGAAAGGCATTTAAAAGTCAATAAGGCAACGGCATTGAAACCCTTTACATTTTAGAGTAGTAATTTTCTCAAATAGTGAGTATAATGAACACAGTATTTCTAAATGATAAGTTCATCCTTATTTTCAAAATAAATATTGCTAATATAGTCATAAACCGAGTATAATAACACTAGATTGATTTAGGAGGGGAGTCAAGTGACAGATACTGCCATACATAAACATATAAGTAAACGAACATTTATTTTCATTGTCATTGCTTTGCTCGCTCTCTTGACTGGTTCTCTGGTTGCTATAGCAAATGAAAATAAAGTGACCGTCCTGGCCACCCAATTAAATGTACGCTATGGTCCAGGTTTGTCACACGAAGTCCTTACTCAAGTACAAGAAGATGATCAACTTCAAATCTTAGGTGAAGAAAACCAGTGGTATAAAGTCAGACTTTCAAACAATCATATCGGCTGGGTAGCCAGCTGGCTTGTTGAAAACGAAGAAGTTTCCGTTGACAATAGAGTTATGGGAAGAATAACAGGAGCCGACGTTAATATACGGCAGTTCTCTTCTACTGACTCCCCTGCCATTGGAACTGTCCACTCAGGTGAAGACTATCAGATTTTATATACTGAGAATGACTGGGTACAAATTTTATTTAATAATAGAGTCGCCTGGATCCATTCCAACTACATTGAACGAACAGACGGCACTGTCTCAGCAGAAGCCTCACAGTCAAGTAACTTCCGTATTCGACTGGGAATGGGACCTACTAATGTTAGGGAAAACCCAACGACAGACTCAGCTATCGTGACGACTATTGATGAAGTAACTGAGTTTGAAGTAAGAGAAGAAATAGACGACTGGTATGGCATTGAATTAGCTGACGGGTCTCAGGCATTTGTAGCCAGCTGGTTAACCGAAACAGTCGATGCCACCATTGATATTGTGGAAACAGCTCAAGGAAACGATACCTCATCTCATTATGCAACTAGTTTAGCTGAAGCTACCATTGTCATAGATGCCGGGCATGGAGGATACGATCCAGGAGCAGTTGCGCGCACAGGGTTCACAGAAAAAGAGGTTGCCCTGAATACCTCCCTTATTCTTGCAGATAGTCTCAGACAAGCTGGAGCAAATGTTATCATGACTAGAGATGATGATACATTTATTTCGTTAAATGACCGAGTATATTATGCTCATCGGGCTAAAGCTGATGCCTTTATTAGTATTCACTATGATGCAGTAGAAGTTCCTAATACAATGAGTGGGACAACAACATACTACTATTCTGAAGCGGAAAGAGAGTTGGCTGATTCCATTAACCAATCTCTAACTGAACAGGGTCCATTGAAAAATAATGGTGTAAGACACGGTAATTTCTTTGTACTGAGAAATAACGGACAAGCCTCCGTTCTCCTTGAACTAGGATACCTGGACAATGATTATGATATAACGGTTGTTAATACGCAATCCTATCAGCGGACAATCGCTGATGCGATCTATAATGGACTGTCAAACTACTTTTCACCCTAATACACGCAAAAAAGAAGAAGAGAGCCTTACTCAGGCTCTCTTCTTCTTTTTAAACTATAATAAAACAGACTTCGGGAGAAATCTAGCTCGACTACCCGAAGTCTGGGGGTTTACATACAGGTCTTCTTTATTTATTCTTGGTGTCCATAGTAATGGTTACCGGCCCATCGTTGATCAGGCTGACGACCATATGAGCCCCGAAAATCCCCTCAGAAACAGGGAGTCCCGTTTCTTTGAGTTTAAGGTTGAACAGGTTATAAAGGGCTTCAGCTTTTTCGGGTCCAGCAGCACCTGTAAAACTCGGGCGGTTCCCTTTTTTAGTGTCCGCATGAAGTGTAAATTGAGAAATTGATAGAACTTCTCCATTTACATCTTTCAGCGACCGATTCATCTTCCCGTCCTCATCTTCAAAAATACGCATATTGGCTATTTTACGAGCCAGGTAGTCGACATCCTCTTCAGTGTCCGCCTCTTCTACACCTAGCAGAACAACAAATCCTTCAGCAATTTCGCCTGTTATTTCCTCATTTACACTTACACTTGCTTTTGTAGTCCTTTGAATAACTGCTCTCACTTAAATCCTCCTGAAACTGAATCAATCCATTTTATGATGTGATGCGTTTTACTGAATAGACGTCGGGAACTGTTTTTACTTTATCAACGATCTGCTCAAGCTCTTTCAAGTTCTGAATAGCTAGTGTCACTTTGACAATAGCTGTTCCGCTTTTATCCAGCTTACCATTCACATTGCTGAGTTTATTCGTTTGAGAGTTGATAACCTGAAGGATTTCATTTAGGAATCCTGAACGATCATACCCTTCGATCTGCAGCTCAGCATTGTATTCTTTTTTAGAATCAGTCGACTCCCATTCGACATCAATCAGTCGATTTGCCTGGTCATCAGTCCCCTGAATATTAGGACAATCTATTCGGTGAATAGACACACCTCGGCCTCGCGTAATATATCCTACAATCGTGTCACCTGGCACTGGGTTACAACATTTGCTCAATCTTATCAGTAAATTGTCAGCACCTTGGATCACTACGCCACCTTCATGACGTATTTTCATTTTCTCTGGTTCTTTTTTACTTTTCAGTTCTATCGTATTGCTAGTTTCATCAATTTGAATAAGGTCTTTTTCTCGGTCTCTCCGTTCTTTCTCTGTTAAACGATTGGCCACCGTCGTACTTTTGACCTCGCCATACCCAATAGCCGCATAAAAATCATCTTCATTATTAAAATTAAAACGCTTGGCTGTCTTCAACACATTCTCTTTTTTCAGAATCTGCTTAGGATTAAACTCCATATCGTGTAATAATTTTTCAAGAATTTCTTTTCCTCGTTCAATATTCTGTTCTTTTTCCTGAGTTTTGAAAAAGCGTTTGATTTTGTTTTTTGCCTTGGAGGTGTTGACATAATTCAACCAGTCTCGGCTTGGGCCAAAGGAGTTAGGCGAAGTGAGCATTTCAACTATGTCACCATTTTTCAGTTTGTAGTTTAATGGCACGATTTTTCCATTAACTTTAGCTCCCATTGACTTATTCCCTACTTCTGTATGCACATGGAATGCAAAATCAAGAGTACTTGAACCTGAGGGAAGTTCCATTACGTCACCTTTTGGACTGAACACATACACTTTATCTTTAAAGATGTCCTGTTTAATTGAATCCATAAAGTCACTTGCATTACGGGATTCATCTTGAAGCTCCAGGATATCTCTAAACCAGGATATATGCTGGCTCAGTTCATTGTTATCCAGCTTTGTTGAAATGCCTTCCTTATACGCCCAGTGAGCAGCAACCCCGTACTCTGCAATTTCATGCATTTCACGTGTACGGATTTGAACCTCGAGTGGAGTGGCATTAGGACCAAGCACAGTCGTGTGAAGCGACTGATACATATTGGCCTTAGGCATAGCAATATAATCCTTGAAACGGCCCGGCATGGGTTTCCATCTAGTATGGATCGCTCCAAGGACAGCATAACAGTCTTTGATAGAATCTACGATGATTCGTATCGCAAGCAAATCATAAATCTCATTGAACTGTTTTTTCTGACTTTTCATTTTCTTATAAATCGAGTAAATATGTTTAGGGCGACCAGTGATTTGGGCTTCGATACCCAACTCTTCAACAGATGCAAGGATAGCTCCTTTTGCATCATCGATGTAATTCTCACGGTCTTCTCTTCTGGAGTTCATTAAATGAACGATCCGGTAATACTGCTGTGGATTCATATAACGAAGAGAGGTGTCTTCCAGTTCCCACTTCATGCGGTTAATCCCTAATCGGTCAGCCAATGGCGCATAAATATCCAGCGTTTCTTTCGCTATTTCTCTCTGCTTTTCCGGCTTGTGATGCTTTAAGGTTCGCATATTGTGAAGTCTGTCTGCAAGTTTAACCAGCACAACTCGAACATCCTGAGCCATTGCTAAAAGCATCTTTCGATGATTTTCTGCCTGATGTTCTTTTTTTGATTTAAATTTTAATTTACCTAATTTAGTGACCCCATCAACCAGGTCGGCCACTTCCGGTGAGAAGATGTCTGCAAGCTGTTGATAAGTGTAGTCAGTATCTTCAACAACATCATGTAAAAACCCTGTAGCTACAGTAACAGGATCCATTTTCAGTTCAGCTAAAATCCCTGCAACCTGAACGGGATGCATAATGTATTCTTCTCCAGATTTTCTCATCTGTCCTTCATGGGCTTTATTCGCAAGGTCAAAAGCCTTTTTTACGAAAGCAACATGCTCGCTGTTCATATAGGTCAAGCATAAGGCAATGACTTCCTGTGGAGTATAATCTTTATTTTGTGGCATGACTTTCACCTTCATTCTATAAGGGTTTGTTATGTGGTTATAATTTAAAAAATGATAATAAAACCAGCACTGCTGTAAGTGCTGGCTGCTTCTTATATAAGTATATCGCTTTTTTTAAAAGACTGCAAGACAGCTGTCAACCCTTAACTTAGTAGGATTCAGTCGCTTCATTTCCTTCAACAAGAGCAATACCATTTGAGGTTCCAATACGAGTTGCTCCAGCATCGATCATTGCCTGTGCGTCCTCGATCGTGCGTACGCCACCTGAAGCTTTCACACCCATTTTATCTCCGACTGTTTTTCGCATTAATTTGATATCTTCAACTGTAGCGCCTCCGGTAGAGAAACCAGTAGATGTTTTGACAAAATCCGCGCCGGCACGTTTAGAAATTTCGCAGGCTCTTACTTTTTCGTTGTCAGTCAACAGACATGTTTCGATGATGACTTTAACGATGGCTTTCCCTTTTACTGCTTCAACGACTGCTTTGATATCATCATGAACGACTGAAAAGTCTTCACTTTTAAGTGCGCCGATATTAATGACCATATCTACTTCAGTTGCGCCGTCTTTTACTGCCTGCTGAGCTTCGAACGCTTTCACTTTAGATGTATTTGCACCTAACGGGAAACCTATAACTGTACACGTATTGACCCCAGAGTTCTTTAACAGGTCTGCTGTATATTTGACCCATACCGGCTGAATACATACTGCTTTAAACTTATATTTTTTTGCATCCAGACAAGCTTGTTGAATAGCCAGATCTGTTGATTCCGGTTTTAATAAAGTGTGATCGATATATTTTTCAATGTTTTCCATTTTATGACACGTCCTTATCTTCTTTTTTTGCAATAATTGCTACCCAGTCTTTCATTTGATTGACTTGGATAATTTCAAAATTATGCTTGATACATTCTTCGATGATCTGATCTTTTTTATCAGCTATAATACCAGAGGTAATAAATAGTCCACCATCATTCAGTTTAACATATGCATCTTCCACAAGCAGTAAAATTATTTCGGCCAGAATATTGGCCACTATAATATCTGCTTTCTGATCAATGCCCTGAAGCAGGTTATTGGCCTGCACTTCGATACGGTCTTCTAGATTATTGAGTTTGATATTATCTCTAGCTGATTTCACAGCAATTTCATCCAGATCATAAGCCTTGATCGTGCCGGCTCCATAGAGCGCGCTGGCTATTGACAATACGCCAGACCCTGTACCGACATCAAATACAGTATCTCCTTTACGTACAGTCGTTTCCAAAGCTTGTATACACAATTGAGTCGTTGGATGAGTGCCTGTTCCAAATGCCAGCCCTGGATCAAGGTAACATACGCGCTCGTCAATAAACTGAGGCGTGTACTCTTCCCACTGTGGGACAACTGTCATGAACCGGGTAATAGACACAGGATAGTAGTATTTCTTCCAGGCATTTGCCCATTCTTCCTCCACTACGTTCTTAACCTCAAGAGCGTAATTTTCAATCGATATCCCGTAATCTTTCAGCTTTAAGATGCGCGTGTTCAGTTCAGATTCGATTTTTTCAAGATCGTCGAATTCTGTGAAATACCCTTTGATTACCACACCATCTGAGGGAAACTTGGCTTCATCCAGCTCCCATAATGAATCTGTCCCTTTTAGAGGGAGGTTAAGAAAATCATTTCGGTCTGTTATAGATACCCCTGAGGACCCTAATGCATCAAATATTGCTGACACAGGTTCCGAGGCTTCGTTATTGATTGAAACGCTAAACTCTTTCCACTCCGTCATTGCCTTCATCCTCTTTTAATTTTTCGAAAAATGAGTGTTCATCATCTAAAACCATTTTAAGTCTTTCATCTTCATACCGGTTCGTATCTTTCATTGTCTTGATTAGGCTGTTTAAATTGTTTTCGTTCCAGTTCAATTTAAATTCTCCAGCAAAATCATCACTTAAAAACTCTCTAAGCTCTACCATTCCTTGTTTGGTAGTCAGATTGATTTGTCTCAGGATTGCATCTAAATATCCTTTTTCTATGCCGATGTTACTATCAAATGCAATAGCTGCCAGATAGTTCTGCGGACTGACATGCGAATATGCTGGATCATAAAGGCAGATAACGTCTTCAAATTGTACATTTCCCGGTTCGTTATTCTGACCCAGGGTGTCTTGCACTTGAATGTCTTCACCTGTCTCCACATTGAAAGAAATATAGAGTTCGATCAATTTTTTCTTGCTGTTTTTTATCAGACGCCATTTGAAATTGGGTAAGACTTCTTTCAACTCACTATCGATATAATTAGAAATGCTATCCGTCATAAAAATTCCTCCTCTAATGTATCATAGCTTCCCAGCCGTGATCATTCATGGGTTTTCCTTTTCTACGTGATACGTATGGATTGCCCTCTACACTATATCTTAACAAAGCATCGGTCCAATGTCCTTTATTAGGTATTCCGATGCGTTTAGATTTCTGTATTAGATTCGGTACTCGTTTTTTCTGACTGGCGATATACAAAGGATACTTATCTGATTCAGTCCCGTTATCTTCCATGGTAATGCCCATCGCCTTTGTGAGTTTACCGGGGCCATTTGTCAGTTCGATCCCTTTCCGCTTTCTGTGCTCCTCAAAAATAGAGACGCCTTCATAAGGTTCGATAGCTCTGATCAGCACAGCTTGAGGTTCATCCGAAGTACGAGTAACGATATTTACCATGTGATGGGTGTGCATCTGATACACATATAAGGTTCCCGCCTTCTTATACATGGATTCCAGTCTCGGAGTTCGTTTTCCATTATAGCTGTGACAGGCTTCATCCTGGACACCCACGTAGGCTTCCGTTTCTACGATCCATCCGGAAGTAATCCCTATTTCATCTTCTTTTACAAGCAGGCAGCCTAATAATTCTTTAGCCACCTGTTCAGTCGTTAACGTTGGATCTTTTAAAAAAGACAGCACCCTTACATAACACTCCTATTAATCTTTCTCTTCTTTTTCTTCCTGCGGGATATAATCGATTTGAATTTCAAGTACACGTCTATTGCGAACCATTGTGACGGTAATTTTCATATTGTGATAATCAAACTGGTCCCCATCCTCTGGAAAATGCCCCAGTTCCTCAATAACAAAACCACTTACTGTATTGGAAACGTATTGATTGGCTTCAGTGATTCCAAACAGCTCGAAAATTTTGTCTAAATTCGCCGTCCCTTTTACTTTATACTTGGTCCCTTTACTGATTTCTTCCACTTCTTCTTCGATAACATCGTATTCGTCCCAAATCTCACCTACAAGTTCCTCCAGGACATCTTCCATAGTCGCAATGCCGATCGTACCGCCATGTTCATCTGTTACTATGGCCATATGTGTTTTTTTCTTCTGCATTGTTCGTAACAACCTTGATAAGTTCATGACCGGAGGAACAAACAGCACTTCTTTGACAACAGTCAGCAGCGACGGATTTCTTCCAGGCTGTTGTTTGGCTTTCAGGTAACGATTAAAGTCTTTTTCATGAAGGACACCAATAACATTGTCTATCGTATCATCGTATATGATCAAACGTGAAAAATTATGTGTCATAAAGAGCTCTTCGATTTCATCGTCAGGTGTATCGTGTTCACATCCGACCACATCTACGCGCGGCATTAATATAGAAGATACTTCCAGGTCATCAAACTCTATGGCGGATCTAACCAGCTGGTGCTCATGGTCTTCAATGCTTCCACCACTTTCGGCTTCATCCACAATCGATAAAAGCTCATCCTCACTGATGACTTCACTGCCCTCGAAGTTAAACACTTTATCCAGCATAACTTTCCATTTCTGAAGGATCCAGAGAACAGGTTTAAATACACCCATTAAGAAACGGATAACAGGAGTGGCACTTCTGGCAATTTCCTCACTTTTTTCTTTGGCAATTGTTTTTGGAGTGATTTCTCCGAACAGCAAAATAATGACTGTCATGACAACTGTGGCAATTGTTGCGCCGTAAACGGGAAACCAGCCGACGAACAGTAAAGTTGCTATGGCAGACATTGCAATATTGACGATGTTATTCCCTATCAATATGGTAGATAAGACCCCATCAAAATTCTCTGCTAATTTCAGCGTCTTTCTGGACCGTTCATCTCCATTCTCTGCCTCATTTTTTAATCTAATGCGGTTAGCTGAGGTAAATGCAGTCTCAGATGAAGAGAAATAGGCTGAAAACAATACCAATAAAACTAATAAAACGATACTCCTGAAGCTATCATTGTCCATTAAATCTTCTTCCCCTACTTTCATATATTGTCCTCATTAGTATAGCATATTTGATGGTTGATTGAGACTATTTTAGCTGAATAAGTATTAAGGATATGTATTGGTCATACTCCCTCATTGTTTGTCATAGTCTGATAACTTAGGATTTATTAACTCTGAAATGTACTCTATTCAACCAACTGAGAATAGTGCCTTATCCATTTAAGGCACTTATAAACCAGTCTTATAAAAAGGTACCGTTCTTGTCATTACTCCTCTGCATATTTGTCTGAATTAATAAAACAAAAAAGTGCTGACCACTCATTAATGACAATGAGCAGTCAGCACTTTAGCAAGCACTATAAAATCATTTTGATAAATATTTATTCGTCATCCAAGTTCAATACTGCCATGAAGGCTTCTTATGCTACCGATACTTTATATTGTATCATATTATCTCGTATAGTCTCTATAAACATTGTAAGTAAACTGTTTTATGGGAAGTGATTTATTATATCTTCTCGTACTGTCTTGTACAATATCATAGTTAAATTTGCTCAGTGATGGCAAAATGCAGACAAATAGATTATTTAAGCTTGTTCGCCTTGCCAAATGTTCTGAATGATTCTATCATAGAAATATAAGGAACGTACATTTGGTTTAAGGAGGCGGTATTGTTGAAGGAAGAAACTGTAGTACTGAGTCCCGATCGACTCGGGTACAAAGATAGAGGTTTGATGAAGTGGCAAGGATTGATGTTGTCTGATCATAATGAAGCTCTGAAGAAAGCTAAACAAGAACAGAAAGTGCTGGAAGTAGCATTTAAACCCGAAATGACAATTGAGGAAGTATCTGAAGTCTTATATAAAGCGTATGTAATGAAAAAGCCCGTTTTGATTCAATCAAATATTTTAAGAGAAGGCATTCTCTACCCTGACGTAAAGTGTATGGTCAAGGGATATAAAGACCAGACTATCTATCTGCAGCTACTTAATAAACGAGAGACCACTTGCCAGATTGATCAGATACGGAATATCGAGTTTATGAATACTGCTGAATGGTACAATAAGCGACAAAAGAAAGCGTAGAGAAATCTGCGCTCTTTTATTAAAGAAATTTAAGGGAAATTAACATCATGAACAAGTATACTCTACTTAAGGAGGTGTTCGATGGAGGAATGGATTCAGCTTTATAGCAATGGATTAATTTTATCTAGGATTACCATACATATTAAAGATAGAACTGTTATTGTAAGACACGTAAAGGATTTGAAGATGATCGTCTACGAAACTAAGGATGAGGCTATTATTTCTGCTACTGCTTTAGCATTGCAATATAGAGCTATTGACGAGTCTTTTGACAAATAAAAAAGCCCTCCAATTAAGGAAGGCTTAAGACTATGTAGGTACGGGGTAAAACTTTCCAAACCCCCGCAACCTCTCCTGTATCCGGCAATCGTCATTGCTTTCAACAGTCAGAAGCTTTTACTCAGCAGCTTTCGCTCTGAGACCTACAGTACACCTGTTACAGTGAGTGTAGATTTGTTTATAGTATACCATATAAGAAAGATTTTTTAACCTGGTCGATTTCGACTAGTTTAAAATCTATTTTGATTTAATCTGTGCTGCAATTCTTTGACTACTGCACTTCCGGTTCTGCTGATAGCACCTGTTTGAGGCGTACCCATACTCTTCTGTAGGGCAGTCAGAGTAAGTGGTCCTAGCAATCCACCTTGTTGATTTTGTGGCAATCCTAGTCTTTTCTGCATTTCTCGAACCACTAGCGATCCCCCAGTACCGAATTGAACAGACGGGATATTAAGAGTTATAGCAGTTCTTGCTTGTCCTCCCATCAATCCAGTTGGCTGCGTTCCTAATACTTGCTGCAATCGTCTAGTCGTCGCCTGTCCCCATGATCCATCTACTTCCAGACGAGCGACGTTGTTATTTGTAGGTTTCTGACCGTCTCTCAGTATAGAAAGAAGCTCGATATTCTGATCAGCAGTACCGGTATAATTACGGATCCCTAACTGTTCAGAACGTCTTTTACGAGCAGCAAACGAGCTATCCTCTCCGATGCTTTCCAGGTATCGAGTAATAGAGTTCCCTGCATAGGCCGGACTCTTTTTCTCTTCTACTGTAGCTTTATCGGTGGACTTAGTCGGAATGTTGATTGCTTGTCCGATACGTAGTGTAGTTGGATCCACGTTAGGATTAGCATGCTGCAGGTCTATCACTTCAAATTCTCTTCCTTTAGCAATGCTCCAGAAGGTATCTCCCTGTTGGACTGTGTATTTATTCCCTATTTGTTTCGGTTCATCTTTTTCTACTTTAGCGTTTAGAACAGTATTGTAGTCGAATATACAGCACCCTTTCCAAGAGTATCCAGGATATTCGTGGTGTGATCTAATGCGTTTGATTTGAGAATACTCTTTCTTCAAACGATCGACTAAGCGGTTTAAGCTTCGTTTTTGTGCATCTGTTGGTTCTTCAGTTCTGAAATCGCCTGTCAGACAAATGCCAATGGAGAAGTTGTTTGAATTTCCAACATGGTATGTTCTCCAGTTGACCGGATTACAGAATAGAATGTCTCCATTAGGCTCGATTACATAAGAGTATCCAATCCCTGGCCAATCATGCGTATGCACGTGGAACCGAGCATATCCGGCTGCGTTTGCACCTGCTAATCCCATTCTTACTAAAGCATGATGAATTGCAATCTCCGTTTTACTGTTAATATCTAAGACTGGAAAACGTTTCGTTGCATGTCTTGGTATTGAGTTTCTTACATCCTTAAATTGTGGTAAATCAGTAAACAATCCGTGTACAGTCATTTATTCTCCACCTTTCGTAATTGAGTGAACCCCATCGTATAAGCCACTAGCTGCTGCCCCGCTAAAGAACCCGGCTAATCCGTAAAGGAATAGGCCTTCCCCTAGAGCTACTGCGAAAATAAGCCCGATTCCTATTCCAATACCTACACTGACGTAAGGCAACCATCTAGTATTGATGTCCGACTTAATCAGTTGTACAAAAAAAGCGATGACCGGGGCCATCACTGCTGCTAATACCATTGCTTCATTTAGTAATATTTCCATTCTCTTCCTCCTTGTATCTTGCTAGTTCCGTAATCAATTCTTTCACTTTCAGTGTCAATTCTTTATTCTTTAATTTCATTCGAACAATACCGTTTCTAAGCTTCTGGATCTTGCTTTGTAGCCCGATGTTCTCTTTAGTCTTCAAGTCCAATTCTGCTTTCAACTCAACAATCTCATCTCTTAAATGCTCATTGTCTTTTATTGCTCGATCGTACCATTCAATCCTGGATCCATTGTGATTAGAGAAAAGGGTCAGTATACCTACTATGCCTCCAATCAATCCACCACCACCAAGAAATAACATAAGCCATTCATTCAATCGTAACTCCCCTTCGTCGCTAATATTATGCAATCGATAATTATTTTACCCATAAATAACCAAATGGGATTAGGATAGCCGTCACCGAATGCATAGGCGAAATTTACTACGAAGAGACCACCCCATATAAAGGCTAGTCCAATGACTGAAAGCCTCCTGGCTATGTCACAATTAAACAACATTCCAAATAGCTGAATTAATCCAAATATGATTAGCGGGACCCCCAAAAGTTCTGGAGGTAGTCCAATCAATCTAGGTTGGAGTAATCCAACAAAATAAGCTTGATAGTGGAGGATGAACCATCCATATACCAAACTTATAAATACGATAGAGGCGCTTGTGGGGCGGTACTGTCGTTCTGATTCTCTTAGTTCTTTTAAGTGTTTTATGTCATTTCTTGTCATTAGTGTCCTCCTTTCCTGGGACAAAATAAAAGAGCCACTCAATGAGCAGCTCTAACTTGTATAATTTAAACATCTGTTCTGTGATTCGTTTGGTATACTCCTTGTAGGAAGGAGGTGATTATATGATTGACAAAATACCAATCAAGCCCGATTTGACCCCTGATTTCCCTATATCAACTAAAGAGAAAGTGATGAATCCAGCAGCTGATTTAGTTGGTCAGGCCTTAAGAGGTATAGGTTTAAAGGTCTTAGGACCACTATTACGTTACCAAATATATAAAGAGGAAGAGATGAACGACTATACTAAAAAAATTAAGGAAAAAACCGGGAATATTCCCTTGGCAAATAGAGATTCTTCTAAAATAGGCTTAACCTTAAAAGCAGTTGAAGATTCTGCTTACCAATTAAGCACTGAAGAATTACGTAACATGTTTTCCAATTTGATATCTGCTTCAGTAGATAGTCGTAAAAACCCAATCCTATTACCATCATTTTCTACCATACTTAAGGATTTTTCAGCAGATGATGCTCGTCTATTTAAAACACTTTACAAAATAAACGCAGTGGCAAAAGTTGATATTCAGTTAGTAAGTTATGACAGATCAGCGGTATTACCATGCCTAGATAACTTAATGGTATTTGATGATTACTATATAAAGCATGACCCGATATCAATAAACACTTTACATCGACTAGGATTAATTAAAATTGAAAATGCTAGTTTAATTCAACCTAATTTCAAAAGTAGTTATGACCATTTTAGAAAAACAGATAATCAGTATACCAAATTCGCTAGAGAACAATTAACTAGATTTAAAGATGAAACACCTTCTTATGACGAAATCAAGATTATAGAAGGTTATATCACTATGACTAAACTAGGACAAAACTTAGGTAAATTAGTAGTCAGCCAATAATTCTTTCAATTGTTTTCATCCATCTCTTTTCTGATTTTTCTAATTCCAAAACAGCCATCTCGACAACCTTTCTCATAATCACAACATTTATGATTGTAGATAAGGTTATTGAGATGGCTATTATTATGATTGTATATAAAGTTAAATTCATTTTGTCATTCCTTTCATTTAACGCACAGTTTGGTTCCTCTATTAAATATTAGATGAACGTCCATCGCCGGGTAATATCCTTTGCATAGCGCCTATACCTTGTCCGAATCTTCCTGTTGCATCGAAGATAGTCACCGTCTGCCCTCGGTCGGAGGGTATAAACGTTGCGCTTACTCTGTAACGGTAAACTGTAATAGATCCAGATACAGTTCTAGCAAATAAACCTACCACAGCTTTTCCAATATCTCTGCTTGTGGGATAAACCGGTATTTCTGCGCTGAATGGTATTGTTTGCCTACGCATCCCTTCGCAGTATACTTCCCAGAACAAATTCCGCTTATTGTCTATGGAAAACTCTGTAGGCGTTTGTGCGACTATCGGAGTAATGAAGCTTTGAGTATTTTCTGCTAAAGTATTCCCAGCTATAGTTATTTCACCTTTTACCATAACGATGCCATTACTAGGAACATCAAATTCCATTCGCAAATCTTGTAATTCTTGATACGTATCAACGTTATTAGCACCTGCCGGGAACACTATCCCAGGCGCAGCTGTATGATTATATATCGCTCTGTTGACGAATGGTTGAATAAGCTTTTCTGACTTTGCTTGTGTGGTTAATGCCGCGTGTTGCATTATGACATTTCCATACCATTCAACATACTTAGTCATTTCTGAACTGTCATACTTATCTCCCCAAATACCGTCCCCGAATTCAGGGTTAGAGGCGTGCATTCCGAATCGTTCAGCCGCATAAATAAAGCCTGCAGGATTATCTACTTCTCCCCATTTAATATTTTGCGTAGGTGTCCTAAAGTGCTCAATTAACTGCCTATACATTGCTTTAGGAGCATTTTGCAATTTAGGAGTATAGAGAACATAGTTAGCCGAATCTGCCCCAATGTTATGAAAGTCAAGGTAAGCTATTGCGTCTCTGTACTGTTCTAATGTATCAACGATATATCTAGTTTCGATCTCGCTAATAGCACCTGTCCCTTTATATTCGTGATCGAAGGGATTTTGAGTCGGGAAAGCTGACCACTTGTAATCGAAGTTTCGATTTAAGTCTACTCCTCTAGAGTTTTGTCTCGTTTTAGGGTCTTGTGACATGCCCCATGGATTCTGAACAGGTATTACAATTAATCTCACTTTATTTCGTAAATAAGAGAGTTGAGAACTTGTTTCCCAATTATCAACTAATTCTTTTAGAAATAGATACAACCCTAAAGTGCTGCCTGTTTCCCCGCCATGCAATCCTGCGCCTAAAATGAGTGTCTTTTCATATTGCGGCGGCGTGAATTCGTACCTCCACCAGTCATATTCTCCTGACTCATCTTTTCCTTTATTCAAGCGTGTGATGTAATTCGGATTCTGATTACGCATGGGTTCAAAAAGGTTATTTATAACTTGGTTAGCCGTAATGCTAAATCCACTAGCAAAAGCTCCTTGGTCTCCGAATCTAGCGCTCGGTTGTGTAGGTGCTTCCCAATACGCAGAAACTACTGATGGAGATACTGGGTATTTTTCATTGAATTCTTGCTCCGTTTGTGCCAACTGTGCGGTAACTTCCTGATTCTCTTTATCTAATCTAGTCTTCAAATTAGCTTCATTATTACGTGCAGCAATGATCTCGGGGGCTGAAATAACATCTTTACCCGTCGTTTCATCGATGACCTCTTGAAATTGATCGCCTAACTCTTTACTTCGGTCATTAGCTTCCTTAGATATTAGGCCGGCAATTTCTGCGCTTCTAGCCATAGCTTCCCTTGTAGCCAGACCATCCTTCTTAGTACGTGTGAAGTCTGCATACCTTTTTATCTCTGATGGAACTTTCGACACATCATAATCTGGTTCTATTGGTGTTATTGGTGTAGGGTCTCTGTAATCTGCCACTAATCATCACTCCTCATTCTCTTTTTCATTTCTTCGATTTTCGCTTGCAACTCTTCAGTCTTTCGAGCTATTCGTTCAGTACGTGACTCTTCTTTACTCTTCGACATTTTTTAACTCCTCCACATCTAAGTAGAGCTGATCTAAATCAATCTCTTGAGTGACTGTTATAAGTTCTAGCTTAGTTCTTAGGTCATCAAGGTTGGTTGAAACTTCTAAGGTTAACCTGTTTAGCTTGCGTTTATCTGCAGATGACATAAGCCCTGCATCTATTTCAGTAGCCAGTCCCGGAATCTCAATCGAATCCACTAAATCAGCTAAATCACTCACAGAATCAAGGAGGTTTTCAATCGCTTCCTGCAATTCAGGTATTTCAGAAGTATCTATGTTTTCAAGAGCCGTCTGAAGGTTACCTATTTGAGAGTTCAGCTCTCTTTTTGTTTCCTGCAGCGCTCGTTGCTGAGCGATGATGTTATTCTCAATTTCTGACAGTTTCTGAGTCTTTCTATTCATTTCTGATTGGTACTGAGACAAGCTCCTGAACTGCTCTCCTATGGTCATATCTGGGAGCTGAGGGTTTTCTGAATTAATCTTCATTCCAATTATTTCTAGGTCTTCTTCAATATTAAACGCTGGGTAGGTACTGATTGGATAGCGATAACCTACTTCTAACTCATCAACATCTTTATCTATCAAATAAGTCTGTAAAACAGATAATTGATAGGACACCTTAGCTGCTTTTTGACTTTGGAAAAACTGGTCAGCTCTTAAAGGAAGGAATTGAGGTTCGTTGATATCATCAAATTCTATCGTTCCTTCGATGATTCCAAATTCTTCGATTAATTCAAGGTTATCAAAATAATCCTTTCCATCATTAACAGAACTAGCATCGATACGAGGCATGCTAACATAACTTTCTTCATCCTCTGCGGCCTCAATTCTAGCTCCTAATGGAATCACTCGAGTAACAATCTCAGTAGGGTCTAATTCTCTTCTGAACTGCTTTAAATTCCCTCTAATTCGTATAGGCGTATCCTTTAGTTCTGGTTCATCAGCCAGATAATCTAAATAGGTGCCGTCTTCCTCTTCTCTTATGGATAGATAGCCCCCTAAACGTTCAACGAAATTGTCGTAGATTTCGTCGAGTGTCTTGCCATAACCTACAAACCTGTAGAGGTTGTCTGTATTATTCGTTACGGTTACATTGCCTAGAATGAATCGTTTATGCGGCTCAACCTGTTGATTGTGAACATCAAGGACCTGTCCTAAGCCATCTCGAATAGATATATCTTGCAAAAGTCTCCAGCGTTGATTAGAGTCATTGAAATACGCTTTTTTATCCTCGCAGTCATACGTTAAATAAGTTAAACCGGAAGCATCATAATTTTGGCGCGGTCTTAGAAAACGCCCTCTAAACACGACTTTAAATGTCCGGATATTAGTGATTTCAACCAGTGTCTTAAGCGGTCTGATTGATTGCCACTTAGGGTTATTTCTTGGAATTTGAATAGTGACGTTTGAAATGCCGTGTTTCAGCAAATTCATGCTGTATTTCACTTTCAATTCGTTAATATAAGGAGATGATAGCAATGCACCTTCTGTATCGTCTGGTCCGTCGAAAATACGAATGCTGTACATTAAATCAGCTCCTTATAGTACTCAAACTTAATATTCCCTGTTCCGGTTATTGTCAGCTTGTTCTCGCCTTTCATTAACCTAAAATCATCGTTCTTGTTCTCTCCAGGCGTCACATTGAGCACCTGGTTATCTTTAGTGACTGAAAAGTTAGAATCAGCAACGATTCTTGGAACCACACTCGTTGAACCGATATTCATTAATGTGATCTCCTGTGATCCGTTTACATCAAATTCAATGTCTTGTGAGTAGTCCAAGTAAAAATTGAACTCATCCCATACATCATTGCCTTCGTATAGCTCTGCTTTTTTAAATGGATAGCACTCAAAGGTAAGCACATATGAGGCCTCTCCTTTAGCACTGTCATCGCCTAGCTCTACACTTAAGCATTTACCCTTGTAATAGTAAGAGCCTTCATAATCGTCTTCTATTTCATCGATTCGCCCATCTATAAGCCAATTCTCAACTCTTGTTTTAAGTAGCCTGAACCACTCCGGATCTTCAACGTAGGTTTTGACTCCATATCTAATGACTCTGTTATTAAAGACTGGCTCCCCTAACATCAGAGAAAAGTCCAAATCTCCTTGAACCCCGAATAAAGGTTCTTTAATTTCTTTCTGTTCAGGCGGTGGGGCATCTCGCCAAACTAGTTTCAATCCAAAATCTTTTAAGTGTTTCCCTTTAGTTCTCATCTTTGACGCCACCGCCCTTTGTTCAAGTTAGTATTATCAGCCAGACTATTATCAATCCGGTCCATATTCTTTGAAATGATCGTTCCATCATCCAGAACCATCATGTTATCTTTAGCCGCTATGATTTTGAGGTACTCAAGCATCTGATCAAATGCGGATGAATCGTTACTTGAATCAGATTGCCCTTGTGCGATTGGAATACTACCGACTGCTCTAGCGCCCACATCAGGCATCTTGACCCTCTGCAGCGCTTTAGCTGCTGATCCAATCGTTCCTTTAAAACTGTCTTCAATTTTGCGTTCAGTTGCTGCTTCTTCCGCTTCAACACCGACGACCATTCCTTTCGGAAGCATTTCTCCAATTTCGTCTCTAAATACTCGAGAAGGAGAGCGTACTCCGAATACGCCTTTGACTTTGTCGGTTATTCCTCCGAAGAACCCACCGACTTTCTCACCGATCCAACCACCCATGGAAGTAATCCCGTTCCATAATCCGCGAACAATGTCTTTACCAGCACTCATTAAATCTACATTCATTGCTTCTTGAATGATGGCGGCTCCTATTTCATTTATTGCTCCTACTGCTTCATTAGCAAGCGAAGCAATCCCTTTTATCAGTTCCCAGATAAGCTCTATACCCGCAACTAGTAATCTAGGACCGTACTCCAGTATTTTCGCCAGAAGTTTAACCATCAATTCAACACCGCCCTGAATCAATGTAGGCAACATGGCGATTAGTCCATCCTTAAGAGCATGAATTAATTGTTTTCCTCGTTCTATAAAATCAGGTAAATGATTTCTGAAAGTCTGAATTAAAGACAGTAAAATATTCACTCCTGAAGATAACAGTTCCGGGAGAATGGCGATCAGTCCTGAGATAACGCTACTTAGAAATTGCTGACCGACAGATATAAGCGTTGGTAAAAATCCTAAGAAGGCATCAATCAATGAACCTAATATCGTTATACCTACTTCAACAAGATAAGGTAGGACAGCACTTAGTCCATTTGCTAAGGACCGTATAGTTTCCATACCAAATTCAATAATTCCAGGAAGTTTTGATACAAATCCTTGAAGGAGTTGATTAATTATTTCCCCTGCTTTTTCTATAATGACTGGTCCGTTTTGCATAATACCGTCTAGAAAACCACCGATCATATCAATGCCTGTCCGAATCATATGAGGCACTAAAGCGGCCAAACTAAGGACGAACTCTTCAAGTACCAATGCAGCGATATCCAGGACATCTGACAGTGAACTTGTCCCGTCCATCAGCCCTTTAAATGCTGTAATCAGTTCACCGACTATATCGTTGAAATAAGCACAGTTATTATAGAGATAGACGAACGCTCCGGCTAATAACCCTATGACACCTAAAACTAAGCCTATCGGGCTGAATAGAGCGCCTATGATACCTTTGAACAACCCCATGACACCACCGGCTTGAGAAATGGCAGAAGCCACACCGGTCACTGCTCCTTTAATGACTAAAAACTTATCAATCATGAAGGCTCCGGCTAAAAGTAGAGGTCCAATGGCTCCGGCAATCAATGCGATTGTTCCAATTAACTTCTGTTGTTCTTCTGTCAAGTCGCCTACCCATGCGATCATGTCTCTGAATAGATCGATGGCTCCGTTTATTGCGGGCAAGAAGGCCGTTCCTAATTCTGCTGCCACATCGATGATTTCAGCTTTTAATAAGCCCATCTTTGTCTTAGCATCCAGATTTTCTTCTGTATAGGCATCTAAGGCATCGCCTGACTGGTTATAAACCTCTGCAAGTAGTACCTGAGTCCGGATCTGGTTGTTCATTTCATCGTCTGCACCCATCAGACCCATTTCAACAGCCTTGTTTTTAACTGTTGTTGCATCTAACTGAATACCGAGACCTTGTAAACTCTTATATTGACCAGTGATTGCTGAGCTCATAGCGTTAGTTACATCCTCAGCGCTGTGTGTGCCTGAGTTAAAGTTGGCCAGTGCTCCAGCAACGTGCATGAATTCACCCGTCATTCCAGTCGCTTCTTCACGAGCAAATCCCATTGGTACTAGTAACGTTTATTCTCATGCTTTCCCATCGCATAAGACAGACTATATCATCAACTCATAAAGTTGTTTACCGCTTCGAGTGGTAGCTTATCCTCCACCCTACTCCATTACTGGATAGTCGTTTGAGTTTCCTTGAAAGACCAATAGTGTTCATATGCTTTATTCCATCTGCCTTTACATACATTAGATATAGGAGTAGCTCCGGCTTTAGGATACCCACTTGATCGCAAGTATCTAACAGCTTCAGATACACTTTCAAAAACATGTAGTTCTTCTCTTGTTTCTAAATTGTGCATTGCTACTCTTTTTTTGTTCTTTTTGGCTTTAGCTATAGCTTTTTTCTTCTCATCGGAACAAGGTACAGAGCTTATTTTAATCATTTTATCTCTGTATTCCTTATCGTTCGCCCACCGTTCTTTCAGTTTTTCGCTCCGGTTTCTAGACGCTTCGTCTGTGAAGTAGGCCTTCTTGTAACTTGAACGAGCAAATTCGTTATTCATCGGGTTTTCTCCCGGAGGAACAACGTTATATTCAGGGTTTATTAATTTAAAATAAAACAATTCCCTCTCGTCCAACATTTCAGGCTCACATTCTTCGATGATAGAAAAAGCGAAGTTATGAATACCAAATGATCTAATGTCTTCGTACAATGGTAATCTTCTGAATTTAGCATCTTCTCTATGCCTTCCCCAACGTTTGTAGACATTTTTGCTTCTACCCACATACGTTCTACCATTGATAGTGTTTGTAATTTTGTAAATAGCAGATATTTTCTCCATTATTAGCAACTCCTGTATATAAGACTTGCTAATGGTGTAGCATATTACATTGATCTAAACTAGGCTTACCACTGGATTGCCCCGTGTTATGGAGGGTTTCCCAGTTAGCACTTTCATTAGCCGTCATTTCCTACGGTTACTGACGCCGAAAGCACACCCTTAAGCAATAAGGTTCAATAAATTTGCTTATGCTATCGCTAACATAAGGGACTTATTTTCAAAATCCTGTATACCACTGGCCATGGACCGCGCTTCTGCTTTAGTTGCTGGTGTCAGTTTCTGAAACTCTTTTATAAATTCATCTGACTGATCGGACATATTGCCAAACACCGTATAGTATTTTGCTTCTGTCGCTTCCAGGTCCATAGCCGCCTTACCCATTCCTGTAGCCATGGCCACAAGTGGAAGCGTGACATACTTGGTCATGTTCTTTCCGGCATCTTTCATTACACCGGATATGCTCTTTGCCATGCTTCCGACTTCTTTGTTAATGTCACTAATGCCGCCCATCGCTTTCGCCTTGTCCAGGTCAACATCAATGACGACTCTGCCATCTGACATACATTACCTCCTTCCTTTTCGTCTGAGATTCTCTAGTGCTTTCAATGACTGTTTCTGACGCGCTTCTACCATTGCCGGCAGTTCGTAATACGCTTTTAACTTCAACAAGCGCTGCCGTTCTTTCTTTCCAACCTCTTTTTCTGTAGGTATGGACATGACCCGATATCCGATTGCTTTCATAATGGGAGAGTCTTCAGGTAAGTTATTAAAGATGGCCATGAATTTATCCCAGTCCATCTTTCCCATTTCTTCCTGCAAGTCGATTCCGACCAATAAAAAAGAAGCGTATATACGCTCCCCGTCAATTAAATAATCGATAACTGGCACTTGTTCTTGGTCGTTCGACTTATATTCCATGTAAGTGTCGAATATCTGTTTGACCACTGCATTCCTATCCGCTAGGTTAAACTTTGAATACTGTTTGTAGTCTTTGACTAATACCCTGAACATAACAATGACTTTCTCGTATTCTTGAAAGACGTCATTGTTATTAATATCGAAACACTTTAGAAGCGCATCAAACGTAAAGTTAATAGGTATTGTCAACCCTTCGTATTCAACTGTTTTTTCTTTTGGTCTCTGTAGTAGAGTAAACATCGCACCACTCTATTCTGTATATTTTTTGACCTCTAGATCTTTCATATCATCAATCTTTGCATGTACTACTGGTATGATCTGTCGGAAGACGTCCATGATGACGTAGGTTGAGTTTCCGCATAATTCATATATTTCTTCTCCCGTTTTTTCTCCAAACAGCAAATTGAACAATTCTTTCGCTAATCCGCTTGCCTGTTCTATTGACTCCTTATCTTTCTCGACTGAAAGAGCGACCTTGCTTAAGTCTTCAAAGCCTTTCATAAAGTCCTTTATTTTCTGATCGGATAAATACATACGGTAAACTTTGTCGCCTATTTCAAACTCTTCGAATTCCTGTTTTAGTTTAATTTTATGTGCCATGATTAGTTAGCCTCCTAATATAAGTAAAAAAGAGAACCTCGAAAGGTTCTCTCTTAGTCTTGTTCTGGTGTTGGTTCAGTTACAGCCGGTTTGCCGTTGATATGAATCTCAAAAGAGATATCTCCTTTTGTATTCGCATCTCCGCCAGGACCTTCAATATTCGCAACTGTGCAGTTTCCAATAAGTTCAGCACCGTCAGGATAGATAATATGAAGCGTCCCTTTACGTCCGTTTCCTTTAGTGTGTTTAATTTTGTTATAGACTTTATTCTGGAAAGCATCATCATAATCGCGGTGTCCCCCAAAACTGAACGTCTCCTGTCCACCAGTTACGTCAGAAGACAAATCTCCTCCGTTATTGTAATAAGCCGTCTGATCGACTTCATCGTTACCTGCTGGCTCCATAGATGAAATACCAGATCCAATCGCTAACCATTCACCAGTATCTTTTGCTGCACCTTGTTCTTCGCTGAAGTTCATTTGATACCCAGCTTGAATTAAAAAGTTATCCAATTAGTCTTCACTCCTTTGTATAAGTCACTGCAAGCGCAGCGCTGTAAGTCCAACCGCCTTGTCTATCGCCATCGATATAATGCGGTTCGGTATATATTTCAATGTTTGATATGTTGTAACCATTCATAGTTATTGCGTTTTTTTCAAGATACTCAGCTATTTTCTGGACAGTCTCAGCTACTAACGGCTGATTTTTGTTCTTAGCCAACACTTGAAAGAGTCCATTCACTTCTCTGTTACCTTTGTAGTAGGTTGCTCCTCTACTCGACGGCATTGAAACCAGTGCAATAGATGAGTCTGGAAGTAACTGACTACTGACAATGTGAGTAAAGAGGTCCAATTCACCTTCTAATACATCTGCTAATTGATCTAAAAATTCAAACATTTACTCACATCCTATTTAGTAGTTTGATCCAGTCTCTTAAATACATCGCTTTCGCTTCTTCTGCCCACTTACCACGAGCGTTCGGGTTACGGTCCGTACTAAAATTGTATTGCGGGTTCCAGTACAGCTTTCGAGCATATGGAACATCCCAGATAATCTTTCCTTCGCCTATCCGACTTGATATAATCCCTGACTCTTCCAAATTGCCTGTATCTTTCGGTACAAAGCGATTAGAGTCTTTCAGGATCTGTTCATCTAGAATGTATTGCTTTCTTTTAGTGATGGCTTCAACCTTTCGAGAAACACCACTGAGATCAGATGTAACATTAACTTTAAAGCTCATTCTAAACTCACTTCCAGATGATGGAGCTTGCTTTCATCGTGGAATAAATGGACTTCCTTTACGTGCATTTGAGATCCGTTGAAAGTTACTCGACCATTCTTATGGAACCGGCATTCATCAGAATTGACCGCATCCCAGAAGAGGGTTGTCTGAGCGATTATGTCCTGTCCGTTCGCTGTCTTAATGCGCTTAGATTTCGATTCAAGTCGAACATGCTTCACATCAATCGGATCATGATAAATGTCTCCATGCCGTCCGCTCTCGTAATCCTCATAGGTTATCTCATGTATCAGTAAGCTTTTTGGAATGGGCGCTACCATACACCAACACCTCTGTATAACAAGCCCGTAGGGAACAACACCATCTTCAAGTCCGGATGGTATTGTGAATCAGAGGATTTGTTTTCAGTACCTTGACTCTTTGAAAAAGCCCCAATACTAAAGCCTCCACCAGAAGAGTTCAGTCTGTGGTTCACACCATGAACGTCTAAATACTCAGCTTGCATACAGATAGCTTTTTTAACGTATTTCAAGCGTCTTTCGTCCAGTGTCGATAAATCATCCACCTTGTACTCTATGAAGCTGTAAACGTCTTTTTCAGCCTGTTTAGAAAGGGAGTCAAACCCAGAAGATTCTAGGCTGACTCCCTCATAAACATCCTTGTAGTAATTGTAATCAACTAACATTAAGCACCTACTTTCTAAGCAGGTCTAGTAACTCTGCTTTCTTAATGGTTGCTTTATAATCCACTTCCAGCAGATCAGCAATGTGCTTCAACTCATCGACCGTCATGTTATCCGTCACAGCGATTAATGGTTCCTTGTGCTTGTTTGAATCGGTCATCAAGTACACGATTCGATCATCTTTTAAGTCGTATTCACTTTCAGCATGAGGAAAAGACTTGCCATTACGACAAACCTTTCCGTCCACGCTGTCAGTGAAGTCTTTAATCGTTTTGAATTGCATTTAAAGACCTCCTAGGTTTAGTCTGGTGCAGGCGCATCTGCTGGTCTAACCACTGCAAATGATTCTTCGTTGGCAACCATAAATCCAATCATCATAGTAGCCTTAATTGCAGCCATGTCACGTTCAGCAAGGTTCAATGGGTTCCCGAATTCATCTTCAACAGTAGTTAAAGTAGATTCTGTTAGGATCTCGTACTCAATCCCTTGCAGTACTCCGTAGTGAGCAGCATCCCATTCACCAACAAACTCAGATACGCTTGCTCCGTTAAATACATTCTTAGGAACATATGCAACAGGTAAACCAAGGATGTTGTCCACATCACCAGAAGTAGCAGAGTTGAAGATTGGTAATCCGTTGTCATCTTTTGTTGCACGGTAAGCTCTGCGACGAGACCGAGTTGTTGCAATTCCGTTAGCATCTTTATCTTCGTCTTCCAGGAATCCCATAGCATCGTTGATATCATCGTAAGCATTACCAGTTGCATTAACCACGTGTTCAGCACTTTCAGCAGCACTTAACAGAGAGAACGCCCACGGAGAATCTCCACCAGTAAACCCAGCTTCATCAATCTTTTTGTAGAATGCTTCAGTGATTTCCGGTCTCATTAACTCGAAGAAGTTTGTCACGCTGTAACGAAGGTTCTCTTTAGTCGTAGGGATGATAACAGCCAACTTGTGAGCACGCATTTCAGCTTTCACGAAACGAGGCTTGCTAGTGCGGATACGTTCCGCTTCATTTACCCAGTAGGCACCTACACCAGTCATATAAGTGTATTCTTCAATCGGTTTAGTCATTGGAACAGCTTTAGCTAATTGCATCAAAGCAGAGCCTTGTTTCACTTCTGTATTGATTTCTTCAGAGATGTTAGCTGGAATAGATCCTGTCTTAGCGTCCATCATAGTGACGTTATCTGGATCAAACTCCGGTGTAGCAAAAGTTTGCAAGTTCATTTTCATTAATCGTTTTGTCATTTATCATTCACTCCTATTTTTTAATTATTCTATGTGCGTTTAAATCTTTATTTGCAGCTGGTTTAGATTCATTTGTTCCCACACCAGGATTACCCGTTTGTCCGAATCTAGGTTTGGTGGTTTTTTCTTCCGATGCAGCCGCTTCTTTGAATAGATACGGGTTTTCTTCTTTAACAGAAGTCAACTGATCGTCTAGCCCTTTAATTCCATCGTCTGACACTTCAACTTTTTCGAGATCGATTAAGGCCTTAGTTGCCTTATTGTTTAACGCCCCGTACTTAGTTAAAGCCAATTCCACTGCTGCATGCTTCCGGTCATTAGTACGTTGTACCTCAGAGTCTGCTAACTTCGTCTTATAGTCATCAATTTGTTTCTTTAAGTCTTCGTTAGAATTGTTAGACTTCTTGAGGTCATCCACTAATTCATTCGCTTTCTTTAAATCATCAACTTTGCTGTTATACACTTCTTTTGGTATCACATTCTTCGGAGCTTCAGTGTTAAGTTCAGACTCTGCAGCTTCTAAATCTAAAACACCTGCATCATTCGTATGTTTTGCCAAAATATCTTTTATCCATTTCATTACGTTATCCTCCTATAGCATTTATATAGCGGTAGCTTCCGCTGGTGGATTTGCCATATATAGTGACTGGCACACTGTTGAGACTTTTAAACTGTCGTTCTCCAGGACAATAAAAAGAGCCACAAGCTAGGCTTATGACTTAGTTACCATCGTTCGTTTGCTGTTGTTTCTTCAATATCTGCGTCTTCATACTCTAAATAAGTGCTTCCATCTGTCCGCTTGCTTTCACTTTTAATACATTCTTCCTTCAGTCGTTCTGCATCTTCTTTGGTTGTAGCAACTGCGTATAAATCTACAGGAGTATAGTAATCTCCTGTCTCACCCCAAATTAAGTACAATTTCATTCCATTCACTCCTTAATTGATAACACTCAATACAAGCGAGATACGGCATCTTTCAGCATGGGATCACTCTCCTATTCTTCGGTTAGTATGTTGTCCGAATAGTCCACTGTCTCACCTCCATAACTATCTAATAAAACTGAAGTCGTTTTCTTTCAACAGTTGGTACAACACTAATCCTACTCGATTCGCCATATCTTCTTCGTGGTCGTTATATCCAGCTTCTACGAACAAGGCATGAGTCAACTCATGAATAAATGTTTTATTGTGCATCTGTTCTTCTAAGTTGCTGTCTAACTGGATCAAAGATTTTTTATACTGGATAGCCCCGAAACAATCATCAGAGCCGGCTAAATCGTCCACTATCTCGACTGTGTATGTCGTTCCGCCAACTTTTACCTCATTCTTCATATCTATACTCCTCTTTACTCATTACTTTCATCTGGAGGCTTACATTCTTTAATGCGGAAATACCGTTTTGGATGTGCTTTAACATCATTCAAAAAGTTAAACGCCCATTGTTCATTTTGAAAGAAATTAATGAGACTCATTTTTAATTTAAAGTAAAAAGTGTGTTTAATTTCAACGTATGCTTTCTCATTTTCCATCTAAACCACTCCTTCACACTATTTGTTCAGCTGTCCGTCTTCGAGTACGTCCGGTATCATCAATAAAGTCACGCATATTCGCTTGTCTATCTCTGATCTTCTGATTCGCTTTCGCTATATCTTCAGGCTTAGCGTTCATCGCTTCCAGCATCTGTTTCTCTTTCTTAGCGCTCCGGATATTGCGTTCAAGCTTCCGTTGTTGCTGAGACTGTGCATATACCTCTTCTGATTCACGCTTTTTATAAGGCTCGTAGCGTTTTTTACTAGCGCCTAATATATAAGCGTACATCTGATGTCCGCAGTTAATACCGGTCACAATTCCGTCTATTGCACCGTATGAAGTACTGTCGAGAGGAGGAAACCGTTTAGATGTGCCGCTCCGACTGTATATCTTCCCTTGATAATCCATGTGAGACGGTCGACTACCAGCATGACTGGATATTTCTACCAAATCGATCTCGTATTCATCAAACCGCGCTTCCTGAACGGCTGCAACTGTATTCTTGCGAGTTGCACGGATAACCATAGAGACATAAGCCTCAGCGCTCCATTCAGCGCCATTCTTAGCAACGAATCCGGTCAACCCTTTACTACCAGCCGCATTAATAGAACGAACCATGCTTTGATAGGGAGTTAGACTGCCTGTGATCGTATCAGCGACCGCCTTGTTCAATATGTCCTGGTATAATTCATTCGACTTATCCAACATGGTTGAATTAGTTAAATCTAACGAGGACTTAGCTTGCATTCCTACAGCTTTTATTCTTTCTTTTACTAAGTTAGTCGGTTCAATGTAAGTTAAATCGCTGAGTTCTGTATGAATCCGGTCAAATCGTTCAACCTGTTCAAGTCCGTTCTCTTCAATGAATGCTTCTAATTCACTCATCGTAAGCCCGCTGTACTTTCTAAGCACTTCTAATTGTTTATTAGTCAGCTCTCCAATATGAGACAAACGCTCGACTTGCCAGTTCACAACGTTATCCTGGGTGATGCCTTCTCCATTGCCTAATATTCTAGCAACGTTCGTCAGCATTTCCATTTCTATTTCTTTGTATAGCTTCTCAATCAATACTGTTGACGCCATTCTTACTCACCTACATTTACTGAGCCTATGCCAAACCCATCAGCATCTTCAGGACTTACTGACCGTCCTTTTTCTTTAGCGATCTGTTCCATCCAGTCAAGAGCCTCTTCCTTAGTGACGTTAAACACCCGTTGGATAGCTTCTAAATTAGGAATCATATTACTACTAACTGCTGTAGCATAGAAAGCCAGGTTTTGCGTTCTGTCCTGTGCGATTGAGTCGTCGAAGTCTATGGAGACGTCAATGTTGTCAATAGGCCCATTATATAATTCATATAAAGCGGCTATGTCCATAATCGATGTTATCAGCTCTTTAATGCCCTCTTCTACCAGTGTTTCATGAGAGTTTTTAGTCTGATATGTTAAACTGTTCTCTGATATGACCTCAGTCGCTGTTTTAACTGAATTCCCATCAAAAGTAAATGTGCCTGTACTCAGACCCACTTGCATGGATAGAATGTCCAACAAAGCATTGATTGACTCAATAATTTCTCTTGACCGAATCTCAACGCTTAAGTCTTTAACTGGCTGGTCTTCCATGTTGAGCGCTGTATATACCGTCTCTTCAGGATCGAATGCCATACGCTGGGTTCCGTTTAAATCTATAAATGGTCTAATCATACTATGATCTACAGCTATACGACGTTTCCCTAACTTAAATTCATTGATCCAGAAGTCATATAAGTAGTCCAACATGTAAAGTGTGTCATATGAGTTCTCGAATAAGCTGATTCCCAGAGGTGATTGAAGATTTTTGTTGTTGGCTTCGTTCAGCTTGAAATAGACGAATAACGGTCGTCTCAAGCCCTCTATTTCAACTCGTGGATCTAATCCGTCATAGATTTTATCTAGAGTAGTCTTTGTTCCAAGTTGACCCTTTTCAGAGCTTTCAAACAACTCATTAGTAATGACATATATATCGCCTTCCCACTCGTTCCACTCAAGCAATGTGTAATATTTGCCGTCTTTGTACTCCTCTGTAACGAATAGTGCTTCATCAATAGTATTCGAATCATTTCCTAATGGATAAAAGGCATCTGCAGCAGCGTAAGCCAGTTTAACTTGCCCGTCATACTCATAGACTTTGATAGCCATTCCGCTCAATGCATAGCCATACTCCAAATACCGTTGAAAATGCTTATAGAACCCGTTGTCCTTTAAAGTTTCAATGACGAATGCTGCAGCTTTGCTGTCCTGAGTGTTTTCTGAATCATCTTTGCCGCGTTCGCTTATAGATAGCTTAGCTTTCTCGTTAAAAATGAGACTAGCCATCTTACGAGGGAGAACTTTACCCATTCCCATCGACAAAGCCGTTCTAGTGGCTTGAGTGCCATCTGATTTTGTTTCGTGAACATTATGCCATCCTTCAACATAACCGGCATAAATGCCTTTGTTTTTAGCGATACGTTTATATGCTGCTTCATCTATTTCTATTTTCTTATGGTCGCTCAATGATTGTAGCTGATCTATGATACCCAACCGTACACCTACTTTCTTCATGAAATCTTTTACTTTCTCGAACACATCACCTCACCTGCCTTTATGCTTTTAATTGCAATGTGCGTAAATTATCTTTAACGAAGTACTGGAAGCAGTCACATGTGTGATCGTCCTCTTTCAACACTTCCGGTTTATCTGATTTAACGGTTCGTTCATCCCACTGATACTTCTTATGCTCTTCAATGAATATCTTGTTAGCTTCAATATTGAGATAATAAAAACGCCCCTGAGCCAAAAGGTCCTGGACGTAATCGACCATATCTACTTTCTTTCCTTTCGCTACCGGATGAAGGCGTTCATTAAAGTCTTTAAAATACTGATTACGAATACCGCCTTCAGCAGAATCGATTGTCTTTTGATAGATTGGAATATTGTATTTCTTTCTAACCTTTTCATAAAAGGCATGTAATTCTTCTGTCAAATCACTAGGCGCTTTCTTCTTAACTACACCAGCCGGTGAATAGTAGTACGTATCAAGCAATATAACGTTCCTCTTGAGCGTTAAGCCAAATGCCAAGGTAGATGTAGCTGACACCTGGTGACCTGTGTCAGTAGCGAAATATAAGCCTACGATTCTATCATTTGTAGGCAACTCACTAAGCGGCTTAAACAAATCCATGTTATAGACGTTTGTTCCAAGTCCGACTGGTTCACCTAAATACAGGTAACGGTAATAATCATAATCGTTTTCCTTTATCCGGTTGATCTCATCCAACATCTGAGGCGTTACGAATCCTAAGACGTCATCTAAATAGCTGGAGTTGTGAACGTTGTATCCTTTATCGTGCTTAATGGCTTCTGTCCATTCGTTTATCCACGAATACGGATTACGAGGTGGATTGTAAGACCAAAAAAAACGAACCATATCAGCTAGAGGATGTTTCTGCCTCATAAACGTGATGTTCGTCTGATCAAATTCTTCTGAATTCCTGAACTCTGCAGCTTCTTCATACCAGACGCCTATAATATCGCCTATATCATTTGATTTAAGCTTCTGGAAGTCATCTTGACCATAGAAGTATATGGTAGAGCCTGTTCGCTTGTGCATGATTTTAAACGGGGCAACGGTCATGTGAAACTGATCTAAAATACCGAACTTGTTTAACGCCCATTGCATCTTCAGAAAGACTGAATCCCGGATCGTACTGGCTACTTTCCGGATGATAACGATGTTCGCTTTCTCGCCTTTGTTTAAGAAAGGGATCAGCATATAGATTAGCAGCAGAGCGATGACTGACGATTTGAACGAGTTACGTCCGCCCCTCAGTACGTTGTAAGGTGTTTTAGTCTTCCATACAGACTTGAAATGCGGATTGACTTCTTTCTGGATCTCGATAACTTTATTCATCAGCGTCACCACTCCAGGAGTCAACAATGGTCACTTGTACGCCGTCGCCTTTATTCTCCATGAGCTTGGCTAATTCTTGCAAGGCTTTCTGTTTGTCATAGAGTTTTACTGAGACGCCATCTCTTCCTTGCTTAACCTCTTGTACCAGCGTTCCATCAACTTCTACATCTTTTTTTAAGCGTACATAGGAATAGGTGTACTTTTCTACTTTGCCCGTTTCTTCGTTGAATGCCTCTTTTTCTTCCTGACCGTACTCGACAAAATCATTCAAATCAGCAAATGCTTGTTTTAACCAAGCTTGTTTTATGTCCAGCGAATCAATGTATAACTCCTGATACTGCGCTTCTTTAAGCCGTGCCAATTCTTTTTTTATGCCATCATTTGCCATCATTCTATAAGAGTTAGCGTGAGCCGTTTTGTAATCAACTTCATAAACCTCTTTATAAGCCTTAGTAGCATTAAAGTATTGTAAATACAATAAGCAGAACTGTTTTTGCTTTTCGGTCAAGTCGCTATTGTTTAATTCCTCGACCGCTTTATGCGTTGCAACATCTTTCTTTTTGTTGCGTCGTGTTGCAACACTCTTTTTTTCTTTTGCCGGAGAACCTCTTGCCCATCCTTCTCTGTTCTTTCTACTTCGAAGAGTGGAAGGTTTGACCTTATGTTTTTCAGCTAGATCTTTCATTGTTATATCAGATGATTCGAAATCTTTTCTGATAGTCTCCCAGTTAATCAACTCACGCCACCCACCTCACTCACTTTATTTTATTTGCTATGTAAAAAAAGAGCCGCCCAATTGGACAGCCCTTCTTTAGGTGTGTATAGAAGCATCGAGAGTAATAATCTAAGGAGGCAATCTATGATCGAGTTCTTCGTGTTCTACACTTTACCATAATACAATTATATATCAGCTACCTGCCTATAGTCTGCCAGATGTCAGTCAAAACTCTGCCAGAAGTCTGCCATTATCATAACCCTCAGCGAACTCTACCTGTGCTTTCCCCAGTTCTCTGTAAAAGGTCCGCTCACTCATGTTCAAATCATAATAGATCATCGTGTCGGTCATCTCACGACTATCTATGTACCTGTAATGGAGCAGCTGCCGTTGATAAGCGTTTAACTGGTTCATGGCCCGACCTATCTTCCACAACTCCTGTTCAGCAGTCACTTTTCGTGCAACTGAATTACCAACGGTATCACTAGGTTGACCTCCTGAGCCTTTGAGTTCTAATGAGAAGGTAGCGGTTATTCTGGGAGTGTATTCTTCATCCGCTAACCTTGCCATTGAACGGTAATAGGACAATAAACGATGGACATTCTTCTTCGTCTGCTCTTTGTCTATTTCTGGAAACATCACGTCACTCCTTGTGTTATAATTTACTTGGGTGGACACGTTCGAGTGACGTGTCTTTTTTTATTGCCTAAAACATAAACCTTAATACAGATAGGACCCCTAACCACACGAGTGATCCTATTAGAAATAACAGTCCGAACACAATCCCGTACACTAGTACATACGCCAATACCTTAACTAGTCCTCTTGTCGCTTTAAACATCATCTTCCGGTTCCTCCTAACATCCTGGTTTAAATGTATTATTTCTCATCGGCTTGAGAATTTCATCTAATTTGATATTGTTCATATCGATATTAAGCCCTGGACTCATAGCATCCATCATTACGCTCTTCCCGTTTCTTTGTCCTTGGTTAAGATACACTGTGTTCATCCAATGAGAGTTGTCTATCATACTTCTGGCTGCCTTCCTTACATTTCCCTCCGGAACATAATTAAATCCATATACCATGAAAAATAAATCGTTCGACATCTGAAAGAAGTCTAATGCCAGCTGCAGTTTTGGATAACCTTTATACGTGCTGTACTTATTCTTCGCTTCGTTCACTTCTTTTTGAGTCGAGAGCCTTACATACCCTTTCTGTTGGAAGTGGGCCTCTTTTAATATATTCTCTGTAGTGAGATCATCTCTTACCTTTATGTTTTCGGTCTCTACATGGAGATAATCGTACTGACCTGTGATAACGCTAATTATTGTTCTAAATATTAAGTCTTTTGTTTCAGGTTCTTCAGCTAAGGTTCCTTTCGCTGCTAACTCGTAAATAACTATATCTTTATTCTTCATTTTCCCGCCTCCATTATCTGATTTACTGTGTTTAAAACACTCTCAAATATACATCCAGTTAAATTCAATACAGATTCATAATACTCCCTACTAATCGCACCTTCGAAGGTCATCTGATTGCGTAATACTCCTGAGTCAGATAACTGGTTTTCTAATACGATTAGTTCATCATTCTTTTTATAAAGGTAAACCATATTCTTTCACTCCTTAAAACGGCAAATCATCATCTGAGATATCAATACTGCCGTCATTCTTCTCAAACGGATCCTCATCCTGTTTCTGATACTCGTTTTTTGCTCCCTGTGAGCTGTTTGATTTACTCTGCGATTGATTACCTTCTGAACTATCAGACCGTTCCTCATTCGCCTTCTTTGGCTCTAAATACTGTATGTTCTCAGCGACGACTTCAGTCACATATATTTTTTTGCCATCATTCCCGTCATAGTTCCTGGTCTGAATACGCCCTGTTAGTCCTATTAAGGATCCTTTACGTGTGAAGTTAGCTAAATTCTCTGCTGGCTTCCTCCATACGACACAATTGATAAAATCAGTTTCTCTTTCACCTTGTGCATTACTAAATGGTCGTTCTACCGCTACCGTGAAGCTTCCCACTGCAATTCCAGAGCCGGTAAACCTAAGCTCTGGATCCTTTGTTAATCTACCTACTAGCGTGACATTATTAATCATTTGACACCTCTTCTAGTATAATGGCGGGACCTAAAGCAACTGCGTTATTAAATCTATCTATTTCACCTTTAACTTCTTGGGCGTGTATCGTCTTGATACTTTGACCTAACTTATAATTACTTTCATTCCAATTATTAAAAGAGTCCATCCAGCCTTGTTGTCCTTCATCAGTAGTAATAATGTATTTCATCCCCACATCTCCCTTTCATCCGCATCCTTAATCATTGCTGCGATTCTATCTGCTGACTTATGAAACTCCTGAACGTTCATAGCATCTGTATTCCTAACGCGTTCCTGAATATCAGTAAAGCGAACCTCTTCCTGTTCGTCCGGCTTCAACTCTTTCTCCAGTTCTTTCCTAATTGCTTGTATCCGTCTGTGTGATGATCCAAATCGCTTAAACTCTGCTGCTTTTTTATCGAATATATCCAGTACAACCTCGACATCTACTTTACTCATTGTTTACCTCCTATTCGTCTGCTAAAGCATCATAGAGAATATGTCCGTTCATCGCTGTTAATAGTGTATGCCCTGGATTTGCTGGGTTAGCTAACCACAACGTGAGTGCAGCATCTCCAGAAGCCTCTGATAAGGTGACAGATAAAGTCTTAAACGTCTCTGTTAATGAAATCCAATCATCTTTAGGCGCTAACCCATTAACAATCAGTGTTAATTCTGCTTCAAACTCTGAACTCGTGGGCGTGACGACAAATCCGTTAAGGTCATCATCGAAATGAACGGTTCCCACATCTTCAAACGACTCCTGCATATCAGCCAACAATACATCCATGATCTGTTCTGTCGGTTCTTCTGGCTCCTCGATAACTTCTTCTTCCGGTTCCGGCTCTTCCTCAATCTCTTCTGGTTCCTCAATTACTTCGATCACTTCTGCTTCTACGACTTCCTGCGCCTGCATTTCTTCTGTTACTTCTTCATCATCATTAAACGCTCCAGCGACCATAACGACTGCTAAAGCGATGACCCACCACTTTTTATAGAATGGTTTCTTTTGGTTGTTTGTCATACTTTTGCTCCTTCCTCAATCCCTACATTTTCAAGTGGTACACGGAAAACTGTTTTAGAATTGTAATCCATTCCCAGCTCTTTATGTCTGCTTTCAAGCATCGGTATAGTGTGTTTGTGAAAGAGTTTTGCTGACTCCAGTAGGATTGATTCAGCTTTAACAGAACGCTCATATCTGTCAATGGCTTCTTCGTCAAGGTGTGACATTGTTCTCCACATTTGCAAATCTGCTTTTAACACATCAAGTTCTCTTTCTTTTATCTCTATCGCTTCCTGTGCGTTCATTCGGACACCTCTACTGCGAATGCCATGTAAGACTCATGTATTGCTTTTATTTCTTTTTCGGTATATCTCAAACCGTGTCTTTTTACAAAATTAACATCACTAGTTGAGTCGTACTCTTCTCCATCTCTTAAAAGAAACGTGTATTTCCAATCTTTATCCAAACAAGGTATAGGCAATACATACTTCTTCTCTTCCACCGTGTAGCCGTCTAACCAGGCACGAGCGAATAGATTGACTTTTCCGTTCCTGCCTCCTCCATGATAAAGCCACTTAATAATATTCAAATTTTCATCATTTAAGTCACTGTAAGCTTGACTTAGAGTCCTGTTTCTCTCCTTACACTTCTCTATCCACTCAGCAACAAAACTAGGGATAGCGGGTTTGCCAACAATTACCTCTGTGTCGTTTTTATACCTAAAGTCCATTTCTCCATCGAGTCTGCCTTGTTCATAACCGATACTGTACTTTGCTTGACCAAAATCATCACCAAACTCAGAAAATATATTGTTTATCCAAGAGTTTCTCGAATCCTCCGGCAACTCTTTTAATCTAGAAATAACCTTTTTTCTGCTTATTTTTTCTAACTGTTTATTTTTCAACTCATTCAATTCCTCTTCAGCCTTATCCCGTTGCACTTGCACTTCTAACAATTTCTGACCCCTTTCAAGTGCAATCTCAGAGTAGTTCTCCGGTTCGTCTAGTTGGTCGATTAAATCAAAAATTTTATCAAAGTTTGATTTATGAATATATGAATGGTCGTGACCTCCATATGATCTATAGTCAGTGATTAATTTTGAAAATTCTTTTTTCAACTCTCGTTTATCCATCATTCTTCCCCCTTAATCAATTCCCCTTCTTCTAAAAAGAAGAGGTCCTCTAATTCGCGGATTTCATCTTTAGTAAACCGTATATAACCCTCCATTTTACGGCTGAAACTATGTTCTGATACATTTAGGACCTCTCCTAATTCTTTAAGAGTGTACCCACGCTCTTCTTTTTTTTGCTTCAACTTGGCTAGATTCGCTGTATTAATGCGTTTGTGTCCGTCACTTATATCAACTACTCTGATTCCTCTTTTAGTACGGTTACGATAGACCTGTGATGTGTAGAAATGAACGGTACTCGGTTTGACCCCTAACTCGTAGCCTATCTCTTCTAAGGTCCCTGTCATGACCAGTTCATCATGTTTGTTATAGTATGCAAACTCTCTATCCTCTAAAGCCATTGACCTACGCCTGCCTTTCTCTTCGGTTCAGCAACAGATCGTCTTTCTTAACGTTAAATATCCGAACCAGTAGTTCAAATTGTGAGTTTTTCATTTGTACCAGGTTCTTTTCAATCCGATTGTATTGAGAGGTACTCATCTTAAGTAATTCAGCCATCTGATAAAGCGGGATGTTCTTCTCTTTTCTCAGCTGATAGATGGCGTCTGTATCAATGAACCGCCAAGGCAGTAACCGGTCACCAGGTACTGGATCTGCTTTGCGTTTGTACAACTCTGTTTCCGGTTCAGGTTCCATTTCTGCTTTACCCGTTGCCAGCAGTCTAAGTTCCTTAATTTCATCACTGTCTTTCGAGTAATTTTTCAAGCTGCCTTCAGCATTCTCTAGTGATCTTAGTTTGCTGTAAAACTCTTTAGTTAATGTCATCTGTTTACTCCCTCCAAAAAGTCTACTAGCCCTTTTTCAGTTGATAATGTGAAATCAACCAAATCTTGTTCATTTACCGATTTCTTCTTGTCGCTGTCTTTTCGTTTCTTCCACTCTTTCCAGGGAACCGCATAGAAGCGTTTCATGTTGAAGCTGATAATGATTAATGAGATGGCTCCTAGATGATCGTGATAGGCTAAATCTTTCTCCTGTGCCGGACTGAGACGGTCAAACGCTATATTCGTTGAATCAGTGTTCTTTGCTTCAAATACTATTGATTGACCGTTCTTCAGCGTTCCTGTGTAGTCCGGCTGTGCTTTCTTCGTGAATATCGCCTTGTACTGTCCTTTCGTTCTGCTGATTGGCGCAATGACTCTCATCGGTTCCGGTGTCTTCTGGATGTATGCCACTCCTCTTAATTGATAGTGAGCGCAGGTCACATCCAGTAGGTGTTCAAATCGATCACCGTTTCGTTTTGCTTTCAGTCCTCTGTAGTTATTCGCTTTCTGCATTGGTTGCTCCTTCCTCATACTCTTTACGATTCTTAGACTTTTCGGTATCAAAACCATCAGGATAGCGTTCTTTTAATTTATCCACATTACGTTGGGCCACTTCTTCCAACGTCACATTTAAGCAAGTAGCAATGTTTGCCACATACCACATAACATCTCCTAACTCTTTAATCGTTTCGTCTCTATCTAACTCATGGTCGTGAAATACATACTTTTTAACCATGTCTGCAACTTCTCCAGCTTCTCCCGTTATACCTAAAGCGTAATTGGTCAATGCTTCTTTTTGAGTAACTTGGTTATTCGCTGTTCTGTCCGCCTCGTTTTGATATTGTTTTAAAGTTAATTCATTCAAATTCGTTTCCTCCTCAACTTTCGTAATTTCATTGACTCCAAAACCAAATTGAAATCCATCGTCAAATTTCACTATTACTGGGTTTACTCTTTCTTTATCTATAAAAGTTACACGTCCTGTTTTCCCTACTTCAAATGGAGGATATGCTATAGATTTAACTAGTTTAACTCTGTCTCCAACCTTTAACTCATTCATTCAACCGCTCCTTTCTTAGCTCGAATCCGCGCCATGCGATCTTTAAAAGCTTGCTCCTCTTCTGGAGATACCTTTTCATCTGTTTCATCTGGATTCTCTGCCCAGTCTGGTAGGGACTCCGATTTATTGTTGCTTTTGTTACTCTTCCAGTTGTTCTGTTTAGGTTTAAACTGCTTATTTCGGTTCTTCTGATACTCTCTAGCCTGATCAACGGTCTTCACGTTATTGTCGGCCCATTCTCTTAATGCTGATTCGATAAACGATAACGCTTGACCTTTCTTGACATCCTTACTGCCTGCTAATTTAACTGCAGCAGTTACGAGGTCATCATCATACTGATCGATTAAATGGTTCAGGTCTTCGTTTTGAACGAAATTTGGGAATGCCCACAGTTGTTCAAAAGAAGAAAGAGCGTTAAACTTTTCAGGTAAATTGTCGCCGCCGTCTGTAGTAGCTACTTTACTTTCCTGTCCTGTACTATCCTGTACTATACTTTGTGTACTTCTGCCATCATTAACCGGGGTTTCTTCCTCCGATAACCTAGTTTCTTCCACCTTTACTACTTCATTAACTAAGTTAATGTGACTAGAAATGTTTTTTTCGGTCACAATACAGTATGTTTTTTCTATTTCTACATTCTTTCTTTTCTCAGTAGCTTTCATATATCTCTTCTGTATTCCAGAGGAGGTTAATATATTGTAGGTGTCGAACATTTTCTTATTGAATAACTCTACCTCGACGCCTTTTTTAATTACTTTTGAGACCTGGTCCTCTGTAATACCGAGCTCATCTGCTATAAAAAAGTAAAAGTCGTCATCAACTAGGATAAAGTACCCTTCATCTCTGTAAATGTTGGATAAAACACTGATTAATATCCCTACTGCACCTTCACCACAACCTCTTAATATCTTCCTGATCTTAATATCAGATAAAAAATCAACATCGAAAGGAAAATAATCAATACCTGTTTTTCTTGGTCTTGCCATGCCTTCACCTCCTACCCTATATATACTGGCGTTCCGGTTATCTCTTGGATCTCTTTCTTAAATCGTTTCTCATCAGAATTGTTGTTCGATAAATGTAAGAGCCACACTTCTTCCAGCTGGCTCATATCGTTCGATTGAATGAAGCTCTTGACGTTCCCTAGTTCGAAGTGACTCTTGATAACCCGACGTTTTAAAAATGCGCCTACACGCTTATTTGCGACATTGTCATTTAAGATGTCGATAGCGTAATTACACTCCAGCATCAAATGAGTAATACCTGGAAACTTATACTTGATGTAATAAGTGTCTGTTGCGAATAATATCTTGTGTCCAGATGGTGTCTGAATGAAAAAGCCTAATGGCTCTGGGACATCGTGTTGAATATCAAATGGCAATATCGTCCAGTCGCCTACCTTGTGTTGAACTAATGCTATAAGGTCATGTGTCCGGTGGTTAGGTAGTTCTAACTCCTCTCTCGTACCTTTACTGGTAAAAATGTCCACGCCTGTTTGCGAGAGGAGCTTGTGAGCGTGTTTTGAGTGATCGCCATGGCAATGTGATACAAGGCAGCCTTTCACTGACTGCCAGTTCACATCACGCATCTTCCTTAAGTCGATTCCTGCTTCTATCATCAGTGATTCGTTGCCATCAGTTATGATGTAGCTGTTACCTGCGCTACTTGATCCGTATACTTGTATCTCCATGATTAAAAGTCCGGATCGCCAAATACTGTTCCTTGTTCCGGTTCAGAGTCTTCTTTGACAGGTTCAGCTGTTTTACGTGGTTTGTTTTCTTTTGGTTCAGTCGATTGTTCAAAGTCCACTACTTTTTGATTAGCGTTCTGAGTGACCTCTTCTTCTAGTTCAGCTTCGATATTTCGTGGCTGAGGGGAGGCCGGAGCTTCTTCTTCGGTGTACATAGCCCCGACATTATCTGGAAACGCCTCTCTCATCGCGTTAACAATGGCCGTTTTACGAATCATGTTCAGTGGCATTGCTTTCCAAGTTGCTTGCCCTTTACCAAACTCTTCAAGGGAGATTTTAACGACAATCGGTTTGTCTCTGTCTTTTCGGTAAACTTTAGCCCATCCACCAATTAATTTATCTTTGCTTAACTTAACAGCGCCTTCGATTTCGACCAGGTCGTTTTCTCGTTCAACAATGATCCCTGCATCAAAGCCGTCATACAATTTATGTGATTCAGCGCGTTTCATGAAGGCTTCTTTAGAGACAATAATTTGAGCCGGTTGACTACCAAATTTCACCAGGTACGCTTCATTTAAGAACGGGTTCAGTTTTTGGTACTTGCAAAGGTTTATGAACATCACTAGTTCCTGATCTGATACTTCTCCGTTTCCACTTACCAGGTAATTCTTGACTGTAGCACCTGTTAACTTGACTGATTCCCCGTTAACCTCGAATGTTACTTCTTTTTCCATTAATTGATTAGACATATTAAGCCACTCCTTCTAGTGTTTTAGTTTCGATTTTAAGTTCTTGTTGCCCTTCAGTAACAATTAATTGAATCGTCTGTGCTTCTGTTTCAATCAGTTTCGTAATGCTCTCACTGTTATCAATGAAAATAGGAGCGCTGACGCCTTCTAAACGGCTGAGCGTATTGATAATATCAAGCCCTGCGTTAATTCGTGCAGCAGTGTTCAATCCACTGGAGAACGGTACGCCCTCGACTAACGGCTCACAGACTTCTTTCAGCCCGCCATTGATCTGTTCTTCAAAGAGTTTAAACTCGACCAGGTCAAACTGATTATTAATTCTGTCTGTCAGCAGCGAAACCTTCGTTCTGACAAATTCATCCAGCAGATAGAGTTGATTCTCTAGTTCGCCGTAACGTGCGGATAATCGTTTCTCTTCAGCAATCAGTTCTTGCTTGCGTGCTTCCTGCTTCTCTACCTGCTTGAATTGATATAGGTCATCTTGAATTGATTCTTTAGCAGTTCTTAATTTAGCCAGCTCTTCTTCTTTCTCCTGCAGCTGTTCATCTGCTGACTCCTGTAGTGCTTTAATATCAGTCTTAAGTTTGTCGATTGCCATTTTGAGTGAGTTATATTTAATTGAGCTTTCAAACGGCTCTGCTTCACTTTTAATGGATTCGATATTTTCCTTAATCTCTTCGTAATCTCTCTTCAGGTCATCGCGTACTTTGACAAGCTTGTGCATGTCACTCTTAACCGTTAATACCTTTTCTTTCTCCTGTATCTCCTCGTCTAAGCTATCTTTCGTAGCCTTTAGTTCTTTACCCTCTGCATTGATTGCTTCTAGCTTAGCGGCTTTATTTGAATTGAATTCAGCCTTCTCTTTCTCGTAGTTCTCTTTCATTTCAGCCTGTTTGTCTTCTGGATAATCCTGTCCACATAACGAGCACGTTGCTTTATGTTCATCGAATTCTGGATAGGTTTCGCCTTTGACTTGTTTAAACGAATCTCTTAATTCAGCGAGCTTAACTGTAATTGATTCACTTTCTTTTTTAGCGGACTCGATTTCCTTCATAATGGCTTGTTCTTCGCTTTCTTTATCCTTAACTGCGTTATTCGCATCCATCGCTTGATCAAACAGGACTTGCTTTTGTTCCTGGAGTTTTCCGACTGATTCATTCTGCTTGAGCTGATACTCACTTCTTGCTGTCTGCAGCTCTGCTGTTTTTGTTTGCAGCGCCGTTCTTAAATTAGTGACTCGACCACCATTAGAGAAAGAAGCAATCTCTTTTTCCTTCGCCTGGATCTTATCTGCAAGTTCTTTCAGCTCTTTATTCAATGCGTCCTGGTCCAGTCCGCTTAAGTCTGGTAACGAACGGTCTACTTCATCAATACGGTCCGGCGTGCGGTCTAAATCTTTCTTCACGCTGCGTTTCTCTTCTGTAATGAGCTGACGTTTATCATCGACTGAACGCCCGTCCAGAATCGCTTCTAATGGCTTTAATTCTTTCTTGCTGTCGATGACTTCCTGGTCTGTTAATTCTTCAACTAGAGAAAAGAGTAAGTCTCTGCGGTCCTTTGATTTCATTGTTTCAGCTACATATGAGACATTTGTTAACTGCTTAAATGTGTCCTCAGAGATCACTTCTTCAATCTTCTTCATGTACTTCGCCTTAGTCGTTTTGATTCCATCAAGTCGGTATTCTGTCTGGTGTCCTTCAAATGATTCAGAATCTGAGCCACGCTTACGGGTCCACTTCTCAGTGACTGTTCTGGCCAGTTTTAAATCTGTTCCGTCAATATTTAGGACAAGTTCAACTTCTGTTTCTAAGTGATTGACCTCTTTATTATTCTTGTCTAATGGCTTCCAGGAGAAGTTTGCTGAATCGTGACTGTCTTTCCCGAACAAGGCCCATGAGAAAGCATCGAATATGGTAGACTTCCCTGTCGCATTGTCTCCGTATACTTTCAGGTCATTCCCTGCTGCATCAAGCTTGAATTCCTTAAATCCTTTAAAGTTCCGTACTTCCATGCTTAGTAATTTGATTTGTTTCATGATTAATTGCCTCCTAATGTGATATAATTAACTCAAGTATTTTTTCTCTGACACCTCTGGCAAGGTGTCTTTTTTATTGCACACGTTCCTCTAATTCCCCCAGCATCATTTCATGTAAAATGTGTTTCTCTCTGTCCATCAGTTCATAATCGCGTTCAATATCTGATCTAGCTTCTTTAGCCGTCAATCCGTTGGACATGATTCGTTTATAATCCTCAAACGCATGATTGACTAGCATGTACCGTACTTCGCCTCTTACAATCCCCTTCATTAATCGACACTCCAATCTGCTTTATAGGTTGCATAAGCTATAGCCATTAGCGGTAATATTAAGAATTCTCCTCCCCATGACGGGCTTAGATTTAATGCTGCACGATAGTTAACAGCGTGCTCTCTAGCTATAACTGTCAACGCTATTCCCAAGATGAGTAATATTGCTTCTTTTCTGTACTTTTTTATCATCTGTCTTCACCTCTTTCTTTAATATGTCGCTGTAATCCACTTCATTCTCATATACCCAGTGCTTAAAGCGCTCGATCTCAAAATCAGGTACTCTATGACCAGGGAGCTTAAGACTTCTTAAATCACCTTTTTTAATGAGTTCGTAAACGACGTTGATACTGACACTTAATATGGCGGCTGTTTCCTTCACTGTGAACAGCTGCTTTTTGATTGGTTCTGTTTCGACTGCCATTAATATGCCTCCTGTTCAATCTTGATAAATTTGTTTACAAAGTAGACTTGGCCCTTTCCGGTAACTAGTGGAGTGTAATTTGTTTCAGGTGTTCCATTGTTATGGAAGTAGGTATTTGCTTTAAGTTCGAACAATCCCATATCCATCGCTTTTTGAGTGGGCATATTCCACGTTTTACCTTGTCTTGATGAAATGTACTTATTGTCCCTTAACCACTGGAACAGTCTGTTTTGTCCGACATCTACACCGTTCTGTTTAAGAATCGTTGCTAATACTTTTACTGAAACAGAGTTCTGAGACACTTCTACCGTTCTGGCAAATACCACTTGCGGCTCTTGTTCTTTCAACTGGTTCTGAGCTCTTTCTTTTTCAAAGCGTTCGTTTTTCAATTGAGTAGCTAGTTGGATCAGTGTGTCTGGATTCATTAAAGCTTCTTCGATTTTAGTATCTGTTAGATATCCGCCATGTTTTCTGATTGCTGGTAAAACTTCACTTGTAACCCAGCGCTTGAATTTCCTTGCACTCGGTAACTTTGATTTCAGGATCAAACTGTATAGGCCTGATTCGTTTATAATTGGTGTATTTTGACTTCTTCCAATGGAGTCGCGAATTGCGATTGCATCTTTGTCTTCATCATCAATATGTTTCTGTAATGCATCATTAGGGTTTTTATATCCCAAAACTTCAGCAACATCTTTCCCAACAAACCAGGGTTCATTTTTATGATCAATCATTCTCACTTCTTGTTGCTCAAATACATATGTCTTTAAATCCATTGTCATTCCCCTCTCAAATAGTTCTGCGCCTTCCAGTAAGGAGTTCTTTGTGCGACTGCATCCATAATCGATAAGTTAACTCTTGTCAGAATAGATTCAATGCAACGCGTCTCTACTAATACTTCATCTAAATAATTTAGTGCGTAATCAACGACTGCTTCTCTATCATCATCTGTCATGGACATTTCGTTCTTGGCTAATGCCATCATGGCTTTGTTTTTTCTGATTCGTCTTTCCTCTGACTCGTAAAGCTCAATCATGTCCAGTGTGTGCGGGCTGTCCTGGTATACGTCTGACTGCATTGGTGGAAGTAACTTGAATATTCTATGAGACATTTCCTGGCTGAATAATGTATCGTTCATATAATTAGCGATATCTTTAATCGCGTCTACTGGTGCAGGTTCTCCTCTGAAATACCCGTTTAGTGTCGTTTTTGCTCTGAACGTTCCTCTGGCTAGTTTGACTTGGTTGATTCCTTTGCGTTGCACCGCTTGTCTTAACTCTGCGTTTATGACTCGTGAACTCATGTGATCGCCTCCTGTTTTCCGTATTTGATTTGTAGATAGTCCGTTTTGATTAGATATAAAATTAACTTAGTAATAAATGAATGTAATTTTTTGATTACACTTTGATTGAAAAAATATCCTCGACTGTGCATCCTAAAGCCTTTGCTAGTTCGATAGCAACGGGCGTACTAGGAGTAGCCTTCCCATTTTCTATCTTATTAAGGTACTGTCTTGATATAGCCGCTCTTTCGCTTAACTCTTTCTGAGTTAACCTTTTATCGATACGACGTTCTTTTAATTGAGATGTCATGTTGATCCTCCTTTCAAAGTGTAATTAATTGATTACATGATTATAGTAACCCATTGATTACACTATGTCAACCATTAAGTACACTTTTTTTATAGTTTTTTTGTAATCAAAAGAATACAATGACTTTGAGGTGGGATAAATGCCAAATGAACTAGGTAACTATTTAAGAGAATTAAGAGGCACGAAATCATTAAGAGAAGTCGCTGAACGATCAGGTGGTAAATTAAGCCATAACGTGATCAGTACTGCTGAAAAAGGCGTAGGAACTCATGGTAACGCTTATGTTCCATCACCTGAAAAGTTAAAAGCCTTTGCTGATGTTTACGGGGTATCTTATTCTAAACTCATGAATCTTGCTGGCTATTCTGAGGAAACTCCGGACTGGGCCTCTCAAGATGATGTCATTGAATTACAGACACTACTCGAAAATAACGTCAACATGGCTTATGGAGGAGAATCTTTGACTGAAGCTGAAAAGCAACGGGTAAAAGATATATTAACTACCCTCTTCTGGGACAAGCTGCAAAAGAAAAAAGAAGGTGGGAAACGTGAGTGATCGCATCGATGAACTGGTTGAGGAACTTTATGATCAATACGGAACTCTAGATCCTTTCGCATTAATAGAACATAACGGCATTGATCTGCACTACGTCCCGTTTATGAACAACCCCATGGGGCAGTACATCAAATTGACGGACACACCTACCATTCTTTTGAGCGATCGATTGGAAAACTCTCCCGAACGGTATTTTGTCCTTACTCATGAATTGCATCATGCATTAGAACACGAAGAATTATCTGGCTATTATGTATTTAATTATAGATCCCGGTCAAAGCTTGAAACGGAAGCTAACGCTTTTGCGACTACTTTGTTGTTTCATTACTATTTGGAAGAACACCAATTGGCTCCTGACACGTCTCAAATACTTGAGTTTACATACGGTGTACCTTCTGAATTTTCAGAATTGTATTTAAAATTATAAAAAGAGAGAAGGAAATGTAATGGATAACGTAACAATCACATTTAAAGAAAGCATGCTTCACTTTTGGTTGGAAAGTAAGTTAACAATCGACAATCGTTTCGTCATAATCGAAAGACCAAAGACATCGTTTTTCGGATTGATACCAATGGGTAAAGAGGAAAAATCTATCCCTCTTAACGAACTGTCAAACCTGGAAACTGATCAGAGCTATAAAATGGGAGACATAGTTATTGGCGCGATTACAATAGCAACAATGGGCTTCGGTGTTCTTTTACCTTTACCATGGGGAGTTAAGAAATTAGATAACGGCCTTCGCCATTCTGTTACATATAGAAGACATGGAGAGAAACAATCAATATCAGTTCCATTTTTCGAAAAAGAGAAAATCAAACCATTAAGAGAAGCGTTATATGCTGGAATGGCTAATGAAATCGATCAAACATCTCAGCACAAATTCTTATAATAATCGAAGAGGCTCCGGCCTTTTCTTTTTACCACTAAAAGAACATAAGTTCGTACTTTGACCTATTAAAGTACGGAGAATGGAGTGAAATAGATGTTTATAGTAGACATGACATTATACGAATCGGATTTTATAAGAAAAAGTACGGTAAATAATAAGGCTCTAGATATGAGGACCTATGACATCGATCATACCCTCTCTTTATTCGCTTATTATTATGAACAGTACGTCCATTTAAAGCTGAGACGTTACAAAGATGAAGAAACTTCCTTATCCGACTGGAATAAATTAAAAGCAATCGGGACTATCTACCCGGACATTCATTTGAATGATACTGAAGAAATCTATTTGGATATGAACAGCAATCAACTGCATGTAAAGATCCCCTTCTCTATTTATAAAAGGAGTGATTATTAATGGACGGATCTGTAAGAAGACGTGGAAAGAAATGGTATTATTCTTTCGAAGGTGCCCGAATAAATGGAAAACGCATGCGATATGAACGTGTTGGAGGAAATACAAAAGCTGAAGCGACAGAAGCATTGCGTAAAGCTTTAAATTACTACGAAGAAGCTGGGGCAATTGAAGAATTGAGCAACTTTTCTGTCCAGGATTACTTTGACTATTGGTATGAGGATTACGTTATGCGCAATTTAAAGTATAATACTCAGCAAAACTATAGAGGAACCATAGATAATCATATTGTCCCTTATATAGGACACTACAAGTTAAAAGCCATGCAACCTTCGGTAGTTCAAAAAGTAATCGACAAAAACTTTGAAAAAGGACTGGCTAAGCAAACGCTGGCTATTATCTATACCGTCATGGCCGGAGCTTTCAAGCGTGCCGTCTACCCTTACCAATTAACGAATAACGATCCGACCCGTTATATTCAAATGCCCAAGTATGATCAGCGCAATAAAAAGACTAAAGAGGATCTAAAAGTTATTACTATGGATCAGTTCAGAACGCTTCAGGAGTATGTACATCAGTCGAATCCTTTTTATATCCCAATGATGATTGCTTTTCACACAGGATTAAGACGTGGTGAAGTTTTAGGTCTTACCTGGGACAATATAAGCTTTGAGCACCAGACATTAACAGTCGAGAAAATAATTGTTATGAAAGGAAAAGAATGGACTATAGGCACGCCTAAAACGCAAGCCTCTTATCGAACGATCAATATTGGGAAACAACTGATTGATGTGCTAAAGAAACATCGCAAACGACAACTTGAGAACAAATTATTCTACGGACAACACTATACAGAAAATAATTTTATCTGTACAAAAGAGAATGGGAAGCTAACGACACCGCATAGCATTAAACATTACGGAGATAAAGCTAGAAGAGAATCCGGTATAGACTTCTCATTCCATTCATTCAGACATACACACGCTACCCTCTTATTAGAAAATGGTGCAATCGATAAAGCGATCCAGGAACGACTTGGCCATGCACGAATCGGTACAACTATGGATACTTACTCTCATCTCACAAATAAGACTAAGAAGGAAACTGTCGACATTTTCGAGAATATCTTCCAAAAATAGCAAAAATTGCCTACCACCCAACTTCAATGTTGGCAAATGGTAGGCAAAATCAATATTTTAAACTATTTTTAAAAAATAAAGACTGTCATATCAACGTTTATTCGTCATCCAAGTTCAAAACGGCCATGAAGGCTTCCTGAGGAATTTCCACGTTTCCGACATTCTTCATTCGTTTCTTCCCTGCTTTTTGTTTCTTCAAGAGTTTCTGGCGACGTGTGACGTCTCCACCGTAAAGCTTGGCCGTTACATCTTTTCTGTAGGCTTTTACTGTTGAACGTGAGACAATATTCTGCCCAATTGCTGCTTGAATTGGAATTTCAAACTGCTGTCTTGGAATCGTCTTTTTCAACTGTTCAACCACTGAACGTCCGCGTCCATAAGAGAAGTCTTTGTGCACGATGAAGCTCAGTGCATCGACTTTGTCTCCATGAATCAGAATGTCCATTTTAACCAGTTCACTGACACGGTATCCAGCTTCCTGATAATCAAGTGAGGCATAGCCTTTCGTACTTGATTTCAAGCGATCAAAGAAGTCATATACAATTTCAGATAAAGGAATAAAGTAAACGACATTCACTCGCACGTCATCTAAATATTCCATCGTAACGAACTCGCCACGTTTTTTCTGAGTAATATCCATTACAGCTCCAACATAATCATTGGGTACAGTAACTGTTGCTTTGACGTAAGGCTCTTCAACCGATTCGATTTCTGAGGGATCAGGCATATCAGCCGGGTTTGAGACTCTGATCATTTCGCCATCAGTCTTGTTGATTTGATAAATAACTGATGGTGCAGTCGTAATCAAGTCAAGATTGAATTCGCGTTCCAGTCTTTCCTGTATAACGTCCATATGAAGCATGCCAAGGAAGCCACAACGGAACCCAAAGCCTAAAGCCTGAGACGTTTCTGCTTCATACTGCAACGCCGCATCATTTAACTGAAGACGCTCCAGTGCCTCGCGTAAGTCTTCATAACGTGCTGAATCAGTTGGATACATTCCGCAGAAGACCATCGGGTTCATCTTACGGTAACCAGGTAATGCTTTTTCAGTAGGATTATTTGCTAAAGTCAGCGTATCCCCCACTTGTGTATCTTTTACTGTTTTAATGTTGGCCGTGACGTACCCTACATCCCCAACCATTAAAGCTTCTCTTGAAATTGGTTTAGGAGAAAAGACTCCAACATCAGTGACTTCAAATGTTTTCCCATTACTCATCAGCTGAATAGTGTCCCCTTTTCTTAAGGTTCCATCCATTACTCTAATATTCAAAACAACTCCTCGATAGGAATCATATGCTGAATCAAAAATCAAAGCTTTCAGCGGATTATCTATATCGCCTTCAGGTGCCGGAACTTTTTGAACAATCTGTTCTAGAATATCCTCGATACCAATTCCTGTTTTGGCACTTGATAAGACGGCTTCACTCGCATCCAGTCCAATAATGTCTTCGATTTCTTTACGAACACGTTCTGGATCAGCTGCAGGCAAATCAATTTTATTAATGATTGGAAGAATTTCCAGCTCATTGTCTAAAGCTAAATACACATTAGCTAAGGTTTGGGCTTCAACACCTTGAGCTGCATCGACAACAAGTACTGCTCCTTCACAGGCAGCTAAACTACGTGAGACTTCATAAGTGAAATCGACGTGTCCCGGAGTATCGATCAAGTGTAAAATGTACTCTTCACCATCTCTGGCCTTGTATAATACTTCAACTGTATTTAATTTAATCGTAATGCCGCGTTCTCTTTCTAAGTCCATAGAGTCAAGAAGCTGTTCCTGCATTTCACGATCGGCTACTGTATGTGTTAATTGTAAAATTCTGTCGGCCAGGGTCGATTTCCCGTGGTCGATATGAGCAATAATCGAAAAGTTTCGAATCTGCTTCTGACGATCTCTTGCGTGTTTTTTATCCATTGCTATACTTTCCTCATTCCTATAGAACATTCTTTCTTATTATACCAACGATTAGATTAGAGTACAATCACATCCTGATATTATGAAAACCAAATGAAAACAAAATAGTCACATAGATACTCAAAGGACACTTTTTAACTTGAATATGATTTTCTAAGTGTGTCCTAACCAAAAGATATCTATTTCGTTGGATTATGTTCAAGTCACAGGTTGATGGTTACTCCAGTCCTACACATTCTTCTCTTTAAGTCGTTCTCATCCAGTCGTTTTTTTTGAGTCATACTCAAACACACACATACGGTAGGGCTCATATTTAATAAAGGGATCAGTACTACTCAATCGAAGTTATTATGCCTGCTCAAACGGTTATCCTATTTGACTGACCCCTTATCCTATCCATTGTGTATGACTCGCCTATGCTCTTAATTGTGACTGCTACACAATACTCATTTAGTGTAGCACTCATTGATACAAATCCGTATGAGTGACCTTTAAGTGGGGTAAACCCTTTAATGATTACCTTATTAATAGAAAATACAATCAAACAGCTCACGAAAGCTGAAATCATGTGGAAAATCCAACGATTTTCTAACCCTTATAAAAATAAACATAAAAAAGGGAATCAACAACGTGTTGAATCCCTATAAAACTATTTGTTTTTATCTTTAAATGCGTCTTTTACTTTCGAAAAAAACGAACTGTCACCTTGTTCAACAATATCATCGTATTCACTTGCGTGCGCAAAGTTTCTTAGATGTTTAGCTTGTTCTTCAGTCAGCTTATCAGGAACGACTACTCTTACCTTGATGTGCTGATCACCGTTTCCGGTTCCTCTAAGCCTTGGAGCTCCTTTTCCGCGTAATCGGAAAGTCGTCCCTGGCTGGGTTCCAGCAGGAATCTTGAATTTCACTTTCCCATGAACGGTAGGGACTTCAAGCTCGTCTCCTAAAGTCGCCTGAACAACGTTGATCGGTAATTCGAAGTAAATCTCTGATCCTCTGCGGTCGAACAACTCAGAAGGTTTCACTCTAAAGACGACATACAAATCACCATAAGGTCCGCTATTAGCTCCAGCATCCCCCTGATTCTGTACGCGCATCTGATTGCCATCTTCAACACCAGCAGGAACTGTCACTTTAACAGAATGCTGTTTCTTAGTATGACCCGCACCATGACAGACTGAACATTTCTCTTTGATCTCCTGTCCAGATCCTCCACATGTCGGACATGCCTGTTGTGTCATGACTCGCCCAAATGGCGTATTACGTTCAACGTTTACTGCACCTGCTCCGTGACACTGAGAACATGTTTTAGGGCTAGTACCTGGCTTCGCGCCAGATCCATTACAGTTGCTGCACTCTTCTTCTCTGTTGTATCGAATCGTCGTTTCTTTTCCAAAAATGGCTTCTTCAAAAGTCAGATCCATCACGTACTGCAGATCCTCACCTTGACGAGGCGCATTAGGGTTGCGTCTTCTCGATCCTCCACCACCAAAGAACTGGTCAAAGATATCTTCAAAGCCACTGCCACCGAATCCGCCTTGGCCTCCGCCAAATCCACCACCGAAGCCACCGCCTGCACCAAAGTTAGGATCAGTAGACGCGTGTCCGTATTGATCATACGCTGCACGTTTCTGTTCATCACTCAGTACTTCATAGGCTTCAGAAATTTCTTTAAATCTAGCATCAGCATTAGGATCATCACTTATATCCGGGTGATGTTTTTTTGAAAGCTTACGGTAAGCTTTTTTTATTTCTTCCTTGGAAGCATCTTTAGACACACCAAGTAAATCATAAAAATCTTGTTTTTGAGCCATATTATTCCTCCATTGCTACTCTAACTCTTCTCTGTAGGATAGATATTTCTTACACGGTGAAGAAATTCTGTAGCTACAGGGGTTTTGTTTACATTAGTTCAAAAAGAAAGAAAGCACTTGTGGAGTTAAATGCATAAGTGCTTTCTTCTTCATATCTTACTTCAATTATTCTTCGTCGTCTACTTCTTCAAAATCTGCATCGACTACATCATCAGCAGGATCAGTGTCTGTTCCAGCTTCTCCTTGTGCACCTTCAGCTTCTGCTTGCTGAGCAGCAGCCTGTTCGTACAATTTAACTGACATTTCCTGAACGATTTCACTTAAAGCGTCACGTTTAGTTTTGATTTCTTCAGTATCATCATTTTCTAAAGCAGCTTTCAACTCGTCACGAGCGGCTTCAGCTTTTTTGATTTCTTCTTCATCGACTTTACCTTCCAGGTCTTTAAGTGTTTTGTCGATTTGGAAGACTAACTGGTCAGCTTCATTACGTAATTCAACTTCTTCTTTACGTTTTTTGTCTGCTTCAGCGTTTTCTTCTGCTTCTTTAACCATACGCTCGATTTCTTCTTCAGATAAACCAGATGATGATTTAATTGTAATTTTTTGTTCTTTGCTTGTTCCTAAATCTTTAGCTGATACATTAACGATTCCGTTTTTATCAATATCAAACGTTACTTCGATTTGAGGCACGCCGCGTGGTGCTGGTGGAATATCCGTTAACTGGAAACGTCCAAGAGTTTTGTTATCTTTAGCCATTGGGCGCTCACCTTGAAGCACGTGTACATCTACAGCTGGCTGATTATCTGCAGCAGTTGAGAAGACTTGTGATTTACTTGTAGGAATCGTTGTGTTTCTGTCGATCAGTTTAGTAAATACAGCACCCATTGTTTCAATACCTAGTGACAATGGTGTAACGTCAAGCAAGACGATATCTTTCACTTCACCTGAAATAACTCCACCTTGAATCGCTGCTCCCATAGCTACAACTTCGTCAGGGTTAACAGAACGGTTTGGCTCTTTACCAGTTTCAGCTTTAACTGCTTCAACAACAGCAGGAATACGTGTAGAACCACCAACTAAGATCACTTCGTCGATATCAGATTTTGATACGCCAGCATCTTTCAGTGCCTGACGCACTGGATTTTTAGTACGAGTAACCAGATCATCTGTAATCTCGTCAAATTTTGCACGAGTCATAGTGATTTCCAAGTGTAAAGGTCCTGATTCGCCAGCACTGATGAATGGCAGGCTGATTTGTGTTGAAGATACACCAGATAAGTCTTTTTTAGCTTTTTCAGCAGCATCTTTCAAACGTTGCAATGCCATTTTATCTTTAGCTAAATCTACGCCATTTTCTTTCTTGAATTCTGCTACAAGGTAATCAATGATTTTTTCATCAAAGTCATCTCCACCTAAGTGGTTGTCTCCTGAAGTAGCCATAACTTCAAATACTCCGTCTCCTAATTCAAGGATAGACACGTCGAACGTTCCGCCACCTAAGTCAAAGACTAGAATTTTTTCGTCTCTATCAACTTTATCTAACCCATAAGCTAGTGAAGCTGCAGTTGGTTCGTTAACAATACGGTCAACTTCAAGTCCGGCAATTTTACCGGCATCTTTAGTTGCTTGACGCTGTGAGTCATTGAAATAAGCTGGAACTGTAATAACTGCGTTAGTTACAGGTTCACCTAAATAGTCTTCTGCATAGTCTTTCAAGTGCTGTAAAATGAAAGCTGAGATTTCTTGTGGAGAATATGATTTTCCTTCAGCTTCAACTTTAAAATCTTCACCCATGTGTCGTTTAACAGAAATCACAGTGTTAGGGTTAGTGATCGCTTGACGTTTAGCAACTTCCCCTACTTGTGTTTCTCCATTTTTAAATGATACGACTGAAGGTGTTGTACGGTTACCTTCTTTGTTAGGAATAATTTTTGCTTCTCCGCCTTCAAGTACTGCGACTGCTGAGTTAGTTGTACCTAAGTCGATTCCAATTGTTTTACCCATTATAAATCACCTTTATCTTTCTGAATTTTTTTATAGTGTTACTGAAACTTTTGCTGCGCGTAATACGCGGTCGTGCAGTTTAAATCCTTTTTCAAAAACTTGAGCAACTTCATTACTTTCCTGTCCTTCATTGGCGGGCACTTGTGTGTATGCTTCATGAAAGTTAGGATCAAACGGTTTTCCTAATGGATCTATGATTTCAATGCCTTCTTTTTCAAACGCTTGAAGTAAAGAGTTCATAACCATTTCGATCCCCTTTTTAAGGTTCTCGCCAGCTTCTGTATCCACTTCAATCGTTAATGCCCGTTCAATATTGTCAAATGCCGGAAGAAGTTCTTTTGCTAAAGACTGAGAGCTGTAACGCTGCAAGTCTTCTCTATCCCTTTGATTTCGTTTGCGGATATTAGCTAGTTCTGCCTGAAGACGATAATAGCGATCCGTCATTTCATTCAGTTCGTTCTGCTTCTCGTCAAGTTCAGAGGTCTCAGAGACTTCTTCGCTTGTGGATTCCAGTGTTTCTGTGTCTTTAGAATCATCAGCTGATTCGTTTTCAGAATGTCTGACATCCTGAGAATCATCTTTTAATTCCTTTTCATCTTTTTCATCCACTTTATCTTCCTCATTTCCTTGTTATTCTAAATAGTAGTTCAACAATGTGTGAGTCAGTTGTTTTCTAAATACATCCAGTACGCCAAATGTCTCATCATAAGACATACTTGTCGGACCTAAAACAGCCAGAATACCAGTTCCATGCCCGCTTACTTTATAAGTCGCTGTCACTAAACTGAAATTAGTAAATAAATCATTATTCATTTCCTCACCGATTTTCACTTCGAAATCCTGATGCATATGGTCGATCAGCAAATCCAAATTCCCTTTATTTTCAAGTAGCGTATAAAGTGACTTTAACTTTTGCTTATCCATATTGTCACTGAAATCCAGCAAGTTCATTTTACCAGAGATATGATACCGGTCCTCACTGGAGGAATTCAAAGCGGATTCTAGGGTTAAAAACATGTCCATTGCATTCGAGACATACTTTCTGATCAATAGCGGGATATCCCTCTGAAGTTTTCGTGCAACTTCATTTAATGGAAGCCCCACTAAGTGATGATTGAAAATATTGGCCACTTTAGTCAAGTCGGATTCGTTGATCGACTTGGGCAGTCGGAACACTTTATTTTCAATCGTCCCTCTGTCTGTCTGAATAATGGCCATCACATGATTATCATTCAAAGCCAGCAATCTAAAACCAGTTAATCGACTGGACTCTGCTTTGGGTCCCAATACTATTGCAGTATAGTTCGTCAAATCAGATAGAAGCTGAGCTGACTGATGCATGATATCGTCCATCTGCTTGACATGATTCCCTAGGACGTCATTGATGACTTGCATCTTATCCTGAGCTACTTGCTGAGGTTTGACTAAATGATCGATATAAAAGCGGTAGCCTTTTAATGACGGCACACGTCCGGAAGATGAATGTGTTTTTTGAATAAAGCCCAGCTTTTCCAGAAAACTCATTTCATTTCTAATCGTTGCCGAACTGGCATCTACATCTAATTCATTCATAATCGTTTTAGACCCGATAGGCTGACCAGTAGATGTATACAACCGAATTAACGCATCAAGAATACTAATCTGTCTCTTTGTTAACATGTGCATCACTCCTTGGCACCTTTAGAGACTACTGACAGTTACAACACTAAATTAATTCTCACCACAATCTCGTTTCATTCATTAAATTAGCACTCGAAACACTCGAGTGCTAACACATTTATAATTTATCAAATAGAGTCAGTTCTGTCAACAATTAAATCTGATTTATTTTGACCTTTGCTAAACTTTCTTTTGCTTCTATCTGATCCTGATCCAGACGTTCAATCAATTCATCCACTGAGTTGAACTTGATTTCATCCCTCAAGTAGTCTACCCACTTCACCTGAACATCTTCTCCATAAATTTCTTCACTGAAATCAAACAGATGGACTTCGATAGAATAGTTAGGACGATGACCAAATGTTGGATTATAGCCTATTGAGGCCATTCCATCATGCCACTCATTGTTAACATGCATTTTAACGGCGTATACGCCTCTCTTAGGCACCATCACATATGGGTGAGGGTAAATGTTAGCAGTCGGGTACCCCAGGTCTCTTCCCCTTGCATCGCCATGAATAACAAAGCCGCTTGTTTCATATATATACCCTAATAATTCATTCGCCTGGTCGATTTTCGCCTCACTAATATATCTTCTGATACGTGTTGAACTGATTTTATCTTTTTCGTCTGTCTTCTTGTTGACTTTAACTATGTCAAAACGGCCTTTTGCATAGGAATGTAATGTGTCCATGTTTGCAACATGCGCTTTCCCATAAGTATAATCAAAACCAGCAACGACGACTTTGGCATGCCAGTTCACAATGTACTCGTTCACAAATGTCTGCGGCGAAAGTGCCCCAAACTTAGATGTAAACGCGACTTCGTAAAGAATATCGACTCCCAGATGACTCATGATTTCTTCTTTTCGGTCCAGCGGAGTCAGGTAGTTCAGATTGTCAGGATCGAAATTTCTATAGACAAACGCCGGGTGTCTGTTGAAAGTCATGACTGCACATTTCATATTTTTTTCCTTAGCCAGCTGGATGCCTTTTTTGATTACTGCCTGATGCCCTCTGTGAACACCATCAAAAAAGCCTAATACCAGCACAATATCATTTTGATAAATCTCTTTTGGGTCATATGGGTGATGTATTTTAATAATTTCCATATTGCTGCACCTACAATTCGTTCCGTAGAACTTTAATGGGTTTGATGACTTGATCTTTAGTCGGATGAACACCGTAAATAGCTACGGCCTTGTCCTTGAACATAAATACCAGTCGATCCTGAGAACCAGTTAAGTACTGCTGCCTGTCGAGGCGAGCACCATTTTTCACATTGCGGTATTCGTCTTCCGTCAATATATACTTTGGTAAATGATTTAGAGCTGCTTCAAGAGGAAATAAGGCGTTGTCAATTTTCTCAGCATCCATCAACATCTTAATTTCTTCCAGTGTGTAAGCTTGCTCCCTCGTAAATCCTCCACTTGATTCTCTGGTCAATTGAGACATGTGAGAAGGGTATCCTAATGATTTCCCTACATCAACAGCCAGCGTCCTGACATACGTTCCTTTCCCACAATGTACTTCAAATGAAAAGGTGATTGTCTGCTCTTCCTCATTGAAAATCACTGAAGATGTACGCTTGAACTGATAGACACTTGCAATTCTTGAAGGCCGTTCCACTTCTTTTCCTTCTCGTGCATATTCATACAGTCGTTTCCCGTTTACTTTTACAGCCGAGTACATGGGGGGTGTCTGATGAATGTCTCCCACAAACGTTTGCAGTACGCTATCGACTTCTCCCTCTGAGACAGGTTCCATCACTGGTTTCCGTTCCACAATCTCTCCAGAACGATCCTCAGTTGTAGTAGAAAATCCTAATGTGATTTCTCCAGTGTACACTTTTTCAGAATCCATCATATATTCGATTGTTTTAGTGGCTTTGCCAATTGCTACTGGAAGAACCCCATCTACATCCGGATCCAGCGTCCCCGAGTGGCCAATTTTTTTTGTTTTTAAAATCTTTCTTAATTTGTAAACGACATCATGACTTGTCATGCCTATTTCTTTCCAGACAGGTAGCAAACCTTCCATAGTATCCTCCTCTTTTGAGACAGCTTATTTAACCAAAAGAAAAGAGAATCTATGTCTATTAACAAAGATTCTCCTCTTTTTTTGCTTAGTTACTCAACTATTTTGTTAGAGAACTTTATTCCTCATGCTCTTGTTTTATTTGATTGAGGAGTGAGTCGATCTTGCTTCCGTAAGCAATCGATTCATCTCTTGTAAATTTCAGTTCCGGAGTTTTGTGAAGGGTCAGTCTGCTGCCTAGTTCTTTACGTACCAGACCAGTCGCTTTATCTAATCCCTCTTGAGTATTTTTTACATCATTTTCTCCATCAGAGAGTGTGCTGTAAAAAATGGTCGCCTGCTGTAAATCGCCAGTTACATCAACTCCAGTGACTGTTACTCCGTCAACTCTTGGATCTCTTACTCGTTTACGTAAAATATCAGTTACTTCTTTTTGAATTTCCTGAGATACTCTACCTACTCTATATTTCGGCATACTTTTCACCTATCCTTTGTGTTCATTAATTCAATGAACTAAAATTAGTGATTTATTTTTTGATTTCGACCATTTCATATGCTTCAATAACATCATCGATTTTGATATCGTTGTACCCTTCGATAGTCAGTCCACATTCAAAGCCTTTTTTAACTTCTTTAGCGTCATCTTTAAATCGTTTAAGACTTGACAGTTCACCTTCGAATATAACTACACCATTTCTCACTAGTCTGATTGAGCTGCTGCGTCTGATGACTCCATCAGTAACGAAACATCCTGCAATCGTTCCAACTTTAGACACAGCGTAAGTTTCTCTTACTTGAACTTGTCCAGTTACTTTTTCTTCGAATTCAGGATCGAGCATACCCGTCATTGCTGCTTCGATTTCATCGATGGCATTATATATAACACGGTGCGTGCGGATATCGACTTCTTCTCTATCTGCACTCTCTTTTGCCTGAATAGTCGGACGAACGTTAAATCCAATGACAATAGCTGAACTTGCAGAAGCTAATGTGATATCACTTTCGTTTATCGCTCCAACACCTGTGTGGATGATGTTGACTTTAGCGCCTTCTACTTCGATTTTCTCCAAGCTGGCAGCTAGTGCTTCAACAGATCCTTGTACATCTGCTTTTACGATCACGTTAACTGATTTCAGTTCGCCTTCTTCTAAGCTATCGAATAAGTTTTCTAACGTCACTTTATTCGTTGTCGCACGTTGAGCATCGGTTGCAGCTGCTGCGCGGGCTTCTCCTACTTGTCTTGCTGTTTTTTCATCTTCAAAGACGACGAAACGGTCACCTGCTTGAGGTGTTTCGTTCAGTCCAGTAACTTCAACTGGTGCTGAAGGTCCTGCACTTTTCACTCGACGGCCTTTATCATTAGTCATGGTTCTGACACGTCCAAAAGCATTCCCTATTACAATAGGTTCACCTTGGTGAAGAGTTCCCTGCTGAACAAGTAAAGTGGCAATAGGCCCTTTAGATTTATCCAGACGTGCTTCAATAACTGTTCCTATTGCTAAACGCTTAGGATCAGCTTTCAGTTCTTCCACTTCAGCAACTAAAAGAATCATTTCCAGTAATTCATCAAGGTTCTGGTTGAACAACGCTGAGATTTTAACAAAAATCGTGTCGCCGCCCCAGTCTTCTGGTACGAGTTCATATTCAGTCAGTTCCTGCATCACGCGGTCAGGATTTGCTCCAGGCTTGTCTACTTTATTTACTGCTACGATGATCGGTACACCCGCTGCTTTAGCATGGTTGATTGCTTCAATAGTCTGAGGCATAACCCCATCATCTGCAGCAACGACGATAATCGCGATATCCGTGATGTCTGCTCCACGAGCACGCATAGTAGTAAACGCGGCGTGTCCAGGTGTATCAAGGAACGTAATCAGTTTACCCTGTTCTTCGACCTGATAAGCACCGATATGCTGAGTGATTCCGCCTGCTTCGCCTTCTGTTACATTCGTTTCACGTAATGAGTCAAGCAAGGTTGTTTTCCCATGATCGACATGTCCCATGATCGTAACTGTAGGAGGACGCGTCACAAGGTTATCTTCATTGGGCTCTTCTTCGAAGAATGTATCGAAATCAGTTAAATCGACTTGTACTTTTTCTTCAGTGTCCATGCCATACTCAGCTGCCAAAAGTTCAATCGTTTCTTTATCCAGCGACTGATTCTGTGTAGCCATTACACCCATCATGAATAATTTTTTTACAATTTCAGCTGGTTCGCGGTAAATTTTCTTAGATAGCTCGACAATTGTCATGCCGTCAGTGTATTCAAGAACCTCTGGTAATTCTCTGTGCTTACGTGGTGTTTGAGAAACAGGAGCAGACTGCTGCTTTTTCCCTCTACGTTTTCTTCCAGATGGTCCGCCATGAATCCCTCTGTGCTGTCTTGAGTTACGCTTCTTCTTGTTTTCAAACTGCTGCTTTTGTTTCTCGTCAGTTGTACGCTTTGGCGTAGCATTAGTCTGAGCGGCAGGAGCCTGTTTAGCTGTATTTTTCTTCGGTTGAGACGCTGGTTTCGAATTAGTCTTATTTATATTGGATTGTCCTTTACTACTATTAGATTTTTGGTTTGTCTGGTTATTAGGTTGTGCTGATTTATTCCCTTGACTTGCTTGTTGCTTATGCGCAGGTTTCGGTCTGTTATCCTGTTTTTGATTAGGTGTTTGTCTGCGGTCCTGATTGTTTCCTGATTTCTGATTCGCGTGTGCAGCTTGCTTAGGTTGCTGACTGCTGTTTTTATGATCAGCAGCTGCATTAGGTTTAGATTGTGGTGCTTCAGTTTTCGGTTGAGATTTTGCAGGAGCCTGCATAGCTTTTTTCAGCTTGTCTATATCTCCATCATGCATTGTTGACATATGGCTACTGTAATCAATCCCTAACCCTTTAGCTGTTTCTAAAACCTTTTTACTGGCTACATCATTTTCCTTCGCGAATTCATAGACTCTCTTTTTGCCCATTTAATCACCTTCCCATTCATTTTACAGCAACTTTTGAAGGGAATGCACAAAGCCTTTATCTAAAAGGGCGCATACTGTTCGTTCCTTCCCTAAAGCGTGGGAGACTTCTTCTCTGGAAAAAGTCGTTACAACAGGCACGTTGTAATACTCACACTTATTCAAAAATTGCTTTCTTGTATTCTCACTTGCATCTGACGCAACAATAACTAATTTTGCCTTATTTGATCTAACAGCTTGAAGCACTAACGATTCTCCAGATATTAGCTGATTGGCTCTTTGCGAGAGGCCTATCAGATTCAAAGCGCGTTGTTTATTGCTCATTTTCAATTTCCATTCGTGCCTGTCTGTAATCAATGTATTCAATCAATTCATCATAGAAGACATCATCTACTTTTGCATTCAATGCTTGACTGATCAACTGCTTTTCTTTTGCTTTTTTTACTAACTCACTGTCTAAAGATATATAAGCACCTCTACCGTTTTTCTTACCAGTAGGATCGATTGAGACAACGCCTTCCTTACTGCGGACAATGCGTACCATCTCTTTTTTAGGCTTCATTTCATTAGAAGCTATGCATTTTCTCATTGGAACTTTTCGATTCTGCATAATTCCCCACCTTAAGTTTACTTTAGTCTTCATCACTGTCATCTTCTGGGAAGGTAGCCTCTTCAACTTCATCAATTGATGCTTCTGAACCCTCTTCCTCATCATGACCATCTCTAGCTTCTGCAAATTCGATCAGATCTTCTGCATCATTCGGGTCTAGTTCCCCACCCTGGAAATCTGTTTCAAAAACAGGTTCTCCTGGCTGATCGTCTAGATCACTGACTTCTTCCGCAAGTACAGTTGAATCATCAGCATCTGAAACTTTTTCTGCATTTAATTCTTCAACTGATTCATCGTCCTTATCAGAGAAGAGCAATTCGTCATCTGACAGCAGTTCTACTTCCTTTACAGCTGACTCATCATCTTGGCTCAAGGCATCAAAGAAAGAATCGTCTTTCAACTCTTCCGCTTCCTGTTGCATTGATTCCATATCAGATTCAGACTTGATATCGATTTTAAATCCAGTTAGCTTAGCGGCTAAGCGGACATTTTGTCCTCTTTTCCCGATAGCTAATGAGAGCTGGTAATCCGGAACAACGATCACACAAGAATGCTGATCTTTATCGAATTGGACTTCCAGTACCTGAGCTGGATTCAATGCGTTTTTAATATAGACGGCCGGATCTTTATCCCATTCGACAATATCCATATTTTCACCGTTCAGTTCATTAACGATAGCTTGAACTCGTGCTCCTCTTGGTCCGACACACGTTCCAACGGGATCCACATTCTCATCTCTGGATGCAACAGCAATTTTAGAACGGTCGCCCGCTTCTCTTGCAATAGAAATGATTTCAACGATGCCATCATAAATCTCAGGAACTTCCTGTTCAAACAATCGTTTGATCAAGTTAGGATGTGTACGGCTGACGAACACTTGTGGGCCTTTAGTCGAGTTTTCTACATTACTCACGTATACTTTGATACGGTCATGAGTAGAATAGGTTTCATTCTCGATCTGATCACGCTTGGACAGCACTGCTTCAACTTTACCAAGATTGATATAGATGAATTTACTGTCCTGACGTTCTACGGTTCCTGTCATCAAGTCATCTTCATAAGCAATATACTCATTGTATATGATAGAGCGTTCTGCTTCACGCATACGCTGCATGATCACTTGTTTAGCAGTCTGAGCGGCTATACGACCAAAGTTCTTCGGTGTAACTTCATATTTGATTTTATCGCCGACTTCATAAGCTCTATTTTTTTCTCTTGCTTCATCCAGGCTGACTTCCAGCTGAGAGTCATAGACGTCTTCAACTACTTCTTTAACCTGATTAACCGTGATCGTTCCTTTATCTTCATCAAAAAGCACTTCAACATTTTGTGATGTTCCGTAGTTACGTTTGTAGGCAGAAACTAATGCTGCTTCAAGTGCTTCGATAACGATTTCTTTAGAGATGCCTTTTTCTTTTTCTAGTGTTTCAAGAGCAGCGGCCAATTCTTTACTCATGTTTAAACCCCTTTATTCAATTTTTCAGTATACCTAAAATTAAAACTCAATAGCATATCTTGCTTTAGTTACATTCGTTTTAGGTATGTCAATTTCTTTGGTACGTGTTTTAATTTTCACTTCTAATACCAGCTTGTCCCCATCGAACGCTTTCAGATGCCCTTCATAGGCATCAAATCCTTCGAACTCGCCATTTAATCCTACATATATATACTTGCCGACAGCTTTATTAAAGTCTTCATCGGTTTTTATAGGTCGCTCAGCACCTGGAGAAGATACCTCCAGATAATAGGCATACGGAATCGGATCAGGTTCGATCGAATCCAGTTTTTCGCCTACTTTTTCACTAAAGACGGCACAATCATCCAAATCTATTCCTTCATCTTTATCGATGTATAACCTTAAAAACCAGTTCTTGCCTTCTTTAACATATTCTACATCAACTAACTCATAACCTAAATCTTCTGCTATAGGTTCTGATAGTACTCTTACTTTGTCTATTATGCTCAAACAGGTCACTCTCCTCTCAAATGAGTACGACTTTTCGCAGCATTCGTCAAGGCTGTGAAAAAGAGTGAGCGGATTCGCTCACTCTTTACACGGTCTATCTCGCTCGATTCGTCTACTAGTGTACCATACATACAATACCAAGGCAACTTTAAGCGGCCTGTATCAGATGTCGAATAAAGAGAGCTGATTCTCGTCAGGTAAATCTTTCAAAGCCTGATTTGTCTCCAAATATTCCATAACTGTTTTGGATACTTTCCCTCTTCTGGACAAGTCTTCTTTCGATAAAAACGGCTCATCTTCACGAGCTTCAACAATCGCACTTGCTACACTGCCACCAAGAGATGGAACAGCTCTGAATGGAGCAATCAAGGCATTGTCTTCAATCGTAAAATCAGTAGCGTGAGATTTGTCCAGGTCGACCATTTTGAACTCAAATCCCCGCTCGACCATTTCGTTGGCTAATTCAAGCACAGTGAGCATATTTTTATCTTTGGTTGTTGCGTCCATGCCCTTATCCGTAATTTCCTTCATACGTGCTTTAATCACGTCTTTCCCCTGACACATCGCTTCAAGATCAAAATCACTTGCTCTGATCGAGAAATAGGCAGCATAGTAAAACAGTGGATAGTGAACCTTGAAGTAAGCAACTCTTAAAGCCATCAGTACGTAAGCAGCAGCGTGGGCTTTAGGGAACATGTACTTGATTTTCAAACATGAATCGATATACCATTCAGGCACATCCTCTTCACGCATAGCGGCCTGCCAGTCGTCTGGTATGCCTCGTCCTTTTCTTACGTGCTCCATAATTTTAAAGGCGATATCATCTTCCAGTCCCTGGTGCTGTAAATAAACCATGATGTCATCACGACACCCGATTACTTCTGCCAGCGGAATATTGTGGAGACGGATCAGCTCTTCTGCATTTCCAAGCCATACATCCGTTCCGTGAGATAGTCCCGATATCTGCAGCAATTCTGCAAAGGTTGTCGGATTCGTCTGTTCCAGCATCTGCCGTACAAAACGTGTCCCGAATTCCGGCACCCCCAGTGTCCCTGTCTTGGAGAAAATCTGTTCTTCTGTCACTCCTAATACATCTGTCCCACTGAACAACTTCATAACATCTGGGTCGTTTGCTGGAATATCCAGCGGATTGATACCTGACAGATCCTGAAGCATTCGAATCATCGTCGGATCATCGTGTCCAAGAATATCCAGTTTCAGTACATTATCATGAATAGAATGGAAGTCAAAGTGAGTTGTTTTCCATTTAGACTCTTTATCATCAGCCGGAAACTGGATTGGACTAAAGTCATAGACATCCATATAGTCCGGTATAACGATGATTCCTCCCGGGTGCTGGCCAGTCGAACGTTTGACCCCTGTCAATCCTTTTGATAATCGGTCGATCTCAGCTGACCGGTAATGCAGCTGATGATCGCGTTCGTACCCTTTAACATATCCAAATGCAGTACGGTCCGCAATGGTTCCGATCGTTCCTGCTCTATATACATACTCTTCACCAAATAATTCTTTTGTATAATGGTGGGCTGTTGCCTGATATTCCCCGGAGAAGTTTAAATCGATATCTGGTACCTTATCTCCCTTGAACCCCAGGAAAGTTTCAAAAGGAATGTCCTGACCATCTCTATAAAGGTCCGAGCTGCAGTTAGGGCATGCTTTCTCAGGAAGATCAAAGCCTGATCCGACTTCTCCACTTGTGAAAAATTCTGAATACTGACAGCCATTACAGCGGTAATGCGGCGGCATAGGATTAACTTCAGTGATCCCGGTCATAGTGGCTACGAAACTTGACCCGACAGATCCCCTTGACCCAACCAGATAGCCGTCCTCTATACTTTTATGAACCAGTTTCTGTGAAATCAGATAAATTACCGAGAATCCATTCCCAATGATACTGTCCAACTCTTTTTCAAGACGTGCTTCGATTATCTCAGGTAATGGGTTGCCATAAAGACTGTGCGCTTTATCATAACTCATCTGTCTGACTTCTTCTTCAGCACCTTCCATTTTAGGTGTGTACAGTTCTTTTTTAACTGGCGTAATGTCATCATCGATCTGATCATTCAACTTATGCGGATTCTCAATAACGATTTCTTTTGCTTTTTCTTCTCCCAGGAAGGCGAATGAGCTGAGCATTTCATCAGTCGTTCTAAAGTGAACAGAAGGATTTGTTGAACCTGATGAAAAATGAGAATTCTGAGTTTCAAGGAGAATATCACGGTAAACCGAGTCCTCCGGCTGAAGGTAGTGAACATTCCCCGTCGCAATGACTGGTTTCCCTAGTTCTTCTCCAAGAGTCATGATGTTCTTGATAATATCCTCGAGATCAGACTCATTACGTATCAGTTCTCTATCGATCAAATCACTGTACACTTCTTTAGGCATAATTTCCAGGTAGTCATAATAGTCAGCTTTTTTCTTCGCTTCTTCATACCCTTTTTGCATCATCGCTTCAAAGACTTCCCCTTTGGAACAGCCGGAACCGATAATGATTCCTTCACGGTGTTTTTCAAGGACCGATCTGGGTAATCTAGGCACACGGTAAAAGTAGTCGATCAGAGAACCGGATATGATTTTGAAAAGATTCTTAAGGCCTGACTGTGAACTGGCCCATAGCGTCACGTGACTTGGTCTTGACCGTTTGTAGGCGTCCCCTTCTCCCATGAAGTTATTCAGTTCATCATGGTAATGCACATCATGTTCATCCTGCGCTTTTTTTACAAAAATCCAAAGAAGGTTTCCCGTTGTCTGTGCATCATAAATAGCTCTGTGGTGCTGTTCCAGGTTGACTTTAAATCGCTTGGCCAACGTATTGAGGCGGTGACTTTTGAACGTTGGATTAACGAAACGTGAAAACTCCAGCGTGTCGATGACTGGCGAATCTGATAGTGGCATCCCATGTTTCTTATAGGCTGTATTGAGGAAGCCCATATCAAATGACGCGTTATGCGCAACCAGTATAGTGTCTCCGCAGAAAGCTCTGAACATTTCCAGCACTTCTTTTTCGGTCTTTGATCCTCTAACCATATCATCAGTGATTCCAGTTAACTGAACTGTGGTATCAGATAATTTGTGTCCAGGATCAATAAATTCCTGAAACTCCTCGATCACATTCCCTTTGTGCATCTTGACGCCTGCCAATTCAATGATGTTATCATAAATAGCAGATAAACCTGTGGTCTCCACGTCGAATACAACATAGGTGGCTTCATTTAGATTCAAGCGAGCTTCATTATAGGCAATGGGTACCCCATCATCGACGAGGTTCGCCTCCAGACCGTAAATCACTTTTATTCCATTGTCTTTTCCGGCAGAATGCGCTTCTGGGAAAGACTGCCCCACCCCGTGGTCGGTAATGGCTATTGCTTTATGTCCCCATTTAGCTGCCTGTTCCACCAGTTTAGAGGCACTTGAAATAGCATCCATCTGACTCATGTTAGTATGGGCGTGTAATTCGATTCGTTTTTGACCGTCTGAATAATTGTCTTCTCTTACATCATGAAAAGTCTGTGCAATATCCTGGACATTCATGACTAAATCTCTCATGAACGTGTCTTCCTGGATACTTCCTCGAACTTTTACCCACATTCCAGGTTTGATTGCTTCAAATAGATTTTCATCCTGTTCATTATTCGAAAATCGTTTACAGGTGAAGGATGAAGAGTAATCGGTTATTTTCAAGAGCAGTAACTTTCGTCCTGATCTAAGTTCTCTCACTTCGCAGTCAAACACATAGCCTTCTAGCGTTATCCGTCTTTCTTCTTCCACTACATTGATCATCTGAGTGATTTCTTCGTTAGCAGGAATGGCTCTACCTAGTTTGATAGGTCCATTATGTCCTTCTTGTTTGGCCTGTGCTTTTTTCTTTTCAGCAGAGTCCACAAGCTTTGTATATTCTTTTGCCAGCAGTTCATCATTTTCTTCTTTTTTCAGCTGAAACTCTTTCACTTTATCTTTACTTGCCTGAGCATCAACAACTGCTTTAATCATAAATTCTTTAGGAAAACCAAAAGACTGGTAGGCTTTACTGATCTGTGGCAGAAATTCTTTATCATATTTTTCAAAAACAAGTTCCTGATCAATGATAAACACCCATTTATTCTCTCTTAATACAGGGAAACTAGAGGCTAAAACCTGATTACAGATAGGCGAGTCTACACCACTCGCTTTACATGCCGCATTCCAGTATTCTTTGACTTTATCATCAGTGACCGCTGGTTCTGTCGTCTGAATGATGATATCGACCGCACAAATGGCATGAAAAGACTGTCTGATTTCATTTGTAAGAGAAAGATACAGTCGGTAAGGCAAAATGTTTGGAAACGTCAGTCTGATCTCCCATTTTTTTTCATGCTTATAAACGGTGACCGATTCTACTTCTCCCTTATGTATCCACTCTTTATCCTCATCGGCCATTTCGATCTTCGTTTGTTTTATCAGTGTTTGAAACAGTTCAGCTTTGTTTAAACTCACAGAAAATCCTTCTTTCTACATTCACTCTTTATACGATTATAGAATAGAAAACTGAGACAGTAAATGCCTCAGTTTTCTATTTATATCATTCAATTATTTTTGATTAGCCATTAGGATATCGATAGTCTGGATCACTTCATCCAATCTTGCTTCAACCATTTCTCCTGTTTTGCGAATTGTGACTTCTACAATCCCGTCTGCTGCTTTTTTACCTACAGTTAATTGGACTGGTATGCCAATCAATTCAGCATCTGTGAATTTGACCCCAGGACGTTCTAATCTGTCATCAATAAGAACCGAGTATCCTTTTTGTTTGAAATCTTCATACAAACGGAATCCAAGTTCCTTCTGTTCGTCATTTTTCATCTGAACAGGGATAATATGGAGATCAAAAGGGGCGACTGATTTAGGCCAGACTAGTCCTTTTTCATCAGCATACTGTTCAGCAATTGCTGACAGCAGACGGCTGACTCCGATCCCATAACTTCCCATAATAACCGATGTCTGTCTGCCATTGTTATCAAGTACTGTAGCGTTCATCGCATCACTATAACGGGTTCCAAGTTTGAAAATATGTCCAATTTCGATCCCTTTAGTAAACGTCAGGCTTCCTTTTCCATCCGGTGAAGGGTCTCCTTCTTTAACTGTTCTGATATCTGCGTATGCTTCAACAGTAAAATCTCTGTCCGGATTGACATTAATCAGGTGTTTTCCTTCGCTGTTTGCGCCGGTCACACCATTCACAACATCTTGAACATGAAGATCTGCAATGACCTTAACTTTATCCGTCAGATTCACTGGGCCAACATAGCCCGGAATCGATTCAAACAAAGATGCGATCTGATCTTCTTCAGCAGGAACAACGTCCTCAGCACCAAGTGCAATACGCAGTTTCACATCATTCACTTCCTGATTACCCCGAACAATTGCCAAGACAGGTGTTTCCTGATCAGCGATGTACAAAACACTCTTCAGAATCTGAGGTTTAGGTATATCCAGAAATTCTGATACCGCCTGAATTGTTTTAGTATCCGGCGTATCGACTTCTTTCATGTCCAGTTGAACATCGGTTTTAGGTGATTTTTTATACGCGCTTGTCGCCATTTCCAGATTGGCAGCATACTCGCTGCTGTCAGAATACACAACAGTATCTTCTCCCGAATCAGCTAGAGCCATAAATTCAACGGAATCTTTGCCTCCCATGGCTCCGGCATCTCCAATGATCGATCTGAAATTCAGGCCGCATCGTTCAAAGGCATTCGTATAGGCCTGGGCGATCAGATTATAAGACTCATCCAGACTGTCGTAGCTGTCATGGAACGTATAGGCATCTTTCATGATAAACTCTCTTCCACGCATCAGTCCAAAACGAGGACGCTTCTCATCGCGGTACTTTGTCTGAAATTGATACAAAAGAAGAGGGAGTTTTTTGTAGGACTTGATTTCTTCACTGATGAGTTTAGCAAATGTTTCCTCATGAGTCGGTCCTAAAATAAAGTCACGCTCGTGTCTGTCTTTTAATTTAATCAGGTCATCACCATATGTTTCATAACGTCCTGATTCTTTCCATAAATCTGCAGGCAGTAAAGCCGGTAATAGCATTTCTGATCCGTCGATTGCATCCAGTTCTTCTCGGATAATTGTTTTCACTTTTTCCATCACTCGATTGGCTAATGGAAGGTAACTATATACCCCTGATGAAATCTGTCTGATATAACCTGCTCTTAAAAGCAACTGATGACTAATAACCTCAGCATCAGCCGGTACATCTCTTAAAGTAGGTGCGAATAATTTTGATTGTTTCATTACGTCTGTTGTCTCCTTTGATGATTAATTTAAAAAGAATGTCTGTATATCATTCCATGTGACGAGAAGCATCAAAATTAAAAGGAACAGAACCCCTATTAATGTAATGTAGCCCTCTTTTTCTTGACTGATCGGCTTTTTACGAATACCTTCTATGATATTGAGTAATAATTTTCCTCCGTCAAGCGCCGGAATGGGTAATAAGTTCATGATTCCAAGATTGACACTTAAAAATCCGATCCAGCTGATCAGGCCGAATACCCCTGCTTGAACAACTGCTTCTGTTGTTGCATAAATCGCAACGGGTCCCCCCAGCTGGTTCACACTAAATCCACCCGTAAAGAATGATCCGAGCAGTGTGAATATCTGAGTGATAATGAATAATGTCTCTGTAAAGCCATAAGTGAGCTTAGAGGTAAGACTTTCGTCAATATAAGCTTGAACACCAATTCTTCCAATCTCTTCCCCTTCAGCATCGAACACTTCCGGTTGAATCACTTCTTCTATAGATTGACCCGTTTCTTTTTCAATCTCGAAAGTCATTTCTTCATTCGGGTTTTCCTGAATCATTCCAACCATTTGATTCCAGGAATCGACAGGCTCATCATTGATTGCAGTAATCCTGTCCCCTTCCTCCAAACCTGCTTGATCAGCAGGAGATCCCTCTTCAACAAGGCCGATCAAAGGGTCTTGACTGGGTACGCCACCTTGAAGGAAAGCTAATAAAGTAAAGGCCACTATAGCTAAAATAAAGTTGTTCATAGGTCCTGCAAAGTTCGTCATCATGCGGTTTCCTAGAGAGGCACTTTGGAACTGTCTGTCTTTCGGGGCGATTTGTAATAGCGTCCCGTCCTTTTCGACTAAAAGAGCATCACGTTTCACGCTATAAACTTTTTCCTCATTATCAAACCCCACTCGGCCTGCAATAAATAAATCGTCATCAAAATTAAACGACGTGACTTCCATCGGAACAGTTTCAAGTGAATCGTCATGTGACTGCAAGTCTATTTTTTCAACAGCGTCATTTTCATCCAAACTAAGCTGCACAGACATTCCAGGTCTGATATCCGCTTCTTCTTCATACCCTGCCATTCGAACATACCCTCCGACAGGAAGCAGTCTGATCGTATACGTCGTTTCACCTTTACGATGATGAAAGATTTTGGGACCAAATCCTATCGCAAATTCTCGGACCAGAATGCCCGCTCGTTTTGCGAAATAAAAATGCCCAAATTCATGAATAATCACAATAATTCCAAATACTAGTGCAAAAGCCAGAATAGTCTGAATCATAGGTGCGCTCCTTTAAAAATCATAATAATCCAATAATAAATAATAGATTCAATACCAGTAATAAACTGTCAAACCGATCTAATATTCCTCCATGACCCGGGAGTAAATTCCCTGAATCCTTTACATTGTACTCTCTCTTAATTTTAGATTCAACTAAATCTCCTATTTGTCCGGCGATTGAAATCACGACCATAAATAAAAGGGAGAGAAGGTATGATTCAAATAACGGAAAATAAATCAAGTAAACAGCACTGATTACAGTTGAAACCACTGTGCCGCCAATAGATCCTTCAATTGTCTTATTCGGCGAAATCTTAGGAGCCAACTTTGTTTTCCCTATTTTTCTGCCTATAAGATATGCGCCGGAGTCTGTCGACCAGATGACCAGCAGAACCAGCATCAGAAAAGTCAGACTATATACTCTAAGGGCTGCAAATGAGTAAAATGCAACGCCTATATAAACTGTCATCAAGACAATAGAGCTCAACTGAGTCACTTTAAAATCCGGGTATTTAACCGAGTAAATCAGCAAGCTGACTGCCAGTAAACTGACTATTTTGAGCATGATGTTGCTTTCAATAAGTGGAGCCAGAATCGGGCTGAGAACCATACTAAACACAGCGAGCCCTGATAGGAGTGCCGGAAAAGAGTAGAGGCCCAGTTTATTCATCTGTATGAATTCGATTTGCCCTAATAACGCAAGGACTCCCATTAATATAAGCAGAGGCCATCCTCCAATAAATAGGATGGGTATAAACAGGATCAGGGCTATAACTGCAGTTGCAACTCTTTTTAACATTCTATTTCCTCGGCTTTCCTAAAATTTAGACAGCTCCATATCTACGCTGTCTATTCTTATAACTTAATAGTGCTTCGTCCAGAACATCTCCATTAAAGTCGGGCCAAAGTAAATCTGAAAAGTAAAACTCACTATATGCGTTTTGCCAGAGTAGAAAGTTACTCAATCGTTGTTCCCCACTGCTGCGCACTAAGAGATCCACATCCTGATACGGTGAGATCGATTCTGTAAAGAGGTGTTCTTCGATTGCTTTCTCATTGATGTCATTGACTTTAATTTCTCCATCAATCGCTTTCTGACAGAGTGACTGTGTGGCTTTAACGATTTCTGCACGACTTCCATAATTAAACGCGAAATTAAGGATCATGCCTGTGTTATCTTTAGTATCCTCCATTGCATTTTGAATGGCTTTTTTTGTAGAGGAAGGGACCTTCTCATCAAAACCGATCATGTTTACCTTTACATTCTTTTCCTGTAATTCAGGTACAAACCGATCAAAGAAACGAATAGGCAACTGCATTAAAAAATGCACTTCCTTTGGGGGTCTTTTCCAATTTTCTGTAGAAAAAGCATACAAGGTCAAGACTTTGACTCCACGTTCGCTTGCTCTCATTGTTACTCTTCTAACAGCCTCCATGCCTTCTTCATGTCCATATTTTCTAGCTTTTCCTTTTTGTTCAGCCCAGCGCCCATTGCCATCCATAATCATAGCGACATGGGCGGGTATCTTAATTTCTTCGTTTTCAACCATAACGATCGGTGTCAGATACACCATACCCTCCTAGAAATCAGTATACATCTCTTCTATTGTAGTAAAAATCAATCATAATTACCATATAAATTAGAATACACATGACAGTTATTATAAAACGTTCTGTTTTTAGTATGTAGAATCTTTTGATATACTAATAATAAGCTAACACATAGGTGTTAATTTAATGTTAAGGAGGTCCTCCTATGAGACGTATGAGAAAATATTTTATTAGCATTGTAGTGACATCAGTGGTTACAAAACTGGTAAACAAATACATTATCAGTAAATTATAATTAAATGAAGAAAAGGAGAGTCAGCTCTGAATTCAAAGGTTTATTTTTACACGACCCTTTGAGTTCCTCAAGCTACTCTCCTTATTTTTATCCTTCGAGTATTTCTTTTTCTTTTTCTTCTGATAGCTTGTCTATCGCTTTAACACTTGCATTAGTCAGTTTCTGAACTTCTTCTTCATAATTATGAAGATCATCTTTAGTCAGATCGCCATCTTTTTCTGCTTTTTTAAGAGAATCGATTGCATCGCGACGAATGTTACGAACAGATACCTTAGCATTTTCAGATTCTTTTCCTACTTGCTTGGCAATATCTTTTCTTCTTTCTTCTGTCAGCGCTGGAACGACCAGACGAATGACATTTCCATCATTTGAAGGTGGAATTCCGATATCTGACTGATTAAGAGCCTTTTCGATGTCACCCAATGCAGATTTATCATAAGGCGTTATCAAAAGTACACGAGGTTCCGGTACTGAAATTTGAGCTACCTGGTTTAATGGTGTAGGCGCGCCGTAGTAATCGATATTTACTCTGTTAAGTAAACTTGGATTAGCTCGACCTGCTCTGATCCCACCTAATTCTCTTACGTATGCTTGTTCTGCTTTCTTCATTCTTTCCAATGTGTCTTTTAATATTGCTTGAGTCACTATTTTTTCCTCCTGACAGTCGTCCCAATTGTTTCACCTAAAGCGACGCGTTTTATATTACCTTTTTTGTTTAAGTTAAATACGACCAATGGAATATCATTATCCATACTTAGTGAAGACGCTGTGGTGTCCATAACTTGTAGTGATTTGTTGATGATATCTAAATATGTCAGTTCTTCATATTTCACAGCATTCTCATCCACATTTGGATCAGCCGAATACACGCCGTCTACGTTATTTTTAGCCATCATTATCACGTCAGCATGCATTTCTGCCGCTCTGAGAGCTGCTGTTGTATCTGTAGAGAAGTAAGGATTCCCAGTACCTCCAGCGAAAATGACAACGCGTCCTTTTTCTAAGTGTCTCATAGCTTTTCTGCGAATATAAGGTTCAGCAACCTGACGCATCTCAATAGATGTCTGCACTCGCGTTGGCACACCAATATTTTCCAGTGAATCCTGCAGCGCTAACCCATTCATAATTGTCGCTATCATGCCCATATAATCGGCTTGAGAACGTTCCATGCCCATTTCTGCTCCGACATGGCCACGCCAGATATTCCCACCGCCCACTACTATCGCAATTTCAATGCCTAATTCGTGAACATCTTTGATTTCCTGACAAATTTCCTGAATAGTTGGGGGTGCAATACCGAATCCAGTATCCCCAGCTAGTGCTTCACCACTTAGTTTAAGTACTATGCGTTTGTATTTCGGTTCATCCATATAATCGTTCCCTCCATAATTCATACAATTTTATTCTACCACATAACCCGATTGAGGTCATTAAAAAATAAATACGTCTGCCCAGTCAAAGAGTTAACCGTGAACCCTAAAATCACTTCTGAGGAAGATTATGTGCAGTTTGACTGGCTCTGATAAACATGGCAGCTTGTTTTCCGGCCTGTCTGCCAAAAACGACAGTTTCTGCTATAGCGTTTCCACCAATTCGATTTTCCCCATGCAATCCGCCGACAGTCTCACCCGCAGCGTAAAGGCCCTTTATACTAACCCCTTTTGAACTTTGGACTTCTGCCTTTGTATTTATTATTACTCCACCCATTGTATGGTGGACACCCGGAGCAACTTTAATGGCAAAAAAAGGAGCGCGTGACAGCCTGTGGTCCATCCCTGTAGATCTGTGGAACTCTATGTCTGTTTTCGATTTCACTGCCTGATTCCATTTGTTCAAAGTATTGTTGAACACTGAACAGTCTATATTGAGGACTTTTGAAAGCTCACTTATCGTTTGACTCTCATATACCATCCCTTTTGACTGATAAAACCCTATTGCCGGTACACGAGTCTTTACATTCGCATCGAAAACAAGAAAAGAAAATTCCTCACTAGTATCCATAATGGCTTTTGAAACCACATCTCTTCTGTCCAGTTCATTAACAAATCGGCATCCGCTGGCTGAAATTAAGATAGCTCCTTCACCTCTTATGGCTTCAGTCATTAGAAATCCACTCTCCTGATGAACCGTTGGGTGAACCTGTACATGGTTTAAATCACGAACAGCTCCTCCCACATCTTGAATCATATGAATACCTTCACCCATACTCCCTTCGTCATTGGTCGTTATAAAGCGGTCTAATCCTGGAGAAACCTCACTGAGCATAGACCGATTGGACCCGAATCCACCCGTTGTCACAATGACTGTTTTAGCTTTGATCACTCTCTCCCGTCCGTCTTCAATAACTACTCTAACGCCACCAATTACTCCGTTTTCTATAACCAGGTTCTTTACATCAGCATTGACAACCACTGGTATGTCTCTCTTTTCTACATTTTTTTTAAGCCCTTTGACTAAGTACCCACCTATCGCTGAACCATCAGATGGTCTATGTGTTCTTTTCAAACTCATCCCACCCGTGGTAGTTAAATTTGAAAGTGAGATGTCAAGCGAATCAAGCCAGTTGATCGCGTCTGCTGAATGTTCAACGAAATACCTCAGCAGTTCAGAATCGTTGCTTCCGTTCCCGCCTGCTAATGTCTCTTCATAGAATCTGCCATTGCTGTCATTAATTCCTTGTTTCTTTTGGAATTTTGTTTCAGATGCGTTCATTCCAGCTGAAGACTTGATAGTATTTCCTCTGACTGTCGGCATCTTTTCAAAAATAACAGGATGGGCCCCGCTGTCTTTAGCCGTTATGGCAGCAGACAACCCTGCACCCCCTGCGCCTACAATGATGACATCATAATCGTTCATTAAATCGAAAGGTTGACTGGTCACTTGATCGCCTCCGTTTGACTGTTTGTAAAGATGAAGTGTAGAGAGCAGAGTCCGCATGGAGCAGCGGTATATTTTTTTGCAAAAAAAGAGCAGGGTCATCGTTCATCCCCTGCTCTTTAACTGTTATATTATTTTTTACCTAATTGGCTTTGAACTTCAGCTGCGAAATCTTCAGTACGTTTTTCAATTCCTTCTCCAACTTCGTAACGGATGAATGATTTGATTGACGCGCCGTTTTCTTTCAGGTACTCACCAACTGTTTTATCTGGGTCTTTAACGTATGGCTGGTCAACTAAACTTACTTCTGCTAACCATTTGCTCAAACGTCCCTGAACCATTTTTTCAACGATATTTGCTGGTTTTCCTTCGTTTTTAGCTTGTTCAGTTAACACGTTTAATTCATGATCTCTTTCATCTTGAGAGATTTCATCACGTGTAATGAACTTAGGGTTGATCGCTGCAATATGCATTGAAACATTACGTGCAACTTCTTCATCATTCGTTCCTTCAACAGTTGAAAGAACAGTAATGCGTCCGCCCATGTGCTCATAATCTCCAAAAACATCGTTATCTGTTTTTTCAACAACTGCAAAACGACGGAAAGTGATTTTCTCTCCAATAGTCTGAGTTGCTTCAGTAATCGTGTCCTGGATAGTTTCGCCATTCATGTCTAAACCTAATGCGTCTTCAACAGATGCAGGGTTGTGAGTTGCGACAGTTTTAGTAATGCCTTTAACCAGGTTCTGGAATTTATCGTTTTTAGAAACGAAATCTGTTTCAGAGTTGATTTCAGCAATTGCTGCTACATTTCCTTCAATATATACGTTTGCTAATCCTTCAGCCGCAATACGGTCTGCTTTTTTAGCTGCTTTTGACACGCCTTTTTCTCTCAGGTAGTCAACAGCTGCGTTCATATCTCCGTCAGTTTCAACTAGTGCTTTTTTCGCGTCCATCATTCCTACGCCTGTTTTATCACGTAACTCTTTTACTTGAGCTGCTTTAATAGTTGCCAATATTATTCCTCCTTAGTAGTTTGTGAAGTCCGGTTTAAACGAATATTATTCGTTGTCGCCTTCGACTACTTCAACGATTTCATCTAAAGAATCAGATTTAGCTTCTTCTTCGAAGCCTTCTTCTCCCTGGTTTCCTTCGATAACAGCGTCAGCCATTGTTTTAGTTAATAATTTAACTGCACGAATAGCGTCGTCATTTGAAGGGATGATTACATCGATCTCATCTGGATCACAGTTTGTGTCTACCATAGCTACGATAGGAATATTCAATTTTTGAGCTTCTTTAACTGCAATGTGCTCTTTTCTTGGGTCAACAATGAACAATACATCTGGACGTTTAGGCATATCTTTAATTCCGCCTAAGAATTTGTCAAGACGATCGCGTTCTTTGAGTAAAATTCCCACTTCTTTTTTAGGTAAGACTTCGAAAGTTCCGTCTTCTTCCATTTTTTCTAACTGTTTCAAGCGTTTGATACGTTTTTGGATAGTATCCCAGTTAGTCAATGTTCCACCTAACCAACGGTGGTTGATGTAGTAAGCGCCAGCTCTGATAGCTTCTTCTTTAATAGCATCCTGTGCCTGTTTTTTAGTTCCTACAAAAAGAACTGTTCCGCCATCTTCAGCGATGTCGCGTACATAATTGTAAGCTTGATCGATCAACTTAACTGTTTTCTGTAAGTCGATGATGTAGATACCGTTTCTTTCTGTAAAGATATATGGTTTCATTTTCGGGTTCCAGCGTCTAGTCTGGTGTCCGAAATGAACACCTGATTCTAATAATTGTTTCATTGATACAACTGCCATTTGTCATTCCTCCATTTGGTTTTATATTTTCCTCCCCGAGCCTCATCTGTTTTGAACACTCTATGGCATTAGAGCACCATTCAATACATCAGCTCAGGTGTGAAATTAGTGCTTTATGCACCGCTAATTATTATACTATAGAAACAGAATGATTGCAATTCCTAATAAAAATAAATCTTGCACATTTCGTTATTCTACCGCATACTATAATGAGAACATATAAAGGAAGTGGAACAGCGTGTTTTTTTCATTTATTCGTGGACTAGTCAGACTTCTTGTCTATCTATTAAACGGCAAACCAGATGTACAATGTAAAGATAATCTCCCTAAAGAAGGAAATTATATTCTCATAGCACCCCATCGCTCATGGATCGATCCAGTGTTTTTAGTTTTAGCCGCATCACCTAAACAATTCAGCTTTATGGCTAAAAAAGAATTATTTAAATACCCCGTATTTAAAACGCTGATCACTAAAATGAATGCTTTCCCTGTCGACCGCATCAACCCTGGACCCAGCGCGATTAAAACGCCTGTAAAAATTTTAAAAGAAACAGACCTGGGGCTGGTCATCTTTCCAACAGGAACAAGACACTCACAGGAAATCAAAGGCGGCGCAGTCACGATTGCAAAATTAAGCAAAAAGCCAATCATTCCAGTCGTGTATCAGGGGCCGTTTACATTTAAAGCATTGCTTAAAAGACAAAAGGCGAGCGTCCGTTTCGGAGAACCTTTTATTGTCGAACGTAAAGTCGAAGGTGTAAAAGATGTAACAGCTTATTATTCTGAAAAAATTCAAAAAGCATTTATCACCTTGGATTCCGAAATCACAAAATAAAAAACCTTATCCTAACCAGGAATCAATTGATATGCCTGGTAAAGGATAAGGTTTTTTTGTTAGATTTGCAGACCTATATTCTGCAGTTCGTACATATCTTTGTAAGAGCCTCCGCGCTCTATAAGTTCATCATGTGTTCCCCGTTCAATGATGTGCCCTTTATCCAGCACTAATATCTGATCAGCATCTCGAATGGTTGACAGTCTGTGTGCAATGGCAACCGTTGTTCTGCCTTTTCTCATTCGTTCCAGCCCTTCCTGAATGAGAGATTCAGTTTCAGTATCGATGTTGGCAGTGGCCTCATCCAAAATGAGTATTTTGGGATCTCTGACAATCGTGCTGGCGAAAGAAATCAGCTGTTTCTGTCCACTTGAGAAACTGGCGCCTCTTTCAACCACTTTAGCATCATACTGTCCAGGCAATTCTTCAATAAACTTGTCCGCTTGCACGAATCTGGCAGCTTCGATGATTTCTCTATCTGTTATAGCTTTATTCATTATGCGGATATTGTCTTTGATCGTTCCATAAAACAGAAACGAATCCTGGAGTACGAGTCCTGTACGCTGACGCAATTCTCTCATTGGAAACTCTCTGATCGAACGTCCATCAATCAGAACTTCTCCTTGCTGAAAGTCATAAAAGCGCATCAGTACATTAATGATGGATGATTTCCCGCTGCCTGTGTGTCCAACCAGAGCAATGGTTTCTCCCGGATTGACTGTGAAGGAAATATTATTCAGCACATTATGTTCATCATCATACGAGAAAGACACATTCTTAAATTCAATCTTCCCATTAGTAATGTGTGCTTCAGGGTTATCTACCTGCTCAGGAACGAATTCTTCGTTATCCATAACGGTAAGAATCCTGCTGCTTGAGATAACTCCGTCCTGAAACAGGCTCAAACTATCCATCAGACGGGTCAATGGCCGGAAAAAGTCATTTGCATACGAAGTAAATGCATATATGATCCCTACTTCTATTGGATTATTCAGTGCGTTTATACCAAATATAGCGAGGATCAGGACAACTGACAAAGTATACAGCATATTGATTACCGGACTTAACAGTAACGCATTGATTTTAACCATAGAGTACCTTGAGTCGAAATAGGCTTTATTCGTTTCTTCAAACTCTTTCTGAAGGCGTTTCTCCTGTCTGAACTGCTTGATTACAGACATCCCATTGATCGTTTCGGCTAGTTTTGTATTTAATAAGCTGAGTTTGGATTTCATTTCACCATACGTGCGTGAACTGTATACCTGATAGAAACGGATGATCACTAACAGGACAGGTGCAAATATCAGAATCCATAAGGTAACAGTCACATCCAGCAGGAACATCGCACCAAGGGATATCAATACACCAAAGACCCCTTGAATGATTGTTAAGAACACATGCCAGAAATCTTTCATTGCTTCTGTGTCATTAGTTGCACGTGTAATGATCCACCCTGTTGACGTCTGATCAAAGAAACGCATACCCAAATTGTGTAATTTTGTAAACAATTGATGTCTGATATTCTGAACGGTTTTTTCTGACGCCATATTGAATATATACAACTCAAAATACCACACCGTCATTCGTATAATCGTGACACCAAAGTGGAGCCCTGCAAACAGGAGAATAGTCTGAGTAGCTACTGTCCCCGTAGTAAGGTGATCATCGATGAAAATTTGTATGATTCTTGGCAACGCCGCGTTAGTGACTGCCAGGGCAACACTGAATACGATTGCCAGAAAGAACTGGTTTTTATAAGGTGAAGCAAAAGATAAGATACGTTTGATAATGTGCATCTGCTCTTTAAATGGAATCGCTCGTCTTTTCTGTAACTCCTGATTTTCCATTACGCTTCGCCCCCTTTCAATGCTCTCTCAAGCTGCTGCTGCTCGTACATTTCTTTGTACCAGCCGTCTTGTTCCAGTAAACTGTTATGCGTTCCTCTTTCGACAATGGCTCCCTCTTCGATCACTATGATCTCTTCGGCATGCATCACTGAACTGATTCTGTGTGCCGCAATAATAGTGGTCTGCCCTTGTCTTACATCTTTAAGTCCCGATAAGATACTTTCTTCTGTCTTAGCATCGACCGCTGATAAAGAGTCATCTAATATCATCAGTTCCGGATTGATCAGAATCGCGCGTGCGATTGAAATACGCTGCTTTTGTCCACCTGAAAGTGATACCCCTCGTTCACCCACTTCAGTGTCATAGCCATTAGGCAGCTCCAGAATATCTGCATGAATATCGGCCAATTTAGCTGCAGCTTCCACTGCTTCCTGTGACAATCCAGGATCTGCGAAACGTATATTTTCTCTGATCGTATCTGAGAAAAGGTAGTTATCCTGTGGCACATATCCGACCTCTTTTAAGAGAGCGTCCAAGGTGTAATCTCTAATATCATACCCGCCGTATTCGATTTTGCCTTTGTACCCATCGTATTCTCTCAAGAGCAGTTTCAGAATCGTCGTTTTCCCCGCTCCGGTCTTCCCTACTATTCCAAGTGTTCCACCCGCAGTTAATCTGAAATGGATATTTTTCAGGGTTTCTGTTTCATCCTCTGGATACGCAAATGCATCCAGTTCAAATGTCAGATCACCGGAAATGGGCTTGTCGATTGCACCATGTCTTTCTTCAATAGAGGTTTCTTCTCTTAAAAGGGTTTCGATCCGATCATAACTTGCAGATCCTCTTTCAATGATATTAAATAAACGCCCTATAGCAAACATTGGCCATACAAGCATGCCGATATAATTAATAAACGTGACGAAATCTCCGATTGTTATTTCATTTCCTGAAATAAGTAATCCCCCAATAAAGATTGTCAGGAAATAAGAAATCCCCATTATGAATGTAATTGCCGGATCAAATAATGAATCGATTTTATACACTGATTTGTTTTTAATAACTACATTATCTGTCTGTTTTGAAAACTCTTCAATATCTTCTTTCTCCTGCCCAAAGGTTTTGATGACTTTGATGCCCTGAATGCTTTCTTGAACTTTGTCATTCAGATGCGAAAAGGCTGCCTGGGCATCTCTAAATCTCAAATGCAGTTTCTTCCCAAGAACACGTGAAGTGACCGCAAGAAGTGGAAGAGGAATGACTGCGATCAGTGTCAACCGCCAGTCGACGATAAACAGCATCGCTAATAAAGTCGTCAGCCCGACACTAATCGCATCAGCTAGAGTCAGTATTCCCCCGCCTGCGACCATTCTCAAGCCTCTCAGGTCATTCGTTGCATGGGCCATCAAATCACCCGTGCGGTATTTCTGAAAAAATTGATTATCCATATTCGTAAAATGATCAAACAGCTGTTTTCGAACGATTTGTTCAAGTTTTGCAGCATTTCCCCATATTTTCACCCGCCATATGTACCGCAGCACATACTGAAGGACAGCTGTCGAGGCTAGGATAGCTAACCACATTGTTAAAGATTGTTCTGTGACTGTGGTCGTTTCAATTTCGTCAACAACAATTCCAATGATACGTGGTGGAATCAACTGAAGAATCGCTACAATAACCAGTGAAGCAATCCCTAATAAATATGATTTCTTTTCTTGTCTGAAAAACCAACTTAATCGTTTAAATATCCCCATAATTTTATCTCCTAGTTGAATTTTCGATTGTTATTTCTAATATGACATATTGTCATGTTTTGATAAATAGCAACGGACAGTTTGTCTGTCTGTCCGTTATTGTCTCACTTATTTCTTTTTCTTTTTCGCGGTCTTCTGTTGAGTTTTCATTTGGCTCATCATCTGATTGATTTTTCGTTCAGACGGTTTTTGTCCCATTTGAAGCATCATCATACGCAGCATGTTTTCATCGATTGGCGGATTTTTTTCAAAATAATCCATCATGTATTTTCTTGCAATGAAAAACCCACCTACAAGTCCTCCGATTAACGCTAAAATAATTAATAAAATAGCTAATCCAGTATTCATTTTCGTTCACTCCTTTCGAATTCATATCTTATCAAATAGCAGATAATTAATAAACTGCTCACTGAACTATTCTACACAATAAATAGTCAAAAATAAACCTTTATATCTCAAATGAATCATTTACTTTAATATAACAGATAAAAAAAATCACCCCTATAATGATAGAGGTAATTTTTTCTGCTAAATGGTTTAGTTGATTGATAAATAAGTGTTTACAACGTTTTCAGGTGTGAACCCATATGCTTCAACAACTGCTTCGCCATTTCCACTTGCACCAAATTTATCGATAGCCAAAACTTTTCCTTCTGAACCAGCGTATTTGTGCCATCCAAATGATGAGCCCATCTCAATTGCCACTCTGTTTTTAACAGCAGCAGGCAATACGGATTCTTTATACTCATCTGATTGATCTTCGAATAAATCGAAACTTGGCATAGAGACAACAGATACGTCATGTCCCTGAGCTTTCAATTCTTTTTGAGCTTCAACTGCTAATGACACTTCTGATCCAGTTGCAATCAATATACCATCTGGAGTTTCTTTGTCAGATGCAGATAAAACATAGGCACCTTTTTTAACATTTTGTCTAGCTGATGATTGAGTTCCCGGTAATACAGGCAAGTTCTGACGTGTCAGTACAAGCATTGTCGGTCTGTCAGTTGATGTCACAGCTACTTCCCATGCTGCAGCCACTTCATTTCCGTCAGCAGGACGTAATACCGTTAAGTTATGCATGCCTCGGAAACTTGATAGTTGTTCTACTGGCTCATGTGTCGGTCCATCTTCCCCAACCGCAATAGAATCATGTGTCATAACGTATATAGCCGGAATACGTGATAGTGCCGCTAAACGAACAGCAGGTCTCAAGTAGTCAGTAAAGACAAAGAATGTAGCAACATAAGACTTCGTTCCACCGTGCAGTAAAATACCGTTTAATGCAGCAGTCATTGCGAATTCACGCACACCATACCAGATATTGCGTCCTTCATATTGTCCTGCCTGGAAGTCTTTAACATCGTCGATCATTGTTTTATTAGATCCGGATAAATCTGCAGACCCGCCCCAGAAATTTGGAACAGTTTTTGCAATGGCATTCAATACTTTTCCACTAGTCGAACGTGTAGCATCTGCTCCATCACTTTCCGCAAAACTTGGTAAGTCTTTATCCCAGTCTGCAGGTAATTCTCCAGATAACGCAGCATCAAATCGATCTGCTAAGTCTGAATCTGACTGACGGTAGGCAGAAACTAATGAATTCCATTCTGATTCAGCTTTTTCGCCTTTATCGATCATGTACTCTTTAAAGCGATCTTTTACTTCTTGAGGGACGTAGAAGTCTTCGCCTTCCCATCCGTAAGCTTTCTTAGCTGCTTCCACACCTTCAGGTCCAAGTGGAGCACCGTGCACATTGTGTGTACCGGCATTTGTAGCACCAAATCCGATAACTGTTTTGATTTCGATCAGTGAAGGCTGTTCAGTATTTTCCTTAGCTTTTTGAATAGCCTGATCGATTGCTTCTAAATCATTGCCATCTTCAACAAGAATATGTTCCCATCCATAAGCTTCATAGCGTTTACCGACATTTTCAGTGAATGCATTAGAGGTTGGTCCATCTAATTGAATGTCGTTGGAATCGTATAACATGATCAGTTTACCTAATTTCAAGTGTCCGGCAAGAGAAGATGCTTCTTGAGAAACGCCTTCTTGGAGATCGCCATCTCCGCATAATGTATAAGTATAGTGATCAACGATTCCGTACTCGTCTTTATTATAAGTAGCTGACAAGTGAGCTTCTGCCATAGCCATACCTACAGCGTTTGCAATTCCCTGACCTAATGGGCCAGTCGTTGCTTCAACCCCATCAGTAATGTGTACTTCAGGATGTCCTGGTGTATTCCCTTCCAATTGACGGAAGTTTTTAAGGTCATCAATGGATACATCATATCCAGATAAGTGGAGTAAGCTGTATAATAACATTGAACCGTGCCCTGCAGATAATACAAAACGGTCTCTGTTGAACCATCTAGAATTATTTGGATTAACATTCAAGTGACGTGTCCATAATGCATACGCCATTGGTGCAGCTCCCATTGGTAATCCGGGATGCCCAGAATTGGCTTTCTGTACGCCATCAATACTTAATGTACGAATTGTATCAACAGCCATTTGATCTATTTTATCGAACAATGAACTTCAACCCTTTCGTTTGTTTAAATTTTAAACCTACCGTATTATTGTACTATTATTAACAAGTTATTTCAATCTATTCTCATGTAATTGTAAGGGAATACAGGTCGGGTTACTGTCTCCCGTGTAAACCCTTCTCTTTTTGAATATCTTTAACTTTATCAGGCGTCACGTCATTGCCATCAGGGTCAACTACTTTCATCCCCTCAATCTGATTTTTCATTCCAGATCTAAAAGCCAGAATGTATTCATCTCTCAGTGACTTTTGTTCAGTCTTCTCTTCTTCTGTAAGACCTTCGCTTCTTTCTTTTCTGACTAGTTCGTTAATTCTGTCCAGTTTGTTCTTTTCTAACATAAAATCCTCCTTAAATCACGTTTCTTTATTGAACCTACCCTTTAATCATACCATTACTGACTTCAAAGTGGTAGGCATAGATGATTAAATTAATAACTATTGTCATTCGAACATTTGTTTGAATTGGGCAATTGGCTATGCTATACTAAATCTAATAATAGAACGGTTGTTCCATTAAAATAGATGAAAGTGAGGGTTAATGAATGACCACTAGGGGCCGAAAAGGCGAAAAGCAGATTGAGATACTTCATTATATTTACAGTCAGTTTAAAAAGAAAGGGTACCCACCCACAGTGAGAGAAATTGGTACAGCAACAGCACTTTCTTCTACCTCAACTGTACACGGGCATTTAGCACGACTTGAGAAAAACGGATTTATTTTGAGAGATCCTTCTAAACCAAGAGCAATTGAATTTACCAAATTAGGATTAGATAAATTAGGCATCAATGAAGATGAAGATAAAATCCCATTACTGGGCGTGGTTACTGCGGGAGAACCTATCTTAGCGATCGAAGAAGCAACAGATTACTTCCCTATACCGAATGATCTTGAATTAGATAAAGGAAACCTGTTTATGCTGACCATTCGTGGCGAGAGCATGATGAATGTTGGAATTCTTGATGGAGATCAGGTAATCGTTCGAAAACAGGAAACGGCTAACAATGGAGACATTGTGATCGCCATGACTGATGAAGACGAAGCCACATGCAAACGATTCTACAAAGAAAACAACTATATCAGACTTCAACCTGAAAACGACTCGATGGATCCTATCATACTGAATGATGTCAAAATCCTTGGGCGCGTTATCTCATTGTATAGAAGCCATATATTTTAAGCAAAAAAAGTATCCATCCTCTGTAAATAGGATGGATACTTTTTTATTTAATACGTCATTAAAGTGAAAATGTCATAGCCTTTAATCTTATCTCTACCGTTAAGGTCTGCCAGTTCAATGAAAAATGCTGCTCCAACTACTTCCCCGCCTAATTTCTCAACGAGTTCAATAGTTGCTGCAATGGTGCCGCCTGTAGCAAGCAAATCATCAGTAATCAGAACTTTTTGACCGGGTTTGATTGAATCACTATGCAGCTGCAATATATCATTCCCGTATTCCAGTCCATAACTGACTTCGATTGTTTCTCTTGGCAGTTTTCCTTTTTTACGACATGGGGCGAATCCGATTTCCAGTTCATTAGCTACTGGACAGCCAACAATAAACCCACGTGCTTCGGGTCCTACTATCATATCGACTCCCTTGCCTTTAGCATACTCTACAATTTGACGAGTCGCTTCTTTATACGCTTTTCCATCAGCCATTAATGGAGAAATGTCTCTAAATGTAATTCCTTTTTCTGGAAAATCTGGTACGTCCGCTATATATTTCTTAAAATCCATGTTCAATCCTCCGTTATGCTCTACACATATACATTTTATGACTCATTTAGGTTGGCAAGTAATTCGCTAAAAGAACTATAAACCAGTTTTTCTTCGACTTCGATCTGGTTCAATCGTCTCTTATACGTTTTAGTATCTTCCAGTCTCTTTTTGCTGGGATTGGATACAACACTTAACTTCCCATCTTCCATTGTAACAAATTCATTCTCTAAAAACACCATTAACATAAATTTTGCTACTTCTTTATCTACTTTAAGGAAACTGATTAGTTCCTTTGTATCTTTCTCAAGCGTAATTTCTTTTTTACTATGCAGCCATTTATATAACGATGAAAACTGAGAATGCTTTGGCATCCCTTTAAAATAATACTCATTGGGCGAATATAAAAAGATATACAGCGAATGAGCAATATAATACGAGTAGACTGAATTAAAATCAGAAATGTTATCTGGCGTATCGATTATATACACTTTTTTATCTTGAGAAATCGATGTCAATTCAGATTCTGCTGTAAACAAATGATGTGATGCTCCTGAAGCTATTTCAGGATGCCATTTTGAGTACACATTTTTTTGAAAGAAAATATAATGAGCATTTGCATCTTTAAAGACCGCTTTATTTAAATTAGTTTGTCTTTTATCAATAATAATCGACTGGTCGGTTCTGTAATCAATGGCCTGAACCTGCAATTTTCGGTTGCCATTCCATTCATTGATAGAAATATAACCGGCCACATCGATTGTAGGATGCGCTTTAAATACTTCCTGCCAGTCAGATGCGCCAAATGCGATTAAATCAATCACTTTTCCGTCTTTGGATAATAAGGATTTGAAGTGATCTTTATTCGCTCCTATAACTCTCGGATCTTGCGGGATAACAGAAGAAACATTGAATAAAGGTCTCTTGTTGTCCTGGCCAAATGGTCTGAGCTGATTCAGCTCTTCTATCAATTCCACTGACAACTCATCCCAGTCAGCCATAGAGTCTATAACTAACTCTTTCTTTAATTCACTCTCACCAATTATAGATTTAGCACTTGAATTTAAATCCTCAACAAAAACATCTAATTTATCCATATCCAGACTTAGTCCGCATGCCATTTCGTGCCCGCCGAATCCAGTAAGATGATGTTTCACCTTTTCCATACAGAGATATAAATTAAACCCATCAACGCTTCGTCCAGACCCTTTTAATTTATTTTCAGCTTCATCCACCGATAGAATAAGAGTAGGCTTGTTAGTCTTTTCAACGACTTTACTCGCGACTATTCCAAGCACCCCCTGATGCCAATCAGCATCTTTAAGAACGATAATGGTGTCATCTTTATGGTCTTCAAGCTGTCCCATAGCTTCTTTAGTGATCCGTTCGACAATTTCCTTACGTTCGCTGTTTTTATTAAGAATCGTATCGCTTATTTCTGCTGCTTTTTCCTCATCAAATGTAGTAAGTAAATCTACCACAATGGAAGCATCTCCCAATCGTCCTACGGCATTGATTGGTGGGGCTAATTTAAATCCAATAACTTCTTCATCTATATCCCCTAGTTTGATATCAGCTTTCGCGAGAAGACTCAGTAGGCCTAATCGTTGCGTTCTTTTAATCAGTTTCAAGCCGAAATAAGCGATTGCCCTGTTTTCATCAGTCAATGAAACGACATCTGCTATCGTTCCGATCATAGCCAACTCAAGGAGCTCCTCAGGTATTTCTCCTAACAGCGCCTCAGCTACTTTCAGACTTACGCCTGCTCCAGCTAATTCCTTAAACGGATAATGCCCATTCGGATGATTCGGATGAATAATGCTATACGCATCTGGTAATGTTTCAGGGCATTCATGATGATCCGTAACTATTACGTCAACCCCTAGTTCATTCGCTCTATCAATTGCCTCATGTCCAGCTATTCCATTATCAACGGTAACAATCAATTCAGTCCCGTTTTCGATCAGCTGTTCAAACGCTTCAATGTTAGGGCCGTACCCCTCTTTGAAACGATTAGGAATAAAATAATCCACCTGACCTCCAAGCAATTCGATCGCTTCATACATGATAACCGTACTGGTAACACCGTCAGCGTCATAATCTCCATACACTGTAATTTTTTGATGACTGGCAATCGCAGCTTGAATCTTCTCGATTGTCTTTTTCATATCCCATAAGTCATAGGGATCGTGAAACCAGTCAATTGATGGTTCAATAAACCCATTTATTTCTTCTTTCGTTGTTAACCCTCTGTTTAGACATAAACGGATGAACGTTTTGGAATGATTTAACTCATTTGATAATTGTTCTATTTTTTCTTCATCACCGTTTACCATATCACGCCAAGTTGTTTCTGATAGCAATCCATTCACTCCTTGTTTGATTCATGCTTCCCTATTATAACAAAAAAAAAGATACAATAAAGAAAACTCTTCATTGTACCTTTCTCATCATGTCATTTAATCTAAAATTTGAACACCGATCCCAATCAATCCTGGACCAGTATGCACACCTAAGGCTGGACTAATTTGATCAAAGAAAAATTCTTCGTAGTGCGGTAATTTTTCTTTCATTTCTTCACGAATCGCTTCTGATTCTTCCAATGCAGTTTTCCCACCATATGCAATGGCTAAGTTATACTTTTTAGAATCACCGGCATATTCTTCGACCAGTTGAAGTGTCTTACTGACAGATTTAGATTTCCCTCTGACTTTTGCGACGGTATGATAAATACCATCTTCATTACACGTGATAATCGGTTTAAGATTCATCATGCTGCCTAGGACAGATGACACTAACCCAATTCTTCCACCTTTTTGAAGGTATTCAAGTGTCGGAACATGGAAAAAGACTTTTGCTTTTTCAACTCCGTCAGTCAATTCTTGCTTGATTGTTTCCCATTCTTTGTCGCTGTCAGATAAAAGCGCGGCCGAAACGACTGAGAAACCAGACCCGATCCCGATATTTTTAGTGTCTAAAACAAAGATATCCATACCATCATATTGTTCAGCCACAATACGGATCATGTTATTGGTTCCACTTAATCCACTGGAGATTGTTACTACTAAAACTTTTTCATACCCTTCCGCTTTAATATCGTCAAGTATGTCTTTAATCATTTCTCCATCAGGTAAAGATGTTTTAGGAATCTCGTTTTCCATACGGTCATACACTTCTTCAGCTGTAATGTTGACTTTGTCAATGTATTCGCCATCTTCAAATATGATTTTTAAGGGAATAACTTTAACATCGTATTTGTTTTTGATTATTTCTGGCACATCTGACCCAGAATCCGTTAGAACTGCAATTTTCTGTTTATTCATTGTTGTCCCCCAGTCCGTTAGTGTGTTCATTTATTTCTGTATTATCTTCTGTACCATCAAGATCTTTATTAGATCGTGTTTTTCGAGTAGAACGCTTTTCTTTTCTCTCTTTATTATGGTCTTTGTAAACCTTGAAAGTAGATAAAAGTGTCGCAATCAAAGCCCCCAGCAAGACAGATACAAAAATTATGATAATAAGAGGCCACTCAACTGTCGTAAACCCAAAATTCATTGGAACTGGATCAACGTTCAATACGGACAAATAAGCCACGACTAAAAAAAGAACAATTGCCCCAACCATGCTCCATTGACGTTTCATAAGCAAACTCCTCTCGAATATAACCTATTTTCTTAAGAATAACATAATTTGATGAGTATTTCATTAGAAGCGCTTATTTTTTGTTAAAAGCAGTTCTGACAAGGTAATCACTGATTGTCGGAAACAGGGTATACAATTTAGCAGCTGCATCCAGTACTTTTGGCATGTTCACTTCACGCTTCGATGTCCCGATTGCCTTTATTGTCTGTTCAGCCACATAGTCTGCTGATAAAACGACTGAACTGACATTTTCAAGGTAAGCACCTGATGGGTCAAATTCATCAAAAAATGCTGTATCTACTGGGCCTGGATTGACTGTTGTCACTTTGATATCGTGATCTTTCATTTCTAATCTTAACGTGTTGCTGAAACCAATAACAGCGAATTTAGTAGCTGAATATACGGCAGATTTTGGTGTGGCAATTTTACCTGCAATTGAAGCAACGTTAAGGATATGTCCAGATTTGAAGGGGATCATATTTTTTGCAACCAGCTGTGACATATACATTAACCCAAGCACATTTACTTTGAACATATTCTCTACTTTAGAAAAATCATATTCAGTAAATGCCTGTGTATGTCCGAAGCCTGCATTATTGATCAGAACATCGATATGTCCTAATTTATCCGTAATATGACTAACTGCTTTTTCAATCGCTTTAAAGTCAGACACATCCAGCGGATATACAATGACTCGTGCATTGTATTTTTCCTTACACTTCTGTTTAACTTCATTCAATTTATCTACACTTCGTGCGCTCAAAATCAAAATGGCACCCTTAGAAGCCAGTTGATAGGCAAGTGCCTCTCCAATCCCTGAAGAGGCTCCTGTGATCCATATTAATTTATCTTTCACTTTAGTCATCCGTTTCCACTTCTTTCTTAACAGGTATTGATATTTCCGAGAAATCATTCATCATATAGGTTTCAGGAAAATATCTTCGTGCTTCTTTCTCCATTGCTTTACTATCTGCATACAGATACCGCGCACTAACATGTGTTAATAAGAGTTTAGATACATTTGCTTCTTTTGCTACCTTGGCTGCGTCCACATTGGTTGAATGATTATAACTAGTGGCAAGTTTCTGATCATCAGAGGTAAAGGTACTCTCGTGTACGAGCACATCTGCATCCTTAGCCAGTTCAACACTCGCTTTGCTTTTTAACGTGTCTCCTAAAATCGTTATGATTCTACCCTTTTGACTTGGGCCTATGAAGCGCCTGCCATCGATTTCTCTGCCATCTTCTAATGTGACCGTCTTCCCCTGCTTCAACTGACCAAACAAAGGACCAAACGGCACCCCAATTTCTTTTAGTTCGTCAGCCATCAATTCTCCGTCACGGTCTTTCTCCTGGACTCTGAATCCATAGGAAGGAATGCCGTGCTGAAGCTTTTTAATACTGACCACAAACTGATCATCCTCAAATATGACTTCTTCATTGCTGAATTCGACAAATCTGATGGGATATCTAAAGTGCGATTGAGACAATTTCAATGACATTGTGACATACTGTTTGATTCCCGGAGGACCATAAATCGTCAGTAAAGTCTCTCCCCCTTGAAAAGCTCTGCTGCTGAGAAGTCCTGGCAGCCCAAAGATATGGTCACCATGCATGTGAGTGATAAATATCTTTTCTATTTTTCTAGGCTTGACAGTCGTATTCAGGATTTGATGCTGAGTAGACTCTCCACAATCAAATAACCAGAGACTGTTTCGTTCATCCAGTAATTTTAAGACAATACTTGATAAATTTCGGTGTTTTGCCGGTACACCTGATCCGGTCCCTAAAAATAATAAATCCATGTCATTATCCTTTACCTAATTTATTCTACAAAGTCAAATTCAAAATCATCAATTCTGACAGTGTCTCCACCTTTTGCTCCTTTATTACGGAGCTCTTGATCGATGCCCATTCCTCTTAATTGTCTGGAGAATCGCATAATCGATTCGTCAAACTGGAAGTTGGTCATTTGATACAGCTTGACCACTTTATCACCAGTAATGACCCATGTTCCATCTGGATCTCTAGTGATCATATATTCTTTATTCTCAGGAGTGAATTTGTACAGAACACGTTCTTCCTGTTCTGTTTCCTCTTCGTAAAGTGGGAACTGAGGAGCTGTCTCCAGCACTTCTGCTGTACGGTTCATTACTTGGTTTAATCCTTTTTGAGATAAAGCAGATACTTCAAAGAGTTCGAATTCTTCACCGGCTTTAGCCATCTCTTCTTTAAACTCTTTAAGATTTCCCTCTGCCTCAGGCATGTCCATTTTATTAGCAACAACAATCTGGGGTCTTTCTCTCAGTTTAAGGTCATATTCTTCAAGTTCATTATTGATTGTATAATAATCATCAACGGGATTTCGTCCTTCGACTCCGCTCATGTCAATGACATGCAGCAGGACTCTTGTGCGTTCGATATGTCTCAGAAATTCAATTCCAAGTCCGACACCTTGAGAGGCACCTTCTATGAGTCCAGGCATATCAGCTAATACGAAACTGTGACCGTCTTCCGTCTGAACCATTCCCAAGTTTGGAACGAGTGTTGTGAAGTGATAGGCTCCGATTTTAGGACGTGCCTGTGACACAACACTTAATAGTGTCGATTTTCCTACTGAAGGAAATCCAACTAATCCGACGTCCGCAAGAACTTTCAACTCTAGTTCTACTTCCAGTTCATCTCCTGGCTCACCATTTTCTGCAATCTCAGGCGCAGGGTTTCTTGGAGAAGCAAAACGTATATTCCCTCTTCCTCCGCGTCCACCTCTTGCAACAACAGCTTCCTGACCATGTTCAACTAAATCTGCAATCATGCGCCCTGTTTCTGCTTCTTTGACGATAGTTCCAGGCGGTACCTTGACAAATAAAGTCTTGGCTCCTCTTCCGTGCATGCCTTTAGACATGCCGTTCTCACCGTGTTCCGCTCTGAAATGACGGTTGTATCTGAAGTCCATCAGTGTTCTCAAGCCTTCGTCGACTACAAACACGACATCTCCACCTAAACCGCCATCACCACCAGCTGGTCCACCATCTGGTATATACTTTTCTCTTCGGAATGCAACCATTCCGTTTCCACCACTTCCAGCTTTAACGCTGACTTTTACTTGATCTAAAAACATTGACACGTTTAACCCTTCTTTCTCCCTGGTTCATGACTTGCTTATCTCTTTTATTTTACACTAATTCGACCGTGATATCTAATTTCATTTGCACTCTCTAATAATTCCCTTGGCCAACAAAAAAAGAGCCGATGGTTCGACTCTCTTAAACGTGGTGACCTATTTTTTTGACAAAACACATTTGATTGCTTTTAAACCTCTTTTTAACCGGTTTTGGCAACACTTCACATTCCTGAATCTGATTATAATGGGCCATATACTGACTGGTCGTTCCTGTAATCAATTCATCATATGCTGTACGAGCTGCCTCTACCTTGTCTTCCACAAACATTTTCTTTGGTTCATCATCTATATGTTTATAGACTAATGTTTCAAATTTTGAAAAGACGGTCTCATCCTGTGTGGAACTAAAATCAAAAAACAGCTGCTGCTTCAATGTAGGTCTGAGTACATGCATTTCATTGATCAGTTCTTCTGAAATCCAGGTATTTTTCTCAGAAGGCCCAATGATGATGGCATCTGATTTAGCCAAACGGTAAAGCAGTTGAGAGGAGTCCACGACATGGATATTTTTAAGCCATTTAGACTGATTGGTAATCTTCAGCCATTGCTTCAGTTCTTCAACAGACCGCTGAGATTCACTGCTTCGGTTCAGCACCGTGAGTGAGCCATATTCAGACCCTGACAGATGTTTGATTACCTGATTCGTCAGGCCTTCGCTTCCTATGACAAAATAATGGCCGACATTATAGTCCTCGAGAGTAGATTTGATCAGCCTCACTGCTCTGGACACATCCCCTTGAAGTAACGGTTCGATTGCTTCTTTTTCACACAGTTCAAGTGAAAAGTCCACAACTTTCTTAAACAGTGAATGCAGAACATTTCCTGCTGTATCTTCTTCAACTGCATTCATCAAAGCATTGTCAATCACATCTACTGGTTCATATGTGTGATTTTTTGACAGCTCAATGTTACTTGATACATGAAGGAGATGTTTAACAACATCCTCATTAAATTTGCTGTATGTTTCAAGAATCACTTCTTCAAGCATCTTATTGGTGTATTGGGATAAGTAGCGCAGCAGATCCCCATGCTTAAAATCTTTCTCGTCTACAAATAGATAATATTCATTTCTGTTATCTGTGACAAGCAGGACAACTTCTTCAACACCATCGAATGCAGAGATGTCTCTTAAATGTTCTCTGCGATCTGACTGTGTCAAACTGTATTTGTGTATATCCTCGGATGAGACAGTGTCTCTATTCACTCCATACATTAACAGTTTCATTCCGTCTCATTCCTTGTGTAGCTCAAAATTTCTTCCCAAATCTCATCACGACCTTCTCTGTTTAGAGAAGAAAACGTAAAGAATTTATCTTCAGGTTCGAATCTGAGCGCTCGTTTGATTATACCCTCGTGCTTATTGTATTTTGACTTTTTAATTTTGTCGGCTTTTGTCCCTATAACTAAAACAGGGATATTATAGTATTTATATAAATCATACATTTGCACATCTAAATCTGATGGTTCATGTCTGAAATCAACTAATAAAATACCAAGTGCCAGTTCTTCTCTGGTCGCAAAGTATTCAGTCATCATTCTGCCCCATTTTTCCTGCTCGGCATTGGAAACTTTGGCATATCCGTATCCTGGAACATCAACAAAAAACAATTCTTTTTCAATATTAAAGAAGTTAAGCGTACGTGTCTTACCGGGTTGTCCCGACGTACGAGCTAATTTTTTTCGATTGACCATCGTATTAATAAAGGAAGACTTTCCTACATTGGATCTCCCCGCCAGAACGATCTCTGTCAGGCCATCCTCGGGATACTGTGAAGGAGACACGGCACTTATTGTAATCTCAGCATAATTTATTCGATCGCTGTTCATTTTCTTCTCCTCCGTTTTCGTAATTAATCACTAGTAAGTATATCATATTCATCAAGATTTTAAAGGCTTATATTATAAATTTGTAACAGCCACAAGGCTATGTTACGAAAAAGTGACTAAACTACCTCTGGACTGTCATACAAAAGATATAAAAAACCTCTAAGAAAAGATCTTTTCTTAGAGGTCCCCTATTATTTTATCTTAACTGACTTTTTGTCCATCTTCATCATAAAAGACAGGATTAGATTGTGTTTCGACTGTTTCCTGCGTGATGACTACTTTTTTGATATCTGGACGGCTCGGTACTTCAAACATAATGTCCATCATGATGCTTTCGATAATTGAACGTAAGCCACGGGCACCCGTATCTCTTTCGATCGCGCGCTTCCCGATTCCTCGTAATGCGTCTTCTTCAAAATCAAGTTCAACTTCGTCGATTTGAAGCAGTTTCTTATACTGTTTGACCAATGAATTTTTAGGTTTAGTCAGGATTTCAACTAAATCATCTTCATTCAGTTTATCTAGAACAGCAGTAATTGGCAGACGTCCGATAAATTCTGGAATCAATCCGTATTTTAGTAAATCTTCTGGAATGATCTGCTGCATGATGCTGTGTGTCTCATCAGCCTCTTTACGCTTACTAGTTGCTCCAAATCCAATCACTTTGTCACCTAAACGATTCTTAACGATCGTTTCGATTCCATCAAATGCGCCACCAACAATAAACAAAATGTTGGTTGTGTCGATTTGAATAAGTTCTTGATGAGGATGCTTTCGTCCACCTTGAGGAGGAACACTGGCAGTTGTGCCTTCAAGTATTTTTAACAACGCTTGTTGAACACCTTCACCACTGACATCTCTTGTAATAGATACATTTTCTGATTTACGTGCAATCTTGTCGATTTCATCTACATAAATGATGCCGCGTTGAGCAAGCTCCACATCGTAATCTGCAGACTGAAGTAATTTCAGAAGAATGTTCTCTACATCTTCCCCTACATAACCGGCTTCAGTTAAATTAGTTGCATCTGCAATTGCAAAAGGAACATTTAAAATTCGTGCCAGTGTCTGAGCAAGATAGGTTTTACCTGATCCAGTTGGACCAATCAGACAGATATTACTCTTCTGAAGTTCAATATCATCATCAGACTCTTCATCTAAACTGTTGATACGTTTGTAATGGTTGTATACCGCCACTGATAAAGCTTTCTTGGCAGATTCCTGTCCAATGATATACTCATTCAGTATTTCACGGATTTCATAAGGTTTCGGTACATTCATCTCGCCATCAAAGGATTGCTTGTTGAATTCCTCTTCCATGATTTCCTGACATAAGTCCACACATTCATTACAAATATATACTCCTGGACCAGCCACTATTTTTTTAACTTGTTCTTGTGATTTCCCACAGAATGAGCAAGAAATATTGCCCTTTTGTTCTTCATCATTAAACATAGGCAAGGTCACCTCTTTCATAGACTAGTATATTTTTTCGGTATTTATGAAAAACGGGAATGCTGGTTAGGCATCCCCTGTTTTATATATACCCGTTTTACTCTGTTTCAGAGCTTTCAGTTTTCTCTAGTGTTTCCTTAGCAGTAGATGTAATCAAATCGATTGCTTTTTTCAGAGAAATATCTCTGTTTAATAAATCTGGAGACAAGACGTTACGTACTTGATCTTCAGGCATATTGTATTGACCAGCAAGGTCAGTAATTTCTTTTTCCATATCTTCTTCAGTTGCTTCAAGGCCTTCAGCTTCAACGATTGCTTCCAGCACTAAGTTAGTGCGTACGTTGAATTCAGCATCGCCTTCAAATTGTTTATGAAGATCTTCTTCTGAAGAATTTGTCATCTGGTAATACATTTCTGGTGAAATACCTTGTTGTTTCAAGTTATTCAAGAACATATCCATTTGACGGTGAACTTCTTCATGAGCCATTTCATGAGGAATTTCTTCAATCTTAGCATTTTCTACTGCTTTTTTGATTGCTTCGTCGTCTCTAGCATCATCAGCAGAAGAGACTTTGCCTTCTTCTAATTCTTTGCGGATTTTTTCTTTTAATGCGTCAACAGTTTCAACATCTTCATCTAAATCTTTAACAAATTCATCATCCAGTTCAGGTAAAGCTTTAGCTTTTACTTCATGAACTTTAACTTTGAATACTGCTTCAGCACCAGCTAAATCATCTGAATGATATTCTTCAGGGAAAGTAACCGTTACGTCTTTTTCGTCTCCAGCCTTAACACCAACTAATTGGTCTTCAAAACCAGGGATGAATGAGTTTGAACCTAATTCTAGAGAATGGTTCTCACCTTTTCCGCCTTCGAAAGCTTCGCCATCTTTAAATCCTTCGTAGTCCATAACAACTGTATCGCCTTCTTCAGCTGCTTCTTCTTTGATAGTCAATTCAGCTAAGCTCTCACGACGTCTGTTCAATGCAGCATCCACGTCTTCTTCAGATAATTCACGGTCTTGTTTAGCTACTTCAAGCTCTTTGTACTGACCAAGTTCTACGTCAGGCTTCAAAGTCACGTCAGCAATCAATTCCCAGTCCTGATTCTTTTCAACTGATTTGATGTCGATGTTTGGTTGAGCAACTGGATCAATACCCGCTTCTTGAACAGCTTTAGAATAAGCTGCCGGTAATAAATCGTTTAATGTGTCTTCATAAAGTGCAGCTTCACCATACATTTGGTTGAAGATACGGCGAGGTACTCTACCTTTACGGAATCCAGGGATGTTTAAGTTTTTTTGTACTTTTTTAAATGTCTTATCTAAACCTTTTTGAACAGTTTCCTGATCGATAGTGAACTCTAAACGACCTGTAGTCGCTCCAGTTTTTTCAAAAGTTGTTTCCATGTATAATTACCCTCCGAATTGAATTGTATTTTAGTAATAGTTTATTATTCTCGCTAATCAAGAAAATAATAGGGTTATCACCTTAATTTATTTAAACATACTTGATTATCATACAATATTTTGTGAATAATGTAAACTGTAGAAGCTTAATTACTGGAATTCCTGATGGATTTTGTTGATCCAGGATTGAATAAATTCCACTTGTTTCCTGTCTATGGTTTCAAGGTCCCCTTCAGAGGAATCAATTGAACAGGCAATGACTCTAATCCAGTCTTTTGTCACCTGTTCGTCTATTACTTCAGTTATGAAGGGATACAATAAAAGAAGGATCATATTCAGCTCATTTTCAACTAGTTCCTTCAACGATGGATTCTGATCATACAATTCATTTGTCTGATGCATTAAGTTCAAAACTGCAGGGTCCTGTTCAAAGGCGTGCACATCTATTGGATTGACTACTTTCGTTTCATTAAACCACGTATACGTGTACTCCTGGTCCACTTTCCTTGAAATCAGAAGCGACAGAAAGCCCGAGCGCGAAATAGGGTGAACGTATGGGTTTTGAAAAACTGAAGGGGCCGCTTTCTCAAGATTCTCAGTCTTCATTGCATGAGCTTCCTGGATAATAGTAAATTGTTCTTCGGGAGAAGCTGATGCTAAAGAAAAAAGCTGTTTTGTTCGTTTTTCCTCCATAGCCTTCCGTTTCTTCTCCTCTTCCTCTTTCATATCGTATAACGTACTCTGCAGTGTTTTCCAGTTATCTTCATACTGCAGGGAAGGTTCTTTTAATTTATCATCGATACATTTTTGAGCGAGTAAAAACTGATGATTATGTATCAGCAACTCGACATAGACCAGTATCCTTTTATCATTAGTGGTGTAAAACGATTTTTTGTCCTCCGCCAGTTCCAGTGCTTCCTGCACTTGGCCATTATGGAAAAGAGCGGATACCAGCAGTACATTTAGACTATTCTCTTCTTTAATCGCATATGCTTTTCTTAAATGCTCAATTGCTTTTTCATAATTACCCTGTTGCAGCTCAGTCATTGCGTGATGCATATATGTCCCGTAATTTTTCGGAAATTCGATTTGATCTCCCATATCCTACTCACTCCTCGGACATATTGTACCACACCCTTTTTTTAGAAAAAAAGGGCCATATAACTTAAAAAGCAACAGGAAAGGACTCCCCATTGCTTTTCTTAGAATTTTCTGAACCGCTCATAGCGATTTTTGACTAAATCATCTTTAGACAATCGTGTTAGCTCCTGCAACTTGACATCAATGTCTTTTTTCAGACGATCTATGATCACTTCTTTGGTTAACCATTCTTCGCCCTCAGTTTCAGGTATTACGTGTTCAATCACATCTAAGTCTTTCAAGTCTTTGGATGTCAGTTTCATTAATTCCGCCGCATCACTGGCTCTCTTGGCATCTTTCCATAAAATCGATGCAAATCCTTCAGGTGATAAAATAGAATAGATAGAATACTCCATCATCCATACTTCATCAGCAAGTGCCAATGCTAAGGCTCCGCCACTTCCGCCTTCACCTAAAATGATTGCCAGAACCGGCACCTTTAAGTCGCTCATTTCCAGCAGATTTCTGGCGATCGCTTCTCCCTGTCCTCTTTCCTCAGCTTCTACTCCACAGTATGCACCTGAGGTATTGATGAAGTTCAGTATCGGACGGTTAAACTTCTCAGCCTGTTTCATGAGCCTCAAAGATTTTCGGTATCCTTCTGGGTGAGCTGATCCAAAGTTGGATGCCATATTTTCTTCCAGAGTCGTCCCTTTTTTATTTCCAATAACCGTCACTGCCCGGCCATTCAAACGACCGATGCCTCCCATGATCGCTTGATCATCTTTGTACAGGCGATCTCCATGCAGCTCAATAAAATCTTCTATAAGCGTGGATGTGATGTCCTGAATGTTCAATCGGTCCGTTTTACGCGCTAAAGAGACGGTTTCCATTACATTACTCATAGTCACCCTCCTTTGCAGATCTGTCAGGGGCTACGTGCATATCAAGCAGTTGGCTTATGACAGACCGTAAGTGTTCCCGCTCAACGATTTGATCGATAAACCCGTTTTTAAGCACGGTTTCCGCTAGTTGAAAATCTTCAGGCAGCGATTCGTTGATCGTCTGCTCAATGACTCGCTTCCCGGCAAAGCCTACCAGTGCACCTGGTTCAGCTAATATAATATCCCCAAGCATGGCAAAGCTTGCTGTTACACCGCCCGTTGTCGGATCTGTCAGTACGGTTAAATAAAACAGTCCCTTTTCAGAATGTTTTTTTATAGCTGCACTTGTTTTAGCCATCTGCATTAAAGAAAAAATACCTTCCTGCATTCTTGCACCACCAGAAGCTGTAAATAAGACGACCGGCAGAGAGTGTTCCGTCGCTTTTTCAAACAGACGCGTAATTTTTTCTCCTACTGCCTGCCCCATGCTTCCCATGATGAAATGGGAATCCATAATTCCGATAGCTGCATCAAGGCCATTAAATGACGCTTGCCCAGTCAGTACTGCTTCTCTCAGACCCGTACTGATTTGAACATTTTTGATTTTCTCTTCGTAATCAGGAAAGTCCAGAGGGTTTTTTGGCTGAGACATTTCATCCCATTCATTGAAACTCTTCGGATCGATCGTGAGAGCTAATCTCTCTTGTGCCCGGATACGGAAAGCGTAATGACAATTCGGGCAAATACGTTCCTGACCAAGTGCCTTGACATATACTGACTGCTTACAGCTAGGGCATTTCTCAAACATTCCATCAGGAACAGATGGCCCATTTTGAGAAGTAGACTTTTGAATGGAGATGTATGGTCTTTTTTTAAACAGTCTCATCAATAGCCTCCTTCTCATTCAACCAATTGGGAATGATTACTTTCGACAATGTTTCTGTCGTATAGTCACCCGAAACGAAGGCTGACTGTTGAAGTAGATCCAGTTGAAAATCAAGATTCGTCTGAATGCCTTCGATGACCGTTTCGTTTAAAGCCCGATTCATTTTGCTGATAGCATCTTCTCTCGTGTTGCCATGTGTGATCACTTTAGCGATCATAGAGTCGTAGTAGGGAGGAATCACCCCACCAGCAAACATAGCCGTATCGACACGCAACCCTAAGCCACCCGAAGGCATATTCAGATAACTGATTTCTCCCGGAGAAGGGGCGAAGTTGAATGACGGATTTTCCGCATTTATTCGACACTCGATCGCATGACCCGTAAAGGTGACATCCTCTTGAGTAATGGAAAGCTTATGGCCTGATGCGATATTGATTTGTTCTTTAACGATATCTATTTGCGTGATCATTTCAGTGATGGGGTGTTCAACCTGGATTCGAGTATTCATCTCCATAAAGAAAAACTGTTCTTCTTTATCTACTAAAAATTCGATCGTCCCGGCGTTCTTATACCCGACTTTTTTTGCGGCTCTAACAGCGCTGGCACAAATTTTCTCCCTCACCTCATCAGTCAATGACGAACTGGGAGCCTCTTCAACTATTTTCTGATGATTACGCTGAAGCGAACAATCCCGTTCACCTAAATGGACCACATTCCCATAGTTATCTGCTAAAATTTGCACTTCAATGTGTTTAGCAGGTGTAATGATTTTTTCGACATACATTCTGTTATCATTGAATGCTGCTTTTGACTCAGACTGTGCCTGAAGAAAACTGGCTTCCAGGTTATCTTCATCGAAAACCATTCGCATGCCTTTTCCGCCACCACCAGCTACTGCCTTGATGATCACTGGCAGACCAATGTCCTGCACATTTCTATGCAGCTGCTCTAATGTAGTGATGGATTCATTGCTTCCAGGTATAACTGGAACATCGGCTTTCTGCATCATCTCTCTCGCATTAGATTTATTTCCCATCTGATCAATAATCGTCTTATCGGGGCCAATAAATGTAATATTCACTTCTTCACACATAGCCGCGAATAAACTATTCTCAGAGAGAAATCCAAAACCGGGATGGATAGCTTCAGCACCTGTCAAGACTGCAGCACTTAGAATATTATGTATATTCAAATACGAGTCTGACGCTTTTGGAGGACCTATGCATACTGCCTCATCTGCTAATTGCATATGAAGGGCATCTTCATCAGCAGTAGAATAAACAGCAACTGTTTTTATATTCAATTCTTTACAGGCACGAATAATGCGTACGGCTATTTCTCCTCTATTGGCTACTAATATTTTTTGAAACATGCATAACCCTTCCTTACTAGTTAATAATTGAGGTCTCTATTATTTTCCAATAATAAATGTCATCTCAACTTCACATACTTTTTTACCGTCAACATAAGCGACGCCTTTTCCAATACCAGCATATTCTTTTAATTTGACAATATCCACTTTTAATTCCAGCACGTCTCCCGGCACGACTTTTTTTCTGAACTTCACTTTGTTCAGTCCACCTAGGTATGCTGTCTGACCTTTAAACTGGTCCAGTTTCAGTAATGGAATCGATCCTGCTTGAGCAAGACTTTCCACTATCAGGACACCTGGCATAACAGGTTCTCCCGGGAAGTGTCCCTGGAAAAACTCTTCATTGATCGTTACATTTTTGATTGCCGTCACGTGCTCACCAGGAATCAGTTCAGTAACTTTATCGATAAAGTAAATAGGGTAACGGTTAGGGATCAGTTCTTGAATTTCAGCAATAGTCATTGTAGTCATTAGTATACTCCTTTAGCTTGTCTTAATTTTGATTAATGATTGATTAAATTCAACTGGTTGCCCATCTTCAATCATAATATTACTTATTTCACCATCAACATCGCTTTTAATTTCATTCATCACTTTCATTGCTTCGATGATACATAGTGTCTGCCCTTTTGTGACAGTATCTCCTTCTTTAACAAAAACCGGTGTATCCGGCGATGATGAAAGGTACCCTGTTCCTACAATAGGCGCTTTTATTTCATGTAACGACTCATTATCATCCACTAGCGATGAGGCGGGCTGAACTTCCTGAATTTCAGGAGCGGGTGCAGTTTTTTTTGCTTCGGAAGATTGTGAACGGGAAGCTGGTTCTTTAATGTCAGAAGCAACAGCATTTTCTCTTTTGCTCATCTTTAAAGAAATATTTTCATTTTCCATCTCGAACTCATACAGAGATGATGCATTAATATGATCGATCAGCTCTTTTAGTTGTTCAAAGTTCATTATTGACCCTCCCATTTCTTGAAGCATGTTACTGCATTATGTCCTCCGAATCCTAAAGAATTATTTAAGGCATACTTAATTTCTTTTTCTCTGGATTTGTTTTCAATATAATCTAAATCACATGCTTCATCAGGTGTAGTGATATTGATAGTAGGAGGCATGATTCCTTCCTGAAGAGCTTTTACTGCCGCAATAGCTTCAATAGCGCCTGCGCCACCCAGTAAATGACCTGTCATACTCTTAGTGCTTGAAATGGCTACACTTCTTGCTGCGTCTTCTCCTAGAGCCAGTTTGATGGCTTCAGTTTCAGACACATCGTTTGCCGGCGTTGAAGTCCCATGCGCATTGATGTACCCAACGTCTTCAGGCGTAATACCTGCTTCAGACAATGCCAGTTTCATCGCACGTGCAGCACCGGATCCGTCTGGTGAAGGAGCAGTCATATGGAAACTGTCACCTGTAGCACCGTATCCTGTAATTTCTCCATAGATTTTAGCGTTTCTATTTAAAGCAGAAGTTAAACTTTCAAGCACGATTACACCTGCTCCTTCACCCATAACAAATCCGTGACGGTTTTTGTCAAATGGGATAGAAGCTGCATTCGCATCTTCACTTGTAGATAGAGCATTCAAAGCAGCAAAGCCAGACATACCGATTTCATTGATACTGGCTTCAGCTCCACCAGCCAGCATGACATCTGCATAGCCGTGTTTGATTGTTCTGAACGCTTCTCCTATTGAATTATTACCAGAAGCACAGGCAGTTACAATAGATAAATTGGGGCCTTTAGCACCCGTTGCTATTGAGATATTCCCTGCAACCATATTCCCAATGGCCATAGGAACAAAGAAAGGTGCCACTCTATCTAATCCTTTTTCATGCATTTTAATGATCTGATCCTGCATAGCATTCAATCCGCCAATGCCTGATCCAACAATTACACCCATTCGTTCCGGATCAGTTACTTCCAGGTCGATCTGGCTGTCTTTTACTGCTTCAAGGGCGGCAGCTACACCATATTGAGAAAATGGATCCATACGTTTAGCTGATTTTCTGTCCATAAAATCTTTAGCAACAAAGCCTTTAACTTCTCCTGCTACGTGAACATCGATTGCTTTTCCATCAAATTTAGTTAAAGGCCCAATTCCATTTCTGCCTTCTTTTAATCCGTCCCAAAATTCTTGTACTGAATTGCCTAGCGGCGTAATTGCTCCTAATCCAGTAATCACTACTCTTTCCATTCTTAGCCTCCTAAGGTTATCCGTTCATTACCATTCCGCCATCAACATGGAACACTTGTCCTGTGATGTACTTCTGGTTGCTCAAAAACTCAACTAAGTCCGCAACTTCTTCCGCTTCCCCTAATCGTTTGAGCGGAACTGATTCAAGTGCTTTTTCTTTGATGTCATCTGTCAATTTATCTGTCATATCTGATTCTATAAATCCTGGAGCGATAGCGTTTGCTACGACACCTCTTGGAGCCAGTTCTTTCGCTAAAGATTTTGTCAGCCCGATCACACCGGCTTTACTTGCCGCATAATTAGATTGACCGACATTTCCAACTGTGCCCACAACACTGGATAAATTGATGATGTGTCCAGATCTTTGTTTAAGCATCACTTTAGCTACTTCTCTAGAAGTATAGAATGTTCCTTTTAAATTGATATCCAATGTTGCATCGAACTCTTCATCAGACATACGAATGATCAAATTATCTCTAGTAATGCCGGCATTATTCACCAGAACATCTATTTTCTTGAACTGTTTTTTAGTCTCTTTAATCAGTTGTTTTGCGAAAGACGAATCACTCACGTCTCCTGTTATCACATAAGCTGTTCCTGGGAAAGAGTTGAAGAACTCTTTTAATTCATCAGATAGTTCACTGCGTCCATTTACAACAACAGTGTGCCCAGCTTTTAAAAAACTGACAGCGATTGCTTTACCGATTCCTCTAGTACTTCCTGTGACAATGACTGTTTTCTTATCCATAATTCCCCTCACTATCCATGCGTATTCTCTACGATTTTTTCGAGTTGATTGATTTTCTCAACATTTTTAACTGACACACTCTTATCGATTGCTTTGATAAATGATCTAAGTGTTTTACCCGGTCCTACTTCAATAAAATCAGTTGCACCATCTTGTATCATTTGCTTGATCATCTGCTCAAAACGAACGGACGAGATCATTTGTTTCGTAAGTAATGCAGGAATAGACTGGCTGTCAGGATACTTGTCGGCTGTAACATTTGAATAAACAGGAACCCTATTCGGTTTAAACTGACTATTTTCTAAGACGCTCGAAAACTCTTCGGCTGCCGGTTCTAGTAGTAATGAATGAAAAGGACCGCTGACGTTTAATTCCACTACACGTTTAGCTTGTGCTTCTTCAGCTTTTTTCATTGCCAAGTCGACGCCAGCTGAACTACCCGATAACACTAGTTGTGTGGGGGTATTGTAATTCGCAACCGATACATAATGGGTTTTTGATACCTCATCACAAATAGCTTCTATAACTGAGGCATCCAAACCAATAACAGCGGCCATTTTTCCTTTACCGTCTGGGACAGCTTCCTCCATAAGAGTTCCTCGTTTATGAACAAGTTTAACCGCCTCAAAAAATGACAAAGCGCCTGAGGATACTAATGCCGTATATTCTCCAAGGCTTAGCCCTGCGACCATATCGGGATTAACCCCTTCTTCATTAAGTAATCTTTCAATGGCATAGCTCACGGTTAAAATAGCCGGCTGAGTATAAGGTGTAAAATGGATTTTCTTCTCATCTTCAAAACAGATAGAAGCTATATCTTCGTTTAAAGCCTCACTGGCTTCTTCAAATATTTCCCTGACCATCTGACTGTTATCATAGAATTCTTTTCCCATACCTAAATACTGTGCACCTTGACCACTAAATACAAATGCAGTTTTCACGTTCAACGACCTTTCATTATAGAAAAACGATTGACACCTCAATAAACTTTGAGTATCAAAGTATTAGTCTAAATTTTTTTAGAATACGACCGGATTTGATGTGACTTCTTTATATTCGCGCATCAATTCCTGGATGATTTCCTCACAACTCTGTTCTCTGGAGACGAGTCCGGCTATCTGACCAGCCATAAAGGATCCCCCATGTTTATCGCCTTCGATCACGGCTTTTCTCAAAGCCCCTTTTCCAATTGCTTCCAGTCTTGCAAAATCAGGGTTTGCATCACTGCTTATTTCTTTTTCGACTTTCAGATATTCTTTAGTCAATTTATTTCTCAGTACACGTACTGGATGTCCAGTAACTAGTCCGGTAACGACTGTATCAATGTCTCTTGCTTTTAGAATGCGTTTCTTGAAGTTATCATGTGCGATACTTTCATGAGCCACAACAAAGCGCGTACCTAATTGAACAGCTGAGGCACCCAACATAAATGCTGCGGCCATCCCTCGTCCATCGGCAATCCCCCCAGCAGCTATAACTGGAATAGTCACAGCGTCTACCACTTGTGGGACGAGTGTCATAGTCGTTAATTTCCCGATATGACCTCCGGCTTCCATTCCTTCACAAATAATGGCATCTGCGCCTTCATTTTCCATACGTCTGGCTAATGCCACAGAAGCAACGACTGGTATGACGGATATTCCTGCTTCTTTGAACCTCTCCATATACTTGCCCGGGCTACCTGCCCCAGTAGTAATGACTTTTATGTTTTCCTGACAGACAACATCTACGACTTCATCTACATAAGGTGAGAGCAGTAAAATGTTCACTCCAAAGGGTTTGTCAGTCAGTTTTTTTGTTTCCTTGATTAGTTCTCTTACAAACTCACCCGGCTCATGTCCTGAACCAAGCATTCCCAGTCCACCTGCATTTGATACGGCTGCGGCTAAACTGGGTGTCGCTACCCAAGACATCGCTCCTTGTATGATGGGATACTCAATTCCGAGCTGATCTAATAATGGTTGATTCATCTAGGAGCTCCTTCCTCTGTATTAGGCTTCTAATTGTCCTTCTACATACTTCACTAAATCTTCAACAGTAGAAAGCCCTTCTTCTGATTCGATTTTAATATCAAATTCGTCTTCGATATCATTGATGATCTGGAATAGATCTAAGCTGTCTGCTTCAAGCTCTTCTCTGAAGTTAGTTGTGCGTTGTACTTCGCTTTCTTCTTTGTCTAACTGGTCTACGATAATTTCCTGGATTTTTTCAAAAGTTGTCATTTTATAATTCCTCCGATTAGTTAATTTCTAGAAGTAACGTTCCCCAGGTTAATCCCCCGCCAAACGCACTCAAGATAATTTTTTGTTTTTTGTCAATAAATAATTTGTTGTCTTTAGCCAATTCATCGATCAAAATAGGTAAACTGGCTGCAGATGTGTTTCCGTATGTTTGAATGTTCATTGGAAATTTATCAATCGAACACCCTAATTTTTTTGCTACTATTTCAATTATACGAGCATTTGCCTGATGCAGAAGGACATAATCCACTTCCTCAATAGAAGTGTCGTTATCTGTCAACACCTTGTTAATACTCTTAGGAATAGATTTAGTCACAAAATTAAAAATTTCTCTTCCGTCCATTGTTAAAAAGCCGGAAGCCTCTTGTGTATCGACCAGTGGATTGCTAACCTTTTTTTCGCCTGAGGTCAATGCATATCCCTTGTTCCCATTTGCATGCAGGTCTTCAGTAAGGAACTGTTCGTCTTCTTCACTCTTCTTTAGAAGAACTCCGCCTGCACCATCTCCAAATAAGACAGCTGTTTTTCTATCTGACCAGTCGATTGCTTTAGACATGACTTCTCCGCCTAATACTAAGGCGTATGGAAGATGCATATGTCTCAGCATTTTCTCAGCAGTTGACAGAGCATAGACAAAACCCGAACACGCCGCATTCAAGTCGAATGCCATTGCGTTTGTTGCTTTAATAGCTGCCTGGACCTTGCTCGCCACTGAAGGCGACTGCCCATCAGGAGTCATCGTTGCGACTATAATCAGTCCAATGTCTTCAGGGTCGATCGATCGACCTTCTAACACATTCCTGCTTGCTTTAATACATAAGTCACTTGTATCTTCACCCTCAGATAAATGACGGGTTACAATACCTGTCCGCTTGTATATCCATTCATGAGATGTGTCCATCCATTTTGACAAGTCGTCGTTAGACACTTTTTTTTCAGGTACATATTTCCCAGTAGAATGAATTTTAATTTTAATAGGCTCCATTACTCTGGTAATTGCTCCTTTGTGCGTTCCAAGAAACTATGAAGGTTAAGTAACCCTTTCATCAATACTTCTGCTTCTTCTTCGCTCATTTCTTGTAACGTTTCTCTGACCATATCTCGATGAAATTTATCATGAAGACGATAAAGCAACCGTCCATTTTTAGTAAGGGCCAGCTTGACTACTCTTCTGTCAGTCTCACTTCTCACTCTAATGACGTATTCTTTTCTCACCAGATTATTGACAGATACAGTTAACGTTCCAACTGTAATGCCTAATTTCTTGGCAACTTCACTTGTCGTGTGTTCCTGATACATGCCTATGGCATCGATGGTATGCATTTCTTTAATAGAAACATCTTTGAACTGGCTTGACTGTAAAGTTCGCTCTTCAATCATTAAAACATCATTGAATATAGACACAAGATAGCCGTTTATCTCGTTAATTTTGGGATCCACATCAGCTCCTCCTATTCGTTTGTCTTTTTTGTTTGATTATCAAACTATTTGACAATCAAAATATTAACTTAGATTTATGAAACTGTCAAGAAAAATTCAAAAAAAAATAAACCATCAAGGGATGGTTTATTCTTAAAGCTGATTATTCTTCGTCCAGCTGATTTTTAAATCCTTCTATATCTTTAAAGTTAACCACTGTTTTTTCTTCAACTAAATCATGCATTCTTTCGGCTGAATGATTCCAGTTGATTCGGACGATCGCGCTGTTAGTAAGTAATTTTTCAATTACACCTTCCATCGGTTCATCACGGAATGAAAAAACAATTTCATCCCCAACATCGGGTCTTAAATCCTCTTTTATGGATTCAATAATTTCGACTGCTTCTTTATAGGGTAAATCCAATAAATTAGCAATTCGGGAGTTACTGGCACCTTTACGAAGTTCAGTTTCTACTAATTGTTGAACTTCAGCAGTGATCTCTTCTTTAGCCACTTTCATCCCCTCAATTCTTCATTAAGTTTTTATACTCCTTTAATAATTATACCATAATAACATAATAATAGCGAATAAGACTTGATATTAGTCTCTTGATAATCCGTACATACCAAATTTCATACTTGCTATGCTTTGCTGCCACTGCGATTATCCATGGCGCTTTTCTCTCCCCCAGCGTTATTTCGTGTAGTTGGACCCAGCTGAGCTTCCGACATTGGGCCTGCTAAATGAATCCCTTGGTGCCACCTTAACTGTTCATCACCTAAAGGCGTCTCGCATGAACTGACGGACAGCTCACCCCTTATCGAAAATTTTCTAATCTTATGGACCTTTTTCGCCTTGGTCATTATCGAACTCAACACTTTTAAAATCAGGAAATAATCAATGTTTACGGACAAAAAAAGTATCAACCCGTCGTCCTGGTCGATACTTTTAACTAAACTATTATTATTCAGATGTGATTGCTTTACCAGCCACTGATCATTCCAGTAGATCTACAGCTTTGTATCCCACTTTTTTCAACGTTCTTTGAAGTGTCTGAATTTCGTCATCTGTACACTCTTCGAAAAGTTCAGCAATTTTTTCAGCATGCTTTGGAAAAATCTCACGCATCAATAGTTGACCGTCTTCAGTCAATTCACAAAAAGTCACTCGTCTATCGAACTTGTCTGCTATTCGGTTCACAAATCCCTTTTCTTCGAGACGATCGACAACATACGTTATACTGCTTGAAGCCAGTAGTATCTGTTTCCCGATCATTTGAATAGGTTGTCTTCCCTTATTGAACAAAAGCTCAAGAACGGTAAACTCAGTTGCATTTAAGCCATATGAAGACATGTCTTTTTTTACCACTTTTTCTACACTTGATGAGGCCCTAAGCAAAATAGTTAGAGCTTTTAATTCTTCTTTGTTGTCATTCATTATTTTCACCACCATTATAGGTAAATACCCTTATTACATCGAAAGATGAAAACAGCAAGCTGTCACTGAGTATGGAAGCCTGCAACTTAAATGCTGATAGTCCCAGTAAATTTACTAAGCTACATGTTTATTCATTAAAGTCTGTATCAATGTTTTATATCGTGATTTAATTAATTGCCTGTTACTCTATTATAATAACACACTGGACATCTAAAAATAAATAACAGGTCTTATTTTAAGTTATTTTTATGCAATGAGTTAAATAATTGATGGTAATGGTAAAAGGCGATTACCTGAAAGACACTGGCTGTTGCAACTAAGATAGTTAACGTCACTTCATTCAATGCAGGAAAAAATACGGCTATAAACATTGTAAAGTAAAAGACGATCGTTGCAATTTTACCATGCCAGATCGAGCCATCTAATGTTTTTTTCTTTCGATAAAGTCGGATATTCTCAACAAACATGTAAGATTCTTTAATAAGGAATAAAATAAACAGAAAGATAAATACCGGCCACTTGAGCATTAGTACCCCTACAACAGATACCTGGGTCAGTTTATCGGCTATCGGATCAAGTAGTTGTCCGATCTTAGTTCCCTGATTGAACCGTCTGGCAATAAACCCATCCAGTGCATCAGTCAAACCGGACAGCACCAACACTCCAGTAGCATAGACATGCTCTCTTTGAGTTTCTGCATTTAGATAAGCATATACAAATACAGGGATAAGTAATAATCTGAAATACGATAATAAGTTTGGTATTGTAACCCAATCTTTTCGATTCATAAGAGTCCTTCCTCTCCATATGTACAATCTTCCTCACTCGTTAAAAGAAGTGAACGCTGCTTTTAAAACTGGCATAGACCCTGTAGTCTATAAGCACCTTAATAGCATTTATATTCAGTATGTTGAAAATATCCTAATTTAGTATACTTAAATTATACACTAATAGCAATTTTAGAAAAGCAAAAGACAGCTTATTTTATATCTGCGTTTAAATAAGCTGTCCAGCATACTATTAGACCTTTATCTATTTGAAGTTGGGTTTGTATTTTCTGGATTAAGGTGGTCCCCATGACTCTCATCATCAGATTTAGGTTTGTCTGGGTCTACGCCGAATCCAGGAGCATGTAATTCGACCTCATCTTTTTTAGAATGGGATTCCGCGAGGTCTTTTTGAGGGTTTTCCTTCTCTAACAGGACATATCCTCCTCTTCTCAAGATGTCATCATACAGCTCGATTGAGTGATCATCCAAGCCGTGATTATTTAATGGGGCTTTTTCATTAAAGTCCCCTTCATTAACTGTTTCGATTTCTACAGGAACCAGAGATTTTAAATCTGATGCGTGCTCTTCAAGTGTGACAACTAGAAGGTTGTTCGCATGAAACGCTCCACTTTGAATTAGATTTTCTAATTCTGCAACGAACTCTTCGACGCTTTGATGTGCTGTAACAAATTTCATTATCCATTCCTCCTTTAAACTTTGTACATTCTCATATTACCAAAGGATCGAAAAAGTAACCAATGATAACTACGGAAGAATTTAATTTCATGTGTTGACTTTTTGCTTAAAACATTATATACTAAATTCTGTTGTTAAAAAGTTTCGGTAGCTCAGCTGGATAGAGCATTCGCCTTCTAAGCGAACGGTCGGGGGTTCGAATCCCTCCCGAAACGTAAATAAGCAAAAAAGTGGGAACCCAGTGCTTTCAGGGTTCCCACTTTTTTAGTTCTCTTTAAAAAAAAACCAATTAAAAACGAAGCAGAATAAAAGCGCTGATCTTTGAAAAGATCAGCGCTTGTTTTTTTTAATATAGGTGTAAGTAATTTTCTTTTTCCCATTTACTGACTTCAGCTTTATAGGAATCCCATTCAACCATTTTTGATTTGACAAAGTTTGTGTAGATATGATTGCCAAGAGATTCTTTAATAGTATCATTTCTCTTCAGTGCTTTTAATGCACTGTGCAGACTTGTAGGGAGTGAACGTATCCCTTGCTCATCCAGTTCGTACTCATCCATATCGTAAATGTTATCATTTGTCTCTTCTGGAGGAGTCATATCGTTCTTGATGCCATCCAATCCCGCTTTCAGCATTGCAGCCAGTGCCAGATAAGGATTTGCCATAGGATCAACTGATCGCACTTCAAGACGCGTAGAGAGACCTCTGGATGCAGGAATACGAATCATAGGTGTGCGGTTACTGCATGACCATGCAATGTAGACAGGCGCTTCATACCCTGGTACAAGACGTTTATATGAATTGACCGTCGGGTTCGTGATCGCTGTAAACGCAGGCGCATGATGAAGCAGGCCGGATAAGAACTGATAGGCTTCATTGCTTAATTGTCTGTCATCACTTTCATCATAAAAGGCATTTTCTTCCCCTTTAAATAATGACATGTTGCAGTGCATTCCTGAACCATTTATACCAAATAAAGGTTTTGCCATGAATGTAGCATGCAGACCGTATTGACGTGCTACAGTTTTTACAACTAACTTAAAGGTTTGAATATTATCGCAGGCCTCTACCGCATCAGCATACTTCCAGTCTATTTCATGCTGCCCAGGTGCCACTTCATGGTGACTTGCTTCAATTTCAAATCCTAAGTCTTCTAATTCCAGAACAATGTCACGACGGCAGTTTTCAGCTAAATCAGTAGGTGCCAGGTCAAAGTAGCCACCATTATCGTTCAATCGTTCTGTTACTTCATCATTTTCATCTAATTTAAATAAGAAAAATTCCGGCTCGGGACCTAAATTGAATGAGGTATAGCCCATTTCTCTTGCTTCTTCCATTACTCGTTTTAAGTTGGTTCTTGGATCTCCTAAAAAAGGCGTCCCATCAGGATTAGCAATATCACAAATCAATCGTGCTACTCGCCCTTTCTTTGAAGACTCCGTTTCCCAGCTGAAGACTAACCATGTGTTTAAGTCTGGTTGAAGATACATATCAGATTCCTGGATACGTACGAACCCTTCAATGGATGAGCCATCAAACATCATTTTATTGTCCAGCACTTTTTCTAGCTGACTAACTGGCACTTCCACATTCTTAACGATACCTAGAATATCAGTGAACATTAAGCGTAAGAAGCGAACGTTGTTGTCCTTTACATCTTGTACTATTTTGTCCCTCGTCATCTCTGTCATATTCGTTCTCCCCAATCTATACCACTTTTTGTAATGCTCTTTATAACATTGGTACTAAAAGCACTTTTGAATAGTACCACTCTGATTAAAAGTGTGCAATAGATTCTTAATAAGTAAACGAATTGCAGGTATTTTCTAAATATAATTAAGTTTCAGGGGATCAAAGTTTACTTAATTAATAAACCACCTGTATTAGGAGTCACTTTAGAGGTGACTCACTCAATACAGGTGGTTTATTTAAAAACTAATATAATTCAAAGTAACGATCAGTTTCCCATTGAGAGACAGATTTAGCAAAATTAGCCCAATCTGTTTCCTTTGCAGCTACAAATCTGCTGAAAATATGCTCTCCAAGGCCTGATTTGATGACTTCATCTTCTTTCAATGCTTCCAGTGCTTCATAAAGATTTTTCGGTAAGGATTGAATATTGTTTTCATTCCGTTCGATCTGATCCATATTGTAAATATTTTTATTTACTGGATTTGGTGCGCTCTTAGCCTCTGATATCCCTTTTAGTCCAGCCTTAAGTAATACAGCCAATGCTAAATAAGGATTTGCGGTAGGGTCAACGCTTCTTAACTCTACTCGGGTGGAATTACCTCTAGAAGCTGGAACACGTATAAGAGGGGTCCTATTTGTCCCTGACCAGGCAACGTAAACAGGTGCCTCAAATCCAGGAGTTAATCGTTTATATGAGTTAACGATTGGATTACAAACTGCAGTATACGCTTGTGCATGGTCCAAAAGTCCTGCTATAAACTGATAGGCCGTATCGCTTAATCCTTCTTCTGAGTTTTCTTTATAGAATGCATTACCCTCTTCATTGAATAAAGACATGTTGAAGTGCATTCCAGATCCACTAATATCTTCAATTGGTTTAGGCATAAATGTAGCATGCAGTCCATGTTTTCTCGCTACTGTTTTAACGATGAGCTTGAATGTCTGAATATTATCACACGCTTCTACTGCATCGGCATATTTCCAGTCTATTTCGTGCTGACCGGGAGCAACCTCATGGTGACTCGCCTCAATCTCAAAACCTAATGCTTCCAGCTCCAGGACAATGTCTCGACGACAGTTCTCTGCCAGATCAGTTGGGGCTAAATCGAAATATCCGCCATTATCGTTTAATGTTTTACTTGGTTTGCCATTTTCATCTAATTTAAACAAGAAGAATTCCGGCTCAGGTCCTAAATTAAAGGAAGTGAATCCGAGTTCTTTCATATCTTTTACAACACGTTTTAAATTATTTCTTGGATCCCCTGCAAAAGGAGTTCCATCAGGCATGTGAACATCACAAATAAATCGTGCGATTTTCCCATCACTATTCTCTAATTTCCAAGGAAAAACCAACCAGGTATTTAAATCAGGGTGCAGCTTCATATCACTTTGATCGATTTCAACAAATCCATCTATAGACGACCCATCAAAAGCCATTTCATCAGACATAACTTTATCTAACTGACTGATAGGTACTTCCACATTCTTGATTACCCCGTCAATATCTGTAAACATCAATCGTAAAAACCTGACGTTCTTTTCTTTTGCTTCTTTTTGTATAGCCTCTTTAATCTCGGCGGACATAGTCCAATCATCATCCCTTTCGTCATTTTGTTAAATGACTTTTTTTGTTCAGTATTAAGGGTACTAATATCTCGATGCAATGTCAATCAGGAGGCCTTACCTGACTATATTACGCATACTGAAAAAAGACACCCTATAAATAAGTATAAAAAAAAAGTCGAGATCACATGATCTCGACAGATAAAAGTATTCACTTTTTATTTAACCGCATCTTTCAATGCTTTACCAGCTTTAAATGCTGGAACCTTGCTTGCAGGGATTTGGATTTCTTCCCCAGTTTGAGGGTTACGTCCTTTACGTGCAGCACGATCACGAACTTCAAAGTTACCAAAGCCAATTACTTGAACTTTTTCTCCGTCAGCAAGTGTGTCTTTAATTGTTTCAAAAACAGCTTCTACTGCTGCAGTTGCGTCCTTTTTAGTAAGGTCAGCTGAAGCTGCTACTTTTTCGATTAATTCTGCTTTATTTGCCATTGTATTCTTTCACCTCCTCAAAAGAAGATCGATGCACGCTGATTAAAAATCATCATGCGATCTTACAACATTCTTTTGTATTTGAATGTAATGGGTGAAATAGTCTAAACTTGACATTTCATTTAAAAAGATACCATAGAATCCTTGATACTGCAATGCTTTTATCGAAATCTCTTAGATTATTCACCTTTGAACAGGGTCTAAAAACCATTGAGTTCCCATAACATTTATTTTCTTCTACGAGGAATTATCCGAATAGGTGTTCCTTCGAAGTTGAAAGTGGCTCTGAATTTATTTTCAAGATATCTGGCATATGAAAAGTGAAGCAACTCCGGATCGTTCACGAATATAATAAATGTCGGAGGCGAAACGGCTACTTGCGTCGTATAGTATATCTTCAGACGACGCCCCTTATCTGTCGGAGTCGGGTTAGTCGCAACAGCATCCATAACGACATCATTTAAAATCGATGACTGAATACGTAAATTACGGTTCATAAAGACTTCACTGATTCTATCCGGCAGGACATGCAGTCTCTTTTTCGTAATAGCAGATACAAAAACGATTGGTGCGTATGCAAGATACTGAAACTCGTCTCTTACATCCATCTCAAATTCTTTCATGGTATTCGTTTCTTTTTCTACTGTATCCCATTTGTTTACAACTAAAATAATTCCTTTGCCTGCTTCATGAGCATAGCCAAATACACGCTTATCCTGCTCTCTGATGCCTTCTTCTGCATTAATGACACACAAGACTACATCCGAGCGTTCAATCGCTCTCATGGCTCTCAACACACTATATTTTTCCGTATTCTCGTACACTTTTCCTTTTTTACGCATACCGGCAGTATCTATCATAACAAAGTCTCTGCCATCCTGGGTCTCGAAACGTGTATCTACTGCTTCTCTGGTTGTGCCGGCAATATCAGAAACGATTACACGTTCTTCTCCGATGATTGCATTGACAAGACTCGATTTCCCTACGTTTGGTCTACCGATCAAGCTGAATTTAATAGTGGACTCATCATACTCTTCTTCAGTAGAATCAGGGAATTCTTTAATAACAGCGTCTAAAACGTCCCCTAAACCTAATCCATGCGAACCGGATATCGGATAAGGCGTGCCTAAACCTAAGGAATAAAATTCGTAAATTTCAGTTCTTAACTCTGGATTATCCGCTTTATTAACAGCCAATATGATAGGCTTTCCAGACTTGAATAATATTGGTGCGACTTGTTCATCTGCATTTGTCACGCCTTCTCTCACACTCGTCAGCATGATAATTACATCGGCTTCTTCAATCGCGATTTGTGCCTGATTTCTAATCTGAACATTTAATGGTTCGTCTTCCATTGTGATACCACCTGTATCAATCAATGAGAACTCTTTGCCAAGCCATTCAGCATCAGCATAAATTCTGTCACGGGTCACCCCGGACACATCTTCCACTATAGAGATTCTTTCACCTACTATTCGGTTAAAAATCGTGGATTTCCCTACATTGGGTCTTCCGACTATAGCAACTGTTGGTTTTGTCATTCGTATACCTTCTCTCAAAACTGTTCTTCTTAAAATAGCCACACCCAACTAAGGCAGGCTCAGTCCCTGCTTTAGTTGGGTGCGGTAAACTATACCGATTTAAGTTCGATACTTATTCGTTATCATTATCCAGGAATCCGGATAACTGATCACCGATCTGATCGCCTAACGTGAAGGCTCCATCTTCTTCTTCATCATGAAGAGTCGGTTTTTTCACTGCCGGTTTTTTTGCTTTTGCTGAGTCTGAACTAGACTCTTCCTGAGGAGTGGTGTTTTCAGTTAAAGCTTTGATGCTCAATGACACACGCTGTTCTTCAGGATTGACACTTAACACTTTCACTTCGATTTCTTCATCTTTTCCGACAATTTCATGAGGCGTTTCCACATGTTTATGTGCCATCTCAGAAATGTGAACCAGCCCTTCAACACCAGGCTTCACTTCAACGAATGCACCGAAATCTGTCACGCGTTTGACTTTGCCTTTTACTACTGTACCGGGTGCCAGTTCTTCAGCAGCATTATCCCAAGGTCCAGGTAGTGTATCTTTGATCGATAGTGAGATACGTTCTTGCTCTTTATCGACTTTCAATACTTTCACATCTACTTTATCCCCTTTAGATAATTTATCTTTAGGGTGATTGATGCGTTCATGTGCGATTTCTGAAATGTGTACCAATCCGTCTACTCCTCCGACATTTACAAATGCACCGAAGTTTGTTAGACGAACGACTTCACCAGACACAACTGACCCTTCTTCAAGGTTATCAAGAGCTTTCTCTTTTTCAGCAGCCTGATCTTTCTCAAGTAATACTTTACGAGATAGGATAAGCTGGCGTTCATTCGGATCGATTTCAATAATCTTGAACGTGTAGGTTTGACCTTCAAACTGACTCAGATCACTTATGAATGAAGTATCCATTTGTGATGCTGGTACAAATCCTCTAACGCCTAAATCAACAGTCAATCCACCTTTTACCACACTCGATACAGGAGCTTCCACTGTTTCATCATTATCGAATTTAACTTGCAGTTCTTCCCAAATCTTGCGCTGATCGACACGTTTTTTCGATAAGACAAAGCTGCCCTGCTCTTTATCTTTAACATCTCTTAACACAACAACGTCTATGACATCTCCAATGGTCACGATATCTGAAGGATGATCAAAACGTTCATTAGCTAGTTCTCTAGGCGGGATCAGACCTTCCTGTCCTCCACCTAACCCTACGATAACCTGTTTATCGTTATCGATAGCTAAAACTTCACCTTTGACTAAATCACCGGGGGTAATGTCAACGACATCTCTCATAACATCTGACATAGACTCGGACTGATTATCTCCAGATTCCACAGCAGGCTGAACTTGAGCCTCTTCGTCTTCAGCCATTACATCTTCAGGAGATGTATCATTAGGTGAATTGACCTCAACTTGTTCGTTCGCTGTTTCTACTGATTCTTCGTTTACTACTTCTTGTTCTTCTGTCTCGTTTCTATTTTCTTTTTCTGTCATCTTTGTATGCCTCCCAATACCAATAATTCCTACACAATTAATTGTACCGAATATGAATTTTAATTTCCACTAAAACATTTCCGGGTCAATATACCGGGCTATTTCAGCGTGGAGTCGATTAATTCTTTTATCTTTTCGACTACTTCTTCGATAGATAATTTAGTGCTGTCGATCCTTATAGCATCATCAGCCTGCTTTAAAGGAGATGTGTCTCGTGACGTATCTTTATAGTCTCTCTCAGCAATATCCTTTTTCAGCTGATCAAGATCAGAGAAAATACCTTTTGATACATTTTCTTTATGTCTTCTCTCTGCTCTTTCTTTCACACTGGCGACTAGAAAGACTTTGACATCGGAAGCTGGCAGGACAACTGTTCCTATATCTCTTCCATCCATAACAACCCCATTATTCTCCGCCAGTTTCTGCTGTCTGATCACCATTTCAGTTCTCACTTGAGGATGAGCTGCAACTATCGAAACTGTGTTCGTGACGTTGTTTTCACGGATATCTTCTGTCACTTCTTCATCATTCACAAAAACGGACTGGCCGTCCTCAGTTTTTTCCAAAGTGATCACGGTGTTTTTAAGTAAATTTATTAAAGCCTTCTCGTCTTTAATATTGACATTCTGTTTAAGAGCCTGGTAAGTCAATGCTCTGTACATTGCTCCGGTATCTACATATATCAGGTTCAAGTCATTGGCTATCCTTTTCGCAACTGTGCTTTTTCCCGAGGAAGCAGGACCATCAATAGCAATGGTTAAATTAGTTTCAGTCATATAAATCACACTTTCATTTTTATTATCTTACACGTAACTCTTGTCCAATAAAAACAGACTCCTCTGAAAGATTATTCAGCTGCATCAGTTCTTCTGTGGTCATTCCATGATTTAAAGCAATACGGTACATATTATCGCCCGCTTTTACAGTATAGGATCCAGTCTCCGGCTGAGGTTCAGTCTCCTCCGGCTGGCTAACCTCTTCTTCAGGAGCTGATTGAGCAGGCGTCTGTGTTTCTTCAGAGGCTGACTGCTCAGTTGAAGCCGCTACAGATTCTTCGGCAGGCGGTGTGCTCTGTTCTGGTTCTGGTTCTGGTTCTGATGGTTGAACAACCGTCTCCTCTTCTTCTACTTCCTCTTCGACAGGCTCTTCAACCTCTTCCGATTCTTCTTCACTTTCTTCTTCTAACTCTTCTTCCTCTTCCGGTTCCGGTTCCTCTTCAAGTTCTTCTTCCTCATCGTTAACCACTAAAGGTTGTTCTATAGATGGAGAAGTGGGATCTTCTGAAAGATCTTCTCTGTTTGAGAACCAGGCATATGCTGAAATAGGTAATATAATCAATAAGGCCAAAAAAATAACAATTACAGTTAAAATAGGTGAAATTCTTTGTTCTCTTTCTCGTTTCGCTTTTCTGGACATCGGTTCTTCATCTGTATAATCGACTTCTTCATCAAAACGTTTGGACCAAAGCTCTTCCATTGACTCACGATCTTTTTTACTCATATTCATACTCCTTTCGATCCATTCGTGTCTAATTATATCATAGAATGAGTAGACAAGTAGACTACCTTTGTAAATTAAATAACAATTTTACTTTATCCTGCCATATTTTTTCAATATTTGATTCTGCCAGTTCGGGTTCCTCAGGATTATAAGGAAGAGGCAATGAATGTGTACAGAAACTGCAGCACCCATTCCTTCTTGCATCGGCCTCTTCATTAAAATAGTTCAGCAGGATCGTTCGTTTACAGCTAGTCAACACAGCATAATTGACCATGGTCCTCAACTGGTAGTGTTTATTGAGCTCATACTCCCTGATTGTCTCCCATGCGTCTTCAAGTGGGACACGCTGATTAATAAAGTACCGACAAAGCTGCGTCTTGCTGTCTTCTTTCAAGTCATCCAGCTTACCAGGGTGTCTATAAGCAAACGTCAATTCCTCTTTCGCCGGCAGAGTATCCTGCTGTAATCTTTTCTGAATCATTTCATCATTCTTTTCATACAATAAGAGAGCCACTCCACCCTTTTTATCTCTACTGCATCTACCTATTTCCTGCAAGTACATTTCCGGACTGGCCGGCAGATGATAGTGAATCACGAAACGGATGTCGGGTTTATCAATGCCCATCCCAAACGCACTGGTGGCACAGATGATCGAGAGTGTATTATTTAAAAACTGAGATTGGACTTTCCGTTTATCTTCTTTTGTCAAATCACTGTGGTAACTCTCAACTTTTATATTTTTTTCTACACGTATCATTTCTGCTGTCTGGTCTGCTAATTTCTTGCTGGTAAAATAAATAATCCCTGGTCCTTTGAATTCAGATATTGCATGCAGCAATTCTTCATCCTTGTTCTTATAGCATTCGATGACACGTAATTGAATCGATGGCCGGTCAACAGGGTAAATGATCTCATTTAAATTTGTCGCTATACCAAGCACACTTATGATTGCTTCTCTAACTTTTTCTACAGCTGTTGCCGTAAGTGCCATAGTCAGCGGATCACCGAGTGCATGCCTGATATCTCCCAATTTTAAGTAATCGGGTCTGAAATCCATTCCCCACTGGGAAATACAATGCGCCTCGTCAATCACCAGCAACGAAATCGTCAGCGACTTAAAATAGTTTAATACCGCAGGTTGCTGAAGCATTTCCGGGGATAGAAAGACGAATTTATAGCTGGATAAACGAGAGAGAATGTTTTTCTTCTCTGAAAATGACAGGAAACTGTTTAATGCAACCACTGACTTTTCGCCGTTGCTTTTCATTTTATCCACCTGATCTTCCATTAATGACAATAAGGGTGAAATGATCAAAGTGGTGCCTTCCAGGAGGTATGAAGGTAACTGATAGCATAATGTTTTACCAGTTCCAGTTGGAAGCATGACTAGTGAATGTCTCTGCTGAAGGGCAGACATAATAGCCTCCTCCTGTCCTTCACGATAACTATCAAATCCGAATGTTTCTGATAAAACACCTTTAGCTTTTTTTCTCAATTCTGCTGACATCTCATCACCCGTACTCTTTCTATCTCAACTAATCTGAACCAAAAAAAATCCAGAAATTCAACATTAATCGTTGCGTCTTTATAAGATACATGTGGCTTATTCTCGAATAACTCTATTAGTGTTCTATACACCGACTCAGGAATAAATGGCTTGACCGATTTATCCGGATCGATAAGCACGCTCTCCAACACATGTTCTTTGATGGTATTTTCTTTTAATTTCCTCATCCTGGCCACTTGATCGATGCTGTACTGCTGATCGATCAGTTTCATACTCTTCCATGCACTTTCACTTAATCCATTATGACAGAAGTCGTGCACGTCTCTCCATAGAGAGTAAAATAGCGGAAGTTCATGGTGTTTCTCATACAGTATCTGCATTAAATGAGTGATACTAATATCGATCTCTGATCCCTCTATAGAATATTTCTGAGACAGTTGTCGTCTAGTCAATCCTTCACTCGCATGCCCTATCAGCTGGTCAAGCACTAAATGGCGATACATCTCAGGGATATATTCCAAAAAACGCATCAATTCATCAGACCATCTCTCAGTCAACTCTTTTTCACCTGTCATCTGCTTGGACAGCCATATTTTGATCCTCATCTGCTTTGTGTGATCATTAATTGCTGGGATATAGCGGCTGTTGCTGTAACTGTACTCCGAGACTATCTGGTTCACAAAAATAAACCAGGTCCAGAATTCTTTTCTAGTCTGTGAATAGGTCAGTTCAGGGATCTTTTTAATAATAGGATACTGCGTAATAAAGGCCTTTTTCTTTTCCACCCCGTAAGACGTTTGGGTGTAGTTTCCGTTATCAATTACCAGACTCTTATTGTGAACAAGAGTATTTACATACTCTACCCATTCCGGCTCATTAAGCTGGAAAGAGGAATTAAAAAGTCCCTGCAGCTCATTCTTTTCTGCTGCGAATAAATTTGAAGGTGTGCGTTTTCCAGAAGATATCAATGTCATTTGTTTTGGGGTAACGCTTGTTTGCTGATCGAAGAGAAAATTAATGTATTCAAGAAGAAAATCTGTACTCATATTTTCACCCTAACTATTAAAGTGGCTTTAGTTTGTACCCGCAAAAAAAGATCCACTATTTTTACGTCTTGTAGTTCAGTACTATAAATATAACGTTTAAAAAGAAGAATTAAAAGACAAAAAAAGCATGTCCGTTAACTAATCACTACACTGTCAGATTATTCATCTAACTGTAAAAGATTAGTTAAGCGACATGCTCACCACAAAAGTAATTTATTGAGTATTTGTTACAGCAACCGAGGTGTTTTTCTTGCGGTTCTGTTTTTTTCTAGTTTTATCAAGCCATGATTTTAATTTAGAAAAGGCAATGAAGAAAACAATAGAAACTAAAATTCCTTTGATGTAATTAAAGGGAACGATCGCTAATAAGAGATACGTTCTCATGGGACCTACACTGAATCCCATAACAGCCATATATGCCGGGGCAATAAATACCCAGTTTGCCACAGCCATCATTACGGTAAGTGATGTGCTGGCAATGGCCGTTGCTGCAATTTTATTTTTCAAGTTTAGTCCTCTTTTAGTAATAAAAAGGTAAAGCGGTAATGTATAAGAGATAGTAGCCAGAAACGCTGCTGTATCTCCAATAGGGAAGCCCATCTCTCCGCCTTTTTGAGCATAAGACAATAAGGAACGGATGAACGCGATTGCTACTCCTGCTAAAGGCCCGTAAATATACATTCCAAATAATACAGCTAGATCACTGAAATCAACCTTAAGGAATGGAGAACCTGGCAGTACTGGAAATGAAACCATTGATATTACCCAGGCGAGAGAGGCAAGCATTGCAATTCCCACCATTTTTTTTGTTTTGTTACTTGTCATAATAAATCCTCCTGAAAGGATTCATCCTGCTTAGGGTGAGCCTGTTAACGACTTTTTTCTTTAGTCTAATGCAGTGTCTGATGAGTGAAGTGGGTATATAAAAAGCTCTGTCTGTTCCCCACTTCAGGTCACAAACAGAGCAAAAAGACAGAATTAGTTTCAGTCAAAAAGCTCCATCTTCTTTATCCAGACTATACTGTCGGTACTGGAGTTACACCAGTTCAGCAAACGCATTCGCTCGTGGACTATTACCACCGGTAGGGAATTACACCCTGCCCCTGAAGATGAATCATAATATTAAATTCTAATCGTATTATACTAAATTATACGATCTCGGTCAAGCCGTTCTTGTTATTTACTGAACAAAGCTTAAATAACAGGCTTATTCATACTCTTCATCGTTCTGTACATCGATTGGAAGATGAATAATAAAGGAAGCCCCTTGTCCAAGTGTGGACTCTACTTCCATATAGCCTTCATGTGCCTCAACAATATTCTGTACCAGCGACAGCCCTATACCCGTTCCATTAGCATTAAACGAGTAGTTATTTCTTGATTTATCTGCTTTGAAGAATCGGTCAAAAATATAAGGCAGATCTTCTTCTGGTATGCCCGTCCCTGTGTCTTTAACAATCATGACTACCTCGTTCAAGTCCACTTCATTAAAGAGCTGGAGCGTCACTATTCTTTCGTCTTTATCCGTCATACTTGTATGCCTGATCGCATTATTGATCAAGTTAACGAAAACCTGATCCATCTTGTCTTTATCCATGACTAAACTGACAGATTCTTTCGGTGTGTCCAGTTGAAGGGAGACTTCTGATTCATTGGCCATCTTATTAAATCTGAAGAGCAATCCTCTGAGATAAGAATTCAAATCCACTTCAGTTTTTTGAAGTTCAATGTATCCGGCTTCCATTCGTGACAGATCCAGCATTTCATTGACCATGCGGTTCATTCTCTGCGATTCATCTCTAATAATCGTAGCCATCTCTTTTTTCTCTTCCGTGCTTTCTGCCACATCATCAAGTATGGCCTCACTGTACCCCTGAACCATGACTAATGGGGTCCGTAACTCGTGAGATATATTATTGATAAAGTCTACCCGCATTTTATCTAATCTGTGTTCTTTAGTCAGGTCTCTAGTTGAGACCAGTACGCCACGTAAGTCTTCAGTTAAATCATCGACTAGTGGCAGAATCGTTACATCATGATAGGATTCTTCCATTTCAATCGTAAAATCTCTAATCTGTTTGCTGATGATCACTTTTCTGAGCTCATCTCCCAGATTGACAAACTCCTTGTCTTCGGAAAAATTGGCCCGTTCAATTTGGTACTGTGTCAGGAATAGATCTCCCACTGGATTTGACAGCAGTAAAGTCAAGTCAGAATCGTAGTATAAAATACCAGATTCAATATTATCCATGATGTGAGACAGCAATTCTTTTTCCTGTTTGACCACTGTACGGTTTGTTTCCAGTGAATGCCCCATTTTGTTCATTGCCATTGCCAGTTCTGATAAATCATCGCGTCCAGATATAGGCAACTGATGACTGAAGTCGTCCCGTGCAAAGTCAAATGCTATATTCGTCATCGCATTGATGGGTTCTGAAATATTCTTTTTCAGATACAAGTAGTAATAAACGGCAATAAGTAAATGTAATACAGTCAGAGCGGTTATAACATAGGCCATACGTCTTTCGATAGCAATCAGAAATGAGAGGTCAGCATATGAGTATAAGAGCAAATCCCCCTCTTCATTCTCTGAAGGCTGTACTCGAAATACAAATGGGATATTGTAACGTAACGTATCGTCCTCATCCGATCTAAGGTGAAAAGGGGTCGTTCTTGGTTCAAAATTTTCTACGATTGCCGGCTTGTTCTGCATAACGTCAAATACGTCCTCTGAGAAGGGGTATAGCCAGGTATCAGTTGACGCATAATCATCCCTGTCAGTTAAAACAGCGAAATGGATGCTCGTGTGCAGATTATTGATCGGTTCAATATTCTCTATTAAAAAATGTGGATCCGCAATAGCTAAGCGTTCCACATTAATTATGATCTCTTCAAAGTCATTCATAAAGTTTTCTTTAATCTGCTGGGAATAAAAAACGCCATAGAATAAAGTGGTAGCAATAAAAGAGAATAAAGTAATCCCGAAAGTAATGAGCCAGATTCTAATCGCGACTACATTAATTTTCATGAGATTTACTCCTCTTCTTCATGAGGATATGAATTTAATTTATAACCTAATCCCCACACAGTCTCGATCATTTTCGCTGCAATATCAGATTCTTTTTTCAGCTTCTCACGCAATCTTTTTACATGAGTATCCACTGTTCTCAAGTCTCCGAAGAATTCGTATTTCCATACCTCTCGGAGCAACTGTTCTCTTCCAAAAATCTGGTCAGGAGCAGACATCAAATAGTGAAGCAGGTCATATTCTTTAGGCGTCAAGTTGACGGTCTTCCCATCAGCCGTAACTCTTCTGGAATCATTATCGATTTCCAGATGAGGAAGTTTCAATGTATCAGACACATCTCCACCTAAATCTGAACTTCCCGCACTTGCTTTTGTCCGTTTAATAATGGCTGCCACTCTTAAGACAATTTCTCTTGGACTAAAGGGTTTGACAATATAGTCATCTACACCTACTTCAAATCCTTGAATACGGTTCAATTCTTCCCCTTTGGCAGTCAGCATCATAATTGGGGTTTCTTTTTCTTTTCTGATTTCTTCAGCAACTTGAATACCATCCATTTCGGGCATCATAACATCCAGTAAAATAAGATCGTATTCGTTTTCCATGGCCATATCAAGCGCGATTCTGCCATTTTCAGCTTCATCGATATCATAATCTGCTTTTTCCAGATACATTTTCAATAAGCGTCTAATTCTATCTTCATCATCTACAACTAATAATTTCTTCTGGTTCCCTTGAATAGCCTCTTCGGTCACTTTAAGACACTCCTCTAACTCATAGTGGGTTTATACATGATACATAATAATATTCATCTCTTAATTATCATTATAACTAAAGAATACCTATACTTCCAACCATTTCGTCTTAGAATCAAGATGAGTACGAATCATCTACAAGTTGTTTCAGCTTATTCACTTCATAATTTTTCAATTCTCTCCACTCTCCTGATAAAAGACCTTCTGCAGTGAGGAATGCATATTTGTCACGGTTTAACTTCTCAACCGGATGACCGACAGCTTTCAGCATTTTCTTCACTTGATGGTTTTTACCTTCATGAATCACTAATTCAACAAGACTGGTTTTCGTTTTTGGATTGATATCGATAATACGTGCTTTAGCAGGTTGTGTTTTATAACCATCAATCACAACCCCCTTTTCTAACTGAGAAATCGCTTTTTTATTAATCAGTCCTTCTACTTTGGCAATATATGTTTTTTCTACACCATAGCTTGGGTGAGTCAACTGATTAGTCAGTTCTCCGTCATTGGTCACCAAGATAACTCCTGTTGTGTCATAGTCCAAGCGACCGACAGGGTATACTCTATGATCGATTCCAGAAAAGAAATCAACGACTGTCTTTCTTCCTTTTGGATCATCGGAACTTGAAATAACTCCTCTAGGTTTGTTAAGTAGAAAATAATATTTCTGCTCTTGTGTAATCGGGACATTATCCACTGAAATCACGTCAGAACTTTTAACATTTAAACCCATCTCTGTAACTACTTTCCCATTCACTTTTACGCGGCCTTCTTGAATAAGCTTTTCTGATGCTCGTCTTGAAGCGACCCCCGCATGTGCCATTACTTTTTGTAAACGTTCCATAAACGTTTTCCTCCATATCTCGATCTAGTATGAATTAAAAATCGATCGACTCATCGAACAAGCTCTGATTAGTTAATTCTTCTTCTACTTCTAATTCCGGTAATTCTGTCAAATCGTTCAGGCCAAAATAATCCAGGAAATAATCAGTTGTGCCATATAAAACAGGTTTCCCTGGTGCATCCAATCGTCCAATCTCCTGAATCAAATTGCGCAGCTTAAGCTTTTGAAGACTGGAAGCCAACTGTACTCCCCTAATTTCTTCAATCTCCATTCGCGTAATTGGCTGTTTGTACGCGATAACAGCCAATGTCTCAATTGACGCTTTACTCAATTTTTTACTTAGCGGTGACTGAGCATATAGCTGTATGATTGAAGATAATGCTTTCTTAGTCACTAAACGGTAACTTTCAGCTGTTTCTATTAATGTCAGCCCACTGTGTTCATCTTTATTATATTTTTTTTCCAGCTGATTCAGGCATTTAAGCGTGTGATCAACTGTCGATTTAGTTAATTGCGCGAGTTCATTTAACGATATGCCTTCTTCTCCAGATACAAAAAGCAAGGCTTCATACGCGGCCAAATCATTCATCTCTTTGTATTCATCCTTTCGCTAAGCCTCAACAGCGCTTAGAAAAATCTCACCAAAACTTTCACTCTGTTCAATCAGCAGCCTGTTTTCTTTGATCATTTCCAGCACAGCAAGAAAAGTGACTATAAATTCTTTCTTTGATGGCGTAGTAAACAACTGGCTGAAAGACACCCGTACGTTCTTCTGCTTAAACCTGTTTTCGAGCCATTCTATTTTCTCACTGATCGTGATTTCTTCAAGAGTGATCGTATTCGGCTGGGGTTCCATCCAATGTTTCTTTTTCAGCATATCACTGAATGCCCCAATTAAATGACCAATGGATAATTCACCGGGATTTAAGGGAATCGCCTGCTGGTACTGTGTAAGATCTGTGTGTGGTTTTGAAAAGTAACTTTCTCGAGTGCTCCTGCTTTCACTCAATTTCGAGGAAGCGTATTTTATTTTGCGATATTCAAGAAGGCGCTCTTGCAGCTTTTCAATAGAGTCTTCTTCAACATCGAAAGCCTCTCCGTCCTCTTCCCAATCTTCATTCCTTGGGAGTAATAGCTGACTCTTGATTGACATCAGTGTCGCCGCCATGACCAGATAATCCCCTGCAACGTCTAATTGAAGCATCTGCATTGCATGGAGATAATTCAAGTACTGGTCTGTAATATCTTTGATAGGGATATCATAAATATCGATTTCATACTTATTTATCAAATGTAAGAGTAAATCAAGTGGCCCTTCAAACACATCTAAATTTACTTTCCATTTCTGATTCATTGCTATCCCCACTTTAGTCGTTTTTATCTGATTCTTTTTGCCATTTAGTCACGAGAGAAGCTGTTTCAAGTGTGCCTACTATTTTTTTAGGGGAACATTTATTAGACAAAGCTGTCAGAATTTTAAATGACATGCCTTCTTCTCTATATGACGGGTTAATAGCGATATGTCTAAGAAGAATGATTTCATCCTCTTCCTCAACACCAACTACCCCTACTAAATCTCCGGTTTCCTGACTTTTCCATAAATAAAGCTGTCTATTCTCTTCCTGTTCGTACCACTGCATTTCTTTGGTTAACCGACTGGTTTCCTTTAAATCAGGTACGTAAGAAAGCAATCCCATCGATATTTTCTGGTAGTCCGCCTTATATTTCACGAGCATAATATGCCCTCCTATTTCTCAAACTGTTCATTTACTGCTTATCTCCAGATTAAGAAAATCCTGATAAGATTCACGTTTTATTGCAAGCCAGTCTTTCCCTTCCTCTACAAAAACAACTGCAGGTCTAGGGAGTCTATTGTAATTACTAGCCATTGAATAGCCATATGCACCTGTACTAAAAACAGCCAGTACATCGTTTCTCGATACGACCGGAAGAGTAATGTCCCATATCAGCATATCGCCACTTTCACAGGCTTTTCCTGCAACGGACACTGTTTCCAGCTGATTTTCCAATACCCTATTTGCTAAGACACCGGTATATTTTGCCTGATAAAGGGCCGGGCGAATATTATCAGCCATTCCGCCATCAATCGATACATATTTTCTCACATCAGGGATCGACTTTTCAGTACCGACTGAATAAAGAGTCGTTCCTGCCTCGCCCACGATGCTTCTCCCTGGCTCGATCCATATTTCAGGCAATGAGAGCCCGTACTGATCCGCTTCATTTCTGACGGCGGACATTATCGCTTCAGCATACTCTTCGAGTGGGAGGGGTTTGTCTTCTTTAGTGTAGCGGATGCCAAAGCCTCCTCCTACATTCAATACGTTTAAATCAAAATCATAGGTCTTTTTCCATTGTGATGCTTTATCGATCAGTTTTCCAATTACTGCCTGATAGCCTTCTACTTCGAAAATCTGAGACCCAATATGGGCATGAAGTCCAATAACATTAATAAATGCTGACTTCTGGAGTGTTTCGATGGCACGCTCAACCTGCCCCGAGGATAAATCGAATCCAAATTTAGAGTCTTCCTGACCCGTCGTAATGTACTCATGAGTATGAGCTTCGATACCCGGTGTGACTCTAATCAGAACATCTACTTTTGTGTCTAACTGATTTGTAATCTCGTCCAGCATCGCCAGCTCAATAAAGTTATCGACTACTATGCATCCGACTTTATGCTCGATTGCTTCAGTCAGTTCCTGATGAGATTTATTATTGCCATGAAAATGAATGCGTTCTGAAGGAAATCCTGCCTGAACAGCTAGAAAAAGTTCCCCTCCTGAAACAACGTCCAATGAAACATCTTCATCAGCCAGTATCTCATATAAGGCTAATGATGAAAATGCTTTGCTCGCATAGGCTACTTGAGTTTTATTTTCATATTTAGAAAAGGCATCTTTAAAAGACTGAATTCTTTTTTTAATAAGAGACAAATCGTATACATATAAGGGTGTCCCATATTTTTTTGCCAGTTTTGTTGAGTCAACACTGCTTATTTCTAAATGATTCTGAGAATTGATGGCCATGTTTTCCATCAATCTTTGCTCTATAGAAGAGTTATTCATGATATCCCACATTTCTAGTATGATTTAATCTTTAAATTGTATCTTTATGTTCAAAAATTCATTCATCAATATCATACCTACATCTTGCTTAAAAATCAAACTGATGATGATTAATTATGTAAAACACAGCCTTCGCTACACCTGTTTTATTATCAGAATAGCCTCATCCATAAAAATGGCTCGACTGTCGTGTACGAATCAGATATAAAAACAAAAAAGAACGAAGGAGTTTCTACATTTTCCATAGAAACTCCTCCGACTGGAATAAAAACGCATTTATCCCTATTGAGTGTAAGGTTTATTATAATTTAGCGATGACTTCTTTAACAAGTGTTTTGAAAGATTCTCTGACTCTAGTCGTCACTTCCACCACTTCATCGTGATTCAGTGATTCCTGCATGCCTGCAGCATAGTTAGTGATACATGAAATACCGGCAACTTTAAGTCCCGCATGACGTGCAACAATAACTTCAGGAACAGTAGACATACCTACAGCGTCTCCACCAAGAGTTCTGACCATTCTGACTTCTGCAGGTGTCTCATACGTCGGACCAGTCAGTCCAAGATACACACCTCTTTGAATAGTGATATTGTTCTCTTTAGCAACCTCTTCTACAATTGACTGGTACCCTTTGTCATAAGCAATACTCATATCTGTAAATCGAGGCCCAAAGGAATTGTTGTTCGGTCCAAGTAAAGGATTTCCACCTGTCATATTGATATGGTCTGTAATGATCATCAAGTCACCAGGAGTGAAGTTTTCATTGACTCCGCCGGCAGCGTTGGTAACAACTAGAGATGACACTCCTAAAGCTTTCATTACTCTAACAGGAAAAGTTACTTCATTCAGGCTGTACCCTTCATAGTAATGAAAACGCCCCTGCATTGCCAGGACTTTACGGCCTCCTAAAGTGCCGTATACTAATTTTCCGGCATGCCCTTCAACTGTCGAGACCGGGAATCCGGGAATATCTTCATAAGGGACTTCAATCGCGTCGGAAGCTTCATCAGCTAATTCGCCTAGCCCGGAACCCAAAATCAATCCAATTTCAGGACTGGTCATTCCTTTTTCATTTAAAAATTCAGCAGCTTTTTCAATTGCAATTGTATAATCTTCATTCATCTGATTATCTCCTTCATCACCTTGATTATTTAATATGGGTTAAAAAACTTTCTCCGAAACCTGTACTTTCAACTCCGAAATTATCAGCTATCGTTGCACTAATATCCGCAAAGTATCCTTGAGGAAGAGCCTTAGCTTCATTCAAAGAAGGGCTGAACACAAGTAATGGGACGTATTCTCTCGTATGGTCCGTCCCAGGCTGAGTAGGGTCATTCCCATGATCTGCTGTAATCATCAACAGGTCATCTTCTCCCAGCGCTTCGATCAGTTCAGGTACTCTGGCATCAAATGCCTCAAGTGCCTCTTTATACCCCTGTACATCACGTCTGTGACCATACAATGCGTCGAAGTCCACCAGATTTGTAAAACTCAAGCCATTAAAGTCCTTCTTCATCACGTCCAGTAATTTATCAACACCATCCATGTTGGATGCCGTACGAACGGATTCAGTCATTCCTTGGCCGTTAAAAATGTCATTAATTTTGCCTACGGCTATGACATCTTTTCCGCCCTCTTTAAGAGAATCAAGAACTGTTTTACCGAAAGGATCTAATGCATAATCGTGTCGATTGCTTGTACGTTTGAACTCTCCGGGTTCACCAAGGTATGGACGAGCAATAATCCGACCGATCATATAAGGATCATCTTTAGTTAGTTCTCTGACATATTCACAGATGTCATATAATTCCTCAAGCGGGATTACATCTTCATGAGCCGCAATCTGAAGCACGGGGTCGGCCGAGGTATACACAATCAAATCTCCCGTTTCCATCTGATGCTTCCCGTATTCATCAATGATCTCAGTCCCTGAAGCCGGTTTGTTCCCTACTATTTTACGTCCGGTATGTTCTTCTATCTGTTTGATCAGTGCCTCTGGAAAGCCATCTGGAAATACACGGAACGGTTTATCGATATGTAGTCCCATAATTTCCCAGTGCCCAGTCATCGTATCTTTTCCAACGGATTTTTCTTCCAGTTTCGTAAAATACCCCGTAGTTTCAGTCACTGCGTCGATTCCTTTTATCGGAGCAATATTACCCAAACCAAGACGCTGCAGGTTAGGCAATTTTAGTCCAGCTGTTTCTGCAATATGTCCTAAAGTATGAGAGCCCTCATCGCCAAAGTCTTTTGCATCTGGAGCTTCACCGATTCCAACTGAATCCAGAACAAGTAAGTGTATTTTCTTAAATGACATCTTTTTTCCTCCTAAAGTCTTTCTTTCAGAATAAATCAGGATACTTAAAAAAGCAAGAATACTCGGTACTAATGGTCTTTTATGATAGATTTTTTAGTGTTTACTCATTATATTAAGCTCTTGGATGATATTTTCCATATATATCTTTTAAACGATGTTTTGTAATGTGTGTGTATATTTGGGTAGTGGACACATTAGAATGCCCCAGCAGTTCCTGCACCACTCTTAGATCCGCTCCATTCTCCAGTAAATGCGTGGCAAAAGAATGTCTTAATGTGTGAGGAGAGATAGACGCCTTAATCCCAGCCTCCTGCTTGATTTGTCTGATTTTCTTCCATACCCCTTGTCTGGATAATGGAGAGCCTCTTGAATTGAGAAAGATGACTGTTGTGTCTTTGCTCGCCTTTTTTAATAGGTGAGGGCGAGCGCTTTCCATATAGTATTCCAGCCATTTACACCCTAGTTCACCAATAGGAATCAGTCTTTCCTTATTTCCCTTCCCAACAATCTGGATAAGTTTCATAGATAAATGAAGCTCTTCAGTAGTGAGCTCAATCAGTTCAGTTATTCTGAGCCCCGTAGCATATAAGACTTCTAAAATAGCCCGGTCTCTTATTCCCAGTGGTTTAGTCGTGTCAGGTGTGTTTAGCAGCCGATCGATATCATCCATCGATATTATTTTGGGCAAGGTCTCCGCTTTTTTGGGTGTTTTCACAAACAGCATCGGATCCTCCTGAGCAAAGCCTTCCTGCTTTAGGTACTGATGAAATTTTCTCAAACTTGAAAATTGTCTGATTACTGTATTGTCAGATTTTTCAGACTGCCTTTCATCGCTAAAGAAAGAGAGGAGAATGTATCGATCAATCTCCTCCCAGTTCTTAATATTCTGATTTTTTAAGAAAGAGATATAATGGTCGATATCTCTTTTGTAACTTTCAATCGTGTTTAATGCCAGCCCTTTTTCTATCTTCAGATACACAAGGTAATCTTCTAATGGTCTATTATCCAGCATGTCTAACCCTCTTCAGTTTCTTGTCTGTTGGAACAGTTACGACACAATCCGTGAAAGGTTAACCGGTGATCTCTGACCACGAACTGATAATCCCGTTCAATTTCTTTTTCGATCTCAAACAGCATGTCCTGTTTGACTTCTTCAATATTTCCACATTTAAGACATAACAAATGATGGTGCTGATGTTTCTCACTGTTCATGTTCAGATCATACCGTGCGATTCCATCCTGAAATGTTAATTTATTAATGATTTGTAACTCAGTCAGAATCTCAAGTGTGCGATAAACTGTAGCCAATCCTATTCCGGTGTTTTTGGATTTGACCAGTAAATAAATTTCTTCCGCACTAAGATGGTCTTTCTCTTTTTCAAGCAGCACTTCAACAGTCAACTCTCTTTGAGGAGTTAATTTAAAGCCGGCTTCATGTAGTTTTTGTTTGATTATTTTGAATGAAGAGTCTAATTTTTTCATACTTAACTCCCTTAGCTGATAATGACTATCACAAAATACGATTATTTTTCACTATTAAAACAAGTATAAAATAATCAAAGATAAGTCTCAACTAAATTCTAGTCATCTTCTGGCATTTTAATTAAATTTGTTCCATTATCGTCCTGCTCGACAAGCCCTTGTTTCATAAGGCGTCCGACTGCTCGTTTGAATTGCCCTTTACTGATACCAAACTGTGTTTTGATCACTTCAGGATCTGTTTTATTGTGGAATGGAATCGAATGATCACTTGAGCGTTTCAACATTTCAAGAAGCATAAGTGAATCTTCTTCCATTACTTCATGCGCTCTAGGTTTAAGAGACGTATATAACACGCCATCTTCACGAAGCCCAATGACTCGTCCAGAAACGGTTTCTCCTAAACGTGGTTCTTTCTCACGCTCACTCGGGTGAATAAACAGGATATGTTTGTCCTCAGTAAATGCGTAGGTTCCACTTTTCTTCAACTGAAAGACAGTACCTGTTACATTATCGTTATGCATGTCTTTTGTGCCTTCTACAAAATCTTCAAAGAATAATTCATCGTCTGCCAGTTTCCCCCAGATACGGTCTTTAGAATCAACAGTAACCGATACAAACAATTTGTTTCCTTCTTTAGGCCAAAGGCGACCTTCAGTGGGTAAATCATCCATTGAGACCACCACATCTTTGTCCGGCCAATTGATATCCACGAATACACCCAGATTATGGTTGACTTTGACTACTTCTCCCCATCCGTATGTGTTCTGCTGGATAGCTGGAATAACAGTTGTGAAAACTAACTGACCACTCTTGTCAGAATAAGCAAACCCTTGAAGGACATCTCCTATTTCTGCGGTTTCCTCTGATAACACTTTATATGTGACGCCATTTTTTTGCACAAACAACTGATCGTCATTTTTATCTATGACTATGCCAGTCATTTCATTAGCTAAATTTGTATTCATACTGAACTCCTTTATTTTATAAGTTAAAAAAATGAGATAATGACTTTACAGAATTTTAGAGGACAGCTGAGTCAATAAACAGAGGTTGTCCGAATCCTATCAATCATTATCTCATCATTTTTTTAACACGTGCGCTTAACGTTTAATTAAATCGCAGTTGTTGCTCCGCGGTAAATAATGCCACGTCTTGCATCTACTGTGATCAATTCATCTTGTTCGATTAATTCAGTTGCATTCTCTGCTGATACAATAACAGGAATACCCATTGCGATTCCGATAACTGCTGCATGTGAAGTCAATCCACCCTGTTCTACAACAATAGCGGCTGATTTTTCAATGGCAGGCAAGTAATCTTTATCCGTATTCTTGACAACCAGGATTCCACCTTCAATTGCTTTTTCCATTGCTTCTTCAGCAGAAAAAGCAACGATAGCTTTACCGATAACTGATTCAGAACCGACACCTTGACCACTTGTCAATTTAGAACCGATTAATTGAATCTTCATAACGTTAGTTGTTCCTCTTTCGCCTACTGGAACACCTGCAGTAATAAGAATCAAGTCGCCTTCTTTAGCATATCCTTTTTCAACAGTTGTTTGAGTTGCCAAATTGAACATGTCATCTGTTGATGTTGGTTTTTCAGATACAGTAGGTTGTACTCCCCACTGCAGCGCTAATCCTCTAGCTGTCTCTTCACTGAATGTAACAGCTAAGATGTCCGCTTTAGGTCTGAATTTAGAAATCATACGTGCTGTATGTCCTGATTCAGTTGCAGCAACGATAGTTGAAATATTGAGATTTTTAGCTGTGTGACCTACGGCTTGACCAATAGCTTCTGTCATGTCATTTTGATCATACGCTTTTAATGCGAATGCATCTTGATTGATCAATGCTGATTCTGTACGCATAGCAATATTGTACATTGTCTGTACAGATTCTACAGGGTAGTCTCCAGCTGCTGTTTCTCCTGAAAGCATGATTGCATCTGATCCATCAAAAATAGCGTTAGCAACGTCTGATGCTTCAGCTCTTGTCGGACGCGGGTTAGCCTGCATTGAATCAAGCATTTGTGTTGCAGTAATAACTGGTTTACCTGCATTGTTACATAGGCTGATCATACGTTTTTGAACAATCGGCACGTCCTCAGTTGGAATTTCCACTCCAAGGTCACCACGAGCAACCATCAATCCATCTGAAATCTTAAGGATTTCTTCAAGATTGTCTACACCTTCCTGGTTTTCGATTTTAGGAATGATCTGAACATGCATTTTGTCTTCTTTTTCAAGAATTTCTGTAATTTCTAAAACATCAGAAGGACGTCTGACAAATGAAGCTGCAATATAATCTACATTATTATCTAGACCAAATTGGATATCAGATCTGTCTTTATCAGTCAATCCTGGTAAGTTTACAGAAACGCCTGGGACGTTTACGCCTTTTTTGTTTTTAAGAATCCCTGTATTTTGAGCAGTTGTAACGATATCTTCGTTTTCACGGTCGATGTCAGTAACTAATAAATTAATTAGTCCGTCATCCAGCAAGATACTTGAACCAGGAGTCACGTCGTTGATCAACTGAGCATAAGTCACTGAGAAACGTTCATTCGTTCCTTCTACTTCATTCATTGATACTCTGACAGTATCCCCTTTAGTGATGGTGATTTTACCGTCTTTCATGTTGTTTGTTCTAATTTCCGGACCTTTTGTATCCAGCATGATTCCGACCATCTTACCTGTCTGCTCTGAAGCTTTGCGGATGTTTACGATACGATTCAAGTGTTCCTCATGATCTCCGTGTGAGAAATTCAAGCGTGCCACGTTCATTCCTGCTTCGATCAATTTCACTAGTGTATCTAATGATTCACTAGCTGGGCCAATGGTACAAACTATTTTAGTTTTTTTCATTATAATAAACTCTCCTATATATTATATTTTTTATATACCTATTTCACTATAAATGATGATTTAAAGGTTGTTCTGAAATTTCAAGTTAAGATAATCTAGTTCGAAATTTCTTCATTCAAAGTATACAAGTCTAAGTTAGGTGTATGCGTCATGTTATCCAACGTTTCCACTATGTCTCTAATAACGATTTTTTCGTTAATAAGACCCACACATACTCCGCCTTTACCTTCTTTCAGCACGTCAACTGCTTTGGCACCAAACATCGATGCTAATACACGGTCTCTCGCTGTTGGCGATCCCCCTCGTTGAACGTGTCCCAAAACGGTGACTCGTACATGGAAGTTATCGATGGCATCAAGCTTTTCAGCAAATTCATTCCCACCCATAACACCTTCAGCCAGTATAATGATACTGTGTTTTTTGCCTTTTTCTCTGCCTTCACGGATATTATCAGCTACCTGGGTAATATCAAATCCCTTTTCAGGAATGATAATCTGCTCTGCGCCGCTTGCAACACCAGTCCACAAGGCAATATCCCCTGCATCCCGTCCCATTACTTCAATAACGAATGTACGGACATGAGAAGTCGCTGTATCCCTGATTCTGTCAAGTGCATCCAGAACTGTATTGATCGTTGTATCAAAACCAATAGTGTAGTCCGTTCCTGGAATATCATTATCAATGGTCCCAGGGATCCCTATACATGGAAATCCGCGTTTAGTCAGTGCGTAGGCTCCGCGATATGAGCCATCGCCTCCAATAACGACCAGCCCTTCAATCCCAAAACGTTTGAGCTGTTCAATTCCTTTAAGCTGACCTTCTTCAGTAGCAAACTGAGGATACCTTGCAGAATATAAGAAAGTTCCCCCGCGCTGGATCATATCGCCAACGTCTCTGCGTGTTAACTTTCTAATGTCTCCTGCTACTAAACCTGCAAAGCCATAATTCACTCCGTACACTTCCATATCTTCGTGAATGGCTTTTCTTACTACAGCTCGAATAGCAGCATTCATTCCAGGAGCGTCTCCTCCACTTGTTAGAACACCAATTCTTTTCATCATTATCCACCTTCAATGCAAATTTTCTTCATTTTCCTACTATAGTTATATAACAGGAATATGTAAAATATCTATTTAAAAGGATGTGAGATCACTTTCAAGATATTTCACTTTAAACCATCATTTATTTACATCCATCTATTATCTTATCATTTTTAAGCATACTTGTCTTTTAAAATAGAGATATAGATGCAATTTTTAGGAATTATTTTACAATTACATTGTTTTTACCTAAAATTTTCATCAATTCCTGCAGAGATTTTTCAGTAGGCTGCGTGTGAAATTTAGATTTTAACTTTTCAGTCCGTTTCGTTGCCGCATCATATATAATGACCGGTACAGTCCCTGTGTTCTGTGCTAAAATAGTCAGCACTTCATTTAAACTCTCTTTTTCACTGTTCAAATCGTTAAATTTGATGTATAAAGCTTCTTGTTTTTGAGTTTCAGGCGTTTCAGGTGTTACAGGTTCTATGGAGTTAACAATAATAGTCAGTTCTTCGTTTTTCCATTCTGTTTTTCCGTTTATAACTAGTAGCGCTTCTTCTTTACACATCTTGGATACTTTTCGGTAAATATTTGGAAATAAAATAGCCGTCGCTTCTCCTGAGGAATCTGAAATATCCATAAATGCCATGGGTTCCCCCCGCTTGGTCTGGATTTTCTTGATCCCTTCAACCTGAATAACGAATGTGTAGACTTTCCCTGTTTTTGAAACAGTCAGATACTGACTGTTTTTTTTAGTGAACTGCTCTGTAGGGTGACCTGAGAGATAAAAGCCAGTCACTTCATATTCCTGTTTCAATTTTTCATTGAAACTGAGGTCTGTTTTTTTCTCAAGACGAGGAGCTAATGATTCAAACAACTCCATGTTTCCATTACTCATAGCAATGCTGTCGATTATTGAGTTTAACGACTGAATCAGTGTATTTCTATTTTCTCCCAGGCTATCAAAGCACCCAGCTTTTATCAAAGGAAGAATCGTCTGTTCTTTCCTCCATCTGGAATCGATGCGATTGATAAACGACAGCAGATCTTTATAATGACCTCTTCGTTTTCTTTCGCTGACGATTTGTCTGATAAAATCATTTCTCAGCCCTTTGATACTATCCAATCCAAATATTATAGACTGGTTACTAACTGAGAATGTGGTGTCGCTTTGGTTGATATCAGGATTCAAAATTGAAATCGATCGCTGCTTGGCCTCAAGAATATATTTTTTTACTTTTTCCTTATTGTTAGATGTTGAACGCATCAACGAAACAAAAAACGCTGCGGGAAAATGAGTCTTGAAGAAGGCCAGCTGGAAGGCCAACTTCGAATACGACACAGCATGCGATCTGTTAAAACCGTAATTCGCGAAACGCTCGATGTGATCATATATTTCTTTAGCCGTCTCCTCTTCGTATCCCTCACGCTTGGCTCCTGCAACAAACTGCTTGCGTCCTGCATCTATTTCCGATTTTATCTTTTTAGAAATGGCTCGCCTTAAGATATCTGCCTCAGATAGGGTATATCCGGCTATTTTCGAAGCGACTTTCATTACTTGTTCCTGATAGACGATGACCCCATTAGTCACTTGCAGTATCTCTTTTAAATCATCATGCACATATTTTATGGGCTCTTGCCCTTTTTTTCGTGCAATGAAATGATCGATTTGTTCCATCGGACCTGGTCTGTATAACGCATTGACCGCTACGATATCTTCGAACGTTGTCGGTTCTAGCTTTTTTAATACACGCTGGATCCCTGAAGATTCAAACTGGAATATCCCGTTCGTTTCTCCCTCTCTAAATAAGTCAAGCGTCTGTTCATCATCAAGAGGAATCTGATTTAATTTTTCTTCGATTGTCCCATTTAATTCAGGGGTATAGATCAAACAGTCAGCGAGTATTGTCAAATTCTTCAATCCCAGAAAATCCATTTTCAAAAGGCCCACTGTTTCTACATCGCCCATTGTAAACTGTGTCAGAGGCATGACCCCACTGCCCTCTTGAAGAGGAGTAGACATGATTAAAGGGTCCTTTGAAATAACCACACCTGCTGCATGGGTAGAAACATGTCTGGGCAAGCCTTCGATTTTTAATGCCACACTAAATATTTTTTTATTAAAGTCATTCAGATTAACTAATTTCCTTAATGACTCTGATTCTTTGTAGGCTTTTCTAAGTGTCATTCCTGGTTGTGATGGAATACTGACTGACCATTGTTTTAAGTCAGCAGATGATAAGCCATACACTCTCCCTGTATCTCTGATCGCCATCTTTGCTGCAAATGTCCCAAAAGTGGCAATTTGTGCGACATGGTCACTTCCGTATTTTTTAAAGACATAAGACAATATTTTTTCACGTTTATCATCCGGGAAGTCCAAATCAATATCAGGCAAGGTAAAACGGTCTTCATTCAAGAAACGGTCAAATAACAAATCATACTGAACAGGATCGACGTCTGTAATTTTTAACACGTAAGAAACCAGAGACCCCGCTGCTGACCCTCTTCCAGATCCTGTGACGATCTGATTCTGATGTGCATATTTCATAAGGTCCCATACTATAAGAAAGTAATCAGCAAATCCCATTTTGTTGATTATTTTCAGTTCTTTTTCTAATCGCTGTGTATATACCGCATCCGCATTGGGCAGTCTTTTGTTCAACCATTCATAGGCGATGGTTTCAAGATACACTTCAGAGGTCATCTCATCTGGCGTATCAAATTCGGGCAGTATCGACTCCCACTTAAACTCCAGATCCGTTTCATCAACTATTTTTTGTGTTAAGTCCACTTCATCGATCAGATTTTTAGATCGATAGAAGTTTATGAACGCGTCCTTCTGCTTAAGGAAAGCATTCTCGTCCTGGTCACTTTCGCTTTCCTCGGTTATTATTTCCTGCTTGTCAATAGCCTGTAATACAACTGCTGCAGGCCTATCTTCTTTGTTTAAATAGTAAATGGGTTCATTGATGATCAAGGGGATGTTTAAGGCATTGGCAATATTTTTCAGATTAAGTATAGTCTGTTCCTTACTATCTTCCCAGGCCGCACTGATAAAGAAGTGGGATAGTGTACTATTAAAAGCGTTTAGCACGGTTTTTAGTGCATCTGGATCAGTTTCAAGCATCTTTTCAATTTGTTGGGAAGCCGTAGGTAGGATGACAGTCAGGTTATCTTTGTACGCATTTAAGGTGTTCAAGTCTATCGTTTCTTTATTTAACATGATGCGTGTGGATAACGCCAATAAAGCCTGGTACCCTTTAGTGTTTCTCGCCAGCATGACTAGTTCAGTTGTATCGAAGGGCAAATCTTCCCCTTTAACATCAATAGTCATCCCGATGAGCGGCTTAATGTTGTGTTTAAGTGCTTCTTTATAGAATTCTACAGCCCCATACATAACATTTTTATCAGTCAATGCAATGGAGTTATATCCAAGTTCTTTTGCCTGACTGATCAATGAAGAGACTGATAACGTACTTTTCAGCAATGTGTAGGAGCTGAAAACCTGAAGTGGAGTATAATTCATTTGATGTCACCTTCCATTTTGAGTGGCACATTTAAGACTGTTTAAATAGAATAAAACCCTCAAAAAAGCTTTTAAGGATTATACCCCAAGCTTGATTGAGAGTTTGATTATCTGATTCCCAGTGCGATTCTTGCGTATCTACTCATTCTTGAAGTATCCCATGCCGGGTACCAGACTAATTTAACATCTGTTTCGGTAATCTCAGGAATAGTTTTCATTGCATTTAAAATATCTTCAGTAATAACATCTGCTAATGGACATCCCATAGTTGTTAACGTGATTTTCATTTCACAGTAGCCACCATTAAAGACATTCACTTCATAAACTAGCCCTAGGTTAACGATGTCTATGCCTAATTCGGGGTCAATAACCAATTCCATTGCCTGCATCACCCGATTTTTAATATCCTGGATTTCTTCTTCAGTCCATACATTAGTTTCTTTACTCATACCATTTCCTCCTTACTCTTCCTTTCTATTTTACCACATTATCGAAAGTGATTTTACTGTATTAGCAAACTTTTAATGACGATATTCACTGTCGATTCTTATTTGAAATATACTTTTCATATGAGCTTTGCTATACTGAATAAAGACGCTTATTGAAGAACAAGGGGATGTATGAATGAACAGAAAATTAATAGCACTCGATTTAGATGGAACGACGTTAAATAACCACTCTGAAATCACTGCTAAAACTAAAGATATCTTAACAAAATTACGTCGTGCTGGTCACATCGTTTCAATCGTGACAGGCAGACCCTACCGAAATAGCTATTACTATTATGACCAACTAGAGCTGGATACCCCAATCGTCAACTTTAATGGCGCATGGTGTCATAATCCATCAGACACACAGTGGTCTCACAGCTATCACAAAACACTTAGCAAAGAACTGGCACTATCAATGCTGTCTTTAAGATCAAATCCTGAAGTTCAACTGATTGCTGCCGAATCTCAGCAGTCAATTTATATTGAAGGCGAATATATTCCTTATCCTGATTTTTTCCCGGAAGGAATTGAAGTCAGTAAACAACTGGCACCCGAAACTCTAATAGAGGACCCCACATCAGTTGGTGTTTTCACTACCACACGACACTATCAGCCCTATATTGAGCAGAAAATAGTTGAGCAGTATCAGGGTGCAGTTGAGGTCCGCATGTGGGGTGGCGATACGCCCTGTCTTGAAGTTGTCGCGGCAGGTGTACAAAAAGCTCTAGGGCTAGAACGTATTGCTTCGTATTACGGAATCGACCGTAAACACATTCTCGCATTTGGAGATCAGGAAAATGACTATGAAATGATACAATACGCCGGTGAAGGCATTGTCATGTCAAATGGAATCGATCGTCTGAAAGCTATTTCCAATGATGTGACGCCTTCTTCCAATCATGATGACGGAGTTGCACGTTACCTGGAATCCTATTTTTCACTATAATATAATTAAAAGCCTTATCTCCGGAGACTGACTTCAGAGATAAGGCTTTTAAAATAGAGAGTGGGTTATTTATCGTCCAGTATCAATTCTTCAGTAGCAATTTTTGCAGACGTCAGTACGATAGGGACACCCGCTCCGGGATGTGTACTGCTTCCCGTAAAGTACAGGTTTTCGACTGTTTTTGATTTTGCCTGCGGTCTGAAATGATTACTTTGTGTCAATGTAGGTCTCAGTCCGAAGGTAGCACCATTGTAGGCATTGAATCTAGATTCAAAATCTTTCGGAGTCGTATAACTCTCAGAGATGATATCCTCTTCAACGGTTTCAAACCCTTGCACAGTTTTTAATTTATTGATCACCTGATTACGGTAATACTGAATTGTTTCTTCATTCCATTCGTATTTTGAAGTGGATAAGTCAGACACAGGTACTAAAATATATATGCCTTCTTTTCCTTCAGGAGCCAAGTCTTCATCCAGTTTAGATGCGATATACACATAAAATGATGCTTTATCAAGTAACTCTCCTTCGAAGATATCAGTAATGTTTTCATCTAAATCTTTTGAAAACACAAAATTATGCATATTATCAACTTTGTCATATTTCTTATCCATACCCAAGTACATGACAAAACAAGAACACGAATACTTCATGCTGTCTATTTTCTTGTCAGTATACTTTCCTTTTGCCTTTTCATCTTTAATCAGATGTTTCATAGCATAAGGAAAATCAGCATTGCACATAACATAATCAGATACGATTTTTTCGCCGTTCAACTTGATGCCTGTCGCTTGTTTATCTTCAATGACTATTTCATCTACTTCTGAACCATATTGAATCTTCCCGCCTAATTCGATAAGTAATCTTTCCATCGCACTGGCCATTGTATACATCCCGCCTTTGATAAACCAAATGCCATAGAGGTATTCGATCATGGGTATGATTGAATAGATCGACGGGCCATTTAGAGGGGAAATACCTATATACAATGTCTGGAAGCTGAGAATCTGCTGCAGACGTTTGTCTTTTACAAATTTACCAATCGAATGATTAGCGCTGTCAAAGGTTTTCAGTTTCATCGCCTGTTTCAGAATGAACGGATTATAAAAATCTGATGCACTTCTAAATGGTCGCTGAATGAAGTATTTTTTTGCAATAATAAAACGTTCATAAATATCTTTCAAATACGCTAAAAACCCTACGACATCCTCTTCGCTTATGCCTTCAAGGTGTTCCACTAATTTAACTAAGTCAGACGATACGTCTATTTTTTCATCATCAAAGAAGGCAGAATACATCGGGTCCAGTCGCTGCATAGGAATATAATCTTTTGGATCTCGTCCAGCCAGTTCGAACACTTCATTATAAAGTTCAGGCATCATCACAATACTCGGACCTACATCAAAAGTGAAGCCATCTTTCTTCAGCTGGTGCATTTTACCACCGGCCATTTTTTCTTTTTCGTAAACAGTTACATCGTATCCTGCATTCTGTAACCTTATAGCACTAGCTAAACCTGCAACTCCTGCGCCTACTACACTAACTGTTTTTTTCATAGATTTTAGCCCACTCTCTTATTTTTTACTTAATACGCCATCTTCCATCACATAGACAGTATCACAATATTCTGTCAATCTTTCATCGTGCGTGACCATGATAGTTGCCTTATTTTTCTTTTTAGTTTCTCTGCCTAAGATTTCAACTACTTCGAAGGCTCGATCTGTGTCTAAACTTGCGGTTGGTTCATCTGCCAGGATAACAGACGGATCATGATACAAAGCTCTAGCGATAGCAGCGCGCTGTCTTTCTCCTCCAGATAGATCGCTTGGGTACTTATCCATCAAGTCATTGATACTGAGTTCTTCAAGAAGAGATTCAACATCTTTCTTGTCAAATTTTGTTTTATTGATCTTATTGACCAGCTGTAGCTGATCTTTGACTGTTAAGAAAGGAATCAGGTTTGAAGCTTGTAAGATAAATCCGATTTCTTCAAACCGTTTGGCTGCACGTTTCTTCTCCTGTAATTCGCTGAACTTGTCATCATTGATAAAGACCTTTCCTTCTGTAGGAGTCTGTAATCCCCCAATGATTGTAAGAAACGTACTTTTACCAGATCCGCTGGGTCCAATAATGGAGACAAATTCTCCTTCTTCTACAGAAAAATTGGTTTCTTTCAGTGCTTCTATCTTTTTTCTACCATCATCAAAAACTTTAGTAACATTTTTTAATTCTATTAGTTTCATGCTTTTCTCCTAACTTATGGCTTCAAGTGGATCGATTTTCACTACTGTTCTAACAGAGAAAAACGCACCCAGCAAGGCCACTACAATCAATAATATTGTTATCGAAATCAAGAATAAAAAGTTATTCATGTACGGAACGGCATTTGGAAGCAGAATACCCGTAATCAGAGTAAGCGTCAGTCCCGTTAATACGCCAAATAAAGTAAGGAGTAATGTCTGCCCAATGACTGATTTCCCAATGTATTTAGAGGAAATACCCTGAGCTTTCATCACTCCCAGAATCGATGATTTCTGAAGGGTCAGAACATAAATGAAAATACCGATAATCATCGCTGCAATCAAGACAAGAAAGCCAATCATCAATCCAAATGTAAGAACTTGAGCGTTGTAACCAGGAAGGTTCGTTATAAACTCATCAATCCCGTAAAGTTCGAGATCATCTGAATCAAGTTCAATACCACTTAAATCCCCATTATCTGATTGAACAACAATTGCGCTAATGATTTCATCTTCTCTCTCACCAAATCCACTCGCTCGAATATGCTGATACGTTTCATGATCCGTGTATAGTACGGGAGAAACATTGAATTTAGAATCTTCTGTAAAGCCTACTATTGTAATAGTTGAATCCATCCCTGCCAGAGACAGCTCATCATTTAACTCATAGCCTTCTTCTTCTTTCAAACTGATATCTGCTATGACTTCGTTATCTCCATTAAAGGCTTCTCCCTCTATTACATCAGGGAATATAAATTCTTCGTCACTGATTCCAAAAAAGGTGACATTCACTTTTGAGTCATCATCAGTTTCCTCCACAAGTTGTACTACACTCGATGTCACACCTAATGATGCTGTTTCAGTGGCCTCTACATCATCCATCAGGTCTTTAGGAAACATGGACATATTAATATTTAAATTGGATTCGTCAGCTAAAACGATCCCCGTTGCATCCCATTTATCAACACTTGTTCTATTTTCCTGAGCCAACCCATAAGCAAGTCCAGTTAAAAAGAATACCAGATAAGAAACTAAAACAACGACACCAATGATCAAAGCAAAACGAGTCTTTGAATAATTTATTTCTCTCCATGCTAAAAACATAACCAATACCTCTTCTGCTATAATATTTTGAATTCGAAGTAAATTGTGAAAAACTCACGCGAATTACTTTCTATCATACCTTATATTATACATAACTACAATTATTTTAAAGTGAAGAATATATGAAAAAAAATCGCCTAAAGAGAAATGAATCTCTTTAGGCGATTGAGCGATGTTATGAGCGAAAATTTAGATAGTCTATCGGTGTTCTATATTATTTTACCTTACTGTTATTCTGTAGCTCTGTCTTCGTCAGTCAGGTACCAAGTGTGGATTCCTACTCCATCAAGATCCGGATCTTCTCCGACAGTGATATCGTATGAACCTACACGGTTATTAACTGGGAATACTTCGTTACGGAATAATGTTGGAATAATTGGTAATTCTTCCATGAAGTACTCTTGCCATTCTCTGAATACTCCAGCACGCCATTCAACGTCAAATCCTTCGTCACTAAGCATATCTTCCATAAATGCATCGTTTTCTTCAGTAGCCCAACGTGTATAGTTAAATGGTGCGAAACGACCATATAAACCATCCGGAGTAGGATCAGATCCAGTTCCCCATGCACCCTGATAGATATCGATATTTGGATCATCTGCTTCTACACGGTCATAGAATGAGTTGAACTCATGTAAACGCCCATCAAGAAGTTGAACATTAAGTCCAATGTTTCTCCATGATTGCATGTAGTACTCAGAAATTGGTTCAGCAACGTCTCCACCTGACATTGAAGCAAAGTTGATAACTAATTCTTCGCCTTCAGGTGTTTCACGGAATCCATCACCATTTGTATCTTCGTATCCAGCTTCGTCTAATAATTCCATAGCACGCTCAGGGTCATTTGGGTACCCTTCTAAATCGTCTGCGTGGTAATCAGCGAAGTTAGGAATGATTGGTGAAGTTGCACGGCTACGTAGTCCTTGATAGAAACGGGCACCTACTGCATCATTATCGATTGCGTAAGCCATTGCTTGTCTCAAGTTTTTGTTAGCCATTTTAGCATCAGGATTTGGAACGTTTTGAGCAGGTTCAGTTACATTACCTTCGTCATCTTCCTGAGCTCCCTGCCATTCACCTAATTTGAATCCGATATAAGTGTAGGCATTTTCCTGACGACCCACAATTGAGTATCCAGGAATATTTTCAAAGTTTTCATATTGATCTGTTGGCATAGATAGGAATAAATCAAACTGGTGATTTTCCATCGCTGCAACAGCTGTAGAACTAGGAACTGTTTCTAATTCCAAACGTTCGATGTTTGGTGTTCCACGGTAATAGTCTTCAAATCTTGAGTAAGATACTGATTCACCTGGTACGATGTTGTCGATCATGAATGGTCCAAATCCAATGGGTCTTTCACGAATTTCAGGTGAAGATTCAAGTTCTGCTACTGGAATACCTTCCAGGTAGTGACGAGGAGCAGCATAAGCCCAGATTCCGCCACCAGCTTGAAGCATTTGTACTCCAACTGATTCATATTGAATTTCAAGTGTTAAATCATCAACAACTGTGATTCCTTCAATGCTGTCTGCTTCGCCGTTTTTGTATGCTTCCATACCAACGATGCTTTGCATATCTGAACTGTAACGTACACCTGGATAATCTGGGTGTCCGATGATTTCGTGTGTGAACGCGATATCGCCAGCAGTTACTTGTTCACCGTCGTGCCACAGAACGCCATCTTGAAGTGTGATGGTAACCAGGTTAGTTTCCTGATCAACTTCAACTGTAGCTGCACCAGAATCATCATATTGATAGTTCTCATCTGTTCCTACTAATGCGCCCATCATGTATTGCATAACGATTGCATCAGGGTTTCCAGAGTATAATTCATAACTGAAAATTCCTGTAAATGGAGAATCGGATACATAACCGATACTCATAGTTCCTCCATCGATTGCTTCCCCTTCATTCTCCACTCGCGTTTCGAATTCAATCGGTTGAGGTCCGTCGTCGGCAGTTTCTCCATTACCGTTTGCATCTTCATCTACTTCTTCTTCAGTAGCCCCATTATCGTCTGTCCCGTTATCTGTATCTGCAGTATCGCCATTTCCACACGCAGCCAAGATAAACGCTACAGCAGCAGTACTCGCAAGCATGCTATATTTTTTCTTGTTTGACATATTTTTTCTCCCCTTCTCTTATCCTAATCTTTGTTTAGCGTCTGCCGAACGTTGAAGCGCGCGACCGACGTAGTTTATACACAACACCAACACTAAGATAAGTGTTGAAGCCGGTAACCAAACCCAAGCTCTATTCTCCAGAATATCTGGATTAGTGGCATAGGAAACTAACGTCCCCAAACTTGGTGTTCCGGTCGGTAAACCGAATCCAAGGAAGGTCAACCCTGTTTCTAAGCCGATACTACCTGCAAAGTTCAAAGTCAAGTTGACTATGATCAAGGAACTTATGTTAGGCATCATTTCACGAAGCATGATAACTAATGATGGGGTTCCCATTGTTCTGGATGCACTGATAAAGTCCAGTCGTCCAACTGTCAGTGCGCGTCCCCTAATAAATCTCGCTTGACCGTGCCAGTTGAACACAATCAGAATGAGCGCAAATGAGAATACATTATAATTTGGTACAATCGTAACAAAGATGATAATAATCATTAATTGAGGCAAAATCATAATGAAATCGATTATACGCATTAGAATATTATCAATCAGTCCTGCATAGTATGCAGCCAGAATCCCAACTACTATTCCGATGGCACTCGTTACAACAGTAACTGTCCACCCAAGAAGAATGGAGTTTCTAGCTCCGATCAGCAGCAAGCCGAAAATATCACGACCAGCTGAGTCAGTTCCTAAGATGTATCTGGTTCCTTCATGAACAGGATCTTCACTCATAGACATTGGAGGCAGATATGAATCCCATAAACTGACAGTAGTAACAGTGGCCTGATCAACTAGATATGAGCCAATAAAGACTGCGACTAAAATCAGAATCAAAAAGATCAGTGAAAACAAAGCTAATTTGTCTCTCATGAATTCACGAGCAATTACTTTAATACCCATTGGTGGAGAAGACGCAGCCATGTCATCTGACAAAACAGCTGCTTCTGCATCTTGATTTGTTGCCATAAGATTTATTCATTCCCTTCTATAACTATTATCTGTTAATCAATACGAATACGAGGATCTACAGCCATTAAAATCAAATCTGACAGTAAAGTTCCGATCAAACCTAAGAATCCATAGAACAATACCAGGACAAAGATGACACTGTAATCACGCGTATTGATTGACTGGAGGAACAAATATCCCATACCACGGTAACTAAAGATCTGCTCGATAAAGATAGAACCCGTAAATAAACTTACGATTGTGAAACCAAAACCAGATGCAATAGGTAATGAGGCATTTCTGAAAATATGTTTTGTGTAAACCTTTTGAATCGGGACCCCTTTAGAGCGGGCTGTTTTAACATAATCAGATACTTTAGCATCGATAATTTCACTTCTCAAGTATTGAATAATGGACGTTGTCCCTAATATTGCTGTGGTGATAGATGGCAGCAGTAAGTGATACAGCCTGCTTGTCCATACTTCCCATGTTGTATTAGCATTTATACTGATCGATCCCCTGGATGGGAACCAGTTCAGATTATAACCGAATATCCAGACCATCAGTAAGGCCAGGACAAAAATAGGAATGGCAAAACTGACAAAGTTATAAACGAGTATCGTTTTATCCAAGCCTGACTCATTGTATCTGCCGGCTAGTATCCCTAATGGCAACCCGATTCCATATGTTAATATAATAGACAGCAATGAAAGTCTGATAGTATTACCCATTCGGCCACCAATAACTGCTATAACAGGCTGCTGGTAATTAAAACTTCTGCCAAAATCTCCTCTAAGTGCATCCGCTGCCCATCTTACATAACGTACCGGTAGCGGATCATTGAAACCAAAGGCTTCTCTTTGAGCTTCCAGCTGTGCAGGATCAAGGTTTGGATCGATCATACCAGTAAATGGATCTCCCGGCATGAAATCAGCAATAATAAAGATTAGAATGCTTAAAATAATAATTTGAGGAATCATTAATAGCAAACGTCTAATAATTGTCTTCCACATACTTAACGTTCCCCTCCTGTTTTCACGTTCTCATTCTGCAAAGAGGCATTTGGCTCTTCTGGTTTTAAGGCAACCAGATGATTATCGCCAAACTGCTGTAAATCATATACTCTTCCATCAGGATCGTAGTAGTCCGTTTCCTGAGCATCATAAGCAGCTTCTACACGCTGGCGTTCTACTTTATGAGCAGCTCTAGTTGTCGGATCCATATCAGGGATAGCGGACAACAGACGTTTAGTGTAAATATGCTGAGGATTAGTGTATACAGCAGATTTTGAGCCCTGTTCAACAAATCTTCCTTTATGCATGATCGCTATGTCGTCCGACATATGCTGAACCACACCTAAATCGTGTGAAATAAATAAATAACTCAAATTATACTCTTTCTGGATACGTCTCATAAAGTTCAGCACCTGTGCTTGAACGGATAAATCCAGTGCTGAGGTCGGTTCGTCTGCAATGATGAGTTTAGGATCACTGGCTACCGCTCTGGCAACACCGATCCTCTGTCTCTGACCACCTGAGAATTCATGAGGGTACTTGTACATTGCTTCCGCATTCATCCCGACGATCTCCAGTAAATCAACCACTTTACGTTTGATCTCATCCGGGGTATAGTCAAAATAATTTCGCATCGGTTCAGCAATGACATCTAAAATACGTTTTTTAGGATTCATTGAAGACGTTGCATCCTGAAAAATCATCTGAACATCTTTGTTGTACGCTGCGTATTTTTTCTGACGGCTTCGTGCTTTATTTGTGACTTCCTGTCCTTCATACAGTATCTGTCCTGAAGTCGCTTTCTCTAAGCCAATGATCGTTTTACCGATCGTTGTTTTCCCTGAACCGGATTCTCCAACCAGACCATATGTTTTACCGCCTTCAATGGTTAAATTGACACCATCTACTGCTTTGACATGATCTTGAATTGTATTTAGAACCCCGCCACGAATCGGGTAATGTACTTTTAAATCTTTAACTTCGATAAATCCCATACTATTTTTCCTCCCCTTCAAAGTGGAAATGCTTCCAGCATGTACATCTCACTTTGTGGTTTGGACTCACTTCATGTAAAACTGGATTTTCTTCATGTGCTTCCTCTGAGATCCAAGGAATACGTGGAGCAAATCTGCACCCTTTTCTAGGCAGTTTAGATAATGAAGGAACTGTTCCATGTATAACATGGAGTTCATCATCATCACTTTCCAGTTCATGAGGAATCGAATTAAGTAATGATCGTGTATACGGATGTTTAGGATTAGCAAACAGTTCTTCAACGGGTGCTTCTTCAACTATCTGTCCTGCATACATAACGGCTACTCTGTCAGCTGTTTCAGCAACAACACCCAAATCATGAGTGATTAGGATGATTCCTGACCCTGTTTCGTCTTGAATATCGATCATCAAGTCTAGAATCTGTGCTTGAATTGTTACATCCAGTGCCGTAGTCGGTTCGTCTGCAATAATGATCGGTGGTTTGTTTGCCAGCGCAATTGCTATAACGACCCTTTGTCTCATTCCTCCGGATAGTTCATGAGGGTACGCTTTCATAATCTGTTCAGGTCTTGGAATGCCTACCTGATTAAGTAATTCAAGTACTCGTACTTTTCGTTCATCTTCATTTAAATCTGAATGATATTCCAATGATTCAGAAATCTGATTGTAAATAGTCATCAATGGATTCAGTGATCCTAGTGGATCCTGGAAAATCATTCCGATATCATTACCTCTTATACGGTTATACAACTTTTCGTTTAAATCGAGAAGGTTTAAATCTTTATATAACACTTCTCCTTTAATCTCAGTGTTTTTAGGATCATGTAAGCCCATTATTGATGTTGCTAATGTTGATTTACCACAGCCGGACTCTCCAACTATTGCTAAAATCTCATTGTTCTTTAGTGTTAAAGAAACACCATCAACAGCATTATGGTAAACATCTCCAAATCTAAAACCTGTTTCTAAGTTGTTAACCTCTAACAAACTTCGTTCGACGGCCACTACTTAACCTCCTATGCTCTACTTCTCTTAGTTGAGAAGATTATTAAACTTTCATGTATTTCTAATTAAAAGCTTAATAATATAAATCGAATTATACACCTGTTTTCTTAACATATCAATACTATTTTTTAATTTTATAACAATCAGTTAAATTTTCAAAGCCTTTTTCTAATATAATTCTAATTAAATGTCGATTGACAAAATTTGTTCAAATTAAACTATACAATAGACTGTATATAATCGACTGCTTTACCTACTGTGGTGATTTGTTCAGCATCTTCATCGGAAATCTCTTTGCCGAAGGTATCTTCCATTTCCATTACTAATTCAACAACATCGAGTGAATCTGCTCCCAAATCATCTTTAAAAGTAGTATCACGTGTAATCTTGTCTTCATCTACTCCTAAACGCTCTACGATAATAAATTTTACCTTTTCAAATATTTCATTTTCAGTCACTGTTCTCTACTCCTTTATTGATTAGATAGATTTTATTCTATTACTTTGATTAATCTATTATTAAAATATCATTTGAACACAAGAATAATTGTATCGCATTCAGACCGTAATTTCCATGTTTTTTAAAATAAATTACAGAGAAGCGTCATTTATTACAAAGAGAACTATCATTCTTGTGCTTCAAAATGATGAATCAAATCATCTAGCAAATTAGACTCTAACATCCCTCTAATTTGTTTGATGGTATGAAAAACAGGTTCTTCCGTTGCCGATCCATGTGTTTTGATCACAGGTGCTTTTAGTCCATATAGAACTGCTCCCCCATATTTAGAATAGTCCAGCAGGTTTTTGACTTCACTCAAGCTATCCTTTAATAGTAAGCCACCGATTTTAGCTTTGAATCCATTATCCATTATCGCGCTTTTGATTACGCCCATGAGGGACAAAGCAGTTCCTTCAATCGTTTTTAACACGGCATTTCCAGTAAATCCGTCGGTTACTACAACATCTGCTACCCCATTAAGCAAATCTCTGGACTCCACATTTCCAATAAAATCGATTGCCTGATTCTCTTTCAGTAATTTATAAGCAGCTTTAGATAATTCGCTTCCTTTGTTTTCCTCTGTTCCGTTGTTTAAAAGACCGACTGTCGGTTTGGCTACACCATGCACATGCGTGGAGTAGTATGAGCCGAGTGTCGCATACTGATCAATATTCAGTGGTTTAGAATCTGAATTTGCTCCCACATCGATCATGTTGAATACAGACCGTTCTTCTGAAAGAGCAGGGAAAGTAGCCAGTAGGCCTGGTCGGTCGATCCCTTTCATCCTCCCAATAATCAGTGTCCCTGCTGCAAGTAATGCACCCGTATTCCCTGCTGAGAATAATGCATGATTTTCTCCATTTTTCACTGAATAGGCAGCTTTGACCATAGACGATTCTTTTTTCCTTCTAATCGATTTAACAGGGTCGTCATCACTTTTAATTGTTTCTTCAGCATGAACGATTTCGATATTATCATACGATTCTTTTAGTTCAGCCCTGATTTCATCTTCTTTTCCGTACAATACAAGTGTGACATCTTTAAATTCTTTCGCTGCTTTGATACAGCCTTTGATTATTTCTTTAGGTGCGTTGTCCCCACCCATTGCGTCAACTGCGATTCTCACTCTTTATTCCTCCTGATTCTTTTAATCTAGTATAGGTTGCTGATCGATTTTGATCCCAATTTCTTGTCTCAGTTTAGTGTAGTCGTTATCTTCATAAAATTGTGTCTTATTCATCAGAAGAATCGCCTGTACTCTAGCTTCTTCCAGAATGTCTGAATCTTCTACTAAATCCGCTATTTTGAATTCAGGAATACCGGACTGCTTAAATCCAAACATGTCTCCAGCGCCTCTCATTTCCAGATCCTTTTCACTCAAGACAAATCCATCAGTGGTTTCAGTTACGATTTTCATTCGTTCTACCCCTTTTTCGCCTTTCGGATCAGCAATCAGAATACAAAATGACTCTTCAGATCCCCGTCCGACTCGCCCTCTCAACTGGTGCAGCTGTGCCAGTCCAAACCGATCTGCATCATGAATGATCATCAGAGTCGAATTGGGGACATTGACTCCCACTTCAATAACGGTTGTCGATACAAGCACGTGCAGTTTATTGTCCTGAAATCTAGACATAACGTCTTCTTTTTCTGCAGGGGGCATCTTTCCATGCAGCAGGCCAACTTTAACGTGTGGCCCAAGCGCTGACTGATAAGTGGCATGAAGCTCGGTCACATTTTCAAGATCCATGGTTTCAGATTCTTCGATTAATGGGCTGATAACGTAAACCTGATGCTTTTTAGCCAACTCTTTTTTCACAAAACTCATCAAACGCTCAAAGTGTTTCGGTCTGATCCAGTAGGTAGAAATGGCTTTCCTCCCTTTTGGCATTTCATCGATAATCGAAACGTCCATTTCGCCAAAAGCCGTAATGGAAAGTGTACGCGGAATAGGTGTAGCTGTCATAAACAGGACGTCCGGATTTACTCCCTTCTCTCTCAAGGCTTTTCTCTGGTTGACTCCGAATCTGTGCTGTTCATCCGTGATTACCAGAGATAGAGAGTGGTAGTTTACGCCTTCTTGTATCAAAGCATGCGTCCCGACAATACAGTCGATTTCCCCTTTTTCAAGGTCCATCAAGATCTGATCTTTCTCTTTCTTTTTAGTGGAGCCAGTCAGTAAGGCGACCGTCACATCCATCTGCTCAAACATTTCATCTAATGATTCTTTATGCTGCGTAGCTAATATCTCAGTAGGTGCCATGAAGGCCGTCTGTTTCCCATCTGTTTTCGCGGCTAATATGGCTGCTGCTGCCACTACCGTTTTACCGCTCCCGACATCGCCTTGTATCAGACGAAACATTTGGCCTGGTGATTTCAGATCCTTACAGACCTCATTGACCACTCTCTTTTGAGCATCTGTCAATTCATAGGGTAATGTGGTGAAAAATTCTTTTAATTTCATTACATCATAGTCTAGACTACTTCCCAGCTGTGAGTTTTTCAGCTGTTTTTTCCTCCACCCCAGTTTGAGCTGATAATAGAAGAACTCTCTAAATATAACAGAATACCGTGCTTTTTCTGTGAATTCCTCGTTTTCGGGAAAATGCATTTGGTAGATAGTATCCGCCATTGGCAGTAAGTTATACTCGTTTAATAAAGCATCAGGGAGAGTATCTACAATTAAATCATGGTAGGCCCCCCATGCCTGCTTAATTAGATTTAATAATGTTGACTGTCTAATTTTCTTCGTTGTGTGATAAATGGCTTCGGAATTCTGATTGTCTCCGCTGACAGACAGTAATTTCATCCCATTGAGTTGTTTCCTGTTAATATCCCATTTCCCAAATACTTTCAATTCCTTACCTGCCTGTATCTGTTTTTGAAGGAAAGGCTGATTGAAAAAAGTGACAGTTACAATGACATGATCACAGTTGATTCTAAATGTCAGTCGATTTCTCTTACGACCAAAATGAGATACCACTCCATCTGAAATAGCTACCCCTTCCAGAACTACTTTTTCATTATCTTCTATTTCATCTATCGCCTTAACCGTGAGATCCTCATATCGGAATGGGTAGTGTGTCAAGAGATCCTCGATTGTGACTATTCCCAGTTCATTGAGTGCTTCTACTCTTTTAGCTCCTACACCCGATAGGACGGAGACAGGGTCTTGAATCGTTTTAGTCACTGTCTCTCTCCTCTCTATAAAAAATAGGAATAGAGGAAACAACAGAATAACAAGTCGTTTCTTCTATTCCTCTAAATAAACCTTATTCCACAGATATTAGATATGGATAAACCGGCTGATCGCCTGCATGAATTTCAACTTCAATGTCAGAGTAATTCTCTTCAATAAATGCCGCTATTTTCTCGGCTTCTTCTTTTGAACCTTCTTCACCGATCAGCAATGTAACGATCTCACTCTCATCGTCAATCATTTGTCTAATCGTTTCAATGGTCACATTATACATGTCTGATTCGGTTACTTTGATTTTACCATCGATCAAGCCCATGTAATCGTCTTTTCGGATCGACAACCCATTGATTTCAGTATCTCTCACGGCGAATGTCACTTGTCCTGATTTTACCAAATCAAGTTCGTCTGTCATAGCCGATTTGTTGGCTTCAAGATCCAATGCGGAATTGTACCCTAGCATAGCTGTTAAGCCTTGCTGAATGGTTTTAGTTTCAATTACTGCAGCGTTCGCTTCAATAACTTCAGCAGCCTGTTCTGCAGCCATAAAGATGTTTTTATTGTTGGGTAGAATAATATAGTTCTCAGCTGGAACACTTTCCATTGCTTTAACAATATCTTCCGTACTAGGATTCATGGTCTGTCCGCCTTGAAGGACACAATCAACGCCTAGGCTTTCAAATAATACTTTCAATCCTTCGCCTGGCGCAATTGCGACAACTGCGAACTCTTTTTTCTCTCTTGGCGCGCTTGAAGCAGATGATAATTCGGAATGCTGTTCTCTCATATTATCCACTTTTATCTTCATAAGAGATCCGAATTTCTGTCCATAGTTCATGACATCTCCAGGTTTCTCAGTATGGACATGCACTTTAATGATTTCATCGTCAGCGACGACCAGCAGTGAATCCCCTAGTTTGTCCAGGTAATTACGGAAGTCCTCATAATTGAATTCTTCTTCAACTGTTTCGCCTTCTCCAATGTGCACCATAATTTCAGTACAGTAACCAAATGTAATGTCTTCACTGGAAACATGTTCGTGTACGCCACTACGGTGATGCTCAGCACGCACTAACTCAGCGAGCTCATGCTCTTCCTCTACAAGCTCTTCTCCTGTTAAAGCAGACAGAAACCCTTCATAGATGTAAACTAACCCTTGACCCCCACTATCTACTACGCCTACTTCTTTAAGTATAGGTAACAAATCTGGTGTCTTTTTAAGTGATTTCTTCGCTGCACTTAAGACTGTCTGCATAACTTCAATAACATCATCGGTACTTTCAGCCTTTTTAATTCCTGCTTTTGCTGATTGTCTGGCCACAGTCAGGATCGTTCCTTCAACCGGCTTCATTACAGCATTGTAGGCAGAATCCACTCCACCTTGAAATGCCTCAGCAAGTTCCTGTGCATTTACTTCATCTTTTCCTTCGATCACTTTTGCAAACCCTCGGAAAAGTTGAGATAGAATAACTCCAGAATTTCCACGGGCACCCATAAGCAAGCCTTTCGCTAAGGCCTGAGCAGTTTCTCCCATTAGTTCACTCGTTGAGTCTTTAACCGAGTTAACACCGCTGGTAAATGAAAGATTCATATTAGTACCTGTATCTCCATCAGGTACCGGGAATACATTTAATGAGTTGACATATTCTGTTTGTTCATCCAGACGTTTTCTACCCAAAATCACCATATCTTTAAACTTTTTTGTTTTTAAACTCTTAACATCCACTTTTTCAAATTCCTCCTTTGTCACGGTTAATCCTGTGACTTTGGCTTAAATATCGTTTTGTACTCTAACGCCTTGAACAAATACATTGACAGAACTGGTAACAATACCCAGGTCATGTTCCAACTGATACCTTACACGTTCTTGAACATTTTTAGATACTTCAGTTATTTTAGTGCCATAGCTGACGACGATATACACATCGACTGCAATGTTGTCTTCTTCCTGTCGAACAACAACACCTCTGGAATAATTATCTCTATTGAGAATCTCATTAATTCCATCTCTCACGTGTTTGCGGCTGGCCATCCCAACGATTCCAAATATTTCTGTCGTTGCTCCACCTACCACAGTAGATATGACGTCGCTAGACATTTCTATCATTCCAAATTCATTATTCATTTGTACACTCATCCTTTTTCCCCTTTCTTATACCATATATACAGAGTTTTTAAGAGGTATCTCTTTGATATTCAAACATATTTTAGCATATCGAGACACATAAAAAAAGACAAGGTGATTCAGAGCTTGCCTCTCCAGGTGACCTTAAGTAATGATAAAACATTCTATAGTATAGTATACACTGTTCTGACGACTATTTGTAGAATTATTCTTCTAACCCTATGCATTCCTTATTTTTATTCGCTTTGTTTACAGTCAAACTGGCTGTATAAACACAGTGTAAAGTAAAAGTCCTTGAAACTCTCAAAAAAAACTTGCTTCATGTCCTTAAATATGATACTTTATATAAGTATGAGTTAGCTTTGAACTATAGAGCTAAGCACGAAGGAGGAGAAAAAATGGCTAAAGAATGTTTTGTAACTGGACGTAAAGCTAGAAGCGGAAATAATCGCTCTCACGCTAATAACAAATCTAAACGTACCTTCAGTGCGAATTTACAAAAAGTTCGTATTATGGTTGATGGTAAACCTAAAAAAGTTTGGGTTTCAGCTCGCGCTTTGAAATCAGGTAAAGTTGAACGCGTTTAAACGAAAAACAATAAAAGAACGGTAAGGTCTGGATGTAATAATCTGACCCCCGTTCTTTTTTAGTTTATTTGATACTTTGTATGACAGCTAACAGTCCCTCATCAAATGAGAACACACACGTCTTCTCTGTTATCTCATTACTGACTAGTGTAACGGGGTAATCCACATCCAAGTTTGTAACGGGATATTTGGCCCCCTCGACGGTCAGTCCTTTCAATGGGGTCATCCCTATGAAAGCTAGGTAGTATTTCCCCTCATCTTTCTCAATCGAATACTTTCCCTGAGTATAAAAATGAATAGTATTGACTTTGTTTTTAAATATCAGTTTCTGAATGATTGGCTGAAATCTCGGCTGGTGCACTAAAAAAAGAAGATTTAACAAGTGGTCCATCCGTCCTCCAGACCAATTATACAAAATGATTTGTTCAGGCTGATAAAGGGCCTCTGCAAGCTCTAACGCAATTTCTGCATCCGTATCGTCCTTATCAGCATTAAACTGTCTGAACTCAGTTGCCTCTTCCTTGATTCTCATTAATTCATCAGCAGTTACCGAATCAAAATCGCCAATTGCCACATCCAGTCGCTTTCTATTATTAAGTACCAGAAGGGCACCGTAATCGACTCCAATAACTTTATCCTCTGGGTGCCGGGTGAAAATCAGCCCGCTGTTTTCTGGTGACCCTAGAACAATATGAACTGTTTTGACCACGTCTATTTCACCGCTTTTTTTAAGGACTGAATACGCTCATTTGCGTCCGGAGAATTGTATACATAAGACCCCGCAACCAGTACTGTTGCTCCAGCTTCAGCACACGCTCTAGCAGTTTCAGCATTGATTCCTCCATCAACCTCTATTTCAAATGTCAGGTTCTGACTATTCTTTAAATCGTTCAGACGTTCAATTTTTATCAGAGTTTCAGGGATGAACGACTGTCCCCCAAATCCAGGATTGACGGTCATGACTAGGACCATATCTACCATATTTAAAATATCTTCGATCATCAACACAGGGGTACCAGGATTGATCACAACGCCTGCTTTCACTCCATTTGACTTGATCATCTGTATTGCACGATGAATATGGCTTGTGCTTTCAGTATGAACAGATATAATGTCCGCACCCGCTTCTGCAAACTCTTCAATATATTTTTCGGGATCTTCCACCATTAGATGACAATCTATAGGCAAGTCTGTATGCGATCTGATATCACTGACGATTTTCGACCCAAAGGACAAATTAGGGACAAAGTGTCCATCCATAGTATCGACGTGAATCCAGTCTGCTCCCCCTTTTTCAACTTTTTCGATTTCTTTTTTCAATTCTGCAAAATCTGCACTCAATATTGAAGGAGCTATCTTCATAGTTACTTTCCTTTCTTTTTACCATAACGGGGTTTTCTATTTTGAATTTCTTCCAGTAATGATAAATAATTAGTATACCTGAATGGTGCAATCTTGTGTTCTTCCACAGCTTCTTTCACTGCACAATCAGGTTCGTTCTGATGAATACACCCACTGAAGCGGCAGTGCTTGCCCATCTCCCATATTTCCGGAAAACAGGATGACAGATCCTCTACAGTCAGTTTATCGAATTGAATCGCACTGAATCCAGGGGTGTCTGCAATCAATCCACCTAATAGTGGAACAAGCTCTACATGTCTGGTTGTATGACGGCCACGACCTAAGGATTTAGATGTTTCCCCTATTTTAAGACCTAGATCAGGATCCAGCCTATTCAGCAGCGTTGATTTCCCTGCCCCAGATTGTCCCATAAACACAGCCAGTTTTTCTTCAACCAGTTCTCCAAACAAAGCATTTGTTTCTTCGGCAGATAACACAGTTTCCCGCTCAGGCATTATAACCTGATACCCTATTGCTCTATACTGTTCAGCGAGTTTAAAGACCTGTTCGTATTCTTGAGCTGTTGCGATATCCGTTTTGGTAATATATATAATCGGTTCGATATCGTACTGTTCAATTGAGACAAGGTATCGATCAAGCAGTGAGGTCGAAAAGTCAGGATCAACTATAGACATGATCACAAATCCCACATCGACATTTGCAACAGTCGGCCTAGTTAACTCGTTCTTGCGTGGACTGATTTCTTCGAGAGTCCCCTCTTTTATCGAATCAAAGGTAAATTTAACTTTGTCCCCTACCAGTGGTGTTTCATTTCTTTTTCTGAAAATACCCCGAGGTCTTGTCTGATAGATTTCTTTCTCTTCTGTCTGGATATAATAAAACCCGCTCAGCGCTTTTATAATACGTCCTTCTTTCAATCATCCGCCTCCTCTTTAGTCATTCGGTCCTATACCTGTTTCTTCCATAATTGTTTCACCGTTTCTAACCACTCTAAAACTGGCTGTCTGCCCTTCTTCTACAATGAAGGTGATAATCTCCGGTGTGTCTTCAAAGATATCAAATCGCCTGTACACTTCATCAAACGTATTCTCTGCATCTTCTACATAGATTTCTATTTCATTAGGTTCGGTATTTTCTTCTCCCGTTTCCGGGTCGTTTGCAGTTTCTTCATCGGTATCCGTATCGTCTCCGTTTTCACTATCCTCATCATTTTCAGGCTCTTCTTCTGCTTCGTTTTCAGCTGCCAGATATTCAATGATGATCCCTCTGTCAAACGTAACAAATTCTGGTTCTTCAGGACCTGTCGAGAAGACAACTGAGATACGTGAACCTGGGTAGACAGTCGTTCCGGGTTCAGGAGATTGACGGGCAACTTGGCCTTCAGGAATACTGTCATGAGGCTCGTTGGTTATTGTAACAGACAGGTTTAACTCATCAGCATAATCTTCTACACCCACAGAAGAATAACCGATCAGACGTCTGAGGGCGAATCCTTCAGGTCCTCTACTGACAACTAATGTAAGTGAGGTTTGACTAGGTACTAATTCTTCTCCTGATTCAATACTTTGGGACACGACATTGCCTTCAGCTATATCATCACTGAATGCTTCATCTCTCTCGACCGTAAAGCCTAAGTCTGTCAGCTCTGCTCTTGCATCTTCGTATGACTGGTTCTCATAGTCTTCCAGAATAACCATCTCTTCACCGAGACTGATGACTAAGTCAACTGACGCATTTTCTCTAAGCACTGCATCAGCATTTGGATTTGACTGGATAACGAGTCCGCTTTCCAGCTCTTCATTATGTCTTTCGATGATCTCGCCTACTTGCAGATTCAAGTCGTCCAACGCTTGTTCTGCCTCTTCCAGTGATAGACCAGCAAGTTCTGGTACTCTTACTTCTTTTGGTCTAGTCATACTAAAAACCAATAGTGACCCTATTGAAAGTAAGAGGAGAAGAATGATCAGCAGCAGGCCTTTGCGTTTGTGTTTCTTAGGCTTTTCTGTATTTTCTGTTTTATCATTCTTTTCTACAGCTGCAGCTTTATCGGCATTATACACCTGAGTGCTGTCTTTTTGTGGGGCTTTGATTGGTTCGATCATTCGTGTCGTGTCATCAACTGGCGGAACGGGGACAAACTTTTCCTCATTACTGCGTTCTTCTGTCAAAGAAGTAAGCAGATCCCTTTTCATTTCTGCAATCGAACGATAACGAACATTAGCTTCTTTAGCAGTGGCCTTTAACACAACATTTTCCAGTGCTTGAGGCAACGAGCTGTCTTTATCCTTTAACGAAGGCATGTCATTCTGAAAGTGTTTAAGGGCAATCGACACAGCTGATTCTCCATCAAATGGCACTTTTCCTGAGAGTAGTTCATAGAGTAGTATTCCCAGAGAATAAATATCCGACTGCTTTGTAGCCATACTTCCTCTCGCCTGCTCAGGTGAAATATAGTGCACTGACCCGAGTAATGAATTCGTTTGAGTAATAGACGTTTCAGAAAGCGCAACTGCAATCCCGAAATCAGTGATCTTTACTTTCTCGTCGTGATCGATCAGAATATTCTGCGGCTTCAGATCTCTATGAATAATGTTATGATTATGCGCATATTCAACGGCATCAAGGATTTGAGACATGATTTCAATTGTTTTTTTGTAGGGGATCGGTTGATTCTGCTTGATGAATTCTTTCAGGTCATACCCGTCAACGAATTCCATAACGATATAAGGCGTATCATCTTCTCCCACATCCACAACATTGACTATGTTAGGATGAGTCAGTTCCGTAGTGGACAAGGCTTCTCTTTTGAATCGTCTAATGCTGGCTTCATCATTATGAAAATTATAGGCCATCAATTTAACAGCTACATTTCGTTCTAAGATCAGATCTTCAGCTAGATAAACTTTAGCCATTCCGCCTGAACCTATTTCTCTGATTATCTTATACCGATTGCTTATTCTTTCTCCAAGAATCAATTACTCTCCCCTCCTTTCAGTAGGTAGTGTAGAATCTAACTCAACAAGACAGACAGTCACATTGTCTGTTGACCCATTTTCCAGCGCAGCTGTTATCAGTCTGGCTGCTTTCTCTTTTAATGTGTTTGCATTTAGCACTATGTTCTTCATCTCTTTCTCTTCGATACCATTAGTCAGACCATCTGAACAAAGTAAAACTAACTGTGTATCATCGGTTTGCAGTTCGAAAAAGTCTACTCTGACTTTGTCAAACACCCCTAGCGAGCGGGTCAGTGTGTGTCTCTGGTGATGTTTTTTTGCTTCTTCCTCTGTAATCTCACCAGTCAGTCTCAGTTCATTTGCGAATGAATGATCGTTAGTGATGAGTTCGATCTCATTGCTTGACTTTTTTAACTGATAAGCTCTGCTATCCCCAATATTTCCAATAAGGATACTATCATCAACGAAAGCTGCTGTAACCAGTGTTGTTCCCATTCCCTGGAAATCATTATATTGCTTTGCAGCTCTATAAATACGCTGATTGGCAAGGTTAATGTGCGTTTCGAGCCAGGTTTGTGTCTCTTCAACAGAAATAAAAGCCGTTTCCTGCCAGAAATGACCCAAGAGTAACACTGCCATCTCACTGGCAACATCGCCTGCTTTGTGCCCACCCATCCCATCACACAAGACTGTCAGCAGCTGGTTGTTTTTATTATAAAATGTTTCAGTATAGTCTTGATTGGTTGTTCTCATACCTATATGTGTTTGTTTATATATATCCAGTTTAAATCACTCCAACTTTTACCTATGTATGTGACAGATTATCTGTTGCTCACATTTAATCTGCCACGAAAATGACTACTTGTCTATTTTTTTCAACGAGGCTATAAAAAAGCCATCTGTATTATGATAATGAGGATATAAATGAAGAAAATCGTCATCCTCTGCTTTAAGGTCTTCCCTATTAGTATATACTGGTTCGATCTGAAAGTCTTTATGAGTTTTTAGAAATGCCTGAATAACGTCATCGTTTTCTCTCTTCGTAATCGTACACGTACTGTAAATCAACCGCCCGCCTTTTTTTAATAACGGTGCGACGGAAGTGATGATATCAAGTTGCACTTTCTGCAGGGCGATAATATCATTTAATTGTTTCTGGTATCTTATATCCGGTTTTCTTCTCATTAAACCCAAACCGGAACAAGGAGCATCTATCAGAATCTTATCAAACGATTCCGAGTCGAAGTGATCCGCGCTGTTTCTGGCATCCATGACATGCGTTTCAATGACATCTTTCAGTCCCAGTCGAACAGCATTTTCAGTGACTTTTTTTATCTTCTTCTCGTGTAGATCTAAAGCCACAACTTTCCCTCCGCTAGTATTGTCCAGGAAAGTAGCAATATGTGTTGTTTTCCCACCAGGAGCCGCACAAGCGTCCAATATGACCTCATCCGGTTTCACTTGAAGAGCTTCAGCTACGAGCATGGAGCTCTCATCCTGGACGGTTATAACTCCATCTGTGAAGAGAGAAGACCTGACAGGTAAGCCGTTTTGAGAAATCAAGCCACTATCAGATACCTTGCTTTTTTCAGTCTGATACCCTTCAGCATGAAGCTGAGACATGACATCGTCAACAGATTTAAGATGCGTATTTACTCTCAGGCTAACTTTTGCTCGTGATGATAAAGAGTCCACAATTTTAGTTGTCTCCTCTATCCCCACTTCCTCGACTAGTAGCTGTATAATCCAGGTCGGATAGCTATAGGAAACAGATAATTTTTCAATCGGATCAGTGATTTCGTCAACCGACCTGACTCCTTTTCGATCAATCGACCGTAAGACGCCGTTAACAAATCCTGCTATCCCTTTATGCCCTTTAAATTTCGCTATCTGAACAGCTTCATCTACGACTGCATGAGTCGGTATCTTATCAAGTAAGGTCATCTGATATAAAGACAGTCTCAATAATTGTCTGACCCATCCCTCGATTTTCTTCTGTTTCTTTATAAAAGGTTCAAGCTGAAAATCCAGCTTCAGTTTGTTTTGGATTACTCCATAAACAAGTTCGGTTAAAAATGCGACATCTTCTTTAGAAAGTGATTGTTTCTTAATCGTTTCATTCAATACAACATTGCTGAACGACTGATTGTTTTCTACTTTCTCAAGTATGACGAGTGCAAGGTAACGGCTATTTTCATTCATTTTTTGATTCTTCAAATTTTACTCCTTCTTTTAAATGATTAATGGCTCCAGGAAGATAATCATCGATCGACAGTTTAGGTTTACCAAAAGGTTGAACCATTAATAGTGATAGCGTTGAATTTTCTCCACATTGAACCCACATTTCCTTTGCAGTCAATTTAACGATTGTTCCTGGTTCTTCGTGTGACTGATTTTCCACTGCCTTAGCCAGCCATATTTTAAATCGCTTGCCGTTTAAGACTGCGTAAGCACCAGGAAAAGGATTCATGCCGCGTACTTTCTGTTCGATGGCTTTTGCATTCTGGTTCCAATCGATTTTTTCCTGTTCGGGTGAAATCATGGGAGCATAAGTCACCTGCTCCTCATTTTGAAGCAAAGAGGCATTCGTCTCTGCAAAAATACCAGGAAGTGTATCCAATAACAAGTCTCTGCCAATGAGACTTAATTTTTCAAACAACGTGCCAACGGTGTCCGAATCCTCAATAAGTAATGAGCGCTGTGAAATGATATTACCCGCGTCCATTTCCTTTTCCATATACATAATAGTCACACCGGTTTCTTGTTCCCCTTCAATCAGAGCATAATGAATTGGCGCAGCCCCTCTATATTTTGGGAGTAAAGAGGCATGAACATTAATGGCTTTATACTTCGGTGCTTTCAGAAGTTTAGTTGGCACATACTGCCCATATGCTGCGGTTATAAGGATATCAGGCTCCAACTTAATAATCTGATCGAGTTCTTCAGACCCAGATAATCTCTCCGGCTGCAATACCATGATGTCATGTTCCAGCGCTTTTTGCTTGACTGGTGGTGCAGTCAGTTTCTTTTTCCGTCCAACTTTTCGATCCGGTTGAGTAACTACGGCTACTACTTTATACTCCTGCTGGGTGATGAGCCCTTCTAAAATAGGCACGGAAAAATCTGGCGTGCCCATAAATACTATTTTCTGCATGCTGACACATCCCTCCTTGTTTAAATAAAGTCAATGGGTTGATAATCAATCGATATATATAACCCTTTGGCCTGTTCTTTTTGAGTAGTGGCTAATAACTGATGGCATTTTTCCTTCAGTTTGTCTTCTTTTTTATATTTGATCAGTGTCTGAAAATGATAACGATTATGTGTCCGTGCGATCGATTTCGGGGTCGGACCCAATATAATTGCTTTCTCTGATAGAGAAGGTTTTAAAAAGTTTATAAATTCATGAATTTTCTTTGCTGCCGTCATTTCATCTACATGACTGACTGACAACTTTAGAAGAAAATAATACGGACTGTACTCACTGAGCCGTCTCAGATTCATTTCTTTGCGGTAAAAAGAATCATAATCATGATGTTTAGCTAACTGGATGGCGTAATGGTCAGGATTGAAAGACTGGACGATTACTTCGCCCGTCTTGACGCCTCTGCCAGAACGCCCACTGACTTGTGTCAGAAGCTGAAACGTCTTTTCAGCAGATCTGAAGTCCGGCAATCCCAGTGAGGTATCCGCATTAATAACTCCGACTAAAGTAACGTCCGGAAAATCTAATCCTTTAGCAATCATTTGAGTCCCCAGAAGAATATCTGCTTCTTTTTTCTCAAAACGCTTAAAGAGTTTCTGATGCGCTCCTTTTTTGCGAGTCGTATCGACATCCATTCGAATGATACGTGCCTCAGGAATCAATTCCTGGAGCTCTTCTTCCACTTTTTGAGTCCCTGTACCGTAATATCTGATGGAATGACTCTGACAGGCCGGACATGTATGGGGGATATTCTCCTCATGCCCGCAATAATGACACTTCATCTTCTTAGTATCCATATGAAGCGTCTGAGAGATGTCACAGTTTGGACAACCTAACACATACCCGCAATCCCTGCACATTACAAAAGAAGAATATCCTCTTCGATTAAGCAGTAAAACAGACTGTTCGTTTTTTTCAATCCGTTTAACAAGCTCTTCTTTTAATGTCGTCGAAAATGTCGAGCGGTTACCATTTCTGGCTTCTTCCCGCATATCGACTACTCGCACCTCAGGCATGGAGGCATTGTTGGCCCGTTCAGTTAATTCAAGTAAGGTATAGACCCCTTTTGATGCACGTGCCCGAGATTCCAGGGAAGGTGTTGCACTTCCAAGTATAACTGGGCAATCATGATAATGTCCACGCCATATAGCCACATCTCTGGCATGATATTTAGGAAATTCTTCCTGTTTATATGTCGTCTCATGTTCTTCATCTATGATGATCAGACCTATGTTTTTAAGAGGGGCAAAAATACTTGAGCGTGCGCCTACAACAACTTTTGCTTCTTCTCTTTCGATTTTTCGCCACTCATCATATTTCTCTCCATCAGATAACCCACTGTGAAGTACGGCCACTTGTTCCCCGAAGCGACTCTTGAATCGCTCTACCATTTGAGGGGTCAGTGCAATTTCGGGGACCAGCATCAACGCCCCCTGAGCTTTGTCTATCACTTCTGAAATCGTTTGAAGATACACCTCTGTCTTCCCACTACCAGTGACACCTTTTAAAAGAAAGACTTTGTGTTCATCTGCCTGAACAGACTTGTTAATGGATTCAAAAGCAATAAGCTGATCAGAGGTCAGTTTTAAAGGCTGAGTCTCTTCAAAAGAAATAGATTCAAAAGGGTCTCGCAGGACTTCTTTTTCCTCTATTTCACACCACCCTTTTTTCTCTCCCGAACGGAGTTGAGATAAAGACAGCGCATATTCTTTAAATTTTGATACCTCTATAAGCTCTTCTTCATCCACTTGCTGTAAAAGATTCAACAACAAAAGCTGCTTATGGGCATTGTTAGGGATACTTAATTTTTCTTCTTCGAATTGTTCAAATGTCATGAGCGGTTTAACAAACTTAACTATTTTAGTTGTTGTTTTATCCTTGACCTCGTAGTCTATATGGACTTTCCCTTGTTTTTCCAGTTGAAGAACAAGGTCTAACGCATTCTTTTTTTCAGCTTCTTCCCAGGTGATTTCATCTTTTCCTTTGAACAGATCAAAGAGAACAGATTCATCCACTTCATCAATCAAATGAATTTTTCTGACGTAACGCGCTTTTAAAACAGCCGGTAACATAGTCTGATAACATTTGATTCTAAAACTAAACGTTTTATAGGCTAAGTCTCTACCCAGCTCGATCAGTTCTTCACTTAAAACTGGTGTATTATCCATTAGAGACTGTATGTTTTTCAAGTCTCCAGAATAATCTGATTCATTTTTAAATCCTACTACAAATCCCTGAACAGTCCTGCTCCCTTGTCCAAAAGGTACGACTACGCGCATTCCTTTTTTAATGTACTCAGCAAACTGCTCAGGTATTTTATACGAATAGGGTTGATTAGTTTGTAATGTAGGTACATCTACTATAACATCGGCAAGTAGAGACATATTGACTATCCTCTCAGTTCATAAAGTTAATAAGCCACTCGATTATTTCAACAGATACTTCAGACTTTTCTCGAAGGCTGATTGTTCTCGGAGGGTGATTTCTAGACAGCAGCGTGACTTCATTTTTATCCACATTAAATCCTCTGTCTTTCTCTCCTACTTGATTAGCTACGATCAGGTCAGCATTTTTTGCATTCAGTTTCTTTTCAGCATAATGAAGCAACTCTTCTGTTTCTGCTGCAAATCCAATAAGGGTCTGGTCATCCCTCTTCTTCTGCCCTAAGTCCTTAAGGATATCCGGGTTCTTTTTAAAATGAAGTGTGAGTTCGTCCTTTTTCTTCATTTTCTGCTCTTCCATTTTATCTGGAGAATAATCGGAAACTGCAGCAGCCATGATGACTGCATCAGTCTGGTCGAATTCTTTCAACACAGCATCGTGCATGTCTCTGGCCGATTCGACAACCACTCGATTAATGTAACTTGGGCTTTCAAGATGACTGGCAGATACCAAAACAACATCAGCCCCTTTTTTCCAGGCTTCTACAGCTAACGCGTGACCCATTTTCCCTGATGAATCATTGGAAATATACCTCACTGGATCGATTCGCTCTTTAGTGCCCCCGGCAGTCACGACCACTCTTTTCCCCTTTAAAGGAAGCTGGTCAGAGTGTGACCGGATAAAAGACTCAAATTCATGAATGATACGTTCCTTTTCCGGGTAGCGCCCCTGACCACTATAGCCTTCAGCCAGAAACCCTACATCCGGTGTCATGATCATATAGTTCCTCAATTTAAGACGGTCAATGTTTTCCTGAGTAACGGTATTTGTATACATGTTCTCATTCATTGCAGGAACAGCAAATATTGGATTTGTCGTTGCCAGCAAAGCAGAGGTGACAAAATTATCTGCTATTCCATTTGCTAACTTTGCCAGTGTATTAGCTGTTAGAGGTGCGATCACAGAAAAGTCCGCCCAGTCAGCCAAGTTTATGTGATTAACGACACTTGGATCGTCTTCCGCAAAGGTGTTCGTATATACAGCATGTTTACTTAATACTTGAAACGTCAATGGAGATACAAATTCACTGGCACTCTTGGTCATGGCCACACGTACTACTGCCCCGTGTTTGATCAGTTCTCTCATTAAATCGACAACTTTGTATACTGCTATTCCGCCTGTCACATATAAGGCGACTTTTTTTCCTTCAATCATTTTTTCACCCCGTCAGTCTTTTTTTCATTTTACCAGTTATCCGCTTTTCTGTCTTTAAACAGTGAGCCTTAACCCATCACTAGAAAAAACCTCTGAACGTGTCTGCTAAAGAACGAATCCTTTACAAACAGATGAACAGAGGCTTTAACCTTTTTATTTTGAGATGCTGTCAGGATCGATAACTAAATCGCCTGATTTGATTTCTTCTAATGCTTTACCAACATTTTTTTTGCTTTGATAAGAATCAAGCATCAATGCCTGTTTATTATTGTGTAATTGTCTGGCACGTTTTGCAGCCAGTATGACTAGTGAGTATTTTGAATCGATTTTTTTTAATAAATCATCCTGTGAAGGGTATAAAAGCATTTATTCCATCTCCTCTATAATTTCTGCGTATTCTTTTAGATTTCTAGTGACCTTAAGGTGTTCACTTTCAATGATGTTTCGAATTTTACGTGCCGCATTCTCAACCGTATCGTTTTCTACCACATAATCATAGTACTGAATCAACTTCAGCTCTTCGACCGCTTTATGCATGCGTTTTTCGATCATCTCATCACTATCAGTCCCGCGATTAACAATACGCGACTTTAATTCCTCTAAATCAGGGGGAGATAAAAATACGAATATTCCTTCCGGCATTTTTTCTCTGACTTTTAAAGCGCCCTGTACTTCGATTTCCAGAAAGACATCTCTTCCCTCATCGAGCGTTTTATTGACGTACTCTAACGGAGTCCCGTAATAATTACCTACATATTCGGCAAATTCCAGTAAGCCATCTTCAGCAATCAATTGTTCAAACTCTTCTTTGGTTCTGAAAAAATAATCAATGCCTTCTTGTTCGCCGTCACGTTTATGACGTGTGGTCATTGATATAGAATAGTCAAATTCATTTGAATAATTATCAAAAATGGCTTTTCTAACTGTCCCTTTACCTACACCTGAAGGTCCAGACAAGACTATTAACAATCCTCTATCTTTCATCTGTACTTCCTTCCCGACACAATTTCTCAATGAAAACTTATCCTCAATTCTACCATATATACTTGTAGAAATGAAATGTAATTTTAAATTATAAATCTTGATTTATTTTGATTTTTCTAATAAGTATTTACAATATAACGCCACAACGAATGGAAATGGACGAGTCTTGATGAGTAGTTTATAGAAAGGATTATCCCAATTCATGTTGTCATCTTTTAATCTGTCTAATATTTGCGTGATCAGCGATCTGTTTGAGATCATCGGCAACCCTTCAAAAAATTCTTCCGGCCACTCTTTGCCGCTTAAAACAAAGCGCGGCTGAAATTCTTCTATTGGGTTAAGGTGTTCCTCATCTATCATTTTTTTCAACCGATGAATGATCTCAGTCTGAAAATCTTCCACCTCATAAAGCTTATCGGGAATCATATTAAATACTTTTCCGGTCAATTCCAGTACAGCCAGAGACATATTCTTTTCAGTTATTTCAGTTTTCCACCTTTTTGTCAGTTCTTTCAGGAGGGGAAGCTGGTGATTCTCTTCTTTGATGTAATGATAGAGCGCTCGTGTGCGCTGACCGTTTAACAGTTCATGAAGAGCTAAGTAAAACATCTCTTTCTCTTTTTCAATACTGCTGTTTAAAAACGTATACCATACACCAGCGTACGTATCAGGTGCTGCCAATTTCATAGTTTCATAATACCCTAACTGAATATTTACTTCCGTGCGTCTGGTATCAAAGAGTAACATGTCTCCTAGAGGCCATTTCGTTCTAATCCATAATGACTCACAGTTTTCTATTCGATTATCATATTTCAGAAGTCCCGGCCCATGGATATCCACTACAATAATCTGATCCGGGTGTTTGTCCAGTGCCATATTGATCGGGATCTGATTTCTATATCCTCCATCTACATAAGCAACCCCATCTATCACTTTTTTTTGAATGGCAGGATAAGCAGCTGCACTGGCTAATAAATAGTCATTTAATTTTCCTTCTTCAATATCTTCTATAAAAAAGTACTCCACTTCTCTTGTGGCTAAATTAGTTGCAGATAATCCAAACGTGATGCCGCTCTCTCTAATATGACGTTCATTATCAACAAACGAATAAATCAATTGTTCAAGAGGTTTAGAACTGATTCCTTTTTCTCTGATGATTTTTATCAAAAAACCTGTTAGTGTCCGTCTATACTCTTTAAAACTTTTAATGTTCAAAGGGGCTTTAATGTCTAATACATTGCCTGTTTCTATCTCTTTCCACATTCGTTCAGCATCTTCTAAGTTCCCCAGGATATACAACGCTCCATTCAAAGCCCCTACTGAGGTTCCGATGACGATATCCGGATGATAATCCAACTCGTTCAAAGCTCTCCATACACCAATCTCATAGGAGCCTTTAGATCCACCCCCACCAAAAACCAATGCTCTTTTTTTAGTTGTCTCCAGGAAGAAAGAATGATTCATCGTATACAGCCACCTTTCATGATAACTTAAGTATAGCCGAGAAATCAGCGATTACAAAGTCATTCACTGCAAAAAAACAGCGAAAACAGGAGGACAGGTTTGTCGACCTGCTCTTCTATCTTCGCTGTATAGGTGTTTATTGACCCATGTCTTTAACTTTCATCAATCGTGTAATAGCGGAACGTTCACTTTCATCAAGTTTCATTCGAATAAAGTAAATGGTTTCTTCCAGTTGTGGAATCGTCATGTACTCTAATGCATTAACACGTCTTCTGGTTTTTTCGATCTCATCGGCCATCAGCTGACATGTTTTTTCAATCTCCGCCAGCTCCAGCATTTTAGGCATGACTTCAGTCAACGCTTCAAATGTCAGATCCAATTCACCATTGGAGTTTAAATACCCATAACTCAAATCTTTGGAATCACTCACATTATCATCATAATGAAAATTCATTTGAGGGACACGAACACTCATGATGTTTTTACGATCGATATTCAAAGACACTGTTCGACTAGGCACTGCCATCAATTCTTCAATATAATTTTCGTGTAATAATGACTTGGCCATCGCAAATGACTGCATGGCTTTCTCGAGTTTTTCTTCCACTTCGATTCTCAATTCATTATTTTTTCTGATCAATTGAATAAACTGACGCATGAGTTCATCTTGTTTGTCTTTGAGTAACTTGTGTCCTCTAGTGGCCAGATTTAATCGTTTCTTTAAATTGGCCAGTTCCATACGAGTGGGGTTGACATTTAGTTTAGCCATCTACCTCACTCTCCCTTTGGCAAGTATTTGTCCAGCATATCATCTTTGATACGTTTCAGTTCACCACGAGGCAATACTTTAAGCAGATCCCAACCTAAATCTAAGGTTTCCTGGATCGTACGCTTCGTGTAGTTCCCCTGATTGACGTATTCTTTTTCAAATTTATTCGTGAATTCAACATATTTTTTATCTGTATCAGATAACGCTGCTTCACCTAATACCGCTGACAGCTCTTTCGCTTCTTTCCCCTGAGCATATGCAGAGAAAATCTGGTTCATCGTTGGTGCGTGGTCTCCTCTCGTTTTCCCTTCGCCTGTTCCCTTGTCTTTCAGTCGGGACAGAGATGGTAAAACGTCGATCGGTGGCTGATACCCCTGGTTATACAGTTCTCTTGACAAGATAATCTGTCCTTCAGTAATATAGCCAGTCAAGTCAGGAATCGGGTGAGTGATATCATCTTCAGGCATTGTTAATATCGGAATTTGAGTCACTGACCCTTTCGTTCCTTCTAGTCGACCCGCACGTTCATATAAGGTTGCCAGGTTCGTATACAGATACCCAGGATACCCACGACGACCAGGTACTTCACGTCGTGCTGCAGAAATTTCACGTAACGCTTCCGCATAGTTAGTCATGTCTGTCATGATGACCAGTACGTGCATATCTTTTTCAAACGCCAGATACTCCGCAGCTGTCAAGGCCATTCTCGGTGTAGCGATACGTTCAATAGCAGGGTCATCTGCCAAGTTGATAAAGAGCACCGAACGATCGATTGCTCCCGTTTTCTTGAAGTCATTCATGAAGTATTCTGCTTCTTCAAATGTGATCCCAATTGCCGCAAAGACTACGGCGAATTTTTCATCCGCATTCGTTACACTTGCCTGTCTGGCGATTTGCGCAGCCAGTTCTTTATGAGGAAGTCCAGAACCAGAAAACACAGGTAACTTCTGACCACGTACTAAAGTATTCAGGTGGTCAATCGTTGAAATACCTGTCTGAATAAATTCATCCGGGTAATTTCTCGCGATAGGGTTAATAGCCATTCCGTTTATATCTAAACTTTTTTCCGGAATCAAATCAGGTCCGCCATCATTTACTCGGCCCATCCCATCAAACGTACGTCCGATCATATCTTCAGAAACATCCAATGATAATGGTTTTCCTAAGAAACGAACTTTAGTATCTTCCAGGTTTATGCCTGTAGATCCTTCAAACAACTGAACAACAGCTTTATCGCCGTTGATTTCCAGTACCTGACCTCTACGACGTTCGCCAGTCTGAAGTTCGATATCAACAAGCTCATCGAATTTTACACCTTCGACTCCCTGAACGGTCATCAGCGGTCCAACGATTTCTGTTACTGTTTTATATTCTTTAAGCATCTGATTCTACACCACCTTTCTCTAATACTGTCTGGATATCTTTCTCTGACTGATCACGGATACCCTTGATCTTAGTCAGTTCTTCTTCTGGAATAAATTTCATACGGCCAATTCTTTCCACAACAGCTTCAGTACCTTTAGTGATTTCATCAAAGTAGGCTCCTAATTCCATTGCTCTGGCAGCCTGATCTTCAAACGTTAAAATAGTATGGAGCATTTCATATTGTTTTTCACGAGACGTATACGTATCAACATCATCGAACGCATTCTGCTGCAGGAAGTCTTCACGGATCATACGGGCAACGACCAGTTTCAGTCGGTCACGTTCTGATAAAGATTCTACCCCGACCAGTCGAACGATTTCCTGAAGTTCTGATTCGTCCTGTAGCAATGCTTTTGTACGAGTCACCATCGTATTCCAGTCGACGTCCAGCTTCTTACCGACAAACTCATTCATTTCATTACTATAAAGAGAATAAGAATTCAACCAGTTGATCGACGGGAAGTGACGACGCTGCGCAAGTGAACTATCTAGTCCCCAGAATACTTTAGCAACACGCAATGTGTTTTGAGTAACAGGTTCTGATGTATCTCCACCAGGAGGGGAAACCGCTCCGATAGCTGTGATACTCCCTTTACGCCCAGATGACCCTAAGGTTTCAACCATGCCTGCACGTTCATAATACTCAGCCAGTCTTGATCCAAGATATGCCGGATAACCTTCATCCCCAGGCATTTCTTCCAGACGTCCTGACATTTCACGAAGAGCTTCTGCCCATCTTGAAGTAGAATCAGCCATGACTGCCACAGAATACCCCATATCCCGGAAATATTCCGCAATGGTGATTCCAGTGTAGATAGAGGCTTCCCTCGCAGCTACGGGCATATTTGACGTGTTTGCAATCAGTACCGTACGAGCCATGATCGATTCGCCAGTATTTGGATCGATCAGTTCCGGAAACTCATTGATAACGTCTGTCATTTCATTACCACGTTCTCCACATCCAACATAGACAACTAAATCAACGTCAGCCCATTTAGCAATCTGGTGCTGAACAACTGTTTTACCGGCTCCAAAAGGACCAGGAACAGCTGCAGCTCCACCTTTAGCTACAGGGAAAAGTGTATCTATGACACGCTGCCCTGTAATCAGTGGTTCCACTGGGTTCAGTTTACGCTTGATTGGACGCCCTCTACGTACCGGCCACTTCTGCATCATTGTAAACTCTTTGTCGCCATTTTCTGTTTCCAGAACATAGATGGTTTCGTTAATAGTGAATGATCCAGTCGCTATTGATTTGATTGTTCCTTTAACGCCGTGAGGAACCATAATGCGGTGTTCAATAACGTTAGTTTCCTGAACGATCCCTACTATGTCACCCTCAGCTACTTCTGTTCCTTCTACAACAGAAGGCGTAAATTCCCATTTTGTGCTTCTATTTAAAGGTTCAATAGTCATTCCTCTTTCAAGGAAGTTACTATCCGTTTTTCTCATAAATTCATCTAAAGGTCTTTGAATCCCATCGAACATCTGAGAAATCATCCCTGGAGCCAGTTCAACAGAAAGAGCTTCTCCTGTTGTTTCAACTTCTTCTCCCGGTCCAACCATTGATGTTTCTTCATAAACCTGTATTGATGCGACATCGTCTCTCATTTCAATAATTTCACCAATCAGTCCTAATTTCCCGACTCGGCAAATATCTTGTATGTTAGCTGTTTGCATCCCTTTTGCTGTAACTAAAGGGCCTGAAACACTGACAATTGTTCCTTTACTCAAATTCGTACCCTCCTATAAAATATTTTGACCCACTGCTTTTTCGACATTCTGCTGCACACGTTTTTTACCAATCCCACGTGAGCCCGCATGGTTAGGGATCAAAATGATGGCAGGTTTCATTTTAGCATCATAGCGTGTAATTGTTTCTGGAACGAGTTCTGCCAATTGCTCCGTCAAGTAAATCACACCATAATCTTTATCCGCTAAGCTGTCGATCAGCCGACGCGTCTCTTTCGCTTCAGATGCAAAGAATACTGAGAATCCAAGCATTTTAAATGCCAGTACGGATTCTTTGTCTCCTACGACTCCAATTTTGCTAGGCATAGTTTAATCGCATCCTTTCTCTAACTGCATCTGATGGAACACCGTTTTCTTTTCCAGAAAGAATAAGACGCAGATTTTTGACCTCTATCTCTTTAGCATATAAATAAGCCAATACAGGCATCGGTCCAAATGACTCTAATCTTGCCGTTCTCATTATTTCCATATAGGCATCATCAGTTTCCTGATCGACTTTAACCGTGGAAATCTCGTTAGTTTCACTATCAAGCGAGCGTTCCATCAGTTTTCTGTAATCTGTGCTTCTGAAATACTGCAAAGCATACTGGTGTCCATTCTCTGCAATATCCAGTAAATCGCTTTTTGGAATAGATCCTGAACTTGAAAGAACAGTATATAAAAAGTTCCTATTCTTATTCTGCTTCATTCCTCTGATCAATGTGGAGAAATTGTTATAATCAATAAACGTCTCGATCAACTCAGGAATTTTGTCTTCCTTTGTCTGATCAGCCAGAAGTCTCAGGTGAGTAAAATACCGTCTGTCTAGAATGATATCCACTGCCTGTACATTATGGTACTCATTGTAATCTTCCAGTACTTCATTGATACTATCCAAATATTCTACTGGCAGGACTTCAGATTCGCCTGTACGAACAGCTTGTCGGAGTTCGGAAATAGGGTATCGACCGATAGGAATAAGAAGATGATCCAGTTCCTGTTCAGTAAATTCTCCCTTAAACAATACTTTAAGATTGTGGTATGCATATCTTAGGCCGACCAATTCTATCAATTCTTTATTGGGGACGATATCCATCATTTCATCAAATGTCTGGTGAAGTTCATTCATAAACATCGAGTCATAATTTTTATCTTCTTTAATTCTTTCCACATCATTTCGGTAAGGCGTCTCTCGCAGGACATTGACTGCTTCTTCAAATGAGTCTGCCGTCAGCATTCTTTCGAAATGAGACCGTGTGAGGAGATCATTCTCATAGATACGAATGAGCACATTACTTGATCCATAAGCGCTATCTTTCAATTCAATACTCCTCCCTTAAAACAGTTCTTTAGATATCTCTGGTAATATATCGATTCTTGCATCTTCAATCAACGCATCGAATAAGAAGTTATACTCGATTCCATCTTTTTCAATCAATAATCCAGATTGTTTAGGGACGGTTTCTTCTGAAAGTATAACACTTAATGTATCAGGTTTATTCAAAGTCAGCCAAGCATTATCAATCGAGCCGACTGATTTTTCTCCAACCATTAGATGTATTTCTTTTTCATCCTTAAACTGATTCAGAACATTTAAAGTAAAGGCTTTAAATGGTTCCTTCTCCAGATGATCCAGTTTAAACTTAGCTTCTTTGAAGACGTTAGTCAAAATGGCTTGCTTGCCGGCTAACACTTCGTTTCTTCTTTTAATATCGAGGGTATTCTTTCTGATTGTATACTCCTGCTCGTAACTTGCTTTGATTTCTTCTTTAGTTTTTGCTCGTTTCTGTACTTCTTCTGCTTCAGCTGCCTGAACGTCATCTTCAGCCTGTACTTTGGCTTCTTCGACCTCTTGTCTGATTGCAGCTTTTTCTTTTTCAACGACGCGTTCTGTTAGTAATTTTAAATCCGCCATGGTTTCCCTCCTTGTTCAGAGTAATAATATAAAAATGAACAAAGGAATTTAGTTTCAAAAGTAAAAGGATTTCTGTCTTTCACTGAATACCAAATTCCTTTAAAGTCATTTTTTACATGAAGATGATCATCATCAAGGAAATAACGAAACCTAAGATAGCGTACGTTTCTACCATAGCTGAGAATATAATCCCTTTAGTTGTATGTTCAGGTTTTTGTGCTAAGATCTGCATTGCCGCTACTGAAACGCGTCCTTGTAAAGCACCAGACACTAGTCCTGTGAATCCTACTGGAAGACCAACCATCATGTAATACCATCCAGTTGAAACGTCAAGGTTAGTTGACAAGTTGATGATGATCAACAATCCAATAACGAACCCGTAAAGACCCTGTGTTGCTGGAAGCATTTGTAACACTAAAGCTAAACCAAATTTTTCCGGTTGTTCTTTAGTCAATGCAGCAGCAGCTTCACCAGCTGAACCAACACCTCTTGAAGATCCAATACCTGACAAAATTACAGCCAGCCCTACACCAATTGCTCCAAATACAAATCCTAAATTGTCACCAAAAAACATTTCAAAGTTACTCATTATCATATTCCTCCATTAATTAATTATATTTTTTTACTGATTATTGTTATCTTCCATCCAAATATGTTTTTCCAGCATTTTCAGCGGAGTCAGTGGTCTTCCGCCACCTTCAAAGAATTTACCGAAGAACTCAACATATTGTAAACGTGACGTATGCACGTACGCACTTAAGAATGTTAATGCGATATTTAGTGCATGCAGCGCAACAATTATTAGAATTCCTACAGTAAAACGCGCGATAGGTGGTAAAAATCCGATGATCATATTGAATGCCATAGCGATATTCGCACTTGCGACTCCCAGTGCCATTAATCTGGTGTAACTTACAATATCTCCTACATATCCAGAGATTCCATATAAGTTATACGCACCTAATCCGAATCCTAAAGCTTTATTAGAACTGGACATCGCAGATACTAGGAGTATTCCGACAGCATTTATAACTACCAGCCCGATACCCAATTGAGTCACTAGCTGGTTATTTAACAGCATGGCACCGGCTATCCATAAAATAAAACCGATGAGCATAAGGAACCAGGCATACCCGTCAACATAAGAAGACGCTCTCTGTCCCTGTCTGTTTTTTATCATCCCATTTAAGATCAATCCATAAAGTAAGTGAATCAACCCTAATACGACAGAAAATGCCATAATTTCCAGGACATCATCCTGCAGTGAAAAGACTTGTATCGGCAGCTCTACACCGAAGAAACTACCAAAGAACACACCAAATGCCATTGTCGGATACGATAGTATATGAAGGAACTTGATGAAATTCCCCATAGACCCTTCTATATTAAACACTTTCAATGCATACAGTGTCGCACCAAATAGTAATATCCCATATCCTAAATCAGCACTCATAATTCCAAAGAAAACCATAAAGAACGGCATCATTAATGGAGTCGGGTCGACTTCATCGTATTTAGGATAACTGAACATTTTGGTAATCATTTCAAATGGACTGACTAATGTATTGTTTTTCAGGACAACTGGAACTTCTGAAAATTCTTTCATCTTGATATCGTCAGAAAGAATAGCTACTTCATTTTCACCAATGGTTTGTTCTACATTGGCTTTCAGCTGCTCTACTTTTTCTTCTTCGATCCACCCTGATAATAGGAACAAGTGATTACTGTCGATAAATAGTGACTGAGCCGTTTGTCTTTCAGAAATATTATAATAATACTCTTCAGCCAATTCTAAATCTTTGTGCAGACTCTGCCATTTCCTCATAGTATCAATAGTCGCTTGTTTTTCTTCGCGCAGTTCTTTCTGAGATGTCAAATTTTTATATAAGGCATCTTCAGGTAAAACATCATGTGTATAGTTTAACGCTCTGTAGCTATACTGCCCGATCAGCTGATCGAAGTTGGTCTTTTCTTCTTTTGGAAAAATAATGAGATAGGCCACTTCATCGCTGCGTCTGTAGACTTCGTCAAAATATATTTTGCCGTTATATTTTAGCGATTCAATTAATTCTTCAGCATGCTCTTTGTCTACTGACCCAACCACGACTTCCATCAATTTAAAGCCATTAATTTCTTCCGGCATAAAATTGAGCGAACGCCATTTTCTCAAGTACTCTTCTTCCTGCTTTAAATCTTTCAGATTTTCATCTAACTGATTTATTTTATGTTCCATGTTGGACACTTTTTCCAGTGTCTCATCTATGTTCGCTTGCTCCACATGATTCTCAAGATCTTTCAATGTGTAGACTTCTCTTTTGGATTTTAATTTTTCGATCAGTCCAGGCTGATCAACATATTCTTTTAAATAATTCAATGAATATTCAATATCCTGAAGCCGAGTATCCATTTCTGTAGAGGCCTTGCCAGATACAGCAGTGTCGAATCCTTTGAGCAGTTCTTCTTCTATATTATCTGCAACTGGAATAATTTCCAGACTTTGCATTTCCTGAACGCTTTTCAAAAGCGCTTCTTTATTAACATGTTCAGCTAATAAAGTCAGTTTTTTCATTTTGGCTATGGCCATATCGATGCAATACCTCCTCTGCTATTCGATTGGCTAATCTATCTTTATTTAATTCATAAGTTTCATTATAACGTTGAACGTCACTTTCGACTTGCTCTTCAAGCAACTCTTCGTCTTTCTTAAGCATTGCTTCAATCTGTGCATCTTGATCCTTACGGTAAGCTGCAACTTCGTGTTCTGTCTGCTCTTTGATTTTATCGATCCTCAGAGCTTTTCCTGCTTTTATTTCTTTTAGTTCTTTATCTGCATTAGCTCTGAGTTCTTCAACCCTTGCCTCTGCTTCTTTAACATAATTTATAGCTTCACGATTCATTTTTCTCCCCCTTTCGACAAAAAGGGCGCAGCTAACAAGCTTTCTTCTCGCCCTAGAAGAAATAAACCTTGAAAGCTCACGCCCAACCGCACTTATATTATTTGTACTAACACTGTTTATAATAGCACACTCTTAAAATTAGTGTCAACTAGAACAAATTCACATAGCAGGGTATATGGGCGTATCAATATAATAAATAAAATCAGTTTTGACGCATTTCTCCATAGCTGAATACTGCCAAAGATCCAAAGCCTGTGTGAGCGGCAACTGTTGGACCATAACTTGATACAATAATTTCACTCGGATTCAAATGCTCAAGTAATTTTTCCTTAATAAGCTCAGCTTCTTCCGGCACTCCAACGTGCCCGATAAATAGTGCATGATCTTCTACATCTTTTATATTATTGATCGTCTGATCCACCAGATGCTGGATCGATTTTTTTCGTCCTCTTACCTTGGCAACAGGGATCAGCTTTCCTTCCTGATTCATGACAATGATAGGTTTGACACTTAACAAGGACCCGACTGTCGCAGCAGTTGCTGATATACGCCCACCTCGCTGTAAATGTTTGATGTCATCAACCGTTACCCATGAATGGTAATTCAGTTTGTTCTCCTCCACCCATTCAATGAGTGCTTCCTTGCTGAATCCTTCCTTTTTACGCTTAGCTGCCTCATAAACTAATAATCCTTCTCCCAGACTAGCCGCCTTCGTATCAATGATGGATAAATCGATCTCACCATATTCCTCTTTGAGCATTTCCCTGGCTTGAATCGCATTGTTTAATGACCCTGAAAGGCCTGATGAGAAAGCCAAATAAACAGCAGGCATTCCTTTATCGATATATTCTTTAAACTTTTCAATATACGAATGCACATTCACCTGAGACGTTGATGCGGTTTCTCCATTCTTTAAGCGCTGAAAAAATGCCGCCTTATCAAATGTTTTACCCATATCATCGATCAGATCTTCTCCACCGATATTAGTAGTAAAATTGACGATGTCCAAGTCATATTCTGCTACTATCTCCAGCGGTAAATCACAGCAAGAATCTGTAATTAACTGATAGTCCACTTTTTTATCCACTCCTTTATTGAACACATCTATTATTATACGTTTAATTTAGTTAAATAGAAATAAAACTTCTGTATTTAGTGGGAAAAAACAGCAGCCATCAGTATCATTTATTGCTCTTCCATCAAAGCGATTGATGGAGTCTCTTCTATAGAAGCTTTCCTTAATCAGTACTTTAATCTTATTCAATATAACTGCTTCATCATTATACTAAAAATTAGTCTCTAAAAAATGTGGCGTTCTCCATTGACGAATGTATGTTCGTAAGATATACTAAAGGTAACACATGTTCGGGGAGGGTTATTATGAGTAAATTAGCTTACGAAAAACAGCATATTTTTGACTATTTCAAAAAGGGCTATGGGTCACTTTTTTCAAACCTGTCAAAAGTTCAACCTCAAATGCCAAAAAGTCAGTTGTTATTATTTTTAAAACAGGCTGTTAAAAAACAGCAGCGTATTATTGTTCAGGTCAATCCTACCGCTTATTCGGATCAGATCAACGAATATAGAGGAACAGCATCGTTCTCTCCTCGTTCAGCCCAGATCATACTAAAAACAGCTAACAATCACACCACTTATCTCTTAAATGCTAAAGATATCAGACATATTCGAATCGTAAAATAAAAATACTCTATAGGAGCAAACAGCACTTTTTCGCTGCTCCTATAGAGTATTTTTTATTTTCTTACACGACTGGATGGATCCAGTTTCTTCTCGAGCCAGGCCAATACGAGATCGGCTGCCACTGCCATTAAAGCTGTCGGTATAGCACCGGCTAAGATAATGGCGCCTCCTTGAGAGGCATTAACTCCACGCTGGATGATATCACCTAAACCACCCGCGCCAATAAAGGTACCTATAGCTGTTACTCCAATAGCAACAACTAGAGCATTCCTCAGACCGGCCATGATGACTGATATGGCCATTGGGAGTTCCACTTTATAAGTCTGCTGCCATCTGGTCATTCCCATTCCTTTGGCTGCATCCATTAACGCATTGTCGACATTCTTTACACCTGCGTATGTGTTTTTGACAATAGGTAATAAAGAGTACAGGAACACTGTGATAATAACTGTGTTGACACCTATACCAAATCCTAGCATCAATATAGATAACATCGCTAGTGATGGGATAGTCTGGATAACATTGGCTGCACCAACGACCCAGTCAGCTAGTTTGCTGTGTCTTGCAATATAAAATCCTATGGGTATGGCTACAATAGCGGCAAATAGGACGCCATAGATCGAAATGAGAAAATGTCTTGTAAATTGCTCCCACAAATATGCCCCATTTTCCTGAACATAATAAATCAGCTGCTGAAATGTATTCATTTGAGTTAATTCATCTAATCCTTCTATATTAAGCATTCTATTCCCCCCCTACTGGTTCAAGATACGGTTCGCTGTCTTCAAAATAATTGTTAGCTTCTAAAAACTCACGTGCCACAGTTGCCGGCTCTAGTAAGTATTCATCAGCGATGAAGTTCATTTCCTGCATGACTTCTGTCTCGATGATCCCTTCCATTTTCAGGAGGATTTCATCAAGTAACGGGTACTCTTCTACCGTTTCATACAATGCAGATGGACTGGCATCATATGGCGGGAAGAAATTCAGATCGTCTTCCAGGAAGACCAAGTCATAACTCGCAATTCTTCCATCTGTTGAATAGCCCAGGACGACGTCCATATTACCTGACTGGACTGCGTCATAAACCAGACCGATTTCCATTGGATAAACTGTGTCAAAATCAAATTGATAGGTGTCAAGAAAAGCTCTGTATCCATCTCCTTCACGTTCCATCCAGGAATTATCCACACCTGCAGTTAAGTCATCTGAAATAGGTGCTAGATCACTGATGGTCTCAAGGTTATGCTCTTGAGCCAGTTCGCTAGTAACAAGAAAGGCATATGTGTTTTCAAATCCGTATGAAGGGTAGTATTTCATATTGTACTGTTCTCGAAACCCTTCTGTAACTGCCGCTCTTGCTTCATCAGGGTCAGTGATCGGGTCCATCCCCAAGTCACCCGTCAGTGCAGTACCTGTATAAGCGGCTGCCGCAACGTCAGCATCGCCTTGGGCAAGTGCTTGAGTGACCATTGTCGAAGAGCCAAGGTTCTGGATAACATCCGCATTGATCTCTGAGTAGTGATTAACCATACCCTGCACGATATATCCTAAAATAACCATTTCTGTAGATGATTGTGTCGCAATCGTTATATTTCCTTCTTCTGTCAAGCCTGCCCCTAATCCCGGGAGAGAACAAGCCGTAGTGAATACTGCGGTCGTCGCTAATGCAGCAAGTTTAACATTTTTTGTCAATTTCATCATTATCAGCCTTTCTCTTATCCTGAGACTTGATTTCTCGGAGTCACCTTTTTTTCTACCATTCCCAATCCAAAATCGACAAGCAATGCCAATAGTGTAACAGGGATCGTTCCACCTATAATTAACTCAGGAATATATAAGTTCAGTCCGTTGAAAATAAAATCTCCTAATCCACCGGCTCCAATGTATGAAGCGAGGGCTGCCCATGCAATAACATAGGTCCCTGACAAACGAATTCCCGCCATGATGACCGGAGCAGCTTGTGGCAACTCTACTTTTCTGATGAGCTGCATTTCAGTCATTCCCATGCCTCTTGCAGCATCAACTAAAGCTGGATTGACTCCCCTCATTCCAGTGTACGTGTTTCTCAAAATTGGGAGTAAGGAGTAAATAAATAGTGCGATTATTGCCGGTACTTGTCCAATTCCAAAGAGTGGAATCATTAAAGCCAGCAATGCCAGTGAAGGCACCGTCTGTAATATGGAAGCCAAGCCTATAACGGCTGTCGCTAATTTACCCGTTCTCGTAAGTCCAATGCCTAATGGTACAGCAACTATAACGCCTAAACCTAGTGCAATCATTGAAATATATAAATGTTCCCAAATCAAACGCATCATTTGGGATCCATAATTAGCAAAAAAATCTGCCATGTGTTTCCCTCCTATTCTGATTCTTGATACTGAGTCGTTTCTAATGGAATACTTTCGACCTCTTCATCGTCACCCCAGATGGTATCGTAGACGATATCAACCAGTGAAGCTCTAGTAACAAGACCTTCAAGTTTGCCGGCTTCATTAACAACGGGTATGTTCTTATATCCTCGTTTCAACATTTTGTCGGCTACACTGCTCAGTAAAGTACCTGACTTAACATAATAGACATGAGACATGATTTCACTAACTGTCTCTGCTTTTTTACGATTCTTATTGATGCCTTCAAAATCAACAACCCCTTGAAGGACATGGTGCATATCTGTGACAAACAATGTATCCACTCTGCGGTCACGCATCACTCGAATCGATTCTGCTAGAGTCATATCTGAAGTAACAGTGATTGGTGTCTTAACCATTACCTGGTCAACCGTCTGCATTGTCGAACGCTGCTGCAGGCGATCCTCACCCAAGAAACTTTCAACGAATTCATTGGCAGGTGCGGCTAATATATTGTCAGGTGTATCATACTGAATGACTTTTCCTTCAGACATAATGGCAATTTTGTCAGCCAGCTTCAGTGCCTCATCCATGTCATGCGTTACAAAGACAACCGTTCTTCCCATCTCTTCCTGCAGATGTTTAACTAATTCTTGTAAAGCATCCCTAGTGATGGGGTCAAGTGCACCAAACGGCTCATCCATCAAGATAATATCCTGATTAGCTGCCAGTGCACGAATAACACCGATTCTCTGCTGCTGTCCACCAGAAAGCTCCTGCGGGTATCGGTCTAAAAATTCATTACCCATATCTACACGTTTCAGCAGTCGTTCAGCTGTTTCACGCATTTTATCTTTGTCCCACTTTAATAATTTCGGAACCATGACAATATTTTCATAAACAGTCATATGCGGCATCAGACCCGTTTGCTGAATGACATACCCAATTCTTCTTCTTAGCTCAACTGCATTTTCATCCTTAATGTTTTTCCCATCAATCAGAATCTCTCCAGAAGTAGAATCGATCATACGGTTGATCATTCTCATCGTCGTCGTTTTCCCACTGCCTGACGTTCCAATCAGGACGACAAACTCACCTTCGTTAATAGTAAACGACACGTCATCTACTGCCTTAGTACCATCACCATAAATTTTTGACACATTTTTAAATTCAATCATGATATTGTCTCCTTTTGTATTATTTGTTCATTCATTTGAATTCGAATTAGTTCATAAAAAAATACTGCATAAAAAATTAAAGAGAATGGCTGCCCTTTCTAGATCAAACTGGTCGAATGACTAACGGTTGCATATATCAACTTCACTCTCATGTAATTTTAATACAGAACGAGTTTAAATGAACACTTTTAGTTTCCAACAGCAAGTATATGCATTTAACTATACATAAACATGCAAATCGGAGGTCCTTATTTATTATTACAGAAAGATGACAAAATTGCAAATAGGATGTCCCCAGCATGTCAGGGCTAAGCAGATAGGAATGAAAGCGTTTATCATAAAATGCATATAAAAATTTAATTTTCTTTAATATATTATAATCTGATGTGAAAAAAGTAAATAAACGCAAAAAAAAGCCGACCTTCATGGTCAGCTTTTACTATAAAATTGGAGAAAACAAACGACTGAATTGCTGCTTAAATACTTCCCACTTAGAATAATTTGCAATCATTTCCTCAGTGAGCGGGTAGGATAGCTTCATATCATCATGAAACAACCTCACTTGTTTCTTAGCTAAAAAACGGTCATAAATAAATGCATTAACCTCAAAATTTAATCTGAAACTCCTGATATCGAAATTGGCTGTTCCTACAGATAAAATTTCTCCATCGATCACTATCACCTTTGAGTGCAGAAAGCCATTATCATAGATATAAACTTCTGCCCCGTTTTTCACTAATTCCTCGGCATAACTTAGGGTTGCACGATAGATAAAAGGATGGTCTGGTTTATTGGGTATCATCAGTTTCACACTAATCCCTGATAAAATAGCTACCTTTATTGTTTCCATTAATGCTTCATCTGGAATAAAATAAGGAGTCTGGATGAGAACTGATTCTTTTGCCATGCTGATCATTTTGATAAACCCTTTTTTAATCGCCTGCATCTCATTGTCCGGGCCACTGGAAACAATCTGCATATCTGTTGAACCTATTAATGAAGAGAATGGAAAATACTGCTCCTCGTACTCTACATTTTTATCTTTAACTGAAGCGTTCCAGTCCATCAAAAATCGAGTCTGTAAAGTTAATACGCCGTTACCCTCGATTCTTAAATGGGTGTCGCGCCAGTACCCCATCTCTTCATACAGACCCAGGTAATCGTCCCCAACGTTGAACCCGCCAGTATATCCAACTTTCCCATCAATAACGACTATTTTGCGGTGATTTCTGTAATTTAGTCTCAAGTTGATCAGGAAAAATCTGGACCCGAAAAACGGCTCTGCTTTTCCTCCATAAGACTCCAGCTGATTAAAGAAGTGTTTCCCCAATACTCGCGCGCCGACCGGATCATATAATACCTTTACTTCAATTCCCTGCTTAGCTTTTTCTTCTAAAGCTTTAAGCAATTTTAACCCAATATTATCGCCTCTGAAAATATAATAGGTCACATGGACGTGATGTTCAGCTTTATTTATATCTTCAATCAACTGGTTGAATTTATCTTCTCCATCACTAATGATGGACACTTTATTTCCTTTAGTCAAAACGGCCTGACTGCTTTCCAGAAACAGGCGCACCATCTCGAACGTTTTATCCTGATAATTCGACTCCGGCACATCCAGGTTTTCAGACTCGATTAGTTTTTTCTGCGACTCAACTAATTGAGGCATTCCGATTCTATCCTGACTTTGCAGATCAAAAATCGATTCACGGGAAATTTTCCGTCCTAAAAACATATAAATGAATATCCCGATTCCCGGGAGCATCGTTATAACTAACAGCCATGCCCAGATAGCGGCTATATCTCTTTCCTTTTCTTTAAAAACAGTAAAAATGGCTAATGCCGAGTTCAGGAAGATAAATCCCCAAATCAGTGAACTAAAGATACTCATGCTTGTCTCCTTTGCCCTTTCGGGGGTATTTATCTTAGTGTACATTAGCTTATTATAATCTGTCCACTATCTTGGATGAAACACTGGTTATTTTGATTTTGGAATAAAGACCAGGGGGGATCTGCTGTATATCATCAGTAAAACGATAACTGTGACGATTGCTGTCGAAATCATACTCAACCCATTCATTACTAAAGAGAAACTAAACGCACTGAATCCCCATAATGCATAATCACCCCAGAAAATCCATCCGGCTATAAAGTGCCAGAAATACCTGCCTAATGCACCGGCAAATACTGCTACTGTGATATATAAATAGACCGAGGCTGATTTGCTGGTTTGTATCTCTTTCAAGATCTGACTGGAATAAAGACCCGCTAATCCAATACTCGCATACGTGATCGTATACTCAATAATGACCTGATAGATATTCAGCATATAGACAGACCCTGTTACAAAGTGTAGTGCCCCCCATAAAAAGCCAGCGAAAATCCCTGGTCCAAACCCTCTTCTGATGGCAAAAAATGTCAAGGGGATCATTCCAAGTGACACACTGTAAGATGATCCAATCCCTGATGGTATCCAAGATAAGACCATTGCAAATGCAGCAAATAATGTCCCCTCCAGATAAATTCTCAATTTTCTGTTCTGCATAAAAAATCTCCTCCACTAGTTAGTTTACTGAACTAGGGAGGAGACAACGGAAGACGCCAATAGTTAAAACGGCATACTTCACCAATATAGTCTCAATTAAGTACTCTTCCTACGCACGTATGAACGTACAGGTTCAAAGGGTCTGAACTTAAAGTTCACTCTCAGCCAATGCCATTGACTCCCCTAGTACAGTATCTATTGTTTATTATATCGTAATTTTTTATCTTGTAAAGCGTCTGTTCTGATTAACTTCCATGATAACCGGAAGAATAATTGGTCTTCTTTTGGTCTTTTTGAATAAATGATTATTCAAGCCTTCTCGAATGTCCTGCTTAATAGATCCCCAGTCAAAATCATTATGTTTCAGATTTTTCTTCACAATCGTTTTAACGATCTCCGAAGACTCATTAATCAAGTCCTGGCTTTCTTTAACAAACACAAATCCTCGCGTTACAATATGGGGATCTGAAACGATACGCTGTTTTTTACGGTCGATCGTCACAACTGCAACAAATATACCGTCTTCTGAAAGCAATCGTCTGTCTCTAAGAACAATATTACCGATATCACCAATTCCAATTCCATCTATAAGTGTATTGTCTGCTGATACCTGTCCACTTTGAGTCATTTTATTTTTAGCATAACTCACAACATCTCCGTTACTTAAAATAAAGATGTTCTGGTAAGGAATACCTGTTTCATGGGCTAAATCAGCATGAGCAGCCAGCATACGGTACTCTCCCTGAATAGGAATGAAATAGGTTGGATTCAAGAGATTGATCATCAGCTGAAGATCATTAGGTGTAGCGTGTCCTGAAGCTTTAATTTTGCTGGACAGCTTAACCACTCTTCCGCCTGCTCTATAAATCATATTCTCAGTATCTGCTACCATGACTTCCATAGAAGTAGACGGACTGGTCGCGATGAATATCAGATCGCCTTCTTTAATATTCACTTGATCATGGCTGTTGGTCGCCATGCGGTTCAATGTTTTGATGGGTTCACCGGCGGAGCCTGTCTCTAGAACGAGGATCTGTTCGTCATCGTATTTATCAATTGTGTCGATAGGAACGATCAGGTTTTCATCAGGTAATGTCAATTTATCTAAATCCATAGCTGTTTTCAGTATCGCTTCCAGGTTTTTACCTGTAATGAAAACTTTTCTGCCAGATTGATGGGCTGCATTCAATACCTGCTGTATTCTTAAAATATTGCTTGCTACTGCAGCTACAATTATTCTGCTGCTAGTGTCAAGGAAAGTATCCAGCACTTCTTCCTGAACTTTGTTTTCTGAAACATTCTCCGTCTGACTTTCAGCATCTCCTGAATCACTTAATAGTGCAAGGACACCTTCTTTGCCTAAATCAGAGATTTGAGATAAATCAGTTTTATACAAATCCTGAGCACTCTGGTCAAATTTAAAGTTCCCGGTATACACAATATTCCCTTCTTCTGTATGAACAGAAATACCCATTGAGTCAGGGATTGTGTGGGTTGTACGGAAGAATTTAACTGTTGTGCCATTAAAATCAATCTCTGTATGTTCGTCTATAACATGGTAGTCGTCAAACGATGTCTTTAAATTAGACTTGTTGACAAAGAGTTTAGCTAGTGCAATCGTCAGTTCAGAACCGAATACTGGAACATTGAATGTATCCAGGAAGTACGAAAGTGCGCCAATCGCATCTTCATGTCCATGTGTTAAAAATACTCCAGCAATTTTATCTTTGTTCTCTTCCAGGTAACTGAAATCAGGAATGACGGCATCAATGCCGAATAATTCATCTTCAGGATAAATCAAACCACAATCCAACACGAAAATATCGTCTCCAGATTCAATCACATATAAGTTTTTACCGTTTTCTCTTACTCCTCCAAGAGGAATAATTTTTATATTACTCACTATTTTCCACCTCTACTACGCTTTTAAAAGCAATTTATTTATAGTATTTTTCACCTATGTACTCTTTCACATACTTACTTAACAAATCCAGTATAGCATAGATATAGGCAAATTCCTACTTATCCGGTATACTGAGAGTATCTATAAACTAACTAAAGGAGTCTCCTATGATTTACTCTTCCCAATTGATTTCATATTTCAAATCGCATTTTCCTTATAAAATACCCTTACATAAAATCGTAAGCGATCTGGAAATTAATAAGACAGACGTACTGGATTCGATTGATGCGTTAATAGAACAAGGCTACCCCATGTATACTTCAGAGGATCACTATCAGTTCAGTCTTCCTCTCATACATGTAGAGGCCATTAAAAAAGGGCTCAATCCTTCAATTATCGGGAAATCGATCCTCTTTAAGGATCAGCTGCCATCAACTAATGGGCTGGCTTTGGAGAACCTGGCTTCGTTTTCTCATGGCGAAGTTATATTGACTGACTTTCAGACGAGTGGAAAAGGAAGAATGGGCCGATCCTGGCAGGCTAGTTTAGGAAAATCGATCGCCATGTCGATTATCTTGAAGCCAACTATCGATAACAGACATGCTGTATTGCTGACTCAGCTCACTGCAGCTGCATTGGCTAAAGCACTTGGATCACTTACCGATGTGTTGATTAAATGGCCAAATGATATGATCGTCAACAATAAAAAGGTAGCTGGCATTTTAACAGAATCACAGTTCAACGGCAACGTATTAGAGGGAATCGTGATCGGAACAGGCATCAATACTAATCTGGTCTTAGACGAGATGGATAAAAAAATCCAATCAAAAGCGACGTCATTGTTTCAGGAGACTGATCATATAATCGATCCAAACCTGCTGATTCAGTCCTTTATTTACTGGTTCGATGATTTCTATACGAATTGGGAGCAGACTCGTGACAGTTCACCCTTTATTGCTATCTGCAAAGAAAAATCGATCTTGCTGAACAGAGAAATTATCGTTAGACAAGGTGAATCAAGCAGACTTGCTCAAGTCGTGGACATCAATCCCCTTGGGGAATTGATTATTCAGTATAAAGGCGAAGAAGCACTCGAAAGTCTTCAGTCACTCGATTTTTCAATCAGGGGAAAAGACGCCTATATCTAAATTATTCATCAAAAAAAACACACGCGTATCAGACTAAGGAGTATCTTAGGTCTGATTACACGTGTGTTTTACTTTGCATGGCTATCCTTTATACAGCGTCAGGGTCATTATTATTGTTTAATTCATCTAAGACAGCTTTACGTGAAAGATTCACTCGGCCTCTGTCATCGATTTCTGTAACTTTTACATCAAATGTATCTCCGACTGAGAACTCTTTAGCAACATCCTTGATGTATTTATCAGATAATTCAGAAACGTGGACTAGTCCATCGGTTCCTTTAATGATTTCAACAAAAGCACCGAATTTTTCGATTCGTTTAATCGTTCCAGTGTAGACTTTACCAATCTCCACTTCCTCTGTTAATTCTTCGATTATTTCGATTGCTCTCTTGATGCCATCAGCATCTTGTCCGTAGATAGACACATTACCTTCTTCATCAATATCGATTTTGACATTCGTCTCATCGATGATGCTGTTAATTGTTTCTCCACCTTTACCAATAACTACTTTAATTTGAGTAGGCTTGATTTTGATCGATTCGATCTTAGGTGCATACTGATTCAACTCTTTACGAGGTTCGCTGATTGCTTCTTCAATGTTATCAAGAATTTCAAGACGCGCCTGTTTAGCTTGTACAAGGGCTTCTTCTAAAATTTCTTTAGTAATTCCCTCTATCTTGATATCCATCTGTAATGCAGTGATTCCTTTTCTGGTTCCAGCTACTTTAAAGTCCATATCTCCAAGGTGATCTTCCAGTCCTTGAATATCAGTTAAAACAGTATAGTTGCTTCCTTCCATAACAAGTCCCATTGCGATTCCGCCTACGGGTGCTTTAATCGGTACTCCTGCATCCATCAATGCAAGTGAACCAGCAGAGATACTTGCCTGAGAAGAAGATCCGTTTGATTCCAGTACTTCCGCTACTAAACGAATCGTGTAAGGAAAATCAACTTCATTAGGGATAATGTATGACAATGCTCTTTCACCCAAAGCCCCATGTCCAATTTCACGACGGCCTGGTCCTCTAACTGGACCCGTTTCCCCAACAGAATACTGAGGGAAATTATAATGATGGATGAAACGCTTGCTGTCTTCACTGCCTAACCCATCAATGATCTGATGTTCATTGAGCGGTCCTAAAGTTGCAACAGACAACGCTTGTGTCTGACCTCGAGTAAACAACCCGGATCCATGTACACGTGGCAAGATAGCTACTTCTGATTCAAGTGGACGGATTTCATCTACTTTACGTCCATCAGGTCTGGTGTTTTCTTCAGTGATCAGACGACGTACTTCATCTTTTTCCATTCCGTCAGCGATCGATTTGACATCTTTCATTACAGAGTCAAAGTCAGGTGAATCCAGATATTCTGATTCGTAGGTATCGAAAATAAGCTGCTTTAATGCGCTGGTTTTCTCTGCTCTTTCCTGCTTATCAAATGTCTGAATCGCTTCTTTCATCTGATCGTTATACTTGCTGACGATTTCATTTTTAAGCTCTGCATCAGGTAAAAGTAATGTCACTTCCATTTTTTCCTGTCCAACAGCCGCTACGATTTCTTCCTGGAATGCACATAACTCTTTGATTGCTTCATGACCGAATAGTAAAGCTTCAAGCATATCTTCTTCTCCAACTTGATCTGCTCCACTTTCAACCATATTAATGGCATCTTTAGTTCCGGCAACGATCAGTTCGATATCGGTTTTTGCCATTTGTTCTTCTGTTGGGTTAATAACGAATTCTCCGTCTACTCGTCCAACGGTTACTCCTGCTATTGGACCGTTGAATGGAATATCAGAAATACATAACGCTAATGATGACCCAAACATGGCTGACATTTCCGGAGAATTATCAGGGTTAACAGACATAACCGTATTATATACCTGGACATCGTTTCTGAATCCTTCAGCGAACATTGGTCGTAATGGACGGTCAATCAGGCGAGCTGTCAGTGTTGCATTCTCTGACGGACGGCCTTCACGTTTGATAAATCCACCCGGGATTTTACCAACCGAGTACATTTTTTCTTCGTACACGACCATTAATGGGAAGAAAGGCATTGAGCTTGGTTTCTTGCTTCCAACAGCCGCAGTAAGGACCACAGTGTCCTCATAGCGGACTAATACAGCTCCATTTGCCTGTTTAGCCATCTGTCCGATTTCGGCAGTCAGTTCTCTGCCGCCGATCTTAGTTGTAAAAACTTGTTTGTTTGACATAGTACTCTCCTTTGTTTTCAGGGAGCCTAACCTACTAGACAAATGTCAATTGACTCTAATGAGACGACTCACATTTGTATAGTAGACAATTAAGCTCCTGAATTTTATTTAAATTATAAAGAAAGCGAGATTCCTAAGAATCCCGCTTTAAATATCTTAGTTTAATTAGTTCAATCAGAAGTATTTATTCCAGACACTTGAACCTTGTCCAGGTAAAGTCTATATGATTTAAACAAATTAACGACGTAAACCAAGTCTTTTAATCAATTCACGGTAACGAGTAACATCTTTGTTACGTAAATAAGCTAAAAGGTTACGACGGTGACCAATTTTTTTCATTAGTCCACGCATTGAATGAAAATCTTTTTTGTGTGTCTTAGCGTGCTCATTCAATTCATTAATTTCAGCAGTCAATACAGCGATTTGCACTTCAGGTGATCCAGTATCCCCTTCATGGCGTGCGTAATCAGTAATGATCTGTTGTTTTTCTTCTTTAGAAACTGCCATTTTTTCCACCTCTTTCCTGATTATGAATCCATTTACTGAGTAAGCGCTGGTGAAACGGCAAACCAAGTAAAGGTCTTTGTGTCAGATTGCTCTTAACACTGTACAAATATTACATGATTTGTGAGAAAAAATCAAGGCTTAAGACCAATTTTCAGGACTGTCCTTCCATTTATTTAGAGCATCCAAGTCATCTTCTACAATTAAATCAGACTTGAGTGCTGCCTGAACCAGACTAGTATAATTGGTGACCGTGTGCAATTCAATGTTAAGGTCATCAAACGCACTCTGACCCAGAGGCAATTCATACGTAAAGATAGCAGCTACCCCAAGGACGTTTGCGCCTTCAGTTTTAGCTATGTTTACAGCATCTATGACACTTTGACCAGTAGAAATCAGATCCTCAATTACAACCAGCTTGGAGCCTGGATCAAATGTTCCTTCTATCTGTTTACCTGTGCCATGTTTTTTTGCTTCACTTCTAATGTACACCATCGGCAGCTTCAGTCTGTCGGCAACCCAGGCTGCATGAGGAATACCAGCAGTTGCCGTTCCTGCTATGACTTCTGTATCAGGATAATACGTTGTGATCATGTCAACAAGGGCACTCACGATCTGTTCCCTTACTTCCGGAAAACTCATAGTCAGACGATTATCACAATAGATCGGACTTTTTAAGCCACTGGTCCATGTGTAAGGGTTCTTAGGTCTGATATTTACCGCACCAATTCTTAATAATTCTTGTGGTATAGTCTTAGCATTTGCCATTCGTTTATTTTTCCCCTTCCCATTGGCGCAAAACGTCTATATATGAATCAACTGGATGTAATGACTGCGTAATGGATCTGCCCACCACAATATGGGATGAGCCTAAGTCCCTTGCCCTTTCCGGTGTAGCCACTCTATGCTGATCATGTGACCTGTCATTATCCAGACGAATACCGGGCGTTACACGCAAAAATGTCTCTCCCAATTTATTTTTTATAGCGTTTGCTTCATGAGTAGAGCATACCACACCATCGCCCTGAGCGACATATGCCAGTTCTGCATAATGCAGAACGCTCTCTTCCATTGACAAGGCACAATGCTGCTCTTTAATCAGCATGTCTGGTGTTGTAGAGGTCAACTGTGTCACTGCAATTAATAACGGACTCTGCTTGTCAGCAGGTGTTCCGATATCCAGACCTTCTCTGGCAGCTTCCATCATTCTTCTTCCACCCGCAGCATGCATGTTGATCATATCAACGCCTAATCGCGCAATTCCCGTCATCGCTTTTTTTACTGTCGTCGGAATATCATGTAGTTTTATATCCAGGAATACATCGTGACCCGCTTCTTTGAGGGAATAAATAATCGATGGCCCCTGCTGATAAAAAAGTTCCATCCCAACTTTTACATTCAGCTTTTGACTGGAAAATAAGCCAAGAAAGTCCTGTACCTCTTTTTCAGTTGAAAAATCCAATGCTATAATCGGCTTATTATCCATGACGTTTTCCTTCTTTCACTTCCTGGATCAGTTCTTCCAGTGAGTGAATGCCCAGCTCTTCCATTCGTTTAGGTAACTGAGCTATGATTTCATTCATAACTACTGGATTTTTATAAGTCGCCGTTCCGATAGCCACAGCAGATGCACCCGCTAAAAACATCTGAATAACATCATCTGTGGTTTGCACTCCTCCCATTCCAATAATCGGAAGATCGACTGCCTGAGATACCTGATAGATCATCCGAACGGCAATCGGGAAAATGCCTTCTCCTGATAATCCTCCCATAGTATTTCCAAGGACTGGTTTTCTGGTCGTGACATCAAAGTTCATGCTCAAGACCGTGTTGATTAAACTAAGGCCATCTGCTCCCCCAGCTTCAGCTGCTTTTGCAATGTCGACTATGTTCGTGACGTTAGGGGTCAACTTTACATAAACCGGTACAGAAACAGCTAGCTTCACTTTTCTGGTTATTTGTTCGACGCTTACGGGATCTACTCCAAATGTGAGCCCGCCTTCTTTTACATTTGGACAGGATACATTTAACTCAAGCGCACTAATAGTATCCGACTGGTTCAATTTTTTTGCTACTTCTACAAATTCCTCTTCTGTCTCTCCTGCTACACTTCCTATAACTGGAGTTGAAAATCTGGATAAGCTTGGTAATTTATCTGCAACGACCTGATCAACTCCTGGGTTTTTTAACCCGACAGCATTGAGCGCTCCATTTCTTAATGGATGGTACTTTGGATCTGGATTCCCTACTCTTGCTCCTAAAGTTGTTGATTTCAGTACAATGGCTCCGAGTGTATTATAGTCATACAAATCATGGTACAGTTCTCCAAATCCAAAAGTTCCACTAGCCGGCATAATTGGGTTTTTCATTTTCAATCCAGGTAAAGCTACACTTATATCTGTCATTCGATTTCCTCCCTGTCATTCGTTACATATCATTTATAATGCTGCTGTCATAAACGTCTTGGACTCCAGAACACTGATAATCGCTGAAACAGTATCCAGTGAGGTCATTAGTGGGATCCCTTTCTCAATTGATGCTTTTCGGATGGAGAACCCATCCTGCATCGCATCGACGTTTTTCCCCGTGGTGTTAACTACAAGATCGACTTGATCCGACATGATCACATCCAGGATAGACTGCTCATTATTCTTACTTGCTTTATGGATTGCTTCTGCCGGAATGCCTGCTTCCTTGAACGCATGTGCCGTTCCTTTCGTCGCGACGATCAAGTAGCCGATCTCATGAAAACGTCTAGCTAAATCGACAGCTTCCTGCTTGTCGTCGTTTGAAACAGTAAACACCACTTTCCCATGATCCGGCAAATGCATGTCGCTCGCTTCAAATGCTTTATATAGAGCTTTTTCAAGTGTACTGTCACTCCCCATCACTTCTCCCGTAGATTTCATTTCAGGTCCGAGTGTCGCATCCACTTTATGCAGTTTAGAAAAGCTGAATACAGGTGCTTTGACATGAACTAGATCGGGAGTTTTGTATAAACCAGGCTCGTACCCTTGTTCAATAATAGATTGGCCTAAAATGGCCTTAGTGGCTACCTGAGCCATTGGAATCCCCGTTACTTTACTTAAAAAAGGCAACGTTCTGCTGGCTCTCGGATTCACTTCAATGACATAAACTGTATCCTCATGGACAACAAACTGGATGTTCATCAGGCCTAAACAATTAAGTCCAATACTCAATTTCTGAGTGTAGTCAACGATTGTGTCTATCGTTCTTTGAGACATGCGTTGAGGAGGGTAAACCGCCATGGAGTCTCCTGAATGGACACCAGAGCGTTCAATGTGTTCCATTATGCCTGGAATAAGCACATTCTCTCCATCACAGATCGCATCGACCTCCACTTCTTCACCAATCAAATAACGATCAATAAGAACGGGATGGTCTGAGGAAATTTTAACAGCATCATTCATATATCTTGAGAGGTCTTTTGCATTATCGACAATCTGCATGCCTCTGCCCCCCAACACGTAGCTTGGACGAACGAGGACAGGATAACCTATTCTTTCAGCAATGGTGAGTGCTTCGTTTTCAGTCGTTGCTGTACTGCCTTCAGGTTGAAGTATATTTAGCTCATTCAGTGCTTTTTCAAAAGCATTTCGATTCTCAGCTCTGTCCAGATCTTCAACAGTTGTTCCTAGGATAGTCACGCCTAATTTTTCAAGTGGTTCAGCCAAGTTGATAGCTGTCTGTCCACCGAACTGAACGATGACGCCTTTAGGTTTTTCAAGTTTAATGACATTCATAACGTCTTCTACTGTCAGCGGTTCAAAGTAAAGCTTGTCAGATATCGAAAAGTCCGTGGATACCGTCTCTGGATTGTTGTTCATGATAATGGCTTCAAATCCAGCCTCCTGAATTGCTTTGACAGAATGGACAGTCGCATAGTCAAATTCAACTCCCTGCCCTATTCTTATCGGGCCGGATCCTAACACTAGAATGGATTCTTTATCGGTGACTATACTTTCCTGTTCTTCTTCATAGGTGCTGTAAAAATAAGGCGTTGACGAATCAAATTCAGCTGCACAGGTATCTACCGTCTTGAATACTGGATGTATTTCTTGTTCATCTCTAATTGTACTGATCTCTTGTTCTGTCATTTCCCAACATTTAGCAACGGCTGAGTCAGAAAATCCATATTGTTTGGCATATAAAAGCTGATCGAAATCATTTTTATTATTTACTAACTGATCTTCGATTTCCACTATGTGCAGCAGCTTGTCTAAAAAGAAGAGATCGATCTTTGTCAAATCTGCCAACTCTTCGATTGGAAAGTCTCTGCGTATGGCTTCGATCAGATAAAACAAGCGGTCGTCTTGTGCCTTGACGGTTTTCGCAATCAACTGATCATCTGTCAATATTTTCAAAGCTTCCAGCTCTAAGTGACTGACACCTATTTCAAGAGATCGAACAGCTTTTAAAAGACTTTCTTCAATCGTTCGACCGATAGCCATGACTTCGCCTGTCGCTTTCATTTGAGTGGTCAGTGTGCGGTCCCCAGATTCAAACTTGTCAAATGGCCATCTGGGGATTTTAGCTACGACGTAGTCAAGGGCAGGTTCAAATTGTGCATAAGTTGTCTGTGTCACTGGATTTTTCATTTCATCAAGTGTCAGTCCAATGGCAATTTTCGCGGCTAGCTTAGCGATTGGATACCCGGTGGCTTTACTGGCCAGTGCTGATGAGCGACTCACACGCGGATTCACTTCAATAATAAAATAGTTGAAGCTGTCCGGATCTAAAGCTAGCTGAACATTACAGCCCCCTTCAATCTTCAATGCGCGGATGATTTTTAAGGATGCATCTCTCAGCATCTGATATTCTTTATCTGTCAATGTCTGACTAGGTGCGATAACGATCGAATCACCCGTGTGGATCCCTACTGGGTCAATGTTTTCCATATTACAAACGACCATAGCATTGTCATGATGATCTCTCATTACTTCATACTCGATTTCTTTGTATCCGGCGATACTTCTTTCAACCAGGCACTGATGGGCCGGAGATAATTTAATCCCGTTAGCAACGATTTCTCTCAATTCTTCCTCATTATCACATAAGCCGCCGCCAGTTCCTCCCATGGTAAAAGCCGGACGGACTATCAGCGGATAGCCGATCTCGTCTGCAAAGGAAACAGCTTCTTCTACGGTATGAATGATGTCACTGTCAGGGACGGGCTCCCCCAGTTCACGCATCAGTTCACGGAATAAGTCACGGTCCTCCGCCTGATTGATAGCAGACAGCTTGGTTCCCAGCAGTTCGATATTCAATTCCTCAAGTATTCCTGCTGCATCCAGTTGTATGGCCATATTCAGTCCCATTTGTCCCCCGAGTGTAGGTAAGATAGCATCCGGCCGTTCTTTGCGAAGGATTTTGGAGATAAACTCCAGCGTTAAAGGTTCAATATAGACTTTATCTGCGATTTCTTTGTCTGTCATAATCGTTGCCGGGTTGGAGTTTACAAGGACCACTTCATATCCTTCTTCCCTTAATGCTAAACAAGCTTGTGTTCCTGCATAGTCGAACTCAGCTGCCTGCCCAATAATAATGGGACCTGAGCCGATCACTAAAATTCTTTTTATGTCTGTTCTTCTAGGCATCTTTAGTTTCCACCTTCCAAGCGTCCATTAATTCTATAAACTGATCAAACAACCCCGCCCCATCGTGAGGCCCAGGCGCAGCATCCGGATGATACTGGACGCTGAACACCGGATGCTGACGGTGTCTTAACCCTTCGACAGTATCATCATTTATTTCGATATGTGTGATCATAAGGGTTTCTTTATTGACTGATGCCTCCGAAACCGCATAGCCATGATTTTGAGAGGTAAAGTCGATCTTCCCTGTGGCAATTTCTCTCACCGGGTGATTAAACCCTCGGTGACCGAAGTCCATCTTGTACGTCTCTGCTCCGTTTGCCAGAGCGATCAGCTGATGACCTAGACAAATGCCGAAAATAGGAATATGTTTTTGAAGTTCTCTCACCATCTCATGGGCATAAAGAAGATCTTTAGGATCCCCTGGTCCATTCGTCAACATGACACCATCTGGTCTTAAATTCAAGATAGTTTCAGCTTTTGTATCATGAGGCAATACAGTCACGTGACACTCACGTTTATTCAATTCATGCAAAATACTGTGCTTTAATCCGTAATCGACAACCACTACTTTTCGTCCATTTTGCGGGCTCACATATGGACGAGTGGTCGATACCTGCTCCACTTGATTAGTGGGCAGTTCTGCTTGAGACAACTGATATGTAATCTCTTCGATTGAACGTGTATCATCAGTTAAAATAGCTTTCATCGCGCCGTGTTCTCTAATGACTCGTGTGAGTCGTCTCGTGTCTACACCCGTTAATCCTGGTATATCTTTTTCTTTCAGGAATTCATCAAGGTTCATCTGGCTTCTCCAGTTGGACGGTCTTCTGGCGAATTCTTTTACAATTACCGCTCTTGTCGTCGGGAAAATCGATTCATAGTCATCTCTGTTTATGCCGGCATTCCCAATCAACGGAAAGGTGAATGTCAACAGCTGTCCATTATAAGACTGGTCCGTAATTGATTCCTGATAACCTGTCATCCCGGTATTGAAGACGACCTCTCCAATCGTTTCTTTACTGGATCCAAAGCCATACCCTTTGAATACAGTGCCATCTTCCAGTACTAGTAATCTCTTCTTCATTTAATCCCCTCCTGATAAACAACCTGACCGTCTACGATCGTGACTAGTGTAGCTCCTTTGACTTTCCATCCTAAAAATGGTGTATTGGATGCTTTGGACTGAAAATCTTCTTTTCTGATTTCCGTTTCATTAACCAAGTCAAAGCAGGCCAAGTCTGCGGGTGCACCTGCTTCAAGCACTCCTTCTTCAAAATCAAAAATGTGGGACGGACGGGCAGTTAAGCTGTCCACCAGCTTCTTCAAAGTGAGTTTCCCTTCTTCAACCAGATACGTATACAACAGTTGAAAGGCCGTTTCACTCCCTACGATCCCAAAAGGCGAATCGATCATGGATCCATTTTTTTCTTCATAAGAGTGAGGCGCATGATCGGTTGCGATCATATCGATAGTTCCGTCTGTCAGCCCTTGAAGTAAGGCTTCCTGATCTTCTCTCGCTCTCAATGGTGGGTTCATTTTATACTGACTTGTATCTCCTGGAATATCCTCTTCACACAGCAGCAGATGATGCGGAGAGACCTCAGCCGTTACATTGATTCCTGCCTTTTTAGCATCACGGATGACTCTTACACTCTCTTTAGAAGACACGTGACAGATATGGTAGTGCGCGCCTGTTGCCTCTGCCAGAAGAACATCTCTGGCTATCTGAGTGGATTCAGTCAACTGCAGCATTCCTGGCAAGCCCAGTTCGATATTTCTCGTTCCCTCATGCATGACGCCTCCTTTAAACAAAAGAGAATCGTCTTCTGTGTGAGCAACAATCGACGTTCCTAATAAGGCTGCCTGCTGCATTGCTTTGAACATTGTTCCAGCACTCTGAACGCCTACACCGTCATTTGTGAAGGCAAACGCACCAGCTTCATGCAGGGCTTCCTGATCTGTCAGTTCTTCAGATGTCAGTCCCTTTGTGATTGGAACATACTGTTTCACTTTTACACAAGCATCTTTAGCAATGATGCTCTGAATTCTGTTCAAATCTTCAACTGTATCAGGCTCAGGATTTACATTCGGCATGGCACAAATCGTTGTAAATCCCCCCCGAGCTGCTGCCTTGGTTCCTGATTTGATGGTTTCTTTGTATTCATAACCTGGCTCTCTCAAATGCACATGAACATCGATCAGTCCCGGTGTCACTAGTTTTCCCCTGACATCGATGAGAGTATCTGCATGTTTATTGATCGTCTCTTCTATTAAGGTTATTTTTTTATCAGCGACGTAAATATCCACTACTTTCGTGTTATTCTCATCCGTTATGATAGTGGCGTTTTTGAGTAATAATGACATATTCTAATCTCTCCCTTTATCTATGCTCTAGTAGTAAATCGATAATAGCCATCCGTGCATAGACTCCGTTCTCCATTTGTGTCACGATCCTTGAACGACTGCACTCTACTAACTGGTCTTCAATTTCTATCCCCCGGTTTACTGGAGCGGGATGCATAATGATTGCGGACGGTTTCATCCTGTTTTCTCTTTCGAAGGTAATCCCGTATTTTTGCAGATACGTCTGTTTAGAAAAACGAATATCCGTGTCTTCATGGCGCTCGTACTGAACCCTCAGCAGCATCATAACGTCTACCTTGTCAATCAGTTTATCGATCGTTGAATAAGTGCCGTACTCTTCAAAAGAAGGATCATACCATTCCTGTGGGCCTGTGAAAAAAATTTTTGCGCCTAATCGTTTTAAAATCTGCATGTTGCTCTTAGCTACTCTGGAATGAGTCAAGTCTCCAGATATAGCGACTTCAAGATTTTCAAATGACCCGTATTCTTCATAAATAGTCATCAAATCAAGAAGCGATTGACTCGGGTGCTGCCCTGCTCCATCTCCGCCATTGATGATTGAGCAATGAATATGTCTGCTCTCAATCAGTTTATTGTAATAGCCTTCTTCCCCATGTCTGATGACGACAAGATCAACACCTATTGCCTGTAGTGTCAGAACCGTATCATATAAGCTTTCACCTTTTTGAACACTGCTCATGGACGGTTGAAAATCAAGAACCTGTACACCCATCCGTCGTTCTGCCATCTCAAAACTTTTGTGTGTCCGTGTGCTTTGCTCAAAGAAACAATTCACTGCATACTTATCTGCATAGCTGGGAAACGTTCTCTGATTTTTATATGTGATGGCCTTTTCGATCATGCTGATAATTTCGTGATTCTCAAACTGTTCCAATGATACAAAATGACGCACGCTTCTGGTTTGCACTTTAGTCATAGGACATCTCCTTTAATTTTCATTCCAAATTAGTGAAAAACTGTCTAAAGGTGTGAAAAAAGACCCGGCACCATAATGGCACAAGGTCTTTTGAATCAAATATATCAGCATCAGATCATGCGAGGGTTAAAGAATACAACTGCTCTAACGATTTTCCAGCAGTTCCATCTTAACTCTCCCGATAGATTTGTCTCTGTTGTATTTGTTCAGCGACCTTTCGTGTCTCTCAGGACACTATTAAAGTTCACATTTATTTACTTAATTTACTTTGACGATCGTGACTTGATCTGCATCGTCTGTTTCTTTTAACGAAACTTGAATGGATTCTTCTCGAGATGTTGGTATGTTCTTCCCGACGAAGTCAGCCCTAATGGGTAATTCTCTGTTCCCGCGGTCAATCAGTACTGCAAGAAATATTTTGTCAGGTCTTCCCAAATCAATGATGGCATCAAGCGCTGCCCGAATAGTCCGACCAGTGTATAGCACATCATCAATTATGACTACTTTCTTCCCTTTTATCCGTGCGGTATCTGTTAAAGGAGCTGTCTGTTCATTTTTTTCACCTTCCCTGTCATCTCTGTAGAAAGAGACATCCAGTTCCAGAACATCAATTGATTCGCCTTCAAGCTGTTTGATGCGCTTAGCTATACGGTGAGCCAGAAAGACTCCTCTAGTCTTGATACCCGCAAGAACAAGATTGTCTACCCCTTTATTCTTTTCAATAATTTCATAAGTAATACGAGTCAATGCTCGTTCAATGGCTGCTTCGTTTACTACTTCAACTTTCGACAATTTCTGCATATGCTTCCTCCAGTTGCATCAGATACACATCTGATGCTGTTTATTACGAGCAGTGTTGGCGACTCGTCTCAAGAATAGTGCCCATAAAAAAAGCACCCTTATCCATGTAAGATAAGAGTGCTGCCGATTGTTCTTTCAGGCAAAACAGGTACGAGTATACTGACTACCTGCTTAAAGGGTCCTATGTGTACTCACGGGTACGCATAGAGATCCTGCTGCTCCTTCTTAGCCTCACTGGACTATCTTTTAAAGGATTACTATTCAATTTAAATTTACTCTAAAGGTTTCCAGAGTAAATGTCAACCACTTATTTCCTATTTATGAATACTTCGTTTTAAGCTCCATGACCACATCACGTAACTGGGCCGCTTTCTCAAAGTCCAGTTCTTTAGCTGCCTGCTTCATCTCCAGCTCCATAGTTTCAATCAGTTCGCGACGCTCATCTCTTGAGAGCTGTTTGATGATTTCTTCAGATAAGTCTTTTTCCTCATCATCAATAACTGTCGAGATTTTAATCAGATCACGAACTTCTTTCTTGATTGTTGTAGGTGTGATCCCATTCTCTTTATTATACGATTCCTGGATTTCTCTTCTTCGCTCGGTCTCACTCATCGCTTGTTTCATCGAATCTGTCACACGATCAGCATACATAATAACCCGCCCGTTTTCATTTCGTGCAGCTCGTCCAATGGTTTGAATCAGTGATCGGGCGCTACGCAGGAATCCTTCTTTATCTGCATCTAAAATAGCCACCATGGAGACCTCAGGTACATCCAGCCCCTCTCGAAGAAGGTTGATTCCTATAAGGACATCAAATTTACCAATACGCAAATCGCGTATAATTTGAGTTCGTTCCAGTGTCTTGATATCACTATGCAGATATTGGACTTTGATTCCAACTTCTTTCAAGTAGTCAGTCAAATCTTCAGACATTTTTTTAGTCAGCGTTGTAATAAATACTCGTTCATCTTTTTCGACACGCTCATTGACTTCGGCAATCAAGTCATCAATTTGTCCTTTGATTGGACGTACTTCGATAATTGGATCCAGAAGTCCAGTAGGTCGGATGATCTGTTCAACAACTTGAGTGGATCGATCCATTTCATAATCAGCTGGTGTTGCTGATATATAGTTGATTTGTGGCACCCGCTCTTCGAATTCTTCAAGACGAAGCGGTCTGTTGTCCAGAGCGCTCGGAAGACGGAAGCCGTGATCGATCAACTGCTGCTTTCTTGCCCTGTCTCCATTGTACATCCCTCTGATTTGAGGCATCGTCATATGCGACTCATCAATTATAAATAAGGAATCTTTTGGGAAGAAGTCCAGTAAAGTATAAGGTGATTCCCCAGGTTTACGTCCATCCATATGCCTTGAATAGTTCTCGATACCAGAGCAGTATCCCATCTCCATCAGCATTTCGATGTCATAATTAGTTCTCTGTTCCAGACGCTGTGCCTCGAGCAATTTGTTGTCTTTGTTCAACTCTTCTAACCGTTCTTTTAATTCTGCTTGTATCGACTCTATAGCTGACCTCGTCTGTTCATCGTTTGAGACAAAGTGAGTCGCAGGGAAAACAGCCACGTGAGAAAGGTCTGCTTTGACTTCTCCAGTAAGCACGTCAACCTCTCTGATCCGATCGATTTCATCACCGAACATTTCCACTCGGACAGCTTCACTTTCTCTGGATGCCAGAAAGATTTCAATAATATCCCCGCGAACACGAAAACGGCCACGCTGAAAATCAATATCGTTTCTTTCAAACTGCATATCAACTAGTTTTCTTAATAATTCTTCTCGACTGACCTCCATGCCTGCTCTAAGAGACAAGACATGCTCAGCATAATCCTTAGGGTTAACCAGTCCGTAAATACAAGACACAGACGCCACAACGATCACATCTCGCCTTTCCAGAAGTGCACTTGTAGCAGAGTGTCTCAATTTATCAATTTCATCATTGACACTTGCATCTTTTTCAATAAATGTATCTGAAGACGGCACATAGGCTTCAGGCTGATAGTAATCGTAATAACTGACAAAATACTCCACAGCATTATCAGGGAAAAACTCTTTAAATTCAGTATAAAGCTGACCTGCTAAAGTCTTGTTATGTGCCATAACAAGAGTGGGTTTGTTGACTTGCTGAATGACATTGGACATTGTAAACGTTTTACCCGTACCAGTCGCTCCAAGCAAGACCTGCTCTTTCTGGTTTTCTTTGATGCCTTTAACCAGTTTTTTTATAGCTTCAGGCTGGTCCCCGCTGGGTTGATAGAGTGATTTCAAATTAAATGCTTGGTCGGCCATTAAATTACTCCTTTCAAACGATTAGTCTAAACTAGTTTATCATAAAAAAAATATTCCCGAAGACTTAGAGTCTCAAGGGAATACTTTAAATGGTATTAAGCTAATTTTTTGCTTAAACGAGACTTGTCTCTCGCTGCTTTATTTGGGTGGATAATTCCTTTTGATGCAGCTTTGTCGATTGCTTTAACAGCTTGAACATATAGTTCATTCGCATTTTCTTCATTATTCTTAGCAGCTGTAAGGAATTTCTTCTTTGTTGTTCTCATAGCAGTTGCCTGTCCTACGTTGTTAGCTCTCTTTTTAACGTCTTGTCTTTGTCTTTTAACTGTTTGTATCATGTTTGGCATGGGTAAAACACTCCTTATATCATCTCAATTATATTGGGTTTAATTTTACTGCATCATTTTATGCAATAATTGATTAACCTTCACAGTTGATTTCTTCAACATTCCCCATTTTACAACATTGAGACTATATTTTCAATGAAAAATTGATATTAATTAAACTTACCTTATTTAGAGTGTGCAAAATTGCCAAATAAACAGTTCAATCTGTAATTCCGGATTTACTTTTCCTGTCTTTATATCATGATCCGCAGTAATCAGCAGATGATGTGCTTTTGAAAGAATCTCCTGAGAAAATTTCTGCTCTTTCTGTCCCGCAAGCTTCACTCTGTAAGGATGAATTTTTAGTATCGCAGCAATATCTGACTGTTGATAGCCTTTCTTTTTCAATATTTTCACTTGAAGAAGGAGTCTGAACTGACTGATCATTAGAGCTAAGATTTTTATCGGGTCTTCCTTTTGGGTAATTAAATCCTGATAGAGTTCGATGGAATCTTTCACATTCTTATTCAGAACTCTTTCATTTAAGTCGAATATATTTTGTTCAAGTGATTTCGATACGAGGATTTGAATCGCTTCTAGTGTTATTTCTTTTTGATCCTTGTGATACAAGACCAGTTTTTCAGCTTCTTTGATTGATCGAGTCAAATTGTTATCAGTTAACTGAAGCAACCGATTTAAGGCCTGCTTTGAGATCGTGAACCCATTCTCACTGAAATAAGAAAGAAGATAGTCTTTGATATCCCCTTCTTTAGCCGGATTGGCCTCTATCACCTCGGCATACTTTAGTAAGGACTTCGTTAGTTTTTTTCTTTTATCCAGTTTGTCATATGGAGCCAGAAAAACGAGAATTGAAAAGTCAGAGGGATCAACTAAGTACCTCTCCAGAAGGTCCGTGTTATGCGAAACTGAATTAGTCACTTTTTTTCCCGTAAAGATATAACTCTCATGCACTATGATCAGTTTCTGCTCCCCAAAAAAAGGCAAACTTTCAGCTTCGTGTATAATGTCTTCAATCGGCGTATCGGTCAGATTGAAATGATAGGTATTCATAGGATCTTCGTTCGTTTGTTCCATTCTTTTATTGAAAGCTTTAATGGCATTATCAAAAAGCAATTCTTCTGTTCCCCAAATGAGATAACACGCTTTTAATGGCTTGTCCAAAATGGGTTTTAGTTGAGTGAAAGCCGTTTTCATACAAAGACTCCTTGTCATTTATTGATTGTTTTAAACTGACCCTGTCTAAAAAGCCATTGGTCAATGAATTTATTTTCTGAAAAGGTATAAAGAATACTGCCATTTATATCGGTCCGGTAATTGTCACTTTGATTATTCTCTAATCGATTGACTGTCTCCTGATTAGGATGACCAAACCGGTTTCCGGTTCCCACTGATGTCAATGTAACCTCGGGGGCTATCTGCTTCAAAAAGTTTTCATGAGTGGAGGTTGCACTTCCATGATGGGAGACTTTTAGCACATCAGCTTTTAAAGTGGGGTAATCAGACAGGATACTACGCTCCCTTTCCTGCTCAATATCTCCTGTGAACAGCCATAGCAGTTTACCATATTTCCCTGCTAAAACCATAGACTGGTTGTTGAGATTACTGTCGTCGATCCATTGGTCATTAATCAGTCTCAAAGTCTGAGGAAGCTTGTATTGCGTCTCCCCCTCAATTAGTGTGATCTTCACAGTTGAATCATGGAGGGAGAGTAATTCACGCTTAAAAGAATCGTTTCTGAACGTGTAAGCATTAAAAACGAGCTCAGTGACATGAAAATTATTAACTATTTCAGTTAATTCACCATAATGATCCCAGTGAGGATGCGTAATAATGATGGCATCCAGTTTATCTACTCCAAGACTCTTCAGTACAGGCAGCACGGTATGCTGCCCAAGGGAATACTCTCTGTCTCTTATTTGCCAGTCTTCCTTCTCGCCCCATTTGACCGTTCCTCCAGTATCAATGAGATAATTGCCTTTGTTGTAGGGCTCTTTGATCAGTATGGCATCACCCTGTCCCACATCCAGCATTAGTATTTGACCTAACGGAGAAAATCGGTTCACCTGGATTAGCAGTAATAATCCTATAGCAACAGGAATTAATTTGATGCGAGACTTCCGTTGTTCAATGATCAGTAATGCATACACAAGGCAAATGCCCCATAAAATAATCACCCAAGACGGTAATCTTCCAGAAACAAATGAAAATGAGGTTGAGTCATCGATAAATGTTGTGATTGTCTCCATAAAATAGAGGAGCAGCTCGATAGGCTTTTCTATAAATCCCAAAATACCACTAACTGACATAATTGGGGACAAAAACAGGAGAATAAGCAGCCCGGGCATAAGTATGTAAGAGACAAATGGAATAAATACACTATTGAGAAACACTACTCCTAGAGAAAATTCATAATAGTGATAACTTAAAATTGGTATGGAAACAAGAAACAACAGGACATTTAAAAAACTGATTTGTCCGTAAAGTGAATAGCGGCTAAAAAACGGCGACTGAGAAACAAAAATAATCAAAAAGCTCATAGTATAACTCAGCTGAAACCCAATGGAAAATATGATAGATGGATTGAGCAGCAGTGCTGTGCTAAACGCTACACACCAGCAGTCTAATGAGGTTAAAGACCATTTGTGACTATCAGAAACGCCCTTTACACTCGCTTGTACGATTGCTCTATACACACTGATCCCAAATCCGGCAAACAAGCCAAAAAATGGCAGAAGAGACACTAACACGAGGCGACTTGTTTCTCTGGTAACATTCAGCTTAATCAAAAGACCGTCTACAATCAAAATGATCAAAGAGATATGCAGGCCAGATATACTCAGTAAATGGATGACCCCTAAATTTTTAAATGCTGATGTCACATCTTCAGTCAGTTCCCTCCTGTCACCAAAAACAAGGGCTTTAACATATCTACTTGTCAGTGGCTTAAAGGTTCTATCACAATAAGTCAGTATGTATTGTCTTATTGTGTCGGCTTTATACCTCTGTCTATAATAAGGATACGGTGCTTTAATTTCAGAAAGAGACTTCACTTGCATCACGTAGGAGATGCCCTTTCTTTTTAAGTAGAGTGAGTAATCGAATTGATTAACATTCGTTTGTGCTTTGGGTATCTTCAATTCTCCTGCAGCCACTAAAAAACGGGGAATATGAGAAAGCAATGCTTCTTTTTCATTTTCAGTTTCGATAGTGTATCTTACCACTACTTCTTCTCTCAGTGATCCATCTCTCAGAAGACCCTGAAACTTTAACTGGTCTCCATCAATACTCCAAGATGTCTGCTTGACTTCTATAAGGGCTGAATCAAGGGCCATACCGACTGCGGTTTCATTCTCATTATTAGATGTTGACAACAAAGTAATGGATGCCCCTATGAGAAAAAGAATAATCAATGGGGATTGGCGAGATAAACATAATTTACAGAAGTAAAAAGCACACACACCAGCTGTCAGATAATGAGGCATTTCAATAGACAAAACAAAAAGAAACAGAAGAATTGAGGGGAATATCAATCTTCCTCTAATCAAACAGATTTCATACGTTATTCCGGTTCAGTATAAACAGTTTCAATACTTTTAAAAAATTCAGTCGGCACAGAAATTTTCTCAGATAAAACCCCTGCGCGATCAAGCAGTTCAACAGCGTATTTATGATTATGATAATCATTGAGATAGTATATTTTGTGTATCCCACCTTGAATCAATTGTTTAGTGCATTGGAGACAAGGAAAATGTGTCACATACAAATCAGCACCATCCGTCTTTACTCCAAATTTTGCACATTGTAAAAGAGCATTCGCTTCAGCATGGACCGTTCTTACACAGTGACCGTCCACTACGTAACATCCTTCGTCTATACAATGGACATCTCCACTTACTGATCCGTTATACCCTCCAGAAATCACGCGTTTGTCTCTCACGATCGTAGCACCTACTGCTAATCGGGAACACGTGCTCCTCATTGAAATCAGCATGCTTTGAGACATAAAATATTGATTCCATGGAATTCTTTCATTCATCATTTCCACTCCATTCGAGATACTGATATAATGATCAGTTTATTTAATTAGTATACAAGAGCGAAACTTCTGAAGCAATACGTCCTTAGTTAACTGTTATATGATCCTGAATTTTTTCGAGTGTTTTTTCCCCAATGCCTGATACGTTTGTAATGTCCTGTATCGTACCGAACGGCCCCTGTGATTCCCTGTAAGCTATTATTTCCTGGGCTTTCTGCGGGCCAATTCCATTTAAACTGAGCAGGTCGTTTAAATCAGCCTGATTGATGTTTATCGTCCCGTCACTCAAAGCTTCCGGACTTGCAGACTGTTCAATAACGACTTCTTCCCCAGCATAAGGCACGTAAATCATCATTTCGTCCTCCAGCTGTTTTGCAAAATTGATTGTTTTAGAGTCTGAATCATCTTTAAGCCCACCAGCTTTCTGGATGACGTCGTTTATTCGATGAGTGGGCCTCATTTCATAAACACCCGGACTATTCACTGCTCCTTTTATATCGACATGTATTGACTGTGTAGGATTTTCTTCTTCTGGACTTGCTGTTCCGACAGGTGCTTCAAGCTCTTCCTCATTCTTTACAATGACTGATTCCAACGTCACCTCCTCCGATTCCCTTTCCCTGCTGTCCTCAAGACCTATCATTCGGTAAAAGAACATAGACAGTATTAATATGGCTAAAACAAATAAAATGGTCAACTTGTTTTTTTCAATTTTTTTCACATGATCCTCCTCTCTTTCTTATATATAAATATTAACCAATTAGCTTAAAACTCACGTCAAAACATAAAAAAACTTATTTCTTTTGAAAGAAATAAGTTTTACTGGTTTGAAATTTGGTTGAGGTACTCAATAGCATCACTAATGTGTTCGACAGGAACTATTTCCATATCGGTGTCAATGTCCTCTGCCGTCACCACGGCCGCTGCATAATTTGAAGTATAGTCCGGCATAAACTCTAACAGCTCGTCGTCGATAGGATCATCAGGTACAAAAAAGACATCAGCACCTTCTCGATCGGCGGCCACAACTTTTTTCTCTACTCCACCTATTCGACCGACTTCTCCTGCTTCATTAATTGTGCCTGTCCCGGCTATATGATGACCGTTTAAGCTTATGTCATTGATTTGAGTGTATAACTCCAGCGCAAACATCAAGCCTGCGGATGGGCCCCCGATGCTCCCAGCATTGATTGAGACTACAGGATCAGTTGCTACTTGAGTACGAGTCACTAAGCTGATTCCAATACCTGGCTGACCTGTACTTTCCAGCAAAATCAACTCTCCCTCAACTTCTGAGCGCTCATCATTTCTTTCGATCATCAAAGAAATGGTCTCTCCTACTTCCTTTTGACTCACGAGTTCAATAAACTCATCTGTATTTAAAAAAGGGTGATTATTAATTTCAATAATACTGTCTCCTAGATTCAGCTCTTGTCTGAACAAGGACTCTTCAGAAATACTCATGACATAGACACCTAAATAATCAATATCATAAGGAAGCTCTGATTCATTAAAAGCAGCCGCTTTAGCCATATCAATAGAATTATTCATGAAATAGCGCTGCAGTATTCTGTACTCGTCGTAATCTTCAAACTGACCAAGCAACTGATCTTCTCTGATAATTGAATGGTAAGGAAGAAACTGATAAAAATAAGTGAAAGGCGTTGCTTTAAATAGTTCAACTGTTGTCAGCATAAAGCGTCCTTCATTATCACGTGATGACCCGTCTACTTCTATCAGTGGATTTAGATCTACTGCATTACCCGGGCGCTCAATGAAATACGGAATCGGAACAAAAAAGAATAGATAAAGAAGCATAGTAATCAGGATCCACTTTAAATATTTCTTGTTTTTCAATTACTCAGACCGCCTTTTTTTTACGACCTCTTTTAGCGCCTCTGCAACATTCTCTGGCACCAGAGCATCAATATCTCCTTGATAAAACGCTATTTCCTTTACCATTGTAGAACTGATCGACCGGTAACTTTCATCTGAAATCAAAAAAACTGTTTCAATAGTCGGATTTTGAATCTTGTTAAGTGTTGCAATATCTACTTCATATTCCATATCTTTAATTGAGCGGATTCCTCTGATTAGCACTTGAGCACCCAGTGTTTCAGCCAATTTGACAGTTAAGCCGTCGTGAGCCATCACTTTGATGTTCTTTATGTGTTTATAGTCTAATGCCTTTTCAATCAACTCTACTCTTTCATCTACAGAAAACCAGTACTTTTTCGCGGTACTCGCGCTGACAACGACAATTACTTCGTCAAACAGCTTGGCTGCCCTTTCCAGGACATTGACGTGTCCATTGGTTACAGGATCGTAACTTCCGACATACATTGCTTTTCTCACTTATTCACTCACCCGTTCAAAAAATGTGATCCTGGATGTTCCGTATACTTTCTCCTTATAAAGAGATAAAGAGTCACTATCAAAATCAAGTGTAACTGATTTATCGGTCTCACAAACTAATAGTGCAGAGGGGGTAAGCAGATCAAAAGCGACCAATGTCTCCACGATATCTTTGAGCTTCTGATCAGCATAAGGAGGATCCAGTAAAACCAGGTCCACTTGTTTACTGCTTCTCTTCAGTTCAGCTAAAGCCTGCTGATCAGTTTTTCGCCACACAATAAATTTCTGTTCTTCTTTTGTCATCTTAATATTTTCATTGATTACTGCTATAGCGTCGGGATTTTTATCTACAAGATAAGCGGTGTCCATTCCTCTTGATACCGCTTCAATCCCAAGTGATCCGCTGCCTGAATACAAATCCAAAACAGTGCCACCATCAAAATACGGGCCTATAATGTGAAACAAAGCTTCTTTAACTTTATCAGTAGTCGGTCTAGTATGAGCACCTTTCATAGCCTGCAATCTTCTTCCACCATATTCGCCTGATATTACTCTCATTTACGCCATCCCTTATATCGTTTTAAATAACCTGTCCAGTTTTTTCGCTTTCCTCTGTCGTTTTAGTTAGTGCGACAACCTGATCCAAAATCCCGTCAAAGGTTTTAGGTATCTCGCATTGATATGAATTTTCAACTTTTCTTACAAAATGCTGTTTACTGATAGTCTTAGACACTGTTTCTCTGTCTTCACGATTCACATACATGATCACATAATTCATGTTTTTAGATACATAATGAATGAGTCCATATCTCTTTAATTTATTTACATATTTCGTAGTATACAACCATACAACTAATCCCGTTCTGTCGCTTAATTCTTGTTCCATAATTTTTCACCTACATTAGTTTTTTTCATTATAACAAAAAAACCCTCTCTTTGAGAGGGTTTTTTGAAATAGTTTAATCGTTTTTAGTTGAATTAAAAGCTTCTGAATAGACATCATTTAAATGCTTTTCTAAAGTACTGAGCATCAGATGGCCCTCTTCTTCATCGATCATACCCATAGCAGTAGCGAATTCGACCTTTTTTGAAAAGCCAAACATCTGAGTATCAATGACTTCTTCAAATGCTGGACACGACACACACAAATGTTGCTGATTTTCAATTAACGATGCGATCTGTTTCGCATCCTCGTTTAAAACATCTTTTGCTAAAGCAATCTGCAGCTGATCCATAGGCATTTCCTTCCTTTTCATCCTTCGACATTCTATACTTTAGTAAGTATAGCATACTACAGATAAATTTGAAATATAATATCATTCATCTACAACACATAAACGACTTAACTATTTGATTTTTTTGATGCTTTTTCTCTCACGTTTTTGTTTAGAATTTTCTTTCTAAGTCTGATCGATTCTGGAGTGACTTCACAGTACTCATCATCTGCCAGGAATTCAAGCGATTCTTCTAAAGTCATTTTACGCGGACGTTTAATCACATTGGTCTGATCCTTGTTTGCAGAACGGACATTGGTTTTCTGTTTTTCTTTAGTCAAGTTAACAGCTAAGTCATTGTCTCGGTTATGCTGCCCAACAATCATACCTTCGTATACTTCAGTTGCCGGTTCTACGAATATAACCCCACGGTCTTCTAAGTTCATTATACCGTAAGTTGTCGCCACACCATTTTCCATTGATACTAGTGCACCATTACGTCGTTCTCCTGTTTTACCAGGTAACATAGGAAGATACTGATCAAATGTGTGGTTTAAGATTCCGTATCCACGAGTCATTGATAAGAAATCATTGGTAAATCCGATTAGTCCACGTGCTGGAGCAAGGAAAATCAAGCGAACTTGTCCATTACCAGTATGGATCATATCCTGCATTTCAGCTTTACGTGTTCCAAGGTTTTCAATGACTGCTCCCATATATTCTTCAGGGGTGTCGATTTGAACTCTTTCGAATGGCTCATATTTTTTACCATCGATTTCTTTAATGATTACAACAGGTCTGGATACTTGTAACTCATATCCTTCTCTTCTCATGTTTTCAATAAGAATAGATAAGTGTAACTCTCCACGTCCGGAAACGATCCATTCGTCTGGAGATTCAGTTTGTTCGATTTTTAATGACACATCTGTTTGAAGCTGCAGCATTAAACGCTCATGTATTTTACGGGAAGTGATCCATTTTCCTTCTCTACCTACAAAAGGAGAGTTATTAACTAAGAATGTCATCTGTAAAGTTGGCTCATCAATGTGCAGGATAGGCAGTGGATCAACGTGGTCAACTGGAGTAACTGTTTCACCAACGAAGATATCTTCAAAACCGGAAACGGCTATCAAATCACCAGCTTTAGCTGAATCAATTTCAACACGGCTCAATCCGAAGAATCCGAATAATTTAGTCACACGGAAATTCTTAGTAGATCCATCAAGTTTACTTAATGTAACGTTGTCTCCAACTTTGATTGATCCACGGAACACGCGTCCGATACCGATACGTCCAACATAGTCACTATAGTCAAGAAGTGAAACCTGGAACTGTAAAGGTTCGTCGCTGTTGTCTACTGGAGCAGGTACTTCTTTTAAGATACTTTCAAATACAGGTTCCATCGTATCTTTCTGATCAGCAGGATCCGCAGAGTAACTGCTTGTCCCATTGATTGCAGACGCATAAATTACCGGGAATTCCAACTGATCTTCATCAGCATCCAGTTCGATAAGCAGATCCAGCACCTCATCTACAACTTCAGATGGTCTCGCTGTGTCTTTATCGATTTTGTTTACAACGACTAATGGACGAAGCTTCATTTCTAAAGCTTTTTTCAATACAAAACGTGTCTGAGGCATAGTTCCTTCATAAGCATCTACAACTAAGATAACACCATCAACCATTTTCATGATACGTTCTACTTCTCCACCAAAGTCGGCGTGTCCTGGTGTGTCTAGAATATTGATGCGGTGTTCTTTGTAATTAACAGCAGTGTTTTTAGCAAGAATCGTTATTCCACGTTCTTTTTCAAGATCATTTGAATCCATAGCTCTTTCACTTAGCTCACCGTGAGCAGATAAAGTATCTGATTGTTTTAACAGTTCATCAACTAAAGTTGTTTTACCATGGTCTACGTGGGCAATTATTGCGATATTTCTTACGTCATCTCTTTTAATCATATATTTCCTCCAAATTTCTTAATTCCTTTGTCTATTAGCAGGCACCGATTGAGTTTTCATAATATTTTCATATTCTTTCACAAAAAAAACACTTAATCTTGAAAAGTTTAACTCAAGAATAAATGTTCCTCAGATATCCTGTATTGTTGCACACAACATTATAGCAATAAAAGTAAGTGAATTACAACTTTTTTTTATTCCCCTAATATATCAATGATGTCTTTGTGAGCATTTTTTGTCGCAAAGACAATATTATTGTTATTCAGCAGGTCGATTGGTTTGCTATTGAACTGTGTCCCAATCATACCTAGTTCTTCCATAAATAATAACCCCGGGGCAATATCCCATGGTTTCAAATTAGATGCGATATAGGCAGATACATTCCCTTTAGCTACTTCGATACTTTCCAATCCAGCTGAACCAAGCATTCGAACCCCAAGACTTTCAGCACCAACCGTTCTTACGGCTGGGTATTTATCCTTACACATCAGGGCTGAACTGGAAGCGATCAATCCCTTGGAAAGGCTCAGGTCAGCGGGTTTCGCTATCGGTTGACCGTTGCAACGAACGCCATCTCCTTTAGTTGAAGAATACAATTTATCGTGAGTGATATCATAAATGTACCCTAACTGTCCTATTCCATCAACATAAACACCTATCATGACCGCAAAGTTCTCTTGCTGCATCACAAAATTCAGTGTTCCATCTATTGGGTCAATAAACCAGACTGTTCCGTCTAACGAATTTACCTCGTCACCGAATCCTTCTTCACCAACGATTTTTTCACCGGGAAAGGCTTCTCTTATTTTATTGACTAATTGCTCTTCGATCGATTTATCCATTCGTGTAACCAGGTCATTGTCTGCTGTTTTCTGCTCTACATCTAAATTCGAGTCTTTCTGGTCTATAATATAGTCTTTAATTTCAGATAACCACTTTTTTATAAGGGTGTCTCTTTCTGCTATACTCATCATCATTAGTCCTCTTTTCTAACCTTAGTTCTTTAAGTTTATCTAAGTTTTTGACAAATTGCAAAAATCTATTGGTCAACTATGTATAGAAAGAAAGACCTTTAGTATCACTAAAGGTCTTTCTTCTGAAAATATTACATGTGAATAGGGAATCCTAGAGCTGCTTCAGCAGCATCCATAACGGTTTCACCTAATGAAGGGTGACCATGAATAGTTAAAGCCACGTCTTCAGCGTTCATACCACTTTCAATTGCTAATCCAATTTCAGCGATGACATCAGACGCACTGATTCCGGCAACTTGAGCACCAACAATAACGTGGTCTTCTTTTGTCGTAATCAGACGAACGAATCCTTCAGTCGCGTTCAATGATAACGCACGACCATTTCCGCCCAATGGGAATTTAGTTACTTTAATATCTAAGTCCTGCTCTTTAGCTTCGCTTTCAGTTAAGCCGACAGATGCAATTTCAGGATCTGTAAAGGCTACTGCTGGAAGTGCACGGTAATCTACCGCTACTTTTTTACCAGCGATTGCTTCAGCAGCAATTTTAGCTTCATAACTTGCTTTGTGTGCCAACGCTGCTCCAGGAACAACATCTCCGATAGCCCAAATGCTCTTAACATTTGAACGACCCTGGTTGTCGACTTTAATTAATCCACGTTCACCGACTTCAACTCCAGCTTGTTCCAAACCTAGTTCATCAGTGTTTGGACGACGACCAACAGTAACCAGTACGTAATCAACGTCAAGAGATTGTTCTTCTCCTTTAGCTTCATACTTAACTGTTACACCATTATCAGATGGGACAGCTTCTTTAGCCATAGCATCAGTAACAATGTTAACTCCACGGTTTTTAAAGTTTTTCTCAACTAGTTTAACCATGTCTTTGTCAAATCCGTTAAGAATTGAAGGTAATCCTTCTAAAATAGTTACTTCTGTACCTAAATTAGCATAAACACCTGCAAGTTCAGAACCGATATATCCTCCACCGACAATTGCCATTTTAGCTGGAATCTCAGTTAAATTCAGTGCCCCTGTTGAATCTAATACACGGTCACTAAACTTGAATCCTGGAATTTCAACTGGACGACTACCAGTCGCAACAATCGCGTTGTTGAATGAATACGTTTGTGCATTATCTTCACCCATTACACGAAGAGTGTTCTCGTCTACGAAGAAAGCTTCACCCATAAGGATTTCAACTTTATTCTTTTTAAGAAGACCTTCTACACCTTTAGTCAGTTTAGAAACAACTTGGTTGTTTTTCCACTCTTGAGTCTTAGAAAAGTCGATTTTAACATTTTCAGAAGTTACTCCGAATGCAGTTGAATCTAATGATTCCTGGTATTTGTGACCCGCAGAAATCAACGCTTTTGAAGGGATACATCCCACGTTCAGACATACGCCACCAATATATTCTTTTTCAATGATAGCTACCTTCTGTCCCATTTGAGCTGCACGAATTGCTGCAACGTATCCTCCTGGTCCAGCTCCAATAACCACTGTATCTAATTCTATTGCGAAATCTCCTACTACCATTTACGATTCACCTTATCCTTCCATTAATAATAATTCAGGATCTGCTAACAGACGTTTTAGTTCGTTCATCGCTTTTTGACCTGTTGCTCCATCAATAACACGGTGATCGAAGACTAATGACAATGCCAGCATTGGAGCAGCAACTACTTCTCCCTCGTCATTTACAATTGCTTTTTTAGCAATACGGCCTACACCTAATATTGCGACTTCTGGATAGTTAATGATTGGAGTGAACCAACCGCCACCAACAGAACCAATATTAGAGATTGAGATTGATCCATCCGCCATATCGCTTGACTTCAATTTACCTTCATGAGCTTTTCCGCCTAATTCAGTAATTTCAGAAGCAATATCGAACATAGATTTCTTATCTGCATCAGCTACAACAGGAACATAAAGTCCTTGTTCTGTATCTGCAGCAATACCGATGTTGAAGTAGTTTTTGTAAACAACTTCATCTGTTGTATCATCGATAGATGAATTTAATGCCGGGAATTTTTTCATAACAGCGATCATTGCTTTAACAACATAAGGTAAGAATGTTAATTTAACATCCTGCTCAGCAGCAATCGTTTTGAATTTAGTACGGTGTGCCATTAATTTAGTTACATCTACTTCATCAAATAGTGAAACGGAAGGAATAGTCAATGAACTGTTAACCATCGCTTTAGAGATAGCTTTACGAGTAGTTGACATTTTCTCTCTTGTTTCTTCGTCAGAACGGCCAGATTTGAATGGCTTAGCTGCTGTTGAAACAGATGGTGCTGAAGGTGCTGATGAGTCTGCTGCTTTTTCTTCAGTTTTATCTTCAGATGTTTCAGCTTTAGCGCCTCCACCTTGAAGGAAGTTGTCGATATCGTCTCTAGTTGTACGTCCACCTTTTCCAGATGCTTCAACTAAGCTGATATCTACATCTTTATCACGTGCGTACTGTCTTACTGATGGCATAGCCAGAACACGCTTGCTTGGATCAGATGTTTTTACAACATCACCAGAAGTTGCTCCTTCTGATTGAGCAGGATCTGATTTCTCAGTTCCAGCAGATGCTTCTTCAGAAGACATTTCAGATTCAGACGCTGCTTCTTCTTCTTTAGAATCAGATTCTTCCTCGTCGTCGCTGCTTACGTCACCTTCTGCATCGATTTCAACGATTGGATCTCCTACTGAAGCAACGGTACCCGGTTCTACTAAGAATTTTTTGATTTTTCCATCAACTGGTGAAGCTAATTCCTCAACTGATTTATCGTTTTGGATTTCTGCTATCGAATCGCCTTCTTCAACTGTGTCTCCTTCAGAAACTAACCAGCTTACGATTTCGCCTTCAGCCATTCCTTCCCCAACATCAGGGAGTTTAAAAGTAAAAGCCATTATTTTTCTTCCCTTCTATAATAATATCTTTTAAAAATAGTAAAGTACTCAATAAGGAACAGTCTTTCTATTCTCCATAAATGAGCTAAAAAGAGTGTTCCTTTTGAGTTTGAATTCAATTAGTGATTAAAATTCAACGGTTTCTTTGATTGCTTCTGTAATGTCTTTAGCACTTGGCAACCAGATGTTTTCAACTTGTCCAAATGGATAAACTGTATCTGGAGCAGTCACGAATCCGATTGGAGCTTCAAGTGACAATATCGCACGTTGAGAAACTTCAGAAATAACAGTGTTTCCTACGCCTGCTTGACGTTGAGCTTCTTGAACCATAACCATACGCCCAGTTTTCTCAACTGATTTAACAACTGTTTCGTAGTCAATTGGAGATACCGTACGCAAGTCAATTACTTCTACTGACACATCGTCTTTTTCTAATTCTTCAGCAGCTTTTAGGGCTTCACGAACCATATAGCCATAAGCAACCACAGTTACGTCTGAACCTTCTTTAGAAACATTAGCTTTCCCTAGTGGGACAGTGTACTGTTCTTCAGGTACTTCATCACGGAATGAACGATACAGTTTCATGTGCTCAAGGAACACAACTGGATCTTCATCGCGAATTGCTGATGTTAATAATCCTTTAGCATCATAAGGGTTTGAAGGAATAACTACTTTAAGTCCAGGAGACTGAGCCATTAAACCTTCTAAACTATCTGCGTGCATTTCAGGTGTGTGTACTCCTCCACCAAATGGTGAACGAACAACAGCAGGTAAGTTTAATTTACCACCCATACGGTAGCTGGTACGAGCCATTTGACCTACGATTGAATCCATTACTTCGAATACGAATCCAAAGAATTGAATTTCCATTACTGGACGGAAACCTTGAACAGCTAAACCAAATGCCATCCCACCGATTCCAGATTCAGCAAGTGGAGTATCACTAACGCGATCTTCACCGTATTTGTCAAAAAGACCTTGAGTTGCACGGAAAACTCCGCCGTTTTTACCTACGTCTTCTCCGAAAATCAAGACTTTTTCATCACGAGCCATTTCTTGATCAAGTGCTTCGGTGATTGCTTGAATCATTGTAAGATTCGCCATGATTATTTACTCTCCTTTGCTTCGTATTTCTCAATCTGCTCTTTAATATTCTGACCAGGCTCTTGATACATGTTTTTCAGGAAGTCTGAAATCAGCATTTTAGGCGCTTGGTCTGCTTCTTTAGCAGCTTGTTTGATTTCTTCTTTAGTTTTTTCAATTAGTTCTTCTTCTTGTTTCTCAGACCATAATCCTTTTTCTTCCAGGAATTTACGGAAACGGATCAATGGATCTCTTTGCTCCCAATAATCAAATGAATCCTGTTCACGGTAACGTGTTGGATCATCTCCTGATGTAGAGTGAGGTCCGAAACGAGACGTGATTGTTTCGATCAGTACAGGTCCATTTCCTGCCACTGCCCAGTCACGTGCTTGCTTAGTTACTGCATAAACTGCCAACGGATCCATTCCGTCTACTTGAATTCCAGGAATTCCTGCAGCTGCAGATTTTTGAGCTAATGTCATAGCAGCAGATTGCTTCTCACGAGGAGTAGAAATCGCATAGCCATTGTTTTGAATAAAGAAAACAACAGGTGCTTTGTAACGGCCGGCAAAGTTCATACCTTCGTATACATCACCCTGAGAAGATCCACCGTCACCAGTGTAAGTGAATGTTACTTCATCTTCTTTTTTAGCCATTTTCTGTCCTACTGCGTTACCCATTGCCTGGATAAATTGTGCTCCGATGATGATTTGTGGCGGAATCGCGTGTAAATCATCTGGATAGTTATTTCCTTCTACATGTCCACGTGACCATAAGAAAGCTTGAGATACTGGTAAGCCGTGTTGAATAAGCTGAGGCACGTCACGATACCCAGGATAGAACCAGTCCTGTTTTTTAAATGCGAAATGACTTGCTAATTGAGAAGCTTCTTGTCCCATAGTAGGAGCATAGAAACCTAATCTTCCTTGACGAGCTAACGCCATTGAACGGTCATGAAGTACTCGAGACCATACCATTCTTCTCATTAATTCTACTAATTCATCATCAGATAAATCTGGCATAATGTCTTCGTTGACGATTTTACCATCTTTATCTAAAATTTGAACCATCGGAAATGAAGCTTCTACTGAACTTAGTAATGCTTCATAATCAACTGGTTGCTTTGCCATAGATTACCCATTCCTCTCTGTTTGTATAATTAAATGTAACAGATACTTTTTACTGTTACAATTTCATCCATTCCTTTTTAAATCTATCATGATTCGGGAGTAAATGCAAGCGATAATCCCTCTGTGTATGTCTAGAAATCCTTGATATAAAGGCAATTTCGATTAGTTGTGATATTAAACACAAAGCTTCTGTTGCACTGGGTTTTCTTCTATGATTGCTATTCCTGGCAAACGAAAGTAATACAGTGAAAAAAACTGTTATATAAAAGAGCAGGCATCTCTCGTTTTGTATTACTATGTCAGGCTCATTCTAAAAACATGTGATTCTATTCACTAACGATAATTAGAATAGTCTTATTTTTCTTTAAGCTTATATTTAAGATGCGACATGGCTGTAAACCTGTTAAAATGGTAAGAGAAATGTTTATAGGAGGTATACTATGATTACAATGAATGATGTCATTCGAGAAGGGCATCCGACTCTTAGAAAGAAAGCTGACGCCCTTTCCTTTCCATTAGATTCTGAGATGCGTAAGTTAGCTGAAGATATGCTTGAATTTTTAATTAACAGCCAGGATCCTGACATGGCCGAGAAATATGAGCTTAGACCGGGTGTCGGTATTGCAGCCCCTCAAGTCGATGTATCTAAAAGACTGATTGCCGTGCATGTTCCATCTCAAGATGAAGAGAATCCTGACCCTGAGTTTAGTTCTGTCTTAATAAACCCTAAAATTGTCAGTCATTCAGTTCAGCAAACGTGCCTTGCTGATGGTGAAGGGTGTCTATCGGTAGACCGCGAAGTGCCAGGATACGTTCCCCGTCACAAACGAGTCACCGTTGACTATTATGATTTAAATGGCGAAAAGAAGAAAGTGCGCTTGAGAGACTTCCCAGCAATTGTTGTCCAGCACGAAATCGATCATTTAAACGGGGTCATGTTCTATGACCGTATAGATCCCGATAACCCACTCGCTCTCCCAGACGATATTGACGTATTAGGAACTGTAGAAGAATAAAAAAAAGGTGCGAGATTACTCTCGCGCCTTTTTTATCTTTCCACTTTGATTTCTTCTGCCGGATCGACCGGTTCACGTAATTGTTTTCTTTTCTCTTGCTGATACTGTATAGCTTCCAGTAATGGGATCATTATTGCAGCGACAAATCCACCTGCAAACCCATTGTTATACAAGTTGATTCCTCCATGAAGATACCCCGTATTGCTTACTATACTCAAATGCAAAGCCCCTGCTAAGATACCGATCAAAGTACCATATCTTCCAGCTATTGGCGCAATAGTCGTTCCAAACAAGCCGGCTATGACAACTGATGTTGCACTCATATCATAGTCATTCAAATACCCCATCAATGTAACACCAATCAGTATAGGTAGAACATTCCTGATATGTTTTCCGAATGCACCAAAACCGACGACTGTCAAAATTCCACCAATCACAGGCCCATTGATTTCTCCGCCATGGAACAAGACATAAAGCGTAGAGATATAACCAAGTAACGCCATATTGATTAATGTGACACTAAATCCGTTCGTTTTTAAAAAGTCCGTCGATAACTGACCTGAATGCTTTAATAATGCACTGTACCCATTTAACGTCCAGGAGTTTAAATACAACCCGCTTATAAGCATAAACGTAAACAGTGATAAAAATATGATAGTAAATGCCTGATTATTCCCGCTTGAAATTATTGAAACGGGTTCAATCTCTCTGCCTGTACTTCTTAATAATGAAGTGAATAATGTCCCTACTATCCCACTGGTAAAGCCGACATTATACACACTGAAACCTTTAGTGAATCCAACGAAATGCTTGGCTAATGGTGGAAGTATAAACCCTGCTGTAAAACCAAACAGGTACCCATAAAAAACACCTAATGGGAACGGAAGGCCGATATTGAATGTTATTTCACTCACCAAGGGACCTAAAGCCGTCCCGAATAATGCAGCAAGTAAAGATTTTTCAGCTGGTACTTCAGTGACTCTAGCGTAAGCAAATGCTCCTATGACTATCGGCATTGAATTGTATAGATTCTTTCCAAAAAAGGAAAAGGCAGCTACAGTAAATACAGCCGCAATTATGGGGCCATTCACTTTAGCTCGTGTCATTCGAATGACACCAATTGAATGAACTGTGAGAAGGGCTGAATTAAATAATGTGGCCCCGACATTGGAAAGTGCAAAATAATCGGTTGTCAGGTTGGCCGGTGAGGTTAAAATGGTGATCTGCCCTGATATGATTTCCTGTGGAGTATTAAAGACAAAAGCTAATGAAGCAAACAATAAAGCAATACTCAATAAAAAACCATATTTCACATTTTGAGAAATGACATCATGCTGTGTAATATATAACTGGTTCTCTGAAATCACTTATGCTTCTCCTTTTTTAGCGTCAAAACGCTTTAGTAATGTATGGAGATAGACGGGCTCGAACCGACGACCTCTTCGCTGCCAGCGAAGCGCTCTCCCAACTGAGCTATACCCCCAAAGTGACACTTTTTTATTATCACTTAAAGTTCAATAAAAGTCTATATTTAATAGTAAAAAAGTGCACAGTTAGCTGTCAGTTTCACAGTATTGACACATTTGTGTCGTAACTTAAATAAATCCCAGTTGCTTCAGCGCGGCATGTATGCCATCTTCACTACTACTGCTGGTGATCAGATCGGCAACCTCTTTGACTTCCTGCTCAGCATTTCCCATCGCTACACCTGTTCCTACATTTTGAATCATTTCCATATCATTGAACCCATCACCGAATGCAATAATGTTATCATTGTCTATACCCAAGTGGTTTGCCAGCCTTTGAATGGTCAGATATTTTGAACCGTCAACCGGAAGCACGTCAACGCCTGTTTCATGCCACCTTACAAATCTGAAACGATCAAATCCATGTTCCTCGTATATCGTTGCTTCTTCTTTTGAGTAGAATATTAGACATTGAACCAGTGACTGTTCTTTGTGAAAATCTTTATTGTAGTCAGGGACTGGAAACCCAACAAAGCTCATCCCCGTTTCAACTCGCTGATCGGGCTCTTTATTTCTTCTTTTTAATTCATCGACCGTTTCATAAACCATTTGATGGTTATGCTCATCGGCTAATTGAATCAGCTTATCCAATTCCTCTTTATTTAAAGAGTTTGTATAGATGGAGTCGTGTTTATAATAGGCTGCCGCTCCGTTACAGACAATATAATTTTCAATCTTCAGTTCTGAAATTATTTCAGACGCCATTGTGCGGTTGCGTCCTGTAGCTATGGCTACTTCATGTTCTAGTGACAACACTCTTACTGCTTCCTTAGTACTTTCAGGAATTCTTTTATTTTCATCTAAGAGGGTTCCATCGATATCAAATACAAATAATTTTTTACTTTCCAACTCTACACGTCCTTTATAATTTAACTCCTCTCATACTATATATAAAAAACGAGAGCTTCTCAATGGGCAACCTGCCTCTCCTATGCTCTCCCTCAACAAAACTTCCTTTCCTATACTTATTATTTTCATTATGGTAAAATATCAATAGCAGTGGCTTCTAGTCACTAAACAGACCTGATGAGATTAATCATAATTGAATTTATTCATTAGCAAACTGAAAAATAAAACTTTACAAGGAGACAAAAAATGAAACCTAATATTAAAAATAATGAAACTGCCGTATATGCACTCGGTGGTTTAAATGAAGTAGGAAAAAATACCTATGCGGTGCAATTTCAGGATGAAATCATACTGATCGACGCAGGGATCAAATTCCCCGAAGACGATTTATTGGGGATTGACTATGTTATTCCGGATTACACTTACCTGGTTGAAAATCAGGACAAAATCAAGGGATTATTTATCACACACGGCCATGAGGATCACGTCGGCGGTATTCCCTTCCTCTTAAAACAGTTAAATATTCCAATATATGCTAACAAGTTGGCACTCGCTCTCATACGAAATAAATTAAATGAGCACAATCTGCTTCGTTCAGCTACTCTTCATGAAGTAAATGAAGATTCCGTCATCAAATTCCGAAAGACCACTATTTCTTTTTTCAGAACCACACACAGTGTGCCTGAATCATATGGAATAGTTGTAAAAACGCCAAACGGAAATATTGTACAGACAGGTGACTTCAAATTCGACTTCACACCCGTTGGAGAACCTGCCAACCTTCACAAAATGGCAAGAATTGGTGAAGAAGGTGTACTCGCACTTTTATCAGATAGTACAAATGCTGAGATTCCAAACTTTACTAAATCTGAACAGGTTGTTGGAGAATCTATCCGTAGCCTACTGAAAAAAATCGATGGACGAATCATTTTTGCCACTTTCGCTTCTAATATCTCCAGAGTTCAGCAGGTCGTTGAAGCCGCTGGTAAAACAGGCCGAAAAATTGCTGTCTTCGGACGTAGCATGGTAACAGCATTGGAGACTGGTCAGGAACTAGGATACATCCAAGCTGAAGAAGGCACATTTATCCATCCAAATGAATTGAAAAAGTATAAAGCAAATGAAACGTTGATATTATGTACTGGATCCCAAGGTGAACCTATGGCAGCTTTGAGCCGTGTAGCCAATGGCACACACAGACAAATTTCTATTCAGCCCGGTGATTCAGTTATCTTCTCAAGTTCACCTATTCCAGGTAACACCGTTAGTGTTAATCGAGTGGTTAACCAGTTACTTGAAGCGGGTGCAAACGTTATTCACGGTAAAATCAATAACGTTCATACATCTGGTCACGGTGGACAGGAAGAACAAAAATTAATGCTTCAATTAATGAAACCTAAATACTTTGTTCCCATACATGGTGAACATAGAATGCAAAAAATCCACTCTTCATTAGCTCAACAGACTGGTGTCCCCGAAGAAAACTGCTTCGTTCTTGACAACGGTCAAATAGTGGCTTTCACTGAAAACAGTGCGAGACGTGCGGGTGAATTTGATGCTAAAGATGTCTATGTCGATGGCAGCGGGATTGGTGATGTGGGTAACGTTGTATTGAGAGACCGTAAAATCTTATCAGACAATGGATTAGTAGTGGTGGTTGCTACGATAGACACCGCTAAAAAAGAAGTGCTTGCCGGTCCGGATATCATTTCTAGAGGCTTTATATACATGAGAGAATCTGAAGAACTGATTCAAAATGCACAGAAAGTCGCATTCAAGAGTATTCAGAGATCCTTCGAGAATGATCAGGTCAATGAATTTAAGATGAGAAATGACTTAATTGAAGATGTCAAACAATTCTTGTTTTCAGAAACTGAAAGAAAACCAATCATTTTACCTGTAATTTTGACAAATTAATAGTTAGAAGCTGGAAAGATACGTTCTATCTTTTCAGCTTCTTTTTTGTTGTTCCTATTCAAAAACACGCTCAAAAAAAGCATCTTTTAAAGACTGTCTTTTTTTGAGCGTGTTCTTTTATTTCATATCGTCACTGTCAGTCTTCTACTAAATCATGTCGAAATGCATAAATCGCGACTTGCGTCCGGTCTTCCACATCCAGTTTAGATAGAATGTTCGAAACATGTGTTTTAACCGTTTTTAAAGTAATGTACAGTTCATCAGCAATTTCCTGATTGGTGTATCCCCTGGAAATGAGTTGAAGGACCTCATTTTCTCTATTAGTCAATAATTCATGGGGATACTGTTTATTTGATTCTTCTTTTCTTTCTTCCATAATAGAATTGACTTCATCTTCAATGTAATTTTTGCCATTAAATGTTTCGCGTATAGCATGAGCAATTTCCTGGGCAGTAGACGTTTTAAGTATATAACCACACGCCCCCGCCTGCATAGCCGGATACACTTTTTCATCATCAATGAAACTGGTTAATATCATTATTTTTGCTTCTGGCCATTCTTTCATGATGATTTGAGTCGCTTCGGTTCCATCCATTACTTCCATTACCAGATCCATCAGAATAATATCCGGTTTTTCTTCTAACGCAAGTCGGACACCAATCTCCCCATTTTCTGCTTCTGCAACTACTTCGAAATCCTCTTGAATTGAAAAGAATGAAGATAAGCCCAGTCGCACCATTTCGTGATCATCTACTAATAACAATCGAATCATTGTTTCATCCTCCTGATACTATAGGCACGTTGATTTCAATACGCGTCCCTACATCTTTTAATGATATGATTCTTACGTTCCCCCCCATGCCTTCGATACGTTCTCTAATATTATGTAACCCATAGCTTCCTGTTTTTTTATCCTTAACATCGAATCCTACCCCATCATCGATGACACTTAACTGTATTGTATTTCCATTCTGATTCAAATAGACCTCTAATTCGTGCGCTTTAGCATGTCTAAGCACGTTAGACAGCAACTCCTGAATGATTCTAAAGAAGTGGTCTTCCATTGCCTGAGGCATTGTGATCGAGTCAATCGTATAATGAACCTTGATATCTATTTTAGTTGATAATTCTTTTAATAATTGTTCGATCCCCTGCTTGAGTGACTTGCCGTCTAACTGAATCGGACGTAGATGCAAAAGGAGCGCTCTCATTTCGGTCTGGGAAGCGTTGATCGTCTGTTCTACCAAGCCAAGCTGTTTAATGACTGGCTGAGGACAATTATCTATTTGCTGATTGACGGCTGATAACATCATTGATGCCGCGAAAAGCTGTTGGCTTACTGAATCATGGAGCTCTCTGGCAATACGGTGTCTTTCTTTTTCGAGAATCTCTTCTTTGGTTTCATTATTGATGCCAACGGTTCCCTGTACATTTTTCAATGCCTGATCTGCCATAAACATAAGCTTCTCATGCAGGTTCAAGAATTGCTTGTCGATCTCTTCATTGATCTGCAACGGGGTATCCAGGGAATACATGTCCAGAAATATAGAAGCTGAATAGTGTCCCTGACTCATCATACGCAATCCTTCTTCTACCTTCCTTAGCTTCTTTTTTTCAAAAGCCCTCAGAGAAGATAAAGTGACAACAGAAAGTATGAATGAGAATGCGATCAGATAAACAATTAATGAGATTCCCACAAAGTTAGCCTGATAGAGTGCTGTGATCCATTGGTTTTCAGAGAGTGACAGCAAAATAAAGATCGTAATGAAGACTAATACAAAAAAGTAGAGGAAAAAATACTTACTTAAAATAGAAAATGCTCTTCTCATAAGTATATCACCTCTACCTCGCCCACTAGAGTATTCGAAACAATTCTCAGTTTTCGTATTGAAGACGTATAGTTTTCACTTTGCCACTTGACCGTTTCGTTTTTCAAGTCATACTCTTCTTTGTCTATGACCAATTTACCAAGAGCCATACTAATGTCAAGAGATAAGGCAATATCTTTAGGAACGATGATTTTAGTATCCCCAAACCCTTTCCTCATAATGATTGTATTTTCTCTTTTAGGAATGATGGTGTTGCCTAAATCAAAGAAAGTATCTCCCATGATTTTTATGAAATTTTTGTCATCCCACTGGAAAACATCTTTTCCAACAGAATCATCTCCGACCCATTTATTCTTGCTGAATTTCATTCGTGATTCATCTGCTACCTGATCATCCCATTCAACAGAGACAAATTCTTTTTCACGCCAATACTGTTTTCTTCTAAATAAGGGATCTCTTATTGTTCGGGACAGTTTACTATCTGTATTCATCTCTACTACTAAAAACACACTGATGATAGCCCAAAATGCATTAGTGAAGACGATAGACGCAATGAACAAGATAATACTAGTCCACAGCTGATGAGATTTCGCTTCTTTGCTGCCCGGAGAAGTCTTATAAAGAAACAAAAAAAGCAATGCCATCATAAGAAAAACTAACAGCATCCAGCTATTGAATATTTGATAGAACAACCACACAAAAAGTAAAATCATGACAGATTTATATAAGGTTGAACTCATGTGTGACTCCTCCTCTCATGGTTATACAACTAGTATATCTAATTTTTTTAGGAATAGCACTAGCTTCAGTACAAAATCGGTCTCAAGGACTACAAAAAAAGCTAAAAGAAGAAACACTCTTCTTTTAGCCTTGTTGTTTATTTTAAAATACGTTGGTTACTTCTACTTCCATCGTGCCGCCTGGCGTGTTGATATGAACCTTATCGCCAATCTGCTTGCCTAAAATCGCTTTCGCAATTGGAGACTCATTTGAAATTTTCCCTGAGAAAGGATCCGCTTCCGCTTTACCAACAATGGTATACTCTTCTTCAATTCCATCAGGCAGTTCTTTAAATATCACAGATCTTCCTAATGTCACTTCGCCTTCTTTAGAATTAGAACTGTCAATCAGCTGAGCATTTTGAAGCATGTTTTCGATCGTGCTGATGCGTCCCTCGATGAAGGCCTGCTCATCTTTAGCTGATTCATACTCAGAATTCTCCGAAAGGTCTCCAAAACCTCGGGCAATCTTGATACGCTCAACTACTTCTTTACGTTTAACTGATTTTAAATGTTTTAACTCGTTTTCTAATTTTTCTTTACCCTCTAAAGTCATTGGGTACACTTTTTCTGTCATCAATACTTTCACCTCATAAAAATAATACTATTTTAATTTCTTCCAAAATTAAGTCAAATGTTAAAATAATTTAAGAATGAACTGTCAACTAAATTCTCAATGGAATTAAGATACCATGAACATTTCATGATGTAAAGCGTTTTTAAAAAATAGTTCACACTAGACTATAAGGAACGCTCTTCAAAAATAGTATGAATCTTTGTAGTCATTAAATCGATTGCAACTTGATTGCGTCCACCTTCGGGAATTATAATGTCAGCATATTTTTTTGTCGGTTCAATGAACTGTGCATGCATAGGTTTCACTACTGTAAGGTACTGCTCAATCACATTATCAAGCGTTCTGCCGCGCTCTTCAATATCTCTCTTGATGCGACGAATAATTCTTATATCATCATCCGTATCGACATATAATTTTATGTCCATCAGTTCTCTAAGTCTAGGATCTTCTAATATCAATATCCCTTCGAGAATAATGACTTCTTTTGGCTCCTGAGCAATCGTGTCACCACTTCTGGTATGTTTTGTATAATCATACACTGGCTTTTCAATACTGTTATAGCCCAGCAAATCATTCAAATGATCGATAAGCAGATCTGTATCAAATGCAAAAGGATGGTCATAGTTTGTCTTCAGTCGCTCCTCAAAACTCAGGTGATCCTGATTTTTATAATAAGAATCCTGCTCAAGCATCATGATCGATTTTCCTGGGAAATAATTGTATATTGCCTGACTGACACTTGTCTTCCCGCTTCCAGATCCTCCTGTAACGCCTATAACGATTGGTTTATTAACCTTACTCATATATTTGAATCCTTCCATTATAAAATTTGAATGTCTTTCTCAATAAAAGCACTGAGTTCAGTGATGAACTCAATGCTTCATGCTATCTTAAGTATTCATTTTGATATTCCAGATGCTGTTCATACGTTTCAGAGAAATAGATTTGTCGCGTAGATAAATCTGCAAGAAAGAACATATAATCCGTTTCTGCCGGATACATACTCGCCCTGATCGATTCTGAATCTGGATTATTTACAGGTCCAGGACCCAGCCCTCTATGCTCGTACAAGTTGTAAGGAGAATCCACTTCCAGATCATCATAGGTAATGCGCTCCTGATGCTCTCCTAAGGCATACGTCACACTGACATCTGTCTGCAGTGGCATGTCGATTGCCAGTCGATTATAAAACACTCCTGAAATCACTTCCCTGTCCTCATATGTGATTCCTTCTCTTTCGATAAAGGAAGCCATAGTCAGAATCTCGTGAACGGTCATTTCATTTTCTTCTATCTCATCATAATAATTTGAAAAAACAGTATGCATTTGTGAAATCATTTGCGTTACGAGTTCTTCAAGTGTCGTATCATCAAAGAACTCATACGTTGCAGGATATAAATACCCTTCTAGAGTATAGAGCGTCTCTTCTCTAAGAGCGATAGCTTCAGACAGTAATTGCGGGAAGTCCTCAGCTTTTTCGTTTAAGAAATCGTCACTTTCCACTAGCTCAAAGAAGTCCTCAATGCTGTAATCTGTCTGGTTGTCAATCACAATGGCGACCTGTTCGATCGTATAGCCTTCAGGTATTGTCAAGCGACCGGTTGATTCTTCAGTGATCGGGGTTCCGCCTTCCTGCAGATACCAGACGATTTCATCTGTAGACATCGAAGGAGAAAAAAGGTAATAGCCAGCCTGAAATCCTTCCTCACCAGTGAATCTTAAATGATAATTGAATACAAAAGCACTTCTTATGATATTATTTTCTTCCAAGATACGTGCGATGTCTGTGCGGGAAGAGCCAATTGGAATCTCCACAGGGACATCTTCATTACTCTCTGGTTCTAAAGGTTCCAGAGACGTCGTGTAATAATGATAGCCGGAAACTGCTAAAATTATAAGTAAAATAATTAATATCGAAACAATACTCAGAACTATTTTTCTCACCGTATGAGTCGATTGTCTGTTGGGCATATACTGTCCATCCTTTTTTCTTTGTAAGTTATCTCTATCATTATACACAAAGTGTTATGCATGCGAAAGATATTTTTAAACAGCTTTGAACTGATCCGAAAGGTCTGAGTACACTCTCTTATAATCCAACTGTTAATCATTAAAAAAGGATGGAGAATTTCTCCATCCTTTTGCTTTTTAATTAGTCAGATTCTTCATCACTGATAAACGTGTTTAACACTTCTTCGATCATTTCCCATTCTTCATCTGATTCAATAGCGCTTAATGTTCCTTCTAAGCCGCCGTCAGATTCAGTGTAAGAAAATGCAGACAATTCAACTTCTTCCCCTTCGCTGGTTCCTGATGGGAAAACTAACACGTATGATTTGTCGAAGTCTTCCGAATCGAAGGTAAACAGTATTTCATATAACTCTTCGTTACCCTCTTCGTCAATAATCGTAATATATTCGTGTTCATGTTCATCTTCATGTGTGTGATCGTGATCGTGGTTATGGTTATGCTCTTTTGTCATTATATTGCCTCCTTTATTTATTTGACTGCTGATCAAGGTAATTCTGTAGGATCATTACTGCAGCCAATTTGTCTATCACTTTTTTACGTTTTTTTCTGGATGTGTTTCCTTCTTCGATCAACATTCGTGTTGCCTGCATTGTTGTTAATCGTTCATCCTGAAAAATAACGGGTAAATCGAATAGTGTCTTTAATTGCTCACCATAATTGAGCGAGATTTCGGCACGTGGTCCGATGGATCCATCCATATTCTTCGGCAACCCGACGACTATGGATTCAACCTCGTATTCTTTTATCAGTTCACCCAGGCGATCGAATCCTAATTCATTCCTGGATTCATTGATCTGAACGGTCTCGATTCCCTGCGCAGTCCACCCAAATAAATCACTGATGGCTACACCAACCGTTTTCGATCCAACATCAAGTCCCATTACACGCATTTATTTTTCACTCTTTAAATAATGGGTCACAAGTTCTTCAAGGACCTCATCGCGTTCATGCCTTTTGATCAAGTTTCTTGCATCATTATGACGAGGAATATAAGCAGGATCGCCAGATAGTAAATAACCCACGATTTGATTGATTGGGTTGTATCCTTTTTCTTCCAATGCTTTGTATACAATCTTCAATGTGTCTTCTACACTATGCTCGTCCACATTTTCAACATTAAAACGAACGGTATGGTCATTTGAATTCATTAGTTATTCCCTCCATACTTTTTCCGTAAAACCTTATTGATCGATTCTCAATAAGTTTCTATTTGATTATATTTTACTAGAAATTCAATCAAAGTACAATGTAATCTGAACATGATTTCCCTTTTTAGCTAAATCAGAACTCAAAACTTACAAGGAATCAGTTGCTTTTCTGTTCGATCCACTCTGATACTGCTGTCAAAGCCTCGTTCAGTCCTTCGGGTTTTTTCCCGCCTGCTTGTGCAAAATCAGGACGTCCGCCGCCTCCTCCATTCACATACGGGGAGATGTGTTTGATCAAGTCTCCAGCTTTCAACCCTTTTTTAACAGCCGCCTGGTTCATTGAGACAATCAGGTTTACTTTTTCATCATCTCTAAGACCTAAGACCAGCACATCAGAATACTCTTCCTGTTTCCACTTATCAGCCAGCTGTCTAAGCTGATTCATATCCTTAGCTTTGATCTCTTCAGCAATATAGGAAAGACTGTTAACCGTTTTGATATTTGTAAAGACTTCATCCGCTTGAGCATTTGCCAGTTTGGCATGCAGGGATTCATTAATCTGATTGGATTCTTTCAGTTCTTTTTGAAGCAGCTGGATACGTGATGGAACGTCTTTAGTGGATTGAACTTTCATCAGCTTAGAGGCATCATTCAGGATACGCAGCTGTTCTTCCATCCACTGGTAGGCACCTTCACTGCTCAATGCTGTAATCCTTCTTGTTCCTGCTCCTATACCCGCTTCAGAAGTGATTTTAAATAGACCAATCTCTGCCGTTCCTTTTACGTGCGTTCCTCCACACAGTTCTTTTGAATAGTCCCCGATCATAACCACTCTTACATGTTCGCCGTATTTTTCACCAAACAGAGCCATAGCACCTAATTCTTTTGCTTTAGCTAATGTAGTTTCAACTGTCTCAACTGTATAATTTTCCTGTATCTTCTGATTAACTATACGTTCCATTTGAGCTAGCTCATCTTTTGACACTTGACCGAAATGTGTGAAATCAAAGCGAAGATGATTTTCTTCAACCAGAGATCCAGCTTGTTTTGCGTGATCTCCTAATACATCTTTTAAAGCCTGGTGCAGAAGATGGGTAGCTGTATGATTGCGTTCAATCAATCTTCTGCGTTTTTTATCTATTACGAGCGAATACTCCTGATCAACAGTCAGTTCTTTTCTTACAGTGACAACATGTACAGGTTGGCCTTCAGGACCAGATTTGACCGTGTTAACTTCAGCCATCACATTGCTTTTTGTGTCCAGAATCAATCCACTGTCTCCTACTTGTCCCCCTTTTTCAGGATAGAAAGGCGATTCTTCAAACAATAGTTTAACATTCTCTCCTGATGCAACCTTTTCGACCAATGCTTCGTCTTTGATTATTTTCACTAATTTACTGACCGATTCATCTTTTCTATACCCTACAAATTCACTTTGGACATTTAAGTCACTTAACAGAGAGGATTGAACGGCCATTGACCCTTCTGATTGACGTGCAGCGCGCGCACGTTCTCGCTGTTTGGTCATTTCTTCCTCAAACTCTTTGTAATCAATGGTCAAGTTTTCTTCGCTGACCACTTCCTCTGTCAATTCAATAGGGAAACCGAATGTGTCATATAACTGGAATACATCTTTTCCAGACAGCGTTGTCTGATTTTTTTCCTTTGAGTCAGCTATAATCTCATTGACTCGCTCCAGTCCAGCAGCTAGGGTTTCAAGGAAGCGTTCCTCTTCATTTAGAATAACTTTTGAAATGAATTCAGCGTTCTGCTTCACTTCCGGATAATGTTCTTCCATGATATCAGCTACAACTGGGACACATTCCGTTAAGAATGGCTTCTCAATCGATAACCGACGTCCATGCATGACACTGCGTCTTAACAGACGTCTGAGAACATATCCTCGTCCTTCATTTGAAGGCAATGCCCCATCACTGATTGCGAAAGCTAACGCACGCACATGATCAGCAATCACTTTAAAACTCACTTTATTTTCTGCCGTTTCACCGTATGTTACACCAGAAATGTGTTCGACCTTTTCAATGACAGGTAAAAACAAGTCCGTTTCAAAGTTTGTCGGAGCATCCTGCAGAATAGATAACATTCTCTCTAGACCCATACCGGTATCAATATTTTTATTTGGGAGCGGATCATACACATTATTCGGCTTATGATTGAACTGAGAGAAAACAAGGTTCCAGATTTCCAGCCATCTTTCATTCTCTCCACCTGGATAGTTCTCTTCATGTCCTTCAGGAAGGTCATTGAACGATTCACCGCGGTCATAGAAAATCTCGGAGTTGGGTCCACAAGGTCCTTCACCTATATCCCAGAAGTTCCCTTCCTCTTTTACAATATGAGACTCATCCAATCCTACTTCATCTTTCCAGATCATATACGCTTCTTCATCATCCGGATAAACCGTCACGTATAATTTTTCAGGATCAAGATCCATCCAGTCAGGGCTTGTTAAAAATTCCCACGCCCAGACAATTGCTTCTGTTTTAAAATAGTCGCCAATCGAGAAATTCCCCAGCATTTCAAATAACGTATGATGTCTGGCAGTGACTCCAACATTCTCGATGTCGTTCGTGCGAATACTTTTTTGAGAGCTTGCGATTCTAGGATTAGCAGGTTTAACTGTGCCATCAAAGTATTTCTTCATTGTTGCTACACCTGAGTTCACCCATAGTAATGAAGGGTCTTCTACAGGTACTAACGACGCACTTCTTTCCACTTTATGTCCTTTTTGTTCAAAGAAATCCAGATAAAGCTGTCGTAATTCAGTACTTGATAATTTTTTCATTTTACTCACCCTATTCATTTAATTTTGTCCATATAAAAAGACCGAATAAGCTCGTTACATACAAGGACGTCAGTACGCGGTACCACCTTGTTTGCAACAACTTATTCAGTCAGTCATTACCTCTTTAGTCTTGTTAACGCCAAGAAAACGGCATAATTTCTTATGCATGATCAAAAGGGAGCACCAAAGTATTGTGACATTTTTTCACCACTGCAAATGTCTCTCTAAAGGTTTCTTCAGCTTGTCCTTTGTGAATGTTAAAAGTATAGCGCAGTTTGACCTGCTAGTCAATCTTTAATAACCGTCAATGGTTACTCTTCTTCCGTCCAGTCTGTTTCGTGAGTAGGGAAATACTTTTCTAAAGAAAACCCTCTGCCCAGTACTTCACTCGCAGGCGTGGCTACTACAAATGCATCTGAATCGGCTTTTAGGACAACTTCTTTAAGCAACGTAAACTCTCTTTCCTGGATAACGACCATCAGCATATCTTTGTCTGTATTTCCATATCCTCCACGAATACCTAGGTTTGTTACCCCTCTTTGCATCGTGTGAAGAATTTCTTCCCGGATGTCTTGCGGGCTATCTGATATGATAAACACATTTTTATTGCGATGGAAACCTAACTGAACCAAGTCAATTGTACGCGATACTATAAATAAAGCTATGAGAGAGTACATGACCGTCTCAACATCGAACACCAGCAGAGCAATCATTATAACTAATCCATCTACCATAATCGTACTCAGACCAAGCTGAAAATGTAAGAACTGATACAGGATCTGAACAATGATACTTGTTCCTCCAGTAGAGGCTTTTGCCCGGAAAACAATTCCGATCCCCAGACCGGTCAATCCTCCGCCAAACAAGGCAGCAAGTAATGGGTCAGACGTCAAAGCTGGAAAATGTCCGATAAAAATCAGGAAAAAAGGTAAAAGTAAGCTTCCCAGGATCGTTTTATATCCGGCTGCTTTTCCTAACAATACAAAACAGAGAATCAGCAAGGGAATATTCAATGCGTATTGAAATATCGCAGGGCTCCATCCAAACATTTCATTAGCAGCGATGGATAGACCAGACACGCCACCTGAAACTATATTATTCGGTAAAAGAAAAACCTGAAAGGCTATCGCCGTAAGAAATGATCCAAAGATTATATAAACATAATCCACCGCACTTAATGTATATCGTTTAGCTATTCGTAACATCTTATTCCTCCTTGAGTTAAATTTTATTTTATTTAAAAATGGCTTTGATCTTTATTGAAGCAACTGAGCTATTCTAACACCCAGATCGAGAGTAATACAACCCTTTAGAAAATAAGTATTTTTTAATCACTATTCTTTTATTTTAGATTCTTATTTAGTCGGTTTTCGCGTATACTATAGCTATTAATAAGGGAATTGGTGATAATAATGGCAAGTAACTACTCACATCTACTATTTATAATCAATGAGCACTCACGTAAAGGAAAAAATACGCGTAAACTGATCACCCGACATATGAAAAAACACAGCTTAACTTTTGAATTACATACAACCGAATACAAGCGCCATGCTGTTGAACTAGCGTACAGATTTTCTCAGGACCAGCCTCAAGACACCCTGATCATTGCAGTCGGGGGTGATGGCACTTTAAATGAAGTGGTTAAAGGACTGACGCTTTCTAAAGTAAAACGTGCGGTGTCCTATATCCCCACCGGATCAGGAAATGATTTCGCCCGTTCACATGACTTGTCAAAATCGATAGAAATGTCACTCGAACGCATCATTAATAAAAACAAGCCTGTAGAATTAGACATTTTAAATTGTCAGACAGATACTGAGGAACTGATTGCAGTAAACAGCATCGGTTTTGGCATCGATGGAATGGTCATATCAAAGCTCGATCAGACAAAGAATAAACAGACTATCGGGAAATTTTCTTACCTGCTTTCTGTTTTATCTGCCTTTTTTTCGCAGCACCCTTTTTCATTAGATATTACAAGTGAAAAAGGCTCATTCTCGCATCCAAGTGTCCTGTTAGTCGTTTGTGCCAACCATAAATTTTTCGGTGGCGGTATTCCCATTCATCCTTTGGCAGATGCAACTGATACTTTTATTGATGTGGTAGTGGCTGAAAAGGTTAATTTTTTAGAGTTGCTTCAAATTCTCTATATGCTCATTACTAAAGAAACTCATCTGAATCACAGAAAACTGCATACCTACCGTCTAAGTTCCTGCAGGTTAAGTATAGACTTGCCTCAATATGGACAAAGAGACGGAGAACTTATTGATAAAAATACAAAAACGGTATCAGTCTCGACGATAAAACAATTATTCTGGCTTTAAAAAAACGATTTAAAACTTGACCATCAGTCAGTTTTAAATCGTTTTTTTATGGCGTACACCTGTTCATTCCGATCATAGGATCTATTCTCGATGATTCAACGTCATCTGGTGTCAACACATAATTCGATTCTGATGTCTCGTCTCTATTGCTCTCAGGCACATCTTGCAGGTCGTCTGCTTCCGATTCTTCTTTTAAGAGACCCAGTCTCAATGTCAAAGACGTGTCACGGGTGGTTGTATTTTCAGTAATGCTTTTTTCAAATGCATTTTTCTCGCCACATAGCAGCAGTGTTTTACTGGCCCTAGTGATTGCTGTGTAGACAATGTCCTTCTTAAGCATCCTGCCATAGCCAAATACCAGGGGTAAAATGACCATATCATATTCACTTCCCTGAGACTTGTGGACAGAACAGCAATAAGACAATGTGATTTTATTCCATTCATTTCGCGGGTACGATACCTCTGTTCCATCAAAATCAATAACTAACTCTTCCGCGTTCAACTCAGATTCTTTGGCAGAAACGATCCCAACAATAAACCCCATGTCTCCATTAAAGACATTTCGCTCTGGGTCATTGACCAGCTGAAGAACTTTGTCACCAATCCTGAAAAACCCATCCTGCTGCTGAACTTCTTTTTTTGTACTGGATTTAGGATTAAAAAGACTTTGCATCAGTTTATTTAATTCATTGATGCCAGCTGCTCCTTTATAAATGGGAGCGAGAACTTGAATATCTTTAGATGTGTACCCCTTCTCGATTGCTTTGGATACTAACAAGGTCACTACATCTTGTACTTTTCCAGTACTGCATGGGAAAAAGTTGCGATCCTGTTTCTTTTCAGTAAAGTCATCCGGCAATCCACCTAGTTTGATTTCGTGGGCCAAGGTGATGATAGAGGAATCATTTCCTTGCCTGTATATTTCAGTCAACTCCTGATATGGAACGGCCTCACTCAATAGAATATCGCGCAGAACCTGTCCTGGTCCAACTGATGGCAGCTGATCTTTGTCGCCCACCATTATGACTTTCATGTCATCCGGTACTGCTTTTAATAGCTGATACCCTAGCCATGTATCGACCATCGACATTTCGTCCACTATCAGCATGGATCCCTTTAACACTTTGTCTGATTCCTGAAGATCATCCTCATCATCAGACCCAGTCAATCCAAGTAAGCGATGAATCGTAGAAGCTGGAAGTCCAGTTGTTTCTTTCATCCTTTTCGCCGCTCGTCCAGTAGGCGCAGCCAGGAGAATAGGGAAAGGTTTATCGCTGTATTCTGACGGATCTAAGCTAAACTCATTTAATTCAGCGTAAACTGATACAATGACTTCTAAAACAGTTGTTTTCCCTGTTCCAGGCCCACCAGTCAATACGAAGACTTGTGACTCAATTGCATGTCTAACTGCTTTCTTTTGAGACTTCCCTAACTTTATTCCTCTTCGTTTTTCGAATTGCTTTATTTTTTTATTGATTTCTTTTTCACTGAAGTCCGGCTGATCAGACTCATTTACTAATCGATCAAACGCATTGGCAATTCCCCACTCCGAAACATACAGTGACGGCAAATAAAAACGACTCTCATCTTTAATAATCGCCTGCTCGTTACTTAAAGCGATAATGCTCTCTGCGACCAAATCGGGATCAATGATAAAGGCTCTGCTTTTTTCAAGTATGGTTATACTATGTGTCAGCAAATAATCAGCTGCTACGTAGGTGTCTCCACTCTTCATCGTCTTCTCTTCCAGTGTGTATAAAATACCGGCTTTGATTCGTTCCGGAGAATCCCCTTCTATACCCATTTCTTCTGCTATCGCATCAGCTCTGTTAAATCCGATTCCATCTATTTCTTCAATTAAAATATATGGGTTTTTCTGTATAGTTGTCAGAGTCTGTCCCTCAAAGCGCTGATACACTTTGTAGGCTAACTGATTAGATAACCCCAAATCATTTAAGGCAATGATGATTTTCTGCATCCCTTGTTCTTTTTCCAGAACGGTCAGTAACTGTTGACGTTTTTTACTGTTCAACCCAGGCACGTCTTCCAATACAGTTTCGTCTTCAAGAATTTTATCAATACAGTTGATTCCTAATTGATCAACGACAGCCTTGGCGCTCTTTTTGCCTATTCCTTTAAATCTGGGACTCGACAAATAAGTTATGATCGCTTCAGCACTAGATGGCTTTTCTTTCAGGTATTTTGTTGATTGAAACTGGATACCGTATTTAGGGTGTTCCGTCCATTTGCCGTTAAACCTGTATTTGTCCCCTTCCTGAATTTGACCAAAATTACCCGTGATGACCACTTGACTTTCCTTGATTTCTTCATCCGACTCTACAATTTTAACTAGTAATACCTTGTAAAAGTTTGAGGGATTGGAATAATAAACAGTCAGTACTTCTCCGACTATATAATTATCAGTTTCGTTTTTAAATAAATTCTCTTGCAAGACCATCCCTCCTCTTTTAATAGTTTATCTGACTCATGACTTTTAGGCTAGTCTTTCTTACAAGTTTTTTCGATAATCTGAAGGTGAAGAGGCCTTGTAATGCCTGAAATTCCGGTTAAATGTCCTCATATTATTGTATCCGCAGGAATGCGCTATTTCTTTAATCGTGAATTCCGTGCTTTCAAGATAGTACGTTGCCTGAGTGATCCTGTACCGATTTAAGTATTCTGTAAATGTCAGATTGGTATACTGATAAAAAAGTTTGGATAAATACGCATAGTCGTACTGAAGCGTATGTGCTACACGTTTGAGAGTGCACTCTCTGGAATAATGTGAATCCACATACAATAGTATGTTTTGAATTATTTTTCTTTTGGATGATAAAGTGATCCCTTCAAAATCAGTTGATTTAATCAACGTGTCACAGAATTTGTATAACATGCTTTTTTGTGCGAAGACCGTATCCAAGTGTGCGTCGTTTACATCGAAAGAGATGGGCAGTTTGTTGTTTTTAGGAACCGACCGCTTGTAAGAAGTATAAAATTGTCCAACCATTTCCGGTGAAAATATCAGCAGTTTACATACAGACTGATTGACTGTCACCAATTCGTGTAACTGATTGGGAAAGACAAACACGGCTTCCCCAGCTTTTAATTCATACTGAGTCTCTTCTATTTTTATTAGCATCTCACCGCTTTCGACCAATATGATCTCATAGGCACGATGAAAGTGAAGTGGAAAAGAATTGTTTTCTAGAATAGTGTAATTAAATGTCTGTTTCTCATCTATTCCATGCTTCTCAAAGAAATACATATTGACCCCCTTCTAAATGACTAATATTGTCTATCATTATACTATGTATGTATCCATGGATTCAATCGCATTCAAATTATTACCCGATCACACAAGAAAAAACCACCTTAGATCGCTATCTAAAGTGGTTTTTCGGTCTAAACATATTGGAGTAACTCAGATTCTTTAAACGCTTTGTCGATGATTCCTCCACCTAAACATTCGTCTCCATCATAGAATACGATAGCTTGTCCTGGTGTAATAGCTCGAGCTGGTTCGTCAAATTCAACACGGGCCGTATTGTCTTCTTTGTTAAAGTGAACGGTCACTCCCACATCAGACTGACGGTATCTGAACTTAGCCGTACAGCTGAACGTCTCTGGTTTTTCTTCGGTTGTTGTAAATGTAAACTGGCTGGCTGTAAGATGAGTCGCATATAAGTGAGTATGTGTAAATCCTTGACCGACGATCAGTTCATTCTTTTCCATATTTTTTCCAATAACGAACCACGGTTCATTGGATGTTCCATTTCCACCAATGCCCAAGCCTTTTCGCTGACCGATCGTGTAATACATCAACCCATCATGCTTGCCCATCACATCGCCATCTTCTGTTACCATGTGACCCGGTTGTGCAGGAAGATAGTTCATTAAGAATTGTTTGAAGTCTTTCTCCCCAATAAAGCAGATGCCTGTAGAATCCTTTTTCTTAGCAGTTGCCAAATCAGCTTCTTGCGCGATTCGTCTGACTTCACTCTTGTCCATTTCTCCAAGTGGGAACATAACTTTAGATAATTGGTCCTGAGACAACTGATTCAAGAAATAAGTCTGATCCTTATTAGAATCGACCCCTCTTAACAAATGTGTCGTGCCATCTTCATCTCTTTTGACTCTCGCATAGTGTCCAGTAGCTACATAATCTGCGCCCAGGCTCATAGCATAATCCAGGAACGCTTTAAATTTTATCTCTTTATTACACATGACATCAGGATTAGGTGTGCGGCCATTCTTGTATTCTTCTAAAAAATAAGAGAAGACTTTATCCCAGTATTCTTTTTCAAAATTAATCGAATAATACGGCACACCAATCTTATTGGCTACTAAAGCGACATCTTTATAGTCCTCAGTCGCAGTACACATGCCATTTTCGTCAGTGTCATCCCAGTTTTTCATGAAGACACCCACAACATCATATCCCTGTTCTTTTAATATTAAAGCCGTAACAGATGAGTCTACTCCTCCACTCATTCCAACAACGACTCGTGTATTCTTGTTCGTCATCACTTCACCATCATTTCTGTTTAAATTCTGTACGCTTGCACGAATTGAAGGTTCGTAAGTTTCCAGTCTGTTCCATTATACTTACTAAAAAGAAGAAATCAAGACCTAGCCCTTTATTTTAATGATTCCTTAAAAAAGACCCTCTTAAGCTATAAGAGAGTCTCTGGCCTATTCAACTACCTGAAGAACATTTCCTTCGACTAAGGTTAATAGGATGTTTTCAGCGAATTCTCTTTCTTTACCGAGCTGATCAGATTTGTACAAATCAATTTTTTTCAGTCCATTTGATGTGACAGCCGAAAGTTTAAGTTCGTCGATGTCTTTGGAAATGACAATTTTAAGTTTCGGCGCTTTTTTATCCACCGCGTGAATGCTCAATGTTCTTTCGTATTGAAACGATCCATTTTTAGTTTCTAAAAAACCATTATCTCTCAATGTATAACGCTTAGCTTGATCATTTACTGCATAATGGGTCTGACTTCCTAGCAAACAGTCTTTTTTAAATGTCGCCATGCTTTACATCCTCTCTGCCTATCTATCTGTTTCTATTATTATGTGTTTACGCTAAAAATTCAACTGCTTTTTTTATTTTCATAATTGCGTCCTTGATATCCTCTTCAGTCACTTGGTACCCAAAGCTCAGTCTGATCGTTTCTTCAATTGCAGGATGACCTTTGCCATGGATAGCGATCAGCACTGGACTAGGATCGACATTCCCTGCAGAACAGGCAGATCCGATAGAAACAGCCACTTTAGCTAAGTCTAAATGGATCAGCAGTTTATCCGCAGGACTGTTCTTTAAATGAATACTTAAAATATGCGGCAGACTCTTTTCTAATGAGCCATTGACTTCATAATCAAGGCCTGACTCGTCCAGCAAGTCGACACAGTATTGCTTCAGTTTCTGATACTCTTGTCTCAGCTTCCCTTTGTCCGCACTTCTGATTTCCACTGCTCTCTTGAAGCCTGCAACACCTGGGATGTTTTCCGTACCCGCCCGTCTCTTATTCTCCTGCTCCCCACCAAGAATCAATCCTGGCAGTGAGAGCTCATTGGATACATATAAAAATCCAATTCCCTTAGGTCCATTGATTTTATGAGAAGAGACCGACAACAAATCGATATGCTGATTTTTAACATGAATATCTTCAGTCCCATAAGCCTGAACTGCATCTGTATGGAACACTACTTTATGATTCAAAGTCTGCAAATACTCTCCTATTTCAGTAATGGGCATAAGAGAACCGATTTCATTATTCCCATAAATGACCGATACTAGAATCGTATCGTTTCTGAGCGCATTCTTCAGCTGGGAGACTGTTATGTGTCCACTTTTGTTAACTGGTAAAACCGTTACGTCGAACCCTTTTTTCTTTAAGGCATTTAATGGTTCTCTAACCGCAGGGTGTTCAATATTTGTCGTGATAATATGTTTTCCGGCAGAACTGTATTTTTCTGCAGTTTTAATGATGGCCATATTATCGCTTTCTGTTCCCCCACTCGTTAGAACGATCTCATTTGAAGAGGCATGTATACTCTCAGCAAAGACCGCTCTTGCCTCTTCTAATATCCCTTTACTTACTCTCCCGATTTGATGAATACTTGATGCATTGCCATAGTAATGTTCCATTGCATCGGTCATTACAGCAATCACTTCCGGATGCATAGGAGTCGTTGCGGCATGATCAAGATAAATATAATTTTCCATGTCATTTCCTTTCTTAAGTTCAGGACAACTCGATAGATGGGTACAGCATTGTAATGACTTTTTCAGACAAATTACGTCCAGACCCTTTTTGAACGAAGGCGTGCATGTGCATAGCCGGATTAAAGTTTGCTTCTATCACCACATAACCTGGATGGTCAGATGCACTCGGTTTATTAATATCAGGAACGATCAGATCAAGACCGGTCACTTTGACTTCAAGTGCTTTAGCCATATCGACTGCGATCTGCTTGTATGAATCATGCATTTCGTCAGTCATATCTATCGAATCTCCTCCAGTAGAGATATTTGAATTTTCTCTGAGAAAAACTTGTTTTCCTTTTTCCAGTATACTATCAAAGGAATACCCTTGTTCTTTTAACATGAGCTGTTCGATCTCGCCCATTTTTATCTTCTCTAATGGGGCCCGGTGTTTTACCCCTCTATATGGGTGTTTATTTTTTTCACTAATCAGTTCTTCAATAGTATCGCTTCCGTTTCCGATCACATTCGCCGGCTGACGCAGCAATACCGCTTCGACTTTATCATTAATAACAAAAAATCGATACTCTGTGCCTTCAATATACTCTTCCACAAGTATCTGAGCGTCTTCTTGAAAGGCCAGACGAACAGCTTCCGTGTATCCATCTAAGGAAGCAGGTTTTTTGAAGATAGAAATACCTATCCCATAATTTGTACTTTTAGGCTTAATGACAATGGGTTTATCTCTGAAAAGAACAAAATGATCAAGTGCCTGTTGTTCAGACGTGAACTCTTCTCCACCTGGAACTTGGTACCCGGCGTTCTTCAACACTTTTTTTGTCACTGTTTTGTTAGCCATTATCCAATGAGAAATATAAGTATCTTTAGACGTCATATTTCCGTTCCTGACGTATTCTACTTTATTAGTGTAGCTCAATTTTAAAAACTGATCATTGTAGTCTAAGACTGATGTCTCGACGCCCATTTTTAATGCATCAAACAACAGCAGCTGGGTACTCATTTCCATTTCCTGAAAGCCATTAAGCAAAAACGGCTTTTCAAAGGATGTCTGTTTGTACTGCTGCCCTAATTCGATCCCATATTGGATATGTGACTTTCCTTTTTTCAGTTCTGTTACTATTTTTGCTGATAAGGTTTGTTCAGGATTTTCAAGCAGCGATTCTGCTTTTTCAATCACCTGATGATAGCTGTCTTCCATTTTTAATTCAGAGGCAGTCTCAGACATAAGATTTAAAATCTCGATGCCTTCTTTCTTGAACTGGGAAGGCTCGAATGGGTTTTCTAGAGCAGTCGCTTTATTCATTTGCGCGCCCTCTTCAATCTCTTTATCAGAGTGGTCTCTTTCCATCCAGATCATAGTTAATAAAAACAAATGTGTAAACTGAGACTGCTCATAAGAAAAGCCTAGACTATCTAAAGGATTTATATCAAATGAACGGAACTCAACATAGCGTGTCCCTTTACTGATCAGATCCCTTACCATCTTTCCTTTTCCTCTTAGACGGGAAGCGCCATAATACTCACGTTCTTCAATAAGCGTTTTGTCATCGACTAGCGTCTCAATGTCTTCGGCATACTGACGGATAGACTGATAAGAGACTTTATTACTGAATGTATTATGATAGCCTAAAGGACTGTTACGAATACTTCTGAAATAGGTGTTTGATTCTTCTGCGGAGTATGTGTCATCACTCACAGGTGACGCACCAAAAAGATAAGTCAACAGCCACTGATATCTTAGAAAATTCCGTGACATTTTTAAATACATCTCATTGCATAAATCAGCCGTTTCCTCTTCAGTCAAGTGGTCTTGGGCAAGCGCCTCAATAAACTCTTCGGTAAATGAAAAGTTGAAATGAACCCCGCTGATCATTTGTTTCTTTTTGCCATATTTTGAAGCCAGCTGTTCTCTGTATTCGATCTCACTTTTATCAGAAACATCGATAATTGGAATTGCCTCTTCCTTTGGCAATCGATTAGGCATACTAAAAGGCCAGACGAATTCATCCTTATCCAGTGTACGGTTGACAACATCATGCAGAGCTTTCAGCCACTGATACTGTTCCTGTAGCGTCTCATGAGGAGGTGTTACCAGTTCAAGTTGAGACTCACTAAAATCTGTTTGGATGTAAGGATGATGTTTTCGGTTTCCAAATGCTTCAGGATGAGGAGTTAAGGCTAGATTACCCTTTAGATCCGTCCGCAATCCCTCTTTTTCGATTCCAAATGATCCTTTAACAAACAGGTGCTGTAAATTATTAGTTAATACGGTTTCTTTTATAGTCATTCATATCTTTCCTTATATGTGTGATTTACTTACTAATATCAAGTACTATCTTATCATAAAGGATTCAATCAACCTAGAAAAAAAGTCAGAACTTAAAGCAAACGATTGTTCGAATCGGTTTTAAAACACATTTAAAAATGCTATACTTTACTCAATTAATGTCGTTCTACTACAAAGGAGTCAAACATGAATAAACCATTAGCATATCGCATGCGTCCTTCTGTGATTGATCAAATCGTCGGGCAGGAACATTTAGTCGGGGAAGGTAAAATAATTTGGCGCATGGTCAAAGCAAAACAGTTGTCGTCAATGATTTTATATGGCCCACCTGGGATCGGTAAAACGAGTATCGCAAGTGCAATTGCCGGCTCTACAAAATACGCCTTTAGACTACTGAATGCAGCAACGGATACAAAAAAAGATCTTCAGATCGTTGTTGAAGAAGCTAAAATGAGTGGAACTGTCGTACTGCTCCTGGATGAGGTTCATCGCTTGGATAAACCTAAACAGGACTTTTTACTTCCTCATCTGGAGAATGGACGAATTGTACTCATAGGGGCCACAACAGAGAATCCTTATATCTCGATTCATCCGGCTATTAGAAGTCGGTCACAAATCTTCGAGTTAAAGTCTTTAACTGAGCATCAAATTACTGAGGCTTTAAAAAGAGCTCTCTCGGATGAAGAAAATGGATTAGGTAAACATCCGATTGTGATAGACCCAAAAGTGTTGAGTTATTTTGCAAAATCCACAAATGGTGATTTAAGAAGTGCCCTGAACGCTCTGGAACTGGCCGTCATGTCCACTGATAAGGCTGATGATGGCACTATCACTATCACTTTGGACATCGCCGAAGAATGTCTGCAGCGAAAATCCCTGACGCATGATAAAGACGGCGATGCACATTACAACGCCATCTCGGCTTTTCAAAAATCAATTAGAGGAAGCGATGTTCATGCGGCACTGCATTACCTGGCCAGACTGATTGAAGCTGGCGAACTTAAAGTTATAATCAGACGACTGATTGTGACTGCGTATGAAGACATCGGTCTGGCAAACCCTGCTGGTGTCTCAAGAGTAGTCCAGGCAGTAGAAGCTGCTGAAAAAATAGGATTGCCGGAAGCCCGTATTCCTCTAGCTAATGCAGTCATTGAGATGTGTCTGTCTCCAAAGTCCAACAGTGCCATCACTGCCATCGATCAGGCTCTGCAGGATGTACGAGAAGGCAAAACTGGAGATGTGCCTGCGCATCTGAAAGATACTCATTATAAGGGAGCCAGTGAACTTGGAAGTGGCGTCGGTTACCAGTTCCCTCATAGCTTTAAGCAGCACTGGGTTCGTCAGCAGTATCTTCCTGACTCGATAAAGAAACGGGAATACTACGATCCCGCGTTAACTTCAAAATTCGAAGAGGCGTTAAACAACCAACTTAAAAAGTTTCACAATAAATAGGAGAACATGGCCCTCGAAATAATAACACGGCGAGCGATCTGTATTGACTAAACACCCCCTCTGTGCTATTATAAGGATAAGAATTCTGAGGTGTACGCGATGCCAAACTACGTGTTGACCGAACATTGTATTAAAACACTGGGATTCAAAAGGGAGAATTGATGACATGCCTTATCACTTGGAAGTCAGATATTTTTCTGGTGAAACCCACCTGCTACTTGCGGGTTCAACCTAAACTGGCGTTCTACCGGCACCATCGGATTTCTTATACTTAGTATTAAAGATGAGCAAGGACAATTGTCCTTGCTCTTTTTTTATTGATTGTTTCTATTAGCTATCAAGTAGGCGTTTTAGTATACTTAGGGTACAAGAAGAAGGAAGGACGTGTTAAGCATGATGCAGGAATACAAGTCTATACTAGTTGCCATTGACGGGTCTTCACAGGCTGAGAAAGCGTTTAAAAAGGCTGTTGAAGTCGCAAAAAGGAACCGTGCTGTTTTAGTTTTAGCTCATGTAATCGATACGAGAGCCTATCAGTCATTTTCAACGTTTGATGGATCGATTGCCGATAACGCTAGAGTTGAAGCAAAACAGACGTTAAATGAGTACAAAGATTATGCACTTAAAGAAGGAGTGGAAGATGTAAAAATCGTCCTTGAATACGGATCTCCTAAAGTGATGATTGCTAAACAAATCCCAGAATCAGAAGGTGTTGACCTTATCATGCTGGGAGCGACTGGACTTAACGCAGTCGAACGTATCTTTGTTGGATCAGTATCTGAATACGTTATCCGGCAAGCTAAGTGTGACGTCATGATTGTACGAACAGATTTGAACAATCACCTCGTTAACGACTAAAAAAAGAGGCTACCTGCTTTCGCAGGATAGCCTCTTTTTACTATTCTTACTCTTATTTTCTGAATTTTTCAACGTCTCTTGCGATCATGACTTCTTCATCAGTTGGAATCAAGTAAACTTTCACTTTAGAATTCTCAGATGAAAGGTCTCTTTCTTTCCCACGAACATTATTCTTCTCATCGTCGATTTCCGCTCCCAGGAACGTCAATCCATCAATTACATTTTTACGCGTATCAGAGCCATTTTCACCAATTCCAGCAGTAAATACAATGGCATCTACACCATTCATTGTAGCTGCATATGACCCAATATATTTTCTAACACGATCTTCAAAGATACGTAAAGCAAGTTCTGCTTTTTCATCTGTAGCTTCAGCGTCTTCCAAGTCTCTCATGTCACTTGAAATACCAGATAATCCTTTTAATCCAGACTCGTTATTCAAAATATCAATCATATCGTTGATTGTTTTGATGCCTTCTTTTTCCATTAAGAATGGAAGCAATGAAGGATCGATATCTCCAGAACGAGTTCCCATAGTAACCCCAGCTAATGGTGTGAAGCCCATTGATGTATCAACTGATTTCCCGCCGTCTACAGCTGTTATAGATGCACCGTTACCTAAGTGACACGTAATGATTTTAGTGTCCTCTACGGGCTTACCTAACAGTTCTGCAGCTCTTAGAGCTACATACTTGTGGCTAGTTCCGTGTGCTCCGTATTTACGGGCATTATGTTTCTCATAATACTCCATAGGAATACTATAAAGATAGTTAACTTTTGGCATGGTCTGGTGGAAAGATGTATCAAAAACAGCCACACTAGTAATGTCCGGTAAAATTTTACGGAACGCTTTGATACCTGTTGCGTTTGCCGGGTTGTGAAGTGGTGCAAATTCAGATAAGTCTTCGATTTGTTTGATGACTTCATCCGTAACTAAAGCAGAATCTTTGAAAATTTCTCCTCCTGCAACCACACGGTGACCTACTCCAGTGATTTCGTTAAAATCAGCTAAAATGTTTAATTCTTTTAATTGCTCAAGAAGCATTTCTACCGCTACTTCATGATTATCGATATCAACGACTGTCTCATATTTCTCTCCATCGTTGTATTTAATAGTGAAAATAGAATCATTCAAGCCAATTCTTTCTACGATCCCTGATGCTAAAACTTCTTCCTCGGGCATATTATATAATTTCCATTTCAAACTAGAACTTCCTGCGTTGATTGCAATTGTTTTTGTCATATCTATTGCTCCTTTGAATTTAGTTGATTCCTTGTTCAGACTTCCAATTATTAATATCTGACAAGAATGTTTTGAACGCTTCTTTATTCGACAAGCTAGGTGAGGTGGCTATAAGCACTTCTTTAGCTTGTACACTCTTATCCCCTTTTTTCTGAACGATCAGAATCGATTTTTTTGACTGCTCATTCTTAAACCATTCAGTTGGGAGATGAATAATTCCTTGAACATGACCGACACTCTGTATATGAGACAAGAGGTGTTTTACTTCCTCAGACTCAAATGTATTTGTAGGTAAAAGGTAAAACGCTAGTCCATTTTCTTTCAAATAGTTCAATCCTTGTTCTACAAGAAGAAAATGACTATAGGATTTGCCCTCTTCAAAAGCAGTATTAAACGAGTCATCTTCAAATTCTACGGGATAATACCCCACAGGCAAGTCTGATACGATGATATCTACCGGATCGATCAGAAGTGGTTTCAATGCATCTTGATGCAGTAAATCGATCGGCATTTCCATCAAAGCTGACAGTGTGGATGCCAGTGAAATCAGGAGATCATCATTCTCAATGCCGGAAAACGAGACAGGTTTGTCTGTTTTGCTTAAAGATGTATAAATCGTATACAGTAAATTACCTGTTCCTACAGAAAAGTCAGCAATATGCGTCGGGCGATCAAATGTATAAAACAAATCGATCAGATAGCTGAATAATACGCCGATACCATCCGGAGTAGGCTGATGGTTAGGCTGCAGCAGATCTTCCTTGGCTGCTTTAATAAGGATAAGCTGTATCGCCTGTTTTTTTTCTTCAGGGGATAACGTACGGTAATCGATTTGACTATACATCTCACTCAGTTTGTCCTGAGTTTCAGCGCTTGGACGTCCATTTTCAACATGAACAGTTCCATTATCGATAAGGTTTTCTCCCGTTTCAATCAAAGCCTCTATAAATGTTGAATCGATTCCATCCTTTATAAGCAAAGATGATTCAAGTAATACGGAGTGAAACTTTTCTACATTAATTGTGTCCAAAAAAAATTATCCTTTCATCTCTTATTCATTTGACTGCGTCATATCCAAGATACTGGGATAAAGAGTATAAGTAGTTTAGTTATTATTAGTAAGGGTATCTCTATTCATTTTAACTCATTTACTCTCTATTCACAAGATTAATCCTTTTTGACTTTCTAAAGGATCGACTGACGTCTAATAAGAAAAAAGAACGAAAAAAAAGGAATCATATCAACAGATGTGATTCCTTAATTATTTATAAATTAGTTAGCTACAGGATAAACTGATACTTGCTTTTTGTTTTTCCCTTTGCGTTCGAAGCGAACAACTCCATCTACTTTTGCATATAGAGTATCGTCTCCACCACGGCCAACGTTTTCACCTGGATGAATTTTAGTTCCTCTTTGACGGTATAAAATTGATCCTCCAGAAACTACTTGTCCATCTCCACGTTTAGCACCTAAACGTTTTGACTGAGAATCACGACCATTGGAAGTAGATCCTCCACCTTTTTTAGTAGCGAAAAATTGTAAATTCATTTTCAACATAATCATTGCACCTCCATTACTTTTTAGATGAGGAATTGATTTTTAAATAATCCTTATATTCTTCTTCAATATTTTTCAAAGAAAGATGTAAGCTATTTAATAGTATCTGAGCCGTTTCCATCTGTTTTTGATTTAATTTTTCAGGTAGTGAGAAGTTTAAGTAGCCACCTTGATCATCCGCTGAAGTCACATTGAGTGACACCTCAGCAATTTCAATTAGACTATTTACTGCTCCAATACTTAGGGCAGAGACTGCCGCACATACTATATCCTGACCATATGGCCCTGATTCTGCATGACCCGTTATTAAGACAGAAGAAATATCTTCATTGTCAAAACCGAAATTAACATCAATCATTTAGAAACGCTTCCCTGCTAGTATTAGTTAGTTTTAATTGAACCGATTGTAACTTTTGTATATGGCTGACGGTGACCCTGCTTAGTGTGAGAGTCTTTTCTACGACGGTATTTGAAAGTTGTTACTTTCTTGCCGCGGCCTTGTTTTTCGATTGTAGCTTCTACAGAAGCTCCTTCGATAAATGGACTTCCGACAACAGTGTCGTCTCCTCCAACAAACAATACCTCTCCAAATGTTACAGTATCGCCAGCTTCTCCGTCTAATTTTTCAACGAAAAGTTCTTGACCTTCTTCAACTCTAAATTGCTTTCCACCAGTTTTGATGATTGCATACATACTTGTTGCACCTCCTTAAAATTATGAATAAAATGAGTTCATTTTATTCTTGCACTTAGACTCGCCATTATAAGTGGCCGAAGCTCTTTAAAACTTATATTTGAGCGGTTGTAGCTGTGGTGCGCACAAAGACAACATTAGTATAATAACAATAATTCCTTAAATAGTCAATTCTTTTTTCCGAAAAGCTTTTTCCAGAAGGACCGTTTTTCTTCTTTAAGTGTCATTAACGGAACCGTATCGCCCAGTAATCTTCGCGCGATATTCCTATAGCCTTGCGAAGCGATATGACTAGGATCTAATACCACAGGGTTTCCTTTATTGGAAGATCTTACGACTTCATCATCCTCAAAAACAATCCCCAGTAATTCTACTGACAAGTGACGAGTGATTTCATCGATATCCATTACGTCACCATTTTGCATCATTGATTTTCTGATACGGTTAATGATCAGTTTTGGAGCCTGAATAGACGTTTGTTCAATCAGACCGATAATTCTATCTGCATCTCTGATGGCAGATATTTCCGGAGTTGTCACAAGAATTGCATCATCAGCAGCAGCAATTGAATTTTTGAATCCCTGTTCAATCCCTGCCGGGCAATCGATCAGTACATAGTCGTAGTCTTTCTTCAGTTCACCGATCAGTTCGATCATCTGCTCTTCATTGATGGCATTTTTATCTGCATGTTGAGCAGCGGGTAATAAGAAGAGCTGATCATTGAATCGCTTATCTTTAATGATCGCCTGATGCAGTTTTGCCCGGCCTTCTACAACATCAATGATGTCATAGATGATTCTGTTTTCTAATCCCAGGATAACATCCAGGTTTCTAAGACCGATATCCATATCCACTAGACAGACTTTTTTGCTCTGCAGCGCCAAAGCAGTCCCTATATTTGCTGTAGACGTTGTTTTACCAACGCCTCCCTTACCTGATGTTACTACTATTGCTTTTCCCATTTAAAATAAACCTCCTGAATGTTTCCCTATTTCTGGTCGAATTGTTTTTAGATCATGCAGAGGAGAGACTTCAATAATATGTAAGTCATTCACACAAACAAATTTAATTTCGTCTGACTGTTCGCTGTTTCCTTCTGACTTTTCAATCACATGCACATTTCCACCGATTCTTACCTGAGCGTTATGTCTGAAGTTTGCCAATACGATTGCACTTTCATTTCCACTGAATCCAGCGTGAGCAATCCCTTTTAACTCTCCAATGACAAATATGCTACCAGTTGCCCTCACTGTCCCACCTGGGTGAACTTCTCCAATCAGAAGCAAGTCCCCTTGTGCATCTAATATCTGGCCACTTCTCACAGTCCGAACTTCTAGTCTGGGTCTGGAGGCCTGATGCAATTTCAGCGCATCCTCAATAGAAATCACGTCAGACTGAAAAGAAGAAATAGAAAAATGATCGTCTACAATAATATCTTCAATCTGTTTCTTTTCACTGTCCGTAAGTTCTCTATTGCCCGTTTTGACGTAAAAATTTAATTCATGGCCCGTCTGGGTGTCATTTTTCAGTTGTACTTTGAGTTCTTTTATCTCCTCAAGAATTTTTTCAAAAGAAGCAGATGAATGTAAGATTAATTGAAACCCTTCTTTTCTCCCCTTCAAAGTCACAGCATTATTCATTGATATCACCCCACATTTTATCTATAACTGATTCTCGATTTGGACTTGTCCGATTTTTCTTTTGTCTTCGCATTGATCAATTGAATAGAGTACTTTATAGGATAGACTAGTATCACTGCACTGATTGTATTAAATACTAAAGAAGCAGATAATCTAGTAGCCAAGAAATTCTGAGTGGTCAACGCTGTCAAGTCGATTGCCCGATATATGCCGAAGACAAAAAATTCTAGAAATGTCAGCATGATCACAGACATCAGGATCATAATGACGAAATTAGCATCAAAGATTCTTCTGAGCTGGATCACGAAATATGCAACTAAAGTTAAACCCGCCATGTAGATCCCTAATATCCCTGAAAAATAACTATCATAAATAAACCCAAAAATAATGGTCAGTATATACATATGCCTTGGGTCTAAGTGGAAGCCGAGTATAATCACAACTAAAACCATAAGTCTGGGAGACATAAATCCAAAAGACACTGCCAGATGTTCATAAAATAATGCTACTATCAACCCATCGAGCAGCATGGAGACAAACAATAGAACAATAGGAATGATGACTTTCTTCCACTGCTCCATATTATTCCCCACTTTCCGCAAGTCTGTTGATGATGGTAACGTATCTTATATTCTCGAAATCAGCTGCTGGTCTGACATATACCTGCTGTGCAAGTCCGTGAGCATCCATAGTCACTTCTTCGACTTCGCCTATGACTAATCCTCTTGGAATGACCCCGCCTAACCCGGATGTCGTAATCAGCTCTCCTTCATTGATTTCAATGGTAGATGTGATTTGTGACATCACTAAACGGTTGTTATTATTATCATACCCACTTATCAATCCGTAGACGATCTCTTCTTCCATTATAATTTCAGATGACACCTGGTTGGCCGTCTGTTCGATATTCGTCAGTAAAACGACCTTAGAACTTGTAGGATTAACTTCTGATATGCGACCGATCAGTCCATTTCCAGACATTACTGGCATGCCGACTTCCACGCCATCCTGGCTTCCTCTATCTACTATGATCTGGTCCACCCAGCTGTCAGGATTTCGGGAAATAACGGTTCCTGAGATCGTTCTGAAATCAGTCAGTGAATTTTGAAGTTCCAGTTCTTCACCTAATCTCAGATTCTCATCTCTCAACACACTGATTTCTGATTGTCTTTCATAAATCTTATCTATTTCAGTTTTTAATCTCTGATTTTCTTCATAAGTATTCTGTAAATCACTGACCGACTCAAAAACAGTCGTCAATGCATTCGCAGGGCGTGAAAAAACACGTCCCAATACAGCTGTGATATCATTGGATGCTTGTTGTAAAAAAGGAATACTGTCTCCGCTTCTGATAGAAAGAGATAGTAAAGACACAAACATAATGACACTGACTAGTAGGACAATCATTTTTTTATTAGTAAAAAATTGGTTCACCTAAAACACCTCTTATAATTAACTTCGCTTATTTTACCACACATTTTATGTCTATCGTAGAGGCAGTTCGATAAGATTTAGTCAAAAACAAATCTATTTTTTCATGAAACAAGCGGGAAGTCGCCTTCCCGCTCGGTTTACCTAGATTGTTTTTTGTACATGTCTAAATGGTTCAATGCTTCGCCTGTACCAATAGCGACGCAATCCAATGGATTACCTGCCACGAATACTGGAACTTCTGTTGCCTCAGCGATGACGTCGCTTAAATGATTCAACAGTGCCCCTCCACCAGTTAAAACGATGCCTCTGTCAATAACATCCGCAGAGATTTCCGGTGATGTATCTTCAAGAGTTGATTTGACAGCGATAATGATTGCATCAATGACTTCTTTGATGGCTTCAGCGATGTCGATAGCCGGGATAGATATGGTCTTTGGAAGACCCGTTAATAAGTCTCGTCCTCTAATATCCATATTATCCAGAGTCTTCGATGCTTCTAATGAAGCACTGCCTAATTCTATTTTTACTGCTTCGGCCGTGCGTTCACCGATCAATAAATTATATTTATTTCTTATATAATGAATGATCGACTGATCCATCTGATCTCCCGCCATTTTAATCGTACGGCTACTGACGATTCCACCCAAAGAAATGGTTGCAACGTCAGTCGTCCCGCCACCGATATCAACTACCATACTCCCCGTCGGCTCATTTACGGGTAAGCCTGCGCCGATAGCAGCAGCAAACGGTTCTTCTATCAAGAATGCATCTTTCGCTCCGGCCATTCTTGTTGCATCAATAATCGCTCGTTTTTCAACTTCTGTTCCGCCACCTGGTACACACACAAGTACACTAGGTTTCGATGCTCTTTTCCCAAGAGATTTACCAATAAAATATTCCATCATAGCAGCTGTGGTATCAAAGTCGGCAATAACCCCATCTTTCATAGGTCTGATTGCGACTATACTACCTGGTGTTCTTCCGATCATTTTCTGGGCGTTCTCACCTACTGCTACGACCTCATCCGTTTGTCTGTCTTTCGCAACAACTGAGGGTTCTCCTAAAACAATTCCTTTACCTTCAACAAACACATTAGTATTAGCTGTACCTAAATCAATTCCAATATTTTTTTTTCTAAACCAAGACACTCAGAAAATCTCCTTTCAAAATTCAAACCTTACAAATTTAATTACTATAGAATAGTATTCATTATGCTATTGTACCTTTTTAAAGCAGAATATGCACTATCTGTAATTGACTTTATTTTAATTTTAATATTTGAAACGATTCGTTACAAATAATTCTGGACATTAAAAAACCGAGTAAGCACGATGCTTACTCGGTCGAAAATAAATTTTAAATTTAATTAAGCTTTTTCTACGTTAGCAGCTTGAGGTCCGCGTGCGCCTTCTTCGATATCGAAAGTTACAGCTTGTCCTTCTTCTAATGATTTGAATCCTTCTTCGTTAATAGCTGAGAAATGTACAAATACGTCGTCTGCACCTTCGCGCTCGATAAATCCAAATCCTTTTTCTGCGTTAAACCATTTTACTGTACCGTTTTCCATGTTAAAAATTCCTCCTCGTGCCTAGTGCACTTTATAATTCACATTATTGCTATAGGTACGAATCGGAATGTTACTACACATTACTTTTTTCTTTCCCCTAACAAAATGCTAACTACATACTATCACGAGAAAATCGATTGTGCAAGTATATTGCCCTGTTTTTTTAATAAAAAAATATATATTCTTATTTTCTATATTTCCCCCATTTCTTTCAAGCTAACATACGAATCTTCACCAATAATAAAATGATCCAGCAGTTCAATCCCAATCAGTTTTCCGGCTTCACTCATTCTTTTTGTAAATGAGAGATCGGCTTCTGACGGTTCCGGATTTCCTGAAGGGTGATTGTGAGCAATGATAATTCGGGCTGATGAGTACTTGATAGCTGCTTTGTAAATTTCCCTAGGGTGTGCAACTGACGAATTTAAGGACCCTTTGAAAATCGTTTCTTTCTTTATGATTTCGTTTTTTGTATTTAAGAACAGGGCCACGACCAGTTCCTGCTGCAGCCCATTTAATTCATTCATCAATAATTTTCCTACATACTGACTTGAAGTGACTGTCCCTTCTTTACAAAGAGGGGCGTGAGCCATTCGTTTGCCTAGCTCGATCGATGCTAGAATTTCTATGGCTTTTGCTTTCCCTATTCCAGTAATCGACAGCAGTTCTTCGAGTGAGGCGTGCTTGAACGTGTATAAGTCATCAAAATGAGAAAAAACCTGCATACTTAATTGAAGTACATTGTAGTGACGTGTTCCTGTTCTGAGTAAAATGGCAAGTAGTTCATGATTGGCTAAAGCTGATGGTCCAAATTCTTCCATCCGTTCTCTTGGCCTTGAGTGAGTGGGTACGTCTATAAATTTTTGAGTCTGCATCTTATCCTCCTTATAGAAAAAGAAGAGAAGGGTTTACCCTCCTCTTCTATAACATTACCTTTTAAATTAATTTCTCACTTTTTATTTTGATAAGAACTTCATGAAGATCATGGCAGATATCTAATGTCAGCTTTTCAGTTTCACTGTCAGGTTCAATCAGGTCAGGAACCATGACGACTGGAAAACCAGCTGCATTGGCTGCTTTGATCCCGTTGACTGAATCTTCAAGGACTAAGACAGGTCCTACATCTTCTTTGATCAGCTCTCGCGCCTTTTCAAAAATTTCAGGATGAGGCTTAGAGTTGGCGACTTCATCTCCTCCGATGACTCCGTCAAAATAGTGAAAGAAATCAGCGTTTTTCAGAAGCTGAAGTACCACTTTTTTCTCAGAACTAGATGCTACAACTGTTTTAAATCCGTTCGAGTGTAAATAGTCAAGCAGCTCTTTCAACCCTTCTTTTAAAACAGGAGGAGAAGCAAACAGTGCCGTTTTAAGATCCTCAACACTGTCTATGATAAACTGATCAACTTTAGACTTCTCAAAATGAGCATACATCGCATTAAAAAAGTCTTTTTCACTTGCACCGATGTATCTCTCATAAAAAGAATAATCAAATGGAATGTCAAGCTTATCTGCTGTCTTCTGATTCGCTTTATAATACAGCGGCTCTGTGTCAAACATGAGTCCGTCCATATCGAATATGATCAGTTTATTCATTCGTTCCCCTCATTTATAGTTTTCATTTTTTCCAATTGTCTGGATACTGACTCATACTTGTCTTTATAATCTTTTTCTTTAGCTTTCTCTTCTTCAACTATTTTGTCTGGGGCATTGCTGACAAAACGTTCGTTAGACAGCTTTTTCTCCACCCGGTCGATTTCACTTTGCCACTTCATCAATTCTTTTTCAAGACGCTGAATTTCTTCATTGATATCTACTAATCCCGCCAGAGGAATAAAAATCTCCGCCCCTGAAACAACGGATGTTTTGACTTCACTTGGCACAGTGACTTCAGTGTCGATCACCAGTTCATCTGGATTACAGAAGCGTATGAGGAATGATTGGTTTTCTAATAAAAACTCTTTTTCCTGCGTACTCTTTGTCTTGATCAGCAAATCGATTGGTTTAGAAAGTGGTCTGTTTGCTTCCGAACGGATCGTTCGTACAGAACGGACTAGATCAATCAGCATCTCCATATTGATTACTGCCTGTTCATCTTCAAAATCCTCACTCGCTTCAGGATAAGGTGCATTGACTAAAGATTCGCCCAGGTGCGGAATATGCTCCCATATTTCTTCCGTAACGAACGGCATAATAGGGTGAAGGAGTTTCAATGTCTGATCAAGTACATGAATAAGCACTGATTTTGTAGTCTGCTTCTGTTCATCTGTCCCTTGAGTCAGCACTTCTTTTGTCATTTCAATATACCAGTCACAATAGTCATCCCAGATGAATTTATATAACTGTCTTCCAGCTTCACCAAATTCGAAGCGTTCAAATAAGTCTGTCACTTGAGTGATCGTTTCATTTAAGCGTGCCAGAATCCATTTATCTGCAATCGATTTTTCTTTAGTCAGATCACTTTCTTCAATTGAAAAATCGCCAACATTCATAATAACAAAGCGGCTGGCATTCCAGATTTTATTAATAAAGTTCCATGATGCATCCATCTTTTCATAACTGAAACGCACATCCTGACCCGGCGCTGATCCATTTGATAAGAACCATCTTAAGGCGTCTGCTCCGTACTTATCGATGACATCCATTGGATCGATTCCGTTGCCGAGTGACTTGCTCATTTTTCTTCCCTGTTCGTCTCTGATCAACCCATGCATCAGGACATTTTTAAATGGTGCTTTTCCGGTGAACTCCAGGCTTTGGAAAATCATTCGACTGACCCAGAAAAAGATAATATCATAACCGGTAACTAACGTACTGGTAGGGAAGTATTTTTTATAATCGCTGCTTTCAACATCAGGCCATCCCATGGTAGAAAAAGGCCACAGTGCTGAACTGAACCACGTATCCAGAACATCGTTATCCTGCTCCCAGTTTTCACTATCAGAAGGAGCTGTTTCTCCTACATAGACCTCACCTGTCTGTTTATGATACCAGGCCGGTATGCGGTGCCCCCACCATAATTGTCTGGAAATGACCCAGTCATGCACATTTTCCATCCAAGTATTGAATGTTTTCTCAAAACGTTCAGGCAGGAAATTTACTTTATCGTCTGTCAACTGATTGGCCAGTGCTTTGTCGGACAAGTGGTCCATCTTAACAAACCATTGCGTAGACAGTCTCGGTTCAACAATGACTCCTGTTCTTTCAGAATGACCTACACTATGCTGCATCTCTTCTACCTTGATCAGTAAGCCTTCTTCTTTCAAATCACTTACAAGAGCTTTTCTGGCTTCGAATCGGTCCATGCCTTCATACTTTCCTGCCAGGTGGTTCATTGACCCGTCATTGTTCATGACATTTACCTGTTCAAGATTATGACGCTTTCCGATTTCAAAGTCATTCGGGTCATGTGCGGGTGTGATTTTGACAACCCCTGTTCCGAATTCCATATCTACGTAATCATCTGCAATCACTTCAAGTTCTCTGTTAATGATGGGAAGAAGGACTTTTTTCCCTATTAAATGCTGATACCGTTCATCATCTGGATGGACAGCTACCGCAGTATCCCCAAGCATTGTTTCAGGGCGGGTAGTGGCTATCTCAACGGTGCCTTCCCCATCAATTACAGGGTACTGGATATGGTAGAAAGCGCCATTGACCTCTTTGTGATCAACTTCGATATCAGACAGAGCAGTCTGTGCTTTAGGGTCCCAGTTTATGATATATTCGCCGCGGTAAATCAATCCTTTGTTGTATAGGTCTACAAATACCTTATTAACTGCTTCATTGAGCCCTTCGTCCAACGTAAACCGTTCTCTTGAATAATCAACTGAAATCCCTACTTTTGCCCACTGGTCTCTAATATTCTCCGCGTATTCTTCTTTCCAGTCCCAGACTTTTTCAAGGAATTTTTCTCTTCCCAGATCATGACGAGAAATGCCATCCTGAGCCAGTTTTTCTTCTACTTTTGCTTGAGTAGCAATCCCAGCATGATCCATGCCCGGCAGCCATAATGTATCGTAACCCTGCATGCGTTTTTGTCTGATAATGATATCCTGAAGTGTCGTATCCCATGCGTGACCTAAGTGAAGTTTGCCTGTCACGTTTGGTGGCGGAATAACGATTGAGTATGGTTCTGCACCAGACTCATTGGGCTTGAACAACTCTTTATCTAACCATTTCTGGTATCTGCCTTCTTCTACTTCTGTTGGATCATATTTTTTTGACATATCATTTAATTCTTCCATGTGTTTACCCCTTATTTGGTTATTTTTTATATAAAAAAAGCATTCATCCTAAATATATTAGGACGAATGCTTCGCGGTACCACCTATTTTACGACAGTGAATCACATTGACTCCCTGTCGTCTCTCAGTGACAGCTATAATGGACTGTCAAGCCAGTCACAGATACTCCTAGTTCTCCGTGACAGTTCACAAGCTACTTCATGATCAGTGTTATCAGGGATTTTCAGCAGACACCCATTCTCTTGGATCACACAGATCACTACTACTCTTGATCGTTACTTTCATTTTTATTTAATTTAATTCTGCTTCTTCATGCCTGGCAGCCGAAAGCGCCGCTTCATAATCTGGATCATTGGACATTTCTTCTACGATTTCTCTGTAAACGATTTGACCCTGTCTGTTAATAACGAATACCGTACGTGCCATCTTATCTATACTTTCAATATATATCCCGTACTCTTTCGCAAATGTACGGTCTGCATCGTGCAAGATGTCTGAAGATAATACTTTAGACTGAGACCATTCACTTTGCTGAGCCAGTGTGTTTGTAGAGATGGATAGTATTCTAGTATCTTTTAATTCTTTGGCTTCATCATTGAAGGTATTCGTTTGTCTTGAACACGTGCTGGTTTCAATATCAGGTACTGTACTGATGATCAGTACATCTCCTTTGTATTCAGATAGCGATACACTCTTATCATCTAAATTTTTCACAGTAAAGAAAGGAGCGTCTTCTCCTACTTGAGGCGGCTGCCCATTGGTCTGTAACTTTTCACCTTTTAATGTAACATCCATACTATTCCTTCTTTCCTATAGTTTAACTATAGTTTACTTATCAAAGAAGCGTATTGCAACCCAAACATCAAAATAATGACTCATAGGTCTCTTCACTGAGGTTCTCCGAATTATCGTCCTGAGTGATCGATTCAATTCTCAGTCCACTCAGTGCATTGGTAATCAGTGCATCTATATCCAGGCTTCCTTCCATTTCCTTCACTTTTTTCAGTTTAGGTTTTGTTTTAGGCTTGGATGGGGCAAAGACTGTACAGCAATCTTCATAAGGCTGTATAGCTAAATCAAATGTATCGATATCTCGGGCAATCGAGATTATATCATTTTTATCCATAGAAATAAGGGGCCGCAATATAGGCGTCGCCGTTACTTCATTGATGGCAAGCATACTTTCCAGGGTCTGTGAAGCCACCTGACCTAGTGACTCTCCATTCATTATAGCCAGTCCATTTCGTTTTCCGCGTATCTTATCCGTCAGGCGCAGCATCATACGCCTTGTAATAGTCATTGAATAGTCTTCAGGGATGTGTTTCTTGATTGCTTCCTGTATTTCCGTAAAAGGGACTTCTATAAAGGTGATGTCTCCCGTATACTTTGCAAGTTTAGATGTCAGATCCTTAGCTTTCTGCAAAGCCTGCGGAGATGTATATGGCGGGCTGTGAAAATGAACAGCCTCAATCTCCATTCCCCTTTTTAGAGATAAATACCCCGCAACAGGTGAATCTATTCCTCCAGACATCATCAGCATGCCTTTTCCAGCTGTACCTACCGGGAGTCCTCCCGCTCCATCAAGTGTTTCTACAGAAATGAATATGCCATCGAGACGCACTTCCACTCGTACATCCAAGTCAGGATTTTTCATTCTCACAGACAGAGGCTGGATGGATTCTTCTACCACAGTCCCGAGTATCCGATTTAAGTCATTCGTATCATATTCAAAATCATGATCCGCCCGTTTTGTGTTGATTCTAAATGTCATATTGTCTTTGAAGTTTTCTTTAATCAGATGGACCACTGCCTGTTTAGCTTCTTCTATCGACTTGTCGACCCTGACTACTGGAGAAAATGAGCTTACTCCGAATATATCCCTCAACCTACTCATCACAGCATCCGCATCTTCCCCATTTAAAGTAATATGAAGACGATCTCTATTAGCCGCTATTTTCAGCTTACTAAAGGATTCAAGTTTTAAACGAACATTTCGGTGCAGTTTCTTTATGAAAAATTTTCTATTCTTTCCTTTTGTAGACAGTTCGCCGTATCTGACTAGTATCTCTGTGATCTCCATACTTATCTCCTTTACTCTATCTCTTTCAGCTGATTATAAATGTCATCAAACGCTGCTTTAAACTGGTGTACTTCTTCTAACGTATTAACATGGCTCAAACTGATCCTTACAGCTGACTCTGCTTCGTTTTTTGAATACCCCATATCCATTACAGTGGATGCTTTAGTTTTTCGCTTACTGGAACAGGCGCTTGTAGTTGAGACAATAATCCCCTTTTTTTCCAAGGCATGAACAATGATTTCGCCCCGTATAGCTCTCACTCCAAAACACAGTATATGTGGCGCACTAGCAGCCGGAGTGAACACGGTCACTTTATTAAATCCTGACAAATAGGAAGTCAGCTCATCCTTCAGTGAGCGTACGACTGCCTGTTTGTCAGTGCTCTCTTCTAGTAACAATCTCAACGCTTTAGCCATTGCAACAATTCCAGGGACATTTTCTGTGCCACTGCGCTTGCCACTTTCCTGTCCTCCCCCACTCATCAAGGGAGCCAACTGCCTTCCTTTTTTCAAGTAAATAAATCCAGTACCCTTGGGTGCATGAAATTTGTGACCAGAGAAAACAGCGATATCGATTCTTGATTCTGCTAGACTGAGATCGATTTTTCCTATTGCCTGAACAGCATCAACATGAAAGTGAATCGAAGGGTACGCTTTTAAGAGATCTCCAATTTCGTCTAAGGGCTGCAGACTGCCCATTTCATTATTCACAGCCATAATCGAAACCAGCACTGTGTCTTTACGAATGGCTTTTTTTAAGTCATCTAAGCTGATTTGGCCGTCCTCATCGACTGATAAATAAGTGACTTCCCATCCAGTCATTTCCAGCTGCTCTAATGACTTGGTAACTGCCGGATGTTCAATAGTCGTTGATATAATATGTTTGCCGAAGGTATCCTTCTCGATAGCCGTGCCCTTTATTGCCCAGTTGTCCCCCTCTGTTCCTCCACTCGTAAAGAAAATTTCTTCCTCATCTACTTGCAGTAAAGAGGCGATTTGCTTTCTCGACTGCTTTAACAGATTAGCTGTTTCTTCACCAAATGCATGTAAACTTGACGGGTTTCCATAATGTTTCCGACTGACGTGTAAATATGAGTCTAGTACGGATTCATCTATTTCAGTAGTAGCTGAGTTATCAAAATATATCATCATAAAACCTCTCTGTAAGTCCTTCTTTTCAAACTTTCCCTATTATATCAAATAACCTCGCATGGTCAAAAAATCCTTGTAAGATTTCTTGCATTTATCCGCTAAAAAAGCCAGTCTATGACTGACTTTGAAAGGTTATCCAATTAATCGTATGATTTATCTTTTTTGTAACTGTCGTGAACTTCCTTATAGGCACCAGGTTCAACGGCCTCTAATTTTTCCCTGACCATTTTCAGTGCTGTTTCGTAATCATATTCTTCAAGAAACAGTGATTCACTATATTTGATCGTTTCTATGATTTCCGGATTCTCTTCTTTGTGACGATATAATCGCTGACTTGTCAATTCAGTCAGCAGAGCGTTATCAACGATTGCATCCGTCTGTTGAGCAAGGTTTTCTATATCATCCTCACACATCTGATGAACCGATATCACTTCTTTAAGGTCTAGTCGTGGTCTAGCCAGTTCTTTAGACAGTGTTTCAAGATGATCTGTCGTGTAGAAGAAAAGATTTAAATACGCCTTAGGCAAACCTGGCAGGTGCTTACTCTCGAGGTAACGTTTCATCTCTCTAAGCGCATATTCCATTTCCTCAATATCATTCTTAATTTCAATTTCCTTTTCACGGTAAGAGTAAAGGTTTTCTGATAAATGCTTGAAAGAATCAGAGATGTGTTTTAGCTGTTCAAAGCTTTCTTCAAGCATGTCGTTTGCGTTCGAGTATGGAATCTTGTTGTCCGACAGTTTCACCTCTATATCATTGATAAGTGAGCTCTGTTCGTTTAACGCTGTTCTCAATTTTTTGAAAGACTGTTCTTCATTCTGATATAAGGTATAACTTTGATTGATCCGATCGATTTCGAAGCTCATTTCTCTATTCTGATCTTGAATATGCAGGGCGATTTTCTTTAATTTGCTGACTAGTTTAGTGACTTTCCCTTTTGCTTCGATTTCCGTTTCCATATAATCATATAGCTGATTGATCTGTTTCTCAACTTCCTCAATCTGCTGATCGGCTTCTTTCATCTCAAGATTCTCAACATATGCTTCCAGTTTTGAAATGTCCTTGTCCAGCTCTTCCATTTCATTCTCGATGCCAATTGCTTCAGGGAACAAATACCCCTGCTCTCTTAATGTTGTATAGCCTTCTGTTATTTCTTCTTTCTGCTTGATAAAATCCGAATTGATCATCTTGATGACTTTAGGTATACGAGCCATTAGTTTTTCCATTTCAGAAATGTCTTTGTCGAGCTTGTTGACAATAATTTTGGCTTCTTCGTGATCTCCAGAAGCAGTCAAATCAGAAAAAGAAGTAAATTTAGTTTCCACTTCACCTAACTTATCTTCAAGATTGTTGATACTGTCTCCAAAGGAAAAACTGCTGGCAAGTAATTCTTTTCTGATTTTGTGGTATCTTTTTTTGATCAGATCCACTTTTTTCAGATTAGCTTCTTCTCTCTGGAGTAACTCATCGATCGTACTAATCAATTGAGTAGAGTCATTCTCGATTTCCTCAAGTTCGGTTTCTGCTTTTTGCTGATGAGACGTCGCCTGTTTAAACCTGTAACGATCAGTAGCCTGCTCCGCTTCAAACAACACAGCTTCAATTTCTGTCAGACGTGTCTGCTCGATTTCATTTACTTTTTTTATAGCTAAATCAGCAGCGGCTTTAGACTGACCTGTTATGGTCATTTTGTGTAGTTTTTCAGTCTTATCTAAAGGTAATCGTTTCAGTACCTCTTTTTTCTTGCTATCTAATCGATCAATATCCGTATAATGCGACTTTTTTAGGTAGTATGTACTAAAAAATAAAATGATCGCGAGTATAATGATACTTAACATTACGACAACTTCAATTGTCATTTTTTCCCCTCCAACTATAGTTGCGTATTCTGAACTATCTCTCTTTTATATAGTATATCAAACTTATATCAATTATGTTATACTAGCAAGCAAATTATATTAAATAATAATTAACGTGAGAGGACAGTTTGATGACTAACACTATAAAACATATGCTGAACAAACAATTGAATGCATTATTGGCTGATGAACCAAACCTGATCGCCAATTTGAGTAACGCTTCTGCGCTTTTGAATGAACACTTTAATGATATCAACTGGGCAGGATTCTATTTATGGGATGACGAACAAAACGAGTTGGTTCTTGGTCCCTTTCAAGGAAAAGTAGCCTGTGTCCGTATTGAAAATGGATCAGGTGTATGTGGAACAGCATTCAAGGAAGAACGAACCATTGTTGTCCCAGACGTCCACCTTTTTCCTGGTCACATTGCATGTGATGCTGCCAGCCAGTCAGAAATAGTCGTTCCTTTAATGAAAAATGGGCAAAAATTAGGTGTTCTGGATATTGACGCACCTATAAAAGACCGTTTCTCGCAAGAAGACAGAGAAATCCTTGAAGAATTTGCTTCCGTTCTAATCCAGGCAATCCTTTAATCACCTATGAATAGAAAAAGACTCTTACCACATTGTGATAAGAGTCTTTTTTTCTTTATTCAGATCATTTAATCGATTGATTAAAGAATTATCTGTTGTAGTACTCAACGATAAATGCTTCATCGATTTCAGCAGGCATTTCTTCACGTAATGGTAAACGTGTAAGTGTTCCTTCTAATTTTTCATCGTCAAATGACACAAAGTCAGGACGACCAAAGATAGATTCTACTGATTCTTTAATGATTTTAAGATCTTTAGATTTTTCGCGCACACCTACAACATCTCCAACAGATACGCTGAATGATGGAATATCCACACGTTTTCCGTTAACAGTGATGTGGCCGTGGTTTACTAATTGACGAGCTTGACGACGAGTAGTCGCAAGTCCAAGTCTGTAGACAATGTTGTCTAGACGTTGTTCAAGTAATACCATGAAGTTAACACCGTGTTTACCTTCACGAATTTTACCCGCTTTAGTAAATAAGTTAAAGAATTGACGTTCATTTAATCCGTACATGAAACGCAGTTTTTGTTTCTCTTTAAGTTGTAATCCGTATTCTGATAATTTAATACGACCAGTTGGTCCATGTTGACCTGGTACGTATGGACGTCGAGCTAATTCTTTTCCGCTTCCAGTTAAAGAGATGCCTAAACGTCTTGATTTTTTCCATGATGGTCCTGTATATCTTGACATTATTGAATTCCTCCATTAAATATATTTTTCACTCCTGAATAAGGAATGACTATGGAGTAAAATAACGAATTGGAAGTTCAGTAGTACGTGCAGTTACTTTTCAACCTTCACCAATGCAGCCGCTGGTTACACAATTGCGCTCATACTAAAGTATGGCAAGGAACTGTTGACGCGATTACCACTTCCTGCTGCGGTATTTTACACAAAAGTCAGTGTACCGCGAATATAGTAATATGTCAAGACAATAGTACACAGAAAAAGCCAAGGTCATTGACCTTGGCTTAAACCTACTTTTAAATGATTAGAATCTTAAGATTGCAGCGATCCCTGTGTCTGATGGCATGCTGGCTTTTTCAAGAACATAAACATTCCCTTTTGTTTTAAGAACATTATGCACTAACTGATTCACATACATATTCGTTTCAGTTCCTTCATGATACTGACCGTTTTCATCAATCGTTCCATGGACCTGATAGTCATCTTCAATCAGCAGTACTTCGATTTTCCCTTGAATACTTGCCATGGCAAGATCATTATACTGTGCTTCAAGTTTATAGTCAGGTGTCGTTTCATTGAATTTTTCAACAAGACTCTTGTAGCGTCTGTTGATGATGTCATCCACAACTTCTGATGTCTGATCCTGTATCTGGTTAAATGTGAGTTGTGAAGGTGAAGCTTCTACTCGTGTTTCGTCCAGATACTCATTTTTTGATAATCGTTCAAAGTCGGCTATATTTTTAGTCAATGCAAACAAAACTAAAGGCAATCCAGTAGGTTTTGAGAAATGCTCGGTAACATATTTATCCACTTCACGGAAGTAATTTTCCTGATCGATTTCTACCTCATTGCTCTTCTCATTATGACCATGGAATACACCGCCACTGTTTCCATCGCCTCCATTGTAGGACCCGACGTTTAGTTCCCCACCCGTCAATTCATCACCTAATGCTTTAGTCAATGTATCAGGAGCTTCTTCAGGCAATTCGATTTTCTGAAGCTTGTTGCGTCTCCCATTGTACAGGCTGAATTTATCATGGTTCAAAGTCAGCAAGTGATAATAGCTGACGTACTGAAAATTAGCAATCAGAGGTAAGACGTATGGTTTTTTAGACACGACCGTACCTGAATGGATCGGTACACTTAATTTATAGTAAAAAACGTCATCAGGTGTGACGTAGAAAACAACACTCGGTGTCATTTCTCTCCAGAAATCAGAATGGTCTACTAAGGGTTTCACTTTTTCCATTAACGTATTACAATATTTTTCATCATATAGTTCACAGAGCTTCACTTTTGCCTCTTTCAGCAAATTCTGAAACTTGATTTGGTTCGCTTCTATTTCTACAGCATTTGATTCATTATTCAGCGAGATCGATACAACTACCTCATAATCCTTGAGGAGTTCATCAGTCGGGAATGTTAAAAGTTCTTGCATATGCGTCACCTTCCATTCATTATTCTCTTCACTGAGATGCGACTCAATAAAGAGTGCTATATGTATATCATAGCTAATAGACCTCTAAATGTCTAAGGATATGCAGATAGTCCGAAATTAAATAAGATGAGGAAAAGATAGAAAAACGCTCAATTAATTCAAATCGATTTTTCTAATGACTTGGGCAGGAACACCCGCGATAACCACATTGTCAGGAAACGATTTAGTGACGACTGCCCCCGCTGCCACTACACAGTTGTCTCCCAGTGTCACGCCTCCAATAATAGTCGCATTAGTGCCGACCCAGCAGTTGTTTCCGATAGTGATTGGTCTGCCGAATTCCTGTCCTGAATTTCTTTCATCCGGGTTTAATGGATGCTCTGGTGTAACCATACTGACACCTGGACCAAGCATTGCATTTCTGCCGATCGTAATAGGACACACATCAAGAAATACACAATTAAAGTTAGCGTAAAAGTTATCTCCTACATGGATATTATACCCATAGTCCACTCTTAAAGAAGGCTCTACTGTAATAGTCTCACCTACAGAGCCAAAGATCGTCTTGATCTGTTTTCTTCTTTCCACATCAGCCTGTGCCTTGTTATAACGCTCCGCTTTATCGTGACCACTTGTCCTATCCCTGATTAATTCAGGATCACTTGGTCGGTACAACTCTCCTGCAACCATTTTTTCTTTTTCCGTTTTCATTTTTTCCCCCCTGTACCTTAATGAGTTTCCTGACTGAAATAAACAGTCAGTAATTGTCTGTAAATAGGAAGAAGATTATCCAGTGTCTCTTCAAAGAACCGACGCTGCAACTCTTTCTGACCCATTTCGCTACTTTGTTGTGTTAATACTTTGCCAATCATGAATTCGCCTTTTTTACCTGGATCAGCAGATTTAATGTCTTTTCGATAACATCAGGAGATGCCGGTTCAATATCTGGACGAGTATGATCGCCGGACACATAAAAATCTTCTGATAAATGACTGAACGCTTTTTTATTCTCAAGTAAATAAGTCCCCATTCCTTTTTCATGTTTAGGATTATCTATTAGTGATAAGAACATAAAAATGTGATCAGTGTTAATGCCTAATTGTATGTGTGGATACTTTTTGTACCCTCTTTTATTCCCGTTAAAAGCAGACCATGTTGATTCGGGAGGGTTGGTCGAGCGTCTTCTATGCTGGGCAATATGAAACTCCCCTTCAAAGTCGGTATGTGCATTGACTCTTTCTATAAAGGTGTCACCCACTGACTGAAAGACTGGTTGAATTTTTTTCTCTAATCAGCGCCATTCTTTCCTCAAGCCCTTCAACTGTAAAAATAGTAAAGTCCTCTTGTTTGAAATAATGTTCTATAATGTCCTCCTAATAGGTCATTATTATCTATTGTAGCAAAAAAAGACAAAGAGTACGATAAAGTCGCTATCCCTCTTTGTCTGCTTTTCTATTCGATTGCTTCACTAACTTCCTGCATCATGATTTTGAATGTTTCTACTCCACCTTCTGCCAGATACCACGCTGAAGGGGATAAATAATGGATCGAATCGCTTTGATAAGCGCTAGTCTGCTGAATGATCGGATTCTCTTCAACTGGCTCGGCTGTCGCATCTCCGCCAATTGCAGCTGTACGATCAATCAGGAAAATAATATCTGGATCCATTGATAGAACATACTCATAGGCTATCTCCATCCCATGATTCGATTGCTCTATGCCATCATCTACCGGCTGGAATCCGAATGCATCATGCACCACACCAAAACGGGATCCAGGACCATAAGCAGATAATGATCCTTCGTTGTACATGGAGACAAGCGTTGTCAGCTCAGATGCCTCCGCACGTGCATTTAATTCGCTCAATTGCGTTTCCAGTTCTTCTATGATGTCATCTGACGTGTTCCCTAAATCAAAAATATCGGATAATCGAGTCAAATTACTGCTGATCGATTCAATATACTGGGTAGAGTCGTTACTTAAATCAATTGTAGGGGCAATTTCAGCCAGGTCGTCATAGGCAGCACTGGAACGCCCTGCCACTATAATCAAATCAGGTTGCGCGGCATTCGTTACCTCCATATCGATTTCAAAGAAACTTCCCGCAACGTCTGTGTCCTCAAAATAAGAAAGATGCTCAGGCAGATTAGGCGAGGCTGTTAATACGACCCGATCTTCCAATCCCAATGCAGCCATATTGTCGAGCTGGCCATTATCGAAAACGGCAACTCGTTCAGGATCAAGCGGGACTTCAACATTATTTCCAACCGCATCTTCTATAGTCACTGTGGCGTTTTGCGTTTCGTTATCTGGCACACTTTCTTCTATCTGCTCTACTTCGTTGTCTAGATTGGCCCCTTCATTTTCTGTTCCTTGACTATCTCCGCATCCAGCTAATACAAGTGCACTGAATAATACGCCCCATCTTAATAGATATGTTCTGTTCATTTGTTTATCTCCTATTCTATTTTTTAAGTGTAGTACAAACAATATTTTGTTCCTTTACTTTCAATAATCTCTACATCCATCCCGTATAAATCATCCAGAACGGATTTCGTTATCATGTCATCTGTGGATCCTGATGCAAATAGTTTTCCATCTTTCATGGCGATAATATTATCGGCATAGCTTGCCGCGAAGTTGATATCGTGAACAACTGTAATGACTGTTTTCCCCAGCTCATCCACCAAACGACGCAGCGTGCTCATCATTTGAACACCAAAACTCATATCAAGATTATTCAGGGGTTCATCCAGCAGAATATAATCTGTATCCTGGCACAGAACCATTGCTATCAATGCTCGTTGAAGCTGTCCACCTGAAAGTGTATCGATGTAACGTTTCTGTAAGTCTATTAATCCTAAGTAATTTAGAGAATTATCGATCACTTCATGACAGTGAGCGTTAAGGCGCCCTTTAGTATAGGGAAACCTGCCGAACGAGACTAGTTCTCTAACAGTCAGTCTGACATTCATCTGATTGGTTTGTTTCAGCACTGATAAACGCTTGGCAAATTCTCCCCTTTTCCATGTTTTGACCTCATTTCCATCTATATATATTTGTCCGGTATCTTGAGAAATCAATCGACTGATCATTTCCAGCAGTGTACTCTTTCCGGCTCCATTTGGACCAATACATGCAGTCAGCTTTCCCTTTTCAATCGAAAGACTGACGTTGTCTACTACAATGGTTTCGCCATAGCTTTTCGTTAGATTTTCGACTTCCATCATGATTAGTTAGTCCTCTCTTTAAGTAATATAATTAAGAAGTAAATACCCCCGGCGAATTGAATAATAACCCCTAATGTCGTTTGCAGTTTGAATACATGTTCCACGAGCATTTGTCCGGATAGGATAAAGAACACTGAAATCAGACTTCCACCTAAGAAAAGAATGGAATGCCTGTAGGTTTTAAATAACCGGTAAGAAATGTTGGCTCCTATAAACCCAAGGAATGAAACGGGCCCTACTAAAGCAGTCGAAACAGCTGTTAAAACACTCACCAGGATAAACAGTTTCAGAAAATACTGGTCGACCTGTATCCCCAGGCTTAAAGCATATGCTCTCCCTAAGTGTAAAATATCTAATGTCGCACTTTGTTTGAAGAGGTAAAAGAGTATAGGGATGGTAATAACCAGAGAAATAGTCACTAAGGTTACATCTACTCGATTGAAACTGGCAATTGTTCTGGCGAATAAGCTTTCAAAATCATTAGGATCAATCAGAACTTGTAAAAAATTAGTAAAACTACTGAAAAAAGTGCCTAGAATTAGCCCCGTCATCAGCATCAGGTAAATCTTCCCTGGGTATTTTTTAAAGAATAGCCAGAATAATCCCATACTGCCTCCTATCATCAACAGAAGACTGACAATGAAATTCACATGATGATTAGTGACGAGGATATGATTTAGTCCGAAAAAGAAGAAAACGACCGTTTGAAGCAGGATATATAGTGAATCCAGGCCAATGATGTTGGGTGTCAATATGACGTTTTGAGTCATTGTCTGAAATACTATGGTCGCTACAGTCGAACTGAACCCGACCAGAAAGAATGGAATGATTCTCTGGCTGCGTAATCTAAAGGCAAAGGCAAAGTGTCCTCGAGTATTGACTGTTAAATACAAATAAACAAAAAGAATAATGCTGCTCATGAGCATCACAAAAATGAGGTTGTTTTTAGTGCGTTTCATTGAGATTCACCTCTAAGCAGTAAAAATAAAAACAGCACGCTTCCTACGACGCCTATAATCAGACTGATCGGAATCTCATATGGAAATATTAGTGTGCGTGACAGAATATCTGAAAACAGTAAAAACAACGCTCCGAAAAAGGCAGTTGGAAAAAGTATTTTTCCAAAGTGATCTCCTTTTGACAGTGACACTAGGTTTGGAATCACTATCCCTACAAAAGGAATACTTCCGACCGTCAAAATAATAGCTGATGTCGCAAGTGATACCACTGTAATCCCTATCAGCTCTAACAATGCATAAGGGATACCTAATTCTGTAGACACATCTTTTCCAAGGCCCATAATCGTAAAATAATGAGCAAGCAAGTAAATTATTAAAAATAAAGGAACTGATAAAAACAGAAGCTGATAATTATTTGACGAAATCAGAGCGAAATTCCCCTGCATCCAGGATGAAGCGTTCTGGACTATTTCATACTGAACAGCCAGATATGTACTGAGTGAATTAACTATATTCCCGAACATTAATCCGACTAACGGAATCATCACTGCTTTTTTATTCTTGACGGTCCTGATAAATAATGTGAAAACAAATGTCCCCAGGAGAGAAAACAGAAAAGCGACACCCGTTTTTTGACTAAGAGTGGTGTGAGAAAAATAAATCATGGCAACAACTATACCTAAGCGGGCACTTGCCATAGTCCCTGCTGTTGTAGGTGATACAAATTTGTTTTGTGTGAGCTGCTGCATCAGTAATCCCGAGACAGCAAGTGTGCTCCCGGCTAATATCAGACTGATTGTTCTTGGAATACGAGTAGTGACCAACACGAGTTTCTGAACCTCTGTTAACTGAAAAATATCTCTTATAGATATATCCTGGACACCCGTAAAAAGGGAAACGACTGATATGCCGATCAGTAGTAACATGAGTGAACTGTAAATCACTACCGGAGTCTTCCGTTTTGTTGAACTCATTTCACACGATCCTTTACACATTGACACTTGGTTTAATTGAGAATGATTATCATTCTCTTTAGCATTATATCGGATACATTCCGCAAATGCAATCTTTCACAAAAGATATTTAAGAAGATGTGTGGAACAAAAAAGCTGTTCCCCTTTCTACAGTTAGTTCAACTGAGAAAGAAAGAACAGCATATTATAGAATTAGGCCCCTTGTAACAATTCCTGTCAGTATTTAAAGAAACGAATCTTCAGAATACGATTCAATAAATAGGAGCCGTTTATACTTAGTTTTTCACAAGGCGAAGATATTGAAGCACCATTTGGGCAGATTTTTTACCTGCGAGCTCGATAAACTCATTGAAAGAGACAGATGCATCTTCGTCAGCCACATCTGATACTGCTCTGACAACGACAAATGGGATATTGAACTGATAACAGGTCTGGGCGATAGCAGCTCCTTCCATCTCCGTCACTAAAGCTTCGGGGAAATGGCCTTTGATCTCTTCTATTCTTTCTTTATTACTTATAAAAGAATCCCCTGTAACGATCAACCCTTTTTTGACCTCCCAATGACTTGAGCGAGCGGCTTCTTCCAGTAGGGAGATATGAGCCTCATCCGCCAAATACGTTTCCGGCATTTGAGGGATTTGACCATACACATATCCGAATGCTCTGGCATCTGCATCATTATAAGTAAGACTTGTGGATATAATTAAATCCCCTACGCTGAGTCCTTTGCCTATTCCGCCAGCCGATCCTGTGTTAATAATAGCATTGACCTCGAAGTGATCGACAAGTAATGCAGCAGCAATCGCTGCATTGACCTTTCCAATACCCGATTGAACGAGTACTACAGGTGTCTGATCGATTTTTCCTTTATAAAATGTTTGATTCGCAATCGTTGTCTGTACCAGATCAGTCAGCTGATCAGTCAGTACTCTAATTTCCTGTTCCATTGCGGCAATAATACCTATTTTCATCATACAACCCTTTCGATAGATGGAGGTGTAAAAAGATCAGATAAAGAAAACAAACGCCAGTACTATGATCAGCAGCAGTGCAACGATCACGATAGCTAATGTCAGTTGTCTTTCGATCTTCCTATACTTCTCCATTTCATTTAGTCTTTTTTTAGACGTTCGCCCCACTTTAGAGAGCTTGCGTTCTTTCTTTCGGCTTTCTGATTTTTCTATTCTCTGTTCTTTTCTTTCTCTTTTCAGTTCTAATTCTTTTTGTTTTTTCAGTTCACTTCTTGAAGACATAGCTCCCATCCTTACTCGTTTGTCATCTGTCTTTTCATTTTCCAGTAAAATAATGCAAATACAGTTTTAGAATCCCTCAACAGCCCTTGTTCGTACAAAGACCATGCTTCATCGTATGTAGCTATTATAACCTCTACATTTTCATCTTCATCCTGAGGCAAAGGCTCATCCACCAGAAGAAGATTTGAGGCTTCATAAATTTCAAGAAATTCATCAGTAAATCCTGGCGTACTATAGAAGGATGTGACAAAACTCCATTCTTTAGCTCTAAAGCCCGTTTCTTCTTCTAATTCTCTTTTTGCTGTACTTAGTCCGGACTCATCATCTGCATCTTTTAACCCTGCAGGAAGTTCCACACTCTCATTTTCGATGGCTTTTCTATATTGCTTGACTAAGACAAGTCGCCCATCATCAGTAAATGGAATGACCGCAGCTGCTCCCGCGTGTTTTACAATTTCTCTCTGAGCGATTTTTCCATTTGGCAGCTTCACTTTCTGTACCGTATACTCTGTAACATTCCCTTTATAAATTGATTTATCTTCAACTGTTTCTTCATAGAATTCCATAAGTTCACTCCTCGCTTATTGACCTATCATACCTCATTTCCCGGTAATTTTCATCTTGATTTCCATTCATAACAATTTGGTAAATCCATCTTAGGTCCTATGTAATTTATTCGATCATTTGTGATACTATATAGTTATAATAAGTCATCGTTTCACCAGAATGGAGGATCACACATGAAACAATCAACACTATATACATCTTTGATTTACATTATAACGGTACTGGCCAGTCTTTTCATTTTTGTTTTACTTTTAGGATTTGATCTTAACGGGGTTGTAGCCCTACTATTAAGTATAGGAGCAGGTGTCTTTATGTTAAAAAAATATAACAGCAGGAGCTCGTCTACTAAAACCGGCAGCCATAAATTGCCCCGTCTTACACAGGAAAAAGAAGCATTTTACACCTCTAAAGGTCTTTCGAAAGAAGATATTCAGTACTTCAGAAAAACAATGCACAAAGCCAAAGAGCAGGTCATGACAATTGAGACGAATATGTCGAAGTCCGGCAAACTTAAAGCAATCGAAAATAGAAATAACACGGTTGGCTTGTCTAAAGCTTTATTTAAAGAAATCGCTAATGAGCCGAACAGATTGCACGAAGTTGATCAGTTTCTATATGTCCACTTGCCTTCGCTGTCTGATTTAGTAAACAAATACGTGGAAATTGACAATCATAAAGCCAAGAGCAAAGCCACTTATGATATTTTAGAAAAATCTGCTGCTACTATTGATAAGATGTGCGAACAGATTGTAAAAGATTATGTAGAATTTAAAGAGGACGATATTCAGGATCTGGATGTCGAAATCGAATTAGCTAAACGTACTTTAGACAAAAAACTATAATATGATGAGTATTTAAGGAGCTGTTACTATGTCGAAAAAAGAAACTGAAAATGTTGACTCAATCAAATCGACCGAAATCGATGACTTGTTATCTAACCCTTTTGGTCAGACGTCTCTGGACAAACAAGACACAGATAAAAAAAATGATAGCCTGCAACAAGTTGAAGTAAAGAAAATGATCGATAGTTTAAGTGACAATAGAAAAAAACAGGCTTATGAGCTAGCTAAGCAAATTGATACATCAGATACAGATGCTTTACTGAATTACGGAGCGCAAGCTCAGCAGAAACTCGGGGATTTTTCACACTCCGTCCTGAATCATGTTCAAAATCAGGAAACTAACCATATTGGCGAAACATTGAACGACTTGATGTTTCGTTTAAAAGAAGCAGATCCAAACGAACTAAAGGCTGATAACAAAAATATCTTCAAGAAAATGTTCCGGAAAATCAACCGATCAATTTATGAAACCACTGCTAAATATCAGAAAATTGGTGCGCAAGTAGATAAAATAGCTGTCAAACTCGATAAGGAGCGCGAACTGTTATTAAAAGATAATGTCATGCTCGAAGACTTATATCAGAAAAATTATGAATACTTCGAAGCTTTAAATGTCTATATAGCTGCAGGTGAAGTGAAAATCGACGAATTAAGCACTGAAGTGATTCCACAGGCTGTTCAACACGCAGAAACAAGCGGAAATCAGATGGAAGTACAAAAAGTCAATGACTTGAATCAGTTCCTGAACAGACTTGATAAACGCGTCTACGATTTGAAAACAGCTCGTCAGATGACTATACAGCAAGCTCCACAAATCCGCCTGATTCAAAATACCAATCAGGCCTTAAGCGAGAAAATCCAGACCTCTATCAATACAGCTATTCCTTTATGGAAAAACCAGATAGTGGTTGCCCTTACTCTCTTGCGTCAAAAGGAAGCAGTGACTGCGCAGCGACAAGTGTCTCAGACAACTAATGATTTATTAACTAAGAACTCTGAAATGTTAAAACAGTCCTCTATCGAAACGGCACATGAAAATGAACGCGGGATCATCGATATTGAGACGCTTGAGAAAACCCAAGCTGATTTGGTTGAAACGCTTGAAGAAACATTGTCAATTCAACGTGAAGGCCGCTCTAAACGTAAAGAAGCAGAGGTACAACTACAGCAACTTGAAAGCCGTTTGAAAGATCAGCTACTGCAACTCACTGAACCGCCTGCTGAAAAACGTTCCTAATTAATAGTATCTTATCTTTCCTCAAGTGCTAATATTTGAATAAAATGTGACGATTGCTTATACTAATAATGTAAGTAATTTAACAGAAAGAGGAGAGATAGATATGTTAGGATTTATATGGTCACTAGTTGTAGGTGGAGTGATTGGAGCAATCGGACAAGCAATTGTCGGTACAGATGTTCCTGGCGGTATTATTGGTAATATTATTATCGGCTTTATTGGAGCTTGGGCAGGACATGCCTTATTCCAATGGGGACCTGAGTTAGGTGGATTCTTTATTGTCCCTGCTATTGTTGGTGCTATTCTAATCGTATTCATATACGATCTAATCGCCAGCAGATTATAATAAGTGAAGCAAGATAAAAATAAAAACGTCCTCAAGATTTCTCTTGAGGACGTTTTTTTATATTTTAGTTACGTTAGCTGCTTGAGGACCTCTGTCTCCATCAACAATCTCGAATTCTACTTCTTGACCGTCATCTAAAGATTTATATCCTTCGCTGTCGATTGAACTGAAATGTACAAATACATCTTCATGTCCCTCAACTTCAATAAATCCGAAGCCTTTTTCAGCGTTAAACCATTTTACTTTACCTTGTACCATTTACTTATTCCTCCTACTTCATAATTGCAACAGAAATCCAATATACCTATAAATCGATTAAGTAACTAAGCTTTCAATCAAACCTCCATTACACATAAAATTATACAAAAGAAAACGCTTTAAATCAAGATTCTGTTGTTATTTTTACAAAAAAAACTGATAATCCATCATCGCCTCAGTTCTGCGTTGGTGGATTATCAGTCGGTTTCACTTGTTTATTTAGATAAAACTTCAGGGTAATGTGATTCACAAATGTCGTGACAACGCTGACACAGGTGCTCTTCATCAGAAATTTGCACTGTGTTTTCTGAAGTTATACGGCAGCGTGTACACACTTCTCCAGACATGCGTTCTACTTTAATTGATACTCCTTCGAACTCTAAAATAGATTCATCATCTGGTTGTTCAGATAAGTCTTTAAACGTTAGTTCAGAGGCAATCAATATTTGACGGATATCACTATTCAGTGAATCAATTAAAGCTCTAACTTCACTGGAAGCATAAACAGTCGTTTTCGCTTCGAAATCTTTACCGATTATTTTATTTTCTCTAGCTACTTCATTTGCCTTGAGGACTTTATCACGGAACTTCATAAATGCATTCCATTTCTCCAGTACCTCTGATTCGTTAGCGTAAGATTTCACTTCAGGGAACTCAGATAACTGAACATACTTCTCGTCCTCCTGAAGATATGTCCACATTTCCTCAGCTGAATGAGGTAGAATCGGGCCTAATACTTTTGTTAAATCTCTGATTATGTGATAGAAAACCGTCTGCATGGCTCTTCTATTATAATCATTTGGTGCATCAATATATAAAACATCTTTCGAGAAATTAGCATAAAAGTTTGATACGTCTACTGTACAGAACTGGTTAATTTCCTTGAAAATATCAGAAAAGACATGGCGTTCGTATCCATCTGTTACATTTTTGACTGTCTGATTCAAACGATTCATCAAATACTGATCGACAGGTCTTAAATCTTCGTAAGCAACGCCGTCTTTTTTGATATCAAAATCTTCCGTATTCTGGATAAGGAAGCGAATCGTATTTCTGATTTTACGGTAAATTTCAGATACCTGTTTCAATATATCCATGCTTACTCTGACATCAGACTGCGTATCGACACTGGAAACCCAGAGACGAATAAGATCTGCGCCCATTTGTTTGATGACCTTGTTAGGGTCAATGACATTCCCAATCGACTTGCTCATTTTTTTGCCGTTCCCATCTAAAACCATACCTTGAGACAGGACGGCTTTATATGGAGACACTCCATTTATGGCTACTGACGTAGTAATACTGGAGTTAAACCAGCCTCTATATTGATCTGACCCTTCCAAGTATAAATCAGCAGGGAACGATAAGTTATCTCTCTTACGCAATACTGCATGATGAGAAGATCCAGAGTCAAACCATACATCCATGATATCTGTTTCTTTAGTGAACACACCATTAGGACTAGACGGATGTGAGAAGCCTTCTGGCAACAAATCTGCAGCCTCTTTTTCAAACCAGATATTAGATCCATGCTCTTCAAACAATTTCGCCACATGTTCTGTTGTTTCTGGAGTAATAATAGAATCTCCATTTTCACCATAGAAAATAGGTAGAGGTACTCCCCATGCGCGCTGACGTGAGATTACCCAGTCCCCACGATCTCTAACCATGTTAAATATTCTCTGCATACCCCATGGCTGTAACCAGTCCACTTCTTGAACAGCTTTAAGAATGTCTTCTCTAAAGTTGTTGATCGAAGCAAACCATTGAGGTGTTGCTCTGAAAATAACTGGTTTCTTAGTACGCCAGTCATGTGGGTAACTGTGTGTAAAGAAATCAAGTTTGAGTAAAGCGTCATTCTCTTCCAGCCACTCAGTGATTGTTTTATTTGCTTTATCGTAAAAGACGCCTTCTAAGCCAGGCGCTTCATCAGTGAAACACCCTTTTCCGTCTACTGGTGACAGGACTGGAAGCTGGTACTTCTGACAGACAATAAAGTCATCTTCCCCGTGTCCAGGAGCCGTATGAACTAATCCTGTCCCGTCTTCTAACGTAACGTGATCGCCTAGAATAAGCAGTGAGTCACGGTCATAAAACGGGTGTTTCGCAGTCATTCCTTCCAAATCTTTCCCATCAACTTCTTTGATCAGAGTGACCTTTTCCCATTCTAAAGTCTCTGCAATATCTTCAGCCATATCTGAGGCAACAACAAATTTTCTGCCATCTGCTTCAAGAACCGCATAGCGTGCATCTGGTTTTACTGCGATCGCTAGATTGGCAGGCAATGTCCAAGGGGTAGTTGTCCAAATGATAAATGAGGTGTCATTATCTAATAATGATTTGCCATCATTCACCTTAAAAGCAACATATATATTGGGTGACCGCACATCATGATACTCAATTTCGGCTTCTGCCAGCGCTGACTCACTTGAAGGTGACCAGTAAATCGGTTTTAGTCCACGGTAGATATAATCTTTTTCTGCCATTTTACCAAATACACGAATTTGTTCCGCTTCGTAGTCTTTTGTTAAGGTTACATAAGGGTTATCCCATTCTCCAGCAACACCCAATCGTTTGAAGTCTGTACGCTGCTTCTCGATTTGTTCCCAGGCATAGTCTTCACATAACTTTCTGAATTCAACAACGGACATCGATTTTCTATCAACGCCAGTGTTCGTCAACGCCTGTTCGATAGGCAAACCATGTGTGTCCCATCCAGGTACATAAGGTGCTCTAAATCCAGACATCGACTTGTATCTGACAATGATGTCTTTTGAAATTTTATTCAGTGCATGACCAATGTGTATATTCCCATTCGCATAGGGAGGACCGTCATGCAAGATAAATGAAGGTTTATCTTTATTCAATTCTTGTCTTTTGTTGTAGATATCTGATTCTTCCCATTCTTTCTGTCTTTCAGGTTCCTTGTTGGGAAGGTTTGCGCGCATCGGGAAGTCTGTCTTTAATAAATTTAATGTCTCTTTGATTTCCATATTCTCACCCTATCTTTTTATATTAAAAAAAGACCTCATCCTAAAGGACGAAATCTTCGCGGTACCACCTTAATTCGAAAAACAGAGAATCCTGCTTTTCCTTAATCTCCTTAACGCAGAGCGACGCCGCAGCTTACTTGATTCAGCAACAGTTTACTTGAATGATTATTTCAATTTCTACTTATCAACTCTCAGCGCACGTTGACTCTCTGTAAAGTATCCATTAAAATCATGTTTCAAGTCAAAAATTTTATTTTACTTCAGGCAGTTCTACTGCTGGTATCATGCCTTCTTCATAGTCCTGTGAATCTGTTTCTTCCATTTCTGACCCAGCATGGCTATCTTCTTCGCTGTTCTTGTTATCCAGTTCTTCTTTGACTTCATTTAATGTATCTGTTTCAGGTTGTTCTGAGGTAGGTGGTTGTAAGATATCATCCCACTCATCTTTTTTTACTAGTTCCAACTGTGATTCGATCATTAATTGTAGTCTTTGTCTGAAAATTCGACTTTGTTTTCTTAATTCTTCTGTTTCCTGTTCGATACGTCTGGCTTTGTAGACAGCATCTTTGAGTAGTTCATCAGCGTGATTCTCAGCTTCGTGCTGGACATTACCAGCTTCAGTCTTCGCTTCTTTCGTAATCATTTCTGCTTCTTTCTCAGCGTTCTTTTTCAAACGGTCTGCAGCATCTTGAGCAACAAGAATCGATTTATTTAATGAGTCATGCATCTGATCATAGTTTGCCAGTTTTTCTTCAGCAAAACTTAGCTTCTTTTCTGCTTCTTTCTTTTGTTTCAAAAGCATTTCATAATCTTTAATGATCTGATCAAGATAGTCATTTACTTCATCCTGGTCATACCCTCTCATCTTGACGGGGAATTCTTTATTATGTATATCCAGTGGTGTCAATGCCATGAAATAATACCTCCATAATTTATTAAGGCTTCAGTGCCTCTAGTATAATAAATCTAAATGCTTAACTCAAGACTATATTAACTGTTTCTGTCTAACACACCAAGAGAAAGTCTGATTTTTTCTTTTTTTGTTTTTCCTTCAATAGACTGTAACCTTATTCTCCCGTACCCTCGTATTGAAATAACATCATAGATTCCAAGGACACTATCCGGACGTTCGGTTTCATTCCAGTTTACTTTAACTTTTCTGGATGCAATCAATTCTTTTGATTTTTGTCTGGAAATATTAAATGCACTTGCGAGAACCACATCCAGTCTCAAGGATGATACAATTTCGTCCCTATCTTCCCATGAGTCTTTAGGTAAAATAATGTCTGTATAGTCTGTTTCTTCCAATTGAATCGTGATATTCCCCACTTTATCTATAGAAGATATAAGGAAATCCATGATCGCTCCTTCTGCGAAGAATTGCCAGCGTTCACCATCTGTCACGATATCACCAATTGTGTTACGTTCAATGCCAGATCCCATTAGCGTACCTAAGATTTTGCCGTGTGATAAGTCTGCAAACTTCTTTGGATATCTGATCTCTGCTATTTTGATATCGTAATCCTTCTGTTCCGGTTCAAAGTAAGCAGGCGAAAGATAGAGGCGCTTGCGTTCAGCCGCCTCATATCCACCATACCCATTTAACTGAACGTCATCATACTGACCGACAACAGATTCCACAATGTACTGTTCTCTGGGATCCAAAAAAGGAGTCAGATACGGCGTATATTGCATTTCAACCTGATGAAGCCAGTCTAAGATCTGATCAATAAACCGTTTTTCTTCTTCTCTAAAATGCTGATATATATTTTCCATCACTATCTCATCCAAACTGTAATAGTAGATTTAACATCAATTGAAATAGAGCGGTAATTCCGTATTCAATAAAATTCAATGCAAAGAATGCAACGATTCCCGCTAAACTTAACATTCCAATTGGCGGTACAAATCGTCTGAAAATACCTACATAGGGTTCACAAATACGGATAAGGAACTGCCCCAGTCCAGACTGATACCCACCAGGCATCCATGACAGAAGGAAATAAACGATCAACGCTATTCTGTAAATTTGCAATCCCTGCATAATTAATCTATATAAAGCTGGCAATAATTGGACTAACATTTAATTTTGGAAGCTCCATTCTCATTAGTACTCGTTATTTTTTAAAGCCTGTAATTCTGCCCCATCTACCTCAAATGATTGAGGGGTACAGATAAATATTTCTTCGCCTAGACGCTGAATATCCCCTTTGATTGCATAAGTGGTGCCCATTAAGAAATCAATCATTTTTGTTGCCTGCGTTTTTTCCATTCGTCTGAAGTTAAGGATCACTGACTGATTATTTAATAATATATCAGCAATTGACTGAACATCTGAATATAATCTTGGTTCCATCACCTTAATTCTAGGTTTTTTCAGCGCTTGCTGGTGGTTGATAGCAACGATATTCTGATGAGATGATTTTCTCATCTCATTGCTATCTGTTCGTTGAGGAGCCACTGTCTCCGCTAATTTATTACTTTGCTTTAACGGTTTTCTCTCTGATGCTTCTTCTTCATTATCAGTATCCGAATCATTTAGAGAAAAGTAGTCATTTAATTTTTCTTTAATACTCACAACACTCTTCCTTTCCAGTGACTATTATTTGCGTCGTCGTCTGAAGAAAGGCGGAGTATCCATTTCTTCGTTTGTATTCTCTGACTCTTCATCTCTAGCAAATAAGTTGTTAGACGAATTTTCTTTTTTGTTTTCAGCTTTCTCATCTAAGTCAGCATTGTGTCTGTCTCTTAAGTTTGGTTCTTTTCTGATATCCCAGTTTCCAAATGGATCTTTTTCAGATTCTTTAGAAGCAGGTTTAGCAGTCTTTTTAGCTGGAGCAGATTTTTGCTGCGGTTTACTCTCAGCATCTATTCCAGTAGCGATTACAGTTACAACGACTTCGTCACCTAAGTCTTCATTGATAGATGTACCAAAGATGATGTTCACATCGTTGGTAGCTGCCGCAGAAACGATATCTGATGCATCCTGTGCTTCAAACAACGTCAAGTCAGATCCACCTGTAATATTTAACAGGACATTCTCTGCACCATCAAGAGAAATTTCCAATAGTGGAGAAGAGATAGCTTTCTTAGTTGCTTCAGCTGTTCTGTTCTCACCAGTAGCTGTACCGATACCCATTAAAGCAGATCCCTGATTTTCCATAACGGTCTTAACATCGGCAAAGTCAAGGTTTACGTAGCCTGGGTTAGTGATCAAGTCAGATATCCCCTGCACACCTTGTCTCAAGACGTTATCTGCTTCTCTGAACGCTTCCATCATAGGCGTCTTTTTATCTACGATTTCAAGTAAGCGATTGTTTGAAATTGTGACTAAGGTATCGACGTGTTCGCGCATTGACGCAATTCCTTCGGCTGCAAAACGTCCCTTTTTCGGTCCTTCGAAAGTAAACGGTCTAGTAATGACACCAACAGTTAAGGCGCCTTGTTCTTTTGCAATTCTGGCTACAATCCCTGCAGCTCCGGTTCCAGTACCGCCACCCATTCCGGCAGTGACAAATACCATGTCAGCTCCTTTTAAGGCTTCAGCAAGTGCTTCTTCACTTTCCTCAGCAGACTTTCGTCCAACTTCAGGATTGGCTCCTGCGCCTAATCCTCTTGTCAATTTTGGCCCTAATTGTATTTTAGTTTCAGCACTCATCATGTCCAGTGCTTGCAAATCTGTATTGGCTACGATAAATTCAACACCCTGCACGTCGTCTTCGATCATGCGGTTGACAGCGTTACCGCCGGCGCCACCGACACCAATAACTTTTATAATTGCTCCATTAGATATTGCAGAATCAAATCCTAATTCCATTCTTTTTCCTCCTGTATAGCCTTCTCATTATTATTCAAAAAAATTAGAAAAGAAGCTTTTTATATTTTCAAATAGTGATTCATTTTCTTTTTTCTCGTGATTGCTACTGTTTTTTGGTGATTTAGCAGTCGGTACTTGCGTATCCTTAGACTGGCTGGCAGCTTGAGCATACTCCTTATTTAAAATCATATGATTCATCACTCGTGATAATTCATCCATTTTAGCCTTGGAATGTACTAGAGCTATAGCATTTGAGAATGAAGGGTAGCGTACGCCCATAAAATCAGGTATATACGTTTTAACATTTACTTCAAATATATCTTCAGCAAGTTCTTCCACACCTGGAATAGCGGCTGTTCCACCTGTCATAACGATTCCTCCAGGCAAATCAAATGCACCGATTTCCTCCAGTTCGTTTTTAACTTTATCAAAGATTTGAGATAATCTCGCTTCAATGATTTCAGCTATATACGATTCCTTTACCTCGATGTTGCCTTCTTGACCGACAACCTCTACCGAGATCACCTGATCTTTTTCCTGATTGCCTTCACGGTATGCGTATCCAACTTCTCTTTTAAGTTTTTCTGCATTTCTCAAAGACGTATTTAACACAACTGAGATGTCTTTAGTGATATTCTCTCCACCTTCTTGCACTATGGTAGAATATTTCACTTGTTCATCATGGACAGCTGAAGCAGATGTTTGACCGCCACCCAGATCGATTTGAATTGTACCAAATCGTCTTTCATCCTCAGACATAACAAGTTCTGCCATTGCCTGTGGCTGGAAAATCAAATCACTGATTTCATACCCCGCGTTATTGACACTCTTTTTGATATTGTGTAACACCGTTCTGGAAACGGCAAGTAAGGTCCCGTATAACTCGACCTGTTCGCCGACCATTTTTCTAGGATCTTTGATTCCATCAAATCCATCTACTAGAAACTCTTCCACCATTATTGATAATAATGTCTTATCATTTGGCACTTTTTTTGATTTTATCAATTCAATAATCTTTTTTAATAATGTATCGTTAATTTCCTGAGATGCATTTTCAACTGAAACAGAAACATGAAAAGGATTGATTTCAACATTTGTAGCAGGTACGCCAACTATCAATGAGTCTATCTGTATCCCAGACTTTTCCTCGGCCTGCTTGATTGCTTTCTTTATAGATAATGCAGTTTCATCAATATCTATTATTAAACCTTTGTTAATTCCGTTACATTTTTCACTTCCAACTCCAATAACATTCATCTTGCTGTTTAGCACTTCAGATACAATGACTTTTATTGAAGTGGTTCCAATATCTAAACTTGAATAAATTCCATCCTTCACTTTATTGAAACCTCCCATTCTTCAATAATCAAATTCAGTCTAAACTGACCGATTTTCAACTATTGATACTTTTTATTCTACCATAAACCCCGAGAGATAATGAAGTCTATTTATTGATTTGTCAGTATTTTTGATTACTTTTATGTAACAACATCTTGTGCTGGTCACTATAAATATTTTAAATATAAAAATAATGCCACATCCCTGAAGATGTGACATCCATACATAGTCGTTTTTCCTTTTCAAAAGCCTATTCTTCGGCTTCCTCTGTTTCTTCAGCGTCTTGGAATTCATCGTATTCTTCTGAATTGAATGGGATGAAGTAAGCTCCTGCCTCCAAATCAAACAGTCCCTGTTCATTTCCAACTGTTTCTCTCATCTGAATGTAGTAGTTTAATCGTTCTGCAAGAGAGGGAATTGACGCTAACACTTCATTTCCATCGTTCATAAATACTCTTACCAGCATTTCATTTCTGTCATTATCCATCAATTCGATTTCTGATACAATACTCTTTATGCTGTCTTCCACTTCTTCATATTCATCGAGCATTCGATCTAAAATGGGGCCTTGAGAAAAGTGAGTCAAGACCGGTTGATTAGACGTAATACGTGGAAGAGACTCATCCAGAATCACACCATTTTCAAGTATTTTAAAATACCGCTCCTCATTCAGAAGGTAAGCGACTGTCTGATATTCACCAACAGTTATCTGAACGGTCTGCAATCCAGTTAATCCTAATTTAGCATTAGAGATTTGTGGAATACTCTCTTCTATTCTCTTTTCGATGTCGCCTCTATTTCTAAATAGTGTAAACAAAGAGTCTCCCGACGTGATCATACTGCTTTCGAAGACTTCCTGATCATAAACTTCATTCGTTCCCTCAACAGATACGTCGTTCACTTTACTATACGGACTGATAGTATAAGCTGAGAGTAAAATGCTTAAGACAAATATGGATACAAGCATACTCCATTTGATATATATCATTTTAGCGTCTGGCAGCCGTGAAAAAGAGGATGTATTTTTACGTCCATCATTTTGTGCTCCTTTGTTTTCCTCTTTTAGTGTCATGGTCACTTCTCCTATTTCAATCCTGCTTGCTTATCAACTCTAACATTAGATGGATCAGGTTGTCTGATGCATCTGGAACACCTAACGCTTTCGCTTTATTCTTCATCATCTGTCTTTGGGGTTCGTCTGTCATTAGATTATTTATATTTTCAATGAATGTCTGGCTGTTTAATTCAGTCTCTTTGATGAGGAGCGCAGCACCAGCATCAGACAGGCTTCTCGCATTACGTGTCTGATGATCTTCCGTCACATTGGGGCTCGGTATTAAAATGCTTGGGACCCCCAAAGATGTGAGCTCTGCTAAAGTTGTAGCCCCACTTCTAGATACAACTAATGATACTGAAGCAAATACATCCGGCAGATTGTCAATATAAGGCACAACTTTTATAGTCGATGCATCACCTAATTCACCACATTCATCGGTCCATTTTTTGAGGATAGCTTCATGGTGATCCTTGCCAGTCACAAATAGAACTTGGTACCTTCCATTTACTAACGCCCTGCAATTACTGACTACGGCTTCATTTATAGCATGAGCTCCTCTACTCCCGCCAAAGATAAGAACTGTCGGCATTTTAGGATCTAAACCAAATTGTTCCAAACTGTTATTTTTTTTAATGTGAGCGACTTCCTGAGCTCTCGGATTTCCTGTAAAATGAACTTTACTTTCATTTCCTTTAAACTGTGACCGTGCATCCTCGAAACAGATAGCTACTTTAGACACATATTTAGCCAGGAATTTGTTGGTGATGCCCGCTACACTGTTTTGTTCATGAATGATTGCTGGTATCCCACTTTTGGCTGCTGCATAACACACAGGCGCACTCACATATCCACCAGTACCTATAACAACATCGGGACTGAATGTCTTAATTATCTTTTTTGATTTTTGAATAGCTTTTAAAAAGTACCCGATGGTCTTGAAGTTATAAACTATTCCTTTAACATTTAAACTCCTCTTAAACCCTTCAACTTTTAATGGTTCAAAAGTAATCGACTGTTTTGGAACGATGGTGCTTTCCAACCCTCTATACGTTCCAACATATAAAAATTCTGCGTCTGGATGCAGTTCTTTAATTCTTTTAATCAAGGCTAAGGCCGGGTAAATATGCCCGCCAGTTCCTCCACCCGTTACTAATATTTTCATAAAAAACGCACTGAGTGCTTACTCCCCTTTTTACGTACTCGTTTTGATTTTAGTTAAATTTTCAATAAAGTCCTGACCTCTAGCTTCAAAATTTGAATAAGCATCCCAGCTTGCACATGCCGGGGATAAAAGAATAATATCTCCTGGCTCGCTCTTTGAATAGGCTTCTGTTACAGCATCTGTTAACGTATCATATGCTTTTACCCTGCCTACCTCAGCCTCTTGACCAATGTCTGCTAATTTATGAGCTGTTTCTCCAAATGTATACAGATATTTGACATGTTTTCTGAAAGCAGGAATCAGATCTTCAAAATTATCTCCACGGTCAAGTCCACCAGCTAATAGAATAACTTTCTGATTGAATCCTTCCAGAGCATTTATTGCAGCTAAAGAATTGGTTGCTTTAGAATCGTTGTAAAATTTGCGGTTGTTGATTTCATCGACAAACTGCAGGCGATGAGGGACTCCGTGGAAATGCTTGAATGCTTTTTCGATAGCCTGGTTACTTACATTATTTAGTTTGGCTACTGCAATAGCCGCAAGGGCATTTTCAAGATTATGTTTGCCTGGCATAACGATATCTGAGGTTTTCATGACAGATTCCTGATTAAAATAAATCATGTCATGGTGGATATATACCCCTTTATCTAATACTTCTTTTCTGGAAAAGGGAAGTAATGTTGCATTGCTTTCGCTGATCACCCGTTCTGTCAGTTCTAATTGGTCGTGGTTATAAATCAGAATATCATCTTCTGACTGATTCTTTGTTATATTCATTTTAGCCATAACGTATTCATTTCTGGATCCATGATAGTCAAGATGCGCTGAATGGATATTTGTAATGACTGCAATTTTCGGCTTGAATGTATCAGTCCCCATCAATTGAAAACTTGAGACTTCCATTAATAAGGTATCCTCGGGTCGCGATTTCAAAGCGACACTTGCAGCGGGTGTCCCAATGTTCCCGACTGAATAGATATGACCTGTCCCTATTCCAGCCTGTAACAAGGCTTCAATCATTTTTGTTGTGGTCGTTTTCCCATTCGTCCCGGTGATGCCAACGATAGGGGACCGACTTATTGTGTACGCAATTTCAATATCAGTCAGTATAGGAATCTCTCTTTTTTGTGCTTCTACAAGCAATGGGTTTGAGTAGGGGATCCCTGGATTTTTTACGATCATATCAAGAGAATCATCCAATAAACTAAGTGGATGTCCACCGGATATAACCCTGATGCCTAAACGATTTAACTCATTCGCTTCTTCATTGCCTTCAAGATTTTTATAGTCATTGACAGTAACAGTCGCTCCTAGCTCATGCAATACTTTTGCTGCGCTATACCCGCTGACTGCTAAGCCTAATACCAGTATATGTTTGTTTTTATAGTCTTCTATTTTCATCACACTACTCCTCATTCATTAGGTAGAGTCCCCTACTGATTTTACTATGAATGTAAAAAAACTGGAAGTAGAAATCTACTACCAGTTTCAATCATTTAGATCATTATTAAAGCAATTGTGCTCATAACCAAAGTAATCAAGGAAAAAATAATAACAATTTTCCATTCTCCCCATCCACTCATTTCGAAGTGATGATGGATTGGACTCATTTTGAAAATTCTTTTCCCTCTTGTTTTAAAAGATGTTACCTGCAGCATGACGCTGGCTGTTTCGATGACAAATATAAGTCCAATCAGAAGTAACGTCCATTCCTGATTTAATATGATAGATGTTCCCGCTAAACCTGCTCCTAAAGCTAGCGATCCGACATCCCCCATGAATATCTTAGCTGGTTTCTTGTTGAATATAAAGAAACCTATGAGAGCCCCTACGACTGAAGCAGTAAACAGCGCTACTTCCCATTGATTTTGCCAAACCGCAATAATGGTATATGAGACATACGCTACAGTCCCCGTAGTTGCCAGTAATCCGTCAATGCCGTCAGTTAAGTTAGTCGCATTCGAGAAGCCGACTAGCCAGAACAGAACGAACAATCCGTATACAAGTCCAAGATCCAGACTAATACCGAACGGAAGTTGAATGACGTTCACTGAAATCAGACTATTTACTCCGAAATAAAATAAAAGGGCGCCTGCTATTTGAGCAAGAAGCTTTTGTAGACTCGTCAGCCCTAAGTTTCGTTTCATGACCACTTTTATATAGTCATCTATAAAGCCGATCAAGGCAAATACTAGAAAGATAAAGACTAGTAAGGCATTTAACAGCAGATTGACATCATAAAAAATACTGAAAGCCAAAGATGTCACTATAACTGATATAAGTATAGATACGCCACCCATGGTCGGTGTGCCTGACTTAGCTTCATGCCAGGACGGTCCTTCTTCTCTGGTCGTCTGACCTAATTGCTTTTTCTTAAAATAATTGATTACTGCCGGCATCAGAACAACCGCAATTACCCCACTGATAATCAACGGCAGTATTAAACTTACACTCTCCACTTTTTTGTCCACTCCTAAGTCATTATTGATTCGATGATAATTGTACCACTATTTCAGTTCCCGTTTCAATAAACGACCCGGCAGATAAATTTTGCTCAGTAACAAAACCTTCTCCTTCAATTGTCAATTCGATCCCGGTCAATTCTGCTAATTTAAAAAGATCGTTCCTTGACCAGCCTGCCAGATCCGGCAAAGTCATTGCCCCATTTGTCAGAAGCAGTACTCTTTGCGTATCATCTATTTCTGATTCCTGCACAGGGAATTGCTGAACAATTCGGTCTCCTGTCCCTACCACACTGTGGTCGTAGTTAGATTCCTGCAATTGCTCAATTGCAACATGAGTATTCTCATCAATATAATTGGTCATCTGGTTATTGACTGTTTCATTCTCATCAACTGATGTATCTTCCGCTGAATAATACTCCAGCGCTCTTTTCATTACCGGGTTGAAAATTTTCTGAACAGCTTGACTGCCATGCGTGATTGTATTCAATTCAGGCTGCTGAACAGTTACAAAGAATATTAGTTCCGGGTCATCTGCCGGAGCCATTCCTACTACTGAAAAGATATGGTTGTCTGTTCCACTTAAATATCTTCCAGTATCAGGATCTGCAATTTGGGCAGTTCCAGTCTTAGCAGCGATTTCAAAGCCTTCAATCTGATACCCTCTAGCGGTTCCATTTTCACTATAGACTGTTTCCTTCAGGTAATTCAATGTTTGTGCTGCAGTTTCAGGTGAAATCACTTGCTGTGACTCATTTCTCTCTTCCTGTTCGGAGTCCATTACCAAATGAGGTTCAACCATCGTTCCTTCATTCGTTACAGCTGAGAAAGCTTTCAGCATTTGTATTGGAGTAACAGCTATTCCCTGTCCGAAAGAGGTGTTGATTTTTTGCAGCGGCCATTCGTATGGGTTACTCCCGCTTGCTTCACTTGGCAGTTCAATTCCTGTTCGAGTACCGAAGCCGAAATTGTCCAGATACGTTTTCCAGGTGTCGTGACCCATTTCCTCAACTTGATGAACAAACGATACGTTACTTGACCGAGCTAGACCCTCTAAATGACTGATGGTTCCCCATCCTTCACGCCTTACATCCCGGACAGTCCCGCCGCCTACCTTGATTTGTCCAGATTTATAATAATCGTTCGGACGAAACGTCCCTTCCTGAATAGAAGCAGCTAAAGTCATTACCTTGAATGTAGATCCGGGTTCAAATGTATATTCGACTAGCAGATTCTGCCAGGACTGATCTATGCCTTCTTTAGTTGTCGCGTTAAAAGTCGGACGTTGAGAAGTTGCCAGAATTTCTCCTGTTTTGGCATTCATTAAATTAGCAGTTATATATTCAGGCTGGTGTTCCTTGTTTACCTCTTCTACTATACTTTCCAGAAAAATCTGTATGCGTCGATCAATAGTTAATTTAATGTCTTCCCCGTTTTCAGGAAGAACTTCTTCTATTTCCTGATCCGGAATGACATAACCAAATCGGTCCCGCTGATTTCTTATCCATCCGTTTTCTCCACTTAAGAGATCATCATATTCTTTTTCAATTCCCAGAACACCTTGAAGTTGATTCTCTTCTTCGTCGTTAGTCTGAGCTAATCCTATTGTATGTGAAGCAAACGTGCCATTAGGATACAGACGGCTTCGACTCTCTTCAAAAGTAATCCCTGTTAATCCAGCCTCAGTCAACTCATCCTTGATGGAACTCATAGTTTCATAGGTCAAATTGCTTCCGGCGTTCCCGAATTCAACTTGTTTGTTTTCAAGAATCAGACGATTGTAAATTTCCTCTTCCCCCATTGCAATATGCCGTGACAAGATTTGAGAAACATCTTGGGGCTCTTCGATATGCTGAGGTCTGTTTGGTGTAGACCACTCATCTGTTAAGACTGCCACCATTTTGTATGTGGTGGCATCTGAAGCTATCGGATTCCCATTTCTGTCTAAGATAGACCCTCTGCGTGCCTGTAGAATATTATTTCTAGTATATAATCTTTCTACATTTAAATGCAGGTTCTCGCCGTTTACTTCTCCTTTGACCATTATCCATGTGAATCTAAAGAACAATGAAAAAAAAAGTAAAAAGCAAAGAATATACATGAAAATAGCGATTGATTTTCTATTTCGAAATGGACTGCTTTCTCTTACTTTTCGTTTTAGCTGTTTCATCTAAATACATTCCTGATTTGTTCTTCATTCATTTCTAAGTTGTGGTCTCTGGCGATAGTGTATACTCTGTCGTATCTTGATAGCTCCTGAACTTTTTGTTCATAGTTCTCATTTTGTATTTGAGTTACCACGGATTGTGACTGCACATCCTGAATGGTTCGATTAACTGTAGACACCTGCATTGATAATGCGATATGTGCTACCGCTAATCCAAACAAAACGATAGAAAAAAAGCTCATAACAGCAGATTCCAGACGTGTAACACCCTTAGTCTGTGGATTACCTATATGTACTTTCTTAGCTTCCTTGGTTGGTTCTGGCTGCAGCAGCGGCTGCTGTTCATTTTCTAGTTGTCTCGCTAAGTTATCATTCATCATTATCGGTTTTTCTCCTTTCTATAATTTCCAGGACAGGTCAATCGTTCTGTTTTTCTGCAATTCTCAGTTTTGCACTTCGAGATCGATTGTTTTCTGCCAGTTCTTCTTCTGTCGGTATGATCGGTTTTCTATTGATCAATTTAAGTTTTGGTTTGTCATGCTCGGGAATCACTGGTAGCCCACGAGGTAAATCGGGTAATTTTGAATAGCTTTTAAATAATTGTTTGACGATTCTGTCTTCCAGTGAATGGAACGTAATGATGCTGATTCGTCCAGTAATATTTAAAATATCAACAGCATCCTCAAGTGAATCCTCAAGTGAGCCTAATTCATCGTTTACAGCTATTCTAAGCGCCTGGAAAATGCGTTTAGCTGGATGGCCCCCTTTTCTTCTTGCAGGGGCTGGTATGCCTTCTTTGATGATATCGACTAATTCCTGAGTTGTATCTATTGTTCTTTCTTCTCTAGCGGCTTCGATTTTTCTGGCGATTTGTTTAGAGAACTTTTCTTCTCCATATCTGAAAAATATTCTGACTAGATCATTAAAATCCCAATTATTCACGATCTCATGTGCCGTTAAATCTTGCGTCTGATCCATTCTCATATCGAGTTTAGCATCATTATGGTAACTGAATCCTCTCTCGGTAACATCCAACTGTGGAGAAGACACACCCAAGTCGTACAAGATGCCGTCTACTTTACTAATGCCTTTCGCTTCAAGTTCAGATTTTAAGTGTCTGAAATTTGAGTGGATAAAGGTTACTTTCCCTCCACTGACCTCATCTCTGAGAATGTTTTTAGCATTGTCAATCGCGGTTAAGTCCTGGTCAAAGGCAAATACATGCCCCTGCTCGTTTAGTTGGTCTAAAATAAGCGCTGTGTGCCCAGCACCCCCTAATGTACAATCCACGTATATCCCATCAGGTTTTATGTTTAATCCATCAACTGTTTCTTTTAGTAAGACTGTATCATGTTTAAATTCTGCCATTGTGATCCCCCATTATTAAAAGCCAAAATCAATCATTTCCTCTGCAATTTCTTCAAATGAGTCGTTAGCATCATTTGAGAAAGCTTCCCATTTTTCTTCGCTCCATATTTCAATTCGATCAGAAACTCCAATTATATAACATGTTTTTTCTAATGAAGCATGATTTATCAGAGGATTAGGGAGATTGATTCGTCCTTGTTTATCCAATGAACATTCAGTTGCTGCGGAATATAAAAACCGCGTGAATGCTCTTGATTCTTTTTTTGCAAGTGGTAATTGCTTGAGCTTGGACTCTAAAAGTGTCCATTCAGGCATTGGATATCCAAACAGACACCCATCCAGCCCTCGGGTTACAATGAAACGTTCTCCCAAATCCTCTCGGAATTTGGACGGTATAATTAAACGGCCTTTTGCATCAACATTATGCTTGTACTCGCCTAATAACATTTCACTACCCCCTCTCCCCACTTATAAGGTCAAGTCTACCACAATGTCCCACTTTCCACCACCTCATATTAGAAAATAATACACATTTGTAATGAAGAAATAAAAGCCCTTACATTTCTGTGCACAAAAAAAGCTTCCTTAAGTTAGCGAAATGTACTTAAGGAAGCTCTCTATAAGTCTATCTTGTGTATTAGAAGGCGATTTGATACACAGCAATAACACCAATTGCAATGTAATTAACCATTAATATAAGGAATACATATCGCCACCACAATCTGAAGAAAAAATAAACGGTCAACGCGTGTTTTACGAACGTGTCATAAGAGGCTAACACTATTCCCAAAATAGATAGTATGATGATGATATAAGGAATCAGATTAAGGTTCAAATACATCCTTCCGAATGCATAAATAAGTATTAAGAGATAAGGAATGAGTAAATCAACCACTTTTATTGGAACATTGACCTGTTTAAATTGTGCATTCAATTTTTTCGAGAAAAACAGGATGACAAACGGTGAGATATAAAACAGAATCAATGGGATATCGATCGTCAAGGTACCTATAACGTTCACTCCTAGTTATTATTTCGAGGATTGTATCAGAAAAAGCGTTCATGAGTATCCCCATAAACGCTTTTTCAATACTCTTCTATTGTTATCTGAAAATTATTAATAAAGATTATGCGTCTTTACTGATAACCTCTTTACCTGCGTAAAATCCGCAAGATGAGCATACATGGTGATTACGTTTTACTTCACCACAATTTGGACAATCGCTCATGTTTGGAAGATCCAATTTGATATGAGTACGTCTTTTTGCTTTTCTGCTAGTAGATGTTCTTCTTTTAGGTACTGCCATTTTCCAACACACCTCCTTAAAAGGATTCATTTCTAGATTCAAATTCTACTCATCGTTATCTTTAAAAAGATCTTTCAATGCAGCAAATCTAGGGTCACCTTCACTATCCTTGCCACCATGTGGCTGATCGTGATATTGCTCTTCGCCTAGAACATCCCAGTCCTTACCACTAGGCATTGTATCTGACTGACGTTCTTCTTCAGTATAAACCTGAGTAGGTTTATTAGTTAAAATAGCATCTTCGATTGGTTTCTGTAAGTCAAGAGAGTCTGTAGTCAACTCTTCAACTATTTCATCCTCCGTAAATGACTCATAAGAGACATTTGAATCCGGCGGCAAGTATATTTCAGAAAAAGGAATAGTCAATTTTACATCAACTGGTTCAAGTGAGCGTGATGAAGGAAGTGTTAATAAAGTGGTAAGTACTAAATCAACATAGTACACTTCATTTTTTTCATTCACAAGCGTTCCTTTTATTCCAATAGACTCTACTGAAATAATCTCATTGTCTCTACTTTTCAAAGACTCTTCAAAATCAACCGATCCATCCAATTGTAATGGATGATCCTGATATTTTTTTAGTTCGTTTAGTGCCCATTTAGTTTTCATTGACTTTCACCTCAGTGTTTGTCGGTAATTTCTGCTGGTAATAATCACAGTCACTCCTGATAAACCAAAGGTTCATCCTGATACTTGGACAACAAAAATAATTATACTAGTTTCAGTCCTTAATGTCAATGAAATTAATAGGTTTTGTATAATAATCTTGTTGAGCAATGTCATTTTTATTACCTGAGCGGTAAACATTCCCGGCTCTAATATCCTGCGAGACTAAACCTGCTGTCTTTTTATTAATATTCGCTATCAACTGAACAGAAAATTCTTTCTTGTACTGATTAATATAGCCTTGCCCATTTGATGAAAACCCAAGCAGCCTGACTGCTTTGATTTCCTTCATTCTGTCTCTCATACTCTCTTTTGTGTTATTCATTAAAATGTGAAAACAAATCCGCTGCAGACTGACCCACGTCAGCTGCTTCGTCTTCATTCTCTCAAGTAATTCCTCCATCGAATAGGCACGATCGATCATCTCTTTAAAACGGTACTCTAATCCCGTTTCCATCATATAAATCTGCCCCAATTCTTTTGTCGACAGAAGAGAAATCTGGTAACTGAGAAAAGGAAAGAAGTCTCTCCATGACAGCGCAGGATGTGTTTCGAGTGATTCAACTGTTTGAACCGGTGCAAATGGTTTTATAGCTTCTATTGGACGATTATTTTTTAATAGTGCCGTTCGTATAGCTGTAGCGCTTGCTACAGTATGGGTCATGTCCAACTCATCATCATGATATTGACTATTCAATCGTGGAATCGTCTCAATGGTCATAGGAAACTGATTTCTTATGATTTCTTTTGCATAAGCAAATCCGAGGATATTATTGGGCAATGAAAGATCAAGCGGAAAGGATGTGAAATAGCTTGTAAGTACAGTGTTAAAATTCTGAGCGTAAGTACGATTCTTGTGATGATTCGTCTTAAATAATCGATTTAACTCATCCTCATTATCAACAACGAGCTTAGCTGCCTCTTCAAAAGGCTGCCTTTTCCCCTCTTCACTTCCGAAACAAATGACATCACAATTTAAGCTGTTTAAAATAGATACAGCTCCTTCAGCAAAAAAATCAGCCGGCTGGACACTGTAGTCTACAGGGAGTTCAACCACTAAATCTGCACCATTCTCCAAGGCTGTTTTTGCTCTGGACCATTTATCTGTAATAGCCGGTTCGCCTCGCTGGAGAAAATTCCCGCTCATAACGACGATCATCACATCCGCACCGGTTTTTCTTTTCGCTTCTTTGAGATGATATAAATGCCCATTGTGAAATGGATTATATTCAGCTATTATCCCGCATGCTCTCATAACTGTCTCCTTATTTGCGTACGTCAAAAAACCAGCGCTTGCTGTCTCCAGCTAACTCTTCCCGGAAATCTCCGGTCACGTTAACGTGTTTAAATCCTGCAGTCTTCAGCATCCTCAAATAATCTTCCAGGAGATACGTACGCTCTTTATGAATTTCTTCAAATCGTTCATACGTGTCTTCCTTCGTTTCCACGAAAAAAGTCAAATGGTGCTCAACAGAATAGTCGTGCTCACCTTCGTAACTGTCCCAAAGGAATACAATCTCATCCACTTCAGCATGGTATGACGTCTCCATAAACGCCTCTATCTGCAGAGGAGAGTGCACATCAAACAAGAATACTCCATCGGCAGTAAGAACCGAATGAACTTCTTTGAACACTTTCAGTAACGCTTCCTCATCTTCCATGTAACAAAGGGCATCACTATAGCATATGACTGCATCATACTCGGGCAGTTCACTCAGGTCCATCATATTTCTCTGTATCAAGGGAAACACGGTGTCACTTTCCAGCTGTCTATCGTAAGCTAGACTGAGCATTTCCTCCGACAGATCCAAGCCAGTAATAGGGTACCCTTTTTCTTTTAACAGAATCCCCAATATCCCAGTCCCGCATCCAAGCTCCAGAAGCGAGTGATCCACGGGTACATGTTTTAAAGTGTATTCCAACCATTTTTCGTATAGACTGTCATCCATCAATTGGTCATACACTTTCGCAAACCAGTTATAACTCATCAGCCGATCCATTCACTGACATCGACTTGTTCAGCATCTGACCATAAACGTTCCAGTCTGTAGAAATCTCTTTCTTCCTGGTTAAATAAATGGATGATCACATCTCCTAAATCGATTAAAATCCACTTAGAGTTGTCTTTCCCCTCTATACGTTTAATAGGCTGGTCATTTTCTGCTGCGGCATCAAGTATTCCTTTGGCAATGGCATCCAACTGACGATTATTATTAGCATGCATGATCACAAAATAATCTGCTAATAAAGAGACTTCTTTCATATCCAGCGCCAGGATATCTTCTGCAAATTTTGCATCTGCTGCTTTTACTACGTATTCTAATACTTCAATTGACGAACGGGTCATCTTGGTCCTCCTTGTTTTTTACTGCCCAGGCATTATAAGTTTCGATTGCCTTGGGGTAAATTTTAGTTTTTCGTTTGATTAAATTTGTTATAGTATGTCTAGAAATATAGGCGACCGCACTGGTCAAATCCGTTTCAGCCAGTTCACGTGCGTCATCTACGCCTTTAAACGAGCGATTAGGTTCTATAAAGTCAGCCACGTATATAACTTGTGCTACCAGACTCATTCTAGGCGATCCGATAGTATGATATTTGATAGCTTCCAATATATCTTCATCATCCAGATTGTATTCATTTTTCATTAATACGGCTCCCAAAGGGCCGTGCCAGATGTTACTTCCGTATTGAAGCATATCCAAGTCAAGATTTTCACTGATGATCAGATCACGCATTTCTTCATCGGGATTTTCTTTAGCATAATCATGTGCAATCGCAGCTATACTGACTTTTTCCTTATCTGCTTCAAAGCGTTCCGCAAGCGCAAGAGCAGTTTTTTCAACTCTCATCACATGTTTAAATCGCCTTTTACTTAGAGTCGACTCCATGATGTCAACTAGCTGTTCTCGAGTCAGTTCACAATAATTTTGAGAATACGAGAGTTTATTTTTCTTCATTCTTATAAAGACCTTCACTTTCAATGTACTTCTCTGTATCAGAAGTCACTAAATATTTGATTGAACACCCGTCATTTACTTTCTGTCGAATTATACTCGAACTGATGTCTATGTCAGGGACATCGACCATAATAACAGGGTAAGGAGTAGAGGTAAGGTACCCCGGCCGGTTGACAGCAACAAATTGCACTAATGTGACCAGCTCATCTATTTTATGCCAGTTCGGCAAGTCCTCTACCATATCTGCCCCAATGATGAAGTAATATTCAGTCTCGGGGTTCTCCTCTTTTAACTGCTTAATGGTATCGTATGTGTAACTTTTGCCTTTTCGCTCGATCTCGCTCAAATCGATTTCAAAGTGAGCATTGTGGGATACAGTTTTATCCAGCATAGCTAGGCGATGCTTCGAGTCAATCGTTTTTTTCTCTTTCTTGTGAGGCGGAGTGTATGACGGCATAAACTTGATTTTCCCAAGGCCAAGCTGGTCCCTCACATGTTCGGCAATAATTAAATGGCCTATATGTGGCGGATTGAATGTGCCTCCCAGTATCCCGACTTTATCAGCCGGGATAGATTGTAGTACTTCAGTGAGTACTTCAGGTTCAAAAGTCTTGGAAACAAGGTTACTCACTCTTTACACCTTCCTTTAGTTTGATTTCGGTAGTTTTGATGAATAGAACTGATACTTTTCCTCATCTGCCGGCATGAATAGCACCAGCACTTTTCCAATTGTCTGAACAACATTAATAGCGGAGTGTTCTTCAATGAATTCTTTTGCTTCAGCTGTCGTCCATTCGGTATTTTGCAGCAATTGAACTTTCATAAGTTCTTTATTCTCTAATGATTCCTCGAATTCTTTGACCATTTCAATTGTTAATCCATTTTTTCCTATTTGAAAAAGCGGTGACATCTCGTTAGCCTGAGCTCTTAAGAATCGCTTTTGTTTTCCCGTTAATTTCATGTTTTCCCTCTTTCTATATTAGATTAATCTCTTTCTGATCAGAACATCTACACCTTTAGGCGCCCATGCAGCTACTTTAGTATTCGGTTCATCCACTGAGATCCAGCCTAAACCTGAAAATACAATATCTGCAGGTCCAGACGTTGAAAATTCGACCCTTTTCAGTTCAGGCAACTCACTGCTATCAGTTGGTGGTGAAAGTAACTCACCTTTTTGAGTAGCATATAACTCGTCAGCTTTATCCGTTTTTGTTCGATGAATATAAATATCGTTGGACACATATGTGACGAAAGACTGATTGCCTTCTCCAGAAATATAATCAAATCGTGCCAGTCCGCCAAGGAAAAGCGTCTGGTTCTCATTGAGCTGGTAAGTTTTGGGTTTGATTTCTTTTCTGGGTGTGACTTTTTTTATATCTTTAGGAGATAAATAATAAGATAATTGAGCAGGCTGTATCACACCCGGTGTATCTACCAGCACACGCTTATCATCTAGAGGTATTTCTATTTTCCCTAATGTGGTTCCTGGGAAATAAGATGTCGTCACGACATTTTCTTCATCAGTAGCAATACTGATGATCTGGTTAACTAAAGTAGATTTACCAACATTCGTCGTCCCTACGATATAAATGTCTTTCCCTTTTCTTTCTTTTTCAAGATCAGTCATCAACTTGCTGACTGCTTCTTTATCAAGGGCACTGATAAGGTACACACTCTTTGGTCTAAGTCCGACCAGGTGCGCCTGTTCAGTGATCCATTGTTTCATCTTGGACTGTTTTAATGACTTAGGTAACAGATCGACTTTGTTTCCCACGATGACCAGTGGATTGCTCCCGGCAAATCGTTGAATCCCGGATATGATACTTCCATTAAAATCAAATATATCGACCATGTTTACAATCAATGCATCTTTCTGGCTCAATTCATGCAGCATGTTCAAGAAATCAGCATCAGTCAGTTCAACATCCTGCACTTCATTATAGTGTCTTAAACGGAAACATCGTTTACAGTAGACAGATTCATCCTCTGCAGCTTTTTCCAGCGTTTTCGTAGGGGCGTACCCTGATTTTTTTTCGTCTTTATCTTGAAGAACTGCTCCACATCCAATGCAATGCAGCACTTCATTTAGTTCGTTCTCTGTCATGTAAGCTCCCTCTCCACTTCATATCGGGATTTTTATTGATTAAATAAGTCATTATCTTTAACTCTACAAATCGATTGAGGCGGGTATTCCATGCATCTGAATCAAGAATAGGCTTCACTAAGACGCTTTCTATTCCGGCATTATTTGCCCCTTTTATATCAGTAATGATCTGATCCCCAACCATCAGCACTTCGTCTTTAGTCAGATCGAATTCATTCAATGCTTTATTAAATCCTCTTTGAAAAGGTTTTAGTGCATTGGGAACGAATTCCAGTTCTAATATACTCGCGACTTTTTCTACTCGCTTTCTCCTGTTGTTCGACAAGATAATGACGTTTATATTGTTTTCTTTCATTAGTTCGATCCACTCAATGGTTTCCTCAGTAGCTTCCGGATTATTCCACGCAATCAATGTATTATCCAAATCTGTCAATACAGCTTTAATATTCTCATTCCGCAATTGTTCCGGCGTAATTTGATAAATGGATTCAACCATCCATGTCGGCTTAAAACTTTTTAGCATCCACTTCCTCCTGTTCCGTGAAGTCTTTATTTACACAGCATTTCTTTCTAAAAAAAAGGAAGCACACAAAGCACTTCCTTTTGTGCACTTCTTACTCTTCTGTAGATGTTGCAGGTTGTACCAGTTCTAAAATCTCAACAGCTACGTAATCGATATTATCAAATTCATACGTCTGCTGGGCTGTGCGGTCTTCCAGTTCATACATTTTTGACTTTGCATCATAGCGCACTATACATTGTTCTTTTCCATCTTTTTCAAAACGACGAACTTGCACCTCATCCGACTGATCTTCACGCATCGCTTCTAATCTACGAATTATAGGTATTAATTGGGATGGTTTCATATACTTTCCCCTTCCTGCTTCTATTCTACTTTACTTAATCTATTTTACCAGAATTCGGTGTGAATTACAGTAATTGTGTAATGGTTTTGCAAATTACAGAAGACCTTGAGAGATCGCAACAAAAAATGACGAACTTTTATTAAAATTTGTTAAGAATTTATGATAAACTAAAACAAATAAAAAAAGGATGATGATAATGAGCACACAACTTTTTAACACCGAAGTACTAAAAGCTGAAATATCTCAAATCAGACAATTTGATGAACAGGTTTCTGAATTTGGAGATCTGATAAGGTTGACATTGGGACAGCCAGATTTCCCTACTCCCTCTCATGTGAAAGAAGCTGCCAAACGAGCAATTGATGAAAATTTCTCTTTTTATACTCAAACAGCGGGGTATTTACAGTTAAGAGAAGCCGCATCTGACTTTGTAAAGGGAAAATACAACCTTGATTATGACCCAGAAGATGAAATTCTTGCGACCGTGGGAGCCACTGAAGCACTGGCAGCCACTTTACTTACACTATTAAACCCTGGAGATAAAGTCATTATCCCGTCTCCATTTTTCTCATTATACGAGTCGCTTGTAAGGTATGCGAAAGCTGAACCTATTTTCATCGACACATCAAAAAGCGGGTTCCAGATAGATCCTGCTGTTCTTGAGGCAACTATGCATGAGCACAAAGATTCTCTGAAGGCTGTCATCTTTAATTACCCAAACAACCCTACCGGAACGACATGGGATATTGACACTGTCAAAAGTATCGCTTCTATCTTTAAAAAATTTCCCGATACGATTGCCATAAGCGATGAGATCTATAGTGAAATCGTCTATGATCAGCCCTTTATCTCTCTCGGTGAACATCTAAGGCAGCAGACTATAGTCATAAATGGATTGTCTAAGTCACATGCCATGACGGGCTGGAGATTAGGTCTGATATTCGCCCCTCGTTACCTGACAGAACAAATCGTAAAAACACACCAGTCTCTCGTTACTAGTGCATCAAGCATTACTCAATATGCAGGGATCGAAGCCTTGACAGTCGGTAAAGACGACGCGGTTCCTATGAAAGAACAGTATCAGAAAAGAAGAGATGTGGTTATTGAAGCCTTACGCCTGCTAGACTTTGAAATTGCCGAACCAACAGGCGCTTTTTATATATTCGCTAAAATTCCCGCTTCATTTGATCAGAACAGTTTTGACTTTTGTTACACGTTGGCTAAAGAAACAAAAGTCGCTCTTATTCCAGGAAGTGCATTTGGAGAAGCTGGAGAAGGATATGTAAGAATAAGTTATGCTGCCAGTATGGAGAGTATAACTGAAGCAATGGACAGAATCACTCAGTATGTGAAAACGAAAGGATAAATAAATACGCCTGTGAAACGGTACTCCCCCTAAAAGTGTGAAACATTCTTACTTTTAAAGGGGTGTACGTATTTCCCAGGCGTTTTTATTATTCCCACCATAATCTGATCAAGGCTTGAGTGCCTTCATTTTCGAATCCTTTATCTTGTAGTTGATTGTACAATTCATTGGCTTTTTCAGTACCTGGAAGGGTCAGCTCCATTTTTTCTGCCTCATCTAATACAATTTTCAAGTCTTTAATAAAATGTTTGACAAAAAACCCCGGTGAATAATCTTCTTTTAGTATTCTAGGACCATAATTGGCTAATGACCAGTTGGATGCCGCTCCACCATTAAGTGTTCTAATCACTTTTTCCAGATCAAGTCCGGCTTTTCGTGCATAGACCAGCATTTCAGTCATCCCCGTCATGGTTCCTGCCACCATGATCTGATTTGCCATTTTAGTGTGTTGACCACTCCCCGCAGGCCCATGACGTTCGAGCGTTTTAGAAAACAGGGAAAGTATCGGCTCTGCTTCCAGAAACGACGCTTCATCTCCTCCAACCATAATAGTCAGCTTCCCACTCTTTGCTCCAAGGTCTCCACCTGAAACTGGAGCATCTAATGCATTGCCTCCCTTTTCAACGGCCGTATGGTATAGTTTCTCAGCCAATGACGGGGTACTAGTGGTTAAATCTATGAAGAGCTTGCCGTTTATGTCAGTTTGAAACAAGGCATTTTCACCATAGTAAACAGATTCTACATCCGTCGGGTATCCTACCATAGTAAAGATAACATCAGACTCATCCGCCACCTCTTTAGGGGAGTCTTTCCACACTGCCCCTAAAGCAATTAAATCATCGGTTTTCTTCTTTGTCCGATTGTATACAGTCACTTCAAACTTATTTGTCAGCAAATGCTCGACGATCGAACGTCCCATGACTCCAGTTCCAATAAACCCAATACGTTTCATACTGATCCTCCTAAAAGATATCATTATACTAAAACAGACTGAACTTATAATTCAAGTTCAGTCTGTCCATTAATTAAGATACGTAATGATTTACCAACGCAACCACTTCTTCAGAAGTTGAACACTCTGAAAGTGCTTTTGCAGATAATTCTTTCATTTCGTTTGAATCCAGTTTTTTCAGTAAACTTCTTGTTTTCAGGATACTAGTCGCACTCATGGAGAATTCATCTAATCCCAATCCAACCAGTAATGGTACAGCGATTTGATCGCCAGCCATTTCTCCACACATTCCAGCCCATTTGCCTTCATTATGTGCAGCATCGATTACACCTTTGATCAGGCGTAAGATAGATGGGTTGTACGGTTGATACAGATAAGATACTCTTTCATTCATACGGTCTGCAGCCATAGTGTATTGAATCAAATCATTTGTTCCAATACTAAAGAAATCTACTTCTTTGGCAAACTGATCAGCCAGCACTGCTGCTGCAGGTATTTCGATCATGATTCCCACTTCAATAGACTCAGATACAGCTGTACCTTCTTCAATCAGTTTAGCTTTTTCTTCGTCCAGAATCGCTTTCGCTTCTCTGAATTCAGGTAAAGTAGCAATCATCGGGAACATGATACGCAATGTTCCGTGAACGGATGCTCTTAATAAAGCTCTCAATTGAGTTCTGAAAATATCATCTTGATCTAAGCTCACACGAATAGCACGGTACCCTAAGAATGGATTCATTTCCTTTGGAAGTTCCAGATAAGGCAGTTCTTTGTCTCCACCGATATCCATTGTACGAACAACCACAGGTCTGTCTCCCATGCCTTCAAGAACCTTTTTATACGCATTATACTGATCATCTTCAGATGGCAGTTCACTTGAATCCATGTATAAGAATTCTGTACGGTATAAACCTACAGCTTCTCCACCATTATTGTTCACGCCTTCTAAATCTTTTGGCGTTCCAATGTTAGCAGCCAATTCTACATGTTTTCCATCTTTAGTCACACTAGGTTCGTCTTTAAGACGATCCCATTCTTGTTTTAACTGAGCGAATTCTTCAGCTTTTTTATCAAAAGTTGAAATGTCCTCTTCAGAAGGATTAATAAATACTTCTCCTTCTAATCCATCAACAATTAAATAGTCCTCTTCAGATACGAGTTCAGTAATGTTTTTAGTTCCCACTATCGCAGGAATCTCAAGCGATCTTGCCATAATAGCAGAGTGAGATGTTCTTCCTCCGATATTAGTGACGAAAGCTTTAACATATTTTTTATTTAACTGTGCAGTATCACTCGGTGTTAAATCTTCAGCAATTATGATGACTTCTTCTTCAATAGTTGCTGGTGAAGGCAACGTAACGTTCAAAAGACGCGCTAACACACGTTTTCTGACGTCTCTGATATCTGCTGCACGTTCCTGCATATAAGCATTATCTTCCATACCTTCAAACATCGCAATAAATGTATCTGTTACTTGTTTGAAAGCGAAATCTGCATTAACTTTCTCATTGTCTATTACGGCATGAGTCTGGTCATTCAAATCCGGATCTGATAGTACCATAGCGTGTGCATCAAATACCTGCGCTTCTTCTTCACCTAATGATTCTGCTGCAATCGCACGAATCTTAGCTAACTGTTCTTTAGATTCAGCAATGGCTTTAGATAAACGTTCTTTTTCAAGACTTGTATCAGTGACACTTGTTTTTTCAACAGTTAAATCTGGCTCGATAAGTAAGTAGGCCTTAGCTTGAGCAATTCCATCACTCGCTGCAATTCCAGATACTTTAGAGGTCATTATTCAGCCATTCCCTCGTTTTTGATAGTCTGGTCGATTCCTTCGATTGCTTCAGCTTCGTCTGCACCTTCAGCAGTAATAGAAACGTCAGCTCCTTTACCAACACCAAGTGACATTACACCCATGATTGATTTCAAGTTAACTGATTTCCCTTTGTATTCAAGTGTGATATCTGAGTTATATTTACTTGCAGTCTGCACCAATAGTGTAGCTGGTCTTGCGTGAATTCCTGTTTCTGCTGTTACGCTGTATTCTCTTTTTTCCATTATGAATTCTCCTTTTGATAAAAGTTAATATGGTAGAAAACAGTAACGTGTAAGCGCTTCATGAACATCAGATCGCTGCACCATAATGTCCATAGCTAAACACACTACCCTTTCTTCCTATACAGATTACCATTTTTTTCCTATAGCTACAACTATTTTTTACTAAATTGTCTTTTCATACTTGAAAGTCAAAATAGGTCAGAGTATACTGTAAACTGTAATAGTCAGTAATGGTCAAATTCAGTTGGATTTATCCAAGTGTATTAACTGACCTTTTACTATTAACTTAGTATAATAATCCTATAAAGTAAACGAAAGGTAGGTTCTATTTATGATATGTCAACGTTGTATGGAACGCAATGCCACTATTCACCTGACCACCAGCGTGAATGGACAGCGCAGAGAAATAGATTTATGTCAAAAATGTTACCGTGAAATCAAATTGCAGGAACAGCAGGGTCGTGCAAATCGCCCAAACCAGCCTGATCCGTTTGGATTCAATCAATTCGATGATTTCTTTAAAGCTTTGTCACAAGGAATGACTAATCAGGGAGCGCCACAATCCCCTCCTGGTCAGCAGAATTTCTCCGGGAATAATCAGCCACCACATCAGGGCGGGAATCGCGGTGGCCTGCTCGGTGAATATGGAGTGGATTTAACTCAGATGGCTAAAGAAGGTAAAATCGATCCCGTTATAGGAAGAGATCAGGAGATCGAACGCGTGATTGAAATTTTAAACCGACGTAAAAAGAATAACCCTGTGTTGACTGGTGAAGCCGGTGTGGGTAAAACAGCCATTGTTGAAGGACTAGCCTTAAAAATTGTTGAAGGCAACGTTCCTCAAAAACTTCAGGGGAAAGAAGTCATACGTCTGGATGTTGCCTCTCTGGTTCAAGGTACGGGTATTCGCGGACAGTTTGAAGAGAGAATGCAGCAGCTGATGAATGAATTAAAAGACAGCAGAGACATTATCTTGTTTATCGATGAAGTGCATGAATTAGTGGGTGCCGGCACTGCAGAAGGCAGCAGCATGGATGCAGGAAATATTTTAAAACCAGCTCTAGCAAGAGGCGAACTTCAGATGGTTGGAGCAACCACTATAAACGAATACAGAAAAATCGAAAAAGACCCGGCGCTTGAGAGACGATTACAACCCGTGCGTGTTGATGAACCGACTCTTGAAGAGACCTACACTATTTTAAAAGGGATTCAAAAGCAGTACGAAGATTATCACCATGTGCACTTTACTGAAAAAGCGATCAACGCTGCTGTTGAATTGTCTCACCGTTATATTCAGGATCGGTTTCTGCCCGATAAAGCGATTGATTTACTGGACGAATCCGGATCCAAGAAAAACCTGACTATTCAAACGGTAGACCCTGCTGCTTTAGAAGTGAAAATCAAAGAAGTAGAAGACATGAAACAAGCTGCTTTAGATCAGGAAGATTACGAAAAAGCGGCCTTCTATAGAGATCAGTCAAGTAAGTTTAAAGATATGATCGACCAGCAAACCTCAGATTCCGAGGAACCTGAAGTGACTGAACAAGATATCATCAATATTATCGAAATAAAAACCGGCATCCCTGTTGGTGATTTGAAAGAAAAAGAACAGGAGCAATTAAAAGATCTGGACCAGTCTCTCCGTAAACACGTGATCGGACAAGATGAAGCAGTCTCTAAAGTAGCAAAATCTATCCGACGCAATAGAATTGGATTAAGACAGAAGCATCGCCCGATTGGTTCTTTCATGTTCATAGGTCCAACAGGTGTGGGAAAAACCGAGCTGGCGAAAACACTGGCTCTTGAGTTGTTTGGCAGCAAGGAATCTTATATTCGTCTGGATATGAGTGAGTATATGGAAAAACACAGCACATCTAAACTGATTGGTTCTCCTCCCGGTTATGTCGGATATGAGGAAGCTGGACAATTGACTGAAAAAGTAAGACGCAACCCTTATAGTCTGATCCTTGTGGATGAAGTTGAAAAAGCTCATCCTGATGTCCTTCACATGTTCCTGCAGATACTGGATGATGGCCGACTGACTGATGCACAAGGGCGTACAGTCAACTTCAAAGAAACCATCATCATTATGACCAGCAATGCAGGTACGACCAATGTAGAAGCCAGCGTAGGCTTTGGAGCACAGATGAGCGGCAGTCAGCAATCACTGTTGACCCACTTGGGTGATTACTTCAAACCAGAGTTTCTAAATCGTTTCGATGGGATAGTAGAGTTCCATTCATTAAGCAAAGAAAACCTACTAGACATTATTGAATTGATGCTGGAAGATGTGAATGAAGCATTGAAACCCCACTCAATTACACTGACAGTTGATCAGTCAGCAAAAGAACGATTAGTTGATCTCGGTTACGATCCTAAAATGGGTGCCCGCCCTCTTAGACGAGTGATCGAAGAACAAATCGAAGATAAAATTGCAGAATTTTATCTGAATAACCCTGAGCCTGGACATATCCTGGCAACGGTCGATGAGGAACAGATGATTCAGATCAGAAAAGAAACAGATTCTGAAGATTCAGAGTCCCCTTCTGATAATAATGACTCTTCAGAAGAAGCGTTCGAAAATCCCGAAAATAACAACCAATCATAACTCTAAAAAAGGCATAAAGAGAGAAGATAACTTCTCTCTTTATGCCTTTTTTTATTATAATAATGCTGATAATTCAACATCTGGGTATTTGTCACTGAACCATCTCATCGCAAACTGATTCTCAAACAAGAACAGCGGATTGTCGAATCGGTCTCTTACCAGCATGTTCCTGCTGGACCCCATATTTTCATCTAGCTGATCTGGATTGACCCAGCGTGCGATACGATTTCCAATAGAAGTCATGACAACTTCTGAATTGTATTCGTTATTCATTCTGTGCTGGAAAACCTCAAACTGCAATTGACCAACTGCTCCTATAATGTACGTTTCGGTATGAAAAGACTTATACAGTTGAATAGCGCCCTCTTGTACCAGCTGGTTGATGCCTTTGTGGAAAGATTTTTGTTTCATAACATTTTTTGGTTCAACTTTCACAAAAAGTTCAGGTGTAAACTGCGGCAGGTCATTAAATATCACTTTTGTCTTGCCCGAGTAGATTGTATCTCCAATCTGGAAATTACCCGTATCATAAAGACCAATGATGTCTCCCGCGACGGCATCTGTGACAGTTTCTCTACTTTCAGCCATAAACTGAGTCGAATTTGAAAGTCGCATTTTTTTATCTACACGAGACAGAGTGACATCCATTCCCTTTTCGAAACTTCCAGAACAGATTCTTAGAAACGCTATTCTGTCTCTGTGATTAGGATCCATATTTGCCTGAATTTTAAAGATAAATCCGCTGAATTCTTCATCAGTCGGTTGAATAATTTTCTCGTCTTTAGTTTCTTGAGCGGCTGGTTTAGGCGCAAACTGAAGGAACGTTTCCAGGAATGTCTGTACTCCGAAATTAGTTAACGCTGAGCCGAAGAATACCGGCGTCAGCTTCCCTTTTGTAATCGCTTCTTCTGAAAATTCATTACCGGCCTCTTTTAAGAGAAGTGCCTCTTCCAGTACCTGGTCGTATAAACTTTCATTCTTCAAATCATGCTCGCCTTCTATCTCGCCGTCCTCATTTAAATGAATGAATCGCTCGCCCTCATTCATTTCCTCAGGTCTGAACATTTCTATACGATTATGGTATACATCATATAGTCCTTTTAGATTCTTCCCTGACCCGATCGGCCAGTTCATAGGATACGCATCGATTTCCAGAACTTCCTCGAGTTCCTCAATCAGCTCAAGCGGTTCTCTTCCATCTCGGTCTATTTTGTTCATGAAGGTGAAAATCGGAATCCCTCTCATGCGACAGACTTTAAATAATTTCTTGGTCTGCTCTTCTATCCCTTTGGCACTGTCGACAACCATGACTGCCGCATCCACTGCCATCAATGTTCTATAGGTATCTTCTGAAAAATCTTCGTGTCCTGGTGTATCCAGAATATTGATTCGTTTGTTATCATACTCAAATTGCATAACGGAACTGGTAACAGAAATCCCTCTCTGCTTCTCTATTTCCATCCAATCTGACTTGGCAAATTTTCCACTCTTCTTCGCTTTTACTGTCCCCGCCTGTCTGATGGCTCCCCCGAACAAAAGTAATTGTTCAGTAATCGTCGTTTTCCCGGCATCAGGGTGGGAAATAATGGCAAATGTTCTTCTTCTGTTTACTTCTTCTGTTAACTGGTTTTTATTAATCACACGTATACTTCCTTATTCTAATATAGTTTTGACTTGTTAGTCTAATGAAATTTTCTCTAACTTATGCTGTTTGACCATTCTTATGGTATAGGTTGCTATGGTCTTGATGATTGCAAATAATGGAACACCGATCAGCATCCCAATCAAGCCTGCAATGTTGGCTGAAGCCAACAGGACTAGTATAACCGTTAGGGGATGAATTGAAAGTGACTTGCCTACGAGAAATGGTGTAAACAAGTTGCTGTCCAGCTGCTGAGCAATCAATACGAATATGGCAGCTAATACCGCTCTTCCTGGTGATTCGATCAACCCGACAATCACTGCCGGCCCTGCTCCAATGAACGGGCCTACATATGGGATGAAATTGGTTATCGCTGCAAATACTGACAGGAGAAATGCTGAAGGCATCCTGACAATCGAATACAAAACGAAGAGTAAAATCCCTACTAGCAGTGAAGCCATTCCTTTCCCTGAAATATAACTGGAAATTGTAGCGTCCGTCTGAATAATCATTTCACTCACATTATCTTTGAATTTGACTGGTGTCATATCGACCACAAAGGGAAGGAATTTCTTTCCGTCATATAGCATATAAAACAGGATGACTGGTACAGTGATCGAGATAAAGGCTATTTCTGTAAACATAGCAATCGCTCCCCCTACACTAGATACTATACCAGTGAGGAATTGAGAGGTGATATCTCTTAACCACAATTCTAAATTGTTTAATGCTGCCTGAATATCTACCTGCTGCATCCACGGTTCCTCTGATAGACGCACAGCATATGTTTCCAGCTCTCTGACGAAGACAGGTATGCCGGATACAAGATTGGTCGTCTGCTCAATAAGCATAGGAATACCCATCAAGACTGTGATAAACATGACCCCTAAAAGCAGAATCATAACGATGGCAATACCTGCTACTCTTTTAACTTTGATTCTCTCCAGAAGCTTCACGACTGGATTTAATAAATAATACAAAAAACCTGCAATCAGTAACGGCATGAATAAAGCTGTCAATATGCCCACAAGTGAATTTAAAATGAAATCGATTTGCTGAAGGACTAATATCAGTAGTGAAACGGCTAATAACCAAATGGTCCAGAACATTAATCTTGATTTTTTCCAATCAATCACATCGTATTCTCCTCTTTCCTTTAGCTTTACTCTTTATTATAGGTTACTCATGATTATAATGAAAGGATAGTTTTGCCATTAAATTGACGAAATTAGTAAGAATTGATATAGTTAAATCTACTTTTGAAGGGAGTTGACTACTGATGCTATTCAAAATGACCACGGATACTTCCACCACTACCTATAAAGACTCTTTATCTATTCGAAAAATAGTTTTTATAGAAGAACAGCATGTTGATGAAACGCTGGAAATAGATGAACTGGAAGAAAAAACCTTACATATTGTAGGTTATCTGGAAGGCTCTCCAGCCTGTACAGCCCGTCTCTATAAAAAGGATGTGTCAAGCACAAAAGTCCAGAGAGTAGCTGTCCTAAAAGAATATCGTCACAAAGGTATTGGACACCTTCTACTTAAAGAAATTGAACGGATTGCTCAAACTGAACAAAACAGTGACCGTCTAGTACTGGACTCACAGGATCACGCTATTCCTTTTTATGAAAAATATGGATATCAAGTCGAGGGCGAAGGCTTTTTAGACGCGAATATCCCTCATCATTTTATGCAAAAAGAAATAGATAAGCATTAAACTGCTTATCTATTTTTTAATTGCATCTGTAATTGAACCATATCCTGAGGTAGTGGGGCCTGAATCGTCATCTCTTTTTTATTAAAAGGATGAGTGAAGGTCAACTTATGACAATGAAGTGCCTGCCTTTCCATCTGCTTCGGCTGCTCATGTCCATAAAGGGTATCTCCCAGCAGAGGATGATCGATATGAGAAAAATGCACCCTGATCTGGTGTGTCCGTCCAGTGTGCAACTGAATTTTCACTTTTGTCGATCCCTCAAAGTGGTCCAGTACCCAGTATTCCGTTTTAGACTGTTTCCCATCGGGGCTTACTTTACGTTTAATGATCGAATCATCTGCTCTAGCGATAGGTGCGTCTATAGACCCATGAAGGGGAGTAAGAGTGTTGGATACAAAGGCGATATACTCCTTATACACCTTTTTATCCTTAAACAGCTGATCCATAAAAGAATGCGCTAATGTATGCTTAGCAAAAATCATCACCCCAGACGTATCTTTATCTAGTCGACTGACCGTATGGATTGTCTGATGAAAATAATCCATTCTTTCGATATAGCCTTTGATTCTGTTAGCTATTGTGTCTGTTGGATAAAGAGAGGACGGAACGGATGCAACATTGCTCGGTTTGTTAATAAAAAGGTAATGCTCATCCTCAAAAAGTATCTCCAGTTTTTCATGCGAGGAACTTAATCGCTCACTCCCCGTTTCTTTAGGCAAGGTCAAAGAAACTTTGTCTCCCTGCTTCAATTCATGACGAACTCTCACATACTCGTTATTGACCTTTAAACTTCCACCCTGAAACTTCACCTTACTTAAAATACGTTTGGATATATTATTTTGTTTTAGAAAACTCCTTAAAAGAAGAATTCCATCGTTACTGTTTTCGACGATCCATTCAATTTCCATTATTCTTCTTTGCTCCTAAAAAGGCATCTTCAACCCTGTTCCAAAAATGAGTATGCTGGTATTGCGCAAACCGTATGCGCTCATCTGCTATGCGGAATTTCAAAAAATCTATTCTTCTTTCATCTGACACAAGCTGATCGATTGTTAACGTGAAACTGTTCGTATCGATCGGCTTGATTTTTATCCATTCATCAGGAGCAATGACCAACGGAGAACTAAGCGTTCTAAATACACGATTATTGAGTGACGCCATTTCCGTTAGTTGAAGTGCTTCCAGTCGGGGGTGTAACACTGCCCCTCCGACTGACTTGTTGTAGCCTGTTGATCCTGTCGGTGTAGAGATACACAAGCCATCTCCCCTGAATCGTTCAAAGTGTTCATCCTTAATGTACACATCACAGACTAGAGTCCCGTCTACTCTCTTGATGGTCGATTCATTTAATGCCAGAAAGTGCTTCGCCTTATCATTATTTTCATAAATCACTTCCACATCAAGAAGAGGGTACTGAATGAATTCACCCGTGTCATTTTGCAGACTTGTCACCAGCTCTTCTATGTTAAACTCTCGCCAGTCGGTGTAAAATCCTAGATGACCTGTATGTACACCTATAAATCTAACCTGATCCAATAAATGAGCATACCGATGAAAAGCAGACAACAAAGTCCCGTCGCCTCCAACTGAAATAACAATCTCAGGATTTTGTTTCCCTACTTCAAAAGAAGCCTGCAACAGCAAAGTCTTTAATTTTTCGCTTACTTTAATTGATTCTTTGGTGTAGTTGTGGACAACTGCGATCCTCACTGTTAACCCCTTCCTTATCTGCTAATCTTTAGTAAACCGATAATTCTCTTGTATCCCTTTAATTTCATCTCTAATTGTAGACATTTCTTCATCTAACTGAAAAGCTGATTCAGCGGCTTTTTGAAGACGTTTATTGATCTCAGCAGGGTATTCCCCCTGGTATTTGTAGTTCAGTGAATGTTCAATCGACGCCCAGAAATTCATAGCCAGTGTTCGGATTTGAATCTCCACTAAAACGACCTTTACCTCGTCGATTAACTGCACTGGGTATTCACATATCAAATGATAAGAACGATACCCGCTTTCTTTTTTATGAGTGACATAATCTTTTTCATAGACGGCATTCAAATCATTTCTGCTTTTCAGCATATCTACCACATCATGAATGTCTTCAACGAACGGACACATGATTCGAATCCCCGCCAGATCTTCCATCTCTGTTTCAAGCTTATCCAGAGGAATATGTCTGGTTCTTGATTTAACTAATATACTGTTAATAGGCTTTACTCTTCCTGTTACAAACTCAATGGGCCCATGTTCTTTTCTTAAGTGATACATATCTCTTAGACCGCGTAATTTAACTTTTAATTCATCAACTGTTTGCTTGTAAGGAAGCAGGAAAAGTTCCCAATCTCTATCCATATCCTCTACCTTCTTTGCTGTTTTTTAATGTAGATTCTTGTTACTATTGTACCATACTCTTATTGAATAGAATAATGACTAGGTTCTATCAGGGAAGGAATGAACAGATGAATCAGGAAATCGAAATCGAATTTAAAAATTTGTTAACTGAAGAGGAATATGATGTGCTGTCTTCTACCTATTTTTTGAAGTCGGCTGAATCTTTTACTCAGAAAAATATCTATTACGATACAGAATCATATGATCTGAAAAATCGAAGCTGTGCTTTAAGAATCAGGGTCAAGGAAGAGAGCGCAGAGTTTACCTTAAAATCTCCTTTTGAGGGCCACCATAAAGAGCTTAATATTCCTTTAACTATAGAAGAAGCTGAGCGGCTTATCTCCATGGAAGCTATCATGCCCCCCGAGCAGATCAAAGCGTTTCTTAAAAATGAATACGAGCTTGACGTGACTACTGTAAACAAACTGACAGAGCTCGTCACTCAACGAATCGAAAAAGAATACAAAGAGTGTCTCCTGGTGTTAGACAAAAGCTGGTACAATGACACCGTTGATTATGAGCTGGAGATAGAATCTCCATCTATTGAACAAGGAAGCAGTCTGTTTGACTCACTCTTGCGCACACATTCTATTCCTAAAAGACACACACCTAATAAGATCGCTCGCGCCCACCGTGCTCTCCATAGAAGGAAATAATTCAAATGTGACAATTTTGTCACAGCAAATTTGTATTTTGTGTGTATTTTAGGCAGATTATTATATATTCTTTAGTTTGTTTGTTAGTCTATATATTGTAATCAGCTATTAATAACTGGCTGACAACTAGACCAATCCGACAGTTAACGATTAGAGTATATAGACTAAAAATACAAATTAGGTGAGTGTTTATTATGTTTTTAAATGATATTATTGAAGTATTTTTATTTGTAAATCCACTAGGAACGACGTGTTTTGAATCAGAACAATTGATCGAATCATTTTCAACTGAACGTGACGAAAAGGTCAAAGTACGTTTCATCCCCCTTTTGAATATGCGCTCCATTGGTCATATGATTAAAGGCGAAACAGATGGCTCTCTGGACAATAGAAATCAGTTATACACTGATTCTTATCGAGCAAGCCTAGCTTTTCAGGCCGCTTCTATGCAGGGCAAGAAAAAAGGCAGAAAATTTTTAATGGCTCTTCAAGAACAAGTAATCAACGAAAGACGTCAAGTGACTAACGAACTGCTTCTCGCTGTTGCAAACATGATCAAACTTGATATCGAAATGTTTGAAGAGGATTTAAATTCAGATTTTACTAAACATGCATTTAACAAAGACCAGAAATTAGCATTAGATATGAATATTACTGAATCCCCATCTTGTGTCGTTTATTCTAATAAAGATGCCAAATATGGCTATCGTATCGATACATCGATTACCAAACAACTCTTGCACGGATTGTGCAACAATCAATCCAGTACATTCAGCGAAACGGCTCAAAAACACCTATCATTATTTCAAATGGTATAAAAAAAAGTCTTCCATATGACTGGAAGACTTTTTTATTTATCCTTCTATTGCATCTAATGCTTTTTCTAGTTCATCTACTCTCTCTTCAAACACTTTCATCGCTCTTACTAAATACTCTTTATCTGTCATGTTGACTCCCGCTTTTTTCATGACCTCAATCGGATAGTCACTGCTGCCGGCTTTTAGATAAGTCAGGTATTTGTCCAGCGCACCGTCTTCGTTCTTCAATAATTTATCAGCTAAAGCAGTTGCGGCACAGAATCCTGTAGAATACTGGTACACATAATAATTATAGTAGAAATGAGGAATACGAGCCCATTCATATTGAATGGCATCATCTTTCTCAACTGAGTCCCCATAATACTTCGAGTTAATATCTCTGTAGTTTTCACTTAAGAAGTCTGCTGTAAGCGGTGTTCCTTTTGCAGATTCTACATGCATGAAATGTTCAAATTCTGCAAACTGAGTTTGACGGAAAACGGTCCCTTTAAAGCCATCAAGGTAATGACTGAGAACATAAGCACGGGCCTTAGGGTCCTTAGTGGTTTCCAGCAAGTAATCTGTCAGTAAATTTTCATTCGTTGTTGAAGCAATTTCAGCAAGAAAGATTGAATAATTCCCATACACATAAGGTTGATTGTTTCGAGTGAAGTAGCTGTGCGCACTGTGTCCTAATTCGTGCACTAATGTATATAGGTGATTGAGTGAGTCGTGCCAGTTCAGCAGAATATAAGGGTTGGTGTCATAAGCTCCTGAAGAATAAGCCCCACTGCGTTTCCCTTTGTTTTCCACGACATCGATCCAGCTATTATTGAATGCCTGATCCAATACGTCCTTGTATTCATCGCCCAGGACACTCAGTCCCTCAAACGTTTTTTCTTTCGCTTCTTCGTACTTGTATTTCAGACTTGCTTCTCCAGTAATCGGAGTATAGAGATCGTACATGTGCAGGTCCTCTAGCTTCAGAACTTTCTTTCGCAGATCCATGTAACGGTGCAGCAGCGGCAAGTGTTCGTTAACCACTTTGATCAATGTGTCATGTACTGCCTCCGGGATGTGATTATCCGCCAGTGCGCTTTCTCTCGCAGAAGAATAGTGATGAACTTTCGCCTGATAATTGTGATTCTTTACAGTAGCAGAAAGAGTGCTTGCGAATGTATTTTTAAAACTCGCATAGACCTCATACATTTTTTTGAACGCTTCTTCTCTTACACTTCGATCTGTACTTTCAAGTAATTCACCATACATTCCATGAGATAACTGCACAGTTTCTCCATTCTCACCTTTTACTTCCGGAAACTGTAAATCAGCATTATTTAATACGCTAAACGTCTGGCTTGAAGAATTAAGCACTTCACTGGCTCCTGCTAGTAACGCTTCCATTTCTGAAGTCAACACATGCGCTTTATTTGCTGTCATCTGCTCGATGTAATGTTTGTATTTCGCTAGTTTGGTTTCTTTCTCAAAATAACTGCTTAATACATCCTCTGACAATTCGATTACTTCAGGCTCAAACCATGATGTGGCTTCCTGTGTTTGTGCAATCAGATATCTGGCTTTATCATTCATGGCCTGATACGTACTGTTAGCCGTATCCTGGTCATTCTTTAAATGTGCATAGACATAAATAGAACTCACTTTTCTTGATAAGTCCAGCATCGATTCCAGTGCATTTAAGAACACATCTGCTCCATTGTTCAGCTTGCCTTTAAATGCTTTAATATCTGAGATTTTTTCTTGTGTCGATTTAAAATCGTCTTCCCACGATTCATCAGATTTATAAATGACTGATAAATCCCATGTTAATTCTTTTGATAGTTCTTCTCTTAAAGGTAATGTTTTGACCTCTGACATCAAACTTCCTCCTAATAATTTAAGAATAATTTAATGATAACATAATTTGAATTTGAAAAGAATAATCAATAAATGAGAAATTGTCATTTACCATTCTGACGTCTTACTAAAAAAGGAATGTGTCCTGTTAACACGCCATTTATAAGGGATTACTTGAAGCAGACATTTAGTCTGAACGAGTACTTGAATATATTCGTCAAACGGTTTTTCATAATAATTAGGAGTTATATTCGGACAACTATAGACCTTGACCTGTTCAGCTTGCATAAAGAAGTGGATCTGTTTACGCAGGAGTCTTTTAGTCACTACTTGTCCCTGACGTAAATGTTTCAGCCATAACAATACTCTCAGCTTCCACTCGAACGAAAGAGTTCTTATCATCCACTCACTCGTCAGAGAATAGTGGATATTATCAGGTACTGTCTTAAGACTTAATCGATTTTCGTATAACAATTGAAAGAACGGAGCATAATACTGATTTTTATAGCGCCTCATAGATTCTAATGTTGAAAGGTTTTTAATCCTCTTGTTTGTCTCAATAGCACTAGCCTTGAAATCTACACGTGCGTCTCTCAGTTTCTGTCCAGTTAAAACTCCGATCAACTGCTCTGAATCACAGACCCGTTGACAAGATGATTTGTCTGCGAATCTATAGTAACTTATTTGACTATGATGAATATCGTAGTGACAAAAATATTCTTCATTATTGTCATCCTGGCTGACTAAGGCGCGTTGCAATGCCGTTAAATGGTCCGTGATGGCTAGTTTACTTCCAGCTATCCAAAGTACTTTGATCCCCACACTATGATACCCTCTTGTTCTAGCACAGACCTCTTCAATAGAAATTGGACTGCACTGAAATTCAACCGCTATTCTAGCATTATTATGGGTAAAGAGAATATCTGCCCTTTGTCTGATTTCAGGTATGAAAACTTCTAAATTAACAGCTCCATTCAGATTTTCGATCTGCTTAAACAACTCCATCTTTCCTTTCAGATGCTCGAGTGACTCTCCTTCTGAGTAGGTAGAACATAAGCTGTTTTTACGATGGGAAAAATGAGCTATTTTAATCTGCCCTTTTTTCAGATAAACCCTATCTCGACAGGATGGACAATAATAGTCAGCCGCCCCTTGAGTTTCTTCGGCTATTACATACTTTGCCTCACGATCGATTGCTACTAACATGCGCTCAACTCCACTGATCAGCTTATATCTATATATTATCCTTTAACTAATTTTCTCATTAAAAAAAAGCCACAAAGATTTACTCTTTGTGGCTTCCCTATACTTATTTAAAGTAAAAGCGTGTCAGTTCCAATGCATTTGTATTCATGATTTTCTTAGCATATTCATTAAGCACTTCCGAGGATATCGAGCTTTTTTCTCCATATTCCAACGCAATAGCTAATTCATCTTCGCTAGTCTTCTCATTCATTTCATCTACAAAAAATACTAGATGAAGATAGTAACTGTTATTATACGTGTAAAGGCTTGACGTTCCACTTTCTAAATAGAGTGACTTAGATAATTGAATCATCTGTTCAAAGCTTTTGAGGACTATAATCGCGTCTCGTGTTTCATTATCTTCTGTATCGTATTCTTCCACTTCATCTATCAAGTCTTCCACTGTCTGATTCGTAGAGTCTTCTAAAGGTTGTTGACCTAAACCATCTATCTGATTTAACTCTTCTTTAAAATTGGCGCCTTTACTGATGAATAATTCTAATCCATTGTTATTAGGCATGACTTGAAAAGTGACTGCTTCTGATTCTTGAAATTCTTCATCAATATCAACTTCTTCTAATATACTATAAAAGAATTTTTCGATTTGCTTTTGGTTCCCCAGCAAATCTAAGAATGTGATCCCTCTTTCTTCAAGGTCAGTGTTTTCGATTATCACTCGAATAGTATCTTCATTGATATGTTCAATTTCCATTATCCCGCACCTCACAATTCTACAGAGTATTTAAACTCCATTTGGGATGGTTAAATTCTGTTATAAACAAAAATAGTCCAGTTAGACTGCACTATAGGTTATTATACAAAAGCTGGCTTCTAAATACAAGCTATGTCTCTAATAATTGTAACCTTACAGTGAAAAGTTTAAAAAGAACCGACAAAGCTGTCGATTCTTTTTATGACATCTATGATTAATTGAGTTCTGGTGATTATACTTGAGAAAGGGCAACCAGTTTCTGCGCTTTTTCTAATTCCATCGCTCTGATTTCTCTCGGCACAAATTGTCTGATTTCATCTTCGTTATAGCCGATCTGCAAACGTCTGTCATCTAAGATGATTGGTCTTCTAATCAGTGTGGGATTATTTTGAATGATCTCAAATAATTCTTTCATTGATAAATCATCTAAATCAAGATTCAGCTCTTTAAATACTTTGGAACGTTTAGAGATAATATCTTCTGTCCCATCTTCAGTCAATCTCATAATTGCTTTAATTTCATTAATTTCCAGAGGCTCATGTGCCATGTTTTTCTCATTATAAGGGATCTCGTATTCCTCTAACCATGCTTTTGCTTTTCTGCAAGATGTACAGCTGGGTGTTGTAAATAATGTGACCATTATGTATTTCTCCCTTCGATTATGTTAGTGATTAATACTTTATTTCTGCAATTGATTACAATTAATACTATATAGGAATTGTGAACGATTGTAAACCCTTTTTGACATATATTTGACTGAAATTTGGATTTTTATATATAATAATATTAAGAACGTTGATTTTAAGGGTTTTTCAATCTATAGTTTCCCCATCTTTTTTATCTAGATTATAATCAATATAATCTAGAATTACATACAAAAGACCCGGCTTCAGCAGAACTGCTGATACCGGGTCTTTTGTTTATTGGCTTTGTTTCTTAATAGAGCAAGTCTAACAGTTCACTTACTTCGACATGACCGAAATATTTTGTTGTATCAATTTGTTCGAAAGCATCTGCAAGTGCTTCTTTGGTATAAGGAATACCTTGAAGCGCGTCTTCAACATCTTTGATTTCACCCATTCCGAAAAAGTCTCCATAGATGCGGATATCCTCAATGATTCCTTTTCTGACATTCATTTTTACTTCTACTGTCCCTACAGACAAACGCTCACTTCTCTCCATATCAAATGCAGGAGATTTTCCATAATTCCATTCCCAGTTAGCTGTAAACTGCTCGGCAAATTCTTCAATTTTTACCCAGTCTTCTGCAGTCAACTTGTACTCTTTGATCGTTTCTGTTGTATCTGTATTAAAGATATATAACAGAAGTTTATCTCTAAAATCTTTTGCATTCATGTACTGATAGGAATCATTCAGATAGGGTTTTATATTTGTCACTCTGCTTCTAATGGATTTTATCCCTTTAGATTCTAACTTGTGTTTCTTTGGCTTTAACGCTCTAACGACTGCCTCAATTTCTGAATCGAACATGAGTGTCCCGTGAGCTGTCAGCCGGTTATTTTTAGCGTACATTGCGTTTCCAGAAAACTTCTTCCCATCGATGACTAAATCGTTCCGTCCTCGCAGCTCTGCCCCTTCTACACCCATCTGGTGCAATGCATCTATCACTGGAGAGGTGAATTTTTTAAAATCTCTAAAAGAATTCCCGTTATCTTTAGTAAGGAAACAGAAGTTGAGTACACCCATATCATGATACACAGCTCCTCCTCCAGAAAATCGACGAACAACAGTGATTCCATTTTCTTCCACATAGGATGTGTTCACTTCTTCATAGGTATTCTGGTTTCGGCCTACAATAATCGAGTGCTCATTTATATAAAATAATAGGATTGGTTCATCCAGCTCCACCTCGTTTAACAGGTAATACTCAATAGCTAAATTGATTCTTGGATCGTGTATTTCTTTGCCGTCTCTCTGGTTTTTTACATAATACATAGTCGCTTGCTCCTTAAATAGTATAGTGTGTGTCTTTTTGTGCTAATAAAACTTCTGAATCGGGTGCTTCTTCTTGTGCCTGTGAGACCAGGTCCTGTAACTGTCCTTCCTGTGGTAAGTGAGTCAGAATCAATTTACTCACTCCTGCCTTTTTTGCAATCAAACCACATTCTTTGGCAGTCATATGCACTCTGTGATTCTCCATGTCTTTATAAAAATTACTGTCAGCCAATAAGCAGTCTGCTGAATCAGTAAAGGGTATAAAGTCTTCTATAAAGCCAGAATCAGCAGTGAAAACGAGGACTTTACCAGTGGGTCTCTCAATAATTTTCAATGCAAAGCATGGAACGGGGTGAAGAGTTTTCATATGATAAATATCGAAAGGACCAATTGTCATTTTTTTCTCGTGATTGTAGGGTATCCCCTCACTTACATTTTCTAAAGTCATCTGCTTAAAATGATCCATATCTTCATCATGACAATAAATCGGAAGGATAGGCGCGCGATTCCCATGGCTGTCCTTTTTCAATAAACGTGTAAATTGAAGCACACCTAAATCAGAAATGTGATCATGGTGATAATGAGAAAGCAAAACGGCATCCAACTTAAGGGGGTCTAAGTATTTTTCCATCGTCAGCAGACTGTAGCTCCCTGCATCGATCAGCAAGTGAAAAGCATCAGATTCAAGTAAATACGAGCTGGTACCGGTATTATTCGTTGGGTAGCCACCATAACATCCCAATACTGTTAGCTTCATTTTCCAGTCTCTCCTTTATATAGTAGTACCTATAGGATACTTTATATATAAAAAAAAACAACCAAAGCAGCGTCTTTAGCTGAAGAATTGGTTGTTTTGCTAATGAAAGAGTCTGAATTTTGAAGAAAAAAACTATTTTGTATTTTCCAGATAATCTAATACTGCCTCTGAAGCTGTATTGGCCTGACTGATACAATTGTTGACGCCAAACCCATTCATCCCATTGCCAATAAGATACATACCGGGATACTTTTCGTCTAGAAATTCATTTAGATTTTTTGTTTTTTCTTCGTGACTCACAGTAAACTGCGGAATCGCATTGGGCCATCTCTTAATGATTCTGTAATTAGGTTGTTCATTGATCGAGAGCATTTTATTCAAATCTTTGAGGATGGCTTCCTCAATTTGTTTATTGCTCAAAGACATCATAATACTATCCGAGCTTCTGCCAAAATAAATGCCCAGCAGTTCTTCGTCCTTATCTGCGTAGTGATCCCATTTTTTATTCAACCAGACAATACTCTGAATATAGGAATTGTTTCTTCTAACAGATAAGACCCCATTCCCCTGAGGTTTCTTTTTAATTGAGCCTTTAGGGAAACTGAAGAGAACAAATCCAATTGACCCCATTTTAATGTCTTTAAAATAGTCACTTAAGTGAATGTCAGAGAATATCTGATTGTAAGCACCTGAATCTGTAGCAACGATCAGACTGTGTACTCTCAGTTGTTCTTTCTTATTGATATCAATGATATAAGTGTTATTGATACTCTTCTTTATATCTGTCACTTTTTTTGAATAGCGTATAGATGTCTCTACTTTTTCAGTCAAGGTTTTTGTTAACGTTTCAAGGCCTTGATTGAACGTGATATAATTCCCATCCCCATCTTTTAATTCTGGATGGGCTTCAAGTGCTTTGGTCAAGGTCCCGTGCTCTTTTTCAAGTGCAACTACCGGTTCATTTAATCCTTTGATCCCGATTTCATCAATATCACTTGAATAAATTTTAGAGAAGAATGGTTCAGCCACATATTCTGCGACTTCCTCGCCCACACGCTGCGAAAAGTATTTCTTGGTAGTGACTTCGGACGTTTCATCTGACCTTGAGAAATATGTATCTTTCAAAAAAGACAGTTTGCCTTGGAATGATACTAAATCAAATTTCCAGATGTCTGTTCGTTTAACTGGAATGCCTTTGTAAGTGTCACAGTCCAGGTGATACAATTTATTGAATGCAAAAATATCAGGTTTCCCATTTTTACTGTGCTCGAGCTGATCCAGCAGATTTAATTCTTCAATCAGTTCAACTGCTTCGGGTTGCCGTGTATCGATAGACTCTGCACCCAAGTCAATATACTGATCACCGAACTTCATAGTGTAAAGTTTCCCACCTGAACGGATTGAAGACTCTAAAACTATGACTTCATATGGAAGATTTTCTTTTTCTATCTGCTGCCTTAATCGATAAGCTGCAGTTAAACCGGTGATCCCACTACCTATAATAGCAATTCGTTTTCTAGCCTTCTCCATTCATAACACCTCTCATCTACACTTAATGTGAATCGGTATAAAACCCTTTAATAACCAAATATAACTCGACTGCGGTCAGTATATCGTTTATTTCTTGTCTGTTTTTCGCCGCATGGTTAAATTTAGGAATATCTTATATATTATACCACGAAGTATCAATAAATGAAGCTTATATTTTGTCCATATTGTTAAAAATACAAAAACCTTATAACTAACAGTTATAAACTGCTCGTTATAAGGTCATCTAATTAATTATTTAATGCGTCTTTAGCTTTATCAGTTAGTGCAGTAAATGCATCTGCATCATGTACAGCTAAATCAGCTAACATTTTACGGTTCATATCGATTCCAGCAAGTTTCAATCCGTGCATGAATTTTGAGTAGCTTAACCCATTCATACGAGATGCAGCGTTGATACGTGCAATCCATAGTTTACGGAAGTTACGTTTGTTTTGCTTACGGTCTCTATATGCGTACATATATGATTTCATTACTTGTTGTTTTGCAACTTTGAACAAGCGATGTTTTGCACCATAATATCCTTTAGCTAATTTTAAAACGCGATTACGGCGTCTGCGAGTGACGACTCCACCTTTTACTCGTGCCATTGTTTTTCCTCCTTCAATACAATCCTAAACTCTAATATTATTTCATTTTTGCAAGTTGTTGTTTGATGCGTTTGTAGTCAGCTTTAGAAACCAGTGTAGATTTACGCAATTTACGTTTTTGTTTTTGAGTTTTATTCGCAAACATGTGGCTACGTTTTGCATGACTTCTCTTTAATTTACCTGAACCTGTTTTTTTGAATCTTTTTGCTGATCCTTTATGCGTTTTTTGCTTAGGCATATTGATTTCCTCCAATACTCTTCTATTTATTGATTAGAAAACAAACTAAGAATAATTTGTTTTCTGTTATTTCTCACTTTTCGGTGCGAGCATCAAGAACATGCTGCGGCCATCCATTTTAGCCTTAGATTCAACTAGTGAAATATCAGATGTTTCTTCCGCCATACGTTCTAGCACTACACGTCCAATTTCCTTATGAGTAATAGCTCGTCCTCTGAAACGTATAGAGACTTTGACTTTATCGCCTTTTTCCAGAAACTTACGAGCGTTACGCAATTTAGTATCAAAATCATGGTCATCGATAGTTGGACTCAGACGAATCTCTTTAACGTTGACGATTTTCTGATTTTTTCTTGCTTCACGTTCTTTTTTCTGTTGTTCATAGCGATATTTACCGTAGTCCATTATACGTGCCACAGGTGGTTTCGCGTTAGGAGATACAAGTACAACGTCTAAGTTAGCTTCTTCTGCTAAACGAATAGCTTCCTTACGTGATACTACCCCTATCTGTTCACCGTCCTTACCGATCAAACGCAGTTCGTTTGCACGAATACGATCGTTGACAATCATGTCTTTAGCTATGGTGGTCACCTCCAAAGTATTTGCGAGAAAAGCACAGAAAAAGACGGATCTTCTAAACACTAGAAGTCCCGCCTTTTCTCCGCATCAAGCATATACAATCATATGCTCATTTTATATACGTCCATATCTGCCCAGGGATTATTTTATCCTCTAAGGCGAGAAGCGGGGGCTTCTGCTTTGTTTTCTCAACTTTTATATCTTACCATGTACATCCGACAGAGTCAAATGAATAATGCACATTACTTAGAATTCTCTTCAACCATCGATTGAATAAATACGTCTACTGGAATCGTTTCTGTATTTTTCTCTCCGTATTTACGGACAGCAATACTGCTATCTTCCATCTCGCTATCACCTATAACCAGCTGATACGGTATTTTAAGAGTCTGTGCTTCACGAATTTTATAGCCCATTTTTTCATTACGCATATCTACTTCTACACGTAATCCTTTAGAAGCCATTTTTTCCTGTAATTTTTGTGCGTAGTCTCCATGAATATCTAAATTAACTGGAATGATTTTTGCCTGGACAGGTGCAAGCCATGTAGGAAATGCGCCTTTATATCGCTCGATCAGGTAGGCTACAAATCGTTCCATAGTCGAAACAACCCCGCGGTGAATGACGACTGGTCTATGTGAGTCCTGTCCATCTTCTCCCACATAAGTTAAGTCAAATCGTTCGGGCAGCAAGAAATCTAATTGAACAGTCGAAAGCGTCTCTTCGATTCCCATTGCTGTTTTCACTTGTACGTCAAGTTTCGGTCCGTAGAATGCCGCTTCTCCAGTTGCTTCAAAATAATCAAGTCCCATGTCGTCCAGAGTCTCTTTCAGCATGGATTCTGCTTTCTCCCACATTTCATCATCATCAAAATATTTTTCCGTATTCTCAGGATCACGGTAGCTTAATCTGAATCTGTAGTCTTTGATATCAAAATCATCATATACAGCCAGCATCAACTTAACCACTCTACTGAATTCTTCTTTGATCTGATCGGGTCTGACAAAGACATGAGCATCATTAAGGGTCATTTCTCTTACACGTTGAAGCCCAGACAATGCGCCACTCTTTTCGTATCGATGCATTTGACCAAGTTCTGCAATTCGAATCGGCAAGTCACGGTAACTTCTGACATCATTTTTGAATACCATCATGTGATGCGGACAGTTCATCGGACGAAGAACAAGCATTTCTCCATCTCCCATATCCATTGGAGGGAACATGTCTTCATGGTAATGTGCCCAGTGACCGGATTTTTTATAGAAATCAACATTGGCCATGATTGGTGTATATACGTGCTGATACCCCAGACTGATTTCTTTGTCCGTAATATAGCGTTCAATCGTTCGTCTGATTGTTGCCCCTTTTGGTAACCAGAAAGGAAGGCCTGAACCGACTTCGGGTGAAAGCATGAATAAGTCCAGTTCTTTCCCTAGTTTACGGTGGTCACGCTGTTTAGCTTCTTCACGCATTTTAATGTATTCTTTCAAAGCTTTTTTGTCAAAAAATGCCGTCCCGTAAACACGCTGCATCATTTTGTTGTTAGAGTTCCCTCTCCAGTATGCGCCAGCTAATGACAATAGTTTAAATACTTGGATACGTCCTGTAGATGGAACATGGATTCCTTTACACAAATCCACAAATTCTCCCTGTTCATACACAGTCAATGCGTCTTCTTCAGGCAGGTCAGTGATCAGCTCCACTTTATATGGATCATCTTTAAATAACTCCAGTGCATCTTCGCGGGTAATATTTTTTCTAACGATTGGCAGATTTTCTTTTACAATAGCCATCATCTCGTCTTCGATTTTTCCTAAATCTTCCTCTGTAATAGGATGTTCGGTATCTGTATCATAATAAAATCCGTTTTCGATGGCGGGTCCTACTCCAAACTTGACATCCGGGAATAGACGCTTGATTGCTTGAGCCATTAAGTGAGCAGTGGAGTGACGCAAGACAGATAAAGCATCTTCATGATCAGGTGTCACGATTTCCAAAGCCCCATCTTCATTCAGTGGCTGATTAAAGTCAACTAGTACACCATTCCATTTTGCAGCCAGCCCTTTTTTCTCTAAAGATTTTGCAATGTCTCCAGCAATGTCTTTAGGTGTTGTTCCCTGCTTTACTTCTCGTGATGAACCATCAGGCAGTGTAACTTTCAGTAATTCTGACATTAAATCTCCTCCTATTATAAGTAATAAACATCAAAAAAGTCCCATTGAATAAGTCTGCTTATCCAATGGGACGTCAAATATACGTGGTTCCACCCAAGTTTATAGACAGGTTGGGCATTCCCGTCCAGTCTAATCTCTTTCTCTTTAACGCAGAGTATACGGCTGATCCTACTTTATTCAAAGCAGCACTCGAAAGGGGTCAATGATAAATAAATTGAAAACTTTCAGCTAGTGTTTTCATCTCTTTTTTTAATCTTTACCAATGGTGTCTTTCTCATAGTGGACATATTTACTATTATAGGTAGTACTCTATCATGTTTACCGCTTCAAATCAACGTCTATTTTGCCTTCTGTTCTCACCTGACATTTCTATCTCTTCAGATAAAAAGCGAATGCGCTCCATAATACGTTTGGCTTTAAGAGGTTCTGTTTCTCCTCTTTGAGTAACGCTCAGATGTTCTTTTTCAAGCTGATCCATTCCGAAGTTGGATGTAAAGAATGTAGGTAATTCTTCCTGCATTCTGAACTGTAAAATGACTCCCAGCACATCGTCTCGAATCCATGAAGACATTGAATCCGCTCCAATATCATCGATCATCAGTATTTCAGCTTTTTTTAACTGATTCAATTTTTCTTCTGTCGTATTGTTTCCAATAGAGTTCTTCATCTCAACAGCAAACGTAGGAAAATGAACTAAGGTCGATGAATGCCCGTGTTCTGACAGTTCATGTGCAAGTCCGCCTAAAAGGAATGTTTTCCCCACACCAAATGGTCCCTGAAGGTATAAAGCCTTATGAAAGGACTTTGGATTCTCAATATAATCATCAATAAACGTAATGACTTTTTCAAATGCTTCCTGTCTCTTACGTGTGGTTTCAAAATCTTCCAGTCTTGCCTCTTTTAAATCTTTGGGCATATAGAGAGATTTTATTCTGTTCTTGATTTTATCTTGTTTTTGCTTGGTATATAATTCCTGAGTTGGCACATAAGTGACATCTATCCGGTGATTATTTACTATCAGTTTAGGCTGATACCCCGGAGCCAGACTATTGTCTCGTGATTCAGCTTTCTTCTTCTCTGAGACATACTCATACAGTTTGGATGCACTTCGTTCAATGCCTTCCTGGTTAAGTGAGTCTTTATTGTCAGCAATGAATTTTCTGACGTCCGGATCTTTCAGAACATCATTATTCATTATTTGACTGAACATTTCATTTGCTTTAGATGAATCCATTAATTTTGCTAATTGATCTTTTATACTATCCACTACGAATCACCACTCTTTTTATTTCGTATTCTCTTCAATTTCTCTTTAAATGCCGCTTCTTCCTCTGTGCTTAAGCGCTCATCTTTTTCTGCAGTCTGTGTAGCCCAGTCAGGAAGCGTTTCTTTTCTGGCATGAGTCGCTTTGCTTTTTGACTTTGAGTAACTCTGCCTTGGTTGAGGTTGCTGCTTTTCTTTGAAAGAGGCGTACAACTGCTTTACTTTCTGCATGGCCTCTTCCGGCGTTTTCACGTGGCTTTGTGCCCAGTCATTAGCTATTTTAGTCGCTAAACCTTTTTCAAGCGTCGGCGCATCTTTTATGATCAGCAGATAATTCAGCAATATATTGATAACTGCCGTTGATAACGGAGCATTCTCGACGAGCTCTTTCAAAAGCCAGGTCTCGTTTGACGTGACAAATCCACCTTTTTGCTGCTTGATCGATTTCAAATACCCATAAGGATTCATTTGCTCCGCATGTAAAATAATTTCGATTTCTTCTCTGGAAAAGCCTTTCTGCTTTAACTGATTCACATGATAGTCATTATTTTCAGATGAATCCGACACTTTTACAGACTCTTTTGTCTTTTTCTGTTTTAAATAGCGCTTTTGAATGAGTGCTGTCAGTTTATTTTCATCCACTTTCCCACTGGAAATATCTGCAGCTTCCAGTACAAACTTCTGCATCTCCAGTTCGTTTATGTCATAAATAACGTGGAATGTGTATATCAGCTTCTTTATACTGAGTGTCAGTGATGAGCTGTTGATATAGTGCTTATTCAACCCCTCAATAAAAAAGGACCAGTCAAATTGTTCACTTTTCATTGCCTGCTCTGTGATCGATTCGCTTGAGTGTTTCTCTCCCTCGTCATTGTCGATTGTTTCACTCATTTTTTTCATGTCGATATGAATGACATCCAAAAATGATTTAGTTACTTCACTGTACTCTTTTAAGTTTTGAGACTGGACTTTAAATCGTTCTTCCAGATCTTTAACCATTCTTTCTCCAACTTTTTCAATCAGCATCATTTTCATCATGGAGTCAGCAAAAAACTGATGAGGATTCATAGGCGCTTCAAGTGCCAGTGCGTAGCTCGATTCATCTGAAGTATGTTTAAATACTCTAAGCAATCCGTAGGCTTCCAGTTTTATGCGTGCCTGATAATAGTCTTTTACGCCGCAATTTAATTGTATAAGGATGTCAGACAACATCATCTCTACTTTGACTGACTGATCCAGATACTCTTTCATTACAAGATATAGACTCATTGCCTCATGACCTATCAGAGGGTGATATAGAGAAACAAGAGATTTCACGTGCACATCTGAAAGGATCGTGAACTTCATTAAAGTGACCGTATCTTTTGGACTGATTGTTTGCCAGGGGTAATTCATTCTTTATTATCCTTCCATTACTTACTCATGCTCTTTCCTTTTTTTCTCAAGTTCCTGCATTTCCTGCATAAATACGCCAATATCTTTGAACTGTCTATATACACTTGCAAATCTGATATATGCCACATCGTCGAGGTGAGCTAACTCCTCCATGACATATTCCCCAATTTTAGTTGACGGTACCTCGCTTGCACCGTGATCTCTAATTTTGTATTCTACCTTATTAACGATTTTTTCTTGTTCAGCAGCTGTCACTGGCCTTTTTTCGCAGGCTCTGCGTATCCCTCTTAAGAGTTTTTCACGACTGAACTCTTCCCTGTTTCCATTTTTCTTTACCACAAGAATCGGGCTTTGCTCTATTCGCTCAAATGTAGTAAAGCGAAATAAACATTCTTCACATTCTCTTCGACGTCTTATGGCTTTACCGTCGTCTGCCGGGCGACTATCGACCACTCTGCTTCCATTATGTTGACATTTTGGACAATGCATATCCGCTCAGTCCTTTACTTTGAATTATTACCGATAGTATACCATATAAACAGGAGTGAGCTAATACCCTTTCTCAGTTAACCAGTTGTCCAGCTGTTCATGGGTCTCTTCTATTGTTCCATTGTTATTAATGATACTATCAGCCCTATCCCGTTTAGAGTCCATGGGCTGTTGAGAGCTGATCCTGCTTAGAGCTTCTGTTTTAGATATCTGATCTCTGCTCATTAATCGCTCTAATTGGGTCGTTTCATCTGTTGTTATGACCATGATTTCATCTACTTCTGATTCGTACCCTGCTTCAAACAGGAGAGGAATATCTAAAACAATCAACGGGTGGCCCGCATCGATATACGCTTGTTTCTCTGATCGAATCCAGTTAAAAATATCTTTTCGAACAATTGCATTCAGTTGATCCATCTTATCTTTATCATTAAAGACAATAGAGCCGAGTTTTCTGCGATTGATCGTTTTGTCCTTATTAACTATCTGACTGCCAAATAGTTCAACAGCCTTTTGGTATGCCCTATTTCCAGGTTCCATTACGACTCTTGCTCCAATGTCTGCATCGACGACAGGTATATTTCTCTTTTTGAAAAATGCGCTTGCTGCTGACTTCCCAGTCGCTATGCCACCAGTAAGTCCTAAAATAAATGCCATATGATCATTCCCACTCTACTTAGATTTGACAAGTCGGACAGTAGTGAGTCCCTCTTTGAGCTACTTTTATTTTACTTATGGGCGTCTGACAGTTAACACACAGCTTGCCCGTTTTCCCGTAAACAGTTAAATTCTGTTGATAATTCCCTCCTTTTCCATGTGCATTCGAGTAAGTGCGGATCGTTGTCCCACCAGCCCTCACTGCTTTCTGCATAATATCGATAATAGATCCATGCAGCGCTTTTATTTCGGCAGGGCTAAGAGATTCGCCTGCACGTTCAGGGTGTATTTTGGATGCAAACAAGATTTCATCGGCATATATATTTCCGATCCCCGCAACCATTTTCTGATCGAGCAGACACGATTTAACTGACCGCTTTCTGGTGTTCAAAAACTGACTGAGCCATTGCACAGACAACGCCTCCGCTACTGGCTCTGGCCCTAATGTACTTAAAGACGGATGGCTGAGCAGGTTATCTTTCTCCACCAGACTCATTCGTCCAAACTTCCTGACATCCAGGTACCGTAATTCTTCCCCGGTATCCAATCTGAAGATAACATGAGTGTGTTTAGTTAGTGGCTTTGATGCTTCTTCTACTCTAAACTTTCCTTCCATTCTCAGATGACTGATAAGGACATGCGTATCGAGAATAAAAAGGAGAAACTTCCCTCTCCTTTCGATCGACTCAATGCGCTGTCCACTGATAGTCGATTGAAAAGTCCCATCGGCTGGATCCTTTATAATGTTATCCCAGAGGACTGTAACCGCCTCTATCTTTCTATTAAGAACTAAGTCTTTCAATCCATTCTTCACATTCTCTACTTCTGGTAATTCCGGCATGAACACATCGCAACCTTCTATATACTTTTTTATAAACAAAAGAAGCGAGAATACTCTCGCTCTTTTATGACCTTATTTAGCTTCATACCAATTGTTGCCAAAACTGCTCTCAACTTTAAGTGGAACTGCCAGGTCAACAGTATGCTCCATTACTTCTTTAACTAATGCTTCAATTCTTTCTACTTCATCTTCCGGCACTTCAAATATCAGTTCATCATGCACTTGAAGCAGCATCGTAGACTCGAGTCCTTCTTCCTTGATTCGCTTGTCCATTTCGATCATGGCCATTTTCAGGATGTCTGCTGCACTTCCCTGAATCGGGGTATTCATTGCTGTTCGTTCAGCAAACGAGCGTAAGTTAAAGTTACGTGAGTTGATATCTGGAAGATAGCGGCGACGATGGAACAGCGTTTCAACAAAGCCGTCTTCTTTCGCGTCTCTAATGACTGTGTCAATAAATTCTTTTACTCCAGGGAAACGCTCGAAGTACGTATCAATATACTCTTTCGCTTCTTTTCGAGTGATGTTCAAGTTCTGTGACAACCCGTAGTCACTGATTCCATAAACGATTCCAAAGTTGACTGCTTTTGCCTCACGTCTCATATCAGATGTAACGTCTTCAGCTTTTTCAATACCAAACACACGCATAGCTGTCGTCGTGTGGATATCCTCATTGTCCAGGAAAGCTTTAATTAGATGTTCATCCTTCGAGATATGTGCCAGAATGCGCAATTCTATCTGAGAATAATCGGATGCAAATATTTTCCATCCTTTTTCTCTCGCTACAAAAGCCTGTCTTATTTTGCGTCCCTCTTCCAATCGGATCGGAATATTTTGAAGGTTGGGGTCAACTGAACTTAAACGACCGGTCCTCGCTACAGTCTGTAAATAACGGGTATGAATTTTACTCTTTTGAGGGTCGATTACTTTAAGCAAGCCCTCGATATACGTTGACTGAATTTTAGCAATCTGACGATAATGAAGGATATGCTCGACAATAGGCGCCTGATCCTTTAATTTCTCAAGAACATCCTGTGCAGTCGAATACCCAGTTTTAGTTTTTTTGATGACGGGATAACCCATTTTTTCAAATAGGATCACTCCCAGCTGCTTAGGCGAGTTGATGTTAAACGTCTCACCTGCTTCTTTATAAATGGTTTCCTCAATTGTATCGAGCGTTTTTCTAAATTCTTCTTTCATCGTCTCAAGACGGCTGGCATCTGCTGTAATTCCTTGAATTTCCATTTCAGCTAAAACGATAGCCAAAGGCATCTCCATTTCTTTCAGCAAATCTTCCTGCTCATTCTCTTTCAATTCTTTCTCCATCGATTCAGACAGATGACAGATCCCTAGTACTTTCCGGGCAAGATGGTCATGCATTAATGCGCTGTCTTCGGGAACCTTTATTTTCTTCCCTTTTCCATAAACGACCTCATCTGGAGAAATTTGTTCATAGTGATGTTTTTTTGCTACATCCACAAAGTCCCCACTGCTGCTGTCCTCTGCTGTAAGCAAATAGGAAGCCAGCATGATATCAAAGGCCACACCGTTCAGTTTCATTCCTTTATGACTTAATGAAACATACGTCCTTTTCGCATCATAAATCAATTTTTTGTTTGTGTCACTTTCAATCCATTGTTTAAACGCCTCGGATTTGAACGCTGTTTGAGGATCCGTCACGTATAGCTGACCGGCTTTCCCCCAAGCGACTGAAACGATTTCAGACTGATGATAATTTTCACTCAGCATTTCAATGTAAAGAGCCATATCATCACTGAAGTGATCATTTGTGATTTCTTCCAGGAACGTATACTCTATTTCTTCAACATCTTCAGCCAACTGTTCCATGTATTCCGCCGTATCTAATTTCTGCAGATGGGAATTGAAATCCATCTCTTTGTAAAAAGAGATCAGATGCTCCATGTTCAGTCCGTCATACTCTAATTTTTCCAGTTCAACGGTTATAGGCGCTTTAATATCGATCGTAGCTAATTTTTTACTTAAAAAAGCCGTCTCTTTATCTGCAATCAAGTATTCTTTTCGCTTGGATTTTTTCATTTCATCGATATTCTCGTAGAGATTTTCAATTGATCCGTATTCATGCAGTAATTTCAGAGCTGTTTTATCCCCAATTTTAGTAACTCCTGGTATATTATCTGATGCATCCCCCGCAAGGCCCTTCATATCGATAATCTGAATAGGTGATATTCCCATTTCCTCCATGATAGAATCCTTAGTATGTTCTTTTAGGTCGCTGACTCCTTTTTTAGTGATATCCACACGAATAGAGTCGGATGCCAGCTGTGTCAAGTCACGGTCACCGGTCAGAATCACTACTTCGAACCCTTTCGCTTCCGCTTCTCTAGATAAGGTTCCGATGATATCATCTGCTTCATAGTTTTCCAACTCATAACTTTGAAGACCAAAGCCCTTGAGTAAATCTTTCATAAATGGAATTTGTTCTGAGAATTCAGATGGCATTTTTGAACGTCCACCTTTATACTCTTCAAAATACTTATGTCTGAATGTCGTCTTCCCTGCATCGAAGGCTACTAAAGCATGTGTAGGCTGCTCTTTATTAACGATGACTTCCAGCATATTATGGAACCCGTATAATGCATTCGTATGCAGCCCGTTTCTGTTTTTCATACGTTCTATCTGGCTGTGGAGTCCGTAAAACGCTCTAAACGCGACACTGTGTCCATCAACTAGTAATAATTTCTTTTTATCTGTCACTCTCTTCATCTCCCAGTTTTACTTCCTAAGCCTATAGTATCAAAATTTGAGCAATAGAAAAAGAGAACGTTCTTAAACAGCAGGAACCTCTGATTGACTCAACGGTATTTCCTGCTTATTCAAGACCATTCTCATAATTTTATTTTTTTGGTTCAGACTGATTCAAAATAACTTCAAACGCATGTTCAAATTTCTCAACATCGCCGGCACCCATAAATACGACGACTTGATTTTTATGAATCAATAATGGAGACATGTCTTCTTCAGATACAATGTCTTTTCCTTTTTCTGTTTTCTCCAGCAGATCTTTTATGGTTACTTTTCCTTCTTGTTCTCTGGCAGAAGTGAAAATATCACATAAATAGACTGCATCAGCTAGATCAAGGGCTGCTCCGAACTCGTCCAGCAAGGCTACTGTCCGGCTAAATGTGTGCGGTTGAAAAACCGCTACGATTTCTCTATCCGGGTATTTCTGATGGGCAGCATCCAGAGTAGCTCTGATTTCGGCCGGGTGATGGGCGTAATCATCAATAATGACCGTATCCATTACGTATTTTTCAGTAAAGCGTCTTTTAACCCCTTCGAACGTTTGCAGTCTTTCTTTCACTTTCTCCTGATCAAGTCCTTCATAGTGTGCAAAAGCTATAACGCCTAAGGCATTTTGGATGTTATGTTTTCCAAAAGATGGAATGGTAAATTTCCCGTGGAAATCTCCTCGAACATACACATCAAACACTGAGCCGATAGTTGACCGCTCTATGTTTTTCGCCTGGAAATCATTGTATTCATCGAATCCATAATAAACAATGGGTACCGATGCATTTAATTCCTGCAGTCTGGCATCATCTCCACAAGCAAAAATGGCTTTCTTGATTTGATGAGAGAATTCGAGAAACGCATTCTCAACATCTTCTATGCTTGTATAGTAATCAGGGTGATCAAAATCAATATTTGTGATCAAAGCATAGTCTGATTTATAGGCCAAAAAGTGACGACGATATTCACAAGCTTCCAAAACAAAGTACTCAGCGTCTCTTTCGCCTTTACCGGTACCATCCCCAATCAGGTAACTGGTTCGTTTAATCCCGCTTAAGACGTGTGAAAGCAACCCAGTGGTGCTTGTTTTTCCGTGAGATCCAGTGATAGCGACACTCGTGTACTCGTCACTTAATTCTCCAAGAAAATCGTGGTATCGTTTTATAGTCAGTCCTAATTCTCTTGCCTTACTGATTTCTTCATGGGTATCAGGAAACGCATTACCCGCAATGATCGTCATGCCTTCTTTTATATTATCTTCGTCAAATAAATAGATAGGAATAGCGTTATCTTCTAAGTTTTTTTGTGTAAAGAAGTATTTTTTAACATCTGACCCTTGTACTCTGAAGCCTTTATCATGCAAGATTAAAGCTAAAGCACTCATGCCCGATCCTTTAATTCCAACAAAGTGGTATAGTATGTCTTGATTCATTCGTTAAAAATCCTCCATTAATATCAGATCTGTTATTTTAACATCGTTATATACTATAATTGAAATGAATCAAAAAAGCCAGTATTAATGGCATTTCAAATTTACCTCTCATTATTGAAAAAACCCGGAACTTCGATTCGTTCAGAGTGACTCCCACTTCTTTCATCTTCCATTATAGAAGCTAACGTTCGGTGAAGACCGTTTGTTTTCTTATTATTCTCACGCACACCGGTTTTAGCTTTTGTTATTTTCACACGCGTACTTCTATCTACTTTATCGTCTAAAATACTTGCCACATTCCACTTGTCTTCTAACTCTGGGGTGACAAATGGTTCAAATGTCAGAAATTCATGTGTTTCTTTTCGCATTTTATTTTTAAGATCCAAATAATCAACCGGGTGTTCAATCGTTTTTGTCCGTTTTTTGAACCCATAAACAGGTGAAGGCACTTTACTCACTTCAAAAGGAGGCTTAATGTAACTTCTGGTGAATTCTTCGTCTTTATGCGTTAAATATTCCTTGAATTCCTGTTTGATGTCTTCTTTTCTTTTCAGATCTTTTGGAAGGGGGTAACTATCTTTAAATGACAGAGACTCTCCTTTTTCTTCTACTGCTGGTCGATGCTTTTTAGATGATTCGAAAAACTCTTTATACTTAGAAGACATGGGTGACCTCCTTTTTTTGTCGTTTGATTACTTAAAAGTTAAATGCTTTACCTGTTTCCTCTTCCTCTGGCAATACCATGATTCCTTTTCCTTCTTGGGGAAGCCCAAGTTCTCTTGCAGAACAGATCATGCCTTCACTCTTAACGCCTTTAAGCTCTCCAGGCCAAATTATCAATCCATCAGGCATTACCGCGCCAGGTTTGGCAACGACGACTTTCTGACCTTTAGAAATGTTCCCTGCCCCACATACAATCTGCAGCGTCTGACCATTATCTACCTCTGTTTGGGTTAAATTCAAGTGGTCTGATCCTTCAACTGGTTCACAGGACTTTACATACCCTACTGCAAAACGAGGGGACGTATCTTCTTCTAATTCAACATCAAATCCTGCTTCATGTAATAGTGTATTCAATTTTTCGATGTGTGAGCCATTCAGAACAACAGGCCCTTCTGTTAAATCGTTCAAATAAGTAGAGGCGTTGAATAAATTAAATCCAACAGTGTCCCCAGTCTCTTTATGTTTGATAAGAGCAAGATCTCCCTTAGTTTCTACGGTCTGATCCACCGCTGCTGATTTCATGAACATAATCATCACTACATCGTTTAATCCCTTTTTATTGTAAATACTGATAAACATAATAATTTTATCTCCTCAATGTAAATTAGTTTAAAATTTCTTCAGTGTTTCTAATGTTGACTGATCAAAAGTTTTGACAAGGTGATATACCATTTCTTTAGCTGCTTCATAGTCATCTATTCGAAATAGTGACTGGTGTGTATGGATGTAGCGAGCAGGCACACCAATCACTGCACTTGGGATCCCCTCATTTAACTGGTGGGCAGCCACTGCATCTGTTCCGCCTTTGGAGACAAAATACTGATACGGTATGTTATTAGATTCTGCCGTATCGATCAGATAATCTTTCATTTCTTTTGATAAAAGCATCCCCGGATCCTGTATTCTCAGTAAAAATCCATCACCTAGTCGCCCAAATGCTTCTTTATCCCCGTTTAAATCATTCGCTGGTGAACAGTCTACAGCAAGAAATGCATCCGGCTGAAATTTTCTCACTGCCCCTTTCGTCCCTCTTAAACCTACTTCTTCCTGGACGTTTGCTCCGGCAATCAAGGTGTTTGGCAATGACTGGTCTTTTAATTTTTTTAGTAACTCAAGAACGAGTGTGACCCCATAACGGTTATCCCATGCTTTGCCTACAAATGTCTTCTTGTTGGCCATTTGGATGGTTTGGACATCTGGCACAATCGGGTCACCAGGTCGAAGCCCATACTCTTCCGCTTCTTCTTTTGAATCGAATCCCCCATCAAATAGAATATCTTCTATTGAAATTGATTCACTTTTCTTTCCCTTTAACAGATGAGGCGGGACTGACGAAGAAACCAATGGGTACTCTCCACTTTTAGTCTGTATCGTGAACCGCTGCGAAGACACCACATACGGATTCCATCCACCAATCGGCAATACTTTAATCAGACCTTTAGACGTTATAGAAGAAACCATAAACCCGACTTCGTCCATGTGCGCCGCAAGCATAAGCTTCGGTGCGTTCTCAGTTGAAGACTGCTTGATTCCGAATAACCCGCCAAGGCCATCCATTTCTATGTCATCGACTAGTCCAGTCATTTCTTTTCTCATAAAGTCACGCACATTGTGTTCAAATCCACTGATTCCCTGCAGCTCAGTTGTTCGTTTAATTAAATCAATTGTTTCATCAGTCATAGTTGTCGTTAGATTATCTAACTCTATCCCCCATTAATTGTTTGTAGTTCTTCAGCTACCTATACTCTAATTATTATACACAAAATGTATAGCAAGTTTAAGCTAAACCTAGTTTGTTTCTGTTACACTATTATCTTAGGTATGATAGAATGATAGTGGAAAGCGGTTATTTAAATTGAAATGGAGGAGTTCCTTATGATATACAAAGAAAAACCTAAAGATACATCTCACTCTACAGAAGATTGGATTTTTGTAGGAGCAACAGCTTTACTTTCGTTTGTTCTGGGTGTTTCGGCCTTTGCTTTTATAAAAAAACATAAGACACTCAAAGCTGACGAGTTACTGAAATCGATCAAAAAGGAATTTTTAAAAGAAGGACCAATCGACGGATCATGGATTGAACTGACAAAAGTGCCATGGAAGAAATTCGCTTACGAAACTGACGTCTATTACGGCGGGATCTCCCGTTACGAAGAAAACAAACTAGTCCAGTATGAATTCATTGTGAATGCCTATACCGGCAGTCTGATCGATTTATATAGAGTATAATAATAGCCTATAGCTGCTTATCTACGTCATGGATGGATTTATCCAAGTAGGTAAGCAAACTATAGGCTTTTTTTTAGAATGTAATGACTGATTTATATATCCTATTCCCTTTTTTCGAGAATTTCTCTTCGTATTCAGTCATGATATTGTCTTCAACCTCACTAGTGTGAAGATCTAAATACACTTCTTCAAGTACGGCTTTGAACTTGGAAAAACTAGTCAATGAATACTCAAACAGCTTCTGATTATCTGTTTTAAAATGCAGCTCACCTTTGTCATTCAAAATCGTTTTGTACACAGTTAAAAAGGACTTATACGTCAATCGTCTCTTTTCATGTCGATTTTTAGGCCATGGATCTGAAAATGTCAGGTAAATCCTGTCCACTTCACCAGGTTCAAAATAATCAGTTAAATCCTTGGCGTTGACCTGGAGGAGCTGAAGATTAGGAAGCTGTTCTTCAATTTGTTTCTCAAGTGCAGAAACGATGACGCTCGTCTGCAGTTCTATTCCAATAAAATTGATTTCCGGGAAACGTTTAGCCATTTCAATAATAAAACGGCCTTTTCCGCATCCTATTTCGATATGAAGAGGCTGCTCTTCTTTAAAACGGGTCTGCCAGTCCCCTTTACATTCTTCCGGCTTTTCAACGACATATTCCTTGTACTCTAATAGTTTGTCATTCGCAAATGGTTTGTGACGTAATCTCATACTTCCGCTCCTTTATACTCAGTAAAAAAGGGGGCAGATTATACAACCTGTTCCCCTTTGATTTCTTCAAATTCAGATAACACTAAATTCAGCTTGATTAAAGTCTGGTTCATTCTTAGATAATCCAGTTTTTTGTGATTTGTTTTTATGTCCAGTACCAGATTAACAATACTGTACCAGTACACTTTTTGTATAGTCACTTGAGGTTTTTCCAGCTGAATAGCCTTGATCCACTCTTTCCATTCCCCAAAATCAATGTACCTTTCCAGCAATTGACTGAGATCAGCAGTGGGATCAGCAAGAAAAGCAGAATCCCAGTCTACCAGATACAATTGTTCATCACTAGAAAGGAGTAAATTTTTGTGGGAAATGTCTCCATGACACACGACTTTTTCAGTCAAGTCTATATCTTCTGGCATATTGTTCTCCAGCAGAGTAATCGCTTGTCTAATTTGCGGATGCGCGATCAGCTCGGGAGCTAAACCATAAATACAATCGTAATAAAAATCAGAAGGAGACAGCACTTTCCCTCCCAATCGATGAAGCATTCGCCTTAGACTCTGCGAGTAATGAACTTTATTGATGATCTGACTAACGGTCACAGAGGACATTTCCTCTTTATTCAATGTTCGTCCATTACACCACTCTTGAGCAGTCAGAACGTCTCCGTTGCCTATTCGCTTAGTCCACACGAGTCTTGGAGAGATTCCTTCAAGAGACAATGCAGCCAAAAAAGGAGAAGAATTTCTTTTCAAGAATAATCGTTCTTCGTTTTTTGTTCCCATATAAGCCTGACCAGTTTCTCCACCAATGGGATGCAGTTGCCACCCCGTTTCTCTCTATAGCTCCATATAATTCAATCCTTTATACATTCTTAAGTCCAACAACAATAGAAGACACTTATGCATCTTCTATTGTAGAAAGAATTATCGGTCTCGTCAAGCGCATGCACGTTCTTTTTTTCTGATAGGATTAACTTATCTTTCCACATGTCTTCTCGATTTCATTTAAATAGGCTTTTTGTAGAGCTGATGTTATTTCACCAGGCCCATTTTTAAATAATACTTTATCTCCAATTTTACAGACAGGCATGACTTCAATAGTCGTACTTGAACAGAAGACCTCATCTGCATCGTATAGATCGTCCAAAGTAAAGGGCTTCTCGATAACTGGAATCCCCAGCTCCTCAGCACACTTCATCCATACTATTTTAGTAATACCAGGTAAGATCAGATTCCCGTCAGGATGTGTTAGTATTTCACCATTTTTGATGATCGCTACATTAGATGAGGAACATTCGGTAACGATTCCGTCCCGATGTAGAATGGCTTCTTCTGCATTTCTTTTATGTGCTTCGTGTTTAACCATGATGTTCCCAAGGAGGGATATCATTTTAATATCACACTTGAGCCATCTGATATCCTCTGTCACAATAGTTGCGATCCCTTGTTCCATTTGGACAGCATCTCTTTCAACTGCCGTCATTGTACCTGTAAGCATTGGCAGAACTGCCGCATCAGGATACATGTGATTACGAGGAGACGACACTCCTCTTGTCATTTGGAGATAAATATTTCCTGTATTGACTCCTGATTCTACTAACAGGCGGTTAACCAGGTCTTTCAACTCATCTTTGGTATAAGGTACATTCATCTCTATTTTCTTAGCACTTGAGAAAAAACGGTCAATGTGTTCATCTAAGTAAAAATAATGTTTATTATACGCTCTGATTACCTCATAAATTCCATCACCGAACTGATAGCCTCTATCTTCCGGGTCGATTTTCACTTCACTTCTGTCTACAATGTCACTGTTCCATATCACTTTCATATTGCTTCTCCCCTTATCTATCTACCCAGTCGCTTAGGTACGTATATCCTGACAAATCCCCAAACAAACAGGGTACTTGCGACGAATATTACCCCCATAGTATCCCAACCCCCGTTAAAGGACCCTATAGAGAAGAGCACACTACTGACCATAAGTAAAATACCCAGAAATTTCTGGATGGCTTTTATTTTATCAGTATTCTTGTAAGGATACAATTTAAAATGAATCGATTCATCTAAAATTTGCTTAAGAGGGAGTAACTGAAAGCCGATTAAGTAGATAAACAATAAACTGCCTACTAATCTCAGCCATAAAGTAGGCGAAAAAAGAACAAATATCAAACCGATCAGACACAACCTGAAATAGAGTCCGCTGAAAGTTGTCTGACGGAAAAAGACTCTAACCATATAATACATATGTGGATTTGTATTTTTATCAAATAATTCAATTAGGTGGTCAAGAGGCCGTCTGCGCTTCACTTTATTTTTACCATAGGGGGTCTCGATAAACAGGTTGATCAGTCTGTAAATGGTTTGCACTCTTTTTTGTTCAGTATCGATGAGTTTTTCCCAGTTCCAGATGGTAACCTTTTTCCTTACAAACAATAAACTGAACAAAATGACCGCTGACAGGAAAGTAACGATCAGACCAAGAGTGACTGAAATAAACAGGCTTAATGATAACAGGATAAGAATCCACGAGTTTTTCAAATTCGTCACAAGTGAATCATTTTTGCTGCTCGTCATTTCAAATAAATAATACAGTGTTAGCAAATCGACTACTTTCAATAAAATCAGAGTAGCTGCCCACGAAAAGCTGAATGCATTTGGAACTATACCAAGCGCTTCAAGCAAAGGCATCGTTGCAGTTGCAATCAACATCATTCCGGCACTGAAGAAAAGGATACTCACCAGTAAATGCTTGTGCATGATGGGAATAAGCTCTTTTTCAAGCGGCAGCAAGAAAATGCCGTCTGCCGGCTTGATCAAAGTTCGTATGCCCCCTATTGTCACTGCAGAGAAAAGCACACTAACCAGTATAATTCTTGGCAAAAATGCATCAGCAGATACGGTTTCTACATAATCAGAATAGGCAAAACCTAACGCCCCTACGAGTATCAGCAGTGCGATTACAAAATGGTCATTAAATACATACTTGAGGTATTTCCCTAACTGTTTGTAGTAATACAATGCTCTTTTTTTAAATACCACTGATAACGACATATTAGAATCCTTCCTTATCAGCTAATCTTCCATACATGTCTTCCAGATTGGAATCAGGCATGTCAAAATGTGTTCTTAACTCTTCAAGGGTGCCCATAGCGAAAATTTGTCCATCATGCATGACTATAAAGCGGTCACAGATCCGTTCAGCATTCGCCAGAACATGTGTGGACATGAGTATCGAAGCGCCTCTTTCTTTCTGTTCCACCATCAGCTGGATCAATTCTCTGATAGCTAAGGGGTCAAGACCAAGAAAAGGTTCATCTATGATGTATAAAGAGGGTTCTATAATAAAGGCACAGACAATCATTACCTTCTGCTTCATGCCTTTTGAAAAGTCGTTTGGAAACCATTCTAATCGATCGGTCAGACGAAACATTTTTAAAAGTTTATCCGCTAGTTTCCAAGCCTCGCTGTGATCTAATGAATAGGCCATTATCGTCATCTCTATATGTTCTTTAAGGGTCAATTCATCGTAAAGCAGCGGTGTCTCAGGGATAAACCCAATTTTTCTTCTATATTCTTCAGGATTATCGTTTATGGTCAATCCATCGATCGAAATCTTCCCTTCAAACGGTTTCATCAGGCCGATAACATGTTTAATAGTGGTGCTTTTTCCTGCACCATTCAAGCCTATTAAACCAATCAATTCTCCATTGCCGATTTCAAATGACAAATCTTTTAATACTGGAATGCGACTATATCCCCCGGTCAAGGAGTGTACTAACAAGCTCATATTGACTTTCCTTCCTATTAACTAATGCTCTTATTTTACCACAATTAACTAAGGATTTAAGGACTCAATAGCTTCTTTTTATTAAATCTAATCATTGTGTGATAAACTATTATTATAATGAATTTGGAAAGAGGGATATGGATGAGCGATTGTATTTTCTGTAAAATTATTGAAGGCGACATTCCGTCACGAAAAGTATATGAAGATAATGATATTGTGGCAATCTTAGATGTTTCTCAGGTGACTAAGGGCCATACGCTGGTTATCTCTAAAAAGCACGTAAGGAACATTCTCGAATATGATGACGACCTTGCCGCTGCAGTCTTTTCAAAAATCCCCAGAATTGCACGTTCTGTCAGACAATTCGATCCCGAATGCAAAGGATTGAATCTGTTGATGAATAACGAAGAAATCGCTTCTCAAAGCGTTTTTCATGGTCATGTCCACCTTTTACCCCGCTACGAGTCAGATAAAGACGGGTTTGGACTGAAATGGGAAACTCACTCTGATGATTATACAGATGGCGAGTTAGATACTATACAGGAATCGATTCAAGCAGAATTAACGAAGGAGGAAAATAAATGAAACATTTTTTATTAGGCAGCATCTCTGGTGTAGTCTTAGGCGGGGTTTATGGATTAGTAAAAACGCCTAGAGCCGGCAAAGAAAATCAGGTGGTATTAAAAAACTACATTGATGAGACGACGACCCATGTGCAAGATGTAACAGATAAAGTGAATGATCTGAAAGCAGCTGTCAGTCACTTAACGACAGAAGCAACCTTTGTTCAAAACGAGTTCATGGCGGACATGCAGGTCGTAGCTGCGGACTTCCAGAAAGAAGCTCAGCCAAGACTTAGACGTATACAGGAAAAAGCGGATAAAATTCAAGTAGAAGTAGAAAAAACAAGTGACACCATCTCAACTAAACAACAATAAAAAAAACTGCAAAATGAGGGAAGTCCTCATTTTGCAGCTTTTACATTCGTCTGGATTATTCGTCTTCGTCTGTTTCGTCTTCAGCATCAGTCTCATCTTCAGATTCAACATCGGCTTCGTCATCACTTGAATCGACATCTTCTTCAACAGAATCTTCATCCTGATCGACGCCTTCTTCTTCAAGCAATTCATTCAGCATATCTTCATCGATAGCTTCTTCACCTGGCTGTTCTCCTGCAGGCTGCATAAACTGCTGCATAGCTCCAGTTAAGTCTTCGTCAGCTATTTGAACGTTTGCATTTCTGACTAGTTCACCAATGGCTTCTTGAACGACTGCCTGATCCTGCATGTAGCTGTCAAGGATCATCGCTTCGATTTCTTCACGTTCTTCTTCTAACGTTCCTTTTTCTCCAACTTCTACCATTTTAATAATGTGGTAGCCCCATTGAGATTCAACAGGCTCTTGAGTGATTTCGCCTTCTTCAAGTTCTAATGCCGCTTCCTCAAATTCAGGGACAAAACGTCCTGGCTCAAGTGGCAGTTCACCATTTGTTTCAATGGTCCCCACATCTGTTGTATGCTCTGCGACTAATTCGCCAAAGTCAGCTCCATCATTTAATTCTTCAATAATGTCTTCCGCCAGTCCTAAATCTTCGACCAAGATATGGGCAACAGTAGAATCAAGGGCATAATTTTCATACGCTTCTTCTATTTCTTCTTCTGTAATGTCTACGTGATCAGAAATGGCAGCTCTCACTTGAAGTGAAGTGCGAACACTATCTCTCACGTCATCTAATGACATGCCCTGCATAGCGATCATTTCTTCAAACTCATCTACTCCACCGTAGCCTTCTGCTTCTCTTTCAAGCTCAGCTTCTACGTCTTCATCCGACACTTCTTCCCCATATGCATGGTCTAAGATATCTTCAAGAAGAATTTGCTGAAGCATCTGCTCTCCATAAGTCATTCCACTTTGAGTTACTTCATTTTTCATGCGTTCATATAAATCGTCTTCACGAACACGGCCTGCTTCTGTAGAAGCTACTTCCGCACTATCTGCACAACTTGCCAGCAATAAACCTGAACAAGCCATTGCTCCAACTAACCATTTTTTCATATTAATTCATACACATCCTAATTCAAATTTTCTTTTTAACGAACAAACCTGTCTATCGGAGTGTTCGTACCTCAATTAATATAACACAGGTTTATATAAAATGAAAACGTGTAACGCAAATTATGTTGATTTTTCATTAACAATTCACAAAACCCTCTTATATCACTCTGAATGATGTTCTTCATGCTTCAGCGTATTCTTGTAAAATGACCGATTATCCATAGCCCAAATACGTTCAGTGAAGTCGCCAGGCTCGGTTTTTCTTAGGGCAGACTGCATCATATTCATTTTGGCATCTATCTGGTCAATATAGTGAATAATTTCTGCTTCAGGAATTTGAGGTCTGACAGGAGATCCAAATTCCAGTTCGCCATGATGGGCTAAAACTAAGTGTTTAAGAAGTAAGACATCTTCATGACTCTCATCAATTTTAAGCTCATGACACGCCTTGGAAATTTCATCATGGATGAGAACGATATGACCGATCAGTTTTCCTTCCAGAGTATATTCTGTAGCTGTGGGTCCACTTAATTCCACAACTTTGGCAACATCGTGCAGAATAATCCCTGCATAAAGCAACGACGGACTTAATTCCTCATAGCTGGATACAATCACTCGAGCAATTTTCAACATTGAAATCGTATGAAAAGCTAATCCACCCAAATAGGCATGATGATTCTTCTTAGCAGCTGGACTGAGAAAGAAGTCTCTCTGATATTTCTTCATAATGAAACGAACGATCCGGTTCAAATTAGCATTCGTAATGTCGAAAATTGCCTGATTGAACTCTTCCACCATCTTATCTTTATTTATAGGTGCTCTTTCCACATACAAATCCGGATTAGACGGTTCGCCCTCTTGAGCCACTCTCAAATTCTTGATCCTCAGTTGAGGAGAGCCATTATATTCTTCACGTTTTCCTTCAACCTTAATGACTTGACCGGGTTTGTACTGTTCCACATCTTTGGGAGTCGCATCCCAGAAATTGGCGCTTATCTCTCCACTAGTATCCTGGAAAACAAAAGCGAGATAAGGCTTATTGTTTCGTGTTTTCTTTTCCTCAGCTGATTTTATCAATAAAAATAGACTTAGTTGCTCTTCTTTATGAAAGTCATACAGTTTTTTCACTTTTACCACTCCCTTATATACTTAAATTGGCAGTACTGTGATTCATACTGTTTCCTTTATTTAATATAATCTAATTTTATCACATGTTCCTCATCAATATAGCCTAAAGTCGTTTCATCAAAGGTGAAATAGATAAGTTGAACCGATTGACTGATTTCCGTTAACAACTCATAGAGGCTGTTTTTTCTATGTTCATCGATATTGACAAAACTGTCATCTATAATAACAGGAAACTGAACATGCTCTTTGTTATTCACAACAAAAGCCAAGCGAATGGCAATATATAGGGGTTCGACCGTCCCTCTGGATAATTCACTTGCCTGCCATTTGCTCCCTGATTTATCAACAACATAAAACTCATTTTCTTCTAAACTAATAGCCACATACTGATTTGAAGTAATAGAACGAAAATACTTTTCAGCTAATTTTAAGGTTTGAGGAAGCTGATTCTCTTTGGCATTTTCCAGCGTATGTTCGATCAATGCGGAAGCAACTTTATACGTGCTCCATTCATCGGCTACTTCCTGATAGAGACTTTTTTCATTTTCATATTTCTGAAGCAGGTCGGAATATATCCCTCCTTCTTCAAGATCATTGATTTTATAGTCAATTTCTATCGTCTTCTTGGTCCATTCTTTTTGCTGATTCTGTACTTGACTGATTACAGCTGTCACTTCGTCTATGTTTTCTTTCAATCCATTTACAGTATATTTGTCATTATCTGACTTGTCTAAATTAATGGTCTCTTTGAGCCGTTCGTACCGCTTGATTTTTTCATTCTTTTCAGACAGTTTCTGATAAGCACTAACAAATGCGTCTTCAGTTTTGACTCCCCCACTGACAAACAACTCGTTTTTGAGTTTCACCTGTTCCTTCTCCTGCTGTATATAATATAGAATCGAATTCTGCAGTTTGTCTGTTTCTTTAATATATGACTGCTGCAGACGTTTATCCGTCTCGATTTGTCTGATACTTCTTCTTACCTCTGAAAAGACAGACAAGGTGTCTCTCCCGTCTTCAAAGAACAACTGAGCATAGGCATTCTGCTTCAGTTCATCTTCTAATGCATTTAACTCCCGATTGACCTTTGTCTGTTCATTTTCTCTCAGGTCCTCTATTTTTCTTAATTCGTTCAGCTGATTTAATGTAGACAGCACTGTCTCGATTTCATAGGTACGAGGGTAGTGATTGGTTTCTTTCCATTTAAAAAACTGCTCATTAATCGCGTGGAGTTTCTCAGTATTTATGTTTAAAAGATGGGTAATCTCATTGGTCTCCTGCTGAAAAACATCATTAGACGCTAAGGCATCTTTCCACTGCTCCCGAAGACTCTTCTGGTGATAAAAGTCACTTCTCTCATAAGGTGATCCTTCTTGTTCATTTGCAGGTGACTGCAGGGTTCTCACGCGAGCTGCCAGAATAAACATGACCGGTATCAAAAGAAATACTGTAAAGGACTGCGTTATCAAATATAAAGTTGCTGTCAGAGCTATTCCTGTTGCATAAATGAATGCTGGAGTCTTGATCAATCCTGGATTTTTGGTTACAGGTGAGCTTAAGATTTTCTCCTGTTCTTCTGCCTCTTTATATTTAGAGGCCGTCCAAAGCGACTGCTCAATAGTATCGATACGTTCATCATTAGCACCCATTTTGACTTCTAATACCTGCAGCTTTTCTTTCAAATCATTCCGTTCATCTTTAAGTTTCTTTAAGTCGTCTTCATAAGAATACACTTCGTTTCTATCAGCAGGCGATAATTTTTTGGGCAAAGATTCATTCAGAGGTAAACTTTCTCTCAGTTTAAATTCAAACGACTGTTTTTCCAGATGGGATAACGTTTGCTGGCTTTCTTTAAGTAACTCTACTTTAAGTTCCAGCTGGTCCCAGTTGTTCAATAATTGATTGACTGCTTCTTCATTTTCCTGGTAAATCAATAAGTCTTTAGACGGGCGATATTTATCCTGTAATCTTTTCTGTTCTTCATAGAGTCCTTTTGTCTGTTCCCTTAAATCCTCCAATTGTTTGTTGATATGATTCAGATGGATCAATCCATCTTCAGGTAGGTCAAATGGAGGGTAATGATCTATTTCTTTTTTCAGGTCATTGATTTCATTGATTGTTTCAATATTTTTAAGTAAATGCTGCAGTTCTTCATTTTCTTTCGTCTTCTCTTTGAGTGTTTGCTCCAGTTCGTTTATCCGTTGGTGTATCCCCTCTTTCTCCTTGATTAAAAGAACATACTGTTCGTTGCTTTCTTTAGCTTTACTCAACTGAACTTTTTGTTTCTGCAATGACTGATACAGCTGATTCAGTTTTGGCTTTCTACCTGTAGGTTTGAATAGTTGGGATGCCTTCTGCTGATAATGATCCGCCTTTTTCAGGAAACTCTCATTGCCAAACGAACCTACACTTAAAAAGAAGCGAGTAAACTGCTCTCTATTCATCTCACTCGTTTCCTCTACTCCTTTTAAGTTAAAGGCGTAGATGCTTTCGAAAAATTGTCTATTCTTATGATTCAGTAGTGTATCTAAGAGTCTCTCGTCTCCCTGTGTCCCGTCTTCGAAGGTAACAGTGACATCGCCAGTCACTTTTCCGTTCACGCGCTCGATACTTACCTCACCAAAGCGGTCATCAGTTACAATCAGTCTTCCACCATACCGGCTGCTTTCTTTGGGTTCATATCTCAATGAGGAGCTGTGCCTCATTGGGAAACCAAATAGAATACTTTGGATAAACGACATCAATGTTGATTTCCCCGCTTCATTTTGACCATAAAACACCTGGATAGACGCATCCAAATCAAATTCCGTGTCAACCCATTTCCCGTACCCATAAATAATCAGTTTTTTTAGTCTCATTTCAATCTCCCTCGATCGATCCCAAATCAAAGGTTAACAAGGTAACCGCGGAATCAACGATTTCTTTTCTCATTCTTTCAGTCGGTTCATTTAATTCGTTTGAAAAAGGCTGAGTGGATAACAGCTCTTTCGTTTCTTTATAGAACGCCTCTTTGTCTAAAAAATGCTCGACCGACTTATTCCATTCCTCAGGAAACAGTTGAGCCAGTGAGATATCTTCTTCGACCGTCATGGGACTGTTAATCTTTAAGGCCGTCACATAGAGGAAGGCTGATTCCGAGTAATTATGCAAAGCGTCTATAAACTCTTCCTGCCTTAATTTGTTCATAACTTTGTCTGTAAGATGGGGAGAAACAGAGACGACAAGGTTCAATAGGGTGTTCCTTTTTTCCAAGGCGTCGATTTCCCCTTTCAATTTTTCATATATACTATTCAGTGACAGATCGTTACTGGCATCGATTTTTAGGGTTTCCCAGATGACTGGTGCCGTTGATATAAAGTCGACCTGCTGCTTCGTATGGGAAATCTCAACTAATAAACACCCTTTATCGCCTGTTTCATTTTTATGCCTGCCTTGAGTATTCCCACTGTAATACACTGGTGGATTTGAAGAAAGCATTTGTCTGTTATGAATATGACCTAGAGCCCAATAGTCGTAGTGTTTACTTTTCAACTCCGATAAAGAAAAAGGAGCATATTTTCCATGCTCAGAATATTGCCCTTCTTCGTAGCCATGGAGCAGTCCGATGTGATAGTCACACTGGTTATCTCTTTGAGGGTAGTCCTCTATCATCCTTCTAGTTACCCATCTCTTATTATAACTAAATCCACTAAGGGCGACTTTTTCCCCTTTCTCTGTTTCTATGTACACTGTCTCGACCGATGATGAAAACACGTTTACATTTGACGGCAATGACAAATGATCTGCTGTATTAGCCAGAAAGTCATGATTTCCGTGAATCAGATAAACTGCGATTTTTTCCGTTTCTAATCTGTCCATCTGTTGTCTGAATGCAATCTGAGCTTTAATGCTTCTATCCTCCAGATCATAAATATCTCCTGAAAATATCACAAAATCAACTTGATGGTCGATCGCTTTCTGAATAATGTTTTCAAGTGACTGGAAGGTAGATTCTTTTATCTGATGTGCAATGTGTGTAGACAATTCCTTTAAGCCTATATAGGGACTGTCTAAATGCAGATCTGCAGCATGAATGAACTTGACCATAGCCATTTACTCCTCTCTTTTTATAGGGTACGTATGTTCTTTAGACAGTTATTGAAAAGGACTCACTTTAATAGTAAGCCCTCCTCAGTGACACATTTTACTGATATAATTCTCTAACAGGTTTTAATACGACCTGGTTGATGTCGTCGATCATTTGACCCACTTGTTTTTCTGCTTCTAACAGTTTAGTGATGATTTCATTCTCACTGATATTATTTGAAACTTCTTGAGCCTTGGCAGCTTCTTCTTCAGTAATTTCTTGTCCCATCATTTGTTTTTGCTGAATGTTCTGCTGAACTTGTCTAAACTCTGTGAAAACGCGGTTAGCTTCTTCGTCTTCTTTTACAGCTTTGAAAGCAGCATCCAATTTTGTGAACTCTTCAGTCCCTCTTAATTCTTGTTCTAACTGATTAGCAGTATCATAAATATTAACTGTCATCTTCTCATCCCTTCAAGTTTCGCTCAAACGAGCTTTCTTCTTTCAGAATAAGTTTATCATGAATCGAAAAGGGTTTCCAGAAAAGATTAAAGGCCTCTCATCTGCTTATTCTGAAGACTGCCGATTCCTGAATTGCTTAATGAGTTCGCTGGTGCGTTCTCTGAAAATAGTAGAGCCTTCTCTGAGCAGATTTCCTGCTTCTTCAATACCTTCAGACATTCTGTCAAAGACCGATGGATCTTCCGCCACGTACTCTACACCTGCTTCTTCCACCAGGAAGGTTGTCTGTTCAGTCAAAGGCAATAGTGCTTCCATCTCAGATTTGAAGACTTGTCCGATCCCCTGTGAAGTAGCAGAGGTCAGATAATGATTTTCTGTCGTCTGATCATACCCCATCCAGCTTGTGATCACGATATCCGGGGTGTAACCAACTACCCACTGATCAGTTGCTCCAGTGCCGGAATCTGTTTGAGTCGTTCCCGTTTTGCCAGCAATTTTATGACCGGATGGCTGAATGTTTCGCCCTGTTCCACTTTCAAAAACGCTCAAGAGCATGCTGTTCATTTCATCTGCTACTTTTGCTGAGACGACTCGTTTAGACTTAGCGCTGGTATTGTCTACTATGACTGCTCCAGTCGCATCAACGATCTTAGTGATGAAGTGAGGTTCTTTTCGAATCCCTTCATTTGGAAACACACTATAGGCACTGGCGATTTCTAGTGGAGAAACCCCTCTTTCCATTCCGCCTAACGCAATAGCTCCAAGGTGATTATCTGTTTCTGACACTCTCAATCCGAATTGTTCGACTTTTCGAAGCCCTCTTCTTAATCCTAATTCATTCAGCAGCCAGACCGTTGGCGCATTTAAACTATCGGCCAGTGCTTCATACATTGGAATTTCACCACTATATTGCCCTGAAAGATTAGTAGGGGTATAGTCCGTGTCTCCATAAGAAAGCAGTTCATCAGTCAGGAGTGAATCAGGAGAATACCCAGCCTCAAGAGCCGGTGTATAAACGCCCAGAGGTTTGATGACCGATCCAGGCTGTCGTCTCATCTGTGTTGCTCTGTTAAACCCTCGGAAGGTATACTCTGCTCTTCCACCAACAATAGCATTAACACCCCCAGTTTGAGGATTTAAAGCCACTGATGCACTCTGAACAGGTGTCCCGTCAGAAGCGATCTCAAAGTATCCAGTGCTTGAATAGACTGAGTCCATTTGCTGCTGATAGCCCTGATTTAATGATGTATAAATAGTGTAGCCGTTATTCAGCAAGTCTTCTTCTTCAAACTCATATTTATTGACTGCTTCGCTTATGACGGCATCAAAATAATAGGGATAACGGTAGCCGTCGATACTGTTATAGCGATCAACCAGATTCAAACCCGTCTGCTGATAACTGGTTTTTTCTTCTTCAGTGATCACTTCAGTATTCGTCATTAGTAACAATACCACGTTTCTGCGTTCGATCGAGCGTTCATAATTATCGATCGGGTTGTAATGACTGGGTGCCTTCAGCATCCCGGCAATAGTCGCAGCCTCAGGAATAGTCACTTCAGTCGCTGATTTCCCGAAATATTTCATGGAAGCATCTTCTACTCCCCATACTCCATTTCCAAAATAAGCATTATTTAAATACATTTCTAGAATCTGATCTTTAGAATAATTCTTTTCAATTTCAATGGCTAAGAACAGTTCTCGCAATTTCCTCATCAAAGTCTGGTCTGCATAAAGATAGGCGTTCTTTGCCAGTTGCTGAGTGATCGTGCTTCCTCCACCAACAATTTGCCCTCTGTTAGTGACATACCCTACAGCAGCTCGCCCCAAACCTATCGGATCGAATCCTCTATGGGATTCAAAACGTTGATCCTCAGTGGATATGACTGCATTTACGATATTTGGAGATATATTGTCTATTTCTGCAAATGACCCTTTCTGAGCATAGAGTGTTCCTGCTTCTTCTCCATTTTCATCCATGATCGTTGTTGACTGTTCTAGACCTGCACGTAATGTATTTACATTTGCAGACCTCGCGAGGATGGCCAGATAAATGCTAAAGATCAAGGCAACCGTTAAAACAGAAAGGAGGATCAGCTTAGTTAAATGATACTTCTTCCATTTACGCTTTGCTGTAATATAAGAGCGTTTCAGCGTTGGCTTTATCTGACCTCTCATATGTCTGTATTTAGTATTCAATTTGTTTTTTAATGTTTGTTTTGTCATAATAATTCCCTCTTAATACGTCTATCGTTCATTAGTCCAATCATAACATGGTGACCCTTGTAGAGTATCGGACTCCAGACCGACTTTTTACGCGTCAGCCAGAACTAAACGTTTTAATTCTTCCAGAATTTCTCCGATTTCTTTATCATCTTTAGCATGAGTTCCACTTGCCAGCGGATGGCCCCCGCCACCATGCTTAGAAGCAATCTCGTTAATCACAGGTCCTTTGGAACGCAGGCGACATCGATAAGCCCCTTCTGATTGCTCGACAAAAACTGCCCAGACTTTTACGCCTTCAATTTGTCCTAAAAGGGGAACGATAGAATGCGTTTCGCTATCGCCTAATCCTAAGGACTTCAGTAAGTCAGTTGTCAGAATGATATGCCCCACACCTATATCTGAGACCTCAAATTTCTCTAAAGCAAATCCCATCAATTTGCCGGAATTTGGTTTAATAACATTCATTTGATTATTCACTTCTGTATGAGAAAATGGAAACTTCATGAGTTCAGAAGCGACTATCATTGTATACGGAGAGGTCGAATCATATAGAAAGCGATTGGTATCGCCTACTATTCCGGCATATAACAAACGGGCAGCTTTGGCATTCATTTTGATATCTTCGGGGAAAGACAGCCACATGTCAGCTATCATTTCACAGCAACTGCTTGCACTGCTGTTGACCCATTCGATTTCACCATAAGAATCATCTAATGGATGATGATCTATTTTGACCCATTGTTTAGCCAATTTAAAATTCTCGCCATCGATACGTTTAATATTGGCAGTGTCAGTAACGATGACCAGTGCCTGTTCGTAGAGATCCTGCGGTACATCATCCATTTCATCTAAGTACTCTAAGTCATCTACAGTCGTCCCTGTAGCGTAAACCTCTTTTTCAGGAAACGTCGCTTTTATTAATTCTTTCAATCCACACTGCGACCCTATAGCATCTGGATCTGGTCTGACATGTCGATGAATGATGATCGTATCCCATTCTGATATAAAATCCCATAGCTCTCTTTTAATCTGATTATCTGTACTGTTCATAGTTTGTACTAACAAATTAGTGTCCCCTTTTCTTTATGCTCGAATGCTCGCTTATCTTTTCTGTATGATCTGACAAACCACAACAGCCTTAGCTGCCAGACAGTTCTCCGAATAAATGTCCACATCCAGCCTAGCGGACCGTCTGTTTTCATCAAATACGGTCGGTTTTATCGTGAGTTCGTTTCCGAGTTGAATCATATTGAAATAATGAAGATTCATCTGTTCCACTACCAGATTTTTTTTCTTGTTTTTAGCCAGATAGTTGTAAATTGTTTCAGTAACCACTTCACTTAAGACTCCAAAAGAAATGGTCCCCATACTGTCTGTTGTCTGAGGCGTAACCGAAAAAAGATAGACATTTTCATCCTTCTCAGTAATCAGCTGATTGATCTGATCTGAGATTGTGTCTCCTGACTGTGGTTGTTTCTGTACTGACTGCATCGCCTTCATGATATCCTGACGTGAAATAACGCCCAGGAGGGTCATCTCATCGCTGACGACGGGCATAACTTCCAGTCCATCCCAAATCATTGTGTGTGCCACTGAAGCGACACTCATGTGTTTTTTTGCGAAAGCGGGGTTTTTAGTCATTACTTTTTCGATCACAGCAGCGTCATCTTTTCCGACGACATCCTTAGCAGTGACAATACCTGCCAGACGATTATCTGAAAAAACAACAGGAAATCTTGAGTGTTTGCTTTTCTGATTTAACATGCGGTAACTAAAAACAGTATCTTCCCTGGATAAAAACTGGGTCTGCTCTATTGGCGTGTATATATTTTGAACACGTAATATTTCTTTTTTGATCAACTGATCGGTCATCGCTCTATTAATCATCGTCCCAACAGTAAACGTATCATAGGACGTACTGATAAGAGGCAATTCTTTCTGATTGGCCAGTTCCACAACAGTCGCTGAAGGCTTAAATCCTCCTGTAATCAGAACCGCTGCACCATTTTGAATAGACAGTTGCTGAGCCTCTTCTCTGTTCCCAATGATCATTAAAGATTCTTCCGTGATATATCTAAGCATTGCTTCTTCAGTCATGGCCCCAATGATAAATTTTGTCAGTGTTTTTTTAAGGCCAGCTTCTCCTCCATGGACTTCGCCGTCGATCACTTTAACAATTTCTTCAAAGGTCAGATTCTCTATGCTCTCACCTGTTTTAGGCTCTATTCTGATTGTTCCGACTCTTTTAATGGTCGAAACCAATCCGATCGTCTCTGCTTCTTTGATAGCACGGTAGGCCGTCCCTTCGCTTACCTGAAGTTCCTTTGCAATTAACCTGACTGATAATTTTTCTCCAACAGGTAACGATTCTATAAATTCAATGATCAATTCATGTTTTGTCTTCATCTGATTTAATTATCCTTTCACTATAGCTATTTCTCCATAATGGCAAAGGAATAGTCTCATATACGACCGACTCTAAGCCAGTAACTGTAATTCCAAGTAGTCTGACTCCCATTTGTGTATTTTCTTCTTCCCAAATCGATAAAGCAATCTGGAATAGCTCATCCTCATTTTTAATGTAATCAGGAAGTGACTTTCTTCTAGTGAGTGTCTCAAAATTCTCGTATCGTATTTTTAATACGACGATTTTCCCGTGTTTCTGTTTTCGTTTCAAGTTGAACATAACTTTATGTGCAAGGACTCTCAATGCTTTGATAATATCGTTCTCAGAAATAAGATTGTCAGTGAAAGTCGATTCCTTGCCGATCGATTTAGGTTCTCTATCCATTCTCACTTCACTGTCATCGATGCCACGCACTCTTCTATAAAGGGAATGACCCATTTTTCCAAACTGTTTGACTAAGTCCAATTCATCTTTATGGTACAGATCCTGTCCATTATATATGCCCAGCTTATGCATTTTTTCAACCGATTTGATCCCTACACCATGAAACTTTTCAATAGGCAGGGCCATGAGAAACGCATGAGCCTTGTCTGGAGGGATAACAGTTATCCCATCAGGCTTGTCAAAATCTGATGCTATTTTAGCAAGGAACTTATTGTACGACACTCCCGCAGAGCAGGTCAGCCTTAACTCTTCTTTAATATCGCTTCTTATTCGTTCAGCGATAATCGTCGCACTCTTCTGATTGATCTTATTATTAGTCACGTCGAGATAAGCTTCATCTAATGACAGAGGCTGAATCGTGTCAGTGTAGCGCTGGAATATTTCGTGCATATGTTGAGAAGTCGAACGGTATAGTTCGAAATTTGGTTTTACAAATGCCCCATGTGGACACAATTCAAAAGCTTTCTGAGCGCTCATTGCAGAATGAATGCCAAATTTTCTAGCTTCATAATTTGCAGTCGCAACGACCCCACGCCCACCGGTCTCTTTGGGGTGCCTTGCGATGATTACTGGTTTGTTTTTCAGTTGTGGATTTTCTCTGACCTCAACGGATGCATAAAACGCGTCCATATCGATGTGAATAATTTTTCTTGAAGTATCTCTTTTAGGTTCGTCAAAAAGCAATAATCCGTATTTCATGTTACCCTCCATGAAACTCCGTCTTTATCGTTATTATACTGGAAATTCCTATAAACTACGATTGGAATTTCAACTCTATTATGACAGTATCTGAGTAAAAAAATAAAACAAGTAGAACAGACTAGCCCATTCTACTTGTTTATTATAGTTATCCTAATAAATCGTCAAATTCCATGTCATCTAAAGAAGAAACATTATAGACCTGAGCTTTAAGTGAAGCAAAATTAAAGTAGTCATTCAAAGATATATTTAAAATATCGTTTACTTTCTGATAATACCTTTCAGGTACCTCGTGTTTCCATTTGAAAGCTGTACAATATTCCCACAAATCTTCTGTACTGACTTCTTTATATCCATTACGTCTAAACTCGGCTTGCTTTTTCTCTAGCCAGACATCTAAGTGTTCATCATCAATTTCAAAATTCAAGAGATTACCTCCTTTACTCATTCGAAAGGGGCATACCTATTCCCTTAGCCATTATTCATTGTCTGCAGTATTGTCAGGAGAATTTGTGCCTAATGCTTCAGTCTGAGTCGTCCCTGATGCTGAGGCTTTAGTCACGATACGTGCGACTGCACGTCGTTCAAATGTCAAATAAATCCCTTCACAGTCGATGACAACTGTATTAGTCGTTTCATTCACTTCATCAACTACACCATGCAGGCCACCAATCGTTACAATTGAATCCCCTTTTCCTAAAGAGCTTAACATGTTCTGTGTATCTTTAGCCTTTTTTTGTTGAGGTCTGATCATCAATAAATACATAACTCCCATTAATACGATAAATGGCAGCATTCCAACAAGTAAATCCATATATACATTCCTCCGTCTATTCTCATTTTTCTACTAAAACAAGGTCATTCATTTTGTAATTAAAGAGAACGATTTTAATGTTTCATTACATACCTTAGCAAATTTTAAAGAAAAATACTAGTCTCAATGACAAGTTTAAAAGTTTTTTGCGTTTGGTTTATTATACCCATACTCTTCAAAAAAGGCTTCTTTAAACTCCAGCAGGTTATCTTCTCTAATGGCCTGTCTTACTTTTTTCATCAGATCAAGCAGGAAGTAAAGGTTATGGTAGCTTGTGAGTCTAAGCCCAAATGTTTCATCCGATTTCAGCAGATGTCTAAGGTAAGCTCTTGTGTAATTTCGGCATGTGTAACAGTCACACTTCTCATCCAGCGGTCGGAAATCTCTGGCATATATCGCATTCTTGATGACCACACGCCCTTTGCTTGTCATCGTTGTCCCGTTACGGGCGATTCGAGTCGGCAGAACGCAATCAAACATATCCACTCCACGCATGACCCCTTCAATAAGTGCATCTGGTGTCCCTACGCCCATGAGGTAACGCGGTTTATCTTCCGGTAACAATGGTGTCGTAAAGTCCAGCACTCTATACATGTCTTCTTTAGGTTCCCCTACAGATAAGCCTCCGATAGAATAGCCTGCGAAATCCATACTCGTCAGATCTTTAGCTGACTGTTTACGCAGCTCTTCAAATCCAGCTCCCTGAACGATTCCAAATAATCCCTGGCTGTCAGGTTTTTTATGAGCTTCCAACCCTCTTTCAGCCCATCTGGATGTCCGTTCAACAGATTTTTTGACATAATCATAACTCTCGTCAAAAGGAGGGCACTCATCAAAGGACATCATGATATCCGGTCCAAGTTTATTCTGAACATTGATGGCTTTTTCAGGAGATAAAAACAGTTTTGATCCATCCAGATGACTCTTGAAATGAACCCCTTCTTCTTCAATCCTTCTCATATCTGATAATGAGAAAACCTGAAAACCGCCTGAATCTGTCAAGATTCCTTTACTCCAGTTCATGAACTTGTGAAGTCCACCAGCTTCTTCGATCAGATCTTCTCCAGGTCTTAACCATAAATGGTAGGTATTGCTTAAAATAATTCCGGCGCCCATTTCTTCTAATTCTTCGGGCGCGATCGTTTTAACTGTTGCTAAAGTACCGACCGGCATGAACATAGGGGTTTCAAATGTTCCATGGGGAGTAGTGATTTTACCTAATCGTGCACCGGTGCGTTTATCTTTCTTTTCTAATTGATACGTTACTGGATGGTTACTCATTACAATCTCCTAATCTACTTCATTCTTTTTTACAAACATGGCATCGCCGAAACTAAAGAAGCGGTACCTTTCTTCTACTGCATGATTATAGGCACTTAACACAAACTCTCGGCCTAGAAACGCACTAACCAGCATGATCAATGTCGATTTTGGCAAGTGAAAATTAGTTAAGAAGGCATCTACTGCCTTAAACTGATAACCAGGTGAAATAAAAATACTGGTCCATCCGCTTGCTGCTCTGAACTCTCCATTAAATTCCTGACCAATCGTTTCTAAAGTTCTGATCGATGTCGTCCCGATCGCTATGATTCGGCCGCCCTTTTTCTTCGTCTCATTCAAATGGTCTGCGGATTCCTGAGACAGCTGATAGAACTCCTCGTGCATCTTATGTTCATCAATATTGTCTACACTTACAGGTCTGAATGTTCCCAGTCCCACATGAAGAGTCAGGAAAACCAGTTTGACTCCTTTATTCCTGATTTTCTCCAGTATATCTTCCGTAAAATGTAGTCCTGCAGTTGGTGCAGCAGCTGAACCATTCTCTTTCGCATACACTGTCTGATACCTTTCACTGTCGTCTAAACGTTCTTTGATATAAGGAGGGAGGGGCATTTCGCCTAATGACTCCAGTGTTTCTAAGAATATGCCCTCATAGCAAAACTCAACTATTCTGCCTCCGTGTTCAAGAGATTCCAGAACAGTTGCTTTCAGTCTGCCATCTCCAAATGTTATAACTGTCCCTGGCTTCGCTTTTTTGGCTGGCTTCATCAGCGTTTCCCATTTGTCATCTTCGAGGTTTTTTAATAAAAGCACTTCTATATGTGCCTGGGTATCTTCTTTTTCTCCGTATAACCGTGCAGGGAGCACTCTAGTATTATTCATAACTAAAGCATCCCCTTCTTTCAGTTCATCCACAATCGATTCAAACTGTTTATCTTCGATTGTTTCTGATTCTTTAGTCAAGACCATCATCTTAGAAGACGATCGGTTCTTCAAAGGGGTTTGAGCTATTAGGTCTTCTGGTAATTCAAAATTAAAATCTTCTGTTGTTAAAGTCATTCGTGTGCTCCTTTTAATTTCTTAACGGTCTGTTAGATGGGTTAATTTAAGATGCTCGTAGGCCTTGGGAGTAGCAATTCTTCCTCTTGAGGTCCGTTGTATAAACCCTTCTTTGAGGAGAAACGGCTCTACCATATCCTCTATGGTTTCCATCTCTTCTCCAATGTTTGCTGACAAGGTATTTAATCCTACTGGTCCACCATTATACATCAGGATCATCGTATTTAAAAGTTTGTGATCCACACTGTCCAGGCCTTCGTGATCCACTCTAAGCAGATCCAGTGCCAACGAGGCTATTGTCTGGTCAACCAGTCCTTCACCTTTCACTTCAGCATAGTCCCTCACTCGTTTCAGCAATCGATTGGCTATCCGGGGTGTGCCTCTTGAGCGTTTCGCAATTTCATAAGCCCCTTCCTGCTTGATCTGTGTCTGTAAAACAGAGGCCGAACGTAATACGATTCGTTCCAGTTCTTCTTTTTTGTAATACTCCATATGAGCCAATATGCCGAATCGGTCCCTCAGTGGAGCAGACAACGTTCCGGCACGCGTGGTAGCACCAATCAACGTAAAGGGGGGCAGAGGGAAATGTACTGGATGAGCAGTGTCCCCCTGACCAATAATAATATCAACAAAAAAATCTTCCATCGCCGAATACAACATTTCTTCAGCAATTCTAGGCATTCTGTGGATTTCATCAATAAAAAGAATACCACCTGGTTCCAGATCATTTAACAATGCAACAAGATCCCCTGGTTTTTCAATAGCCGGTCCACTCGTTGTTCGAATATCGGTGTCCATTTCATTAGCTATGACCATAGCCATTGTTGTTTTACCTAATCCAGGAGGCCCATATAAAAGAACATGGTCAAGCGCTTCTTCTCTATTCTTTGCAGCCTGAATGTATATGTCAAGCTCCTGCTTGATTTTTTCCTGACCGAGGTAGTGTTCCAGCTTTTGCGGCCTCAACGTATGTTCAAGCGAATGCTCCGTTGTATCTATGAGTTCTTCTGATGTCAAATGCTGGTTGTCTTCCATAGCTTTCTCCTTTTTATCTGTTCCGTTTTACTTTTTCATCAAGAATGAGAGTGCTTCTCTAATATACCCATCAGTCGACATGTTAGTTGCCGGTTGCAAGCTTTTTCTGACTCGCCCAATATCTTTTGCAGAATAGCCTAAAGCAAGTAAGGCTTCCATTGCTTCCTCATATGACTGATTTCCACTTTCGCCAGTATCCAGTACTGATTGCGAATGACCGGAACTTTGGTCCATGACTTCGAATTCTGATAATTTCCCTTTCAGATCCAGCACGATCTGCTGAGCCGTTTTTTTACCGACTCCAGGAAATTTAATTAAGAATGTCACGTTATTATCTTCAATAGCCTGAACGAATCCATGATGGTTGTCATTAGCAAGTATAGCTAATGCAGATTTTGGGCCTATCCCTGATACGTTAATCAGTTTTAAAAATAAGTTCTTTTCTTCTAATGATTTAAATCCAAACAAGTTAATGCTATCTTGCTTAACGTCCTGATAAAGATACACTAGTGTTTCCTTTTTTAACTGCTCAGTCAATCTGAACGGATTGGCTATCAGTACTTTATATCCCAACCCATTAGTCTCAATGACCACATAACTGGGATATATATGAGTGATGGTTCCTTTTATATATTCATACATACAATGACCTCTTTTACTATTATTCAATCTTAAGTATTATAACATAAAAACACCTATCCTTTAAGTCGTCCTTAAGAATAGGTGTTCTCATATTAGGTCAATCTGTTTTTATTCGAATTCAGCGAGATAGGCCTCGTAACCTTCTTCTTTTAATTTCTCTTTAGGAACAAATCTCATAGCTGCAGAGTTGATACAATATCTCAGTCCACCCGCTTCTTTAGGGCCATCTGTAAACACATGGCCTAAATGTGAATCTGCTTCTTTGCTTCTTACTTCAGTTCGTTCCATTCCGAAGGCTGTGTCTCTTTTTTCTTTAATCGTCCGTTTCTCGATTGGTTTGGTAAACGACGGCCATCCGCATCCGGCATCGTATTTATCGTTTGAAGAGAAAAGTGGCTCTCCGCTTACTACATCTACGAATATTCCATCTTCAAAAAACACATCGTATTCGCCTGTTCTTGGACGCTCAGTTGCATTGTTTTGAGTCACCTCATACTGAATAGGTGTAAGGCGCTGCTTCAATTCTTTTTTATCCAATGTAACCATCCTTCCTTTAATGTGGATCCTGTATCCGTTTGAACATTTTTTCCATATCATTTGTAGTAAAGCTAACTAAAACAGGTCTGCCATGAGGACAGTTGTATGGATTGTCAGTCTGCCTCAAATCTTCCAGCAACTGAATACTCTCTTGTGGAGAAAGATAATGATTGGCTTTAATCGATCGTTTACAACTCATCATTATAGCAGCAGCTTCCCTAAACTTTGATACTGATAAAGACGAGCTGCTTAAAAAGAAGTCGATCATTTCTTTGATCGTGTCTTCCACCTGCCCTGCAATAATCCAGCTCGGGTGATTTCTGACGATGAAACTGTTTTGTCCAAATTCTTCTAAAAATACTGCGGCTTCTTCAAGTTTTTCTTTGTTCTCTTTTATGATGATTGCCTCATCCGTTGGATAATCCAGCACAATAGGGACAAGTAATTCTTGAAGATCAATGCCTTGTTCAGATATGACCTCTCTGTAGTATTCATACTTTATTCTTTCTTGAGCTGCGTGCTGATCTATAATATACAACCCTTTTTCATTTTGAGCAAATATATAGGTCCCGTGCATTTGTCCTATATACTCAAGTTCAGGAAAGGGCGACTGTGATCGACTGATGCTATCCACTTTCATTGCCGTTTTTAATACAGGAGCTGTGTGTATGGGATTAACAGACTCCTCCTTTAAGACATTCTGATTACCGCTTGGATCCCCAGCCTCAGGATCATGTTGATAGAACTGAGGTGAGTCCTTATCTTTTCGGGGATGAGCATCTTCAGTGTCTCTAAAATCCTCGACCGGTTTAGACGGCCTATCCTGATTAAACTGGAACCGGGTCTGTTCTCCTTTGGGTATGCGGGGGGCTGTGAGTTTCTTTTCCGACCCGTATACATTCTCGAGCGCATTTGGAATCCGTGTCTCCTGATTTAATCGATCTCTGATTGCTTCTGTTACTAATTGTCCCAGTTCCTTTTCATTACTGATACGCACCTGCTGTTTTGTGGGATGAACATTTACATCCAGCAGCAGAGGATCCATCTCTATGTTAATAACCGCTATTGGGTATCGTCCCACCATCAACTTCGACCCATAGCCTTCCACAATAGAACGGGTCAATACATAATTTTTTATCACTCTGCCATTAACGATGAGTGTAATGTAATTATTGCTCGCTCTAGTCACTTCAGGTAAAGAAACAAATCCGGATAAAGTAAAATCAAATGACTCTTTTATAATAGGTTTCATTTTCTTAGCCGTTGCTACCCCATATATCCCTGCTATTGCCTGGATCTGATCTTTATTTCCAACTGTTTTGATCATAGGTGTTCCGTCTGATACCAGCTTAAATGCAATCTCTGAATGAGCCAGTGCAAAACGATTCACCGTGTCCGTTATATGGGCTAATTCAGTTTTCAGGGTTTTAACATATTTTAACCGTGCAGGCGTATTGTAAAATAACTCTTCAACAGCAATTTTCAATCCTTTTCTTGATTTCGCACTCTGATTTTCAATCAGATCTCCACCCTTAAGTACAACCCGTCTGCCTGGTTTCGCATCTTCTGCAGTTTCTAAAGTCACTTTAGATACAGAGGCAATACTAGGTAAGGCTTCTCCACGAAATCCGAGCGTTCTTATTCTAAAGAGATCCTCATTCGAAATGATTTTGCTTGTCGCATGACGCTCAAAGGCTGATAACACTTCATCACCAGAAATCCCTTCCCCGTCATCAATAACTTGAATGCTCTTTAATCCAGCTTCTTCTACAAACACTTCGATTCGAGTGCTCCCGGCATCAATAGCATTCTCTACCAGTTCTTTCACTACTGAGGCTGGTCTTTCGATCACTTCCCCAGCCGCTATCTGATTAGCCATGTTGGGAGACATTATTTGAATGTGCTGACTCATTAAACTTCTCCCCTTCTTATCAGTCCGACTTGATTTTCTCTTGTAATTGACTTAGTAATTGCAGGGCTTCGATCGGCGTGGTATTTAAAACATTCACTTTTTTCAGGCTATTGATTGTCTCTTTCTCAAGCTCACTCAACCCATCAAACAAGTCGAGCTGTGTCTGTCTATCTTCTTTGACAGTAGCTGTTTGCGGCATTTTTTTCTCAAATAAATGATCCTCTTTCGTTTCCAGTTCCTCTAATATTTTTCCAGCTCTTTTTAATAGAGTCGCTGGCAAACCAGCCAATTTGGCCACTTGCACCCCGTAACTTTTATCTGCAGGTCCGGGCATCATTTTGTGTAAAAACACTAGATTTCCTTCTTCTTCAACCGCACCCACATGTACGTTTCTAAGCCCAGTCAGTCTTTCTTCCAGGATAGTCAGCTCGTGATAGTGCGTGGAAAATAAAGTCTTTGCTTTGATTGTGTCATGGACGTACTCAATGATAGCTTCTGCAAGAGCCATTCCATCATACGTAGCCGTTCCTCTTCCTATCTCATCAAAAAGCAGCAAACTGTTTTCAGTTGCATGCTGTATGGCCTGGTTCGTTTCATTCATTTCCACCATGAATGTACTCTGGCCACCAATTAAATCGTCCATGGCGCCTATCCGTGTAAATAAACGGTCAAATACTGGCATGCATGCGTCTTCTGCAGGTACAAAACATCCCATCTGACCCATGATGACAGTTAGCGCCAGCTGCCTCATAAAGGTACTCTTACCAGACATATTGGGCCCTGTAATCAAAAGAACAGACGTGTCGTTTACTAGTTCAACATCATTGGGTACATAAGACTGCTCTCCCATAACTTTTTCAACGACCGGATGTCTGCCATTTTTAATCAGAATATCCTGGGAATTATCCCTTAACTGGGGTCTGACATAATTATACTCTTCACTTACAGTAGCAAAACTTTGTAATGCATCGATTTTAGCGATTGTTCTAGCCAAATTCTGCAGTCGCTCAATCTGAGCTTTGATAGCCTGACGAACCTCTACAAATAGCTCATACTCCAGATTTTTCGATTTTTCTTCTGCTTCCAGAATCAGTGCTTCTTTTTCTTTTAATTCAGGTGTACTGTATCTCTCTGCATTACTAAGTGTCTGTTTACGTTCGTATCGGCCTTCTTCAAGCTTTGAGACGTTCCCTTTGGACACTTCTATATAATACCCAAATACCTTATTGAATCCGATTTTGAGGTTTTTGATGCCCGTCGCTTGTCTTTCTTTCTGCTCAAGCTCTGCCATCCATTTTTTCCCATTAGTCATCGCTTCTTTGTATACATCTAACTGTTCATGAAAGCCCAGTTTAATAATGTCCCCATCCGTAATCGATAACGGTGGTTCTTCATAGATAGACTTCTCAATGATGTCTTTTACATCGTCAATAGGGTCTAGTTGCTCTAGATAATTATCCCAGTGTCCTTCTTCATTCAGACCCCTGATAATATCAATCAGGTTTGGAACCTGACTTAGTGACTGCTTGAGTTGAATAAGATCCCTTGCATTTACAGTTCCGAAAGCCACTCTCCCAGCCAGCCGTTCCAAGTCATAAATGTTTTTTAGAACATCGATTAAATCATTGCGTTCAAAGAAATGAGTAAGTAGACCTTCTACGATATTCAGACGCTGCTCGATTTTATTTTTTTGAATAAGCGGTTTTTCCAGCCATGTGCGCAGCATTCGTCCTCCCATAGCTGTTTTGGTTTCATCCAGCAGCCACAAAAGTGTCCCTTTTTTTGTACCGTCTCTTAAGGATTTAGTTAATTCCAGATTTCTTCTAGCATCTTGCCCATAAATAAGATAATGACTGATTTCATATTGTTTCACTTGCTGTAAATGATCCAGACTTCTCATTTGCGTTTCTGACAGGTAATGTAGAAGTAAATCCACCACTTTAATCAGTGATTTATTATTAACTTCACTGGTTAAGCTACTTAACGAATGACTATAATTCGGTTTAGTTGGATGAGATATGGATAAATGATAATTCTGAGTCAGTTTCTCCTGAAGATCTAAAAACTCACCTGGTTCGACTATTATTTCTTTACAGTTCAATGAGGTAACTTCATTGATAATATCCTGAATGGTCTCAACTTCAGTCACTTTTAATTCACCGGTTGTCAAATCAGCATACGATAGTCCAATTGATGTATCCAGTTGAGCTATAGCAGCTAAGTAATTATTTTCCTTGGCATTCACTGTCTTAGACTGCATGACCGTTCCAGGAGTCACTACTTGTACAACTTCTCGTTTAACCATTCCTTTAGCCTGTTTGGGGTCTTCTACCTGCTCACAGATGGCTACTTTATATCCCATCTCTATCAGGCTGTCAATATAGCCCTGAGCAGCGTGATGAGGCACCCCACACATGGGAATTTGCTCATCTGCATTTTTGTTTCTGCTAGTCAAAGTCAGTTCGAGCAATCTGGCCACTTTTACAGCATCTTCAAAGAACAGTTCATAAAAATCGCCTAAACGGTAAAACAAGAAGGCATAAGGGTATTGTTTTTTTATAGATAAATATTGTTCCATCATTGGTGTGTGCTTAGTTTTTTGAGGCAATTAGCTCACTCTCTCTATCAAACGATTGGATGTGTCATCTAGTTGAAAAATGGCATATCATCGTCTATCCGTATATTTTTAATTGTTTTAGCTTTTCCAGTTGTATTATCAATATCTATATAACAGCCATTCAAACGTTTACGTCCAGTTTCCGGCACTTCAAACCGGTTAGGCATCTGTGTCTGAAACTTCTGTAAGATAGGGTCTTTTTTCATGCCTAAAATTCCGTCATAGAACCCAGTCATCCCTACATCTGTTTGATAGGCGGTCCCTTGAGGAAGGATTCTGCTGTCATTCGTCTGGACATGCGTATGCGTTCCCACTACTGCAGATACTTTTCCATCCATGAACCAGCCCATGGCTTCTTTTTCACTAGTCGCTTCAGCGTGAAAGTCTATAAAAATGTGTGGCGTGACCATTCTCGCTTCGTCCACTAACTCCTGTCCAACACGAAACGGGTCTTCAAAATCGCCCATAAATGAGCGCCCATGTAAATTAATGACAGCCAGCTTCAGCTGATTGATGTTTATATACGCCAACCCTTTCCCTGGGGTCACGTTATTATTAGGGTAATTAGCTGGTCGAATCAATTTTTTCTCATTATCGATAAAATCGAAAATTTCTTTCTGATCCCACGTATGATTTCCCATGGTGACCAAGTCCACTCCAGCTTGAAGCAATTCTTTATAAATTTTTTCTGTTATCCCTCTTCCACCTGCTGCATTTTCACCATTAACAATGGTAGCCTGTGGTTTGTATTGTTCTTTTAATTTAGGCAGCCATTCCTTGACCATATCCACGCCTAAAGATCCGACAATATCACCGATAAATAAAACTTTCATGCTGTTTCCTCTTTTCTAATCATTGGTTCTATTTTACCAGTTTTGTCAGGTGAAAATCAAAATGAATAAAAAAAGTGACGGTATAATATAAAAAAACCAATCATTATAGAAGTTAATCTAAATGACTGGTTTTGAATTTAATTATTTTGCGTATTCAACTGCTCTAGTCTCGCGTATAACCGTTACTTTAATATGTCCAGGATAGTCCATATCATCTTCAATCTGTTTACGAACATCTCTAGCTAACTTAGAAGCCATGCTATCATCTAACTCTTCAGGTTTGACAATAATACGTACTTCACGTCCTGCTTGAATGGCGAAGCTTTCTTTGACACCTTTGTGACTGTTAGAGATTCTTTCAAGATTTTTAAGTCTTTGCAGATAATGCTCTAATGATTCACTTCGAGCGCCAGGTCTTGCAGCTGATATAGAATCTGCTGCCTCTACTAATACAGAAATAACCGACGTGGCATCAATGTCCCCATGGTGAGAGGCGATTGCATTGATAACAGTATCATTTTCCTGATATTTCAAGGCGATTTGAGCGCCTATTTCAACGTGAGAACCTTCAACTTCACTATCTAATGCCTTACCTATATCATGAAGCAGGCCAGCACGTTTAGCGAGTTGTATATCTTCTCCAAGTTCAGCAGCCATTACGCCTGCTAATTTCGCAACTTCAATTGAATGATTCAATACATTTTGACCATAACTTGTTCTAAAGTGTAAGCGACCGACGATTTTCATCAAATCAGGATGTATAGAGTGAATACCAAGTTCAAACATGGCTTCTTCTCCAATTTCTCTAATTCGTTCGTCCATTTCCTTACGAGATTTTTCTACAGCTTCTTCAATTCTACCAGGGTGAATACGTCCATCAGAGATCAGTTTTTCCAATGCCATCTTGGCAACTTCTCTTCTAATAGGATCATAACCACTTAAAACGACTGCTTCTGGAGTATCATCAATAATCAAGTCCATTCCAGTCAAGCTTTCAAGGGTTCTGATATTACGTCCTTCACGTCCGATGATACGACCTTTCATATCATCATTCGGTAAATTGATGACACTTACAGTTGATTCAGTTACACGGTCTGCTGCACAACGTTGGATAGCTTGTGTGACAAGAGCCTTAGCTTTTTTATCCGCTTCGACTTTGGCTTTATCCTCAAATTGTTTGACCATAATGGCCATTTCGCGTGATAAGTCATCTTCTGTCTGTTTAAGAACTATAGATTTCGCTTCTTCTTCTGACAATGCTGCGATAGTATGAAGTTTGCTTTGCTGCTCTTCGAGTAAATCAGTAGCCGCTTGTTCAAGCTCTTCAACTTTCTTTTGACGCGCAGAGAGTTTATCCTCTCTACTTTGCAATGAACTTTCCCTCTTGTCTAAAGTCGTCCCTTTTCGCTCAAGGTTATCTTCTCTTTGTGCGAGTCTGTTTTCCTGACGAGATACTTCAGTTCGACGTTCTTTCAGCTCCCACTCTACCTCTGTTCGATAAGATTGGATTTCTTCCTTTGCCTCCAGCAACGCTTCTTTTTTCAAGGTTTCAGCTTCTTTATTTGCATCTTCTACAATGTCTTCAGCTGTTTGCTTAGAATTAGCTAATCTTTTTTCAAAACTTTGCTTAGTAAAATAAATTCCTGCAACCATACCAATAATTAAAGCAACGATGACAGCGAAGGCTATTGAAAGTATGTCCATCTAATCACCTCCGTATCATTATTTTGTTTTTTTCATGCATAAAATAATCAGATATCTATTAAAATATCATATTTAAGCTATTGTACACGATTTAGTTGTGCTTCTATTTATACTTTATAGAAACATACTAGTTTAATTTTATAGGTCTTTAAAGCTTATGTCAACAAAGATTTTATGCCCACAAACTCGATACTGAAAAACAGCGGTACTCCTTCTAAATAGAAGAGTACCGCTGTTGTTAGATTAATCTAGTTCGAGTGCTTCTGGTTCTGTTAAAGGTTCAGTACTTTCAACTATTTCAATTTCTTCGTCACCTATACCATAAGCTGTACGTACTTTCTTCTCTATTTCTGCTCGTAACTCGGGATGCTCAACCAGGTACTGCTTAGCGTTTTCTCTTCCCTGTCCGATTCGTTCATCACCATAAGAGTACCATGCACCGGCTTTATTAATGATCTCTTCATCCGATGCCATGTCAACAATTTCTCCCACTTGTGAGATACCTTGTCCATACATGATATCAACCATTGCAACTTTAAATGGTGGAGCAACTTTGTTTTTAACCACTTTAATTTTAGTTTTGTTCCCAGTCATATCCTGACCTGATTTAATTGATTCTCCACGTCTGACTTCAAGTCTTACAGTAGAGTAAAATTTCAATGCTCGTCCACCAGGTGTCGTTTCGGGATTACCGAACATGACTCCTACTTTTTCTCGAATCTGATTAATAAATAAGGCAATCGTCTTAGTTTTGTTGATAGAGCCTGATAATTTACGTAAGGCTTGTGACATCAAACGTGCCTGAAGCCCGATGTGTGAATCACCCATCTCACCGTCGATTTCTGCTCTAGGTACTAAAGCGGCAACAGAGTCAATGACAACAATATCTACTGCACCACTTGAAACCAGTGCGTCAGCGATTTCCAATGCCTGTTCTCCTGTATCGGGTTGAGATAACAGTAATTCGTCAATGTCTACGCCTAATGCTGAAGCATATTTAGGATCTAACGCATGTTCAGCATCAATAAAGGCTGCTATTCCACCATTAGCTTGTACAGAGGCAATCGCATGTAATGCAACTGTAGTTTTACCTGAACTTTCAGGTCCATACACTTCTATAATTCTTCCTCTAGGGTAACCACCTATACCTAGGGCAACATCAAGGGCCAATGATCCACTGGATACTGTTTTGACCTGAGTGTCTATTTTCTCACCCATTTTCATTATAGAGCCTTTACCGTAACTTTTTTCAATTTTTTTCAGTGCTGTTTCTAAAGCTTTTGCGCGATCGTCAGCCATTTATTTTCCTCCTACGTTCTTTCATTGCATTCGTTTAATCGAGATTATTTTATTTATGTCTATACCTATTTTAAGCTTTTGAAATACAAAAATCAAGCTTTTTTCGAACATTCATTCGCTTTACTGTTTGTCTTCACCATAAAACTGAGTATTCTCAATAGGCAACTCTTTGAGCGTTCTTCTTACCAGTTCCAAAGCATTCAAAACAGCTAAACGTCTGTTTTTGTTTCGTTTATATCCAAAATGAAAATGTTTGGAGAATGACTGTTTATCTTTGTAGGCTATTCCTACCCAGACTGTACCGGGAATCTGATTTTCCAAAGAGCTTGGGCCGGCAACACCTGTCAAGCCAACTCCGATGTCAGCACCGAATAGCTTTCTAGATTTTTCAGCCATTTCTATTGCACATTCTCCACTGACTACACCATATTTGTCTATAGTTTCTTTAGTCACTTTTAACACCTTGTTCTTTTTATCCGAACTGTATGTGACCAAGCCTCCTTCTAGAATAGACCCTGCAGATAACCCACTTGTAAGTGTACTTAAGAAGGCACCCCCTGTCAGACTTTCAGCTGCTGTAATGGTCAATTCTTTTTCCATTAAAAGGTCTTTTATCACTTCTGCCAATCTTTTTTCACCATACCCGAAAAAGTAATCAGATAGATATGACATGACTTCTTTTTCCACTTCGTCGATGAGTTTATTTCCTTCATCTTCATTTTTTGATTTTGCTGTTAACCTCACTGTGATTTCTCCATCATTTGTATAAACAGCAATAGTGGGATTTGACTGTTTTTTTACCAGAGGACTTATCTTTTGAGCTAACTGTGCTTCTGTCAGTCCAAAAAATCTGAGTACTCGAGAGACTAATACTTGCTCCTCAAGTATATGTTTGACTAACTCTTTTTTTAGATAGTTCTCTACCATTGGCTCTAACTCATCCGGTGGTCCTGGCAGCAATACATAATGATGTCTGTCATTAGTCAGCATCATTCCTACAGCTAATCCTGTATCGTTCGTCAACGGGGTGGAATCAGCTAATATCAATGCCTGAAGCTGATTATTTTCTGGCATCTCAAAATCTGCATTTTTATGGTACGTGATGATTTTGTCTTCTGTTTCTTCATGAAGAATCAAATCCACTCCTAAATATTCAGCTAATGTTTTCTTCGTTATATCGTCTTCAGTTGGCCCCAACCCTCCGGATAAAACGATCAGATCTACACGGGATTCAGCTTGCTTAACTGCTTCTATCAGTCTCTCGGGATTATCTCCTACTGTTACATGATGGTATATTTCAACGCCAAGTGAAGCCAGTTCTCTTGATAAAAAAGAAGAGTTTGTGTTATCCACTTGTCCAAGCAATAATTCTGTGCCAATTGAAATGATTTCAGCTCGCATTAGTATCCTCCTACATTATATATTTACACTTTATCGTATTAATCACTAATATTTTAACACATGACTCACTTTTTTTAGTTTCTGACGTATTAAAAAAGCCTACAGACATAATCTGCAGGCTTTAATCAATTATTCGGTAAATGTACCAGAAAAGACCTCTCTTGCTTCATAGAAATAATTTACACCTGAATATATCGTAAAGAAGAGACAGATATATAATAATACGGTTCCTAAAGAAATGGGGAGAAATCCAAATGGGAAGTCATTCATTAATAAAAAGATAATTGCGAACATCTGAGTGTTCGTTTTAATTTTTCCTGGCCAGGCTGCAGCCATAACGGTCCCGCCTTGTTCAACGAGTATTAATCTAAGACCCGTTACTGCTAATTCTCTTGAAACTATGACTGCCACGACCCAGGAAGGAGCTAGTCCTAACTCAACTAATAAGATCAGGGCTGACATCACTAGCATCTTATCTGCCAGCGGATCTGCAAACTTTCCGAAATTAGATACAATATTCATCTTACGGGCTAAATAACCATCCAGCCAGTCAGTGAAACTGGCAACTGAAAATACGATGGTCGCCACCAGTAATTGAGTATCAACAGTTGTCCCGAGTGCTGTAAACGTACCCCAATTCAAAGGAACCAATACTAATGCGATAAAAAGCGGAATTAAAAAAATTCTAAATAAAGTTATCTTATTTGGTAAATTCATTTTTCCCTCCTGATGGCAATTATGCTTAATAAATCTTCAAATATGCCAGTTACTCAAATATAATATACATTTCTTGCCTTACAGATTCAGTAGCTGCTTCACCATAAGGTAATGGCTGATTGTTTAATTCTACTTCTGTTGCAGAAGCATTCCCAATAATCAAAGTAACGTTCTCAACTTGATCATCAAAATCAGCTTGTAAAGTTTGGCCATCAGTAAGTAGTGCCTGACTATCAGGCTCTCCGTCTATTGCAATACTCACCCATGTATCCCCATCTACTGCTGTCAGCACAATGGTCTGTTCATCTGGATGCGCACCAGACACTTGATAGGTGGTAGAATTATTTGAGCCTTCAACTTCTTCGACTGACTGCTCCTCATTATCCACTTCGTCATTCTCATCGTCCTGTTCTTCTTCGACGTCTGTCTCAGAATCAGTTTCATCGCTTTCTTCATCAGTCTCTTCGTCGTCTTCTAATTCCTCATTGTTGTCTACTTCAACAATTTCAGATGAGTCATCGCCTTGTATAAATGAATCAGAATCACCATTTGCTCCTCCACGAGTAACCGCGAAATAAATCGCAAAAATGATTGCTACAACCAACAGTACAATGAGTATCGTTGGCAAGCTATCTTGAATCGTTGCTAAAAAACCACTGCTTTTAGTTTTTGACCTCGTTTGAGTGCTTTGAACATTCTTAGAGTATGTGGTCTCATTTACTTGAGGTAATGAATCCATGTGACTATTGATCAATTCTTCTCCATTTAATCCGACCGAATCAGCATACTGCTTAATAAATGCCCGAGCATAAAAGTTTCCCGGCAAGACGTCATGATTTCCTTCTTCCACAGCAACTAAATAGCGTTTTTGAATTTTGGTCATTTGCTGCAGGTCATCAAGAGTATACCCTTTTGCCTGACGTGCTTCTTTAAGCTTTTCTCCTATTTCGTTCAAACTATTTCACCCGCCCAATGTATTTCATATTATCAGTTATAAAATTTAAATGTGTTAAGATCGCAATATTAAAAATTTCATTTAGTCCATCTATCTTTAAAAGTATACCATATGAAAATTTACTAGTATAGTGTATAAAGCTCTTTATTAATAAAAGGTTTTTAACATTTTATTACAAAAAAGTGGGATTATTTATTCATTATTGCATATATATACATCTTACTAGTTTCTATTCATTCAAAATAAAAACACAAAATCTCAAAAGAAATTTTGTGTTTTTATTCTCTATAAACTATTCTTTAAATCATCAACTTTATCCGTATTTTCCCAAGGCAACTCAATATCAGAGCGACCAAAATGCCCATAAGCAGCTGTCTGCTTGTAAATAGGACGTTTTAGATCCAGCATTTTGATTATTCCGGCTGGTCTTAAGTCAAATACTTTACGAATAGCACCAATCAGCTGATCATTAGTAACGCTACCTGTACCAAAAGTATCGACTGAAATAGATACGGGTTGGGCAACACCAATAGCATACGCCAATTGTACTTCCACTTTTTCAGCTAGTTTAGCTGCCACGATGTTTTTAGCTATATACCTCGCTACATAACTTGCTGATCGATCGACTTTAGTCGCATCTTTTCCTGAAAAAGCTCCTCCACCGTGTCTGGCATATCCACCATAGGTATCTACAATAATTTTTCGACCAGTTAACCCAGCATCCCCTTGAGGACCACCTACGACAAATCTGCCTGTTGGATTGATATAATACTTTGTATCCTGATCTAACCATTTGGATGGAATGACTTGTGTAATCACTTTTTCCATAATATCTCTTTTCAACTGATCGGCCGTCACATCAGGTCTGTGCTGTGTGCTGACAACGATAGCGTCAATTCGTTTAGGCTTGTCGTTTTCATCATACTCAACTGTAACCTGTGCTTTTCCATCTGGTCTTAAATAATCAAGTTCCTTATTTTTTCGGACTTTAGCCAGCTGCCTTGTTAATTGGTGACTTAAAGAAATTGGAAGCGGCATTAATTCCGGTGTTTCATTTGTAGCGAACCCAAACATCAATCCCTGATCACCCGCGCCGATTTTATCCAGCTCATCATGATCTTCAGATTTATACTCAACAGAATCATCAACACCAACTGCTATGTCTGGTGATTGGTCGTCTATACTCACTACTACTGCACACGTATCCGCATCAAATCCATATTTTGCACGAGTATAGCCTATTCCTCTAATAGTGTCTCTAGCTATTTTCTGCATATCTACATATGTCTCTGTTCGAATTTCACCAGCAATCAAGACTAATCCAGTTGTTACTAGTGTTTCACACGCGACTCTTGCTTCCGGATCCTTTGCAAGAATAGCATCCAGTATGGCATCACTGATTTGATCAGCAATCTTGTCTGGGTGCCCTTCTGTTACTGATTCCGACGTAAATAATTTTTTTTCACTCATTATTATTCCCCCTAAAGCTATTCGGTTACAAGGCTTCCGACCGGTTGTGGCCGTCCTATCGGGAATTCATTGTAAACCTCCACTATTTTACCATATAATAAAGAAAATTTCATTCATCAATCAACAACCTCACCATAATATGTATTAATATGAATTACTCATTTATTACAAACTGTGCTATTATATTAGAGGAAACTATCTGAAAGTAGTGATATCATGTTAATCCCCCCTTATAATCGTATCAAACCTGTTCTTGTAGTCCTTGGATCTGTATTTCCGGGATTACTTCTATCTATCTTCTATGTCAATATAGCCTGGATCCCGTTGTTATTATTGCTCCTCTATGTATCAACACTTTTCTTTATACGATCTAGCGTTAAAGCTAATCACGTTAAACACTCTCTGAGCGGTATTATTTTTCTAGCCCTTCCAATGGCGTATTTTTCTATTCAATACACTTGGATTTCGCTTTTACTGTTGTCGCTGATAGCACTAGTGATCTGTTCTTCTACTTTGTTTCAAAGCTATAACCTTGAAGGGATATACGCAGTAATTGAACTATTTATACTTATTGTCTTTATCAACAGTTTTTCTTTTTATACCCAAACTCATTTTATCCCATTAGAACTGACTTTATTTCTTATACTTGTAAGCATAGCTAGTCTCATCCTTCGATATGCACTGATTACAAGACTTAACCGACAATCATCTATAAATACAAAAAAGGAATCTCATTAAATGAGATTCCTTTTTACGTAAGCGGGTGAGGAGAATCGAACTCCCGACATCAGCTTGGAAGGCTGGGGTTTTACCACTAAACTACACCCGCATAAAAACGGTCCCGACGGGAATCGAACCCGCGATCTCCTGCGTGACAGGCAGGCGTGATAACCGCTAC
>JAFIFE010000017.1 GCA_020832185.1 Alkalibacterium sp.
AAAAAAGAAAACTCTTATCAACAGGGAAGTGGATTTTAATATATGTGGCAACAGTGGTTAGCAGAAAGTTCGGTAAAGTCGGTTCAGCTGCAACAGTGAGTCTGCTGAAGAACCGTTAATTTCGGTAAACTCGCGTGATAAACACGTTGAGTCTGCCGAAGCAGGGTAGCATTAGGTAAAGTGGAAGGGAATATACTGCCAGTTTACCAAAGTTCACTGACTTAGGGTAAACTCGGTCCGGTAGTCGGTTGAGTCTGCCGAAGAATGTCTATCTTCGGTAAACTGACGGGAAGCGCAACTTTCACTTAGCTCAACATAGTCCAGCTTCGGTTAACTGAATCTGTAAAGTGACTTGAATCTGCCGAATCAATAAGGAACAGACTCGCAACAGGCGAGTCTGCACTCTTTTAAACGACCCTAGAGGGAATTGAACCCCCGACCTAGTGCTTAGGAGGCACTTGCTCTATCCTGCTGAGCTATAGGGTCAATACTATCACTTCTTAATTAAATCACGATGGAAGCAGCTGCACAAGCAAAACTATTTTGAGAAAGAATAAAAATACCTGTGGTCTTTAATAATGTTATCTGATATACTAGTATATGAGTAGAAGTAAAGTAATCAAACCAAAACAATTTTGAATGGAGGAATTTAGTAATGGTCAATTTGAAAGCGAAGCCATTTAATCTGAATGACGAAGGAGTTAAGTGGGTCGAAGATACGATAGCCAATATGTCGCTTGATGAAAAAATAGGACAACTCTTTGTTAATATGGGATCGGACCGCTCTGAAGAATATTTGACAGGTGTGCTGACTGATTACCACATCGCAGCTGTTCGGTACAATAAAGGGAAAGCGACAGAAGTCTATGATCAAAATAAAATTTTACAGACGAAAAGTAAAATCCCGCTGTTAATTGCTGCCAATTCAGAAGCAGGCGGAGACGGAGCAGTGACTGACGGAACAAAAGTAGGCGAAGAAGTGAAAGTTGCTGCTACCAACGATCCGTCCTATGCTTATGAATTGGGGCGTATATCAGGTATTGAAGCATCTGCAGTAGGCTGTAATGCCTCATTTGCACCGATTGTTGACCTGACACGTAACTGGCGCAATCCAATTATAGCCAACCGTACATGGGGAGCAGATGTTGACCAGACGATTGAACTGTCAAAAGAGTATATGCGTGGAATCATGGAATACGGTATTATGCCTTTTGCCAAGCACTTCCCTGGGGACGGAATCGATGAACGTGATCATCACTTGTCCTATGCATCTAATCCAATGAGCGTTGAAGAATGGGACCAGACCTTTGGCCGTATTTATAAAGAGTTATCTGATGCCGGGCTGCCGGGAATTATGGCCGGACACATTCACTTGCCTGAGTATGAAAAAGCTCTGCACCCGGAACGTGACGAGAAGGACTTCCTTCCGGCTTCATTGAACAAAACATTATTGACAGAATTACTCCGAGACAAATTAGGCTATAACGGTACAATCGTAACCGATGCCTCTCACATGGTAGCGATGACTGCCAGCATGCCACGTCGTGAAATGGTTCCGACAGCCATTGAAGCAGGCTGTGACTTATTCCTCTTCTTCAACGATCCGGATGAAGACTTCCAGTGGATGAAAGAGGGTTATGAGAACGGACTCCTTTCTGACGAGCGCTTGCATGATGCACTCCGCCGTACCTTAGGGCTAAAAGCTAAACTTGGCCTGCACAACTTTGAAGGCAGACGTGAAGAAATAATGAAGTCGAAGGAAGAAGCACTCAGCCTGATTAACACCGAGGAGAGCAAGGCAGTTGTCAGAGAAGTAGCAGACAAGGCGATTACCCTGGTAAAAGACGAACAGAAAGATTTGTTCCCCATTACTCCGAATCGTTATAAACGTATCCTGCTAGTTCCTGTACAGGGGCTGACAGGTGGATTTGGAGCATTAATTGGTGGAAACAAACTTAAAGCACATGATTTCTTAAAGGAGTTACTGGAAGCGCGTGGACATGAAGTTTCCATTTGGGAGAATACAGAAGAACGCATTATGAAACTGCCGGAAGACGAACGTGGAGCTGCGATTGCAAACGTCTACGCTCAGAAACAGCCGATTTCGAAGCTGACTGAACAGTACGACCTGATTATCAATGTATCCAGTGTCAATCCGGGGGGAACCATCCAGCGAACAGTCTGGCCCGCATCCAAAGGTACACCGGATATACCATTTTACGTTCATGAAGTACCGACCCTATTCATTTCAGTTCAGAACCCGTTTGACCTCGCAGATGTGCCACAAGTAGGAACCTACATCAACACCTATGACGGCATGGAAGTGACGATGGAAGAACTGGTTAAGAAACTGGCTGGTGAATCAGAATTTAAAGGTATCAGTTCAGTCGATGCATTCTGCGGATTGCCGGATACTAAAATCTGGCGTACAAGCACATACGGCAAGTAAATGTCACTAATAAAATGAACCTGTGAGGACGGATAATTCTATCTGTTTCAAGGGTTCTTTCTGTGTATAAGTTGAATGTCTTTGAAGATAGCTGATAAACTTAAAGTACAGTCAAAAGATAATTAATATGCCTAAAGGAGGAGTGGAAAGCATGAATAAGAGAGCGGAAATCCTCATTGTCGGCGCAGGACCGACGGGGCTGGTCCTGGCTTTGGAATTGGCCTATCGGAACATTGCCTTCAGAATTATCGATAAGAACGAAGGACCCGGTGAGTCTTCAAGAGCCATGCTCGTGGTACCCAAAGTGCTTGAAAGTTATCGGAAGTTCAAACTGGACCAGGCGGTTATTTCAAAAGGCATACGACCGGAATACATCAATTATTATGTAAATAGTGAAAAGAAAGCAGATATTCCGCTCGGGATTATGGGAAAAGGAATGAGTGCGTATCCTTATGTTGTGACTTTTCCACAGGATGAACACGAAAAAGTTTTGCTGGAAAAACTGGAGGAAAAATGCCACACAGTCGAATGGCAGACCACTTTTGACTCATCAGAAGAATCAGATGGTAAAAACAAAGTAAGCCTGAGAAAAAACGACGAAAGTACAGACGCTTTTTTTGCTTATGTAATCGGCTGTGACGGAGCATCAAGTACCGTAAGGAAAAGTGCAGACATCCATTTTACGGGAGACACTTACGAAGAAATTTTTTACGTTCTGGATGCGGTAGTCGAAGGGAGAGTCATTCATGAAGAATCCGGCTCGTTTTCATTTACAGAAGATTATTTTGCCCTGTTCTTTCCTTTGAGGAATAAAGAGACTACACGAATTATAGGTATGTTTCCACCAGACCTGGTTGAAAAAGAGGAGTTCAGTTTTGATACACTAAAACCCCGTCTCGAGGATGCCTTTAATATAAGTATAGAAAGCAAGAACTGGTTTTCTGATTATAAAATTCACAGGCGGACAGCTGAACAGTTTAGAAAAGGAAATATTTTTTTAGCAGGAGACGCGGCTCATATCCATAGTCCGGCTGGAGGACAGGGGATGAACCTGGGTATAGGTGATGCCGTGAACCTTGGTTGGAAGCTGGCTGCAGTTCTCAAGCAGGGAATCGACGACACTTTACTGGATACCTATGAAACTGAGCGGAAAGAGCTGGCTGAATCCATTGTCAAACGAACGGATAATGCCTTTAAAATGGTGGCCTCTCAATCTAAAATGAGCGAACTCGTCAGGACCAGGCTGGTGCCACTTTCAGCCAAAGCGGCCGGTAGAAGTGAGTGGATTCAGAGTCAGATGTTTAAAGTCCTTTCTCAACTTTATGTCGCATATGACACGAGTCCGTTAAATGGAGACAGCAAGGCAGAGATCAAAACTGGCTCGCGACTTCCTTTTGCCGAAGGTGAGTTATTTGAGTTCACTCGCGAAGCAGGCTGGCAGTTACATGTATTTAATGCTATTCCCGGTCGATTTAACACAGATTTCCGAAGTGTCGAAATTGTTAAAAGACGGTGGACAGATAAGGCGCGGGCTGCAGGGTTCGAAAAAGATAAAGTATATCTAGTCAGACCTGACGGCTATATAGGCTGGACGGGTAAACTTGAGTCAATAGACAATTTATTCGAGTATATGAAAAAATGGGTTAATTAAAGAGGGTGCCCTAACGTTTCGAAATGTGCTATCATTTAGTTAGTAAGCAAAAAAGAACAGGAGTGAGCAAAAAAATGAAAGTATCAACAAAATGGGAAGGTAATCTAGCCTTTACAACGGAAAACCCTGACGGCAATCAGCTGAAAATGGATGCCCGCAACGAAGCAGGAGGAGACGGAACAGGTGTCTCGCCTATGGAAGCTGTACTTGGCGGTTTGGCAGGCTGCATGGGTATTGACATGTACATGATTCTGAAACCATATCAGGACAAGCTGACGC
>JAFIFE010000018.1 GCA_020832185.1 Alkalibacterium sp.
GAGCCGTGGGCTTTCACATCAGACTTAAAAGACCGCCTGCGCTCGCTTTACGCCCAATAAATCCGGACAACGCTTGTCACCTACGTATTACCGCGGCTGCTGGCACGTAGTTAGCCGTGACTTTCTGGTTAGATACCGTCAAGGAGATGCCAGTTACTACACCTCTTATTCTTCTCTAACAACAGAGCTTTACGATCCGAAGACCTTCTTCACTCACGCGGTATTGCTCCATCAGGCTTTCGCCCATTGTGGAAGATTCCCTACTGCTGCCTCCCGTAGGAGTCTGGACCGTGTCTCAGTTCCAGTGTGGCCGATCACCCTCTCAGGTCGGCTACGTATCACAGCCTTGGTGAGCCATTACCTCACCAACTAGCTAATACGCCGCGGGGCCATCCATAAGCGATAGCCGAAGCCATCTTTAATGATTAGAGCATGCGCTCAGATCACCTATGCGGTATTAGCATCCGTTTCCGAATGTTATCCCCCTCTTATGGGCAGGTTCCCCACGTGTTACTCACCCGTTCGCCACTCATCCACACTCTGCAAGCAGAGTGCTTCAGCGTTCGACTTGCATGTATTAGGCATACCGCCAGCGTTCGTCCTGAGCCAGGATCAAACTCTCATTTTAAGTTTGACTTGCTCATTGTATTAATTGTGAGTTAACCATGTTAACTCGTTTGTTGCCTTCGACCCTAAAAGAATCGAAGACCCCTGCACATTTGGTTGTTTCTACTTTGTTCAGTTTTCAAAGATCTATCTCGTTCAACACCCTGTTTAATTAGGTTGTTTCGTACGAGCTGACTTTTATAATATTACATTGTTTGCAATCATATGTCAACAACTTTTTTAAAAAGTTTTTCGTCTGCTTTATTCAAGCATTAGGTCGACTTAAAGGAAAACATTGGTTGCTGTTAATCAACAACGAATATAACTATACCAAGGTTTCCTTTACACGTCAACACTTTTTTCGAACTTTCTTTATCATATATGCAAGATTGCTTTTGTTCCGCTATTTACGCTATTTTTTTATCTCATTCTTCATGAATTCAAAATCGGCGTCATCTTTTTTCGTAATTAAAAGGAGTCCGTCTCCTAAAGGGACAATAGTGGAATCCAGAGCCGGATGATCGAGTACGACTTCCAGGAACTCCTTCAACTTGCGATGTATCTTCCTTACCCTTTTCGGCACATCCTTTTCATCATCTAATATCGTTCCGCCTTGTAAAACATCATCCACCGCCAACACTCCACCCATTTTCAGAACTCTAAAACAATCAGGGAAGAAGCTGTAGTACTTCGCTTTTGCACTATCCATGAATATAAAATCTATGGAGTCAGAGTCTATCTTCGCCAGCCATTCATCCGCTTGTCCTTCCAGCAAAGTGACTCTATCTTCTATTCCAAGCCCTTTGAAATTAGCTTTTGCTTTCGTGATCATATCCGGATTACGCTCTATAGTAGTAACGTGACCCTGAGGATGGATAACGTCGATCATTAACGCTGCAGAAAACCCAATAGCTGTTCCAACTTCCAATACTTGTCTCGGCTTCATTATAGGTAACAGCCAGTTAAAGTAGGATACTGTTTCATGCGGGATAATCGGGACTCTATTTTCATTTGCCCATTTCTCGATTTCACCAAGCTTTCCAGTTAACTGCTTCTGATTCGTTCTTAAAAAATCTCTTACCCCTTCATTGATGACAGGTCTATCCATCATTTCATTTAGTTTATGCAAAATCCATCCCTCATTTCTGGTATTTTCTTTATTTTACACTGATTTACCTACTTAACCAACTGTGATTCTGTTATAATAACTATGTGAATTGCCGAAAAAACAGATGAGAAGGAGCCAATAATTCATGTTGATCAAACAATTATCCGTACCTAAAGATAACGTCACTACTATATCTGAAGCCGCTACATTACAGGAAGCTATTACACTATTAGAAGAAACTGGGTTCCGATGTGTTCCTGTATTAGATAAAAGCGGGAAAATATTCCGTGGAAATATTTACAAAATGCATGTCTACCGCCATAAAGCAAACGGAGGAGATATGGATCTGCCTGTTACACACCTACTTAAGAATGCGACAAAATATGTGCATCTCAATTCTTCATTCTTCAAGATTTTCTTTATGATTAAAGATTTGCCCTACATTACGGTCTTAGATGAGAACAATCACTTCTATGGTATTTTAACACACAGTACATTGATCGATTTACTTCAGCAGTCATGGAGTCTTGATCAGGGTAGTTTCGTGTTGACTATTGCCTCTCCTGGAGACAAGGGTGATCTGGCTAACATTGCCAAGATCATTAACCGTCATTGTTCTATTATGAGTTGTATCACTCTTGATGTTGCCAGAGAAAATATGGTTCGTCGTATGATTATGACTCTAGAACCAGGCATTTCAAGAAAAACAGTTGACGAAGTATCTCGCTCTCTGGATAAAAAAGGATTTAAAGTAGTACAAGTGGAAGATTTACACAACGATTAAGATCAAATAAAAAAAACAGTGCGGAATGATTCAGACTCTCTAAAGAGTCTGGCTGGATTCCGCACTGTTTTTTTGCGCCGTTATTTTTTTAAGCTTCCATTCGTTTGTTGAAATTGAGTTTTTTATCTAATGACTGGATTATAGGAATACCTATTCCCATCGTGACAAACTGCCCTAAGAATACTGTCAGATATGTGATCCAGAATACTTCTTCTGCTCCTATAAGCAAAAGCATTAAGGCAATCATAAAACTGAAGACTGAGAACACCACTGTGTTGATCATCATTTTTTTTACTGGCGACTCTATGTGTTTAGTGACAATGAAGAATACTATAAATGAAACGATTGTATGCCCTACTCCAAGTATCCAGTCGTAAACCCCGAAAGGTGAGAATACGAGATTAGTCAATACAACTCCAGCAGCTACTCCAATTGCATACTTTTTATTGAATACAGCCAAGTGATTCAGCATCTCTGAGAGTCTGAACTGAATGGCTCCAAATCCAAAAGGTGCAATCAGCATGGTAATGGCAAAATAAAGCGATCCTATAATTGCATTTAATACCCATTGTTTAGTTTTCATTATAAGTTTCCTCCTAGTTTTTATATCGTGGGTTGGCGCTTTCGAACCACGGTTGAAAAGACAACGAGAATAAGTGTAGCATGTCATCAAGTAATTTTCAATATAAAAAAAGACACCCTCAAGACCCGCGATCTCAAGGCTGCCTCCTACTAAGTATAAGTAAGATTAAATATGTCTGTATTTATTGGACAGGCCCACACTAATAGCTAATGCATCATCAACTAGATTCATTGTTTCGGCATTCAACTGTGTAACCTGGTCTCTTAAACGCTGTTTATCTATTGTACGGATCTGTTCCAGCAAAATAACTGAATTCTTTTCTAATCCCTGCTTTGCGCTCACTTCAACGTGAGTCGGCATCTTCCCTTTTTCAATCTTAGTTGTGATAGCCGCAACAATAACTGTAGGGCTGTATTTGTTCCCTACATTATTTTGAACGATCAAAACCGGACGCATGCCACCTTGTTCTGACCCAACTACAGGGGATAAATCTGCATAGAATATATCTCCACGTTTAACCATAGGCTTTCCTCCTCGAAGGAGCCTTTCAGATCAGGCAAATGTCTCGCTCATAACGAGCCGAAACAATAATTATCAGATATGAGTATGTGCTTCACTCTCGCACCCATCAAATTCAGAACAAATTTCTAAATTGATGTGACCCATCTCTGTATATCCTTTCTTCATGGCATCCATTTTATTCATTGTTTCTCGAATAAAGCACTGAAAAATGTCAGACATTAGTTCAGACTGTTCAATATCTGCATCAACACAATATTCTTCGATTTCTTCGTAGACTGATTGATCAAGTTCAATAATCATTCTCTTGTTATTCTGCTCTTCCATGAATACGCCCTCCAAAAGATTACTGCTATTTAAAGCCACTAAGTTAGCTTCCTTACCAACATAGTCAGAAGCTTATATGAATAAATTAACCACAAGAAATAATTTTACTTCCTTGTCTGTTAGTTTATCATGAAAGGCGAACCAATTGAACTACTCTTTGTGACAATTCTTTGACTCAAAAAACACTCTAAGTAGAACAAATGTTATTTTTCTTCTAAAATCACTTGAGCTATAGCGATAGAACCGGTGTGGGAAATCGATACCCACGCACTCCCGGCATGCGGACTATTCGTTATAACCGGTTTCCCTAATGTATCTGGAAGAATCTCAACATCTAAAAAAGTCACTTTTCCAATGCCAGTTCCAAGTGCTTTGGAGAATGCCTCCTTAGCTGAGAAACGACCAGCTAAAAATTCGATTTGTCTCGACCCACTGAGCGTATTGAATAGCTCCAGTTCTTTGTAAGTCAATACTCGCTCCGCAAAGGAGGGCTTTTTTATGTAAGCTTTACTAATACGTTCAATATCGACAACGTCTAATCCGACGCCAACAATCATCTCTATACCTCAATTCTTTACAGCAATAATCTAATCAATCAGCTACTGTATAATGTTACCAGAATAGCCAAGGAAAGTCATTTAATATTAATTATCCCGCATATAAAAAGAGCTGACCCGGCTTTCTCATCAAGTGGTTACACTTATACAAGAAAGCCTGATCAGCTTATTTATAATTATAATTAAACAGAATTAGCTATTGCTTGAACGACGGCTGTTTGTTGAACGTTTGCCTTTGTTATCGCCAGCACGGCCTTTTCCTTTATAGTTACTGCGGTTTCCACCTTTGCCTTTGTTACCAGCATAGTTACGGTTTCCGCCTTTACCTTTACCTCCGCCGCCACGACGTTTATCTTTGCTTGGCAATGGACGTTGAGGTGTGATTTTAACAGGTACTTCTGCTGCATCTTTAACGATTGTCTTGATTAAAGCAGCCGCTAAATCTTCAGCCGAATAAGAGCTTAACAGCTTTTCAGCCGCATTCTCATATTTATCCAGCCCATTTTCATCAACCATTTTCTGAATGTCTGCCATTGCAGTCTGCAGTTGGCTTTCTAGAGCTTCATCATTTGTTGGCGGACGCAGTGAAGTCATTGGCTGTTTAGTCAAGCTTTCAACTGTACGTAAATAGCCCATTTCGTGTGGCGTTACAAATGTAACAGCTACACCTTTTTCACCTGCACGACCAGTACGGCCAATACGGTGAATATAGCTTTCTGGGTCTTGAGGAATATCATAGTTATAAACGTGTGATAGTCCAGTCACATCTAATCCTCGTGCAGCTACATCTGTTGCAACAAGAATATCAATGTTTCCTTTTTTAAAGTCTTTTAAGACACTCATACGTTTGCTCTGTGAAAGGTCTCCGTGGATTCCTTCTGCCTGATATCCGCGCATTTCCAACCCTTTTGCCAATTCGTCTACACGACGTTTTGTACGGGCAAACAAGATGGTTGATTTAGGATTTTGTACATCAAGCAAGCGAGTCATGATATCGAATTTCTCGTTATCTCTAGCTTTTGTATAGAACTGTTCGATAGTAGAAGCTGATAAAGTTTTCGTTTTAATGCTGACCATTTCAGGGTTTGTCATGAAACGTTCTCCGATACGTTTGATCGGTGCTGGCATTGTAGCCGAGAACAATAGTGTTTGACGTTCAGCTGGTACTTCTTTAATAATGGTTTCGATGTCTTCGATGAATCCCATGTTAAGCATTTCATCCGCTTCATCTAAAACAAGTGTTTCTACTTGATTCAATTTCAATGCTTTACGGCGAATAAGGTCCAACATACGTCCAGGTGTTCCGACAACGATCTGTGCTCCACCTTTGATTTGTTTGATCTGACGGCTGATATCTGCTCCACCATAAACACATGTTACTTTCACGCGTTTGTCTTTACTCAAACGGAAAATTTCTTCCTGTGTCTGGATAGCCAGTTCACGAGTAGGTGCGATGACCAACCCTTGAACATTGTGGTTTCTAACGTCGATTTTCTGTAACATCGGCAAACCAAAAGCAGCTGTTTTACCTGTACCTGTCTGCGCTTGTCCAATCACGTCTCTTCCTTCTAAAGCTAGAGGGATTGTCTGTTCCTGGATGGGTGTTGTTTCTTCAAATCCCATAGCCTGTATGGATTTGAGTAGTTCTGGTAGTAAATCTAATTCATTAAATTTCAAAAAATGTTTCCTCCTATTATTTTCCTTAGCGTTCATTCGTTTACGAGCCAAGGTATATTTCACTCATTAAGAGAAAAACATCGAAATTAATGAACAGATTAACTTGCCTTTCTGTTCAAACAAAGACCCTAGTATAGTCACTCATTTTAAGATGCGAGACACCAGGGCTGTTAATTAACTTGACTCAGTATTTAATTTTTAATTGTATACGGATAATTCGGTTTATCCCTTAAACGAACTGTTCGCTTCATTCCAAAAGCAATCTTAACACAAGAACGACTTGTTTTCAACTCATTTTCACTATTGGGAATAATGAATACGTTTTAGCTGTTTTCTCCAAGACTCAACTTTGTCACAACTTCCAGCATGCCTGTGCTTAGACTTGATTTCATTAAAACGGTGTCCTCAGGCTTAAGTGTTTCTTTCAGGAAATCGACCAGCTCCTGCTTTTCTCCTGAAAAATGGCTGATTGGTGTGTCCGATGATTCTTTTAGGAGCTTATTATACAACGCGTTCATTTCATCCCCATATAATACGAGTTGATCGATTTTACTTAAATCGATTGCCTCACTCAATTCCTCATGCATCTGTTTAGAGTGCTCGCCAAGTTCCAGAATATCTCCAAGCACGACGATTTTTCGTGACGGCACTTTGATCTCCTGGAAATAACGAAGAACAGCTTTCATTGATGACGGGCTTGCGTTATATGCGTCATTCAATAATGTTGAGCCATTGACTCCATCGATCCATTCCAGTCGGCTTTTAGTCAGCTCAAATTTTTCCAGCTGTACGTATGCTTCAGAAATAGGGATGCCTATTTCTTCTCCTACTAGAATAGCAGATAATGCGTTCTGAACGTTATAGACACCAGGCACAGGCAACGTACACACGAGTTCGGGTGCTTTGTTTGTTCTGAATAACGTCTGTTTCAGTCTGGATTCTATTTCAATAGGGTAGATATCCATGTCTTCATTTTTCCCGAATGTCACTTTTTTATTCACTGTTCCGTCGACATACCCGCTCGTCACTTTATCATTGAGTAACGGTTCTTCTCCCGGATAGATAAGCGTGCCTTCTGTCATTCCCTTGACGATTTCAAGCTTAGCTTTTGAAATAGCATCTCTTGAACCAAGGAATTCAATATGCGATTCACCGATCATCGTGATAACTGCGACCGAGGGGTGCGCCAGATTTGAAAGGACTTCTATTTCGCCCTGCTCGCTCATTCCCATCTCCAGAACCAGTACTTCAGTATCTGCCTCCATATTAAGGATCGTATAAGGAAGCCCTAGATGATTATTAAAGTTTCCGACTGTTTTATGAGTCTTGTATCTACCTGAAGCGACCGCAGCGACCATATCTTTTGTCGTCGTCTTTCCGTTGCTTCCTGTTATGCCGATCACTTTAGGACCGACTTTATTTAAATGATACTGAGCCAGTGCCTGAAACGCCTTTTCAGTATCCTCCACTTTGATTATCGGGAAGTTTTTCGGAGCGTCTTCTACATTATCACTCCATAAACTAGCGACGGCGCCTTTTTCCATTGCTGCTCCGATGAAATCATGTCCATTTCGTTCTGCAGTTAAAGGGATAAACAGATCGTTCTGTTTAAGTGAGCGTGTATCGAATGATACGCCCTCTACTACAAGAGTATTGTCGCCGACGATCAATTGACCGTTTGTGGCGGCTGCAATTTCACTAAGTGTCCAATTAGCCATTCGTTCTCTCCATTTCTATTGCGTCAATGCGTTTGATTATTTATTTCGTCTGGTATTTCGTACTAACCGATCCTTGTGGCGTCTAATGCCTAACTGAATCACTTCTTCGATCAGGTCTTCATACGGCAGTCCAGTTTTCGCCCACACTCTAGGATACATACTATTATTAGTAAACCCTGGGAATGTATTGACTTCGTTGATATAAACCTTATCATCTTCAGTCAGGAAGAAATCGACTCTGGATATGCCACTCCCATCGATTGCGTGGAAGGCTTTAGCAGCCAGTTCTCTTAATTCTTTAGTCAGCTCATCTGAAATTTCAGAAGGCACCTGTCTGATGACTTCCTGATTTAAGTATTTATCTTCATAATCATAAAACGGCTTATGTTTAATGAGCTCGCCCGGTACAGATGTGTGAATATCTTCGTTTCCTAACACAGCTACTTCGATCTCTCTCGCTTTAACGCCTTTTTCAACGACGACGCGATAATCATATTCAAAAGCCATTTCAATTGCCTCTCTCAGCTTGTCTTTATCCAGAACGCGTGAGATCCCTACACTGGACCCCAGGTTTGCAGGTTTAACAAACATCGGGAATCCAAGAATGTTTTCAAGCTCATCCATAACGACATCTGAGTGGACTTTCCAGTCCGTCAATTTCACTTCCTGATAAGGGAGGACGGGCAATCCCGTATCTTTAAAAATACTCTTGCTGATGATTTTGTCCATACCCACTGCACTTGCTAACACTCCAGCTCCTACATACGGGATGTCAAACACTTCAAACAACCCCTGTACGGTGCCGTCTTCTCCATTCGGCCCGTGAAGAACTGGAAAAGCCACCGATTCGCCTTCCATCATTTCAATAAAATTAAAGGCTTCCTTATTATCGATCTGATTCATTTCTTCAAATGAAGGGATTTCTGTCAGTTCCTCTACAATAGACCCTTTTAACCAATTACCTTCTCTAGTAATGTAAACCGGAATAACCGTGTAATACTCATAGTATAATTTTTGTAAAATAGAGTGAGCAGATTTAATCGATACTTCGTGCTCTGCGCTTTTTCCTCCATAGATTAGATATAGTTTCATTCGTTTCCTCCTATTGTTAAACTGATGATGATAAAAAAGGGTAAAACAGAATCTAATCTTATTTTAGCATACTTTCAACCGCTCACAATACTATTCTCCACTGACATCAGCAAGAAAAAAGAGCCAAAGAAAAAAGCCCTGGAAATCCAGAGCTTTAATGCTGTATTTATTAGTCTTCCAATTGGTATTTCTTGTTGAAACGGTCGATACGTCCATCTGCCTGAGCAAATTTTTGACGTCCTGTATAAAACGGGTGAGAATCTGAAGAGATTTCCATACGGATAAGCGGATACTCGTTTCCATCTTCCCATTCTACTGTTTCTTTTGATGTTTTAGTTGAACCTGACATAAATTTAAATCCTGTCGTTGTGTCCATAAACACCACTTGGCGATATTCTGGATGAATTCCTTGTTTCATATCTTTTTCACTCCTTCATGCCATAAAGCCTCTGCGACTTTATAGTTATCTTACTTCTATAGTCAATAGATAGTCCAACCGGCACTTGATGCACGCTTTTTCTATCTGCTTCTTTGTATATGCAACATTACATATAGTAGCATGTTTCCTTCTTTAATGCAATGATTTCTGCGAAAAAATTCAGATCAAATAGCATGAGTCATGCGCTATTGTTTCAGTACTTTTTCAACAAAGGCTGCATTTTTACCGTAACGTTTCAGCGTTTTAATAAACTGATCTGTATATTCAAGCGAATCGTTGCGCATCCCTCTGCGCAATTTATAGACAGCTTCATATTCTTCTTTTGATAAAAGCATTTCTTCTTTACGTGTGCTCGATTTTCTAATATCGATAGCAGGATAGATACGACGTTCAGCTAATTCACGAGACAAATGAACTTCCATGTTCCCGGTTCCTTTGAATTCTTCGTAAATAACGTCATCCATACGGCTTCCCGTATCCACTAACGCTGTAGCTATAATAGTCATGCTTCCGCCTTCTTCAACATTTCGAGCTGAACCGAAGAAGCGTTTAGGTCTGTATAACGCTGCAGGATCGATCCCTCCACTTAATGTACGGCCACTAGGCTGTTCCACCAAGTTGAATGCGCGAGCCAGACGAGTGATACTGTCCATTAAAATGACGACATCCTGTTTGTCTTCGACGAGTCGTCTTGCCCTTTCAAGAACCAGTTCACTGACTTTCACATGGTTTTGAGGCTGCTGATCAAACGTTGAGTGTACCACTTCTCCATCGATGCTTCGCTCAAGATCCGTTACTTCTTCCGGACGCTCATCTATAAGCAGAACAATCAGTTCAACTTCCGGGTGGTTTGTTTTGATCCCATTTGCAATCTCTTTTAAGAGTGTGGTTTTACCCACTTTCGGAGGCGCAACAATTAGCCCCCTCTGACCAAAGCCAATAGGCGCAATTAAATCGATCATGCGTGCTGACAGTTCTTTTTCAGATGATTCAAGATTGATGCGGCGATCTGGATACAGAGGCGTTAAAGCTGGAAAATGGGGGCGCTCTCTCGCTTCTTCCGGATTTTTCCCGTTGACTAATTTCACATTCATCAACCCGTTGTAACGCTCCCCATCTTTAGGAGGGCGTGCTGTACCGGTTACTTTATCTCCATTACGCAAACCAAAACGTGTCATCTGAGAGGCAGAAATGTAAATATCTTCATTACTGTGAGAGTAGTTTATTGGTCGTAAAAACCCAAAATCCTGATTACTGATTTTGTCCAGTACACCTTCGACCTGGAAATACCCTTGCTTCTCTTCCTGCACACGAATAATAGCCATCGACAACTCTTTCTTGTTCATCTGGCTATAGTACGGGATTTTCAGTCTTTTTGCATGTTCATATATGTCTTTCAGCGTCATGCCTTGTAAATCGTTATACGTTAAAAAATTTGCCACTTATCATAGCCCCTATTCTGAATCGTCTCTCTCTTCCATATAAATATCTGCACCGAGAGCGGTTAATTTTTCGACAATGTGGTCGTATCCTCTAAGGATGTTGTCCACACCGCCTATTTCTGTCTGACCTTCTGAAATCAATCCTGCAACGACTAAACATGCACCTGCCCGCAGGTCACTTGCCACGACTTCTGCTCCTTCAAGATGTGTGCCACCTTCAATTAAAATAACATCACTCTCTACACGTGCTCTAGCGCCCATTCGGTTCAGTTCAGGGATATGCTTCACACGTTTAGGATAAATAGTATCCACGATCATCGATTCTCCTTGAGCCATCATGAGCAATGGGGTAAAAGGCTGCTGTAAATCTGTAGCAAATCCTGGGTAAGGAAGTGTTTTGATCGAAACACCTTTCAAGCGACCTTCTGGTTTGGTTATTCGCACGTAATCTTCGCCAATTTCCAGCGGGACACCCATTTCTTCCATTTTAGCTATCATGCTCTCCAGATGCTCCACAATCACGTTACGAATAACAACGTCTTTCCCTTTCGCCGCTGCCATAATCAGGTACGTTCCAGCTTCGATACGGTCAGGTATCACTGTATGACGGCATCCGTGCATTTCTTCAACACCATCGATTCGGATAACGTCCGTTCCTGCACCACGGACTTTTGCGCCCATATTGTTAAGGAGTGTCGCTACATCGATGATTTCAGGTTCGCGAGCGGCATTCTCAATAATTGTTCTGCCTTTTGCTTTCACTGCTGCCAGCATCACGTTAATCGTCGCTCCGATAGACACGACATCACAATACACACGAGCTGCCTGAAGACCTTCTTCACCTGTTGTTAAGTACATCGCACCCATTTCATTTTCAACCGTTGCTCCAAGCGCTCTGAAGCCCTTTAAATGCTGATCGATCGGACGTGGGCCTAAGAAACAGCCTCCTGGTAAGCCTACGACACCTTGGCCGAATTTAGTCAATAACGCACCCATGAAGTAATAAGAAGCTCTCAGGCTTTTGATTTTACCTGTCGGCATTGGGATAGAGACCATTTCTGTTGGGTCGATGGTTAATGTTGTGCCTTCAAAATGAGTTTTTACATTCATATCGTTCAGTATTTCAATCAGAGAGTGTACGTCTGCAATATTTGGTACACCTTCCAGAGTAACAGGTGAATCGGCTAGTATAGACGCCGGGATCAACGCAACCGTACTGTTTTTAGCACCTGAAATCGTTACTTCTCCTGTTAAATCATTTCCACCATTTATAATCAGTTTTTGTGTCATTTTTAATCCTCACTTTTGTCTGTACGTTCTCGGTTTTAGTTGTCTGCTTTTGTATTAGTTTCAATTAAGTTTATAGTTTATCGATACGTCTGGTGAATGGCAACTTATACAGTCTGTCATATAATCCAACCGCCAGTACCATTTTCAATAGGTCTATCGGTAAAAAGACGGAAAAATTCACACTCAAAATACTCATAAAAGAAATAGGCGTATCCAAAAAAACAGTCATTATCACATATTGATAACTCATGCCGATTGCATATAACGCAGCCAATCCAATACTCATGATTCCTAGTGTCTGCAACTTATTTCTATGCTTTAATAATCCTTTCCCAACAATCAACGCCACAATAAGCGCGCCAATAATATAGCCGAACGACGGAGACATAATGCTCCCGATTCCTCCGCTACCTCCTGCAAATACAGGTAATCCAATCAATCCCATGATGATATACAAAATAATCGTCATTAATCCTTTTAAAGGACCTAGTAATGCCGGGATAAATAGAAAGAAGAACACTTGTAAAGTAATTGGGATAACTCCAATCGGTAAGACAACGATCGAAGAGACAGCGAGGAGTGCTGTCGACAAGGCTATTTGAGTGAGATCATAGGCAGATGGCTTTTTCAATACATTAAACCCTCTATCATATTATAGTTTATCATGAACCCTAATTAATATAAACAACTCATCAGAAGTTTACAATACTTTTAATTAGAATGATTATTTAAAGAGAATGCACATGACCCTACACTGAAATCATTATCTCTATGCTTATAATCATACATTGTTTAGTGAAATTATCAACATAAAAATACAGAACACTAATAAACTTCAGTGTTCTGTAATAAAATATTCACTTATTAAAACCCATACTGCTCTTCTTTGGCTGCTTTAGCTTTACTATAAGTCTCAACTAGTATCATCGTATCCTCAATTAGTCTTTCGATTCTAAACAGCGCATCTTCGTTTACGATTTCTTTCCTGTGAAAATCTCTTTCTTCCATAAACGTGTAGGTCTGAACGATCTGTGCTCTCATATAAGATAAAATAGGCTTGAGCTGAGTTTCGGCAATCAGGTAATGCTTGGCAGAACCCGCGGTCACTAATATGCCTGCTACTTTATCCCTTAGCCCGTCTTGTGGAAGCAAATCGAATACATTTTTCAATGAACCTGGTATCGATGCCTGAAAGATCGGAGTCCCTACTATAATGACATCTGATGCCATCAGTGTCTCCGTGACTATTTTCGTGTCCCCTTTATATTCTCTAAAGTCCCGGCCATCACTGAAGACCATGTCGTATTCTGCCAGATCAAGTAAAGTGACGTCTGCGTCCGGATAGTTCTCTTCAATAGAGGTCTTAATGTATGTCATCGCTGTGCGTGTTTTTGATCCGATCGTCGAACCGGAAAGTAATGTAATGTTCATCGGTTATATTCTCCTTACTTTTTGGCGGTATATTTTTTGACTGCCGGTAAAATCTCGTTCCCGATCAATTCAATATTCTTCATGATTTTATCAAACGGTACTCCACCAAAATCCATTTGGGCAATATAGCGCTGGTGATTGAACGTCTCGTGCTGGTACAGGATTTTCTCAATGATTTCCTGGGGACTTCCGACATTCATGACATTTTGTGGATGAGCCCCTTGAGCGAACTGCTGCTTAGGAAATCCACGTCCATTGGTCAACTTCATGCCTTCATTGATATGCGGATAGTATTCCTTTAATGCCTGCTGAGTGGTGTCAGCAGCATAGAAGAATCCAGCGGTTGCTACCGGGAACTCTTCCGGATCATGACCTAGACCATCTAAAGTTTCTCTATATGCATCTATAGAACGCTTAAAGACTGAGGTTGGTCCACCTAACATTGCCTGATACATCGGCACTCCCTGGTAAGCTGCTTTCACTGCACTGGCTGGCGTTCCCCCAACTGCGCGCCAAATCGGCAAGTGTCCATTCGCTGGACGCGGCAGAACATGAGCGTCTCTTAGTGGTTTACGGTACTCGCCTTCCCAATTGACCACTTCTTCCTTGTTCAGCTTTAAAAGCAGGTCAAATTTTTCTTCAAATAGTTCTTCGTAGTCATGCAGATCGTATCCTAAAAGCTCAAACAAGCCAACCCTGGAAGCCCGGCCTGCGACTATTTCTGCACGTCCTCCTGATATCAAATCGATTGTTGAAAAGTCTTCGAAGACTCTGACTGGGTCCGATGTGCTTATGATAGTAGACGAACTGCTGACCTTGATCTTTTTAGTGGCTTGAGCAATTGCAGAAAGCACAACGGAATGCGCTTGAGTAGTGAAGTGGTCCTGATGACTTTCGCCTACACTGATCACGTCGATGCCCGCCTCATCTGCCAGTTTTGCCATTTCTATGATTTCCTTCAAGCGCTGCTGAGCTGAAATACGTGTCTGTGTATGTGGATTTTCAAGATGGTCTCCTAATGTATATAGCCCAAACTCTAATCCTCTGCTGTCGTCAATTCGGTAATCCTGGAAACTCATGTCATCCCTCTTTCGTTAAGTTGTTTTTTAGGTTGAGTTAAAATCTTATCTTTTGTATTAAGTGGTGTCTCAGTTTTCAAGTATACACTATTCGCTAACTAATAGTAAGTGTTTTATCTCGAATTCTACATATTTTCTATTTTATTATGTACTCATACGCTTTTCAAGGCCTTTAAAGTGGAAAGTGGTCGGATTTCCGACCACTTCATTATCGAAAAGATCTTTTGGTTTAGTGCTTTGGTCGATTCAGCGCTGGTTTGCTTTTGACTGGGCGCTATATCGCTCTATTGCCTCCACTCAGTGCTGGTTTGCTTTCGACTGGGAGCTATATCGCCCTATTGATCCCACTCAGTCCTGTTTTGCTTTTGACTGGGCACTATATCGCCCTATTGATCCCACTCAGTCCTGCTTTGCTTTTGACTGGGCGCTATATCGCCCTATTAATCCCACTCAGTCCTGCTTTGCTTTCGACTGGGCGATATATCGCCCTATTGATCCCACTCAGTTACATATAATCAACTGACTAGGCGTTTCGCAATCGCCTGCCGGTGATTGCTTCCATATTAATTTTTTCGCACTTGATTTAATCGTAGAATGTTCCTATTGTCTGGCCTTTTTTTCTGTAATACTTGTTTAATATCTGCTGAATTCTTTTTTTCGTTACTGACTTCGCGCACCACTCATAAATTAAGTTAGTGGTCACTTTTTCCTGTGGAAAAAGTAATTTGTATTCTTTAATGTGGCATAGAATAACTTCATCCAGCGTTTCTTTGTATCCGCACCTTTCACATCGACACGAGCGCTGTGTAACCTCCACTTCAAAAGAACCACACTGCCTGCATAGCAGTCCTTTTCTCAATCCATCATAGTTATAGTCGGGAAGCTGTTTTTGAAAGGGGACTTCCTTTTGGTGCTTTTCGGATAGGCGTTCTGCTAACTGAGTTACTTTTTTAGGAAGACCTGATCGAAAGGCCTGCTGCTGACTTATTTGGAAAAAGTGACGTTTAATCTGATTCAAGAAAATAATTGGGTCATCCGGATTGGCCTGATACAACATAAACGATGGATTGACAAATACAATGTTGGCTTCAATCGTCATGTTGATCGACCAGCTTTGAAATAATTGTCTCAAAAGCGATGACGTCCGGTTCAACTGAGTCAACGGGTTAGATATTTCTTGACTCAACACGGTATAGAGTTGTCCTGATTTCATTACATACTCTCCGTCATAATTTTTTATTTCATATAAATAAACAACATCCTGCGTTAACATCAAGGCATCGACTTGTACAGAATTCCCTTTAATTCTCAGCAGCAAATCCTGCAGGACCACTGCCTCGCTTTCAGCAGATTCAGTCATTAATTGATCAAACTGCATTTCTCCAATGAATCCTTTTTCCATATTGATTTTCGATTGCTTTTCTTCATAAGATAATGTCATTCGCTTACTCAGAGCATTTAATATAGCAAGCAGTATCGGCTCTTCACGCATTTTCATGACTTCCAAATCATCCACTCCTCTATCTAAACTATAATCTTTCTACTAGTTATATTGATAAACAAGCGGAAATATCATTAAAATTGACTTCTTTTTTTTAGGCACAAAAAAAGCACCTCTTAAGAACTAGAATACGTTCAGAAGAGGTGCTTTGATGATAATTTTAATTAGGCTTTGTTTGAAGAACCGAATTCTTTCATTTTAGCTTTAGTTGTAGCTGTGATGTTTTCTTTACCTGGTCCAACGATTTTACGAGGATCGTAAACTTTGTCGTTGTTGGCAATAACTTCACGTGTACGTTTTGTCCATACTTGCTGCAACTCAGTGTTAACGTTGATTTTAGTATGACCAAAGTTGATTGCTTTTTCGATTTGGTGAGTTGGAATTCCAGATCCACCGTGTAATACAAGTGGAGCACCTGTCAATTCAGAAATTTCTTTCATTTCGTCAAATCCAAGTACAGGCTCGCCTTCGTAGTCGCCGTGAACTGATCCTAAAGCAGCTGCTAAAGCGTCAACGCCAGCTTCGTCTACCATACGTTTACATTCGTCTTTATCAGCATACATTACGCCACCGATTACGCCGTCTTCTTCTCCGCCGACAGTACCGATTTCTGCTTCTACAGATGCACCTTTAGAGTGAGCATATTCAACCACTTTTTTAGTGTTTGTAATGTTGTCATCGATTGGGTCATGAGAATGGTCGATCATTACTGAAGAGAATCCAGCATCGATCGCTTCTTTACATTTGTCAAAAGAAGAACCATGGTCTAAGTGTAATGCTACAGGAACAGTAATGTCCATTTCTTCTAATAAAGCATTAACCATAGCAGAAACGACTTTAAATCCGCCCATGTATTTAGCTGCTCCTTCAGAAACACCTAAAATTACTGGAGATTTTTCTTCTTGTGCTGCTTGTAAAATGGCTTGTGTCCATTCCAAGTTGTTGATGTTGAATTGCCCAACTGCATACTTTTCAGCTAAAGCTTTGTTCAACATATCTGTCATACTTACTAAACGAGTCATACATATAGCCTCCTAAGATTTTTGCGCACTTTTTAAACCGATATACGCACTCGGTCTCATCTATAATTATATACAAAACTTCACAATAAAACTAGTCATAATCATTATCTTTATCTCTATTTTCAAAAAATTTCATAACTGGTTTCTGCTTTCAGTTATTTCAACTTGTTTTCCAATGACTTCTCGATGAATGATTTGAATAACGGTTGTGGACGATTTGGTCTTGAGATAAATTCCGGATGGAACTGGCAGCCTACGAAAAACGGGTGATCGCTCACTTCGATAATTTCAACCAGACGATTATCTGGAGACACCCCAGAGAAGACAAGTCCTTTTTCCTCCAGTAACTCACGGTAGTTGTTATTGAATTCATAACGGTGACGATGACGTTCCTGAACCACTTCCTGGTTGCTGTAAGCCTCTGCCGTGACTGTTCCCGGCTGCAGCTGGCAAGGGTACAATCCTAATCTCAGCGTTCCACCCATGTCTGTGACATTTTTCTGATCCGGCATCAAGTCAATAATATTATGCTCAATATCCGGGTTCACTTCTGCAGATCCCGCCTGTTTCAAATGCGCCACGTTCCGTGCAAACTCTACAGCTGCAAGCTGCATGCCTAGGCAGATACCGAAGAACGGCACTTTATTTTCTCTGGCATATTGAATGGCCAGCATCTTCCCTTCAAGTCCACGTTCACCAAATCCACCTGGAACTAAGATACCATCTGAATCATCCAGCTCTTTTACCACTTCTTCAGGGGAGAGTTTTTCCGCATTGACCCATTTAATGTCGATTTCAGAATCAGCAGCGTACCCTGCATGTTTCAATGCTTCCACAACAGATAAATAGGCATCTGGAAGTTCAACATATTTCCCTACGATTGCGATACGTGTCGTTTCTTTAAGGTTTAACACTTTTTCTTCCAGCGCTTTCCACTCAGTCATATCTGCTTCAGGTACATCCAGTTTCAGATGATCCACGACGATTTGATCAAGTCCCTGTTTCTGCAGGTTCAATGGAATAGTGTACAGCGTATCCACATCTAACGATTCGATAACTGCTTTTGAATCGACGTCTGTAAATGACGCCAGCTTGTCTTTAGTATGCTGCTCGACCGGGTATTCGGAACGGACGATCAGAACATTTGGCTGAATTCCCAAGCTGCGCAGCTCTTTCACACTATGCTGTGTCGGTTTGGTTTTCATTTCGCCAGCTGCTTTTAAATACGGAATCAAAGTCGTGTGCAGGTACATCACATTGTCAGAACCCACGTCACTCTTCATTTGACGGAGTGCTTCCAGGAACGGCAGCGACTCAATGTCTCCAACAGTTCCTCCTACTTCAGTGATGATGATATCTGAATCAGTCGTTTGTGCTGCTCGCATGATCTGCTTTTTGATTTCGTCAGTAATATGAGGAATGACTTGGACCGTCGCTCCCAGGTAATCCCCTCGTCGTTCTTTGTTGATGACTTCAGAGTAAACCTTCCCTGTTGTCACATTTGAATACTGATTCAAGTTGATGTCGATAAAGCGTTCATAGTGTCCAAGATCGAGATCTGTTTCTGCCCCATCGTCCGTTACAAATACTTCTCCGTGCTGATACGGACTCATTGTTCCTGGATCCACGTTAATGTAGGGATCAAACTTCTGGATAGTCACTTTCAGTCCTCTATTTTTCAAAAGTCTTCCAAGCGACGCAGCTGCGATCCCTTTTCCAATTGATGAGACTACTCCACCTGTTACAAATATATATTTTGTCATCTTTATTCCCTCCACTTTTTATTATCCGGGAAGGCAAAATGTCTCATAAAACAGAAAACTCCCTATTCTTTTAAAAGAATAGGGAGCAGTGAATTGTTTTACATTCTGACCTGTTGACCCCACTGTATTTTTAAAAATATACGTAGGGTGCCCAATAAATAGTTTAAACACCTCTCACCTTTAAGTCAAGGATGAGTTTCAGAAATATAGCCAGTGTCTGTTTTTCTGACAACAAAAAAGGTGCCCATACCCTTATACGTATGGACACCCTATTTAAATTGACTCGCTGCTTATTTATTTTCTATTTACTCTTCTTCTTCCTCTTCGGAATCATCAAGCACGCCTTCATCATCAACGATATTCAGGCCTTTTAATTCCTCGCTGTCTTCTTCGTCCTCATCACCAAGGTCATCTAAATCAGCTTTGTATTCACCTAAATCTTCTTCATCTTCGTCATCCACCATAACGCCGTGTTCATCAACTTCAACGGGCGCACCGTATTTGACGACTGCTTCGTCATCATCATCTTCTTCTATTTCTTCTTCATCGGCTTCTTCATCATCATACGCATCAAAGCCTTTATGTTTCTTACGACGCGGTCTTTCATCTTCTTCGTCGTTATCGTGTGTGATTTCTTCATCGATTGAATCGATTGGGTACCACGCACGAAGACCCCAGCGGTTATCTCCTAATGAAATATAACGGCCATCTACATTTAAATCTGTATAGAACTGGATCATTTCCTGTTCTAATACACTATCATCTAATTCTAAATAATCAGCTACTTCTGCCAGTAAGTCATTAAACTCTGAGACTTCTCCTGTTGTTTCAAGGATTGCATGGGCAACGTCTACCATAGCTAGTTCGTTTTTGGATTGACCTTTAAATTGACTTAATTCCACGACTGTAACGCCCTTTCTATCTTCGTTTTCACCTTACTCTTACCTCAACTAATTTATACTACATGATTACGTTGTGAAACGCAATCTAATTTGGTATTCTCCCAATTTTTGTTCGTTGGCATGAAGCTCATAATCTACCCATACGCGTCCTGAAAATGGCCGGTCATAATAACTGACCCTCAAATCCCCAGTTGTCACGTCAAGCGGGATGATTCCAGCAGGAGAATTGTAATTTGACTGTGTTCGTTTGTTACTGTTGAATGTCAGGCGCATCGTCTGCTCGCCGTTTCTTATCAGATGGACCACACCGTCCGGATTGATTTTAACTGTGACGGGAACTGTTGACCCTTCGTGTGTTTCTTCAAAACGAATATAGTAGCTGTTATTCATGTAGACGACTCGTCCTTTTTCTTCAAACGAATGCTGATGTGTTTCTCCGTTTTGTATATATGATGTTTCCATTTGTACTTCGGCAGGTAGCCCGTTCTTTAGCTCTTTTGAAGGCAAAATCGCTACTCCTTCCTTTACATATCTTTAAAATTGTCTGTCACTCATAGTTTATCATAAATTATCAGACACGTCTCATTGTATATTTGACATCAAGGCCCCAAACCCTTTAATTTTTGGTATACTGAAGAAAATGACGACTAAATCAGACGAAGGACGGAGAGTCATGACTACAGCACTTTCTTTTTTAACCGAGTATAATACCCCCTTTTTACTGTATGACGAATTGCCTTCTTTCTATATGGATCATCCCTACGCCCCTTTTGCATTAACAGATGCGTTTATAAAGGAAGCAGGAGACACAAGTCAGCCCATTTTACATTTCTGGCAGACACCTCCCCTGATCATTCTGGGAATGATGGATACAAAACTGCCTTTTTTAAACGAGGCGCTCCCTTCTTTTGCAACGTATAGCTACCCATATATCGTTAGAAATTCAGGTGGACTTGCTGTCGTAGGGGATGAAGGCGTACTTAATTTCTCCATGGTTTTTCCGGAAGGCGATCACCGTCTGCCCATCGATGAAGCCTATTCACGAATGCATCAGGTTATTCAGTTAGCCTTTTCTTCCTTTAAGACATCGATTGATGCTTATGAAATTAAAGACTCTTACTGCCCAGGCGATTTCGATTTAAGTATCGACGGTAGAAAAATTGCCGGCATTTCTCAGCGCCGGATCAGAGGAGGCATCGCCATTATGATTTATTTAAGCGTCTCGGGCGACCAGCACAAACGCGCTCAAATGATTCGTGAATTTTATGATAAAGGGCTGAAAGGGACAGAAACCAAATGGACTTTTCCAGTGGTCGATCCTGAAGTCATGACTACGCTGGAAGAAGCATTCGATACACCGATGACGATAGATAACGTCAAGCAGCGGATATTAGCTGCGTTTGACCCAGTGCCCATTCAAAAAGGAGACATCACGCCTTCTATTACGGAGTCATACAAAGAAGGATTCGAAAAAATGACCACTAGAAATGATAAACTACTGCCCTAATTAGTCCTCAGTGCTTGAGGTTCAAGAGAGGAGCCTTTTTTACTTTTAACAGCACCTTCTTATGTGTGATGATGTGAGAAGTCAGAGTAAAAAAGAACGATGATGTGTATTGAAACATTTGAAAAATCAGACCGTCTGCCTATTGAAAAAGTATTCAAAGACCCGGTACATGATTATATTCATGTGCGCCACAGATTGATTTTAGACTTGATCGACACGAAAGAATTCCAGCGGCTGCGACGCATCAAACAGCTCGGGACTGCCCAGTTCACTTTTCATGGAGCGGAACATTCGCGGTTTTCACATTCCTTAGGGGTGTACGAACTGACACGCCGCATCGTAGATATGTTTGAACGCAATTATCCGGATGACTGGGACTGCAACATGCGTTTAGTGACTTTATGCGCCGCCTTGCTCCATGATGTCGGACATGGCCCATTTTCTCACACCTTTGAGAAAATATTTAATACGGATCATGAATCGCTGACCACTGAAATCATCTTATCTGATGAAACTGAAGTCAATAAAGTCCTGAAACGCGTTTCTCATGATTTTCCAAACCAAGTGGCAAGTGTCATTACAAAACAGCACCCTAATCCCCAGGTGGTGCAACTGATTTCCAGCCAAATCGACGCCGATCGTATGGACTATCTTCAAAGAGATGCCTTTTTTACCGGTGCAACCTATGGCGCCTTTGATCTGTCACGCATCCTGCGGGTGATTCGTCCGTATAAAGACGGAATCGCCTTTCAGTATCAGGGCATGCATGCGGTAGAAGACTATATCGTCAGCCGCTTCCAGATGTATATGCAAGTCTATTTTCACCCGGCCTCTCGAGGGATGGAAGTCACCCTTGACCGGTTACTTTTCCGTGCAAAACAATTGTATAAAGAAGACACTTTATACCCTGCCTTCGGACTGCTGGATCCCTTTTTCGAGGAAAACCCGACACTGGACGACTACCTTAAACTTGATGACGGTGTTTTACAGACCGCTATCACTTTATGGACTGACAGTGAAGATGCTTATCTGAGCGAGTTATCGAAAATGTTCCTGCACCGAAAACCTCTGAAATCCGTCACGTATATCGACGGAAAAGACGATGACATTGTGGAAACCCTGCGTGACATCGTCGGCAGCTTGACATATGACAAGAACCTGTATACCATGACCAATAGCAGTTCAGATTTACCTTACGACTACAAACTTAAAAATAAAACACCTATCCACCTCATGCAGTCAGACGGCACATTGGTCGAGCTGAGTAAAGTCAGTCCGATCGTTAAAACCCTGAGTGGCAATTTGCATGGCGATCACCGCTTATATGTCCCTAAAGAATTTTTAGAACACCAAAGCGCCAATATAAATATGTTTCAGGAAGAATATGATGCTTTCCAGCGCTACATTGTGAATGGGGCTATAATCAATCCTTATGAAACGAAGAATGGAGAAAATGAATGACGATCGAACTAGTAGCAATTGATTTAGACGGAACTTTATTAAACGAAGAACACAAAATAAACCCGGAAGTTAAAGCAGCGATACAATCGGCCAAGCAGGCAGGCGTTAAAATCGTTATTTGTACGGGTCGACCGTTTCCTGGAGCGACTGACTTCTTAGATGAACTGGATTTAAGAGATGATGATGATTATGTCATCACTTATAATGGGGGTCTGGTTCAGGAAGTAAAATCTGGAAAGGCTGTCGTTAAACATATGATGGATCACCAGGATTACGTTACGTTACAGGAAGCGGCTTTAAATGCCGGTTCTCACTTCCATGCGATTCATAACGAAGGGATTTTCACACCTAATAGTGACATCAGTGAATACTCTGTTCGTGAAGCGTATATGATTGGTCTTCCCCTCTTTCACCGTAAACCGGATGAGATGGATCCAGCTGTCATTTATAACAAAATGATGATGATCGATGAAGAGTCTATTCTGGAAAAAGCCATCTCGCGCTTACCAAAATCATTGTGGGAAAAGTACACTATTTTACGCAGTGAACCGTTCTTTCTGGAACTACTGAATAAAAAAGCAAGTAAAGGTACAGCCGTCAAAGAACTGGCTGAACTCCTATCTATTCCCCAAAAATCGGTCATGGCTATCGGTGATGGTGGCAACGACCTCGATATGATCGAATGGGCCGGCATTGGTGTGGCGATGGAAAATGCACGTGATGAAGTCAAAGCAGTGGCGGATCACATTACTGTTTCGAATAAAGAAAATGGCGTCGCCAAAGCGCTGGAAAAGTTTGTATTGTAATAAATTCCTCACCCTAATTAATCAATTCGAAGGAAAGGCTATTATTTAGCCTTTCCTTTTTTTAGTGCTATACTGATAATAGACTAAAGAAAAGGAGCGCGATCAGTATGCCAGACAAAGTTGTTTATACTACTTCCGCAGTCAACATAGGAGCTAGAGAAGGTGGCAATAGTCATACACCTGACCATTCATATGAAGTGAAAATCGATACACCTAAAAAAATGGGTGGTGAAGAAAACGGAACTAACCCGGAACAGCTCTTTGCTCTAGGGTACAGTGCCTGCTTCCACTCAGCATTGAATCATTATAAAAAAGAAGAGAATATCGACAATCGCTCTCAAGTGACCTTAACCGTACACTTGCTGAAAGATCCTGAAGATGGCGGATTTAAATTGAGTGCCGAAATTGAAGTCGGGGTTGAAGATATGCCCGAAGAACAGGCTCAGAAACTCGCAGAGAAAGCTCACGCATTCTGTCCTTACTCAAAAGCGACAAAAGGAAACATTGAATCTACAGTCAAAGCTGTTCCTTACGTCGAAGGCAAATAATTTACTATTTAACTGAATAGGCTGCAGGTTTGCAGCTTTAACACATACGGGAATCCCATTGGAAACGATGGCGGTTCCCGTATTTTTTTGTATTCAGAGTATGTTTCAGCATCCCCTTTTTGACTTTCCCGAACACACACCCGTTACGGCGTACTCGCTACTCCTTTCTGCCTCACCTTACCGGAAGCGTCTGCCACTTTTGACTTTTATTTTTTAAAGAGTAATGGTCAGGAATAAAGTCCTATTCCTAGCCCTTTGCGCGCCCTTAGTCCAGTCGATGGAAGGAGCCGGTCATCGCTCGATTGCACTTTTACAGTTGCGTTCCCCTTGACGAACCGAATATATGTTCCTATAATTAAGACAAACATATATTCCCATTAAGAAGGAGGGCCTATCATGTTACAGATAATGGATTACTCTAATGAGCCGTACAGAGATATTCTATGTATTGACGTGAAATCTTTTTTCGCGTCCGTGGAAGCTGTTGAAAGGAGAGAGCATCCTCTCAAAGCGAAAGTGGCGGTCGTGAGTAAACCGGATAATAATGGTGGGCTGGTGTTGGCTTCCTCTCCTTTAGTCAAACAATTATACGGCATAAAAACGGGTACCCGTGTGTACGAAATTCCAAAAGATGCATCGATCGATGTGGTTGAACCGCGCATGGCTTTATACTTAGAAAAGAATATAGAAATCGTCAATATCTTCAAACGTTTCGTGGCGGAAGAAGATCTTCATGTCTACAGTATCGATGAGTCTTTTCTCGACGTGACCCGCTCTCACCGCCTGTTTGGCAGTACAGAAGACATAGCAAAAGAAATCCAGTACCTTATCTGGAAAGAAATGAAGCTCGTCGTAACGATTGGCATCGGAGATAATCCGCTTCTGGCCAAGCTGGCACTGGACCATTCGGCCAAACATGATCAACGCAGTAATTTCATAGCGACCTGGCACTATGAAGATGTCCAGAAAACCGTGTGGGAAATTGCACCCCTGAGAGATTTCTGGGGTATCGGATCAAAGACAGAAAAGCACCTTCAGCGTATCGGCATTCATTCTATTTACGAGTTATCTCAAGCTGATGTGACCAAGCTGAAAAAACGGTTTGGTGTAATAGGTGAGCAACTCTTCTTCCATGCACACGGCATCGACCGGACGCGCTTATCGGAAACCTTTACGCCCAAAGCAACCTCATTCAGTAAAAACCAGATTCTGAACAGAGATTATGTGGATAAACATGAAGTAGAAATCGTTATCCGCGAAATGGCAGAAGAAAATGCGACGCGGCTCCGTAAGCATCACTTGACGACCGGAATGGTCAAACTCAGTATTGGATTTTCTAAAGAGATTGACGAACGCGGATTCAGTCACCAGCTGCCTATTGAAAAGACAGATTCATCCCGAAAAATCATTGAAGGACTGCTCATTATATTTAATCGTCACTACAAGCGTGTCCCAATCCGCGTTGTGAATGTCACCTTTGGAAAAATCGAGCCCAAGTCCGCCCTGCAGCTGTCGCTGTTCGATTCCGCAGAAAAACTGATTAATCAGGAAGATTTAGATCAGACCATTGATTCGATCAGACATAAGTACGGCTACACCTCACTGCTTCATGCCAGCAGCTTGTCCAGTGGAGGAACAGCCCTTTACCGTTCCAAATTATTAGGAGGCCACAGATCCGGAGAGTCTAAATGACCTTACAGGAAAAACCCTCTGTCCTATTACTTACTTTTTTTACACCACACAAGAAGGAGGCTGATTCAAATGGCACAGGACGTCATCAAGCTTTCCCCGGATGCTTTAGGATACAAAGACCGCGGGAAAATGAAATGGATGGGCATGATGCTATCCGATCACGCTGAAGCATTGAAACAACAGAAGAAAGCGACACAGTCAGCTATTATTATGCCTAAAGAGAAACTGTCTCTTGAAGAAATCAGTACATTTTTATATAAAAGCTACACTCTGAAAAAACCACTGGCCATCCAATTGGACATCATCAAGGATGGAAGCTATCTCTCAGATATAGAAGGGTTGGCGAAAGGGTTCAGAGAAGATGAGGTCTATATAAAACTACGCAACCACCAGCTTAAGCAAATACGTCTGGAGGATATCCGCCACATTCATTGGATCGATTCTACTCAATGGTTTGAAAAATATCAGCGTCAGTCTATTTCTACCTAACTGTCTTTTTCGCACAAAAACACCCTGCATAGGCAGGAAGACTAGCTGTCTTCTTTCCTATGCAGGGTGTTTTTGTGCGTCCTCACTTTCTAAGAACGGGCAGTCGAATATTTCATGTATACTCTTCTTAATTGTTTGTTATTTGCAATGAAACGAACCGTGAAGATTCGAACAACGATCATGACGGCATTTTGAATCAGTCTTGGCGGCAGGAGGACTGCAACCGGATTTTGAGTTAAAATACGAAGCCATATAGTGTTCAATGTCAGGTTAATAAACAGAGCAATAACAGCCTCTGCCATTATGATGCGTTTTAGTGATACATTTTTCTTATGCAGAAACAGACCATATACCAGCCCTGTCAGGAAAGCTGAAAGGGTGAATCCAGGGAAAAACCCTCCCACACCTCCACCAATGATAAATCCCAGCAGATCGGCTAAAACGGCAGCTACTCCTCCGACCCATGGACCAAAAAGCATCCCTATCAAAGCAGTCGGCAGGAAGGCAAACGTGATACGGACGACGGGTGTCGTAATACCGATTCGGCCAAGTGTAATGTTCATCGCTACAAGCAGCCCAACAATCGCAATCCCTTTTGTCCGGTTCCCTAGACGCCACTGTGACAGGCGCACAGCACGGTAAATCAGAAGCCATGTGTAGAATAAAAAGGCGATGCCGTAAATCACTCCACTTCCTTCATAAATCAAATCGATTTGAAGGATTTCTCGCTGAAGAAACAAGACATACGCTGCTCCTGTGATTAAAAAACCAAGCAGCAGACTGATCAGGATACTTTCTTCATGCAGTTTTTTCGATACATACAGTCCTAGAAAGAACAAAATGCCTGTAAAGAAAAACAGGAAAATGCTATCCGTTAAAATCATCTGCCAATTCCCTGTCTGCCCAGTGAAATAAGCCACTGCATCCGTTCCGATCTGTGTCCTGAAATAAGGAATCACAAATGAAACTAAAAGAGGCGCGAATACCCCTATAGAAAGGTACTGTAAAAAAACATTCTGACGGTCGTCAGTATGAGGTGTTGCTGTCATAATCGAAGATCTCCTTTAATTTTAATTCTTATCCAGCAGTGAGCTGGGTAAGTGCATTAAACTGAGTACGGTAGCCTCAGAAAAATTAAAGAGTCCTCGCCAAAAAACTAGTTCAGTTTTCAAGCGGATGCAGAGAGAAATCGCAAAACCACCGTTTTTTCGTCTAGAGGCAACATCCCATCCACCTAGCACTTAACGTTTCTCTCTTACTCTTTTTCCTTCTTTATTATAAGTTAGTCTGTGCCTATCCTCAATAGGGCAGGAACATTTAATTAGGTAAGGTTGCTTTTTGGATGCCTTCTTCAGTAATTAGAAACTTTACTGGGACATCATGGGGCTCAATAGGAAACGACTCAACTAACTGATTAGAATGCAGCAGTGAAATCGTCGGTTTTTTAAAATCAGATAGGAACCGATCAAAGTACCCGCCTCCATAACCGATACGGTAGCCGGAAGGTGTAAAGATCAGTCCTGGAACGATCAGCAAGTCTATGTCATCAGCCTCACAGCGTGTTGTTTTATCCGGTACAGGTTCTTCGATTCCAAAGTAGCCTTTTTCCAGCTGATTAAACGATGTAATCTCATAGAAGTCCAGGCCTCTCGTGTCATGATCAGACTTAGGAACACAGACTCGCTTCCCATCTTCCCACGCTTTTTCAATGATCGTGCGGGTATCCCACTCCCGTTCGCTGGATACAGTTACCCCCACGCACTCTGCTTCATTCCATAATAGAGAGTCAAATAGGTGATCTTGAAGATCATTCTCGGTCTGATTTCGTTTGATCCATCCAATTTCTTCCAGTGAAAGCAGCATACCTTTTCTTAATTCTTCTTTCCCCATCATCTCTTCCCCCTTTAGTTAGAGCGCTGATTCCATGCGGCCTGAGCCACCTGTTCAGCCAAAATTGCTGTAGTGATCGACCCGACTCCCCCAGGGACGGGGGTAACAGCGGATGCTTTTGCAAAGACTTCGTCGTATTTGACATCTCCGACTGGTTTGCCGTCTTTGTATCCAAATCCGACATCCACTACGACAGCCCCTTCTTTAATGTAGTCAGCCGTGACCAGTTCGACAGCCCCCGTTGCTGAAATGACGATATCAGCCTGACGCGTGTACTGTTTAACATCTTTCGTTTTAATGTGCACATTCGCAACACTTGCTTCCCGGTTCAACAGCATGATTGTCAATGGTTTCCCCACCACAGGACTACTGCCGATTACACACACATCTTTTCCTTCTACTTCTATATCATAAAAATCAAGGAGAGCCATGACGGCTTTAGGTGTACTCGGAAAAAGAGCGATCGGATCATTCTCAACTAACCGTCCCAGATTTTCAGGTGTCAGCCCGTCAATATCCTTGTTTGAGTCTAAACAGCGGGCAACGTCATTACGTGAAAGAGTCCCCGGAAGAGGCTGCATCACTAACACCCCATGAATATCAGTATTCTTGTTTAATGAGTCGAGAGCCTGAAGAATTTCTTCAGAGCTTGTTTCCTCTTTAAAGATAACGGGTTCTACTGCTATTCCCGCACGCTGCATCGTTTTGATCGCTGCGTTCTCATAGGAAACAGAGGATTCGTCATCCCCCACTCTTACAATAGCCAGAGTCGGGTAACAGTCAATCTTTTTCAAATCCTCAATCGTCTTTTCTGTCTGCTGAAGTAATGCTTTTGCTACAGGTTTGCCTCGTAATTCCTTAGTCATAAAGTCCCTCCATCTTAAGTAACTGATCGATTAACAAATGAGCAGTACTTATTCACCCTAAGTACTGCTCATCTTTAAAAACTATAGTGAATCCGGCCACTCATTTTTCTCAAGAAAATAATTGATTGTTTCACGCAGCTCCTGCACTTTCTTTTTCCCGCTGGCGACGCGCTCAAAAGCTTTATCTTCTATAACGACTCGTTCGGCTTCATCGGATAATAGCTTTGTGTTAATTGTAACGTTTAATACAGCCGTTTCCAATACCGTTTCGATAAATAAAGCAGCAACCATTAAATCGTTGATGATTGTTCCGCTCATTTTCATTCGTGTCAGCTGTTCAAGCAAACCAATTAGTTCGTGGCTTTTATCCAGCATCGTGAGAGGCGGCTGAGCTGCTCCCCGGATCGCTTTTTCAACTGCTTCCTGTCTAATTTCTTTTTCTCCAGGTGTTTCTTTGGGCAATTTATAGGCCATCAGCACCGGTTCGAAGGCAACGGCATCATCTTTTGCCAGTTGTTCAAAAAACGATCGCGCGCTCTGTGCCTGATCCAGTACCTGTTTTATGTCATCAGCGTGCTCTGTGTATTTCTTTTTATCTTTTTGAATATCAGCGACCATTCGGATAAGAGCAGCACTCATAGAACCAATGTAAGCTGCTGCGCTTCCTCCACCTGGTGTGCCCTCTTTTTTTCCTAATTCCGTTAAATAATGCTCGATCGTCAATTCGTTCATATTCTTTCCCCCTTTAAAACAATCCGGAGATTTTACCTTCATCATTTACATCCACCTGGACAGCAGACGGCACTTTAGGTAAACCCGGCATCCGCATGATGTTGCCTGTGAGTACAACAATAAAGCCCGCACCGGCTGAGACAGTCAGATCTCTTATATTAACTTTGAATCCAGTCGGCCGTCCAAGAGCCGTTGCATTGTCTGACAATGAATACTGAGTTTTAGCCATACAGATCGGCAAGTCGCCATAACCTAATTTTTCCAGTCGTCTGGCCATTGTTCTTGCTTTTTTAGTCCATTCTGTTCCTTCACCACCATAGACGGACTGGACGATTTTTTCTACTTTTTCTTCTATTGGATCACTTAATTCATACGCATAACTCAGCGTTGATTCGCTTTCAGTCAATTTAACGACTTCTTCAGCTAATTCAATACCGCCTTCTCCACCTTCTGCCCAGACATTTGACTGGACCACTTTGCTGCCGGTGTCTTCGATGGCTTTTTTCAGTACATCCAATTCTTCCTGTGTATCACCAGGGAATGCATTGATTGCTACGATAGCCGGTAAAGAGAAAGTGCCCTGGATGTTTTCAATGTGTTTCAACAGGTTAGGCATTCCTTTTCTAAGGGCTTCAGTGTTTTCTTCAGCCAAATCAGTCTTTTTAACCCCACCATGCATTTTAAGCGCACGAATCGTTGCAACAATAACGACGGCATCCGGTTTGATGCCACCCATACGGCATTTGATATCGATAAATTTTTCGGCACCCAGATCGGCTCCGAATCCAGCCTCAGTGACCACATAATCCGCGTGCGCCAAAGCCATTTTAGTCGCCAGCAGACTATTACATCCGTGAGCGATATTGGCGAATGGTCCGCCATGGATAAATACAGGCGTATGTTCAAGCGTTTGAACCAAATTCGGTTTAAGAGCGTCTTTCAGTAAAGCGGCAACTGCGCCTTGAGCATTCAGCTCACCTAGTCTGACAGGTTCATTGTCAAACGTATAGCCGATCAGGCAGTCTTTCAACTTCCCTTTCATTTCAGCCATTGAGCTGGACAGGCAGAGGACGGCCATTATTTCTGATGCAACTGTAATGTCGAATCCATCTTCTCTAGGCATCCCATTTGTGCGAGCACCGATTCCACTGATGATCGAGCGCAGCTGACGGTCATTCATATCGATTGCACGTCTCCATGTGACTCGACGCGGATCGATATTCAGCTCGTTTCCTTGATAAATATGGTTATCGATCATGGCCGCTACTAAATTATTGGCGGCTCCAATGGCATGAATATCGCCCGTGAAGTGCAGATTAATATCCTCCATTGGAATAACCTGCGCATACCCGCCTCCAGCTGCGCCCCCTTTTATGCCAAAAACTGGTCCAAGTGACGGTTCACGTAATGCAATAGCTGTTTTTTTACCTATTTTTTGGAGGGCATCTCCCAAACCGACAGAAGTCGTGGTTTTACCTTCTCCAGCAGGAGTAGGATTGATAGCTGTAACAAGAATCAGCTTTCCGTTTTTTCCTGTAGTATTATGTAGTGCGCTGTAATCAACTTTTGCTTTATATTTCCCATAATGCTCTAAGGCATCCTCTTCGATCCCTAACCTCTGCGCGATTTCTCCAATTTGGAAAATGTCTGTTGCCTGAGCTATTTCAATGTCACTTTTTACCATTCTTACCCCTCCTGTATAATATAATAGACTAGTCCCTTTAAGGACAACCACCCTTTTGTAAATGGTTACATACTGAATTCATTTTTACTTTTTCAGTATAACATAGAGTTAACCCTTGCCCAGTCAATTTTCTTTTTTCTATTCGTTTTCACCTTTTCATAAATAATCTCCAGCACTTGATGAGAAACAATCGACTTTTATTCATAAATTTCGTATCATAAGGATATAAGAACATAGAGGAGGACCTAGTTTGAAAATAATTGACCGCGCGGCGTTGACCATTCTCATTATCGGTGGGATCCATTTATTACTTATCGGTTTAATTGGTTTTAATGTAGTAGAAACAGCATTTGGCGATCCAGAGCAGTGGGGTGTTCGCATTGTTTATATCCTTATCGGCTTAAGTGCGTTATGGTGCTTTAAATATTATTCATTTACCCCAAGAGGCGGGAGTCGTTTGAAAGACCGTTAATTGACTACAGTAAAAAAGCTCATCCCCGCGGATGAGCTTTTTATGTGGAAGGGGCGAAACAGAATCACCCAATCGTTCTATTCCGTTTATCTATCTATGATCAATTAAGCAATGTCCCTAACTCAACGTAGTCATAGTTCAACTCGTTTGCCACAGCTTCATTGGTTATTTTCCCTTTATAGCTATTGATACCTGTCGCAAGTACCGGATTTTTAGTTACGGCCTTTTCGACGCCCAAATCGGCGAGCTGGAGTGCGTAGAGGATCGTATCGTTTGTCAGTGCGATAGTCGACGTCTTGGGTACAGCACCAGGGATATTAGCAACTGCATAATGAAGGACTCCGTGCTTTTCGACGGTTGGCTGATCATGTGTAGTCGGCTCATCCATCGTCTCAAAATTCCCACCCTGATCGATTGCTATATCCACAACAACTGTTCCTTTTTTCATTGACTTGATCATCTCTTCAGTCACCAGTTTAGGTGCTTTCCGTCCTGGTATCAGCACAGCACCAATAACTAAATCAGAGTTTTTAACCGCTTTTGCGATATTTGAAGGGGTAGAGGCGAGTGTTTGGATGTCTCTGCCGAACAGACGAGTCAATTCTCTCATCCGTTCCGGGTTCAATTCGATAATGTTGACTTTTGCCCGCATGCCGATTGCCATTCGAGCAGCATTTTCACCGGCAACGCCTCCACCTAAAATCGTGACTGTCCCGCTTTCGACACCTGGCACACCGCCTAAAAGCATGCCGATACCACCCGCATGTTTTTCCAGATAGTGCGCCCCTATTTGAACAGACATTCTGCCTGCAACTTCACTCATCGGTGTCAACAATGGCAGCTTGCCATTCTTCTCAACTGTCTCGTATCCGATGGCTGTCACTTCGTTCTCGACTAAAGCCTTCGCCAGTTCCGGAGCAGCTGACAGATGTAGGTACGTGAATAGAATAAGGCCTTTTCTAAAATACGTATACTCTTCTTTTAACGGCTCTTTGACCTTCATGATCATATCTGACTGATTCCATACCGCGCTGGCTGACTCAGACAGTTCTGCTCCACTATTAGTGTAAAGGTCATCTTCAAATCCACTGCCGACTCCGGCATTTTTTTCAATAAATACACGATGACCATTATCGATCAGTCGTTTAACATTAAAAGGTGTAAGTGCAACACGGAATTCATTATTTTTAATTTCTTTTGGAACGCCAATTATCATAGGGACAATCCTTTCATAAATAAGTTATATAATAAAGTATGTCAAACACAGTAAGAGCCCCATGATGATAAACAGTAACCCGCCTACCTTCTGAAGCTTTGGAAACCACTCAGGGAATTGACTATCTGTTCCTGCCCGGTGATGACCGGTTTTCTTTTTATCTGAGTACTTAAATGAAATATAGCCGTAAACGATCAGAGCCAATCCAACTAATAACAGCATATTACCGCCCCTTTAAAAATGTAGAGAATCACGGTCTTGTCCTCTGGAAACGTCACGCCAGTCATAAAATCCAGCGTCCAGTCCTCTAAGCAGGACTTCTGCCGATCCCATATTCGTTGCCAGTGGAATTTCATACACATCGCATAGACGTAAAAGTGCTGAAATGTCCGGTTCATGCGCTTGTGAGGTCAATGGGTCACGGATAAAAATCACCAGATCCATTTTATTATCAGATATATAAGCACCGATCTGCTGATCACCACCAAGTGGGCCTGATTTGAACCGGTGTATATCCAACCCGGTTTCTTCTGCAATACGAGAACCTGTCGTGCCCGTTGCAAACAAGTTGTGTTTCTCAAGAATGAGCTTGTACGCCTCTGTGATTTTCACTATATCGTCTTTCTTCTTATCATGTGCAATCAACGCAATATTCATTTACTGTTTTCCTCCTTTAAAAAGGATCTATTTTTCACATCATAACATAAACTGGAGGGTTTTATCGTACAAAAAAGTTGACTGAACAAGGGGCTTCAAATCGTTTCACTTGCCCGAATAATTTTGAGTCGATACACTATAAATAGATCAAACAAGGAGGAATTTGAATATGAGCAAAAAAGTAGCTGTCGTTATAACTAAGTTATTTGAAGATGTGGAATTCACTTCGCCTAAAGAAGAATTGGAAGGTGGCGGACACACGATCACCACTATCGGTTTCGAGGCTGGTGAAACAGTAGAAGGTAAAAAAGGGGAAGCATCAGTGACCATCGATAAAGGGATTGATGACGTTTCTCCAGAAGACTTTGATGCTTTACTGATTCCAGGTGGCTTTTCACCCGATCAGTTGCGTAAAGATGACCGTTTCCTGGCATTTACCAAAGCATTCTCCGATGACAGAAAGCCCATCTTCTCAATCTGTCACGGCCCTCAATTACTGATTAATGCGGAAGTTGTAAAAGGCAAAGATATTACTGCCGTTAAACAAGTAGCGGTTGATTTAAAAAATGCCGGCGCAAACTTTTATGACAAGGAAGTCGTTATTGATGAGTCCGGACTGATCTCAAGTCGTACACCAGATGATTTACCTGCATTCAATAAAGCTATGCTCGATGCACTTAGTGAGTAAATTATTATTTTCAAGGGCTAAATGCTTAGACAATTTTAAGGATTTAACTTGACCAATTTGATACACTATCAATGTGGAAATAAAGTACACCTTTCTTTTCTCCCCAAAAGAAGTTTAACTGGATCCCCCGAAACAGTTAAGCAGTCTTTGAAAAGAAAACTCATTTGATACCACAATTCTTTCTCCCCGGATTGAATAGTTTATACTCAAATGAAATAGAGACTTTACGTCTTATCCCCAACCGTCTTTTCTAGAGGAAAAGGCGGTTTTTTTATTTGCCGTAGTGCTTCGCATCTGCTAGAACATAAACCTATGATTTATCATGAATTGGTCATAATTAATTCAAATTTTAATACTATACTTTACTCATACCCACAACAACCAACTTATTTTTTGGTAACAACACTCCTCCAAGTGTTTGTTACCACTCCTTTTTTACCACTTGTCGATTTGTCGGCAGGTGGTTTTTTCTGTCTAAAACTCCTTTTAAAAACAATATTGTTTATAATAATCTTTTATAGCACCCTCTTATCCCATTGCCCAAAACAGGCTGTTCTTCTTATTCTAACAGTCTTCAGAGACCTTTTGTGTTTTTTCAGCGTACTCAATTTAATAATGACCGGGTATTCATTAAAAGGAATAAGCTCTGTTTTTATTGCTTACCTTTTATTTACTCCCTATAATTAGCTGTGTTGTTTAAACAGCGACGTGCTAAAAGGAGGTCTATAGACACTTTGATCAAACTCCAACACATCGAAAAAACTTTTTATAGTAAACAAACTGAATTCACAGCTTTGAGTAATATAAACTTATCGATTGAAAGCGGGGAATCTTTCGGGGTCATTGGAGAAAGTGGTGCAGGAAAGTCTACTTTACTTCGAATGATCAATGCACTTGAATCTCCAGATAAAGGATCGGTAAGTGTGGATGATGTCAATTTGACTCAGCTGTCAAAGAAAAAACTCAGACTGCAGCAGAAACAGATCGGTATGATTTTTCAGCAGTTCAATCTGCTTAACAATAAAACAGTAGCCGACAATGTACGCTTGCCACTTACCCTGCATAAGTACCCTAATGCTTTAACAGTTGATGAGGTGCTGGACTTTGTTGGATTAGCCGACAAGAAAAACAATTACCCTCAGGAACTAAGCGGTGGTCAGAAACAGCGAGTAGGTATTGCCAGGGCACTTATCACACGTCCAAAATTATTATTATGTGATGAACCCACTTCTGCCCTTGATCAGAATACGACTGAAGAAATTGTCGAGGTGCTTAAAAAGGCTCATGAGGAATTTAAAATGACGATCGTAGTCGTGACACATGAACTACTTGTCATTAAAGCTTTGTGTCAGCGTGCCGCCTTGATGGAGCAAGGTCAAATCAGGCAGATCGTACAGGTCAACCGTTGTGAGAGCAAAGAAATCGTTGTTCCCTATCTGGAACGGGCAATCGAGGTGCTGACACATGACTGAGTCCATTTCGCTATACATTGAACGTGTCATTGAATTTTCGCCACGGTTGATTGAAAGTTTATGGGAAACAGGAATCATGCTGTTTTTTGCCATGATTGCTGCCATACTGCTTGGGATTCCTGTGGGAACACTGCTTTATCTAACAGCCGACACCCGACCGATGGCCAATCGTTTCCTGAATCGCCTACTAAATATACTGGTCAATATTATTCGTTCATTCCCGTTTCTTCTATTAGTGGTCGCCATGCAGCCCTTTATCAGGCAAGTGTATGGTCGAGCAACAGGAGACCCTATTGCCGCATCATTTCCAATGGTTGTTATTGCTATTGCTCTGTATGCCCGTTTTGTTGAACAATCTCTGATGGAAGTACCACGGGGCATTACAGAGACCGCACAATCAATGGGCGCGACGAACTGGCAGCTAGTCTGGAAATTCCTGTACGTCGAAGCAAGGAGCAGCCTGGTTATCGGCTTTACCACTGCCGTCATCAGTTTTGTCTCCTACTCCACTATCATGGGTGTGGTCGGAGGCGGCGGAATCGGGGACTTCGCTATACGGTACGGTTACCAGCGTTACGAAACAGATATTATGTACACCGCTATTGTGCTGATTATCATATTAGTTGAGATCTTCCAGTGGCTGGGATTGAAATTGGCAAAAAGAATAGATAAAAGATAGTAAATATAAAGGAGAAAAAAGATGATGATTAGAAAAAGTTTATTACTAGGAAGTACTGCCCTACTGCTGGCAGCCTGTGGAGATGCAGCAGATGATACCGCTGAAGAAAACACTGGAAATGAAGTGGAAGACACTACTGAAGAAACGGCAGAAGATACGGGTGAAGACGTTGTTATCGAAGTGGCCTCACACTTGCCTCCAATGACTGACATCGTCGAAATCGCTGGAGAAGTGATTGCAGACGGTTATCGTGTTGAATTAGTCGAAGTCTCTGACAACATTCAATTCAACGAAGCGTTACTCAATGAAGAAGTAGATGCAAGTTTTGCCCAGCACGAACCCTTTATGAAAATGTTCAACAGCGAGCGTGATGGAAATCTGGTAGCGATGCAGCCTATTTACAATGCCATCGTTGGTTTTTATTCTCCTGTTTATGATTCGATCGATGATATTGAAGAAGGGGCTGAAGTCGCACTGCCAAGTGACCCGTCAAACGAAGCACGTGCCCTGATGATTTTAGATCACTATGAGTTGATTACATTAAGTGAGGATGTCACATTTGATGCGACTGTTGATGACATTGAAGACAATCCGTATGACTTTACCTTTACAAGCATCGACTTGCTCAACTTGTCTTCCGCTTATCAGGATGGCGTAGAACTTGTTTTCAACTATCCGACTTACATTGAATCAGTGGACTTAACACCAGAAGATGCTTTATTCCTTGAAGAGGATGATGACTTTACCTTCTCTATTCAATTAGTTGCCCGAGAAGATAACCAGGATTCAGATGCGATTCAGGCCCTACACGACGCATTCACCAGTCAGGAAGTCTACGATTTCCTAGACGACCTTGCAGATAATGGTCATTTAGAACCTGCCTTTGAAGTAAATGAGTAACTGAATAAGTAACGGATCAAGGGTCAGACTGCTTAGCAACTTAAGCAGTCTTTTTTTATACACGATACTCCCTATGGTCATTCGTAAACTCTACCACTCGTTTCCCCGGCAGCAATATAATGATCCTTCAGAATTTTTCTTATCTTTCTAAAATGAACAACTTCACCACACCAGTTGTTTACATTTGTCGTAGTCAATTTAAGTTCTGGAAACAGGAACTGCATTTCTTCAATATTATTAAGAATCACTTCTCCTACAGAACTTTTAAAGAAACAGGATTTACAGTAACAAGATCTTTGAGTAATCAGCAATTCAAAAGAACCACAATTCTTACACGAGAGCCCTTTTTTCAATTCTTCATAATTGTAGTAAGGGAGCTGCTTCTGCATTGGCATTCCACTGTTTTCAAGTTTTCTGAACCTGTTGGCGAGGTAATGTTGCTCTTTCGTGAGCATTCTACTTCTGCTGTTGATCTTTAGAAGGTACTCCTCGATTTGATTCGGCATTAAAATAGGATCATCGATTTTAGCATTATACAAGCTGAATAGTGGGTTGACGAACACCACATTGGCTTCCACTTTGCTCGTGCTGTTCCACTCTTTCAGCAGCTGATTGATAAACGACTCCATTCTGCTCAGCTGAATCATTGGATTCGCCACATCCTGTCCTTGAATAGTGCTTAATCCATCTGAGTTCCTAATGTATTTCCCAGAATAATTTTTGATCTCAAAAAGATAGAGTGTGTTTGACGTGATGATGATTGAATCCACCTGAAATGTTGTACCGTTACTGACCAGCAGCAGATCATTTAATACAACCATCTCTTTATCAAGTATGGTTTTAACAATGTCATCAAAACAGCGTTCGCCTTTGAATCCTTTTTGCAGGTTAACAAGGTATCGTTTATCGGTTTCATTCAGATCAATGCGTTTATCTAAATAAATCAAGCCCTTCAGCAGATGAGATTGTTCTCTTTCCTTCAAAATTTCCATTGTCATCCCTCCTTGTTATAAATATTGTCTATTTAATCAAAAACTGATTTTTTTCATACCCTTTTTTTCCTTTTTTCTTTATTTGTGTGTGACTTAAGTATACTCTGGGAAAGCTTCATTTCAGTGAACCGAACTAAGCAGTGGTATGGCTAACTAGAACGTGCCTCTTACTGGAGTTGATCGAATTTGCTGTCTGCTGAGTAAACTCCACTAACTTAAATCCCCCACTTTGCTTAACTAAGTTCAACTTGGGTTTGCTCAATCCAAAATTTTCTCCACTTTACCTAACTAATAACCTCTTCGACAAACCTGTCAAAAAGATGACCTCCACTTAGCTAAAAGGAACTCCACTTCGGTCTACTCTCCTCAGGATTATCTTTGAGTGTCCTGAACTTGATTACGACTCAGTTCACCCAGTGTGAAACCAAGTTGGAGTAAGCCTAAGACAGGTTAAGCATTCTTTGAAATACCGCCTATCAAGTTCGAACTGAAGTGAAGCAAGTACTCACAATTTTTTAATGCAGTACATACTCGTCAGCTGACGAGTATGTTCCTCTCAAAACGCTCTATATAGTGAACAGACTCGTTCAGGAAACGAGTCTGGACCTTCCTGAACGGCAAAAAAAATCAGCCGGATGATCCGGCTGATTTCCTTATTTCACTTTACTTAGTCAAGTGGTTCTTTTCGATTTTTCCGTCTTTGATAACGAGCTGAATCGTGTCGTTAGTTGATAAGCTGGCAATGTCTTCCAGCGGGTTTCCTTTAACAACAACGATATCTGCCAATTTCCCTTTTTCCAAAGTCCCCACTTTATCCTGCCAGCCTAAACATTCAGCAGCTGTTTTTGTAGTGGCCACGATTGCTTCCATCGGGCTCAAACCGACTTCAGTCATCAATTCCAGCTCGCGAAGATTAAGTCCATGTGGCATAACACCGGCATCAGTTCCCATTGCAATTTTAACGCCCGCTTTGTGAGCTTTAGCCACACTTTCCTTGTGCGCTTCGATAGCATCTCTAGCTTTTTCAACAGCTGAATCGGGCATACCTGACTCTTTTGCCAGTTCCAGTACAGAAACAGGTGCAAGCAACGTCGGCACCAGAAATGTTCCATGTTCTTTCATTAAATCTATCGCTTCGTCGTCAAGGAAAATACCGTGCTCAATCGAGTGAATGCCTGCTCTGACGGCCTGCTTAATGCCTTCTGCACCCTGCGCATGTGCCATGACCCGAATCCCTTTTCTAAAACGGGCTTCTTCAACGATAACTTTTAGTTCGTCTAAGGTAAACTGAGTGAATTCTGGGTGATCCGTTGGACTTAGTACACCACCCGTTGCGTGTACTTTAATGACTTCAGCTCCTGCACGAAGCATTTCACGCACCTTTTTGCGGACTTCTTCTACTCCATCTGCTCGCCCATCCGGCATGCCAGGGTAATTAGCCTGCAGCAGTTCTACAGTTTGTCCTGAAGTCGTGTACCCATCTCCATGTCCGCCGGTAATCGTCAAAGCATTGATACTTAACTGCAGACGTGGTCCGGAAATCAGGCCCTCTTCAACTGCTTTTTTGACTCCCAGATCTGCCCCCAAAGCATCTCTGACAGAAGTGATGCCGGCATCCAGTGTTTTTTGCATATAGTGTGCAGCCTGGTAAAATCTGAAAGAAAATGGCGTCTCCAGTCGTTTCTGAACGGCTTCATATTCCATCATAACGTGCACATGCGTATCAATAAAGCCCGGCAAAATCGATCCACCCTGTGCGTCAATGACCTGTTCCTCACCGGATAGCGAGTAATCACTTTCTTCTCCTACAAAGATCAGTGTATTTCCTTCAAATACAACGATGCCTTTGTCAAGTGGCTGATTTCCATGACCATCAATAAGACGTCCGTTTTTGACAACTGTTTTTCCCATACTATCTCCCCTAGCTCTGACTATTTTCTTTATTGTAACGGAATAATAGGACGAATACTATAAAAAGATTAAGAATAAATGGCATTATTCTAATTATTTAATCAGTTGTTCTACTGCATAAGCGATCTCCAGCAGCTCAACATCTTTGCCTCTCTTTCCAATAACTGTCACACCGATCGGTTCACCCGTCAATCGAGTATAGCCCGGTATAGTGACAGCTGGATAACCTGATGCGGAATACAAAACGGTCCCGTAATTACTTAAGGTAATCAAAACATTCACTGTTTCAAATGCTTTATCTAAGGCTTTACGTGACAGGCTCTGATTAGACGAGATCATCTCATTGATGTCTTTACTTCCCAGGCCATTCTCTGCCGACTGTTTTAACAGTTCCTGATTGTAGGGTGCCGTATTCTCCAAGTCTTCTTCATTGAATGACATGATTGTTTCCAGAGTCAACTTATTCTGAGAATCAGCAAAAAACGCACGAATACCTTCATTCATTTCGAATTTAAAAACAGGTAGATAATCAATATTAAAGGCTGCATCGTCCACTATTACTTCTACACATTCTGCTCCAGCTTTTTTCAGTTTCTCCTGGACAGACTGCATGATGGTCTCATCTTCATCACGGTAGACCATTTTGGCTCCATCGTTATCTAAGATCCCTGCTTTTATATCTTTCAACTGGACATGCCATGTTGCTTCCTCTTTTACAGATGACATTCCCTTAAACAGGCTGTATGTATCCTGAACCGTTCTAGCAATCGGTCCGGCCGTATCGTGAGTTTTAGATATAGGAATAATGCCGTCCTGCGATACTAAACCAAGTGTGGGCTTCAGACCGACTACTCCATTTTGACTTGCCGGATAGATGATGGATCCAGACGTTTCACTTCCAACAGTCAAAGGGGCGATTCCAAGAGCGGCTGCAACAGCACTTCCCGCACTTGACCCTCCCACATCAAACTGTCCAAACGCATTTTTCGTCTGTCCGCCAATCGCTGAGTATCCGTTTGAGCTTTCTGTAGACATAAAATTTGCCCACTCAGATAAATTAGTTTTGCCTAAAATCAGAGCCCCTTTTTCTTTGAGTCGTGTAATCAATTCCGCATCGGCATCAGCCATATGCTCTTTCAAAACGGCAGCACCTGCTGTTGTCGGCAGTCCGGTCATGTTGACATTGTCTTTAACCAGAACAGGTAAGCCGTAAAGCAGATCATGTGTTTCATCATAGCTCATTTTCTCAGCCTGTTCGATTGCCTCTGGATTTAACGAAATAACAGCATTATACTCTTTCATCCTGACGACTTGATTCCAGAAACACTTCACTAGTTCAGAATAGGTCAGCTCATTGTCTCGAACCATTTTCTGCAGTGACTGGACATCACTTTGAATCACTTTCTCCATTAAGGTTTCATCTATATCATACTCCTTGTAGGTGTCGACCTTTTTGTATGATGATTCTTTTGGGTGTATGTACTGCTTGTTGATTTGTCCCTTGATGTAGTCGTCATTATTGAACCCCATTAAAAATCTCCCCTTGTATTCAATTTAATATATAGCTCACTCTTTTTATTATACACAAAAACTGAGTTGCCTCTCCTGATCATGTTTCAGGAAAGGCACTTCAGTCTCTGTAAACTATCCATTACCTCTTCTTAGATGTCCCCCCAAAAACCCTTAAATGCCTGGCGACACCTGCTCTTCTTCAAAAAGAACGAAGAGATCTTCCAAAGTCAGTTTTGCTTTTTCTTCTTTGTTAAGATCCAGTTTAATTTTCCCGTTTTCCATAACAATGAGTCGGTTGCCGTAAACCAGCGCATCTTCCATCCGGTGAGTGATCATCAGACAGGTCAATTGGTTTTCTTCGATCACCTGATCTGTCAGTGCCATCAGTTTTTTAGATGTTTTTGGATCCAAGGCAGCCGTGTGCTCATCAAGAAGCAGCAGATCGGGCTGTGTCAAAGTCGCCATCAGCAAACTAAGCGACTGTCTCTGCCCACCTGACAAGTGTCCAGTAGGGGTGTCCAAATGTTTTTCCAGTCCGTTTCCGATCGATTCGCATATCTTTTCAAATCGCGTTCTTTGTTCTTTCAATTTTCGTGGAAGAATGTACCGTTTTTTCCCTCTCTTCAATGCCAGCAGCAGATTTTCTGCGACAGTCATCCGTGGAGCAGTGCCCATTTTTGGATCCTGAAAAACACGAGATATATACTTGGCTCTTTTTTCTTCCTGCCAGTTGGTTACCTCCTGCCCACTTAATGTCACTGTTCCACTGGTCAACAGACTTGTCCCTGTAATACTGTTGAATAGAGTGGATTTACCGGCTCCATTTCCGCCGAGTACTGTTACAAAATCTCCTTTGCGTATCGTCAAGTCTAAGTGATCTAAAATCGTATTGTCTAGATCTGACTCATTTTGGATGGTTTTCGTTGCCTGATGCAGTTTTAGTAATGTATCCATGTCACGCCTCTTTTCCTATCAGTGTTCCAAGTCTTAATCCTTTTCTCAATTGAGGAATCATCAAACAAATCGCCAGGATCGATGCACTGTAGATGCGAATATATGTTGTGTCGAATCCCAGACGGATCACGCCCAGAAGCAGCAGCTGGTAGGCTATGCTTCCGATAACAACGGACAGCAGCCGTTCACCTAACGTGACATCTTTGAAGACAACTTCTCCAATAATCAGTGATGCCAGCCCAATAACGATAACGCCTGCTCCGCCATTCACATCAGCATAGCCATTGTTTTGAGCAATCAAAGCACCTGCCAGCGCAATGATTCCATTTGAAAAAATGAGTCCAATGATTTTCATGCGATCAGTCTTGATCCCGAATGAACGAGCCATTGTCTCATTATCACCCGTTGCGATATAAGCCTGCCCCAAACTGGTATAGAAGAAGAACAGGAGCAGACTGATGACAGCGATCAGAACGATCACTCCAACAACCACTCTGTCGAAATAAGCCGGGAGGAAATCAAACACGTCGTATACACGCGGGAAATTAAGCAAGCTTAAATTGGGACGCTGCATCACGTAAAGAATGACTGAATGCAGGCCGGTCATCACCAGTATCCCTGATAGTATGACTGGGACCTTTCCTTTTGTATAGAGGAGACCCGTTATAAGCCCCGCCCCCATCCCGGCCAGAAAAGCCAGCACCATTGCCAGTAGCGGGTGTAACCCATTGACAATTGCAGTCACCGCTACAGCAGCGCCGAGCGGGAAAGACCCTTCTGCAGTCAGATCCGGAAAGTTTAAAATCCGGTATGTTGTGAATATACCAATACCTAATACAGCCCATAACAGCCCTTGTGCAATTGCGGATATCAACATGTCTCAAATTCCTCTCTTATTCTCTAACCTCTATAATAGTCGCTTGTTCTAATATCGATTCTGGAATAGTAATATTTAGTCGATCTGCTTTTTCCTGATTGACTAAGATGTCTCCTTCACTTAACACAAAGACTGGGAACTCGCTTGGATCCTGACCGTCCAGTACTTCAGCAGCCATTCGTCCGGCTTCCTCGCCCATCTCCGTCTGATTGATTCCCACTGTGATCAGCCCACCTTGAGCAATCATCAGATCGACTGTCGGGATCAGCGGCATATCATACAGGTCAGCCTCGCTGACGACTGTGTCAAAGGCACTTGCGATAGTGTTGTCTGTTGGAAGGTAAATCGCGTCAACTTCCTGTGACATGGATGCGACCATCTGCTGGATTTCGTTTGTGCTTGAAACAGTATAGGTCACTGCTTCCAGTCCCATTTCTTCCAGTACTTCTGCTGCGCGTTCTCCTTCAGCTCTGGAATTATCTTCTCCCGAGCTGTAAAGCAATCCGACTGTTTCGGCATCCGGTAAAACCTCGATCATTAATTCAAGTTGAGCTTCGACTGGCGCCTGATTTTTTACACCCGTAACATTTGTTCCCGGCACCTCCTCGGATTCGACGAGTCCGGCACCGACAGGATCGGATACAGCTCCCATGATAATGGGAATCTCACTAGTTGCATTGGCAAAAGCCTGACTGGCTGGGGTACCGATACCGATTAGCAATTCTGCCCCTTCTTCAACTAATGACTGAGCCATCGTGTTCATCAGGTTCTGATCTCCCTGAGCATTCTGGAAAACCACTTCGATGTTTTCACCGTCGATATACCCATGTTCCGCCAATCCCTCGATCGAGCCGGCGGTTATTTCATCAAGTGAAGGGTGACTGGTTGTCTGTAAAATTCCAACTTTGATCTGTTCCTGTTCACCGGCATCTCCGCTCGCCTGTTCTGTCTCACCTTCTGTTCCCATATTGTCCGCGCTGGTCAATGACGAAACAAATACCCCAATCAATATAACTAAAATAATGCCTATTGTGATAATCATGCCTTTTCTTTTCATTTTTAATTTTCCTCTCTGATTTTAAGTAATTGATTTGATTGTTCTTACCCTATTCCCTTGCCAGTCCCAGTCAGATTGCATCTGCATCCACTCCTTTTATGTAAGCTTAATTGTCGACTCGAGAATGTATTGTTTACTGTCTGACCTGTTAGCCAATACGCTTTATGATTTCAGATAAAACAAAAAGGCAATTCCCACGAATGTAACTTAGTCGTGGAAATTGCCTTTAAAACAGCAAAAACCACATAGATGGATTGATCATCTATGTGGCATTAACTGAAAAATTCTCGTTAAAATAAGCCGGCATAGATACAAAGTTTAGTTTGTCCTAAACGTTGTATCCATGAAAGAAAGTCTTCATCAATACAACGATTTGCGCCAGCTGTTCCAAGCAGTATTCAGTTGGTTAAGTTGGTTAAGTTGGTTAAGTTGGTCAAATCGTTTCATCATGCTGAGCTCTCCTTCATGTCTTTTAATGTGATTCTCATATTACACCTCTTATTTTGATTCGTCAACCGTTATGCTGATTTTTTTTGATTGCTCTCTTTTAATACTTTAATTACGTGAAGATTCTCTCACAGCTTTATTTATCTGCCAGTCTGTAATAAAATCATTGACAAATTTGAAAATAAGTAAAGGAAATATTAAAGACAATATATTGTTTGAATAAAACAGCCCATCGCTACGGAGACTGATCGTCACGAAAAAATAGATCAAAACAGCAAATATATACACTAAATCAAGTATGCTATTGATTATGATCGCTTTTTTGACTTTATCTGTTTTGATTTCTTTTTCTTTTAATAGTGCACTCACGTTAAACCCACGAAATATAGTAATATAAATTGAACTATATTCTTTCTGAGTAGCTTTGTAAATAGCTACCCCTTTCAAAACAGCTAAGACAATCGATACACCAACTATAATACTATACATGATTATCATAAGATTGCTCCTTTATATTTGTTGCTATAAGCATACATATAAAGGCGATTCATTACAAGAAGTGTTCCGCCAAAGTCTCAAGCGGATAATTATCTCATAAAAAGATAGAAAGATTCCAAATCACACTGACAGTCATGTTACACTAATTAAGAACTCGAACAAGAAAGGTATGACTACACATGACTAAAAAAGTTGCAATTATAGGAGCAGGCGTTATCGGAGCTTCTACTGCCTACTTTTTAAGCAAAGAGGAATCGATCAATCTGACCATTTACGATGAAGGAACTGGTCAAGGGACATCGGCAGCTGCCGGTATCATCAGCCCCTGGTTATCCAGAAGGCGGAATAAAAAATGGTATCACATGGTCAAGGAAGGCGCCGCTTTTTATCCGACTTTTCTTTCTGAAGTAATGGAAGGTGAAGAAATTCCTTCATCCGTTTATAAACAAGTGGGAACCCTGCTTTTTAAAAAGAAAGAAGAGTATATACATGAAATGTTCGCCATTGGAAAAAAAAGGAAAGTAGATGCGCCTGAAATAGGAGATCTGGCAATTTTATCTCCTGAAGAAATCAGAGAGAAAATGCCTCTTTATACTGGAGCCAATTCCGCGGTCTGGGCATCCGGAGGCGCACGAGTGGATGGTGGACGTTTAGTAGATCTGCTGTTGTCCAAAGCTCAAGCAAACGGTGCTCACGTGGTTAGACAGCACGTGACGTTTGAAAAAAATACAGATTCTAATGATTCAACCTATATTGTCAAAACGAAACAGTCCTCTAAACAATTTGACTCAGTTATTTTATCCGCCTCGGCTTGGCTTCCGAATCTACTGATGCCGATGAATTACACTGTCGATATCCGCCCGCAAAAAGGCCAGCTCGTAGAACTGCAGTTGACTAATTGGGTTACAGATGACTGGCCCGTCATTATGCCTGAGGGAGAATCGGATATTATCCCATTTGAAAATGGAAAAATCATTATTGGAGCCACTCATGAGAATGAGAAAGGATTCAATCTCACTATTGATAAAGATATGCTGAATAACATGGTTCTAGAGGGCACCACACAGTTCTCCAATGAGCTGCACCAGGCTGAAATATCTACTTACCGTTCAGGTACCCGGGCATACACCTCCGATTTCGCACCGTTTTTCGGTGAAGTACCTGACCTCCCGAATGTATTTGCTGCAAGTGGCTTTGGATCGACTGGATTAACAGCAGGACCACTTGTAGGCCAGTGTCTGGCTCAGATGGTAACAAGTGAACCGACCACTCTCCCTGTAGAGGATTACCCTATCGAAGACTACATTAAAAAGGTGAATTAGATAATTGTTTAGCTTCCCAATGTAAGGTATACTTTTAAAATAAACAATAGCACGGATAGACAAGGAGATAAAATTATGGGATCAGACAGAGTTGGTAAATTAATCGGATGGGTCGCAATGGCCTTAGCACTAATAGGATTTTTCATCTGGAATATTCCTCTGGGATTAGCTGCTATCGCCTTAGGTGGTATTGGCCTAGCCAGTCCTGAAAAAGGATTGAACTGGACAGCTATCGCATTTGGCGCAATTGCTATGATCATAGGTATCATATAAAAAACAGCAAATGAAAAGACAGCGGAGTCTAATGACTCACCGCTGTCCTTTTTTGTATCCTTTGTCTTTAAGTGACACACTGTATAACCCTATACTTAATGATAACACTGCTAGACCGAGTGAGTACCCGCCGATGACATCAGATGGGTAGTGTACACCGAGATAAATGCGACTCATCCCTATTAAAGCAATCAAGGGAAGCAATGTGACCGATCCGATCAGAACGGGGAGCCACGTTTTGCTGGCTCTGATAATCAGAAATAATAAAGCCCCATACGTAATAATCGACCCCATTGCATGACCACTCGGGAAAGAATAACCGCCCTGAACAATCAGATGTTCAACATGAGTGGGTCTTGGTCGTCTGAATAAAATTTTAACCAGCTGATTCACTCCACCGGCCCCTACACTGACCGTCAGGAAGTACCAGACTGCCAGCCGGGTATTTTTACGGAACCGCCAGATATAAAGTGACAATACAATAGTGAATAAGGCAATAAACCAGCCATCACCTAATCTCGTGATAAATATGAAGGCCCAAGTCAGTAACGAGCCTCTTTCTTCATAAAATTCATTCCCTATGAGTTCATCAAGAAGCCCGATGAATCCCCAGTCATAAAAACTCATCCAGACCAGAAACAGGAATGGGATCGTCAGTATCATCGCTAGTATGAATAAATTTTTGGGTCGACCAAACTTGTCTACAATATAATCTTTTACTTCTTCCATGTTAAAACCCTTTCGTCTTTTGATAGCCCTCAATTGACCATTTTAGCTTAAACCTGCAAGTCTTTCAACATTATTTGCTTTGTTGGAAATCAGACATATCTGATCCTCTATTGGCTTTGACATCGAGCGCATCTTTCGGTAAAGTAGTTTAGGGAAACTCGATTGTAAATGCACGATTTTCTCCCCAAAATATGTCTTAACAGACGGCAAAAAGAGGAGTACACCATGAAAGTTTTTGATTATGAAGATATACAATTGATTCCGGCAAAATCAATCGTCAAAAGTCGTTCTGAATGTGATACATCAGTGACTTTAGGCAACCGCAGATTTGCTTTGCCAGTTGTTCCTGCAAATATGCAGACCGTCGTTGATGAAGAATTATCCGTATGGCTTGCTGAAAATGATTATTTTTACGTTATGCACCGCTTCGAAGAAGAGGCACGTAAAGCGTTTGTTAAAATGATGCACGAGCGTGATTTGTATGCTTCAATCAGTCTTGGCGTTAAAACAGATGAGTATACGTTTGTAGAAGAACTCGCACAGGAAAATCTGGTGCCTGAATATATCACGATAGATGTGGCACATGGCCATTCCGAACAGGTTATTGATATGATCAAACAGGTCAAGACATTTTTACCTGAAACCTTCCTCATTGCAGGGAATGTCGGGACACCTGAAGCTGTGCGTGAACTTGAAAACGCAGGTGCTGATGCTACTAAAGTGGGTATTGGTCCAGGTAAAGTCTGTACCACTAAACTGAAGACCGGTTTTGGTACTGGCGGATGGCAGCTGGCTGCTTTATCTCATTGTTCAAAAGCGGCACGTAAACCATTAATTGCTGATGGCGGCATTCGTACACATGGCGATATTGCCAAATCGATTCGCTTTGGCGCAACAATTGTCATGATCGGTTCACTTTTTGCCGGACATGATCAGTCACCCGGTAAAATGGTCAGAATCAATGACAAGCCTTATAAAGAGTATTTCGGCAGTGCCTCTTCACATCAAAAAGGTGAACGTAAAAATGTTGAAGGCAAAAAAATGCTGACGCCTTATAAAGGTGATATTGCAGATACTCTGCTTGAAATGAAACAGGATTTACAATCTTCTATCTCATATGCAGGTGGAAATGATATCGAATCCTTACGTAAAGTCGATTATGTTATTGTTAAAAATTCCATCATGAATGGTGAAAACTATAATGCGAGCGGCATCGATGTACCGGATAGTTACGCATCCAGCAACTTTAATGTCTAAATAATCAGATAAAAAAGACACATCAACTAACAGTAAGACGGTAGGCTGAATACCATCAGCTTACCGTCTTTTTTTGTGAGTGTGCCTTTATTTTTTCAGTTCGATAATAATAATGACAACAATGTACAGAAAAACAAGGAACAGTACCAGAAACAGCGTCCAGAACGGCAAGTCAAAAAACAGACTTAATATAAAGTATATCAGTAATGTATAAAGGGGATACCATACAATCGTTTTTGGATCAATCTCCATAACTACGCCTCTTTTTTGGATGCAGCAGTTTCAGCTCTGACAACCTCCAGAATTTTAGTAACGGTTTCTTCAACTGATCTGTTCTCCAGAATCAGATCTGCCTCGGGAATCGGCTTTAACTCATCTGTCTCTTCACTGAAGGCCACTCGTTCTGAGATTTTCTGTTGAGAATCGCCACGCCGACTCATCCGTTTCTTCATTTCCTCAGTCGATACATAAATGAAGACGACCAGCGTCTCTTCAGGATACACTTCCTTCATAGCCTTTGCCCCATTTTTATCGAGCGACACATGAACTAAAGGGTGTTTATTTAAAGCTTTAGAGACTTCCGCCTTTGTCAGCCCATAGAGTTTCTGATTATAGATTGTCTGCTCAATAAAATCATCCGGGTCTAACTCTTCCACTTTTTTGAAATAGTAATCCACTTCGTCTTGTTCACCCTCGCGCGGAAGCCGCGTGGTCGTCGTAATTAATTTAGGAATACCCTTCTGGCTCAAGAGTTCACCTATCGTTGTCTTTCCACTGCCACTTGGACCCACTAAGACAATGATACGTTTGTTACCCATTCATCTACCTACTTTCTCCTTTTTAAGTGAAAAGAGACTAAACAGATCGTTTTCTGCTTACCCTCTCCTTTTACCCATTAACCGCCTAATGTAACATCTGTTTCCTGATACCACTCGAGCGCTTCGTGCAGGTGTTCGTCTTTATAATTTGGCCAGTACTCGTCGATGACATATATGTCAGAATAGATAGACTGGATCGGTAAAAAGCCGCTTAGACGACGGCGTCCACCCCATCTTAACACCATATCCATTCTCGAAATATCTTTAGATGCAATATAGTCAATCAGATTTTTATTGTCCACTACCTGATCATTTTCCAGTGCATGATTCAGATCCCAGTTCCATCCATAATTCACCAGGAAATTGACTTTCATTTTTCCTTCTCCAAATTTAGTTCGCTTCATAGCGTAAGGCAATAATTCTTTAGGAAAAACTTTAGAGTCCGTATTCCCAATAACCAGTAAATCAGCATCCCGTTTTTTCAGTTCATTCACTGAATCAACACAGGCTTTCTGAAAAGCTTTTGTCTGAAGAGAGGGGCGTTTAACATTATCCATGGTAAATCCATAGTACGTCATCTCTTCGATGCCAAGTTCAAGACACGCTTCATATAATTTTAGTCCAGGACCTATTCCATGATTATATCCTTCTTGTTTATTGAGTCCTGCATTGACAGCCCATCTTCTATTGCCGTCGGGAATCACTCCAATATGTTTTGGTAACCGTTTATACTTTTTCATTTATCTAACATTCCCCTTAATTCGTTTTGCACAACACTCCAGTATTATGGATAAATGCTTAAGTCTATCATACCGTTTTTATAGGACCTTCATCAACTAAGAGAGTGAAAATCAGGAAAAATAATCTCTTTGTAATATTAGCTGAAACTTATAAAGCTGTTTAGTCTTTATCAGTAAATCAAAATTCACAATTCATTACTAATTTTTCACCTCTAGATCAACAGATAAGAACTCACCTCTACTATATTGTGATTAAAAGAACAAGTAAGAGTCTTCAGACTATATGTATCAAAAAATAATGAAATAAAAAAGGATATCATTTATCATGATATCCTTTTTCCTTATTCAGTTTTAAAGGGCGTAAGCTTTGCTTTCCTCAAGAAAGACGTTACGATCTTTTTCAGGTACCATAGATCCACCAGTCGCCCACGCAATATGCGTTGCCTGATGCATTTTGTCAGAGAGACCTTTAGACTTGATGTAATCATTACCTTCCTCAGTAGTGGCCATACGGTAAGGGCCAATCATGCCAGCTACAGCAGCCGGTTCAAGGAAAATTGACTCTTTCTCATACAGGCTCGATAGTAACGCTTTGAACACATCGTCCTGGACGGAATAACCGCCACTGAAGAATGTTCTCATTAGTTTTGCAACTAATCCGGAGGTACGCGGAACAGCTAATCCATCCGCTATCGTCAGACCACCTAACCCCAGGTCAAAGACAGACACTTCATCGTATTTTTCTGTCAGTAAGCCGACCAGCATGCTTGGCATTTTAGTCGGTTCTGCAAAGAAGCAGTGTACGTGTTCACCAAAAGCTTGTTTCAGTCCAAAGGTGATGCCACCAGGTGATCCACCAATGCCACATGGCAGGTAGACAAACAGCGGGTGATCAGCATCTACTACGACGCCTTCATTTTCCAATTGTTTTTTCATACGATAGCCACCAACTGTGTACCCAAGGAATAATTCCTCCGAGTGCTCATCATCTACAAAGTAACTTTGCGGGTTGGCGTCCGATTCAGCGCGTCCGTTTTCAACGGCTCTTGAGAAGTCAGTATCGTGCTCGATAACTTCTACACCTTTACTTCTTAAATAGTCTTTTTTCCATTGTTTCGCTTCTACTGACATATGAACTGTCACGTTAAAGCCCAGTTTGCGGGCCATAGTTCCGACACTGATGCCTAAATTCCCAGTCGTTCCCACTGCAATATGGAACTGAGAGAAAAACTGCTCGAATTCTTCACTGGCAAATACTGAATAGTCTTCTTCCATACTATTCAACATGCCGTGTTCAAGAGCCAGATTTTCTGCATGCTTCAATACTTCATAGATCGCGCCTCTTGCTTTGATGGTTCCTGAGATAGGCAGGAGATCATCACGTTTCAGCCATAACTTCCCTTCGATAGGGGTCATGAATGTTTCGTTTAAGTGTGCCTGCATCTCTTTGATTTGTGACAGGGGGGATTCGATGATGCCTTCTGTTTCTTCAGTCTCGGGAAAGGCGATTCGAATAAAGGATGCAAAGCGCTGCAGACGCGCTTCTGAATCTTCAATATTTATCATTGAGTAATTAGTTTTAGGTGTCGCTTCTTTTACAAGTAAATACATTGGATTCTGCCAGAAAACTTCTTGTGAGTGTTTGATGTTGTTCAATACAGGGTTAGAATTAATTAGTTGATCCATTGTGATAGTTGACATTAAATACTTCCTTTCGGGTTCATGTTCTCGTTCATCTTCCAATCCATTTCAGCCACCTCATTGTAGCATAATCGGTCCAGAAATAAAGCATAAGAAGAGGCTTCTCATCATAAGATAAGAAACCTTTTATCTAATTATAACAAGTTCTATTTATCTTATTCAATACTTAATTATTATACAGCTTATTCAAATAATCAACTGACTTTGTAATCATATCCTTCAGCACATCACTATCGATATCATCTACCTTGTTGATGTAGACACACCCTTTTCCAGCCGTGTGTTTGCCCAGTTTTGACAGCAGCTCTTCTCTTTCCGGTAAAGCCTGATAGAGATACAAACTGATCTTGGCTTTTCGTGGAGAAAATCCGACAAGCATGGAATCTCCCTCATGTCCCGATTCGTATTTATAATGATACGAGCCAAAGCCGATTATACTTGGCCCCCACATCTTCGCCGTCAACCCTGTGGCTTCTTCAAAAATAGACAACAACCTGTAGGCATCTTCTTTTTTTGACGGGCGTTCCACTGTTTCAATAAAGGCAGTCACACTTCGGTCAGTTTCGGTTGTTTTAGCTTTATACATTGCTGTCACTCCTCTTTAAAATTAGTCAAGAATTGTACGGAATTGTCAAGGATTGCCCAGTTCGGTAAAGTCAGTAGGCCCATTAAGCAGAGTTTGCTCATATTCTGCAGTTTCGGCCTACTCGGTTATGGTCAATGTCTGACTTTGCTGAAGCTGCTACCACTTCGGCTCACTCGGTGACTAATCTGATCGACTCTGCTGAAGCTGTTGCCACTTCGGCTTACTCGGTGACTAATCTGCTCGACTCTGCTGAAGCTGCTGCCACTTCGGTTCACTCGGTGACTAGGCTGCTCGACTCTGCTAAATCTGCGGCCACTTCGGTTTACTCGATGACTAATCTGCTCGACTCTGCTGAAGCTGCTGCCACTTCTACTCATCTATTCTCAAAATGGAAGCTACACTTACAGTATAGCTTAAACTGTTTCCTTTTCTTCTGTATAGGCTTTAATGACTTCTATAAATTCATTTCCGTATTTTTCCAATTTTGCTTCTCCAACCCCGTGTACGGAAAGGAAATCCTCGGGTGTAAGCGGAAAGACTGAGGCCATACTCATTAACGCTTTATCAGTGAATACGACAAATGGCGGCTTGCCGATTTCTGTAGCGATTTCTTTTCGCAAAGCCCTCAATTGTTCAAACAGATCCTCTTCATATTCTTCGGTAAATGGCTGTTTAGCCTTAACTGTTTCTTTCTGATGTTTGGTCATAAACAACTGGTGACGTGCGTGAAGCAGGTCGACTGACTTTTCAGTGAATTTCAGTATCGGGTACTGATCTCCTCCTACGTGCAGGAATTGTTCGCTGACCATTAAAGCAATGATGTCTTTGATCTCTTCATCAGTTGAATCTTTCATAATTCCGTGAGTCGACAATTCATTAAAGCCCTGGCTCTTTATCCGTGCATTCTCTTTTCCTCTTAGTACATCGGTAATCAAGCCCATTCCGTACTGCTGGTCCATGCGAAAAATACACGACAGTATTTTCTGACAGGACTGAGTGACTTCAACCAGCTCAGTCTCCCCATTGCAGTTTGAGCAATTGGCACAGGAATCAAATGAAGGATTTTCATCAAAGTAGTCAAGAATCGTTTTGCGCAGACACCGACCCGTTTTACAATATGAAATAATCGTATTTAAATTCTTTTTTGCGTGCGGATGGTTTCCCTGTTCAATCAGCAGATTGTTAGTAATAATGTCCTGACTGGAGTAAAATAGGATCGCTTCAGCTGGAGCCCCATCCCTTCCAGCACGTCCTGCTTCCTGATAGTAACTTTCCATATCTAAAGGCATGTTATAGTGAATGACCCGCCTGACATTGGATTTGTCGATTCCCATTCCAAATGCATTAGTTGCTACAATGATCGGTGATTTATCGTATAAAAAATCTTCCTGATATTGTGTCCGTTCAGCTGAAGTTAATCCCGCATGATAATACCCGACGTCATAGCCTTTTTTCTTTAATAACGAATGGACGCGTTCAACATTTTTGCGTGTATTACAATAAATAATACTCGATTCCTTGTCTTTTAACAAATCCAGTAGTTTGACCTGCTTTTTCTTAGGGTGTACGATTGAAAATGTTAAATTCGGACGGTCAAAACTAGCAGTAAATTCATAAGGATTACTCAATTCCAGTTTCGCTACGATATCTTCTCTGACTTTTTGAGTGGCCGTTGCCGTAAATGCGGCAAATGGAGGATTCGTTGAACAGTGATCTCTGACTGCTGGAATCGCCTGGTAACTTGGTCTGAAGTCGTGTCCCCATTGAGAAATACAATGGGCCTCATCAACCGCTATCAAGTTAACCTGCATCTGTCTTAACCGACTTAAAAAGTACGTATTTTCCAGACGTTCGGGCGAAACATATAGCAGATCAATCTCATTATTCATCGCCTGACGAAGTGTTTCGTTCTGTTCATCTAAAGTCAGCTGACTAGTTAAAAAACCAGCCTTTACGCCCATTGCCACTAATCCATCTACCTGATCTTTCATTAAAGAAATAAGAGGAGAAATGACTAGAGTGATCCCTTCCATCTCTATGGCCGGAATCTGATAACAAATCGATTTCCCTCCACCTGTCGGCATGATGCCCATAGCGTCTCGTCCCTTTAAAATGGCTTCGATGATGGTTTGCTGCCCTGGTCTAAATGACGTATAGCCATAATACTGTTTAAGTGTTTGATTGATTGTGTTCACTATATCGCTCCTAAATTCTTTCGGGTATGTACAGATGTTTTTATTCAGACTGACTCATTTTACCATATTAGAGTTTTCACTAATAGGATGGTTCATCTATTATACTTATTATCCATCTACATATAATCTCACGTATAAATAGTCTGAAATGTTATTTTCTATTCGCATAACCTGGTCATAATGGTTATAATTAGCATAATGAAAACGTTCAGGAGGAGTCACAATGCAGAAGTACCCAGTAGCGGATATTTTAGATGTCTGTGTCGAAGCCGGTAGAGTGATGCTTGAGAACGGCGCAGAAACCTACCGTGTTGAGGATACATTATACCGTATCGCCAAAAGTTATAACCTAATTTACATTAATGTATTTGTTGTGCCTACCGCCCTGATTTTAACTGTGCAGGGATCAGACGGTCAGGACCATACGGAGCTCCTTCGAATGACAGACCGGCAGACGAATCTTGAAAAAGTATCAATGGTGAACGATCTATCGAGACAACTTGCTCAGCGAGCGCTCCCCCCTGCAAAAGTAAAGGTAAAGTTATTAAATATAAAAAATACGCCCCGTAATTTCAGTCGCTGGCAGAGTAATCTAGCGATTGCATTGGCTTGTGGCGGTTTCCCGTTGCTGTTCGGTGGAACTTATACTGATATCATCCCGGCAGTAGTAGCCGGTGGACTGGGTCATATAGTATATGAAGCAGTCAATGCCTGGACAAATGTCAGTTTTTTTGCTGAGATGGTCGCTTCTTTTTTCATAGGATTATTGGCTGTTTTGTTCATTTCATTGGGGTTTGGTCAAGATATCAACATCATTATTATCGCCAGTGTCATGTCTCTTGTTCCGGGTATGGCTATTACGAATAGTTTCAGGGACCTGATGGCTGGGCATTTACTAGCAGGCGTCGCTGTACTGGCAAAAGCCTTACTCACAGCTGGTGCAATTGGAATCGGCATTGCGATGGTCCTGACTTTTCTATAAAGATATTAAGGAGACGTCTATATGAATTTAAACTACTTATCTTATTTTGCTGCTGCTCTTATCGCTACTTTCGGATTCGGTGTGTTGTATAACGTCCCTACTCGAACCTTGTTTGCCTCCAGTATTTCCGGGGCAGTTGGATGGATTGTCTATTACTTTTTGGCTTTTGAAATCGAATTGGATCTCTTTGTCGGTGTTGGTGTCGCAGCCTTTTTAGTCGCTTTCTTCAGTCAATGGTACGCTCGTCACTTCAAGATGCCTGTGATCGTCTTTGCAATCCCCGGTATTATTCCTCTAGTACCTGGTGGTTCAGCCTATAACATGATGCGGGCATTTATTGAAGGCAATCCGGAGATGGCCTTGATGTTTGCAACCGAAACGTTTCTGATTTCAGGAGCCATTGCAGTCGGGCTTTCAGTTAACAGTGGACTGTTCCAAGTGTTTTCAAACCGTGCATTTGGTAAACGGGAGAAACGTTATCTCCCATAGTACACTGAAGTTTTAGCCTTTGCGACTAACCCCCTTAGGCACCTGCAGACATGTTCACTATAAAAAACGGAAGTCTCTCTGTTAAGGAGAAACTTCCGTTTTTTGTTTTCTTCATATTTGTATACTGAATGTCTTAATAGCCACTCACATAATTTAATGGGTTAACTGGTGAACCATTTCGGTGAATCTCAAAGTGTAAGTGTACACCCGTAGAATCTCCTGTTGTTCCCATTGTCCCGATACGCTGTCCTTGAGATACTGATTGTCCTCTGGAAACGAGTAGGTTAGGTGTCATGTGAAAATATCTGCTGGAGTATCCTCCACCATGATTAATGTCCACGTAATACCCTAAAGCATTATTGTATCCGGCAGCTGTTACAGTTCCTGAACGAGTGGCATTGATTGCACCACTGCCTGCAATATCGATTCCACTGTGTAATCTGCGTGTTCTGAATATTGGATGTATTCTATAACCAAATGGTGATGTTAAACGACCACTAGCCGGTCTGCTCCATCCAGCATTTGTCTGAGCACCACTATTATTTGAACTTGAGTTATTGCTTGAAGACGTTTGAGATTCTTGAGCTCTCTTCTCTGCTTCTGCTCTTTGAGCTGCAGCTCTATCTGCCGCTGCTCTTTCTTCGGCCTGACGACGCGCTGCTGCTTCTGATTCCGCCTGACGTCTGGCTGCTTCACGCTGCTGTGCTGCTGCCTGCTGACGTTGCTCTTCTTCACGCTGACGTGCTGCCGCCTGCTGACGCTGCTCTTCTTCACGCTGCTGAGCTGCTGATTGTTCTTCATTACGTCGCTGAGACGCTGCTTGTGCTTCAGCTTCTTCGGCCTCTGCTGCTGCACGCTGACGCTGTTCGTTTTCGCGATGCTCTGCTGCTGCCTGCTGACGTTCTTCCTCTTCACGACGTTCCTGTGCTTCTATTTCAGCTTGAACTCTTGCTGCTTCAGCAATTGCCTGACGTTCAGCTTCTTCTTCTGCACGACGACGTTCCTCTTCTTCGCGAATACGCTGTTCTTCCAAACGACGTTCTTCTTCGATTCGTTCTTCTTCTGTTTCGATTTCAGATGATAATGTCATAGCCTTCTGTGATAAAGCGTATTGTTCACTAATGAAGTTTTCTTTTTCATTTTCGTTCATTTCATACAATTCAGCTACATGCATGATCTGATCATCCAGATCAACTTGCTGATCAGTTAATTCTTCACGAGTAGCCTGCATTTGCGCCAGGACATTTTCTACTTCTACACGTTCAACCTGAACTTGTTCTTCAGATTCTTTAACCTGTTTCTGATCACGGATCTGGTCTTCAATAATTGAGCGGTTAGCCGAAACTAACTGGCTGACAACTCCCACACGGCTGATTAGATCAGAAAGATCTTCAGATGACAGAATAATATGTATGATATTCGTCGGATTCCATTGGGTTTGTGTAGCGCGAGCCTGCTGCATTAATTTTTCATCACGTTGTGCGATCAGAACATTTAAATGCTCGATTTCTTCGTTCAAACGTTCGATTTCTTCGTTAGTTCTATCAAGACGGTCACTTTGCTCGATTAAATCTTCAGTTAACTCGGAAATTCTAATCTGTAATGCCTGGATACTGCTTTCCAGTTCTTGTCTTTCTTCTGCAAGCTGCTGCAATTCTTCATCAGTTTCTTTAATGACAGATCCTAATTCACCTGAGCGACTTTCAACTTCCTGTTTTTCCTTTTGCAATTCTTCCAAAACACTCTCAGCTTGTACAGGTGATCCTGCAATTGGGAACGATCCTGCTAAAAGGATTGATGTTAAAAATCCAACTGTAAATTTCTTCTTCAAAATTCATTCCTCCAAAATTCTCTCTAGTCCACAACTTTGTCTGCAGATTATCTTATGCGTTAGATTTTAAGTTTAAATAGTTTCTGTTTAATTGGTGTAAACTTATAATAGCATCTAAAGTATTTTTATTAAGCTTTTAGGTCATTACAGTTGTATTACACTTGATTTTAGTCAAATTTTAGACAAATAATCACTTAAATTAGACACAATCTGAACAGTTATAGCTTGCTTTTTTAGATTTAGATAGGAAAGACGCTCCTAGAGCGCTCTAAAAGGCATGTTGAATAAACTAATGTTGCTTATATTTTTTAATGAATATAAATGCACCCTGTCCATTATTATTGTCCTCCCCTATTCACAATCTCTCTGTCATCCCGTCCCTTTTCTAAGAGAGATTATTTCATATGGAAACACTAAGTTAAAAAAACTACAGGCAGCCATGACTGAATCATGGCGATCTGCAGTTTTTATGCGTTTCTTATGATACTTGGCACCCATCGGTGACTCCATCAAACCAGAGCGCTATTTCTCTTTCAGCGCTTTGAGGTGAATCTGATGCATGAACCGTGTTCTGGGTTTTACTGATCCCATATTTTCCTCTGATCGAACATTTATCCGCATTCCTGGGGTCAGTTGATCCATTTAAATCCCTGACAATTTCTATGCAGTTATCTCCTTCAAGTATCACTGCCACCAGCGGACCACTTGACAGGTAGGAGACTACCTCATCAAAAAACGGTTTGCCCAACAAACTTTCATAATGCTTTTCCGCTCTATTTCTGGAGCTTGTCATCATCTTCAAATCTATAATAGTCAGCTCTCGCTTTTCAAACTCCGACAGAATCAAACCAGTCAGTCTGCGCCTCACAGCATCCGGTTTGATCAGGACGAGTACGGATTGAGACATATGCGATTCCTCCTTGTGATCGACCTTTCAACATATCGGTCTTCTTCTGGAAAACTGTCAGTCCTGTTTCTCAAATCATTTTCTGCTCTTTAGCCAGCAACTTCCCTTCGTAATCTTCAATTTTGTAGTTCAATCTATTTATAACCTGTTCTATTTCTTCTTTTTTCTTTTTCAGCTGTTCTTTTTCTTCTATTAATATCTGTTTTCTTTCTTCGAGCGTCTCATCCCCTGATCGAACCAGATCAGCATAGCGTTTCAGAATCTCCAGAGGCAGTCCAGCTGACCTCATACAGGCTATAAAGTCCACCCATTTGAGATCTTCTTCACTGAACGTTCTAACGCCTGATTCATTTCTAGTGATAGGCGGAAGCAGGTTGATGCTTTCATAATAACGAATCGTCGAAGGACTGATACTCATTTCTTTTGCGACAGCAGATATATTCATGTTCTCCTCCTTGATCAGTACTCGATGGCTATGCAGCAGCATAATTTAAATCGTCTGATTCTGTCAGTTACCGATCCAAATTTGAGAATCGTTCGACTATTTCATGTGAGCGATGATCGATGAACAACGTGCTGTTTCTGTCTAAATCAGCTATCCTTTTCAGATCTTCTTGTGACAAGGTGAAGTCCTGACTGTTGAAATTCTGTTGGATTCGGTCTTTGTGTACAGATTTTGGAATCGCAACGATGTTGTTCTGAGTCAGCCAGCGCAGGATGACCTGAGCAGCTGTTTTTTTATATTTCTTGCCTATCTCAACTAATAATCCATTATTGAAGATATCCTCTTTTCCTTCAGCAAAAGGAGCCCATGACTCGTGTACCACTCCGTACTTTTCCATTATGGCATGGTCTTCCATGCGCTGATTGAACGGATGTGTTTCGATCTGATTGACAGAGGGTACTATTTCATTGTGGATTATCAGATCAACCAGTCGGTCCATATGAAAATTACTTACACCGATGGATTTAAGTTTTCCTTTTTTAACCATCTCCTCCATCGCTCTCCAAGACCCGTAGACATCTCCGAAAGGCTGGTGGATCAGATAAAGATCAATATAATCCACTTGAAGTTTTTCCAAAGCTTTTTCAATAGCCGCAAGTGTTCTATCATAACCTGTATCGTCTATCCAAAGTTTAGTGGTCAGAAAAATATCTTCTCTGGGTATCCCACTTTTTTTGATCGCTCTACCCACTGCTTCTTCATTATTATAAGAACGGGCTGTATCAATCAGGCGATACCCCGTTTCTAAAGCATCCAGAACTGCCTGTTCACATTCCTTGTCGTCAGGAATTTGGAATACTCCGAAGCCAAGTAAAGGCATCTCCAGTCCATTATTCAGTGTGATAGTCTTCATTTAATTACTCCTCCTGTTGATTTAATATTAGTTAGACGGTTTGGGTGAAGCCCCTACCACTTCATGAGGCACATAGGCTGCTTCAAGGTATTCCATCTCTTCCTGAGATAACCTGATATCAAGAGCAGCGACTGCATCATCCAGATACTTTTCTTTAGTTGCGCCAATAATCGGTGAGACGACTTGAGGTTTATGCAGCAGCCAGGCCAAAGCAATCTGAGAGCGAGACACGCCCTTTTTCTCAGCGATTTCAGCTGCTCTGTCCGCAATGATTTTGTCCTGCTCTTCGGTTTTACCGTATTTCATATCCTGGACTTTATCCATCTTAGACCGTTTCGTTTCAACTGACCAGTCACGAGCCAGTCGCCCGGATGCCAGTGGACTGTATGGTGTGACGGCAATAGTCTGATCTTCACACAATGGCATCATTTCCCGTTCCTCTTCACGGTACAACAGATTATAATGATTCTGCATGGAGACGAATTTAGTCCAGCCATTTTTCTCAGCTACATGCTGCGCTTTCTGGAATTGCCACGCATACATTGCTGATGCCCCTATATATCTGACCTTCCCGGATTTAACGACATCATGAAGGGCCTCCATCGTTTCTTCTATAGGCGTATTGTAGTCCCATCGGTGAATAATGTACAGATCGACATAATCCATTTCCAGACGTTCAAGCGACTGCTCGATTTCATGCATGATTGCTTTTCTGGATAATCCCCCGCTGTTCGGTCTGTCTTTCATTGTTCCGTGGACTTTGGTTGCCACTACGATATCTTCGCGTTCCGCAAACTCATTCAGCGCCTTCCCCAAGATGCGTTCACTTTCTCCTTTTGAGTAGATATTCGCTGTATCAAAGAAATTGATACCCAAATCGAGCGCTTTTCTGATAATTCTGCGACTGTCTTCTTCCCTCAGTACCCAATCGTGTATCCAGTTATCCGGGTGCCCAAAACTCATTGCGCCCAGACAAATCGGTGTCACGTCCATACCGGTATTGCCGAATTTAACTGTTTTCATATAGTGTACTCTCCTTCTTTGATTTGATACGTTAACTTTACCACTTAAAGTCAGGTTTAAGTCAAAGGAAACTTTATCTATTTAGATTTATTTAACTTTTTAAAATGAAAATGCATAATCTTAAGGAGTTAGTGATTTCTTTTGTGTAACTACTGAAAATAGTGCCTGATCTTAAAGAGTTTCTCCTCAACATAGTTAAACTTCTTAAGAGTGTCCGTTTATCTTCAGAAGTTTGCTTCATATCTTACTGTAACTTCTTAAGTTTCAGACCTCTGCGGGTAATCATTTATAAAAAGCACTGATAAAACTGGCTTAAAAGTCAGATTCATCAGTGCTTTACTTAACTACTATTTCAAATGATCTTTTTTACTAGTCTAAATCTGTCCCATTTGACTCGATGACTTGTTTGTACCAGTCGAATGATTTTTTCTTTTTACGGTCCATCGTTCCGGAACCGTCGTCATGCTTGTCGACATAGATAAAGCCGTAACGTTTAGAGTATTCGCCCGTTGACGCACTGACCAGATCGATACAGCCCCAGCTCGTATAGCCGATCAGGTCCACACCGTCTTTAACTGCCTCGCCCATTTCTCTAATATGCTCACGCAGGTAGTCAATACGGTAATCATCATTGATCGATCCGTCTTCTTCCACTTTATCGTACGCGCCTAATCCATTTTCTACAATCATCAGCGGAAGCTGATAACGACCGTATAATTCGTTCAATGCAATACGCAGACCCACTGGATCGATTTCCCATCCCCAGTCACTTGCCTTGAGGAATGGATTTTTAACGCCGCCAATCAGATTTCCCTGGCCAAGTTCTTCAGCTGTTTTTTCTTTTTTATCTGTACGAGACATGTAATAGCTGAATGAAATAAAGTCGACAGTTCCGTTCTTAATGGTTTCCAGATCGCCGTCTTCCATTTCGATTGTCACGTCGTTTTCATTGAAGTAACGCTCGGCAAAGTAAGGATACTCTCCTCGAACATGTACATCTCCGCACAAGAAGTTGAATAAATCAGCTTCCTGTCTTGCATGCATGATGTTAACCGGGTTAGAGTCAGCCGCATAAACTGGCGCATAAATCAGCATACATCCGACTTGTGATTCAGGAATGATGTCATGCGCTTTTTGAACAGCCCGTGCACTTGCCACGAACTGGTGGTGAAGCCCCTGGAAGCTTTCCTGCAATCTTGTTTCAGGACTTTCAGGAGAAAAACCTAAACCGAATAACGGCATGTGAGTCGCTCCATTAATTTCATTGAATGTCAGCCAGTATTTGACTTTATCTTTGTAGCGGGTAAACAATGTTTCAGCATAGCGATCGAAAAATTCAACTAATTTTCTGTTTTTCCATCCACCATATTCTTTGATTAAATGAAGCGGTGTTTCATAGTGAGCAATCGTGACAAGTGGTTCAATGTCGTATTTAGCCAGCTCATCGAAGACGCGGTCATAAAAAGCCAGGCCCTCTTCATTTGGTTCCTGCTCGTCACCTTTTGGAAAAATACGACTCCAGGCAATACTCATACGGAACACTTTAAAGCCCATCTCAGCAAATAACGCGATGTCTTCTTTATAACGGTTGTAGAAATCGATTCCTTCATGGTTCGGGTACGTATACTTATCTGTATCCATTTCAAAATCAAATCCGGAAGAAGCCAGTAATTTCAGACGCTCTTTTCCGCCAGGCAATACGTCGGCTAAGTTAAGTCCTCTACCGCCTTCGTCGTAACCACCTTCAAATTGATTGGCAGCAGTTGCCCCACCCCATAAAAAACCGTCTTTAAATACTTGTTCAGTCATCAATAAAATCCCCTTTTCATCTTTTTATAACAAAGAGGCAGTTTCTATTTCTGCCTCTTCTATTCGTCTTCTTATATGACAACGGTCATCAGGTAACCAGATGCATCGATAGCCGATTCGTCAGTTGTCAGGACATCCAGATACTCATCTGAATTGGTCACGATAACCGGGGTTACCGTGCTGTATCCAGCATCTCTAATGATATCCAGATCACATTCAATCAGAAGCTGACCAGCTGCAACTTTGTCTCCTACCTTGACTTGAGGTGCAAAACCTTTTCCGTCAAGCTGGACAGTATCCATACCGATATGGATCAGGATTTCTACACCTTCATCACTTTTCACTCCAATAGCGTGGTGCGTCGGGAACAATACTGTGATCTCTCCATTAACAGGTGAGAACACTTTTCCATTGACTGGTTCAACAGCCACCCCTTTACCCATAGCACCTGATGCAAAAGCTTCGTCCTTAACCTGACTTAATGGAATAACGTTCCCTTCCATCACACTTGCCAACACTTCTTTTTCAATGTATGTTTCGCCGTTTGCTTCAATAACTGGTCCGGCTGTTTCAGGTTTAGATTCAACGCCTTGAGTCGTTGCTGTTTTATCATCTTCAAATACTTTACCGAATCCTAACAGGTAAGTGACGACAGCTCCGAAGATCATGCCTGCTATAGAGATTGCAATAATAGTGTACATGTTACCTACACCCGTAATTTCCGGATTGATGAAGTTCGTGTAGCCAAAGACGCCAAGACCACCAATGGTGTACGTTCTTGTCCCAATCAATGCTAATGCCGCACCACCTAGCCCCCCGCCGATACAGCTGACGATAAATGGCTTTTTAAGCGGCAATGAAATACCATAGATTGCAGGTTCTGTAACACCGAACATTCCTGATATGATGGCCGGTATAGCAAGTGTTTTTACTTTTGATTCTTTTGTTTTCAACAGGACGCCGATAATGGCCCCTACCTGTACAAATGATGCAATAAATGATAATGCTAGAATTGGATCATATCCATAAACAGATAAGTTGTTGATGGCTACCGGAACAAGTCCCCAGTGCAGACCGAAAATAACGAATACCTGCCAGAATCCACCGATTACCAGTCCTGCAATAATTGGACTGAAATTATAGACAGCTAAAGTTCCCGCTCCAATCAAGTTGGCAGCAATGTTTGCGATCGGTCCAATAACGATAAAAGTTAATGGGACAGCAATCAGTAAAGTTAAAAATGGAACAATAAATAATTTTATGACATCAGGCACCACTTTTTTTATCAGTTTTTCTACTTTAGCTGCGAATAGTACGGCTAAAATAATCGGAATAACTGTGGAGCCATATCCACCTTGAGGTAAAATAACAGGTATACCCAGAAATTCAAGGACAACTGGAGAGGCAAAGACAGTTCCTTCAAATAGAGTATACAGTGTTTCACCAGTTGCTAAACCTGCCATACTAGGATAAACGAGCGCTCCACCAATTGCCATACCGATAAATGGTGACAGTTTCAATTTCTTGGAAGCTGTATATCCAAGGAATATTGGGAAGAAGTAAAATAATGCATCTCCTGTTGCATCTAGAATTTGATATGTGCCCGATTCTGCTGTTAACCATCCAACAGCCAGAAATAGAGCGTTGAATCCTTTGATCATCCCAGTCGCAGCCAAAACACCAAGGACTGGCTGGAAAATGCCTGAGACTAAATCAATAAATCGGTCAAACGGGTTTCCTTTTGGCCCGTCATCTGCAGCGTCACTTGACTCGCCACCTAAGCCACCTTCGATCAGGACTTGCTGATAAACATCCGGTACATGATTTCCAATAACGACCTGATACTGTCCGCCACTCTGCATGACCGTCACGACGCCATCCATGTTTTTCAGAACATCTGTATTTGCTTTATTCTCGTCTTTCAATTTGAAACGTAAACGCGTGATACAGTGTGTCAGATTATTGATATTACCTTTGCCGCCGACATTTTCGACGATTTTTTTTGCCAGTTCTTCGTAAGCCATTCTATTTTCCTTCTTTCTTTTTGGGTTTGTTTTTTAATTTTTAATTCCATTAATGAAAAAAACCCAAATCGATAGTCAATACGACACTACTCCTCTTAAAGAATAGTGCGTTGACTATCAATTCAGGTTTTGCCTGGTCTAACCAGTAACAATCCATCAGTGATAGATCAGTCTATTTAATTGACAGTCAATCTTCAGTCGTTACACGCTGTATGTGTATCGCGAGATACAGCTGTTCATCTTTTGTTAAAGACGTGTTTTCGACATTTAACAGGTAGTCATTGATGCGTTCCGTACATTTAAAAGCTTTCTGATATTTTTTTTGGATTTGATCATATAGAAAATCGTCATTTGATTCCCGTCGTTCCTGATGAAGCAGTCGTCTTGCAAAGTACTGCAAGTGAGTGATGAAACGGGTGTATTGAAATGAATCTTCATCAAAAGTCATACCGTAGTAAAAGTGAACGATATTCAATATATCCTGAACCAGTTCAGTCATGCGGATCGTGACACCCAGATCTGAGTTGTCTTGTCTTGCATTGACGATATGAAGCGCGATGGAAGCCGCTTCTGAATCAGGGAGCAGTATGCTCATCTCGTCTTTTACAAGCGAAATGGCCTTCAACCCTATTTCATATTCCACTTTATAAAAGCGCTTGATTTCCCATGTTAAGGGATTTCTGATATCGAGACCTTCTTTTGTCCGACTGATGGCATAACTCAAGTGATCAGGCAGGGTCAAATAAATATGATTGCTTAATTTCAAACGCAGTACCCCTTGTGCATACTTGATGACGTTAGTGGCTATCTCCAAAATATCAGGATCGATATCACGGTACAAATTGGCAAGATTTTCAAGTACTTCCTGCCCTTCCGGAATAAAGGTTTTTTCAATTTTATCGGTTTCAATGTCTTGTCCTACTTTTTTCTGAAACGCAATCCCTCTCCCCATAACAACTGTTTCCTGATTGGATTCATTCAAAGTAAGCACAACATTGTTGTTTAATATTTTTTCAATTTTCATTTCACTAGTCTGACACCCCCTAAACGGACTTTTCCAAAAAAATAAACCTAAACTCATCCCAAACCTTTCCTGAAGACAGTCTGCCTCACAGATAAAGTTCTCGGATCAATTCAGGTTTTGCCTGCATCTTTTCAGATCAGTAACAATCCAGTTATGTTCCTGTTATTTAACTCTGAGTAAACTATAACACGCTATTGAAATCCATGCAAGCGTTTTTTTCATTGATTATTTATTTATTTTGTTTAAACTTAAAATAAATAGTTCATTCTAAAGAAATGAAGGTGCATTAATGAAATCAAGACTTACATTCTTTTTATTACTCACTTCTTTTACACTTCTGACCGGATGTGTAGAAGAGACCACCTCCTCCGAAGTTACTCCTGATGAGGTGCTAAGGCTTGATCCAGATGCTGATATCTTTCAATATAATGATGTGATTTATCAGACACACATTGATTGGGTCGATGAACTGGAACTGACAACTGGTAACAGAGTCATGACGATTGAAGAGAACGCCTCTGATCCTGATGATTTTACACACGGTACAGCCAACCTTCTTCCTATAGGAACAGAAGTATTTGAAGCTGACGGACGACAGGATATTCTGATTGCAGAGATTGACGGCGAGTATCTTTATTACCTGGCAATCGTTGAAGGATGAGTTACTATCATGATGTATATGTATAAGGAATCGCCTGCTTTTTCAGCAGGCGTTTTTTTACTGTACTTCATTTTCGTTTGTTCCATTCAAGATAATCGATACCACACTGTCTAAAGCACTATCCACCATATTCTGCACTGCTTCAGTCGTGTAAAACCCTATATGCGGAGTGATCAGCACATTATCCATAGTTATCAGTATTTTGAGATGGTCGTCGGGTAAGTCTTTGCCTGATAGATTCTGATTGAAAAAGTACTGTTCGTTTGGAAGTGTATCAAGTGCTGCTCCTGCTATTTTCCCTGATTCAAGTGCATCGATAAGTGCAGGTGAATCAATAACTGGACCTCTGGCTGCATTTATCAAGTAACTTCCAGATTTCATCTGGTTCAGTGCTTCTGCATCAATCAGATTGATTGTATGTTTATCTAAAGGAACGTGAAGACTGATAATATCCGCGGATTCCAGTAACTCTTTTTGAGTGGGCATGTAAGTCACAAGCTCTTTCAGTTTTTCATGTTCTACCGGATCGTATGCAATAACCCTAGCTCCCAAGGCATTAAATAAGCGGGCAGTTGCTCCTCCGATATTACCTGCTCCGATGATTCCAACTGTTAAGGTATGAATTTCTCTGGCTACTCTACCTGACCATCTGAAATCACCTTGAGACATGCTTGCTTCAATAAGCGGAAAGTTTCGAATCAGACGCATTACTTGAGTGAGCACGAGCTCAGCGACTGAACGAGGCGAATAAGCTGGGACATTGGTGATTTTCAAACCGTATAGTTGAGCCAGATTCATGTCTACAATGTTATAACCAGCTGTCCTGAGTGAAATCTGCTTGATATTATATTCAGCCAGCTGTATATAGATCAGCTCGTCTTTTAATTCGGTCCGCTGCTGAATGCAAAGACCGTCGAATCCTTCTACCATACTAACAGTTTCTAAAGAAAGATCTTCGCTGACCGTGGTTATCTCTATACCGTTTTGTTCTTTCCATTTTTGAATAGCTGGCTTCTCGTCTTCACGAACACTGAACATGATTAGCTTCATCATCTGTCATCCTTTCATACTTACTGTCTGTCCGTTTATCAAAAAGAAAAACTCTATAGAAACAGGCTGTTACTGTTCCTATAGAGTATGACTTTTATTCGCCTAAGCCTACTCGGGCAAATATTTCATCGACGTTTCTTAAATGATAGTTGTAGTCAAATGCCTCTTCAATATCTGACAGGCTCAAAATAGACATGATTTCCTTATCTTCTTCTAAAAGTGGACGGAAAGCTGTCTGTTCATCCCAGGCAATAGCTGTTTTGGGTTGGACCAGGTCATACGCATCTTCACGGCTTAATCCCTTATCAATCAGTTTCAGCAATACGCGCTGGCTGTAAATCAATCCAAGCGTCGCATCCATGTTTCGTTTCATGTTTTCCGGGAAGACAGTCAAATTACGTACGATGTTGCTAAATCGGTTCAGCATATAGTTCAGTAAAGTCGTACTGTCCGGCAGGATGATGCGTTCTGCTGACGAGTGCGAAATGTCACGTTCATGCCATAAGCTGACATTTTCGTAAGCAGTCACCATGTGTCCTCTGATGACGCGAGCCAGTCCGGCCATGTTCTCAGAACCGATTGGATTACGTTTGTGCGGCATAGCAGACGAGCCTTTTTGCCCTTTCGCAAAGCCTTCTTCCACTTCTCTTGTTTCAGACTTTTGAAGCCCTCTGATTTCTGTGGCAAACTTCTCGATACTGGTCGCAATAAGAGCAATAGAACTCAAGTATTCAGCGTGCAGATCACGCGGCAGGACTTGAGTGGAAATTTCCTGAGGACGTGTCCCCAGTTTTTCACAGACGTATTTTTCAACAAAGGTCGGGATATTAGCAAAGTTTCCCACTGCACCACTTATCTTGCCTGCTTCTACGCCTTTTGCTGCGTGTTCGAAACGGTCGATATGGCGTTTCATTTCTGAATACCACAAAGCCAGCTTCAGTCCGAATGTTGTCGGTTCAGCGTGCACACCGTGTGTACGTCCCATAGTGACTGTGTATTTATGTTCTTTGGCTTTTTCGCCGATGACTTCAAGCAGCTGCTGTAAATCTTTTCTCAACACATCATTGACCTGTTTCAGCTGATAGCCATATGCAGTATCTACTACATCTGTACTCGTCAATCCGTAATGGACCCATTTCTTTTCATCGCCTAAGGATTCAGAAACGGCACGTGTAAACGCCACGACATCATGTTTCGTCTCTTTTTCGATTTCTAAAATACGGTCGATATCAAATGATGCATGTTCACGAATTTTCTGAACATCCTCTTTCGGAATTTCACCTAGTTCAGCCCATGCTTCATCAGCTAATATTTCAACCTCCAGCCAGGAGTTATAGCGGTTCTCCTCTGACCAAAGTTCCTTCATTTCAGGTCTAGTATAGCGTTCAATCATATAGACAGTCTCCTAATTCCAAATTTTCGTTTCATCAATCGTTCGCAGTGTTTCTTCTATAGCGTCCGTCAGAATGGTGACATGACCCATTTTGCGTCCGACTTTGACTCCGTTTTTACCGTAATCATGCACGTGCCACTTGGGTTGCGAAGAGTTCAACTCCAGAGCCTTTTCGAAATGCTCGCCCAAAATATTCACCATCACAGCCGGTTTCAACAGCTCCACCTCTGGCAATGGGTAACCGCAAATGGCCCGTATATGCAAATCAAACTGGGAATCTGAACAGGCTTCAATCGAATAATGTCCAGAATTATGTGGACGTGGAGCCAGTTCATTGGCGTAGATTTCTCCTGATTCTGTAAAAAACAGTTCCACACCGAGAACGCCTACCAGTGCCATTTTCTCAGCTATTGTTTCTGCAATAAGACGTGCTTCATTGAGCGTTTCATCTGATACACGAGCAGGGACAATGCTTTTCAGCAAAATATTATCGTAGTGGATATTCTCTGAAACAGGCATAGTCACAACCTGTCCAGATTCATTTCGAGCCACCATGATTGACAGCTCTTTTTTAAATGAAACCCATTCTTCAAGAACACAGATTCCGTTCCCAAGTAAGGACACAGCTTCTGCTATATCTGAATCGGACTTTAACACACTCTGCCCTTTTCCATCATATCCCCCACGAATGGTTTTGAGGACACAAGGGTAGCCCAGCGTGCTGATCGCATCAATCAAGTCCGCTTTCGTTTCAATTTTAGCATAGGATGCAATCGGAATGCCTGCTTTTTTCAAGAAATCTTTTTCGCTCAAGCGATTTTGGGTGATTAGAAGCAAGTCCGTTCCTTGTGGAATAGCGATATTGACTTCATTCTGTACACGATCGATTGTTTCTGCATCGACATTTTCAAATTCATAGGTTAATACATCACTGCGTTCTGCCAGTTCTTTCAAGGCGTCTAAATCATCGTAGGCTGCTTCAATATGCCAATCCGCCACTTGAGCAGTCGGACAATCTGGTGTCGGATCAAGCACAGCTATACGGTAGCCTCTTTCTTTGGCAGAAAAGGCCATCATGCGGCCGAGCTGTCCCCCACCAATGATCCCTATCGTGCTTCCTGGTTTGATTAAGTTAGACAAGATCGTCACTACTTTCCATTACTTTCTGTTTAAGAGCGTCGCGTCTCGCTTCGATTCGTTCAGCAATATCAGGTTGAGTCGTGCCGAGAATCTGGGCAGCTAAAAGTCCCGCATTAGTCGCACCCGCTTTTCCGATCGCGACGGTTGCAACAGGCACTCCGCCTGGCATCTGAACAATCGACAAAAGTGAATCAAGCCCATTCAAAGCCTTTGACTGAACCGGTACGCCAATAACGGGTAAGGTTGTTTTTGCAGCAAGCATACCCGGTAAATGGGCGGCTCCCCCTGCTCCCGCTATGATTACTTTGATGCCGCGTTCGCGTGCTTTTTCTGCATACTCAAACATCAGATCTGGTGTACGGTGCGCTGAAACAACCTTTTTTTCGTAAGCGACTTTCAGTTCATCCAATACCTCACACGTGTGCTTCATTGTTTCCCAGTCAGAAGTACTGCCCATGACGACTCCTACTTCAATTGCCAAATCAAACGCCTCCTTTAGTTGTGGTTCCTATTTTTATTGTTCTCTTTTATAACGCCTTGTGTCCAATATCTGTCCGGTATACACAGCCTGCTGTATCCACAGACTCAAGCGCCTCATACACAAGAGCTTGTGCCTCTTCCATTGTCTCACCGGATGCCTCCACTAAATAAATACGGCCTCCATCTGATACCAATTCACTCTCATCTTCAGTTACCCCTGCAAAATACAGTTGAGTTTTATCACTTATGTCTGGAAGAGCTAATGGAATGTGAGTGTTGTAGGCTTCAGGGTATCCTTCTGCCGCAACCACAACGCCTAAACTCACGCCGTCTTTTTTCCAGACCAGTTCAGGTTCTCTGTCTTCCAGTATATCTGTAATAGCCTGAGCCAGATCAGAATCCAATCGGTTCATCAAAACCTGTGTTTCCGGGTCTCCAAAACGGGCATTGAACTCGATGGTTTTAGGCCCTTCATCTGTTGCTATTACACCTGCGTATAAAATGCCGGTAAAGGGTGTTCCGTTTTTAACCATGCCTTCCGCGGCAGGAATCAGAATGCGATCGGTAGATTCTCGGACAAGAGCCTCGGGCAAATGAGGAACTGGTGCGTAAGCCCCCATCCCCCCTGTGTTCGGGCCTTTATCTCCTTCAAGCAGGCGTTTATGATCTTGTGAGATGACCATCGGGTACACTTTTTCACCCTTGACGAATGCCATTAAAGAAAACTCTTCTCCCGTTAAATACTCTTCTATAACGACACGTGTATTTTGTTCGCCAAATTTCTGATCCAGCATCATATCTTCTAAAGCGCTGAGGGCAGCATCTTTCGTTTCTGCAACAACGACTCCTTTACCTGCAGCCAATCCATCCGCTTTGATCACAATGGGTATCGGGCCATTTATCACGTATGCTTTAGCTTGTTCATAGTTATCAAAAGCCTTGTAGTCGGCTGTTGGAATCTGATTCGCCACCATCACTTCTTTGGCGAATTCTTTAGATGCTTCGATTTGAGTCCCTGCCTTAGACGGGCCAAATATCTTTAAGCCTTTCGTCTGAAAGTCATCAACAATGCCATTAAACAGTGGAATTTCAGGTCCTACGATCGTCCAGTCAATGCCTTCTTTCACAGCAAACTCAATCAATGCCTCGTGATCGTCCTGTTTGATAGGCAAGACTTGAATCCCATCTCGTGTCATTCCCGGATTTCCCGGTGCACAAAAAACAGCCTCAACGTGACTGCCTGATACTAGTTTTTTAGCAATCGCATGTTCACGACCACCCGCTCCGATAACTAAAAGTTTCACTGTATTCTCCCCTTTGATCATACTTTTTACTGCCTATGTAAAAATAGAAAAATGAAAGAGAGGTTCCCCTCTCTTATCCTAATTTTATTGATTATTTTTAGTGACTATAGTGATAACCATTCAGTATTCCAGTTTCAGCAGCACCTTTTAAGCGCTGCTTTTCCCATTTGCAGGATGATTACTTATTATCTTAAGAAGTTTAATCTTTTTAAGGGACAACTTCTGTAGATTATCCTTTTTCTGAAGAAGTTGACTCTGATAGTGTCTCTACTTCGTTGGAAAACTCAGAATCTTCAGTAGTTTACTCTTCAATTGTACGAACTTCTGCAGATTCTGTCGATTGGGCTATAAAATCCGACTTTTTTCTTAATGTCTGAAGTGACGCATTGAAGTAAAGACCATAGCGATCCCGTATGCGTTCGCTTTGTCGATAGATGCCTGGTCTTTGATACTGCCTCCTGGCTGAATAATGGCTTGAATGCCGTGTTTTGCAGCATATTCCACACTATCATCCATTGGGAAGAAAGCATCACTTGCCAGAACGGCTTCTTTTGCTTTATCTCCGGCTTGTTCGATGGCGATTTTAACAGCGCCGACACGGTTCATCTGACCGGCACCGATACCTAAAGTCTGCTTCTCATTCCCTACAACGATGGCATTACTTTTAACATGCTTGACCGCTTTCCATGTAAGTGCTAAAGCTTTCATCTGTTCTTCAGTCGGTGCATTTTCTGTCACGACTTTCCATTCGGGTGTGTCTTCTTCGGCTACCATGTCCTGGTCTTGAATCAATAGTCCGCCTAAAACCGCAACGGTTTCTTTTCCGCCTTTTTTAGCATCGGAAAAATCAAGTTGAAGCAGACGAATATTTTTCTTTTTAGTTAGAATAGCCATCGCTTCTTCAGAAAAGCTTGGGGCAATGACGATTTCCAGGAATATTTTGCTCAATTTTTCTGCTGTCACAGCAGATACTTCTTCATTTAAAGCAACGATCCCACCGAAAATAGACACCGAATCCGCTGCGTAGGCACGGTCAAATGCTTCTTCAATCGTTTCACCGATTCCGATTCCACATGGATTCATATGCTTGACTGCCACGGCAGCTGGTTCGTCAAATTCACGTACGATTCGAATAGCCGCATCTGCATCTTTGATGTTGTTGTAAGACAGTGCTTTCCCATGAAGTTGCTCCGCTTTCGCTATGGAAAAACTGGACGCCATCGGTTCTTCATAAAACAGTGCCGACTGATGACTGTTTTCACCGTAACGGAGCGGTTGTTTCAATGTATAAGTCGGTGTCAGTGTTTCGGGTTCTTCTTCCCCCGATAAATCAGTTAAGTAATCAGCTATCAGTGCATCATAGCTCGCTGTATGACGGAATACTTTTGCAGCTAGACGTTGTCTGGTTTCCAGAGTCGTTTCGCCATTGGCCTTAAGTTCGTCGATCACTAATGAATAATCAGCTGCGTCAACGACTACAGTAACGGAAGCAAAATTCTTCGCAGCGCTTCTCAGCATGCTGGGTCCTCCGATATCGATCTGCTCAATGGCTTCTTCTGGAGTCGTATCCGATTTCGAAATGGTCTCTTTGAAGGGATAAAGATTGACGCAGACAAAATCAATTGGCTGGATATTGTGCTCATCCATTGCTTTCATGTGACTGTCAAGGTCACGACGGCCCAGTAAGCCTCCATGAATAAGTGGGTGCAGAGTCTTTACACGCCCATCCATCATTTCAGGAAATCCGGTTATTTCTTCAATTGAAAGAGTTGAGATTCCAGCTTCATCCAGTACTTTCTTTGTGCCACCGGTTGAAATGATCTCTACATCCTGATCAACCAGCGCTTTTGCAAAGTCTACTATGTTCGTTTTATCTGATACACTAATGAGTGCGCGTTTCATAATTAGGCGTGCTCCTTCTGCAACTTTTTGATATACGTGTGAATGACTTTCGGAAACAACTCATGCTCGACTGCATGAATCTTCCTCTCTAGTGATTCTATCGTATCGTCAGGTTCTATCGCAACTGTTTCCTGCGCAAGTATCGGTCCCGTATCAATGCCTTCATCTACGATGTGGACCGTTACCCCAGTTTCAGTGGCCCCGTCTTCAAATGCATCTTGTATTCCTTGTCTCCCAGGATAATTTGGCAAAAGTGACGGATGGATGTTCATGAGTTTATTTGGATAAGCTTTGAGAAGCGTCTTCCCTACTATCCTCATATACCCGGCTAGAATAATCAGATCGATCGACGCTGCCTTTAACTCATTCAGCACTTCCTGTTCATACCCTTCTTTTGAGTCAAACGATTTTGGTCGAATGGCGACAGAAGGGATACCTAGTGTTTCAGCTCTCTTTAAAACAAACGCATCTGGTCTGTCGCATACAAGTAAAGCCACTTCTGCATGACACTGTTCTGTTTGGAACGCATGAACGATTGCTTCAAAATTCGATCCGCTTCCGGATGCAAATATGGCCAGTCTGACTGGCTGATGATTAGACAAATCGAATCGCCTCTGTTTCATCCTCACTTACTTCACCAATCGTTACAGCTGTTTCCCCAGTTTGAGCAAGACTCTCAAGAACTTCTTTTTCTTTTTCTGCAGGAACGGCTAGTACCATGCCGATACCCATGTTAAAGATACCGTACATTTCATCACGGGTTAATTTTCCATACTTTTCAAGAAAGGTGAAAACAGACGGAATATCCCATGACCCTAAGTTAACTGTTACCGACAATCCTTCCGGCAGCATACGCGGAAGATTTTCTACAAACCCTCCACCTGTGATGTGTGAAATGCCATGGACCATTTCTTTTTTAAGGAGCGGCAGAACAGATGACACATAAATTTTCGTCGGTTCAAGCAGCGCTTCCCCCAAAGTTGAATCCCCCAGTTCTTCAAATGTCTCATCGTACTTGAATGCATTCTGTTCAAAACAGATTTTTCTCACTAAAGAATACCCATTGGAATGAATCCCGCTTGAAGCAAGGCCAATCAATTTATCCCCGGCTTTGACATGCTCTGGTGTAAGCAGCTGACTTTTTTCGACAACCCCTACACAAAATCCGGCCACATCATAGTCCTCTTCTCCATACATATCCGGCATTTCAGCTGTTTCTCCCCCAATTAATCCGGCACCTGCCTGAACGCACCCATCAGAAATGCCCGCAACGATCTGTTCCATCTTTTCCGGAACAGTTTTCCCTGTTGCAATATAATCCAGGAAATAAAGAGGTTCAGCTCCTTGAGCTAAAATATCATTGACGCACATAGCCACGCAGTCAATCCCAATCGTATCGTGTTTCTCCTGCTGAATTGCTATTAAAAGTTTCGTTCCTACCCCATCCGTTCCAGAAACTAAAACCGGTTCTTTGACGTTTAGTGCAGACAAATCGAACGCTCCGCCAAATCCGCCCAAAGCCCCCATGACTCCCAGCCTTTCGGTGCGCTTTGCATGCTTTTTGATGCGTTCAACCGTTTCGTAACCTGCTTCTACATTGACTCCTGCTTTGGTGTAGGCATTTCCCATTTAATAGATCCTCCTGTATTCTTTGTTCATTTTAATAGATTGAAAATCAGACCATTTGCGGATTGCTTTCTTTGATTTTATTCAGTGTCGTTCTGTAGTCCACTTCATAATCATATAAGGCGGTCGGATAATCTCCGGTAAAGTAAGACATACATAAGCCGTTATGTGGTGCATCGAATTTTAGACCGATCGACTCTACTGTCCCGTCGATACTCAAGAAAGATAAACTGTCCGCTCCGATTTTCTCACGAATTTCTTCAACAGAATAATCAGCTGCAATCAGTTCTTTCTGATTCTGGATATCGATCCCGTAAAAACACGGGTATTTTAATGGCGGTGACGAAATACGTACATGTACTTCAGCTGCGCCAGCTTCTTTCAGTAACTGAACAATTCGCTTGCTGGTTGTTCCTCTAACGATCGAATCATCGACCATGATTACTTTTTTTCCTTCAACAACGCCTCTGACAGCAGATAATTTCATGCGAACGCCTTGTTCTCTCAACTCCTGCGTCGGCTGTATAAAGGTACGAGCGACGTACTGATTTTTAACCAGTCCCATTTCATAAGGAATGCCACTTTCTTCAGCATATCCACTTGCGGCCGATAATGACGAGTTTGGTACCCCTATAACCATATCCGCTTCGACTGGCGATTCTTTAGCCAATCGTCTGCCCATATTTTTACGGGCGGTGTGCACATTGACACCGGCAATATTTGAGTCTGGACGTGCGAAGTAAATAAATTCCATGGAACAGATCTGAAGCAGTGTCTGATCAGTATACGTTTCGATGGTGTAGCCTGAATCATCTATAATGACGATTTCTCCCGGCTGGACTGAGCGGACAAATTCTGCCCCGACAACTTCCAGTGCACAGGTCTCACTTGCCAGCACGTACGCGCCGTTTTCCATCTGACCGATCGACAGTGGACGGAAACCGTTTGGATCAAGCGCTCCAATCAAAGCATCTGGCGTCAGCATGACATAAGCAAAGGCCCCTTTAACGGTGTTCAGACTTTCTTTGAGGCGCCCCATCAATGTGCGTTCTTTACTGCGACGAATTAGATGCATCAGTACTTCTGTATCTGAATTTGAATGGAAAATCGCTCCATCATCTTCCAGTTCCTGCCTCAGACTTAACGCATTGATCAGGTTCCCATTATGTGCCAGTGCGATTTCTTCATCATGAAATTTGAACAGGAAAGGCTGAATATTTAGAATACTGTTGTTTCCAGCTGTACTGTATCTGACGTGACCGATTCCGGCTTCTCCTGACAATCTTTGGAGTTCGCGCTCGTCTTTAAATACTTCAGATAACAACCCGAGGTCTCGGTGTCCCTTTAAACGCCCGTTATGGTTCGTGACGATTCCGGCACCTTCCTGACCGCGGTGCTGCAGGCTGTGCAAGCCAAAGAAGTTCAGCTGCGCGGCATCTGGGTGTCCCCACACGCCGAATACCCCACATTCTTCATTTAAACTTTTGATTTCAGTAACCAAGGAATTGCTCCTTCCCATATCCGTTTCGTTTCGTGTACATTCAGTTTTAACTGATCGTCCGCTGTTTGAATAGACGCTGTTCCAGAATCTGTTACTTCACCAATTTCTGCAGCATCTGTTCCAAATAAGGCCTGAACGTTTTCAGCATTTTCCGGTTTCACTGACAATACAAATCGCGACGGCGACTCAGAAAATAGCCATTCTTTCGGTAACTCAACACTAACATCCATACCTAATTCTTTCGGGAAAGCTGATTCCATTAAAGCAACAGCTAGTCCGCCTTCAGAACAGTCATGCGCACTTTCGATCCATCCATTGCGTATAGCTTTCAGTACCTTGTTTTGCATTCTTTTTTCTTTATCTATATCAAAATCGAACAGCTCGCCTTCGATTCTCCCCAATTGCATTTTCTGAAGTTCTGATCCGTTAAAGTCCGCTTTCGTTTCCCCTATTGAAAAGATCTTATCTCCAGCCTGCTTGAATTCTGACGTTGTCACGTGATCCAAGTCTTTTACTAAGCCAACCATTCCGATCATAGGTGTTGGGTAGATGGCTTCCCCATTTGTTTCATTGTATAAAGACACATTACCTGAAATAACAGGCGTTCCTAATGTGTTACACGCCTTAGCAATACCGTCAGCTGACGTCCATAATTCCCAGAATACTTCTGGTTTGTCTGGATTCCCGTAATTCAGACAGTCTGTAATAGCTAAAGGTTCTCCCCCACTTGCGACGATATTTCTGGCTGCTTCCGCGACTGCCATCTGACCACCCCTTTCAGGATTCAGATACAAGTAACGGGCATTACAGTCAGTTGTCATTGCCAGCGCTTTTCGTGTGCCCCTGATACGTAAAACCGCTGCATCACTTCCTGGGCCCACAACTGTATTAGTGCGAACCATTGAATCGTATGTTTCAAAAATTGATTTTTTTGACGCAATCGTCGGCTGCTGCAGAAGCTGTTTCAGCGTTTCTCCAGCATTCTCAACGATCGGTGCGTAGGGTTTCAGTTCTTTGAACGCCTGAATACGTGCAGGTTCAGTGTACGGTTTCTGATAAACAGGCGCTTCTTCTGCCAAAGCATCGACAGGCAAGTCAGCTACTGGTTGACCATGATGGAAGAGACGGTATTGTCCGTCATCGGTGACGTAACCAATATTGACTGCATCCAGTTCGTATTTTGAAAACAGTTCATTCACGCGTTCTTCTGATCCCTTTGTGACACAGATCAGCATGCGTTCCTGTGACTCCGACAGCATCATTTCATAAGGGGTCATATGCGTTTCACGTTGAGGCACATCGTCCAAGTTGAGCACCAGTCCGCTTCCCGCTTTTGATGCCATTTCTGAACTGGAGGAAACCAGACCAGCCGCTCCCATATCCTGGATACCGACTAAAATATCACTGTGGTCCTGAATCAATTCCAGACACGCCTCCATCAGCAGTTTTTCCATAAATGGATCCCCTACCTGAACTGCTGAACGTTCTGATTCTTCTTCATCACTGAACTCTTCAGAGGCAAAGGTCGCTCCATGAATGCCGTCACGCCCCGTTTTAGCCCCGACGTACATAATCGTATTACCGACACCCTTAGCCTGACCTTTTTGAATATCTTTATGGTCGATCAATCCCACACACATCGCATTAACGAGCGGATTGCCTTTATATACCGGGTCAAAGCCGATTTCACCACCAACAGTCGGGATACCGATACAGTTCCCGTAGCCGCCGATCCCGGCAACGACTTCTTCAAGTAAATACTTTGTACGCTCGTTATCCAGTTCGCCAAAGCGCAGTGAATCAAGCAGTGCAATTGGACGTGCACCCATACTGAAAATATCACGGATGATGCCGCCTACGCCTGTCGCTGCTCCTTCATACGGTTCAACTGCTGAGGGGTGGTTATGACTTTCCGCTTTAAATACGACGGCCTGGTTGTCTCCGATATCAACGATCCCAGCGCCTTCTCCAGGTCCCTGAAGGACGTGAGGGCCTTCAGTCGGAAATTTGCGTAAAACCGGTTTTGAATTTTTATAGGAACAGTGTTCACTCCACATAACGGAGAACAACCCAGTTTCAGTGTAATTCGGTAAACGTCCTAATATGTCTTCTGAAATCTGACGGTACTCTTCATCTGTCAGTCCCCACTGAGCATAGATGCGTTCGTCCTTAATCATTTCTGCTGAAGGTTCGTGAATGGTTTTCATACGTCTGCAGTCTCCTTTACAAAATTACTGATCATCGATTGAAAGAAGCGCAAGCCATCACTTGATCCAAGCAGATCTTCAACCGCTCTTTCAGGATGAGGCATCATTCCAAGTACATTGCCTTTCTTATTGATGATCCCGGCAATATTTTCAATAGAGCCATTCGGATTGTCAGAGGCATAGGTAAAGACGATCTGGTTATTGGCTTTCAGGTCTGCAAGTGTGTCGTCATCACAGTAGAAACTGCCTTCTCCATGTGCAATTGGAATCGTGAGTACTTCGTCTTTTTGATATTTAGACGTGAATTTAGTCTGGTTATTGTCTACTTTTAATTCGGTTGTCTTGCAGATAAAGTGCAGCTGTTTATTTCTCTGAAGGGCACCAGGAAGCAGGCCCGCTTCCACCAGGATCTGAAATCCATTACAGGTTCCAAAAACAGGTTTTCCTTCTTCAGCAAATCGGCTGACTTCGCTCATGATATTAGAAAAACGTGAAATAGCGCCACTTCTAAGGTAGTCTCCGTATGAGAATCCTCCAGGCAGCAGTACGCCATCAAATCCCTCTAAACTATCTGCAGTATGCGGGACATACTCGGCTTCTTCTCCCACACCATCTCTAATTGCATGGAGCAAATCCACATCACAATTGGAACCCGGAAATTGAATCACTGCGAATCGCATGCTTAAACCGTCTCCTTTACTTCTTCTATCTCATAACGGTATGTTTCCATCACGACATTAGCCAGCAGTTTGTCGCATACTGTCTCAATGACGTCTTCAACTGACCGTTCTTCCTGCTTTGACACCTTGATTTCGAAATATTTCCCTATACGGATATCATCGATTTCATCAAATCCCATACGGTGAACAGCTCCTCTAACAGCTTCACCTTGAGGGTCTAAAATAGATTCTTTGTAAGTTACATATACTTTTACGTTATACATGATTCACTTCTCCTCTTATAATTGAGTTAGTCTATCCAGTACTTCCTGATACAAAGGAATAATGTCTCCAAGATCTTTTCTAAAAACATCCTTATCCAGCCGATTGTTCGTGTTTAGATCCCATAGTCGGCAAGTATCTGGTGAAATCTCATCTGCCAGTACAATGGCGCCGGCGCTCGTTTTTCCAAATTCAAGCTTGAAATCAACTAAACGAATATTGATTTTTCTGAATAGGTTGATCAGTGCGTCATTTATCTGTCGTGTTTTTTCTTTCAGATCTCTGATCTCATCTGCTGAAGCTAGTCCAAGAACCAGAACGTGCTCGTCAGTGATGAGCGGATCGTTTAAATCGTCATTTTTTAAATAAAATTCCAGGACTGGAAATGGAAGGTCACTGCCTTCTTCGACACCCAGTCGTTTTGAAAAGCTTCCTGCCGCAACGTTTCTAACCACAACCTCCAGGTCAAACATGGAAACTTTTTTTATCGCCTGATCGGTATCAGACAATTGTTTGATGAAGTGACTGGGAATCCCTTTGTCTTTCAGCTTTTCAAAGATCAGACTGGTAATCTGATTGTTCAGCTGCCCTTTTCCGGCAATCGTTTCTTTTTTGGCCCCGTTCCCGGCAGTGGCCTGATTTTTATAGGTAACCCATAAAACATCAGGTTCAGTTGTTTCAAATAACTGTTTCGCTTTTCCCTCGTAAAGAAGACCTCTTTTTTCCAACAGTCTGCTCCTCCTAAACTTGTGTGTAAAAACACGAACATTTAAAGCTAGTTAATGATATATCGTTCTTATTTATCGTGTGCCTTCATCATAAATAGTATTCATCAGGTAGTCAACCTTTTCATGATTATTTATCATTGTAATTTAACAAAACGTTCGTGTTTATATATCTAATTAATGTTCACTCTCTATTCTATCGGTTAAATTAAGATAAACGCGAACAATGCTGGTCGCAACTCTATCTGACTACTCTATTGAATGATGCTCTTGTTTTTTCATAAGAATACGCGCCTATATATAAAAAAAACTAATTGAGAATAGTTCTCAATTAGCGTATGATTAAACTTAATCAGTTAACGTTACACATTAGACATTCTCAGGAGATGACGACCCATGCACATTCACTGGACACCTGTAAAAGAAATCATTGAAGAAGCACCGAACACTTTCACATACCTGCTGGATTGCCCAGACGATTTTACTTGGGATGAAGGCGCACACACTCATATGGCCTTAAATGGGTTTAATAGTGGTGAGAAGCCTGACAAACGTCTCGTCAGACATATGTCAATATCCACTCTTCCCGAAGAAGATTCAATTGGCATAACGACTAGAATTAAAGAAAAGCCATCTGAATTCAAAGTACAGCTTAAGAAACTGTCTGTCGGTGATTCTGTTGCTTTGTTTAAAACCCATTCAAATTCCCGTCTGAAGAGAGAAAACAGGCCTATCTACTTACTGTCCTGCGGTGTCGGAATCGCAACCTTCAGGCCGCTGATCCTAAAGTACCTGAGTGATCCATCTGGGATCAAAAGCATTCATTCGCTGTCAGTTGATTCATCTAGAAACTACTTATTCGCTGATCTCTTTCAATCACTGCCGGACCAAAAACTTTCCTCTCAGTTCGTTGACAGCCGATCTGCTTATTATGAAGAGCTTAGTCGGCTTGCTAATGATAAACACGCACTGTTTTACGTTGTAGGAGGAGATGACTTCTTAAAGGAAAACATCTCTTGTCTACGTCATCACGGTATTCCCGTAAATCAAATAACACTTGATAAACACGAGATGAGACTGAACGAATTTTTGTCTGAAGACTAGTGTTCTTTCTCAAACATAAAAACCCACGAGTGTTAGTCTAATACTAGATAACACTCGTGGGTTTTCTAAATTAATATCCGCGTCCCCATACCTCCACTAAATGAGGCAGGTTTTCAAGTGTGGGTGAATCCACTGTGTAAATTCCCTCGTAGGGTTTCTCAATATAGTTAAACCATCTGGATTCGTAAAAGTAATAGGTATCTGTCGTCCCGTCCGTACTTTGGAATTCTAGTGTCCAATATGAATCAACCGCCGGCTGGTCATTATTACTTGACCGCAGGGTGCTTTTAGCTTCTTCTATTGACTCCAGAATAGTCGAGATGAGAAATTCATCTGACGTTTCAGCTGTTTCGCCATTCCCTTCTATAGAAAGTGTACTGATATCATCAGCACTCGGTACATTGTCTATTCTTTGCTGCTCAAGAACAACCAGCCCTAAAACAGAGACTAAACAGCAAAGCCCGGCAAGATATATCTTTTTCATACTTCTCCTCTCTCATATATACATTGTGACTGATTTAGTCTCATGTATTCGATTATAGAACATCAAAAAAGACCTATGTAGACAACAGACTGCTCGCTTCAGTTCATCATTAGAACGAGCAGTCTGTTTTAGTTAGTTATTTTTGGAAATAACGTTTGGCATTGTAGTAGCAGACATTTTCGACTAACGTCTTAAGCAGCTCGTCGTTATCCGGGAACTTTCCCTGCTCAACTTGTTCACCGACAAAGTTGCAGAAAATACGGCGGAAGTAATCGTGACGCGGATAAGAAACAAAACTACGGGAATCGGTCAGCATCCCAACAAAGTGCATCAGCAGTCCATGGTCAGCCATAGTTTCCATCTGGCGCAGCATCCCTTGTTCAGTATCGTTGAACCACCAGCCTGCACCGAACTGGACCTTTCCTTTGATTCCTTCTTCGTTTGACTGAAAGTTCGCTACAGTACTTGCTACAATATGATTCAGTTCAGGGTTCAAATTGTAAATGATCGTCTTCGGCAGCTTTCCTTTTACATCCATTGCGTTCAGCAACTGGTTTAAATGAACAGCTACTTTAGGCTGGTCATATATGGAATCAACGCCGACATTGGGACCAACTTTATCAAACAGACGTGTATTTGTATCTCGAATCGCACCAAAGTGAATCTGCATGATCCAGCCTCTATCGTGATACATTCCACCTAAATCCACTAACAAACGAGACATCCATTTTGCTTTATCTTCTACAGAAACCGTTTCTCCAGCGTTAAATTGAGCAAAAATGCGCTCGATGTCTTCATCTGCTGCTTCCTGATAAATCAGCTCAGTTATCCCATGATCAGATATCAGTGCCCCATGCATATCAAAATAGTCTACTCTGTCTTCTACCATTGAAAGGAAATCAGCATAATGCTCCGCCGTCTTGCCAGTGAGTGTTTCCAGACGACGAATGTCCTCTTTTGACAATATATATAATTCATCCGGTCTGAATGAGGGTGCAACCTTCACATCAAACGTGTCATCTTCCGAAATCTGTTTGTGGTACTCAAGGGAGTCAAATGGGGTGTCCGTCGTTCCAATGAACTCCACGTTAGACTTTTTCACCAGTGACTGAGCAGTCATGCCGTCACTTTTCAACTGTTTATTTGCCTTATTGTATATCTCTTCCCAGTTTTCACCTGTTAATAACGCGTCAATGTCAAAGTACTGTTTCAACTCCAGCTGAGTCCAGTGGAATAACGGATTGCCTAAGGCTAGCTCAGCCGTCTCAGCCCACGCTTTAAACTTCTCTTTAGATGAGCCCTTGCCCGTGATGAGGTCTTCAGACACCCCATTAGCACGCATGGCACGCCACTTGTAGTGGTCCCCTGCCAACCATAGTTCAGTGATGTCTTCAAATACATGATCCTCCGCAATTTCTTTAGGATCCAAGTGACAGTGATAATCGATGATTGGTAAATCCTTAGCCAGTTCATGATACAGCAGTTTAGCGGTTCCATTTTGCAGCATGAAGTCGTTATGAATAAATGACATGATTGCCCTCCAATAGTTTGTTTACCTTATATATTAACTTTATTTTAAAATGAATGACAGAGGGTTACAAGTTATTTGTCGCACTCGAACCAAATAGAGCTGACAATTAAATGCTTGACTATGAATACACTATTTTTATCACATTTGTATTTATCCATAAAAAAGGAGAGGCTTCGGGGAAAGCCTCTCCTCTTGCGGGAAGTATAATAATCAAATAGGTATTTAAACTGCTCTTTTAAACAGATTTCTGACTCTTTCACGTAACTTGAGGTCCAATTTATCCGTTTTTTTATTGATTATAATCAGCCTAAGCGATGCATGAAGTTCAAGGACGATAATCGTTACCCACAATAAAACTCTAACTAGATCAGTCGTAACGGTTAAAAAACTTACAAGGGCTAGAGTCACTGCAATAGGAACCATATAGGTCACAGAATAAGAAAATGGCTTTTGAAGAAGGTGGGTATCTAACTTTACTAAGGTTGAGAATATATACAAGGGGAAAAAGAAGACATAGAAATGTGCAAACAGCAGTGTAACTGCAAGAATATAAGATTCGAAATAATCAAGACCTATTTCATAGACATGAACATCAAACAATCTACAAGCGAGTATCAGTACGTTCATGACACCATAAAACCACAGCTGATCGTTTATTTTTTGAACAGCGGTAGATTCAATTTCGTCGAGGCCTAATTTCAGAATAAGCAGTCCAAATAAATTAGTCATTAAATAGAACAGACTCATATCCTGCAATGTGAAATTATATTTAAGAAATAAAAAACCCATTCCCCATAATACCAGCGCCATACAAAATGCTCCCTCAAGATAATTGCAGTCAACCTTACAGTCATCACTTAATACATTTACCTCAACTAGTGATAGAGTTAATCATATTACAAATTTTTTAATTTATAAAGAATTATTTTATATTTTTTTTGTAAAAATTTTGTCTAATTAAGTAAAAGGCCTTTTAAACTAGTCATTTATTATCAAAAGTCACTTTTCTATGTAAAAACACCTGTCCTCGATATGTATCCGAAAACAGGTGACATTATGTTTTTTATAATACTTTAGATAAGAAGTCCTTTGTACGTTCATGTCTAGGATTAGAAAAAATAACTTCAGGTGAGCCTTGTTCAACAATCAAGCCATCATCCATAAAGAGGACACGGTCTGCCACTTCACGGGCAAATCCCATTTCATGGGTCACGACGACCATGGTCATGCCTGACTGGGCCAAGTCTTTCATAACTTTAAGTACTTCCCCAACCATTTCAGGATCCAATGCAGATGTCGGTTCATCGAACAGCATAACATCGGGATCCATTGCCAGCGCACGGGCAATCGCTACACGCTGCTGCTGCCCTCCTGACAAGCTTGAAGGATAGGCATTCTCTTTATCCCCTAAACCGACTTGTCTTAACAATTGAACAGCCTTCTGATCTGCCTCATGCTGACTTATCCCTTTTGATTTGACTGGTGCTATTGTCAGATTTTCTTTAGCGGTCTTATGTGGAAACAGATTAAACTGCTGAAACACCATCCCCATTTTCTGACGGAGCTGATTCAACTCTTTCTCTTTCAGACCAGTCAGCGTCGTTCCTTCAAACACGATCTCACCTTCAGTCGGTTCTTCAAGTAAATTCAGGCAACGCAGGAAGGTTGATTTCCCCGAACCGGATGGGCCGATTACGACAACCACCTCTCCCTGATTGAATTCCTCATTGATGTCTTTCAGTACTTCATTTTTTCCAAACGATTTTTTCAAGTGGTTCACTTTAATCATGGTTCATTCTCCCTTCGTAGAAGTTCAAGAGTTTCGTTAGAGTATACGTCAGTACAAAGTATATCAGCATTGTGACGAACAATGGTAAAATACCCTGGAATGAAATCGAACGAACCACTCTTGTCTGGAAAATCAGTTCCCCTACCCCAATAACGGAGACGATGGAGGATTCTTTAATAATCGTAATAAATTCATTACCCAATGCAGGCCAGATGTTTTTAAGTGCCTGAGGGAAAACGATATGACGCATTGTCTGTTTCTTGCTCATACCTAAACTTCTTGCGGCTTCATCCTGCCCTTTATTGACTGAGTTGATGCCCCCTCTGATGATTTCTGCAATATACGCCCCTGAGTTGAGCGATACAGCTATTATCCCCGCTGTCAGTGCCGGCAGATTAAAGAACATACCTGAAGCAAAGTAGATAAACATGACTTGAATCAATAAGGGTGTTCCACGCACGAATTCAACATAGGCAGTTGCCGGGAATCTGATCAGCACTCGCTTAGACAAGCGCATCAAGGCTAATAAAGACCCCATGATCAATCCAAAAATCACACCTAAAGCAGAAATAAGCAATGTGATCAGTGTCCCGTCCCAGAAGTACTCCCAGTAACTGGAGACAAAGCCTTCTTCAATTTCTTCCCCGTCTTCGTCGAGTTCTGTTTGTGCCATGTATTCTCCAGCTTCAGCCAGATACTCTTCAGTTAGGTTCTGTTCTTCGATTTCTGCCAGACTTTCATTGACCGCTTCGACCAATGAATCTTCTCCCGGTCTAAATGCAATTGCAGACCCTTGATCATCATCATCCAGCTCAAAATCCCCTACAAATGTATGTAAGTCAGAATCATTTTCTGCATGAGCTACTGCATTCGGTCCCTGCATCACGATGGCTTCAATTCGGTTTGTTTTTAATGCCAACAGTAAATCGTTCAAGTCTGTCAGACTCATGATTTGTGCATCTGGAATCTGGTTTGCCAGCTCTTCCTGGAGTGACCCGGATTGCACCCCGACCGTCAGACCACTAAGTGATTCAATCGAATCATAGACATCCTGATCTTCAGCTCGCACCATGATATTCTGGAAAGTCTGGAAGTATATGTCTGAGAAATCCACACTTCTACGACGCTCTGCAGTAGGCGTCATCCCAGCAATGACCACATCGACATTTCTCGCTTCCAGAGCGGGCAGCAAGCTATCGAAGCCGATATCCTGAATCTGCAGCTCCACGCCTAAATCATCCGCAACTTTTTGAGCGATCATCATGTCCATACCAACGACCTGACGCTCACCGTCTACAACGGCGTAAAATTCAAATGGCGGAAAATCCGCACTTGTTCCAACGACCAGGACTCCTTCGTCTTGCACTCGCTGTAAAGCTGATCCATCTTCAGCAGATGCTGAAGTCCCCGGGATCATAAACGTACTCATTAATATAAGTAAGGCAATTATTCCTTTTACACTCTTCTTCATAAGTCCTGTCTCCTTTTATCTGTAATGACTTAAAAAGAATAATACCATTATACCTATTTTTATGCAATAAAATTTATGAAAAAGGCTGTTTTTTGTTTAAAAAGAGTTCTTAATGCATTTTTTATGTATAAAATGAATGCGTTACCATGCGCAGAAAAAGACGCCGAATGTCTATTCTGCATTCAGCGCCTTCTGCCTTGTATTCTCTTTTATTTTTTCTTTATGACTTTGCCTTCATTGAATTCTTCATCATATTCCAGTTGACCTTCCCTGTCATAACGCTGCCATCGGCCATCTTTCTTATTGTCTTTAAAGTGACCGACCTGCCACAATTCTCCAGTTTTACGGTAAAAAATCCATTCGCCTTCCATCATCTCATCTTTAAAAGGGCCTTTAGCTTTCTCAGTTCCGTCTTCGTAGTAATAAATGAGGAACTCATCTTCTAAAACATACACTTTCTGACCATTTGCATACTCTTTTTTCTCCAGCATAAGTGTCGGGAAGTTCTTGCACTTCCCTTCCTCCTTTACATCATCCGTATTTACTAGTCTATTATCTTAAATCCTTTTTTTACCTTTTTAAAAAAATCGCTTGATCTATTGTTATGATCAAGCGACTTTACTATTATTGATATTTAAGCTGAAAATTGGTAATAGCCTCGTATTCTTCCTCGAACAATCGACTAAGACGAATATAAATAGGCATAAGTTCTTCGTATATAGCTACCTCTTCTGGTTCAGGGTGATTGATTTCAGTTGTTTCCACCATAAACTTCACATCGCTAAGATTATCAATATCTCCAATGGCATAGCGCCCTAAAACTACAGCTCCTAGACATGCGCTTTCCACAGATTCCGGAACATGAACCTCCTGGTTGAAAATGTTGGCAAGCATCTGTCGCCACACTGTAGAATTTGCAAACCCTCCAGTAGCATGCACTTTTTCTGGAATACCTATTACTTCTTCAAGCGCCAAAAGCACCATGTACAGATTCATATTGATTCCTTCAAGTACTGCTCTCATCATATGTTCCTTTTTGTGGTGCAAAGCAAGACCGTAAAAAGAGCCTTTTGCATTTGCATTCCACGAGGGAGCTCTTTCTCCAGCTAAATAAGGGTGGAATATGAGGCCATTGGATCCTGCTCGTATACTTGACATTTTTTCGGTCATAACGTCGTATGAATCTATTCCTCTTGACTCTGCTTCCTTCGTTTCCTCCAAACACAGCTCGTTCCTAAGCCATCTGAGAATCATACCTCCATTATTGACTGGTCCACCAATTACCCAATGATTTTCCGTTAATGCATAACAGAATATTCTTCCTTTAGGGTCACTTACTGGTTTGTCAGTGACTGTACGAATTGCCCCACTAGTTCCAATGGTTACTGCTACTACACCTTTATCGATAGCATTTACACCCAAATTAGCCAGACACCCATCGTTAGCACCAATAACAACTGGTGTATCAGTATTAATAGACATTTTATCAGCTACTTCAGTTTTCATATGAGTATATATTTCGGTAGTTGGAACGATTTTAGACAATCTGCTTTCAGATATCCCCGCTGTTTCAAGCGCCTCTTTGTCCCAATTTAACTGTCTCATATTAAATAATCCAGTAGCAGATGCAATAGAATAATCAACGACATATTCACCAAACAATCTGTAGAACACGAATTCTTTGATTCCTATAAACCGACTCGCCTTATTGAAAATAGCTGGTTTTTCTTCTCTTAACCAAATCAGCTTACATAAGGGAGACATTGGATGGATAGGTGTCCCTGTCTTTTCATATATAGATTGTCCATTTGTATCTTTTAACATTTTTGCATAGGGTTCGCTTCGCTGATCTGCCCAAGTAATCGTTTGCGTTAAAGGCTCTCCCTTCTCATCTACCGCAATCAAACTATGCATCGCAGCACTGAATGAAATGACTTGTAAAGATGAGCGCTCAATTTTAGATGTGTTCATTACAGATTGAACAGCCAGTATGACTGCTTCGTATATCTCATACGGATCTTGTTCAGCTGCCTTAGGTTCAGGAGTATGTAGCGGATATTCTACCGTTGCTTGATGTAAATTTTTTCCTTTTTCTGAAAAAAGAACAGCCTTACAGCTGGTTGTTCCAATATCTACGCCGATCGAATAGTTACTCATGCAAGCAATCCTTTCTATTGTAGTAAATGCTTTAGGTTAATCTGTCTTTCTCTCTATTACATTATAAACAAACCAATTAACATTGCCATCCCTAAACCGACAAATCCAATAATGGTCTCCATTACTGTCCATGTTTTCAAAGTATCTTTCTCATCTAACCCAAAGTATCTTGATACTAACCAGAAGCCTGAATCATTCACATGTGAGAATGCAGTTGCTCCACCAGCGATTGCGATTACAATAAGAGCAAGTGCAGGACCTTCTATACCCATCACAGGTAAAATAGGAGCCATTAATCCAGCTGCTGTTACCATAGAAACTGTTGCAGATCCCTGTGCAATACGCACGACAGCTGCAATTAGAAATGCCAGTAAGATTGGAGGTAGCGGTGATGCTGCCATTTGCTGACCAAGTATATCAGCTACTCCTGAATCAATCAGTATTTCTTTGAAAACGCCACCCGCTCCGGTTACTAAAATAATGATTCCGACAGGTTCTAACGCTTTAGTTGCAATATCTTGTACTTCTTTTCTAGTGTAACCTCTTTTGGTTCCCAGAATTCTGAACGTAATCAAAGTAGCAATTAGCAAAGCGACGATTGGATTACCGACAAAAGTCGTAATATCTCGAATCAAACTTCCTGCTTCAAACAACACTGTTGATAGCGTATTCGTTAAAATCAGTGCTAAAGGTATAAGAATAATTGTAGCTATCAACTTGAAACTAGGAAGTTCTTTATCCCACTCTTTATCATCAAAATTCATATATTCAGGGATTTCCACATGTATTCTCTTCGCAATGAATTTACCGAAAACTGGACCTGCCAGAATCATTGATGGAATACCTGCAATCGTACCAAACAGTATGACCCATCCTAAATCTGCTCCCACTAGATCTGCAACCGCAATCGGTCCAGGTGTGGGTGGTATGTACGCATGAGTAACTGCTAAACCAGCCAGCAACGGTATGCCGTAATACAGAAGTGAACGTCCTGTTTTCTTTTGAAGTCCATATACAATAGGGACCAGGATAATGAATCCTACATCAAAGAATACGGGTATAGCCACTAAGAATCCTGCGATACCAAAAGCCCATTGCGCTTTGTCCTCGCCAAACTTCTCAAGTAAGGTACTTGCCAGTCTTTCTACTCCACCTGATATCTCGAGCATTTTCCCGAACATTGCGCCTAACCCTACTACTATGGCTACGAAGCCTAAAGTGCCTCCCATTCCTCTTTGAATAGAGGCAATGACACCATCTAAAGGCATCCCTGTTCCTACTCCTACTAGTAAACTAACTAATAAAATTGTTACAAATGCGTGTAATTTAGTACGAATAACTAAGTATAACAGCCCGAAAATACCTGCAAGGGCGACTATAATCAACATTGTATTAGACATTTTAACTCTCCTCTATTATCTGTATTGTAAGTTACTGTTTTTCAACCGAGTGTCCACCAAACTGATTTCTTAATGAAGCAACGACTTTTCCGCTGAATGTGTCAGATTCCAGTGAGCGATTTCTCATCATTAAGGACAAAGCGATAACTGGTGCAGCTGTTTCTAATTCCATAGCGGTTTCAACTGTCCATTTCCCTTCGCCAGAAGCGTGTACTATCCCTTTGATGTCATCTAACTTAGGATCCTGAGAAAAAGCACCTTCCATTAATTCCATTAACCATGAACGTATTACCGATCCATTATTCCATACCTTAGCGACAGCTTCATGATCGAAATCGAAAGGACTCTTTTCTAAGATATCAAATCCCTCTCCTATCGCCTGCATCATTCCATACTCTACTCCATTATGCACCATCTTTAAAAAGTGGCCGCTTCCAGATTCCCCTGTATATAAATACCCATTTTCAACTGATACGCTCTTAAAAATCTCTTCAATTTCTTTTACAACTTCAAGGTCTCCCCCTACCATTGTGCATGCCCCATTTTTAGCCCCTTCCATCCCTCCACTTGTCCCAATATCTACGTAATGTACGCCTATCTGTTTTAACTGCTTGTATCTTCGTATTGAATCTTTGTAGAATGCATTACCTCCATCTAGCAAGATATCTCCCTCTGACAAAAAGGGAGTGAGTTCATTCATTAGGTTTTCTGTTACATCTCCCGCTGGAACCATCATCCATATTATTTTTTTCTCATTAAATGTTTGAGTAAGTTCTTCTACTGAATTTACACCTATAGCTCCTAATGCGCTTGCTGATTCAACTAAATCATTATTAATATCGTATGCCACAACATCATATTTATTCCCAATTAAGTTGTCAGCGAGATTCAAACCCATTTTTCCTAGCCCACATATTCCCAGTTTCATAAAAATCTCCTCCATAAAATTTTTTTCTATAGATTTAGTATACGAAAGAATTTTATTCTTTGCAACCGTTTTACAAAAAAATATTTCTTTTTCCCTCAACTTTATTTATACTGTACTTAGAGATAGACTGGAGGACAAACAATGGATAAATCATTAGACGGTAAGCCTTTAAATATACGTATACGTTTATTAAGTTCAACAATGAGTGAAAAAGAACATTCACTAGCTGATTATATACTCAAGTCTCCAGATAAAATTGTTCATGGAACCATAAACCAAGTTGCTGAGGAATTGAACGTTGCAGATTCTACAGTCTTTCGTTTTTGTAAGAGGTTAGGGTATAAAGGGTTTCAGGATATGAAGATTTCACTTGCGGCGGAAGCTTCCAGTAACATGGGGGATTTGCATGAGCTGATAAATGTAGACGATGATAAGAAGACTGTACTCGAAAAGGTATTCCATTTTAATATAAAAACCCTGGAAGATACGTTAAAAGTTATTGATGAAAATGAATTTAAAAAAGCAGCTGATACCATCTTGAAAGCACGAAAGATAGAATTTTTCGGATTTGGTGGATCAAATATTATCGCACTGGACGGGTATCACAAGTTCATTCGAACTGGGCTGACAGTTAACGCTCAAATCGATTCCCATTTGCAGCTTATGTCTGCATCTCAACTTAAAGAAAATGATGTGGCTATTCTCATCTCCCATACAGGTCAATCAAAAGATATTCTTGATATCTTGACAACGGTTAAGGAAAATAACGTCAGTACTATAGGAATTACTGGATATACACAATCCCCTTTGAGTCAGTCCGTAGATATCCCATTGTACACGTTGTCGGAAGAGACCGATTATCGCTCCGAAGCACTCGCATCGCGTATTGCTCAACTAAGTATTTTAGATGCACTTTTTGTTAATTTAATGGTTTCACTTGATGAGCAAGGTGTCAAATCATTACAGAAGGTGAGAAAAGCTATCCAAAATAAACGCTTATAGAAAGGAGAGTTCCCTTTGATTGATTTAAATAAATTGACATCAGGCAAGCAGCTGACTAAATTGGAGAACGATATTTTAAGATATGTCGTTGATAATATATCCGATATCCAGGATATGGGTGTTCGAGCAGTCGCACGAGAAACATTCACCTCTCCGGCTTCCGTTATCAGGTTGTCGAAGAAGTTGGGGTTTACAGGCTTTACAGACATGTATTACTCGCTGCTCCCATTAGTGAAAAAATCAGAATACAGCGAAGAATCTTCCGACAGTCTGCTAGTCAGTCAGGAGATTTCAAACCTGTTTGTCAACTGTTCTCAGGAAACGATGGATACATTCATACGAACCGTTCTGATGAACAAGGAGAAGTACATTTTCCTCTATGCCACAGGCTTTTCTAAAATCATTGCTGAATATATGTATAAAAAACTGCTCACTCTTGGTAAAAAAGCCATGCTGGCAAGTGGCTCTGATTCTGTCGGTATATTTGAAAATAACTTAAACGATATCGCCGTTATGCTCGTTGTTTCTCGTTCAGGTGAAACTGAGCAAGTCTATGAAAAACTGAAAAAAGCTTCTGAAGCCGGTATTTTCACCATTTCGATTACTCAAGAATCAGAAAATCGGATCGCCAAATTGTCAGACTTGAATATCCAGATACACGATTCACACAAACTGGATGACCGTAATCTGCTGCCGAATCTTTTCTTCCCAGGTGTTCTGCTATCTTTTGAGCTCATAATCGAACGTTACCTTAATCAATAGTTTAATCAATACTTACCCGGAACGTGTTTCGCTTTTAGGAAACACGTTCCCTTTGCGTCTATGCCCCTAACATTTTAACCGCTTCCACGATATACTCAATCTATCAACCCAGTCATTCTTTTAGGCACACCATCTAAAAGGAAAAAAACTAATTGGAGGAAAGATTTTATGAAAGACACACTAATGAATGGCATGCAGCGGTTCGCTAAAGCAATGTTCATTCCCGTCCTTATTTTACCCATAGCAGGTATTTTGATCGCTATTGGAAACTTATTTACAAATGCACAGCTTATCGAAACCGTTCCATTTTTGAATAATCCAATCACCATGGGATTCGGGACCATCCTCTCCGGTTCCCTTGTATCGATTTTGACTAACTTAGGGCTTATCTTCTGTGTGGGGATAGCTGTAGGATTAGCAGACAAGAAAAAAGCGGAAGCAGGCTTTACTTCATTACTAGGCTACTTAGTCTTTATACATGCGATGAATAACTTCCTGTCGTTAAACGGATTACTGGCAGACCCTGATGCCCTGCGAGGAACAGGACAAACGATGGTTATGGGTGTTCAAGTCCTGGATATGGGTGTGTTTCTAGGCATCATCTTAGGTGTGATCACTGCCCTGGTTCATAACAAATACGCGGACATCGAGTTTGACAACGCCTTTCAGATTTATGGCGGATCACGCTTTGTCTTCATTATCCTGATCCCAATCGTTGTATTATCTGCAATAGGGATGAGTTATATCTGGCCGGTCGCTCAGTCCGCTATTGATTCTACTGGGATTTTCATCAACCAGGCTGGAAACTTCGGCTTATTCCTGTACGGGACCCTTGAACGTCTACTTATCCCGACCGGACTGCATCACTTAGTCTATACTCCATTCCTGTACACATCTTTAGGCGGTGTGGCTGAAGTTGGGGGCGAAGTGTTCGAAGGGGCACGAAATATCTATTTCGCAGAAATGGCCGAACCGTCTATCAGAGTCTTATCAGAGAGTGTCATCTGGGATGCCCGTGGAATATCTAAAATGTTTGGGTTACTTGGTGCCTGTCTGGCAATGTACCACACGGCTAAGCCTGAACATAAGGCAAAAGCAAAAGCGATTCTGATTCCTGCTGTCTTTACTTCCTTTATTGCAGGTGTCACTGAACCGATTGAATTCTCATTCATGTTTATTGCTCCATTACTCTTTGTGGTTCACTCCGTCTTAAGCGGATTAAGCATGGTGACACTGAATTTACTAGGTGTTAGAGCAATCGGACCCAATGGCTTTATTGACTTTCTATTATACAATCTGCCCCTCGGGATCGAACGCACCCGCTGGCCATTGTATATCCTAGTTGGGCTGATTTACTTCGGACTGTATTATGCGTTATTCCGTTTCCTTATTACAAAATTCAATTATAGAACGATCGGACGCGAAGACTCTTCAAGTGAAACACGTCTTTACTCCAAGAAAGATTATCAGGCAAAAAAATCTGGTCATCTAGTTGAAGGGGTCGTCGGCAATGAGACAGATAAAGCACAGGATGGCATGGCTGGAACCATTGTTCAGGCATTAGGTGGAGATGAAAACATTAAAACGATCACCAACTGTTATACACGTTTACGTTTAACATTAGATAATCCTCTTGCTGTCAATGAAGCCTTGCTAAGAGATGAGACGGGTGCAAGTGGAGTCATTATTAAAGATAAAAATGTCCAGGTCGTCTATGGTCTTCAAGTTAACAAAGTAAGGCGATCACTTGAAGAGTATTTAGGAAGACCATCCGAAGATTAACAGAAATGTAACAGAAATCAATTAAAAGGGGACGATTTAAATGAATAAAGATTTTTCAGTAGTTATTGCTGGTGGCGGAAGCACGTTTACTCCAGGTATTGTTATGATGATGCTTGAGAACAGTGACCGTTTTCCGATGAGAGAATTGAAATTATACGACAACGATGGTGACAGACAGGCTGTGCTAGGTGAAGCGCTGGAAATACTGTTAAAAGAACAGGCTCCTGATCTGACATTCAGTTATACGACTGACCCAAAAGAAGCCTTCACAGATGTTGACTTTGTCATGGCGCATATTCGAGTCGGGAAATATGAAATGCGTGAACAGGATGAGAAAATTCCATTGAAATATGGCGTTGTGGGTCAGGAAACATGTGGACCAGGTGGAATTGCTTATGGGATGAGAAGCATCACAGGGATGCTCGAGATCATCGATCACATGGAGACCTATTCTCCAGATGCATGGATGCTCAATTACTCAAACCCAGCGGCGATTGTGGCAGAAGCTTGCCGTGTGATGCGTCCAGACTCAAGAGTACTAAATATATGTGATATGCCTGTCGGAACCTTGAGAAGAATGTCTCAGATCATCGACAAGAAACCGGATGAGCTGGAAGTCAGCTACTTTGGACTGAACCACTTTGGCTGGTGGACGAGTGTTAAAGATAAAGAGTCCGGTCACGAATACCTGGATGAGATCAAAGAGTATGTCGCAGAAAATGGCTATTTAACTCAAGTAGAAGTCGATACTCAGCATATGGACGAAAGCTGGCAGGCCACTCATAAAAAAGCAAAAGATTTACTGGCGATCGAACCCCGCTTTTTACCAAATACGTATCTGAAATATTATTTTTATCCGGATTACGAAGTCGGCACATCTAATATCGAATTTACCCGTGCCAACGAAGTCATGGCCGGTCGCGAAAAAGAAGTATTCACAGCAGCTAGAAACATTATTGAAAAAGGGACCGCAGTAGATGGCGGTTTCCATATCGATAGTCATGCTTCCTTTATTGTTGATCTGGCGCGTGCCATAGCATTAAATGCCAAAGAGCGTATGCTTCTGATCGTTGAAAATAATGGCGCGATCGCTAACTTTGATGATGACGCGATGGTCGAAGTGCCTTGTATTGTTGGCAGCGGTGGACCCGAGCCGTTAGCTCAAGGTAAAATACCTGAATTCGAAAGAGCCCTGATGCTTCAGCAGGTCACTGTTGAAAAACTGGTTGTCCAAGCCTATATTGAAGGCAGCTACCAGAAACTATGGCAGGCACTGAGCTTATCTAAAATCGTCCCAAGTGCCGGCGTTGCCAAAGAATTACTCGATGATCTCATCGAAGTCAACAAAGGCTACTGGCCTGAATTGAATTAATCGTTATACAAAAAGACCATAAGCGCACCCCAATTGGGCGCTTATGGTCTTTAACTATTTATCGTCTTACTGACTGATTTTCAGTATAGGCTTGATGGTCTCGCCGCTTTCTGAATCTTTGAATGCCTGATTGATATCCTTAAAGTCATACTTTTTGATCAGTTTATCAAACGGGAAGAGCCCGTTCTGATAATACGTGATCAGTTTTGGAATAAAGACTTTCGGAACTGCATCACCTTCAATAACCCCTTTGATGGTTTTTCCTTCTGCCATCAAGTCTTGCATCAGGTCCATTTCGAAATCTGACCCGACGCCGATAATGGCCAGCTCTCCTCTTGAACGCAGGCTCTGCAGTGCCTGTTTTACGACTGGCGAGACCCCTGTGGTATCAATAGCATAGTGAAGCCCTCCACCAGTCAGTTCTCTTATTTCTTCGACTAAGTTGTCTGTCTCTTTGCCATTAAATACATGGGTCGCTCCCAGCTCTTTCGCCATTTCCAGACGGCTGTCATGTACATCGACCGCAATAATGTGTTCGCAGTTGGCTATTTTAGCTGCCATTACAGCACTTAGCCCCACTCCCCCGGCGCCGAATATAGCGATACTGCTGCCAAATTCCGGTTTCAGGTTATTCAGAACTGTTCCTGCACCGGTCTGTATGCCGCATCCAAGCGGGCCTAAGATGGTCAGGTCAACCTCTTCAGGTACTTTGACAATATTATCTGAATGAGCAATGGCATAGGTGGCAAAGGAGGACTGTCCAAAGAACATTGACAGTTCGTCTTCCCCTTCATAATGACGATGCGTCCCGTCCTGCGCTTTTCCTCCGAAGTTCATAGGAGTCAACTGTTCACAGGTTGCGGGATGACCTGTTAGACACTGCTCACAATTCCCGCAATGCACATAACTCATTACCACATGGTCCCCTACTTCAAAGTGTTCAACTCCTGATCCAACTTTTTCAACAATACCTGATCCTTCGTGCCCCAACACTGCCGGCTTTGGTGTAATCCCTGTATCTCTAGCTACCATATCCGTATGACACACGCCTGAAGCAACCACTTTGATCAGTACCTCATTGGCTTTCGGATCCTGTAACTCAATTTCTCGAATATCGAACTCTTTTCCTTCTCCCGATGTAACCGCTGCATTAATTTTCATGAAAAAAAGACTCCCTTCGTATAGTGTCTACATAAACAGCATATCAAATCACTGACACTATAACAAAAGAAAGCCTTTTCTATCGGTATAGGTTATTCAATTTTAGTCGTCTGGGACTACTCGTCTTCAAGGAGCGCCAGAAATTCTCGTGTCCGCGGTTCCTTCGGATTAGCAAGTACCTGATCAGCAGGTCCTTCTTCAACAATATACCCGTCATCCATGAAGAATGCTTTATCAGCTATTCGGCGGGCAAAGTGCATTTCATGCGTTACGATGACCATCGTCTGTCCTTCTTTGGCCAGACTTTCGATTACTTTTAACACTTCTCTCACTAGTTGAGGATCCAGTGCAGATGTCGGTTCATCAAACAGCATGACCTCCGGGTGCATCATTAAAGCACGGGCGATTGCTGCTCTTTGCTGCTGCCCGCCAGACAATGCATCCGGGTACTTATCCTGATGCTCTGACAATCCCACTTTTTCAAGTAATACACGTGCTTCTTCCATAATGACTTCTTTTTCCTGCTGCTTCGCAGTCAAAGGCGCTTGAGTAATGTTTTCTAACAGTGTCATATGCGGGAATAAATGGAACCCCTGAAACACCATTCCAGAATACTTACGTATCTCTTTAATGTCTTTTTTACTGATTGGTTTTTCACCGAAGGAGACTTCTTTGTCTCCGATTTTTATTCTGCCTTCATCAGGTGTTTCAAGAAGATTCAAACAGCGTAGAAGGGTCGTTTTTCCGGAACCCGATGCACCTACTAAGCAGACCACTTCTCCTTTGTTGACCTGAAGATCGATTGACTTAAGAACAGGTGTGTCATCAAAGCTCTTTTTAAGGCTTTCAATTGTAATCATCCGTTTCCCTCCTCGTATAATAAGTTTGTAGTTAAGAATTACTACTAATTTCATTGATTGATTTACTAACTAAATGAATGGGGCTTTCTCCCCCATGGGGGAGAAAATTTCAAATAATTGCCTTTGACTGTCCATTCACTTTTGAT
>JAFIFE010000021.1 GCA_020832185.1 Alkalibacterium sp.
TGATAGTATATAGATAATAGTATGGCGATTGTGGCGAAGTGGTTAACGCACCGGGTTGTGGTCTCGGCATTCGTGGGTTCGATCCCCATCAGTCGCCCTTAATTGGGCTATAGCCAAGCGGTAAGGCAGCGGGTTTTGATCCCGTCATTCCTAGGTTCGAATCCTAGTAGCCCAGTATTGAATAGATGGGTTGGTAGCATTGCTACCCGAATGAAAAAATGAACTCAATGCAGATGCATTGGGTTTATTTTTATCAACTATGATACAGAAATGAGTTAACCAAATGGGTAAAAAACATGGGTACTTTTTATTATCAATGGGTGTAATCATATTGCTTCTGTCTCTTTTTATCGTCATTCACGATCCGATTATTGGAGGGACTGGCATACTGATAGGCCTATGGAATATCTTTATAGGGATCAGAACACTAAGAGGCAAATGGTTTTTTGGTTCACGATTTAACGATGATGATGAATAAGTAAACGTATATGTCTGCTGACATATACGTTTTTTTATTTGTCTGACTGTATAAATGGGGCAGGTGAGGGACACGACTCATTCAATAGGTTTGGACATGGCCATGAAGGTATAGGAGTTAGTGATGAAGTTAATGAACAGAGTGTAGACCAATAAGAGAAAACTGCAAAAAAGCCCACCAGCCAACCCGGACATATATCAACCGGGTTTAGCTGGTGGGCCAAAGAATGATAGGAGTTACTCGTCGTTCTCGTCTTCAGCAGGTTCTTCCGCTTCCTCATCTTCTGATTCAGCGGGCTCTTCATCTTCAGGTTCTTCCTCAATCTCTTCATCTTCCTCTTCATCATCAGAAGGATCGGGTTCAGTTACAGGGGTATCTTCTTCAGGTTCTTCCTCTTCTTCAGGTTCCTCTTCAGGCTCTTCTTCAAGTTCCTCTTCAGGCTCTTCTTCTTCCTCTTCATCTATTCGATCTGGAATAGTAATTGATATTGACGATTCAGGTCCGGTGTTTCCGAATGCAGAAACAGAAAGGGTGATCGTCAATGATCCAGAAGGCGGTTCTGTGATAGTAGCCTCTGTATCAGACAAGCTAGTTGATTGTCCATTTACTGATAAATTATAAGAAACAGATTCCTCATCAGTTTCAAGTTCATAATCGTCCCATGTAATGGTTAATTCATCAGATTCCTCATCATAATCAGCACTTAATCCCGAAGGGGCTCCAAGCTCTTCACCATAAGAAGTTGAAACATCAGTAGGCTCTGTGCCAGTCACAAATAGTTCGGTTACGATATTGCTGGAAGGGGTGTTTGGACCAGGCAATTGAGCAGGGTCAGATCCATCTTCCACAGCAACTTCAGTGACAGAAGAAGGTCTGGACCAGTCACTGTTATCAAGGCCTTCGGACACGTATTCCATTATTTCTCTGTAAATATGTCTAGGGAGTTGTCTTGTGCCGTCGTTTAATGTTAAATAGCCATCTGCGTAACTGTCAAATCCTGTCCAGACTGACAGCGAATAATTAGATGTATACCCAACGTACCATGAATCCGGGACAGCATCAGACGGGTAATTATATTGTTCAAGATTTTCTTCTGTAAAGTTCGTGGTACCCGTTTTTCCAGCCTGGGGCAGGTTGGATATTCCCAACGTATTGGTTTGGTTTGCCACAACATCTTTTAAGACATCGGTTATCATGTAAGCCGTATAATCTGATATTGCCTGATTCGTTTCTGGCGTCAGATCGATTTCCTGACCGTCTGCGGTGATTACTTTTGATACGGTATAGGGTTCAGTATAATTTCCGCCATTGGCAAATGTTGCATATGATCCTGCTAACTGCAGTGGGGTGATCAATCCATTTATAGCATTTTGTGGAAAGATGGTTCCGTCAGCTGAATTAATAGATTCAGGATCGATTCCAACATTAGTTAAAAAGTCTTCAATTTGTCCTGTTTCCAGGTCCTCATTCATCACTTTAGCTGCAGGTACATTGCGTGAATCTACTAGTGCGTCTCTTAAACTGATCTGACCTCTAAACTGTCGATCGTAGTTTCTTGGAGACCAGTCCGTTCCGTCTACTGTGTATTCTTCATCTATGATCTGATGATAGGTGGAGTATTGCAGGAATTCAATTGCCGGACCATACGTCGTTAAAGGTTTGATTGTTGAACCCACTGCTTTAGCTTGAGCGGTACGGTTTGTCGATAGTTGACCTTCCTGATTACGTCCACCACCTAGGGCACGTACTTTACCAGTTTCGGCTTCTACTAATGAAACAGCAGATTGAATATCTTCATTAACGAAATCGACGTATTCATCGGAATTCAGCACGTCATAGACTCTCTGCTGAGCGTCCATATCCAGATTCGTTTCAATGGTCAAACCGGCAGTAAATGGATCCAATCCAGTTTTCGATCTGACTTCATCTAATACAGTTACCAGATAGCCATCAAACACCATGTGATTTTGTTCTTCCTGAGTAAGCTCGATCAATCCCTCTGTTACGGGCGTATTCATTGCAGCTGAAGCTTCTTCTTCAGTGATCATGCCTTCGTTTCGCATAACTGAGATAACTACATTTCTTCTTCTTTCGGCCAAATCCGGGTTAACGTACGGATTGAAACGGTTCGGTGCCTGCGCCATCCCGGCGAACAAGGCTGCTTCATGGATTTCCAGTTCACTAACGTGCTTGCCGTAATACTCTTCAGCTGCGGTAGCCACACCATAAACATTCCCGGCCATATGAATTTTGTTCAGGTATAATGACATAATCTGTTCTTTTGATAATTGACGCTCGAGCTGGACCGCCAGCCATGCTTCCTGAGCTTTACGCTGAAGCGTCTGATCTTCTCTGGCAGTTGAAAAAACGGATAGTTTAACCAGTTGCTGGGTGATCGTACTGCCCCCACCGGATATTTGTCCGCGATTAGTTAAATACCCTGCAGCAGCTCTGGCAATACCAATCGGGTCAACGCCCATGTGACTGTCAAAGCGCTGATCTTCAATAGCTGTCATAGCATCGATCATGACGTCGGGGAATTCATCGGGGTTGGCAAAATTTCTACTCTCTGCCCCTAAGGTGTAGAAAACTTCTCCATCCTTATCAACTAACTCTGAAGAGAAGGTGCCAAGTAAATCGTCTTCAGTCATTTCTGGCGCACTTGCAGCATAATAAACGAAGAGAGATCCTCCAGCAATTACTGCTATCAATACGAGAGTAAATAGGGTAAGAAACAAACGCTTGACCCATTTTCCGGCAGATCTTTTTTCTTTAGGTTGTTTGTTGTTATTATTCTTTTTATACTCTTTCCTTGATACTTGATCATTTTGTGACATGTCAGGCTCCTTGTCTTCTAACTAAATATAGCTAGTACGTAATATAAAAAAATACTCAATATCAAAAAAGAACTTTACACTAATATCAAAAATGAGTCAATAGACATGCTTTTTTCTTAAACATCTCTTAACTATCTTTTTTTGCTATCAATGAGTCCACTATCTTTAGATAAGGCAGGCGGGGGGAGAGAGAGTAGCTCAGTTCATATCCCTCTGCTTCAAAAGCCTTAAATGGAATAGATTTTTTACCGTTCGGGTGCGTTTGCTGGATCCACCATTTCTTGATAACGGGGAAGTCGAGAATAAATACTCGGTTTAGCGTGCTAAAACGGACAATCACAAAACACATTCCACCCTGATCAACACATGCTTCCATATGAGAAAGCTGATGCTCATGGAAGTTTTTTAAAGGAAAAGATGTTTTGTTTTTCGTTTCTTTTGCTTCAAAATCAATATAGTAGCCATTGTAAACACCATTATAATCGGTAGTTGAAGCTTTCTTGTAATAGGCTTCAGTAATCTTAGCAGCGCTTCTGTGCGGATAATTCACATTGACTACCTGAATTGGAATAGGTTTCTTATGAATCACTGCCTGTTTTCTCAACAGATAGTATTCATTCGTTTTATTGATATCCTCTTCAAGTGTCATCCCACGGTTACTATAGGATGTTTTTTTCTTTGTCAGTTGATTTTTCGGTTTCTTTTTGTCATCATTAGTGAGATAAGGTTTACCATTAGGGTAACGGATTCTCAATATTTTCACACCCTTACAGCAAGATTAACTATAGTTTACCAAACAATTGTTTCGAAACCTAGAATGGAGGAGAAAGTTTATCAAAAATTTATATGTAAGTGGCTACCGTTCATATGAAGTCTCCATTTTCACCGAAGATGATCCAAAACTTCATTATATCAAGCTTTTTTTTGAAAAAAGGCTGACTGATTATATACATGATGGACTCGAGTGGGTTATTATATCAGGAAACATAGGAACTGAGCTTTGGGTAGGGCAGGTAGTGCTGAAACTCAAGAAGGATTATCCCGACTTAAAGTTGGCCATTCTCTTGCCTTATACTGGTTTCCAGAGTAAATGGAATGAAAAAAATCAGGCCTTATTTAATTCTATTGTAGAAAAGGCAGATTACTTGAATTACACATCAAACAGCGCATATTCCAATCCGAGTCAGTTGAAAAATCATCAGGACTTCATCATGAGAAATACGGATGGCTGCCTTCTTTTTTATGACACGGAGCACGAAGGTAAAGTGAAATTTTACTATGACAAAGCTAAAAGCTTTCAGGAAAGCACTACTTATGAGATAGATCTCGTCTCATTTGATGAATTACAGTGGTTTATTACCGATTTAGAAGAAGATTAAATACTGTTATCTTCACATTTAGCCGTTAATTTGGTATAATAGACTTGTAGTTGAAAAGAGTATAGATATTCGGAAATCCTGTTTAAATAATCATAATTAGTGACAATAGATGAGGTGTAGGAATGGACAGTAGAGAATTGACTCAAAAAGAAATTTTGGAAAAAGATTTTAAAACTAAAGTTCGTGGGTACGATCCAACTGAAGTGGATGAATTCTTAGATGTTGTCATCAGAGATTACGAATCATTCCAAAATGAGTTGGATAAATTGAAGTCTGAAAATAATCGTCTGCTTGACAAACTGGATGAACAGACTAAACAGATGAATACGCAAAGCAAGAGTCAGAATCAGTCTGGATCCAATGTGACCAATTTTGATATTCTTAAGCGTCTGTCAAATCTGGAACGTCACGTCTTCGGATCGAAATTAGATAACGAATAATAATTAAATAATGTACATCACGGATAATCGCGCAACTGTTATGGTTGTGAGGAAAGTCCATGCTCACACAAGCTGCGATGCTTGTAGTGTTCGTGCGCAGCGAAATCATAAGCTGCGGCTCTCAAGCAATTGAGATGACGGCAGGAAAAAGAGCTACGGGGCAACCTATGCTTGAGTACCCTTGAAAGTGCCACAGTGACGAAGCAATAGTGGAAACGCTATTGGTGGAACGCGGTAAACCCCTCGAGTGAGCAACCCAAACATATGGTAGGGGCACTTTTCTCCTGGAAATGAACAGAGAGAAGAGGTATGAGTAACCCTCATACAGACAGATGGTTATCTCTGAAATGACTTCACAGTTATTTCTAGACAGAACATGGCTTACAGTGATGTACATAGTGACTGAAATCCTCTCTTTTTTAGAGAGGATTTCTTTACGTAAACGATTGAATAGTGCATACTATTAGTATAAGAGAGGTGTCTGTGGAATGACTTATAAATTACTGGCAACAGCAGCAAGTGGAATTGAAGCACTTGTTGGGAACGAACTGAAAGAAATGGGCTACAGCGTCGAAGTTGAAAACGGACGAGCTCGTTTTGAAGGAGAAAAAGAAGACATAGCAAAAGCTAATCTATGGTTACGAACGGCTGACCGTGTAAAAATAATCGTCGGGGAATTTACTGCAAAAACATTTGATGACTTGTTTGAGCAGACTAAAGCTTTACCATGGGATGATTATCTGATGATGGATTCAGCGTTTCCTGTCAGCGGGAAATCGATCAAATCAACGCTATATAGTGTACCTGATGTGCAGCGAATCGTAAACAAGGCTATTGCTGACAAAATCAAAGATGTCTATCACAGAAGTGGGATGCTGCCTGAAACAGGGGCCAAATTCCCTATCGAAGTAGCGATACGTAATGATAAAGTATTACTCACTATCGATACGACTGGACCTAGTTTATTCAAACGCGGCTACCGAATCGATAAAGGAACAGCCCCTTTAAAAGAAAATATGGCAGCTGCATTAATCATGCTGACCACATGGCGCAAGGATCGTCCCTTTGTTGATCCAACTTGTGGATCTGGAACGATTCCATTAGAAGCGGCATTGATCGGTCATAATATTGCACCAGGATTTAACCGCACGTTCTTGTGTGAAGAGTGGGACTGGATGCCTGAAGAATTATGGCAGAAAGTGCGTCTGGATGCAGAAGAGCAGGCCGATTATGACGTTGAACTGGACATTTTAGGAACAGATATTGATGGACGTATGATCGAGATTGCTAAGGCAAATGCTTTAGAAGCAGGACTTTCTCATAGTGTCAAATTTAAACAACTGCAGGTGAAAGACTTTACAACAGATAAAGAATTTGGGATCATCGTCTCTAATCCGCCATATGGTGAGCGATTGGGAGACCCTGAAGAAGCGTATCAGATATACCGTGATATGGGAGAAGCTTTCAGACCATTGACAACCTGGAGCAAATACATCATCACCAGTGACCTGGACTTCGAAGAACATTACGGCCAAAGAGCAACTAAAAAACGTAAATTATATAACGGATATCTCCGTACGGATTACTTCCAGTACTGGGGTAAACGCAAGTAAATAAAAAGACCCCCAAAAGTTAGAATTTTTCTAAACTTTTGGGGGTCTTTTTACTTAACTGAATATAGGACTGATTTTTGAATAGATCTATATGGCTGATAAATAATTGTCTAATACCTGATAATTTATATGTAAAGTAGAACCAAGGTTTTTAATCCTTATTATATAGTGATTGAAGGTTAATTTGAGTAAAGAAGACTTACAGTGTCGTATAAAAAATGTATTCAGTATCTCTTTATATAATAATATTAATGTAAATCTTCCGTACGCGACATACAGACATAAAATACCATTGAATGGATAAATAATAAAGTAATCCACAAGATGCCTACCCAAATAAATTGTTCCACGATTTTCACTAGAAGAAAAGTGAAGAGGAGCAATATTACCATCGCTGTAAAACAGTAGATCAAAAGTCTTTTTTCATTTTTATCCCACCAAGTCGAATGTTCTGGATGGATGATACGTTTATGGATTAGCATTGATATGCCACTCTCCTTTAATAGTAAATATAACAAATGATTTATTTAGTATTATTTATAGTATATACTATAATGAGTTACAATAAAAGGGAATAGTGAGGGATTATTATGGCAGTCGGAGAATTAATCAAAAATAGGCGAAAAGATTTAAATATGACTCAAGGAGAATTAGCTGAAGGTATTTGTACTCAGGCAATGGTCAGTAAGATTGAGAGAGGCGATTTGGAGCCAAACGGGAACCTTATAGAAAAATTATCAAAAAAATTAAGGGTTACGGTATCTTATTTTTATGGAGAAGAATCGATCTACTCTCAAGATAACTTCTTAATCACTTTGAAAAACCTAATCTATGAAGAACTGAACCAATCACATATGGATAGAGTAGACATGCTGATGGAAACAAACAAAGACTTAATTAAATTGGCTACTGCGCTGGAAGATATCTATTTTTTTGAATGGGTGTCCGGATCGCTCTATTTCTTTAAAGACAGGAATAGTAAACGAGCCATAGAGACTCTTGAAAGGATTCCGTTGGATAATATAATACAGACTGATCTGGCCATCGATATCATAAACACTCTTGGCTCAATTTATTCTCATATGTCTGAGCCGGAAAAAGCGCTGGTCTACTTTGAGAAAGCAAATCTGATGCAGAACAAACAGACCTCTATTCAGACTAGTGCTAAGCTTATTTATAATTTTGCGTTTTGTCTTATGGAAAATAAACTATACAAACGAGCCTTAGCTGTGACTCTGCAGGGAATCGATATCATAGTGGAGAAACACTCATTACTGTCACTGGGAAGACTTTATTGGCTTAAAGGAAGATTGTTTTATACGTTTGATCAGTATGAAGAAGCTATTGATGCCTATAAAGCAGCAGTCATGATCTTTAAAATAGAAAAAAATGAACATCTTAGGGCATTGGTTCTCATTGACCTACAGGAAGCTATTGGAATCAAAGGTGACAGTGAAGTGAGTGACTCAAATATCTAATATATAGCAGATATTAATAAAACAAAATGAACATGTAAGGGGTTTAATGCACTCGCTAGTGAGCTACATATCACTTGTCATTAAAAAATAGATAAGGTATCCTGTAAGCGGGTTTATACGGATGAAAAAAGCGGACGATTTACATATCAGACGTGTTTGGAAAGTCTATTCCAAACCGATACATCCTTCTTTTTTCATTTTTATGTAACTCACATTATGAAGAAGAGGAGTGTTAAAATGAAAAATAGAAGTAAAGTTTGGGCAACTGGCCTGCTTTCACTATTTTTAGTCTTTACTGCCAACGAAGAAGTATCCGCTCAGGAAAATGATGATAATGAAGATTTTTCGTTAACAATTTTCCATACCAACGATATGCATGCCAATATAGATGACTTTGGTAAAATTGCCTATTTTCTGGATGAAAAAAGAGCGGACGCTGATCATTCACTCTATTTGGATGCTGGAGATATTTTCAGCGGTAATCCAGTAGTCGACTTATTAGATGGAATTCCAATGATCGAGCTGTTGAATGAAATGAATCTTGACCTAATGACTGTAGGTAATCACGAATTTGATTATGGTCAGGATGTCTTCCAAAACAGACGTGATGAATCTGATTTTAACTGGATCTCAGCAAATACTGGAATAGCAGATCCGACTATTCCGATAGAAGAATTAGCTCCATATGAACTGTTCGAGTTTGATGGCGTGAGCGTGGGTGTTTTTGGTTTGACACAGAATCCTCCGGCTACAAGTCCATCTGGTATAGTAGGGCTGGAATTTTATGATTATGTTGAAACAGCTGAAGCATACAGTTACTTACGCGATGAAGTGGATATTTTAATTGCACTTAACCACATCGGTATTTCTGCAGATCGTAGATTAGCCGAGTCGGTTGACTTTTTTGACGTCATCATTGGCGGGCACTCACATACCACTCTGAGTACGCCTGAAATAGTGAATGGGACGCCTATAGCACATTCTGGAAGCAATGCACGTAATGTAGGGATATTAAATCTTACATTTGATGCAGAGACAGGTGATGTGTCAGTTGAAGGAACGATGCAGCCAGTAAACCAGCTTGATGATAACTTGGTCAATAGTAACGTTCAATCAATTGTTGATCAATACAATGCACAGGCTGATGAATTACTTTCAGAGGTTTTAGGGTATACAAATACCGGACTTAATCGTGACCGCAGATGGGAAATGGATGTGGCTTTAGGAAACATGATTACGGACGCACTTCGTAATTTTGCTAATACTGATATCGCTATTACCAATAATGGAGGAATTCGTGCAAGTATTACTCCCGGAGACATTACGGCTCGTGATATCTTTACAGTAGACCCATTCGGGAACTCAATTACTATCCTGGAAATGACAGGACAGGATTTGAAAGATATTATCGCTTATTCTTATGAAAGATCATTAGATAGTTACGGCGCGCAGATTGATCTCCAGACGTCAGGACTGAACTATATCATTTATACGGATGATAATGGTCTATATGCTGATTCTGACTTGTTCTTAAACGGGGAACTATTAGATATGGATCAGACATATACTATCGCAACAAACAACTTTATAGTTGAAGGTGGCGATGGGTATGATTTCTCTCAAGGAACCATTATACAAGAAGATGCCGGACAGGTTACTAATGCTTTGATTCAGTTCGTTCAGGAGACGACTGAATTAGAAGGTGCAGTAGACTATCCTGAGACAGAAGGGCGTATTCAGACTATGCCGCTGACTGAGAGAGAAATAGACGAACCGGTCTTTTCACATCCGAGAGATAAGGCACCTGGACAACGTAAAAACGAGGGGCATCCAAGAGACTTTGCACCTGGACAGCAAAAAGATGAAAATCACCCAAGCATGTCAGCACCAGGGCGTCAAAAACAGACGAATCATCCTGGGAATAAATAAAAGACAGAAAAATTAAAAAGCAGAGGAATGACTTTTCTGATTTTTAAGTATTAAAAAAGGCTCCAGTCCAGTATCTGATAAGGATACTGGGCTGGAGCCTTTTGCTTTATTATCATTACATTTTCGTATGCAGTGCTGTTACAGTATGACTGCACCAATGATCCCAAATATCATAATTGGAATATCGAAATGTGAGAAGGTTGGAACACAGGTGTCCCAGATATGATCATGCTGGCCGTCGACGTTTAGTCCGGCTGTGGGTCCGAGTGTGCTGTCTGAAGCAGGTGAACCTGCATCGCCTAGAGCTGCTGCGGATCCTATCAGTAAAATAGTTGCGGCAGGACTAAAGCCTAATTCCAATGCAAGCGGCACATAAATAGCTGCTATGATTGGAATTGTACCAAATGATGTCCCTATCCCCATGGTAATAAATAAACCAAGGACGATCATTCCTGTTGCGGCAAAGAACTGATTGTCTCCAATAATCCCTGTTACCGAACTAACCAGTGTTTCAACACCGCCAGTGGCACGAATAACATCCCCATATCCTGAGGCAACTAACATAACAAAGGCGATAAAGCCCATCATACTAATGCCATCTTTTACCATTCCATCAAGGTTAGTCCATTTAATCGCTCCGCCTAGAATCATTATGGCAAGACCTAAAATAGCACCTAATACAAGAGAGCCAATTGCCAATTGAACAACTAAGGCAGAAACGGCTCCAATGAGAGCAAAAATATGTGTTTTATTCAAAACAACTTCTTCTTCATCTTGATCTTTATACCCAAACTTTACACCTGTCTGGTCATCGTATTCTCTCGGTTTACGGTAAGTAATCAGTACGGCAATCAATAGACCCACTAACATGGCTAAGCCTGGAATCCACAATATTTGCCAAATCTGAACATCGCCAATGTCCATTCCGCTTAAGGCCATTTCATCTCGAATAATATTGTGGAAAATCAATCCATATCCTACAGGAATAGTAATATATGCTGCTTTAAGCCCGAATGTCAAAGCGGTAGCAACTGCTCGTCTATCTATGTTCAGTTTATTCATCACTGCAATGAGTGGAGGAATAAGTATCGGAATAAATGCGATATGAACAGGGATCAGGTTTTGAGAAAACAGACTGATAAACGCTATAATGAAAACCAGCGTTCTTCCTGTACCTTTCATACTTTTCGATAATTTCTGAGTAATGATTTTGGCAGCACCCGTTCTGTGAATAGCCGCAGCCAGCGCGCCTAGTAATATGTAGTTCAACGCAGTTTCTGCATTTCCTCCCATACCACCGATCAGCGTTTCCATAGTATCCATCAATGACATTCCGGATACTAATCCGCCTACAATAGCGGCAACTATCAATGCAAGCAGTACATTCAGTTTAAATAACGATAAACCTACCATGACTACTACTGATATTAATACTGGATTTGTTAACACTTTCTCACTCCTTTGCGAATATTTCAAATCAAATTTTAATGAACAAGGTCTATAGTACCATAATTAAGCTAAATCGTAAAAGATATGAATCCGAGATAAAGTAAATTAAACGCTGCAACCTACCATAATACAATAAGTGTGTGATTCGTATTAAATAAAAGAATCGAAGCTAAAAGAAATCCCTCCCCATTCAAATTAAATGAGGAGGGATTAGTGAGTATCTGATTGATTAAGTTCTTCTATTGGTTGTAGTATCGTCATCATACCCTCTAGGCCCATATGTCAAGTACTTGAGGCAATAAAGAGCAGCTAAACCTACAAGGACATAAACGATTCTTGCAAGAATATTATCTTGTCCACCAAAGATCTCAGCAACCAAGTCAAATTGAATAAGTCCCACGAGAAGCCAGTTGACCCCACCAATGATCAAGATAACTAAGGCGATTCTATCTAGAGTTTTCATTATCCTAACCTCCTCGTATTATATATTTATAGTTAATCATTTAAGTTAGTTTTGCTTGGATATTCTGGGATATTCCCTAATAATGGAGCCATGGAATAGGTCCACCGGGAATCTGCTTTTCCTCCTTGTAGATAATCTACATTTTAAAGTCTGTATCCCGGCAAATCGGTGTACTTTAAACGCATAAGCTGTACGTGATTGATTCGACGACTAGCGTCGTAGCGCTAGAGGTGTGGCTGTCAGCTCTTTCTATACTGTACTCATTCGCGAGGTTGAGGCATACGATTTGTTTTAGGGGTATCCCAGAGTATCTAAGCATATTCCAAATTCAAAGAAAGGAGGTCCTTTCCATGAAATTGTTCATCGGTTTAGATGTGAGCTCTACTAAGTTAGACACGTGTTTTCTAACAAGTGACTCCACTATTTTATTTGAGACATCTGTCTCCAACGATCTATTAGGTGCCAGTGAAATCAAAGAGCAAACGCTTGACTATATCAAGCAGTTTACTTTCACTCGTGTAGTCATTGGCATGGAAGCTACAGGGAAATATAGTTCTCTTTTAGCCTTGTTTTTCCATGAAGACGAGGAACTACGTTCCCATGGTGTAGAAACAACGGTCGAGAATCCGCGTAATATCCAACGTTTCATGAAAGTCTTTACAGAAGATAAAAACGATCGGCTTGATGCTTTTCATATCGCTGATTATTTACGGCTTGAACGTTTCAATACATCCCCGATCAAGGAAGAGCAATATGTTGCGCTTCAATCCTTAACTCGTGCCCGTTTTGAGCTTATCCAGGATATGACACGTACAAAGCAACACTTCTTGAATATTCTATACATGAAATGTAATGTCTTACAACATGAATTAAAGTCTGAAAAGGGCTCAACTTCTGCGTTCAGCTCAACGATAATCGAGCTATTCACAACTGAATATACACTTGACGACATTGGTTACATGCCTCTTGAACAATTAGTAGACTTACTACAAGAGAAAGGACGCGGGCGATTCAGACAACCCGAGAACTTGGCTAAGCGACTTCAAAAGGCTGTCAGAAATTCCTATCGCTTAGGTAAAACAGTGCAGAATTCTATTGATAGCGTCCTGGCCTCTCAAGTCAGAATAATCCGGACCTATAAGGAAGAAATAAAGGCCTTGGATAAAGCAATTGTAGCTATTCTGGATGTCATTCCAGAGTCGAAGAGTTTACTCAGTATCCCTGGCGTTGGACCTGTGTATACCGCCGGTATACTCGCAGAAGTTGGTCAAATTGATCGATTCGCCACTCAAGCTAAGTTAGCTAAATACGCAGGTTTATATTGGCCAAAAAATCAATCTGGTAATTTTGAAAAAGAATCAACACCACTTTCCAAACAGGGGAATCGCTATCTGCGTTATTACTTAATTGAAGCCACCAATTCAGTAAAACGTCACCTCCCTGAATATTCTGAGTATTACCAGAAAAAGTTCCAGGAAGTACCAAAACATCAGCATAAACGAGCTCTCGCATTGACCGCTAGAAAATTTGTGCGTTTGGTGGATAAACAACTACGAGACCACCAACTCTACACGCCACCTAGGAGCGTGATAGAGCGTTCTTAAACGAACGACGCAAAGTCCTTAGCCCCCTTTGTTAAGAGAACTTAAGTTCTCTATAATAAGTGGGTTTATTCAAAGCAGCCATTTTTCATTAACTTCTATCGTAGAATGCATTTCTTATAGTTGACTTAATACCATAAGACTTTCTATTTAATTTATTCATCATCAGTATAGGATTACAGAACAGTAAAGTCGACTGTAACGACTCGACTGGACACTGTTTTTTTACAGTCAATAAAAAGTGGATAATAGTGACAGAGAGCCAAATATAGCTCTAATTAAAAGATAAAAACGTTACAAAGTGATATACTGGATAAAACGTCTAATTGGAGACTAGTACTGATAGTCTAGTAGACAGTTAGAGTGATTCCACTAAATAAGGGGGTGGCGATTATGAGTGAGCAAGTGATTTTAACGAATATGTGTCTGATACGTGATCACAAGCAAAGAGTCGTTCTGCAAGATAGGCAAAGTACTGTCTGGTCTGGAATGACATTTCCAGGTGGGAAAATTGAATACAGAGAATCGTTTAAAGAAGCAGTTGTGAGAGAAGTCTATGAAGAAACTGGTTTAATGATTACACATCCTGTTCTGGTAGGGACAAAACAGTTTCAAACAGATAACGATGAGCGATACATCGTATTCCTCTATCAAGCAACACAATTCACGGGAGAATTGCGTTCTTCTATAGAAGGAGACGTTTTTTGGGTCAATGAATCAGAACTGAGTGACTACACACTCGCTCCAGATTTACTGGATATGTATAAAGTAATGGTGTCTGATGACTTGACCGAATTCTATTATGAACATAACGAGGGGGAAGGAGCAGGCTGGATAAAACGACTGCTTTGATGCGTGCTGGCTTCTTCCTGGATATATAGACATTGAATAAGTAGTGTTACGAATAAGAGGAGAATACATAGGACTAGAAACGTGAAATGATTCAGTTCTCTAGTGAAATTAATAATGACTATGTTCAAATAAGGCCCATCGACTTTAGAGATTGCTCACAGTCGATGGGCCTTTATATGAGAAAATGAAAGAGGTGCAGAAAAAGCAGATAGTTCATTGGAAAGTTGACTTTAAGTAAGTAAAGATAGTATGCTAGTTAACAGTGTATTAAAGGAGAAGATGAGAATGAACACGATACTATCACTATTAGATCTAATTTATGATGCGAGTTACTTAATCATGCCCATTTTTATTGTATTGCTGGTATTTAATTCAGGGATCAGTGAACACCCTAAGACGATTTTTGAGACAATCAAAACAAATTGGGGATATTTCCTGCGTCTAGTCCTTTTTAATAACATTGCGCTTCCCGTGTTGTTATGGGTACTTCTGCAATTTATTCCGATCGATCCCGTTTACACCATCGGGTTTGTCATTTTATTTTTATGCGCCGGAGCATCGACAGTGATCGCTTTTGTACAATCGACGCAAAACAAAATAACGTATGCAGTTACAACAATGATTTTACTTACATTATCAACTGTTGTTATATTGCCGATATTGCTTCCGCTAATGATCGATGGAGCTGAAATCACTTCTTCTGAGCTAGTTGGAAGTTTAGTAGCAAGCATCGTGATTCCGCTGGCAGTAGGCTCAGCATTAAGATTGTTTATTGAGGACGTTGCAATCAAGATAAAACCTTTCACACTTAAAACTCAAAAAATACTGATGAACATAGCCGTTTATGGAATGATGTTAGGTCTATTTCCTGAACTTGTTCAATTAGTTGGGAGCGGAGTAATTACGACGAGTATTGTAATCATTCTGTCCTCAGCGTTTGTTGGTTATATGATCGAAATGAAAAATCCAGATAAAGCGATGCAGCTGACCTCTTTGTTTGCAGCTGGACAACGCAATGGGGCAGTTGCTTTTGCAGTGGTCATTAATAATTTTGCAGATCCTACTATCTTTTTGACTATAGCCATTACAACGATGATCAGCACAGTACTGTTCAGCGCTGTCTCAAGTTACATGGGGAAGCTTAGTTTAAAAAAAGCTTAAAGAGAAAGCAGTATTGAAAACAGAATGAAATGTAAACACCATGAATTTAAAGAGACATCATTTCATAATAGGCCATCGGCTTTTGAACCCATGGCCTATTAATGGATTAGTGAGGCAAGTATTTAATCCCTTCTCTAATACTCAGCGGATGCAGATCATCTTTGTATTTTGAAATGAATGCGTTAACCCATTCAGGATCAGTTTTGCTGTAATCTCTCAGTATCCATCCGATGGCTTTATTAATAAAAAACTCATCAGTATTAAAATTATTAATAATGATCGCTTCTAACAAAGCCGTATTCATTGCCTCTTTTCTGAGACGCTGATGATTGATGGCGATTCGTCTGAGCCATATGTTAGAATCTGTACTCCATTCCATCATGATGTCATTTACTGAAGGGAAGGTCTTAGCGATAGTTCCAACGACTTTATCTAAACTATCAATGGTATCCCACCAGGATTTCTTCAGAGCCAGTTTCTTTAAAATCGCTATATCGTCAGGGGTCAGACTGGTTTTCATCATATTTAGATAGTCGCAGGCAATATACTGACATTCTCTGTAAGGCTGATTCCACAGAAAATCGATCACTTGCCAATCGACGTTTTTTTTCGTTTTGGCTGCTGCTAGAAAAGAGGCTGCAAGCTTTCTTCTTTTGACTGATTGTATTCCGAGAAAGCTGAACTGATTGCGCATATATTTTTCCATTTGAACTGCTTGTGACGAATTACGGTTTGCCACCAAAGTGTCCATCAATTCGTTTTTGTTCATCATCCCTGCTCCTTACCAATGAATTCCTTTATGCTAAAAGTCTACCATGATTCCGTGAAACTTAGAATGGATAACCTGTGATCTATGCGATTACTCGGAGAAAAGAAGAAGAACATTTTCTTAAAAAATAATAAAAAAAGAGCATAAGTATTGGATTGACTGCTTACTTAAAGTATAATTCACAGTACGATGCATTTTATCATACGTTCACAAAGTGGAATGGAGGAGAGAGAGGCATGCGTCTCTTAAAATAATGAACTATATTATGGATAACTGGTTAATTATTTTTATCATTTCAGTCCTGTTGATATACGGATTTGTAGCTTTAAAGGGCTCTCGATCTCCAAAAGAGAGAAATCAGGTGGTTATCAGATTGTTGTTGGGTGTCATCATGATGTATCTCATAGCCTTGTTCGTCCTTATCATATTAGGGATTTTAATGTAGGGTAGAAAAGAGGATCACCTTCTTTTGTCCAGCTGCATTTTTATTTTTATCTATTTAATTACAAATGTTATGTATGGCGTAATTCAAGAAACACACAGGGTAAATAATCAAAAAAATTCTAATTAAAGGCCCATTAAGTGCATAATAAACAAACGATATGCATAGTCATACGATTTTTACTTAAGGAAGTATGATTATTTTAGCACATCTGTCCATTGTTAATTATTGCTGTATTTAAGGGTTATGAAATCCTTGAGCATCTCACATGACAAGCTGATAGGAACATAGTAAAATGGTAAGGGTGTATTAATATACAAATATACGGGTCTTTCATTAGAAAAAAATAGGACGACTTTTAATATAAAGAAAATTACATAACACTAAAAGCTAGAGAGGAAAAAAGGATGATATTATCTAAATTACTGCAATCCATAAACATTTACTCGACGGACTCTAAAGAGGGTACCCTCGAAATCAGCAAAATAGCCTACCACTCTGACGAGGTTTCATCCGACACGCTTTTTGTGTGTATCCGTGGCTATGAGACCGATGGACATACCTATGCTAAAGAGGCAGTGGAAAAGGGAGCGACAGCTTTAGTTGTTGAACGAAAGCTTGACGATGTATCTGTCCCGCAATTTGTGGTGAAAGACAGTCGTAGAGCGCTTGCAACTTTATCAGACGCCTTTCTTGAACATCCTTCGCAAGCTCTGAGTGTGTTTGGTGTGACAGGCACTAATGGAAAGACGTCAATTACGTACATGACGGACGCGATTTTCAAGGCACATCAATTAAAGACTGGATTGATCGGTACGGTCATGATCAAAATCGATGACAAAGTAGAACCTAGCTCATTGACGACTCCGGAATCGCTTGATTTGCAGCATTACCTGGCTGATATGCGTGAGGCTGATGTTTCTCATGTGTCGATGGAAGTATCCTCATCCGCTTTAGATCTGAAACGTGTAGCAAACGTTGACTTTGATGTCGTTGCTTTTACAAACATTAATAAGGATCATATCGAATTACATGGATCGTTTGACGCTTACTATAATGCAAAAGCATCATTAATCAGAAATGCCTCTAAGCAGAGTGTAGCTATCCTGAATATCGATCAGCCGTTACTTGAAAAATTAGGTTCTGAAACTGAGGCAACTGTAGTGACATTTGGCTTGGACAATACAAAAGGCAATCTCTCTGTTTCAGATATTGACTTATCTTCTGGACGCCCCTCTTTTACAGTTAATATCAACACCCCAATAATGACACTCGGTGGTAACAGAATAGACCCTGTTTCTTTTGGCGTGGACTTGACTATTCCTGGACATCACTCCATTTATAATGCCTTAACTGCTATAGCAGTAGGGTTAGTTAATGGTGTTCCCATTTCGACAATTAAAAAAGGCATTGAAAAATTTAATGGCGTTGAGAGACGCTTCCATATTTTATACGATGAAGAATTTACGATTGTGGATGATCTGTTTCTCAATGAGAATAATATTGAATCAAGCATGAAGGCATTAGAGAACTTATCCTATCAGTCTATTCATATCGTTCATGCTGTTCGGGGCAATAATGGACCCGTACTCAATAAAGAGAACGCTGAAAAGATGGCGCATTGGTTCTCTAAATTGAAAATAAATAGAATAACGTTGACTGTCAGCCAGTCCCATGTCAAAAAGAAAGATCAGGTAAAGGCTGAAGAACTAAACGCTTTTCTTGATGTAATGGAAAGTGAAGGCATAAGTGTGGATTTCCATAACGAGCTCTGCGATGCATTGTCATCAAGTCTTGCACAAGTGAACACAGGGGATATCCTGCTGATTACTGGGGCACGGGGAATGGATTATGGGGCAAAAACGATACTGGAATTATTGCTTGAAAAGAAACCTGGAGTCGAAAAGCAGGCAATCACTGACGTTCTTGATAAAAAAATGGTTGGTATGGATGATTTAATGATAGCCGACTGAGTTTTATTAAAAACTTGATTTAATTATCAGTCAAGTCACGTTTTAATGTTATAATTAAACAGTTAATTTACAAGTAACTGGAGGACGTTATGAATACTATTGGATTTGACACAGAAAAATATTTAAAAGAACAATCTGCTTACATCCTTGATCGAGTGGATAACAGTGAAAAACTGTACCTTGAATTTGGGGGAAAACTGATTGGTGACAAGCATGCTAAGCGCGTGCTTCCAGGCTTTGATGAGGACGCTAAAATGAAACTGCTGGCGACTCTAAAAGATAAATCAGAAATCATCATTTGTGTATATGCAGGTGATATCGAACGCAATAAGATCAGAGGAGATTATGGCATCACTTATGACCATGATGTGCTTAGACTGATCGATGAATACCGTGCATATGGCATACCTGTAAACAGCGTGCTTATTACCCGTTATCAAGAACAGCCTAATGTTAAAATCTTCATGTCAAAACTTGAACGCAGTGGAGTAAAAGTGCTTACTCACAGAACGATTGAAGGGTACCCTACCAATGTTGAGGCGATAATAGGAGAAAACGGCTTTGCAAAGAACACCTATATTGAAACGACGAAACCCTTAGTTGTAGTCACAGCACCTGGCGCAGGCAGTGGGAAGCTGGCGACGTGTCTAAATCAGCTTTACCATGAATATGCCAGAGGAAACGAAGCCAGTTATGCTAAGTTCGAAACTTTCCCGGTCTGGAATCTTCCTTTGAAACACCCGGTGAATATTGCATATGAAGCAGCGACGGTTGATTTAAAAGATGTCAATATGATGGATAATTATCATTTTGAAGCTTACGGAGAAGTCGCAGTGAATTACAATAGGGATACCGAAATGTTCCCTGTGATCAAGCGCATTATCGAGAAAATCACAGGCAGAGAATCAGTATATAAATCACCGACTGATATGGGTGTCAACCGTTTGAAGTCGGGGATTATTGATAATGAGGTAGTCATTGAAGCATCTAAGCAGGAAATTATCAGACGTTCATTCTCTATTGAAAATGATTATAAAAAAGGAACAGCAGACGAAGATTCAATGCGTCATATGCAGCTGATTCTTGAAGAGATGGATTTAAAGAAAGAAGACAGAAAGCCTGTAATGATTGCGCGTGATTATGCTGAAAAAGTTCAAAAACAATCAGACGATTCTAGTCTTCAGGCAGTATTGGCTATCGAATTGCCGAATGGCGAAGTAATTACTGGGCGTACAACCTCTTTGATGGATGCATCAGCAGCTGCTATAGTAAATAGTCTGAAATCATTGGCTCATATTTCTGACCAGATCGATTTGCTCGCTCCAATGATCTTAGAAACGATTCAAAACTTGAAGAAAGACGAGCTGCAAAGCAAAGTCGCTACTTTATCCGCTAATGAGCTGCTGATTGCATTGGCGATCAGTGCCGTAACTAACCCAACAGCTGCTTTAGCTTACAAGCAAATTGGAAAATTGAAGGACGCGCAAGCTCACTCAACAGTTATCTTGAATGGTGAGAATGAACAGACCATCAAAATGCTGGGGATAGATATTACTAATGATCCCATTTACCCAACTGACAACCTCTATTACAATTAGAGAAATCCTTTTGCAAAAATATAAAAGATAAAGAAATCAGTCATCAGTTTACTCAGTCGCTCGTTCAGACTGAGTATAGCAGAGACCTTTTTCTTTATCTTTTCTTTTTAATTTGTTTAGCGATAGCCTGTTTTGCAAGGTTATCCGCACCTTTATTATTCTTTTCGGGAATCCATCTGACTTCATAAAAATCAAGCTGTTCAAGCAGTTGAAGGATTTTATCAAAAATTTCCATGTAGTCGCTTTTTTTTATATGATGTTTATTGACTGCCTGTGCAACAAGTTGGCTGTCTGTAAAGAATGTCGTCCATTCAGACGTCCGTTGGTGCTGTATCGTCCAGTTGACTGCCAGATAGAAGGCATGAAGTTCGGCTAAATGGTTATCTAAGATAACAGGTAAAGGGATACTTAATTGTTCGTAAAGGTCCTCACCAGTAATCACTATGCCTGCACCTGCACATGTATTTTTCTGAGACACTGCAGCGTCACTATAAATTTTCAACATAACTGTTTCTCCTTGATCATCAAATACTCTTCTGAAAATAGAAAAAAGACCAGAATCGAGTAGATGTCTGATCTTTTTTCTATGTATATAGGTTACTCATTTTCAACAACAGCAACATTGGTAGCTTGAGGACCACGTGACCCTTCTACGATATCAAACTCGACTGCCTGGCCTTCATTAAGTGCTTTGTATCCTTCCATAGTGATTCCCGTGAAGTGTACGAAAACTTCTTCTTCATCATTGTATTGAATAAATCCATAGCCTTTTTGATTATTGAACCATTTAACAGTGCCTGTAGTCATCGTTTTCCCCCTAAGATTCCTTAAGTATAGTCGCCTATTGACTTCAGTATAGCGGATTACAGGATTCTAGTCAATCATAGTACAAAAGTGTCTCAATCTGATTAAGAATCTTAAGTTTAGTGATTAGCCGTTTGAATTATGCTAGAATTAACAAGAGTAAAAGATGAGGAGTAATTGTATGAAAGAATGGAAAATTGAGAATCTAACACATTCTTATGGAATTAAGACATTATTTAATGAGTTGTCGTTTTCAATTAAAGAATCCCAGCGTGTAGGCTTAATCGGGGTTAACGGAACAGGTAAAACAAGTCTTCTTAGAATTGTTGCAGGAGAGTTGAAACCGGACCAGGGACTCATCTCAAAACCAGGAGACTATGAAATTGGGTATCTCAGTCAGCAATCCAACTTGGATGAAGAGAAGACCGTTTTCGAAACAGTCTTTGAAGGCGATTCTCCCATCGTTCAGGCAGCCCGCTACTATGAAGACGTTTTACATCGATTAACTGAGAATCCAATGGATCCAAAAATTCAGCAGGCATTCACAGACGCAGAAAAGAAAATGAATCAGGAGGATGCATGGAATGTGACCTCACGAGCGGATGCCATATTAAACCGCTTAGGATTGACTGACAGTACCCAGCAGGTGAAGTCACTATCAGGTGGCCAGAAGAAGAGAGCGGCTTTGGCTCAAGTGCTGATTCAGGAACCGGATCTGCTTATTCTGGATGAGCCTACAAACCACCTGGACTTCCAGATGATCAAATGGCTTGAGGATTATTTAGCTGGTTATCGAGGGGCTCTATTAATGGTTACGCATGATCGTTACTTCCTGGATAGAGTGTCGAATGAAATTCTGGAACTGGAAAATGGCCGAATACAAGCGTATCCTGGAAATTATCAGCAGTATATTGAATTAAAAGCAGAAAGAGAAGAAACAGATGCCAAGATGGCGCACAAGCAGAAGCAATTATTCAAGCAGGAATTAGCTTGGATGAGGGCTGGAGTTAAGGCAAGAGGAACGAAACAAGAAGCACGCAAAGAACGCTTTTCGGATCTTAAAGATAAAGTGAATAGTCAGGTGACTAAATCAGATTTGGAATTAAGTTTGTCAGGATCCCGTCTAGGTAAGAAAGTACTGGAACTGGAGAATGCATCAAAAAATATTGATGACATCACAATCCTTGATCACTTTGATTTGCTGATCCAGCATACTGACAGAATAGGGGTCACTGGTGTCAATGGTGCGGGCAAAACGACATTCCTGAATATACTTGCTCAGGAAACTGAGCTGGACTCAGGAATGTTGAGTGTTGGAGAAACAGTTAAGATAGGTTTTTATAAACAAATCAATGAAGAATTTGACGAAGATAAGCGGGTGATCACTTACTTAAGAGAGATTGCTGAGGAAGTGAAATTGGCTGATGGAACGTCAGTTAGTGTTTCCCAGCTGCTAGAACGCTTCTTGTTTGATCGTTCGATGCATGGCTCTCCTATCAACAAGCTTTCCGGGGGAGAAAAAAGGCGGTTGTACCTGTTGAAGATACTGATGCAGCAACCAAACGTCCTCATTCTAGATGAACCGACAAACGACCTGGATGTTCAGACCCTGACAATTTTAGAAGAATATATTTCGCACTTCTCAGGGGCAGTCATTGCTGTTTCTCATGACCGATATTTCCTGGATAAAACAGCAAACAAACTTCTGGTATTTAAAGGACAAGGGCAGATTGAAGAAACCTATTCTTCTTTGACCGATTATCTGGAAAAAACGCAGGAAATGAAGGAAGACAAAGCACCGGTTAAACCATCTAAAGAGAACACACCTAAGAAAAAAGACGGCAAAGAGAAAGTCTCTCTGACATACAACGAAAAGAAAGAATGGGAGAGCATTGAAGGCGAAATAGAATCTTTGGAATTAGAATTAGAAGAGCTTCAGGCTGAGATGGAACAAGCATTATCAGATCATGTTCTGTTAAATCAGCTGACTGAAAAGCAGACAGCTATAAACAAAACACTAGAGGAAAAATACGCAAGATGGGACTTTCTGTCTCAATATGAATAAGGGGTGCTCAATGTGGAACAAAATTATTTAGATTTAGCAAAGCGTATTATTGCTGAAGGAACAGAAAGACAGGATAGAACAGGTACAGGGACGAAATCTGTATTTGGTCATCAAATGCGGTTTGATCTGCAAAAAGGATTTCCGTTATTAACGACTAAACGCGTATTCTTTAAGCTGATTAAAAGTGAGCTGCTTTGGTTCTTAAAAGGAGACACCAATATCAAATTCTTACTTGAAAACAACAACCATATCTGGGATGAATGGGCGTTTGAGCGTTATGTCAAAAGTGAGGACTATCAAGGTCCGGATATGACCAATTTTGGCATTCGTGTTCAGGAAGATGCCGAATTCAAAGAGCTATACGATAAAGAAATGGCCGCCTTTAGAGAAAACATCCTGTCTGATGAGCGTTTCGCTGAAAAGCATGGATCTCTAGGAAATGTGTATGGTGCGCAGTGGCGAGCCTGGAAAACAGCTGACGGGGGATTTATTGATCAAATTAAAGATGTGATCGACTCCATTAAAACGAATCCAAACTCCAGAAGACATATTGTATCTGCCTGGAATCCAGAAGAAGTACCTACGATGGCATTGCCTCCTTGTCACACACTCTTTCAATTTTATGTTGATGAGGGTAAATTGAGCTGTCAATTGTATCAGCGAAGCGGGGACGTTTTCCTTGGAGTTCCATTTAATATAGCAAGCTACGCGTTATTGACCCATTTAATTGCTCAGGAAACGGGACTTGAGGTTGGAGAATTTATTCATACCTTAGGGGATGCCCATCTGTACTTGAACCATATGGATCAAATCAATGAGCAGCTGTCGAGAGAGATCAGAGAGTTTCCGATACTTGAGTTAAGCAAAGAGAAAAGTATTTTTGACTTTGAGATGGACGATATTAAAGTAGTCGGATACAACCCGCACAAATCCATAAAAGCACCAATAGCAGTCTGATTATTGCTTATAATTGACTAGAGCAACTAAATAGTTGGGGTGTGCAAATATTAAAAGGAGTGTTGATATGATAACGTTTGTATGGGCTGAAGATGAAAATGGGTTAATTGGCAAGGATGGGGAGCTTCCATGGCATTTGCCCGCTGATATGGCCTTCTTTAAAGAGATAACATTGACTGGGGACGTAGCAATGGGGCGCAAAACGCTTGACAGTATTCCAAATCCTCCCTTAAAAAACAGAGTGAACTATGTACTGACGAGAAATGAAGGTTTCTCACAGGATGGAGTGGAAATTTGTCACTCTAAAGAAGAGTTGATCGAAAGAGCATCAGCATCGGATAAACCACTGCATGTTATTGGAGGGGTGTCACTTTTTAACGTGTTTCTTGATGAAGTAGACATGCTGTACCGGACAGTCATTCATGAGTCATTTGAAGGGGATACGTATATTCCAGATATTGACTACAGTCAGTTTGAATTAGTGGAAGAAAAGGAAGGGACGGTCGATGAGAAGAACCGTCATTCCCACACATTCCAAATATTTAAACGTAAACAGTAAAAAAAGCTCGGGCATCCTCAGTAACTAAACTGAAGAATGCCTGAGCTTTTTACAAGTCACCTTTTATTAGGTATAGAGATAGATTGAGAAGAACATGCAGACTGTACCGGTCAATACAAACAGATGCCATACAACGTGCATGTACTTGACGTGCTTGAGTCTGTAAAATAATGCGCCAACGGTAAAGGCTAACCCTCCAGAAACTAACCAGATAAACCCTCGGGTTCCCAATCCCTGGTAGAGATAGTTAAGAAAGAATAAAGATACCCAGCCCATTGCTATATACAACCAGACGGATAACCCTTGAAATTTCTTAAACCAGACTGTTTTATAAATAACCCCGAACAATGCAATGCTCCAGATGATGGCAGTCAAAACAGTGCCTAAACGTCCACCAATCGTAATGAGTGTATAGGGAGTGTAGGTGCCTGCAATGAGCAGAAAAATACTGCAGTGATCAATGATCCTAAATGCTTGTCTGGCTTTGGTAAATGTCAGACTGTGATACAGCGTACTGGATAAGTAGAGTAAGATGAGTGTTGCTCCGTATATCGTATAGGATGTAACCTCAAGAACACCACCGTAATCTAATCCTTTTTGAACTAGAAAGACGAGTCCTATAATGCTTAGTATCACACCAATTCCATGTGTTATTGCATTAAGGACCTCATTGAGAACCAGGTATTTTTTTGAAAATACTGGATGATCTGTAAAATTTGACATAGCAGCCTCCTTTGTCTTCCGCTTTCTGTACGCCTACAAAAAAATTTGGTATACTACTTTAGAAAGACTTTTTCTTTTTGTCATGAGAAGTATACCACAGATAGAAAGATCAGTTAAATAAAATAACATAAAATGACTTATGTATAGCTTGAAAGGAGAGTACAATTGGCAGAATCACGAGGAAATAGATCCCGAAAGACAAATGGGTGGATGTGGGCCTTTTTAATTTTAGTCACACTGCTTATAGCAGCAGGAATATGGGTCTTTATGAGACTTCAGCCTACTCAGCAGAGTCAAGTAGAAGAATCTAATGAGGAAGTGGTCATTCAGGATGAGACGATGACGTTTGAAGTGCTGACAGATAAAGAACAGCTAAACCGCGTCATTAATTTATATCTGGAAAATGAACTGGACGATGAATTTTCAGGGTATACACTTAACATCGATGAAGACGTTGAGTTAGCAGGGGCTCTACAGGTTTTTGGGTTTGATGTTGATTTTACTCTACTCATGGATCCATATGTTACAGACGAGGGTAATCTTCAGTTAAGAGCCACATCGATTCAGTTAGGTACATTTGAATTACCGATCGGGATTGCAATGAATGTCTTAAGTCAGCAGCTTGACCTGCCGCATTGGGTGAGGATCGACAGTGAACAGCAGTTTATTCTAGTGGCACTGAATGAATTTCAGCTGGAAAACGGCGTTCAGTTTTCAATGCAGCGGATAGATTTATCGGAAGATGATGTTAGAGTAAATATTATTTTGCCGGAAGAGTCTGTAAGATGATATAATAACCTTTCATTTAAGATTACAATGGAGAAAGGATGTTTACTTATGGAAAAAGCTATACTGGCCGGTGGATGTTTCTGGTGCATGGTACAACCTTTCGAAGAAATGAAGGGGATAGTGAATGTTGTATCTGGTTACACAGGAGGCCACCTGAAAGATCCCACGTATGAACAAGTCAAAAGCCAGTCAACCGGACATACTGAAGCTGTCTACATTGAATATGATGAGACCCTAGTTACATTCGAAGAGTTACTTGAATTGTATTGGCAGCAGACGGATCCAACAGACGCAATGGGGCAATTCATGGACCGTGGAGAGAGTTATCGACCGGTTATCTTCTATTATAATGAAAGTCAACAGCAGAGTGCTTTGAGTTCGAAACACGAACTTGAAAAAAGTGGCAGATACCCCAATCAGATTGTCACTCAAATAGAGCCGGCAAAAGAGTTTTATCCTGCTGAAGAGGAACATCAGCAATTTTACAAAAAAAATCCCAGATTGTATGCCCAGGAGAAAAAACAGCGTAAAGAATGGGCAGAGAATCCGGAACAGGCGGTAAATGAATGAGACGTTCCTTTTATCACTACGTTAAAACGTTAAGAGATCCCTATAAAAAAGATGAAATAACGTTATTTGCTAATGCAGTAGATGAGGACGGATCATTTCCGAAGCAGTCAGAGGATTACGGTGAAATTTCAGACTATCTGGAACTTAATGCCGATTATATCAGTTCAATGACTGTATTTGACCACGTTTTTCAGGATTATTATGAGACTAACAAATAAAAATCAGTTGAGGAGAGATAGATATGAGTACACATATTGAAGCAAAAAAAGGGGAAGTCGCAAAAACAGTTTTAATGCCGGGCGATCCATTACGTGCGAAGTACATTGCTGAAACATTTTTAGAAGACGTTAAACAATATAATACAGTGAGAAATGCATTCGGCTATACTGGAACGTATAAAGGCCATGAAATTTCTGTTCAGGGAACTGGGATGGGTATTCCTTCGGTAATGATTTATGGAGAAGAACTCATCCAGGAATACGGGGTTGAAAACCTCATTCGTGTCGGTTCTGCTGGTGGAATGAAGAAAGAAATCAAAATACGTGATGTTGTACTGGCTCAGGCTGCTACGACAGACTCTAGTCTGCATCGTCATATTTTTAACAACCAAGTTGACTTTGCACCTATAGCAGATTTTGATTTACTGAAACATGCTTATGATGTAGGTACTGAAAAAGAAATGAGTATTCGAGTAGGAAATGTCTTAAGTGCGGACCGTTTCTATAATGAAGAGTTAGACAAGAAAAAATTAGCTGATTACGGTGTACTGGCTGTTGAAATGGAAGCAGCGGGTTTATATTCCTTAGCAGCTAAACACAACAAACGGGCATTGGCGTTGCTTACGATCAGTGACCATTTACTGACCGGTGAAGAAACGACTGCAGAAGAAAGACAAACGACTTTCGATGACATGATGATTATTGCTTTAGAAGCGGCTTTAAGAATGGAAGCTCAAAAGTAATTCGGGCATATTAGAAAAGAGGAATATCATGCAGCAAGAACCAGAGACACAAAAAGAGACTAAAAAAGTCAGTCTGTCTTTATATGTAGGTTCTTTACTAATAGTACTCGTCGTTGGTATTTTAGGGACAGCGGCAAGTTTAAACTATTTTCAGGACTCTGCTGATCAAGACAATCCCCCGTTGACTGAAACACTAACGGATTCAGACGGTTTGGAAACCACTCAAGTAGCTGATTTTCAGCCGATCGAAGAGATGTATACGATATTAATGACGCAGTACCTGGAAGAAATAGACTCGGCTGTTTTAATCGAAGGTGCGCTGGAAGGAATGGCCGATGCTATAGATGATCCCTACACTGAGTTTCTTGATGAAGTAGAAGCCACCTCAATGGATGAAGATATCCAAGGCTCTTTTGAGGGAATCGGTGCGGAAGTCATGAAAGAAGGCGAGTACGTCCGAATTGTTTCTCCAATAGCAGGATCACCTGCTGAAGAAGCCGGACTTATGCCAAATGACTACATTGTTGAAGTGGATAACGAGTCCGTCGCTGACTTGAATATTAATGAAGCTGTCGCTTTGATTAGAGGAGAGCAAGGGTCTGAAGTCGAATTGCTGATTTTAAGAGGAGACAGCGAGTTTACAGTGACAATTACAAGAGATTCTATTCCTGTTGAATCGGTAAGGTTCGAGCTTGATGAAGATAATCCGACGATTGGCTATGTTCACATCACTAATTTCAATATGCCTACCTATGAAGAGTTAGTTGAAGCGATTGAAGAACTGCAGGGACAAGGCGCAGAACAGTTCGTTTTTGATGTGAGAGGAAATCCGGGAGGGTTACTCAACTCGGCTATACAGATCTCGAACATATTTGTAGAAGATGGCGAGAACATCATGCAGTCTCAAGGAAGAGATGAAGATCCCTTTATTTATACCGCTAATTCAGATGAATATGGCGACTTTAAATTCACTCAGCCTAGTGTTCTGCTGATCGATGGTGGGAGTGCGAGTGCTTCTGAAATCCTGGCTGGGGCAATGAGTCAGTCTGCGGATATTCCATTAATCGGGACGTCTACTTTTGGAAAAGGAACAATACAGAATGTCCTTCCTCTATCGGGCGATGGCGAAATCAAGTTTACTGCCGGAAGATGGCTGACTGCTGACGGCGATTGGGTCAGTGAAGAACCACTTCAGCCAGATATTGAGGTGGAAATGCCTGAATATCAGAATTTCCTGATAATCAATCAGGAGGAGACGTATCAAGAGGGAGACGTATCTGAAGAAGTTGAAAATATCAACGGCATACTGGACGCTTTAGGTTATGATGTCGGTGAAGTGGATAATTCATTTGATTCAGAGACGGTTGAAGCTGTCGAAACATTCCAGAGTGAAAATGAGCTGGATACAGATGGCATTGTAGAAGGACCCACAGCTAGAGCTTTAATTGATGCATTAAGAGAATTGATCAATGAGAATGATACGCAATATAACAGAGCGGTAGAGTATTTGTTAGAAAATTAAACATAATAGGTGGAGAGAGAAAATTAAGTCTGATTTTTAATCAACTTATTTTCTTTCTCTCTCTTTTTTGGTGTAAAATAAGAAGAGATGATTACAAGTAAACGAGAGAGTAGGGAACTAATTGAGTGAATCCTCTTATGAGCCGCGCAATGAACGGTACGGCAAGAAAAATAGAAAAAATAACCGGGCGAAGAAAAGTTTTGCCCAGGAGCTAGTCAGTACTTTTCTTTATATTATCGTCATAACAGGGATTTTCGTGGGTATACGAACCTTTCTGTTCGCGCCGGTAAGTGTAGAAGGAGATTCAATGAATCCGACATTAGAACATGAGGACCGCTTACTCTTGAATAAGGTGTCTTCCGTCGACCGTTTCGACATTGTCGTGTTTCCTGCTCCTGAAGATCCAAGTAAGCAGTACATCAAACGTGTTATAGGTCTGCCAGGGGACGAAATCGATTACCGCGACCAGGAGTTATACATCAATAATGAGCTGGTCGACGAGTCTTATATCGATTTATCTCAGGAGAGTGACGAAGTGGCTGCCTATTATAATGGAGATTTCAGTTTAGCTTCTTTACAAGGAGTAGATTCAGTACCTGAAGGAATGCTATTTGTGATGGGAGACAATCGTGTGAACTCTAAAGACAGTCGGTCCTTTGGCTTTATTGAAAGTGATTCTGTCATTGGAGAAACGAGCCTGCGCATTTGGCCGATCGACCGAATTGGAACTGTTGATTAAATAAAAGGATAAATAAACGAAAGAGGACTGATTACGTGCCGATACAATGGTATCCAGGTCATATGGCGAAAGCCAAAAGACAATTTTTAGAAAAGTTAAAATTAGTAGATGTCGTATATGAGTTAGTAGATGCACGCATTCCCTATTCCAGTAAGAATCCGGACATTGAAAAAATTATTGGAGATAAGCCTCATATCATTATTTTAATGAAAAGTGATCTGGCGGATCCAAGACGTACCGGAGAATGGGTAAAGTACTACGAAAATAAAGGGATTCCAGCTATCTCGATCAATGCTAAAGAAGGTCAGGGGCTTAAGGAAGTTCTGAAATTGACGAAAGAAGTACTCAAGCCTTTCTTTGATAAAAGAGAGAGCAAAGGGATGAAACCACGAGCGATACGAGCAGTCTGTGTGGGCATACCGAATGTCGGGAAATCGACACTGATCAACCGGTTTGCTCGTAAAAACATTGCTCAGACAGGTAATAGACCCGGTGTGACAAAAGCTCAGCAGTGGATCAAGTATGGGAAAGAGCTTGAATTACTCGATACTCCAGGAATACTCTGGCCTAAGTTTGAAGACCAGGAAGTGGGAAGAAAACTGGCGGTGACAGGTGCTATCAAAGATACGCTGCTTCATTTAGATGAAATAGCCTTATATGCGATGGCCTTTTTGAAAGAGAATTACCCTCAAGTCATCACCGACCGCTATCATTTAGATGAGAAGCAGGAACAGGAAGAAGAAATGCCGGAATTATTAATGTCTATCTCTCATAAACGGGGATTTAAGGATGATTATGACCGTGCAGCTAAAACCGTCATTTACGAAATAAGAAATGGACAGTTAGGAAGAATTACATTTGAGAGACCAGAAGATATCACAACAGAACCCACAGACCATTAAGCAAATCAAAGCGTTTTTAGCCGAACATGAGACTTTGCCGGCTGATCGTTTAAATGAGCTGGAGAATGATTCACGAGCAGGCGTACAAAGTGCACTTAAAAGCTGGAACTTAAAAAGAGAAAAACAGATCAAGCTGCTTGAGCAGTTTGACCGTATGCAGCAGTTTGAAAGAAATGCCCGACTTAAAGGGGCGTCTTATATAGCTGGTGTGGATGAAGTCGGTAGAGGACCGTTAGCTGGCCCTGTTGTGTCTGCAGCTGTGATTTTGCCTCCTGATGCTGATCTAGTAGGGATCAATGATTCCAAACAATTGAGTTTGAAGGATAGAGAATATTGGGCAAAAAAAATTAAAGAACAGGCGGTGTCTATCCGTTATGCAGTTGTTTCAGCTGAAGAGATAGACCGTCTTAACATTTACCAGGCGACTCGTGTGGCTATGAAACAGGCGGTGATGGAATTGTCACCCCAGCCAGATCACGTACTGATCGATGCGATGCAGATCGATGTACCGGTATCTCAAGAGAAAATTATTAAAGGGGATGCCAAAAGTATTTCTATCGCCGCCGCATCAATTATCGCTAAAGTCATCAGAGATAATCTGATGAAAGACTATGATGAAAAGTACCCAGGTTACGGCTTTGGCAATAATGCCGGATACGGGACTAAGGAACACTTGGAGGGCTTAAAGCTGCTTGGCCCAACGCCTATCCATAGAAAATCCTTCAATCCAGTGAGTGCTTATTTTAAAAATTAATTATTTTCATGAGTTTTTATCTATTTCGATAATGAGATAGATAAGAACTCATTTTTTAATTGGAGGAATAGCGTATGGAATGGTCAGAATTGGATTTGAAATTGAACCAGATTGCTCATTGCCCGTTTTTAACATATAAGGAGAAATGGCTGATAGCTCTCGAACAGCTTCCCGAACTGGGGGTAATCAGTCAAAATTTAGACACGACTAGGAGAGTAGCAGGTCTCAAACGAGCTTCTTTTTTGCGTTATGAAAAAAATATGCCTATAATGCAACTAACCACGCAGTATAATAAGCAGTCTATTCACTGTATATCTATCTTATCGCCACTTTATCCTGTTCAGCTAAGGTTTTCATATGAACCCCCACTCATGCTTTTCTGTAAAGGGGATATTTCATTGCTATCCAGGACGCTTCTGGGAGTTGTTGGGGCAAGAGAGTGCACCAGCTATTCTGAAACAGCGCTCAAATCAATACTACCTGACTTGAGCGCATCTGGAGTTGGGATAGTAAGTGGCTTAGCCAAAGGTGTCGATGTAATGGCTCATAAGCAAGCCATGAGTAATGGCGGGCAGACACTAGCTGTTATAGGGACCGGACTGGATAAAGTATACCCTGCAGCGAATAAAGAGACGCAGGATAAGATGTGTCAAACCCAGCTTGTTATATCGGAATACCCTCTAAATACACCGCCTAGAAAACACCATTTTCCTGAAAGAAATCGTATCATTGCAGGACTCTCAAAAGGGGTATTAGTTATCGAAGCGAAGAGACGGAGCGGCAGTTTGATCACTGCTCGATTAGCATTGGAAGAGGGACGAGATGTGTTTGCCGTTCCCGGACCTATAGACAGTGAGTTGTCGACAGGATGCAATGATCTGATAAAAGCTGGAGCGATTCCTTGTACAACAGGGACGGATATCCGTGATGAATGGGGCATTTAATTAGTGAAAGAAGTAACAATAATTTATTTTCTAAGTTGACAAATCTATTTCATATGACATATGATGGTAAACGATTCTTTGATTTCAAGCCTCCAGGCCAAATAGTCAAAGAAAGTTCTCGTCAAATGAATGCAAAAAAAGGGAGGAGCCTGCTACTTGGCTTTTAAATATCTAGTAATAGTAGAGTCGCCTGCTAAGGCAAAAACAATCGAAAAATATTTAGGACGTAATTATAAAGTTGTCGCCAGTCTAGGCCATATTCGTGACTTACCGAAAAGTCGGATGGGTGTAGATTTTGAAAATGATTATCAACCCGATTACATCACGATTCGAGGCAAAGGACCGGTAATCAAGGAATTGAAGAAACATGCAAAAAAGGCTGAAAAAGTATTTCTTGCAGCTGACCCGGACAGAGAAGGGGAAGCTATTGCATGGCATTTAAGTTTTCTGCTGGATTTAGACAACACTGAATTAAACCGTGTTGTATTCAATGAAATCACTAAAGATGCCGTAAAAAATGCATTAAAGAATCCCAGACGTTTAAATGAAGATTTAATTGATTCTCAACAAGCGAGACGAGTGCTGGACCGTATAGTAGGTTATCAGATCAGTCCGCTTTTATGGAAGAAAGTAAAGCGTGGACTTAGTGCAGGACGTGTTCAGTCTGTCGCGCTTAAGATGATCTGCGATAGGGAAAAAGAAATAAAGGACTTCAATCCTGAAGAGTACTGGACACTTGAAGCCAATTTTCTTAAGAAAAGAAGCAAGTTCAAGGCTAATTACTACGGATTGAACGGCAAAAAAAGTGAGCTGCCAAATGATGAAGCAGTGCAGAACGTACTCCAGAAAATCGATCAGGATGGCGATTTTGATGTTCTTAAAGTAGTCAAAAAAGAACGAAAAAGAAATCCGCACCCTGCGTTTACAACCAGTAGCCTGCAACAGGAAGCTGCCGGTAAAATCAACTTTAGAACCCGTAAAACAATGATGACTGCTCAACAGCTTTATGAAGGGATTTCTCTTGGAAGAGGGGGAGCAGTAGGGTTGATTACCTACATGCGTACAGATTCTACCCGTCTGTCAGATACAGCCAAAGCAGAAGCGAATGAGTTGATCGTCAGTGAATACGGGAAAGAATATGCAGCGACTTCTCCTAAAGCTGCTAAAAATAAAAGCGGAGCTCAGGATGCGCATGAAGCGATCCGTCCGACTAGTGCCGCAAGAAAACCTGACGATATCAAACAGTATTTGACTAAAGATCAGTTCAAACTCTATCAGCTTATCTGGTCTCGTTTTATTGCCAGTCAGATGAAACCGGCAGTATATGACACTATGCGCGTCGATATAGAGCAAAACAGTGTCATGTTCAGAGCAAATGGATCGAAAGTTAAATTTAAAGGGTATCAGATGGTCTATTCTGAAGCGAAAAAAGAGAAAGACAATATGCTGCCTGACCTTGTAGAAGGAGATGTCATTAAACTGGAATCTCTGGAACCAAGCCAGCACTTCACTCAACCTCCGGCAAGGTTCAGTGAAGCAACCCTGATCAAGTCGCTTGAGGAAAATGGGGTAGGAAGACCATCAACGTATGCTCCAACACTGGAAACCATCCAGAGACGGTATTATGTGACGCTAAAAAACAAACGATTCGAACCTACTGAGCTAGGGGGCATCGTGAACGAAATCATTGGTGAATTTTTCCCTAATATTGTAGATGTGAACTTTACTGCCAGTATGGAGAAAGATCTGGATGCAGTTGAAGAAGGAAAAAAAGAATGGGTAGAACTGATCGATCAGTTTTATCAGCCGTTCAAAAAGGAAGTAACGATTGCAGAGAAAGAATTGGAAGAAGTCGAAATTGAAGACGAACCAGCGGGATTCGACTGTGAAAAATGTGGATCACCGATGGTCATCAAGATGGGGAGATACGGAAAATTCTTTGCCTGTTCAAATTTCCCTGACTGTCGCAATACCAAAGCGATCGTTAAAAAGTTAGGCGTCACTTGTCCGTTATGTAAAAAAGGAGAAGTCGTCGAACGGAAATCCAAGAAAAATCGTATTTTCTACGGGTGTGAACATTATCCTGAATGTGAATTCACTTCATGGGATAAACCAGTTGGACGAGACTGTCCAAAATGTGATCATTACCTCGTCGAAAAGATTACCAAAAAACAAAGCCAGGTCAAATGTTCTAATTGTGATTATGAAGAAGAACTTCAAAAATAAATAATGTAAGACTGCGTGCAGTCTTGACCCTTTAAAAAAGATCTTTCACCATTGACTGCAGTGGGTGAGAGATCTTTTTTTGTATGTAACATCTATTAAAATCTGAAAATGGGAAGAAATTCAACAGGGTAATGTTTAATTTCCAGAAAAAGTGTGCATGGAACTCACTTACAGTCAATGTAATGAATTGAATGAAGATAACTGCCTGTGATTAGTCCAGCGTCGATCCAGTTCATGCTTAAAGCCCCTCTATATGGTAGAATAGAGAAGATGGAAGGTGAGGATGTATGGACAATAAATGGCTGAAGTTGTTTTCAGATTACTTAAACAATGAACGACACTACTCTGCGCACACCAATCAGGCCTATATGGATGACATTAAAGCGTTCACGGCTTTTTTACGGGAAACGGGGGAAGAAGACCTGCTTGCGGTAAACTTGTCAGATGCGCGTATTTATTTAAGTTATTTAACGGATAAAAAATACGCTCGAGCGTCTATATCGCGTAAGATATCCAGCTTACGTGCGTTTTATCAGTTTATGCTGAACAATGAAATCGTTTCGGACAATCCGTTCTCCTATCTGCATGTGAAAAAAAGAGGATCCAGGTTACCTACATTTTTCTACGAAAAGGAAATGACCGCTTTGTTCAAAGCAGCCGAAGGAGAAAAACCGCTGGATTACCGTAATCAGGCTCTTCTGGAACTCTTATATGGCACTGGAATCCGTGTAAGTGAGTGTCAAGGGATTAAAGTGGACGATGTCGATTTTTCAATGGGGATGCTTTTTGTGAAGGGAAAAGGGAATAAAGAACGCTACATTCCTTTTGGTCATTACGCTAGTGAAGCGATCAAAGCCTATCTAACAGACGGACGAGACGTCGTTATGACTAAATACTCTAAAGACCATGACTATTTGTTTATTAATCATCATGGGGAGCAGATCACTCAAAACGGCATACATTATGTTCTTACTCAGCTGATTAAAGAAAGTACTTTGACAAATAATATTTCTCCCCATATGCTGAGACATACATTTGCGACGCATCTTTTGAACAATGGCGCAGATATACGAACCGTGCAGGAACTTCTTGGGCACAAGAGTCTTTCTTCGACACAAGTGTACACGCATGTCACAACTGAACATTTGCAGAAAGATTACGATGCTTTTCATCCGAGAGCCAAAGGGTAGTCTGAGTTTGAGACGATTTCAGTAAGAATTCGTGACTATTCAGTGTAAATCTTAAAGAGTGCTAATAATTTAATCATCCTTCTTTACTTTGAATGAAAAAGAGATTAAATTGGATAAGGAACATAGCTTACAGAGCTGACAATGAGTTAAGAAATGAATACGGAGGTTTCGACATGACAGAATTTCATGCAACAACGATCCTGGCCATTCAACACAATGGAGAATGCGCAATGGCAGGAGACGGACAAGTAACGATGGGTGAACAAATCGTTATGAAAGGAACAGCACGTAAAGTCCGAAAAATTTATAACAATGAAGTGTTAGTCGGATTTGCAGGAAGTGTGGCAGATGCGTTTACTCTTGAGGAGAAATTTGAAGGCTATTTAAATCAGTACAACGGAAACTTGATGCGTGCAGCGGTTGAGTTAGCCAAAGAATGGCGAACAGATAAAATGATGAAGAATCTGGAAGCTTTACTAATCGTAATGAATAAAGAACAGATGCTGCTGATTTCTGGTAATGGAGAAGTCATTCAGCCGGATGATGGAATCTTAGGTATTGGTTCAGGTGGAAACTTTGCCCTTTCAGCTGCGAGAGCATTGAAGAAATATGGCAAAGATTTATCAGCTGAAGTCATTGCAAAAGACAGCTTGACGATTGCAGCCGACATCTGTGTGTACACCAACCATAATATAGTGACCGAAAAACTGTAAGGAGAATGTATAAATGAGAGCGAGAAATGATTTAACACCAAGAGAAATAGTTACACGATTAGACGAATACATTGTAGGCCAGAATGACGCTAAAAAAGCAGTAGCGGTTGCTCTTCGAAACCGATACCGTCGCTTAAAACTGGACGATGAGATGCAGAAGGAAATCACGCCTAAGAACATCCTGATGATAGGTGCGACTGGTATTGGGAAAACAGAAATCGCGAGACGTTTAGCGGCAATCGTGGCTGCCCCATTTTTAAAAGTGGAAGCTACTAAATTTACCGAAGTAGGTTACATCGGACGAGATGTTGAGTCAATGGTCAGAGATTTGACTGAGTCTTCGATTCAAATCGTTAGAGAAGAATACCGCAGAAATGTGAAAGGCCGTGCCGAAAAACGAGCAATCGAGCGTGTAGCTAAGGCACTGGCACCTGGAATCAAGAAAGAAAAAAGTGGCTATGACAACAATCCACTAGCTGGAATGTTTAAAGGAATGGGTATGGACCCTAATCAGTTTGCTCAAAATAATGAAGATGAAGAAGAAGAAACAGTCACGTCTGATATTTCTTCTAAACGTGCAGAACTGAAAGAACAAATTTCTAAAGGGATGCTGGATAGCCGCGAAGTTGAGATCAAGGTGATTGAAAAGAAAAAGACAACCAGCAATCCAATGAGTGCTCCAATGGAATCCATGGGAATCGATCTTTCAGAAACATTGGGCCAATTAACACCCACTAAGAAAGTGAAACGTAAAGTCACTGTCAAAGAGGCCCTGGATATTTTCACTGAAGAAGAAGCGGATAAACTGATCAATCAGGAAGACATCAATGCTGATGCGGTTCATTTAACTGAAAATTCTGGAATCATCTTTATTGATGAAATCGATAAAATCACGTCAAATGGTCAGCAAAACAGTGGTCAAGTTTCTCGTGAAGGCGTTCAGAGAGACATTTTACCTATTGTTGAAGGATCGTCTGTCAAAACTAAATACGGAACAGTTAACACTGACCATATCCTGTTTATTGGATCAGGGGCGTTCCACTTGTCTAAACCTAGTGACCTGATTCCTGAGTTACAGGGACGTTTTCCGATTCGTGTGGAGCTGCAGGATCTAACTAAGGACGATTTTGTCAAAATCCTGACGGAACCTCAAAATGCGCTGATCAAGCAATACCGTGCACTGCTTGATACTGAAAATATTGAAGTGGTCTTTACAATGGAAGCTATTGAAAAAATTGCGGAAATTGCGTTTGAAGTGAATGAATCCACGGATAATATTGGTGCGAGACGTCTGCACACTATTTTAGAAAGACTGCTTGAGGATCTACTATTTGAATCGCCAGACATGAGTATGGGTGAAGTTAAAATCACTCAGAAATATGTCGAAGACAAAATCGGTCATATCGTGGAAGATAAAGACTTAAGTCGTTATATTTTATAAAAACAGATCAATTCCCCTAATAAAATAGAAATAACCCCCTAAATTCAGTAGAGAATGTTAACTGAATTTAGGGGGTTATCTTATGTCTTTACTTTTTCCTGGAACTGTTTCGGCCAAATGGGACTCTATTTTCTTCACCATTTCTGATGCGTTCAATATTTGAACGGTGTCGAACCACCACAATAATCATAGCGATCCATACGATCAGGGCAAATATCCAGTCTCCAACAAATAATGCACCGATTGCAGCAACGATCACAGTTATCAGACTTGCCAGACTGACCATGCTGGACGTGTACAGGATGGCTGCCCATAAAATGATCAATAGCCCAAAAAACAATGGCTGAGCGCCTAAAGCAATACCGGCACTTGTAGCGACGGCTTTTCCTCCTTTAAAAGAGGCAAATATAGGGAAAACATGTCCAACGACTGCAAAGATCCCGACCACCATGGGATGCAGTGGTACGCCGAGCCAGATCGGTAATAAAGCTGCAATTGTTCCTTTAGCAATATCCATTATCAAGACAATTGTACCGGCTGTTTTTCCTAGGACTCTATACGTATTCGTCGTTCCCGAGTTTCCACTTCCGTGTTCTCTAATATCTGTTTGAAAAAAAAGTTTACCTACCCACACACCGGATGGAATCGACCCTAATAGATAAGCTGCTCCTATCACGAGTATTTCAGTCACCTTGGTTCCTCCTTAAATCATACCTTGCACTATCGCCTATTTTACCACGACTGATTAATAATCAACAAACATTTTTAAAAATGACTGAGATAAAAAATAAGAACAAATGTTTTTTACCAAATATTTAATAGTTATGGTAATATTAATAATGCTTGTACTTTTAAATTTCTGAAGTACGATGAGTCAAGTAGAGAGTACTCTTTGATAAATAGCAATTGAATGTGAAGAAGGAGACTGAAAGTAATGGCAATGAATAAATACGATGATAATGCAATTCAGGTACTGGAGGGACTTGATGCGGTACGCAAAAGACCAGGAATGTATATTGGTTCAACAGATTCCAGGGGTCTGCATCATTTAGTCTATGAAATTGTTGATAACTCAGTAGATGAGATGCTTGCTGGTTACGGTTCGAAAATAGATGTCATCATTCATAAAGACAACAGCATTTCAGTTAAAGATGACGGAAGAGGAATGCCCACTGGGATGCATCAGTCAGGGGTTCCCTCTATTCAGGTCATCTTTACCGTTTTGCATGCCGGAGGGAAATTCGGTCAGGATGGCGGATACAAAACATCTGGCGGACTCCACGGAGTAGGGGCTTCAGTCGTTAACGCATTATCTGAATGGCTGACGGTAACGGTTAGACGAGATGGCGTCGAGTACACACAAAAGTTTAAGAATGGCGGCAAGCCTTCAGGGAAACTGACTAAGACGAAGTCACCTAAGAAAGAAACAGGCACGACGGTCCACTTCAAACCGGATGCGAAAATATTTTCTTCGTTAGAGTATTCCTTCAGTTTACTCAGTGAACGCTTGAGAGAATCTGCCTTTTTGCTTAAAGGCACGACGATCACTATAACTGACGAACGAAAAGAAGCGAGCGAATCTTTCCACTATGAAGAGGGGATCAAAGAATTCGTTCATTATTTAAATGAGGAAAAAGATACGCTGACTCCAATCGCCTACTTTGAAGGAGAATATAAAGGAATCGAAGTAGAGTGTGCGTTCCAGTATAATGACGGGTATTCTGAAAATGTCTTGAGTTTTGTCAATAATGTCCGAACTAAAGATGGTGGGACACATGAGATAGGTGCTAAATCTGCGTTTACAAAAACCTTTAATGATTATGCAAGACGTGTGGGCCTGATTAAAGAAAAAGATAAAAATCTCGAAGGTTCTGATGTTAGAGAAGGGATCGCCATTATTTTATCAGTGCGTATTCCTGAAAATCTGCTTCAATTTGAAGGACAGACTAAAAGTAAACTGGGGACCTCAGAAGCCCGAACCGCATGTGATACGATTATTTCAGAGCAGTTTAACTTCTATCTAGCCGAGAATGGCGAAATGAGCCAGAAAATAGTCCGTAAAGCGGTTAAGGCAAGAGAAGCTAGGGAAGCGGCCCGAAAAGCCAAGGAGGACTCTAGAAACGGCAAAAAACGCAAGCGCAAAGAGACCCTGCTGTCTGGGAAACTTACACCGGCTCAAAGTAAAGATGCCAGTAAGAATGAACTCTATCTTGTTGAGGGGGATTCTGCCGGTGGATCCGCTAAACAGGGACGGGATAGAAAGTTTCAGGCTATTCTGCCTTTAAGAGGAAAAGTAATTAATACTGAAAAAGCAAATATGCAGGATATATTAAAAAATGAAGAAATCAGTACTATGATCTACACAATTGGTGCAGGTGTCGGTCCTGAGTTCGATCTGAAAGATTGTAACTACGATAAAGTTGTCATCATGACGGATGCAGATACAGATGGAGCCCATATCCAAGTCCTCCTTCTGACGTTCTTCTACCGTTATATGAGACCTTTGATCGAAGCAGGTAAAATTTATCTGGCTCTGCCTCCTTTATACAAAGTGTCTAAAGGGAAAGGTAAAAAAGAAGTGATTGAATACGCATGGACGGATGAAGAACTTGAACAGGTACTGAAGACATTTGGTAAAAATTACATGATTCAGCGGTACAAAGGTCTTGGTGAGATGAATGCTGACCAGTTGTGGGAAACAACAATGGACCCAGCTACGCGTACACTGATCCGCGTAACGATTGATGATCTAGCTCAAGCAGAGCGAAGAGTGTCTGTATTAATGGGGAACAAAGTGGATCCTCGAAGAAAATGGATCGAAGAAAATGTTGAGTTCTCGTTAGAAGAAGCAGGAAGTATTCTTGAAACGAATGAAGTGATGGATGAACTCGAAAATCCAATTCAATAGCGAGAAAGGTTTGAAAAATTCATATGACAAATGAACGAGCAGAAATACAAGAACTGACTTTAGAAGAAGTTATGGGTGACCGTTTTGGACGGTACTCTAAATATATTATTCAGGAGCGTGCACTTCCTGACATTCGAGACGGGCTGAAACCTGTACAACGTCGAATTTTGTATGCCATGTTTTCTGAAGGAAACACGAACGACAAAGGTTTCAGAAAATCAGCTAAAACAGTGGGTAATGTAATAGGTAATTTCCACCCGCACGGAGACAGCAGTGTGTATGAAGCGATGGTCAGAATGAGCCAGGACTGGAAAATGAAAACACCCCTGATCGATATGCACGGAAATAACGGGAGCATGGATGGCGATCCGCCTGCAGCTATGCGTTATACCGAAGCACGTCTGTCTAAAATTGCAGAAGAGCTGCTGAAAGATATTGATAAAGAAACAGTGGACCTCGTCTTAAACTTTGATGACACGACGAATGAACCGACTGTGCTGCCTGCACGTTTTCCTAATTTACTAGTCAATGGGGCGACAGGAATATCAGCGGGTTATGCCACTGATATTCCCCCTCATAACTTAAAAGAGGTCATAGATGCAGCTATTTATTTAGTGTCACATCCAAATGCCTCGATCGACAAATTGATGGAATTTGTCAAAGGACCCGATTTCCCGACAGGTGGAACAATCCAGGGGGTCAAAGGACTCAAGTCAGCCTATAAAACAGGCAAAGGCAAAATAGTTGTTCGAAGCAAGACTGAAATAGAGACGATGCGCGGCGGGAAAGAACAGATCGTCATTACTGAGATTCCTTATGAAGTGAACAAAGCAACATTGGTTCGTAAAATGGATGAAATCAGACTCAACAAAAAAATTGAGGGAATTGCTGACGTAAGAGATGAATCTGACCGTACGGGTTTAAGGATCGTTATCGAACTGAAAAAAGATGTGCCTGCTAATGGCATATTGATGTATATGCTGAAAAATACTGATTTGCAAGTATCGTATAACCTGAATATGATCGCTATCAACGAAAAACGTCCACAGCAGGTTGGTATACGTGAAATATTGACAGCGTATTTAAAACATAAGAGGGAAATCGTTGAAAAACGGACACGATTCTTACTTAATAAAGATATGAAACGGGCACATATCGTTGAAGGGCTGATCAAGGCGATTTCAATCCTTGATAAAGTTATTGCGACCATCAGACAAAGTGACAATAAAACTCATGCTAAAGACAATCTAGTCGAAGCCTTTGATTTTACTGTCATGCAGGCTGAAGCCATTGTCAGTCTTCAGTTATACCGTTTGACAAATACAGACATCACTCAGCTTCAGAAAGAAGCAGATGAGCTGCATGAGCGTATGAAAGAGTACAATCTGATCTTGAATGATGAAAAAACGCTTGATAATGTAATCAAGACAGAACTGAAAGAAATCAGAAAACTGTATGCTCAAGACCGTAAAACAATTATTGAAGATGAAATCGAAGAAATTAAAATCGAAAAAGAAGTCCTTGTTGCAGAAGAAGATGTCGTCGTTTCTGTAACAAAACATGGCTACTTCAAACGCACAAGCCTGCGTTCATATAGTGCATCCAACCCCGAAGAAGTGGGGCTGAAAGAAGGAGACTACTCTCTCTTCACAGAAAAGATGTCGACACTTGAACACATCGTTCTGTTCACATCCAAAGGGAATGTGATCAACCGTCCTGTACATGAAATTCCAGATATTAAATGGAAAGACTTGGGACAGCATATTTCTCAAAGTATCAACCTGGAACAAAAAGAGACGATTATTGCTGTCTTTGGACTAAAAGAATTCAGCGATCAGCAGCGCTTTATTTTCGTCACAAAAGAAGGATACATTAAGCAGACCTTGGCGTCTGAATATGAACCGAAGAGAACGTATCGCTCTCGTTCGGCTACGGCTATTAAACTAAAATCTGATACAGATGAGTGCCTGTCTGTTTACCTGATAGATGATGACAGCACCTTGGATGTTTTCCTTGTAACTCATCTCGGCTTTGGATTGAGATATAATTTAACAGAAGTTTCAGTGGTTGGTGCTACAGCGAGTGGTGTGAAATCCATCAATCTGAAGAAAGAAGATTATGTCGTGAACGGTGTTATCTTCAATCCACAAGAAGGCAACAAGAGTGTGATGCTGGTCACGCATAGAGGCTCTGTCAAGAAAATGAACATGAGAGAGTTTGATCTTATTTCCAGAGCTAAACGAGGACTTCTAGTGTTAAGAGAACTTAAAAACAAACCACATCGTATTGCTCTTGTTATTGATGTGGAAGATAAGAATGATGAACTGACAATCGTCACGAGCAAAAACGCAACAGTCACTATCATGCCGAAAGACTATGCATTCAGTGACCGATACAGTAATGGTTCATTTATTTTAGATGAAGATTCTGACGGTGTACCCGTTGATTCATTTAAATCCAATGTTGTTCTAATTGAAGAAGAACCGAAAGAGAAATAAATGAATTGGCTGGAACAAAAGAGTCAGCCAAATGGTAAAGAATAGAAAAACAGCGTCCCTTTTGTAGATTTTTACAAAACGGACGCTGTTTTTCTTTCAAAATGTGGTGTGTTAGGCAGTGCTCACTGATAAATATATTTCGAGTCCAGCCCAATGGGGTGTGCTAGGTAATACTCACTGATAAATATGTTTTGAGTATTGCCAAATGAGGTGTGATAGGCAGTGCTCACTTATAAATATATTTTGAGTATTGCCAAATGGGGTGTGCTAGGTAATACTCACTGATAAATATATTTCGAGTCCAGCCAAATGAGGTGTAATAGGTAGAACTCACTAAAAAATGCGAAGTGAGTGGCGGGCTAAACGGAACTTAGGTATGACTGCATCAGAGAAATTCAACGAGTTCTACTATAGATGAATTCAAGATAGTGGATAGTTTAGAATCCTAAGTAAAAGGGGACTTGTGTGACTCAAACAACACTAAATATGCGACTATCGAAGCAAACGAAATTTTCAAAAAGGAAGGAAAAATGCAAAAAGCATTCTCCACTTTCTTTTGATTGGAAGAAAGTGGAGAATGCTTATTTTACCCTATTACGATTCGGCTAGTACTTTCAGTCTGTTCAAGTCCTCGTCTTCACCTAGTACTATTAATGTTTGTCCAGGTGTGAGCAGATAATCTTTAGTAGGATTGAATACGATCTCTTCAGAACCTGCTTCTTTTATTGCGATAATAATCAAATCAGTTTGTTCTGGTATATTGGCATCCATTAGAGTTTTATGGCTTAATCTTGAATTGTGTTTAATTACAACTTCATTCAAATTTAAATCGATCTTACCTGAATGTGTAATGGTATCCAAAAAGGCTATCACATTCGGTTTAAGTATCATGGAAGCCATGCGGTGCCCACCAATTTCATTAGGGGATACGGTCTTATCGGCTCCCGCTCGAATAAGTTTTTCGTGGGAATCGTGGGTGATTGCACGTGCCACAATATGCAGATCGGGATTCAACTGACGTGCAGAGAGGACTGCATACAAATTATTGGCATCGTTATTCAACGAAGCAACTAAGGCCTTTGCTCTGGAAATACCTGCTTTTTCAAGTATTTCATCTGATGTTGCATCGCCTTGGAAGGCGATAACAGAACTATACTCTCTTACCGCTTCGAGTTTTTCCTGCTCAAATTCGATAACTACGAATTTAGCGTTTTCCTTTTCTAAAGACTGAATAATGTGCTGGCCCGTTTCACCTGCCCCACATACGATAATATGATCTTTCATTTCACTAAGTTGATCTTTCATCTTTTGTTCCCTCCAAGCTTCTCTTAATTTTCCGCCAAAGAAATACCCAATCAATTGTGACCCTGAATACCCAAGTGTTCCAAGGCTGAAGAAAATAAGAACGACCGTGAACAGTTTTGCATAGGATGTCATGGGAGCTACTTCCTGGTAGCCAACTGTTGACATGGTGATGATGGTCATGTAAACCGCATCTATAATCGACACATCAAGTAGGAGATAGTATCCGACCGTTCCTACGATTATAATGGTGACTAGAAGATATAACACATGAAAAGTCCTTTTACGCTGCTGCAAATGATCCACTCCTTCTCCATAAGATAGTCTTGTTAATTTTAGCATTAATAAAAATAAAGAGATAGAGAGAACTTTCGAACGTGCTTTTAGAATGAAAGTGTACTAAAAAAGAACATAAAAAAACGGAACTGAAATGAATTTTCAGTTCCGTTCCGTTTTCCTATTTTTTATTACCCTTTAAAAGCTGCGCGGTAAACTTCAGCCAGTTCTTTAACTAAAGGCATTTTTGGATTGGCAGTTGTACACTGATCTCCAAATGCGCGTTCAGCCATGTCGTCGACAACTGTTTCAAATTCTTTTTTATCCACGCCATTTTCTTTAATACTCATTGGAATGTTTAATTGTTTTGCAAGGTCATAGATTGCTTTGATTAAGCTGTCTACACCTTCTTGAGTTGTGCTTGCTGGTAAACCTAGTGCTTTGGAGATTTCAGCATAACGCTCATCAGCAATAAAGTGTTCATATTTAGGAAACGCAACGAATTTTGTTGGTTTCTTCGCATTATAGCGAATGACATGTGGCAGCAAGATAGAGTTAGCACGTCCGTGGGCAATGTGGAACTCTGCACCTAATTTGTGAGCCAAACTATGGTTGATCCCAAGGAAGGCATTTGCAAATGCCATACCGGCGATTGTTGATGCGTTATGCATTTTTTCTCTTGCTACTTCGTCATCGCCATTTGAGTAGGCAGTAGGCAGGTGTTTGAATACTAGCTGGATCGCTTTGATAGCTAATCCATCAGTGTAGTCATTTGCCATATTAGATACATACGCTTCAATTGCATGAGTCAGTACGTCCATACCTGTATCAGCAGTGACTACTTTAGGCACACTCATCACAAACTGAGGATCGATGATTGCGACATCTGGTGTTAATTCGTAATCTGCTAAAGGATACTTGATATTATTTTCTGTATCAGTAATTACTGCAAAGGATGTCACTTCAGAACCTGTACCTGATGTAGTAGGGATGGCAACAAATTGTGCTTTTCCTCCAAGAGTAGGGTACTTGTACACACGTTTACGAATATCCATGAATTTCTGTTTAATGCCATTGAAATCTGTATCAGGGTGTTCGTAGAATAACCACATCCCTTTCGCTGCATCCATTGGAGATCCGCCGCCAAGTGCAATGATTACATCTGGCTGGAAGGCTGCCATAGCTTCTGCACCTTTTAGGACTGTTTCTTTAGATGGATCTGCTTCAACATCTGAGAATATCTCACAGTGAACATATTCTTTACGGTTACGCAGGTGGTAGAGGACACGGTCCACATAGCCTAATTCAACCATCATTGGATCCGTTACGATAAATGCTTTCTTGATATCTGGCATTTTAGCTAGATACTGTACAGAGTTACGTTCAAAATAAACTTTTGGTGGAATCTTGAACCACTGCATATTGTTTGCGCGTTTAGCACGTTTTTTAACATTGATCAAATGCATTGTACTGACGTTAGTAGACACTGAGTTCCCTCCAAATGAGCCACATCCTAAAGTTAGAGATGGAAGATAAGCATTATAAATATCACCAATTGCGCCTTGAGAAGAAGGTGCGTTTACAATTAGACGACCAGCTTTCATACGTCTGTCAAACTCACTGATGATGTCGTCATTGTTTGAGTGGATAACTGCTGAGTGTCCCAGTCCTCCGAAAGCAAGCATTTCTTCAGCACGTTTGATGCCTTCTTTAGAATCATTCACTTTATAAGCGGCTAATACTGGACTCAGTTTTTCTCTTGAAAGAGGATACTCTCTACCGACACCAGGGTATTCAGCTACTAAAATTTTAGTTTCTTCAGGTACAGTCACGTTAGCCATTTTAGCTATCTGGTAAGCTGAACGTCCTACAATATCCGGATTTAAATGATTCTCTTCAGAAACCATTAATTTCTCAACTAGAAGTCTTTCGTCTTTAGATAAGAAGTGGCATCCATTAGCAATCATTTCTGCTTTTACATCTTCATACACTTCTTTATCAGCAATAACAGCTTGTTCTGATGCACAGATCATTCCGTTATCGAATGTTTTGGATAGGATCAAGTCATTGGTTGCACGTTTAATGTTTGCTGTTTTTTCAATGTAGCAAGGGACGTTACCGGCACCAACACCTAGAGCAGGTTTACCTGAACTATATGCTGATTTAACCATTCCTGATCCACCCGTTGCTAAAATAGTAGCGACTCCATCATGTTTCATTAATGTTTGTGTAGCTTCGATTGAAGGTTTGCCTACCCACTGAATACAGTGTTCAGGTGCACCAGCTTTAACAGCCGCATCGTATACGGCTTTAGCAGCAGCAACACTTGATTTCTGTGCGGAAGGGTGGAAGGCAAAAATGATTGGGTTACCTGTTTTAATAGAAATCATTGATTTGAAAATTGTTGTTGAAGTCGGGTTAGTTACAGGAGTTACTCCGGCTATTACTCCGACTGGTTCAGCAATTTCAACAGTTCCTTCATGAACGTTTTCGTTAATGACTCCAATAGTCTTGTCATCCTTGATGCTGTGGTAGATGTATTCTGATGCGAAGATATTTTTAACGATTTTATCTTCATATACACCTCGGCCAGTTTCCTGAACAGCCAGTTTAGCTAGAATCATGTGCTGATCTAGTGCTGCAAGGGCCATTTCCTTGACGATCTTATCGATTTGCTCCTGATTGAGTTTGTACATATTATTCAATGCTGTTTTCGCATTCGTGACTAAATGATCGATATCTGTCTGAACGTTTGTTACTTTTTCTTTTTTATCTAGTACTTTTACCATAATGGTTCCCTCCATAATGTGTGTGAAGTATTGAGCATGAGTGAGTTTAAATATAATCTTCCCTCATGTACATCGATCATCAGATCGTTATTTAGAAGAAAGACCGCTTGCTCAATGCTTAATCACAATTGTTTTTATTTACAAACACATCATAGCATAGTGAATTCGCTTGCATAAAATTGGAATTGTGTCTATTTTGTGACATATTGTGATGTGATGAGCAATTGATAAAAAACTGAGTTCAGCTTACTTATTGTCACTAATTGTTCACTTATTCACTTGAGTAAAGTAAGTTAATGTGATATTATGAACATGTAGAAAAACGTGATATACAAAGGAGAATTGATTATGGAAAAGCAACGAACTGAAGAAATGTCCCTTGAAACATTGTGGGAAGGGTTTAAAGGAAGTCAATGGAAAGAGTCCATCGATGTCCGTCATTTTATTCAAAGCAACTATACTCCATATGATGGAGATGAATCTTTTCTAGAAGGGCCAACTTCTGAAACTGAAGCATTATGGGCTCAGGTCATGGACTTGAACAAGCTGGAACGTGAAGCTGGCGGTATGCTGGATATGGATACTGAAGTAGTGTCTACAATTACATCTCATGGGCCTGCTTACTTAACTAAAGACAAAGAAAAAGTAGTCGGTTTCCAGACGGATAAACCATTCAAACGCTCATTGCAGCCTTTTGGCGGGATTCGAATGATGGAACAGGCAGCTGAATCTTACGGCTTTGAAATTGATCCGTTTTTATCACATGTATTTAGAGACTGGAGAAAGACTCATAATGAAGGTGTATTCAATGCTTACACACCAGAAATGAGAGATGCACGTCGTACAGGAATCATAACCGGCTTACCAGATGCTTATGGCCGTGGCCGTATCATCGGTGACTATCGCCGAGTGGCATTATACGGAGTGGATCGTCTGATTCAGGAAAAAGAAAACGACAAAGCTCTTTCAGATAAAGCAATGATGAGCGAAGAAATTATTCGTAAACGTGAAGAGCTCAGCGATCAGATTAAAGCGCTGCATGAGCTGAAAGAATTAGGAAACATTTACGGGTTTGACATTTCACGTCCAGCTAAAACAGCTGTAGAAGCCTTCCAGTGGTTGTATCTTGGCTACCTTGCAGCAATTAAAGAACAAAATGGTGCAGCCATGTCCCTGGGACGTACATCAACATTCCTTGATATCTATATCGAAAGAGATATCAAAGAAGGCGTAATGACCGAAGTGGAAGCACAGGAATTAGTCGATCACTTTGTCATGAAGCTGCGTCTAGTGAAATTTGCCCGTACACCTGAATATAACGAATTGTTCTCTGGAGATCCAACATGGGTAACAGAAGCAATCGGAGGAATCGGAATCGATGGGCGTCACTTAGTGACTAAGAACAGCTACCGTTTCCTGAATACTCTAAGTAACTTAGGGCCAGCTCCAGAGCCGAACTTAACGGTTTTATGGTCAACAAAATTGCCATCTTCATTTAAAAACTACTGTTCAAAAGTATCGATCGAAAGTAGTGCTGTTCAATACGAAAATGACGACATCATGCGTGAAGAGTGGGGCGACGATTACGGCATTGCCTGCTGTGTGTCCGCTATGCCGATCGGCAAGCAAATGCAGTTCTTCGGTGCTCGTGCCAACTTGGCTAAAGCATTGCTTTATGCAATCAACGGTGGAGTAGATGAGGTATATAAAACACAAGCTGGACCTAAGTTCCGTCCAATTACTTCCGACATTCTAGACTATGATGAAGTCATTGAAAAGTATGATGATATGCTGGACTGGTTATCAGGCATGTACATTAATACATTGAATATCATCCACTACATGCATGACAAGTACAGTTATGAAAGTATTGAAATGGGTCTTCATGATTCTGATGTTGTCCGCACAATGGCAACAGGTATTGCTGGATTCTCAGTAACGGTCGACTCTTTATCAGCTATCAAATATGCAAAAGTTAAAGTCATTCGTGACGAAAATGGGCTGGCAGTCGATTATGAAATCGAAGGCGATTATCCTAAATACGGAAATAATGATGACCGTGTTGATGATATTGCGATCGAACTTTTGAAAAAATTCATGGGTAAAGTGAAAAAACACCCAACATACAGAAATGCTGTTCATACTACTTCGATTTTAACGATTACCTCAAACGTTGTGTATGGTAAGAAAACAGGAAACACACCAGATGGCAGAAGAGCCGGTGTTCCATTTGCTCCTGGTGCGAACCCATTACACGGAAGAGATACAAACGGTGCTCTTGCAAGTTTGAACTCAGTCGCCAAACTCCCATACAAAGAATCACTAGATGGGATCTCTAACACATTCTCTATTGTGCCTAAAGCTTTAGGCAAAGAAGAAGATACGCAAAAACGTAATCTGTCAGCAATGCTTGATGGGTATGTGAAAAAAGGCGGGCATCACCTGAATGTCAACGCGTTAAATCGTGAAACATTAGAAGATGCGATGAATCACCCGGAAGAATATCCACAGTTGACGATTCGTGTATCAGGTTACGCGGTCAACTTCATTAAATTGACAAAAGAACAGCAAATGGATGTATTAAGCAGAACATTCCATGACAATATGTAAAACAAGTCGGTAAGGGACTTAATTATAGGGGGAGCAAAAATGGGAGAAAACACAGTAGGATATGTACACTCAATAGAAACGTTCGGGTCACTTGATGGACCCGGCATTCGATTCGTAGCGTTCATGCAGGGGTGTCGTATGCGCTGTGAATTCTGCCATAACCCCGATACATGGAATATGGGTGGCGGTACACCTTATACGCCTCAAGAATTACTTGATAAAGCAATCGATTATCGTGATTACTGGGGGGAAGAGGGCGGCATAACCGTTAGTGGGGGAGAGCCTCTCCTTCACATCGATTTCCTGATCGAATTCTTTAAATTAGCTAAAGCTGAAGGCATTCATGTGTCACTTGATACGTGTGGACAGCCGTTCACTTACGATGAGCCTTTCTTCAGCCGCTTTGAAGAATTGATGCAATACACAGATCTCGTGTTAATGGATATCAAACACATTGACAATGAGATTCATAAAAAATATACGATGCACCCCAATACAAGTATTCTGGACATGGCGAATTATTTATCAGAAATAAATGTACCCATGTGGTTAAGACATGTACTTGTTCCTGAACGTTCCGATTATGATGAGCACCTGGAAAAACTGAGTGACTTTATCGAGCAGCTGGATAGTGTCAAAAAAGTTGAAGTTCTGCCCTATCATAAATTGGGTGTCTATAAGTATAAAGAGCTGGGGATTCCATACAAACTGGAGAATATCGATCCACCAACTGCCGAGCGAATTGAAAATGCAAATCGGATATTAAAAACACATAAATATCAGACATCACAATAAAAATAAACTTTGCTCATGAAAAGGCTGTTTGACTTCATGAGCAAAGTTCTTTTTTGCTTTAATTGAATTTTGAACAAATATACTATATTCTAGTATTAACGACATTTATCACAAAGGAGAATAAAAGTGAGTAAAATATTAGTTTTTGGACATCAAAGTCCTGATACAGATGCTATAACCTCAGCAATCAGTTTTTCATATCTGCAAAATCGTTTGGGGAAAGTAACCGAACCTGTTGCTTTAGGCGAGGCGACTGATGAAACACAGTATGCTCTTGATTATTTCGACACTAAAGCACCCAGAGTCGTTACAACTGTAGCGGACGAAGCAGATGAAGTCATGCTAGTCGACCATAATGAAGCACAGCAAAGTGCTGCGGATATAGACGAAGTCAGCGTGCTGGCAGTAGTAGATCATCACCGTATCGCTAATTTTCAGACTGCAGATCCAGTTTATTACAGAGCTGAACCCGTAGGATGTACGAATACAATCATTTTAAAACTTTACAAAGAGAATAATGTAGAGGTGCCAAAGGATATTGCAGGTCTGATGCTATCAGCAATCATATCAGATACCTTACTGCTGAAATCACCAACATGTACCGAAGAAGATGAAAAAGCGGCTAAGGAATTAGCTGAAATCGCTGGAGTAAACATGGAGAAATACGGGAAAGACTTGCTCAAAGCGGGGACAAACACAGCAGATAAAACGGCTGATCAGATATTGAATTCAGATGCGAAAAATTTCCCAATGGGAGATTATACTGTTCGAATCGGACAAGTAAACGTGGTGGATGTGCAGGAAGTGTTAGACCGTAAGGATGAGTTGTTGAAGGAAATGGCTTCTCAGAGTGCGGATAATGCGTACGATCTATTCCTTCTGGTAATAACTAATGTTCTGGAAAGTGATTCTGTGGCACTGGTCCATGGGGAGGAACGAAATAGAGTAGCTAAGGCGTTTGACAAAGATATTGTAGAAGATACTATTTTACTTGAAGACGTGGTTTCACGCAAAAAACAAGTGGTGCCTCAGCTAACAAAAGAATTAAGCTAAACATATTATAAAAGACCCGTCAGCCTTTTTATTAATAAAGGCTGACGGGTCTTTTTTACATTTAATTACGAAGAATACGACGTTTGATGAGTAGCGTGAATACGTCTTCTGATCATTCGGATAAAATCTAGCATGCCGATTCCGCTGACTGTCGATAGAAATGCGGTGGCACCTAATTTACCTCCGGATCCATCGAATAAAGCAAACGCAGCGATAAACAAAACGCCAGTCAGTATTGTGAGGAAGAACATGTCATTATATGTTTTCACACGAGAGTATGAGACCATCCCAGTGAATGTAGCACAAAATGCGGCAATAACGACGACATGAGTGGAGTCGGGGTATAAGAGAGCGAGTGTCAGGCCTACAAGTGCTGAGGCTGAGACTGCATCCATATTAAATACACGCTGCAATGTGTAAGTAGCCATACCAGCCGCTATGATAAAGAGGAATACCAATATATACAACTCTCTAGCTAGTGGGTCAACTGTCCGAAGAGGAGTTCTGAAAATCAGACTAGTTAAAAAAGTCCCGCAGAAGGCCATAAAACCTAATTTACCTCCGAAACCAACGAATAAGTGTAAGGACAATACATATAAAATTCCGGAAATGAGACTGGCAACAAGCAGAGACAACGGATTGGAAAAGATGAGGCTACAAGCCATCCCTATAAAAGACCCGCAATAAATTGCTGCTGCATAAGGTTTAAACGTCCAGACTGCAAGCAGTCCAACCGCGCTTGAAGCAAGGACTCCTCCTAACCCTATCGAATGGTTTAAGTAAAAGGTCACATACGTGCCCACTGTTAAGGCTAACATAGTCAGTGCGTTTTTCTTAGTAATGGGGTTCACTTTTTGTTTGATCTGACATTTTATACAGCCCCATTCCTTTTTAACCTGGATCAGTAAAAAAATACCGGATAGTCCTACTAAACTGAGCAGGAACACATTCAAATGCGAAATGTTGCCGCTGACTAATGATTGAGTCAAGAAAAGAGCTATAATCGAGAAAAAGAGGAAACTAATAGTAGTGATCACTGTTCTCTCTCCTTTTAAGTGATTTTTTTCACAATTATGAACAAAAAAAGATAAACCGCTTTTTCTGTAATCGTTTTATTTTACAGGTCAATTGTATCACATCATTATTTAAAATTAAACTATTTTCACAAACTTACAAAATAAAAGGGTGTATTTGCAGGATATGTCACTTTTTAGTCAAAAAAGAGGATTATCATATGTGATAATCCTCCCATACACTCTTGTTATTTAATTGGAATCAGGATGTCCGTAAACGTCTCTTTGTTTATCGCTGCCATTTGTTGAGAGAATGATCCGATGCCATTTTCTGTAAACCAGTCAAATCGAAGCTGGTCATTGTACAGCACGACTGTATCGCCGATTGAAACAGTGTCGTCGACTTCGATGAGCAGATGACTCATCATCATGACACGAATGGCGTAAGGGGTCTGATTGATGAGTACGGGAAAGTTTTTTCGGGTCAAAATCAGACCATTCCCATATCCGATATCACAGACTGCAAGTCGCGTATCTTTCTCAGCTGAAAAAGCTGCAGAATATCCCGCATTCGCTCCAGCCGGTACATCAGTGAGTTCAATAACATTTGCAGTTATTTCTACAGTTTGAAGAGCAATCGACTCATTCAGTCCTGTGTAGTAAGGGCGTGTCCCATAAAGAATAACGCCGCCTCTGATGTGCGTGTGGTCCTCGTGAAGACCTTCTCTCAGAAATGAGGCACTGTTTTGTGCATGTACGTAAGGAAGAGAAGGAAGGTAATCAGACAAAGAGTCTAATATACTTCGCCAGTTAGACACTTCATGTTGATAACGGTCACTTTTGAAATCGTCTGCATAAGCAAAGTGCGTCCAGATGCCATTGACATTTAGATCAGTATCATTCAGCACAGATATCATGCCTGTTACATCTGTAAATCCTAAGCGGTTCAAATCGTTTCTGAACACTAATTGCACAGTTAGTCCACTCAATTCCTCTTTATACGTTTGGTAAAACTCAAAAGAGGGAAGGGATAGTGTGATTCGGTGCTCTCTCAGCTCTTTAAATTCAGTACAGGGATCGAGCAGGAGCACCTCTACTGACGGATCTAAGCTTCTTAATCGTTTAGCTTCTTTAAGATTTGTCGTCGCAAAGGCACGAATTCCCCCATGATAAAAAGCTTCGAACGTGTCTTTTAAACCGAAATTATAGGCGTCATTTTTGACGATAGCGATTGTCGGGACTTTCGACTGAATACGTTTTGCCTGCTCAGCTAAACGCTTCTGGTTACGAATCAAAGTAGCAGTCATTAAATCGCTCCTAACACGTCAAGTAGGCTCTGGTAGTAGTGCACACCTTTTTCCAGAATCGTTTCATCAAAATTGAAACGTGGTGTATGCAGGCCATGAACGTAATTTTTCTCTTCGTTACGGGCCCCTAAAAAGGCAAAATTTGTTTCCGCAATAGCCGAATAAAATGAAAAGTCTTCTCCAAATAAATAGGGTTCAGTCAATAATTCTAAAGTTAATCCAGATCTGCTGCAGCTTTCACTGACCGTTTCAATTAAAGATTCGCTGTTATTCACTGCCGGATACCCTTTAGCAACAGTCAACTCTGTTGAGGTCCCATAGAGTGTATCTGCACTCTTCGTAATTTCTTCCATTTTATCTTTTATGTGTTCCAGATCATTTGGTTCGTAGGTACGGATCGTTCCCTCAATGTACCCTTCGGTAGCTACAGTGTTGATCGCTTCCCCGGCAGATAACTTACCGATATGAAGGATATTCTGATTCAAGCCGTTTAAGAAATAATGCTGAACTTGAGATAACTGGGTAGCAATTTGTGTCACAGCGCCAAGGGCACTGCTGCCATTATTTTTCTGGGCAACATGTGCGGAGAGCCCTTTAACACGAATGCGATACTCCGTCGCACTAGCCATTAAGAATCCGGGTTTAGTCGCTAGGATTCCTTCTGGGATATCAGGTCCCAAGTGCAGACCAAATATTTTTTTCACAGAGTAATCTTCAAAAGGAAAGGCGCGTATAAGGGCATCAGCACCGGCGTTTGATTCTTCTGACGGCTGAAAGATAAGCAGGACGTTCGTTTTGAGTTTGCCTGCATCATATTCACCTTTAAGCCATTCTGCAAAGGTCAGTAAAATTGAAGCGTGTCCATCATGTCCGCAGGCATGCATCACGCCTTTGTGCATTGAAGCAAAAGGGAGGGCTGTTTCCTCGAGGATTGGAAGGGCGTCGATGTCAGCTCTAAATCCAATCGTTTCATTAGAATCAGATGTTCCTTCAAAATACACAACTGTGGCAGTGTCTAAAGGATCAAAATAAGGGATTCCAAGGGTTGTTAACTGATCTCTTATATAAGTGGTCGTTTTAAATTCGTTAAATGATAATTCTGGTATCTGATGAAGATATCGTCTGTGTTTAATTGCTGTTTCTAGTAAGTCAGTCATATTATCCTCCAGTAAAAGCTATCAGACTAAGGGTGATTAGTTGTTTAATTGTCTTAAAGCAGAAATGATTGCTACTTTTTCAGACTCTACCTCGCTGGTATTTTTTATTTTACGAGCAGGAACGCCTGCTACTACGGTATCAGCGGGAACGTCTTCAGTGACGATCGCGCCTGCTGCAACGACCGATCCTTTTCCGATGGTTACTCCTTCAAGGACGACTGCATTTGCCCCAATCAGAACATTGTCTTCAACGACTACGGGTTTTGCACTAGCCGGTTCGATAACACCAGACAGCACTGCGCCAGCACCGACGTGAACGTTTTTACCAGTTATTGCACGGCCACCTAAAATGGCACCCATATCGATCATGGTTCCTTCACCAACTACGGCACCTATATTGATCACAGCGCCCATCATAATCACGGCATTGTCGCCAATAGAAGCATGGTCTCTAATGAATGCACCTGGTTCGATACGTGCATTGACCTTTGAAGTATCTAACAAGGGGATAGCAGAGTTGCGGCGATCTTGTTCAACGACATGATCAGATAGTTTATCTGCGTGCTTTTCATAAAATGGTGTCCAGTCGTTCAGATCAGCGAATAAGGTGTAGCTGTCACTTGTTCCAAAGACTTTAAACGAGTCAGGGAAATCAGCTTTAGATAAATCTGTATTGACGTAAATTTTTAATGGCGTCGTTTTCTTTGAATCACTAATGTACTGGATAATTTCTTTTGCGCTAAATTCGTTCATTCATTACACTCCTAAGTTGTTGTAGGTATAAAACCCGTTATTTTTTTTAACTAATTTTTCAGCGACGCTTAATGCGCCGTTTGCAAAAATGTCTTTAGACTGAGCGGTGTGTTTGATCGAAATGACTTCATCGCCACCTGCAAAGAGCACTTCATGCTCTCCAACAATCGTTCCGCCTCGAATAGTCGAGATGCCTATTTCTTTCTGATCACGTTTGTGATTGGTCTGACTTCGGTCGTAAACTTCTGCAGCATCTTGTCTGCCATTTTCTTTTATTGCATCTAGTAATTTGATCAATGTTCCACTTGGGGCATCTATTTTCTGATTATGGTGTTTCTCGATCATTTCAATATCGTACTCACTCATAAGTGGGGCAACGTATTCAAGCAGCTGGGTTACGATGTGGACCCCGTAACTCATATTAGCGCTAAAGAAGACAGGAGCAGATTCTGCTTTTTCGTGCATCATCTTCATTAGTGTGTCTTTTTCGCCTGTAGTCGCAATGACCATCGGCAAGTTAGAGTCCGACTGCAGCATGCCTTTCGTTAAATCAGGATGCGAGAAATCTATAAAACAATCCGCATCAGGCAAGTCATCGTTAAAAGACGTGAAGAGGGGATAAGGACATTGTTCTTCTTTCATAGGTGTAATCACGCCTACAACAGAATGTCCTTTTTCTTCAGCGAGTGCAGCGACTCGTTTATTCATAGCGCCGAATCCGACAAGTAAGAGGTTCATCTTATTCATCCTTTCTGATTAAATCGAAAAGAGTAGTGAGTTTATCCGTTTCGTTCTGTTCAAGAGGAACGAGAGGTAACCGCACAGCGTATTCGCCGAATCCTATATGACTGACCAGTACTTTGATGGGAATCGGGTTTACATCCACGCCTAAAGCATCAACAAGTGGAAATAGCTTCTGATGAAGAGCCAGGGCGTCTTGAGGAGTTGTCTGAGCTTTCTCATACAGGTCCTGATAGTCGTTTGGCAGTGCATTTGCAAGGACAGATATGATCCCATGTCCGCCTTGTGCAAAGTAAGGAAGTGCTAAGTCATCGTTTCCGCTATAGAAAGCGAATGAATCGTCAACTACTGCCTGCAAACGACTGAAGTGCGCGAAATCACCCGTTGCATCTTTAAGAGCAGTGATATTAGGATGCTGCGCTAGTTCTTCTAGTGTCTCTGGTGCTATGGTCATACCTGTACGTGAAGGCACATCATATAAGACAACGGGAATAGATACAGCATCAGCAACAGCTGTGAAGTGAGCGACCAGTCCTTTTTGACTTGTTTTATTATAGTAAGGGGTAATCACCAGTAAAGCGTCTACGCCGAGCGCTTCAGCTTCTTTGGAAACATCAACCGTTTGAGCGGTGTTGTTTGATCCGGTTCCTGCAATGACAGGGATGTCACCGTCAGCTACCTCTAAAGCAATTTTCAGACAATTGATTTTTTCTTCCGATGTCAAAGTCGATCCTTCACCAGTTGTTCCATTGATGACAAATGACTGAATTCTGTTGTCTTTAAGAAAAGTCAAATGTGATCTGAAGGCATCATAGTCGACGGCATCGTTGATAAATGGAGTGGTTACAGCAGCAGCTGCACCTGTAAACAAATGTGACATATACTTAAGCATCCTTTCCTTTAATAAGTTGGTCTAAGATTTGTACGGCATTCCAAGCTGCACCTTTTAAAATATTGTCACTGACCGACCATAGGTGGTAAGTGTTAGGTAAACTCGGATCTTTCCTGATTCTCCCGACATAAACGCCTTTTTTATGCGCTGCATCAAGCGGAGTAGGGTATAGTTCTTTTGACGGGTCATCCATTACTACTATAGAAGGAAAATCTGATAATGCCTTTCTCAATTCTTCAACACTGATGTCTTTATCTAGGGTGACGTTCATTGCGACAGCGTGCGAATGAGGAACCGGGACTCTGACACAAGTAGCAGTGACATTAAGTGTCGGGTCACCTAGAATTTTTTGAGTTTCCTTGATCATTTTGTCTTCTTCTTTAGTATAGCCGTCTTCCAGGAAGACATCGATTTGAGGAATGACATTATGATAGATCGGCTTATTGTAGTTTTGAGGGTCTTCCCCTTTTTCTCCTCTATCCAAGTCCTCAATGCCTTTCCATCCAGAACCCGATACCGACTGATAGGTGGTGTAAGCCACACGTTTCAGTCCGAATAGATCAGCTAATGGCTTCAACGGCACAACGGACTGAATAGTAGAACAGTTTGGGTTGGCAATGATTTTTCTTTTGAGTGATGCACGGTTGACTTCAGGGACAACTAAATCGATGGCAGGATCCATTCGCCACGCACTGGAGTTATCGATCACTACAGCTCCTGTTTCTTCGAAGACAGGGGCATAGCGCAAGCTTGTCTCTCCACCTGCGGACATCAAGACGTAATCAAACCGACTACCTGCAGCACTTTCTTCCGTTAATTCTTTGACGACATAGCTGTTACCTTTCAAAGTCACTTCTTTTCCTGCAGAGCGTGCTGAGGAGAAGAGAGTGAGTGAATCGAATGGAATAGCTTCATCATCTAGTAATTGAAGCATCGTTTGACCGACCAGGCCAGTAGCTCCGACTAGTGCGATTGATACCATGGTTAAAAATCCTTTCTTTTAGTGGGTTTATAAATCAAAAGTCTGACAGAGGATGCGGGTGGCTTTTTCTCCGTTGGCTCCGTCGACCACATAGGACACACTGATTTCAGATGTCGTGACTTGATAAAACGGAATGTGTGATTCAATCAAAGTCTTAAATATTTTGGATGCGATTCCCGTCATATCTCTCATACCGGCTCCGATTACAGAAACCTTACAGTACGTTGTTTCTATTTTAACGTACAGATCCTGATAACTAGACTTCAGTGAATCAAATAAATCGTTTAATTCACGTTCTTCAGACTCTTTAAAGGTAAAGGAAAGTTGAAGACCGTCCTGGTTCTGGATTTGAGAAATCATATCAATGTTGATTTCGGCTTCTTCCAGTTTAATGAATAAATCATGCAGGAACGACTGGTTCTCATCGCTAGGATAGGTAATAGTCACGTGAGCCATTTCTTTGTCTAAAGCCACACCTGTAACAGCTTTTCTTTCAAGCATCTGATCATTTGGCACGATCCATGTTCCTTTCTCTTTCGATAGTGTTTTTCCTAAATAAAGAGGAATGTTGTGGTTGTTAGCTAGTTCGACACTGCGTGTTTCAAGTACACCTGCACCGAGTGCGGACATTTCCATCATTTCTTCAAATGAGATAGTGTCCCATCTTTTGGCATCTGGATAGACACGCGGGTCTGTAGAATAGACTCCAGTTACATCTGTGTATATTTCACATGGACAATCAAGAGCGGAGGCTATGGCTACAGCAGTCGTATCTGAACCTCCACGTCCAAGGGTGGTCAGTTCTCCCGCTTTATTGAATCCCTGAAATCCGGCGACAATCAGGATATTGTTCTCTTCAAATAACTGTTCCAGTAAATCGGTTTTAATAGAAGAGATCTTACTTTTAAGGTGTTTGCCAATCGTTTCGATGCCTGCCTGATACCCAGTAAGAGGTTTTGCATTCACATCCAAATCGTTCAGTGCAAGTGACAGGAACGAGATGGTCTGTTGCTCTCCCGTGGTCAGTAACATAGCAAGGTCTTTATCGTTTGGATTAGAGGTCAGCTCATGTACCGACTTCAACAAATTATCCGTTGTTTTCCCCATGGCAGACACAACGACCACCAGCTGTTCACCATTGTGGACACGCTCTTTGAGGTAAAGAGCGATATTTTTTATTTTTGCGAAATCAGCGACACTTGATCCGCCGAATTTTAAGACACTTCTTTTCATAGCGACTCCTTTTTTATAAGACTACCAGAAGGGTGCACACAAATTTTGGATAAATAAAAAAACAAATCGGGTGCACCGACTTGTTTTCAATAAAGTATCACAACAAGTGGAAGCACTCCGCAAGCTATATGCTTTACGGCAGTCTGTATATTATTCATATACAGCCCAACGGTTCGTTATTCTGTAAAAAACGAACTGTTTCGGCAAATTTCCCTTTCCCTATTTAGACTTACAGGTCTTTTTAAATAGGTACTAATGATTTTTGCGCCTCATCCAGTATTTATTCATTTTTAATAATTCTTTTTTCATCTTACCAACTATCTTAAAAAAAGTAAAGCCGAGGAGATTATATAATTGCATCCATCACTGAAAAGGCTAACTTTTCAAGGGGACCCAGCATAAAAGGTAAGCGTCTATCAGTGTGTGATTGTTTTAATATAGTTATAACTTAAAAATAATATTTATACTATTTGCATAAACAAGCGGATTATTCAACATTTCACAAGGGGTGATATAAATTATACATACAAATAGATTTTAATACATAAGCCGGACAAAAGGCTTATTTACAAGGAGTGTAAGAGCTTGAAAACTTGGGTTTAAGTGCTATTATAAGGGCATAAATATGAGAAGGAGGAACTCTAATGGAAGGGACTACAACTGATAAACATTTCACAAGCGATGGAAAACAACCGGAAGAGAAAACAAAACCGATTCATATTTTTTCAGAAATAGGTGAGTTAAAGACAGTGTTGTTAAAAAGACCCGGCAGAGAAATTGAGAATTTGACTCCTGATATAATGGAACGCTTATTGTTCGACGATATCCCTCATTTACCCGTTCTTCAAAAAGAACATGATCAGTTTGCGGATGCATTGAGAGAAAATGGTGTAGAAGTCTTGTATTTAGAACAGCTAACTGCAGAAGCTATCGATGCAGCAGGGATCAAAGAATCGTTCGTTGAAAAAATGCTTGATGAATCTGATATTCAGTCGGAAACGGTATACACTGCTTTAAAAAACTATTTATTGTCTATGGATACGTTAGCTATGGTAGAAACAATAATGGCGGGTGTCAAAAAAACAGATGTCGATGTGGAATCTAAACATCTGGCTGATATTGTAGATAACAATCAGTATCCCTTCTATATGGATCCTATGCCAAATCTATATTTCACAAGAGATCCTGGAGCTGCGATGGGCAATGGTCTGACGATAAACAATATGACGTATGATGCACGTAAAAGAGAATCTCTTTTTCTTGAGACAAGCATACTACACCATCCGCGGTTTAAAGACAGTGGGGTTAAGATCTGGAGAGACCGGAATGAATCGACTCGTATTGAAGGAGGAGACGAACTCATCCTCAGTGATAAAGCAGTAGCGATCGGCATCTCTCAACGGACTGAACCACAGGCGATAGAAGAATTAGCCAGGCAGTTGTTTGAAAAGAACAGCTCGTTCGAAAAAGTATTAGCCATAAAAATACCTAATGTGCGGGCAATGATGCATCTTGATACCGTATTTACTATGATCGATCATAACAAATTTACTATTCACCCAGGGATACTCAGGCTTGATGGGTCGATAGATACCTATACTCTTCAAAATGATAGAGAAACAAATGAGCTTAACATCACCCATGAGACTGACTTGCAGAAAGTGTTGAAAGAAGTCCTTCAAGTACCGGAGCTTAATCTTATACAATGTGGCGGAGGAGATGTTATTGCTGCCCCTCGGGAACAGTGGAGTGATGGATCAAATACTCTGGCAATTGCCCCTGGTGTGGTCGTCACATATGACCGCAATTATGTTTCCAACAAGCTCATGAGGGAACAAGGTGTGAAGGTCATCGAAATTGAATCAAGTGAACTGTCAAGAGGGCGTGGGGGCCCGCGCTGTATGAGTATGCCGCTGGTTAGAAAAGATCGTTAACAGGTGTTAAATACTAATTATTAGGAGGAAAAAAGAATGGAAAGCATATTTCAAGGTCGCAGTTTATTGGCGGAAAAGGACTTTACTAAAGAAGAGTTAATGTATTTTATTGATTTTTCAGCTCATTTAAAAGACATGAAGAAAAAAGGAATCCCTCACCGTTACCTGGAAGGTAAAAATATCGCGTTGCTGTTTGAAAAAGCCTCTACTCGTACGCGCTCAGCTTTTACCGTCGCTGCTATCGATTTGGGTGCTCATCCGGAATATTTGGGGAAAAGTGATATTCAGATCGGGAAAAAGGAATCTGTTGAAGATACGGCCAAAGTACTGGGAGGGATGTTTGACGGAATAGAGTTTCGGGGCTTTAAACAGGAAAGTGCCGAGCTGTTAGCAGAACACTCCGGTGTCCCGGTCTGGAATGGGTTGACCGATCAGTGGCACCCCACTCAGATGATTGCCGACTATCTGACCCTTAAGGAAAACTTTGGGAAATTAGAAGGTCTGACTCTAGCCTACACAGGAGATGGACGCAACAATGTAGCCAACAGTCTCCTGATTACAGGGGCAATTTTAGGCGTGAATGTGCATATCGTGTCCCCTGAATCATTATTTCCTGATGATGCACTCATTAACTTGGCTAGAGAGTATGCATCCAAATCCGGCAGTACCATTCTGATTACCGAGGATGTTAAAAATGGCGTTAAAGGGGCGGATGCACTTTATGCTGATGTGTGGGTATCGATGGGCGAGGAAGATAAATTCCAGGAGCGTGTTGCCTTGCTTAAACCGTATCAAATCAATATGGATATGATAAGAGCTACAGGGAAAGAGGAGACAATTCTGCTTCACTGTCTGCCGGCTTTTCACGATACTAAAACAGAGTATGGAAAAATGGTTGAAAGGGACTTCGGTGAGATTGAAATGGAAGTCACGGATGAAGCGTTTAGAAGTAAACATGCCCGTCAGTTTGATCAGGCAGAAAATCGCATGCATTCGATCAAAGCGATAATGGCTGCCACTTTAGGCAATCTGTTTATTCCACGCGTTTAACATTAGCGGAAACTGGCTGGGTTATTCCCAGTCGGTTCAGTTAGTCAATATGAGATAGAGAGTGAGTGATTCAATTGACCAAACGTAAAGTCGTCATAACTCTGGGCGGGAATGCCATTTTGACAGATGATTCTTCAGCCTGGGGACAACAGGAAGTCCTGAAACATACGGCGGAGCATCTTGTTGCCTTTGCAGAAAATGGAGATGCGATTGCTGTTTCCCATGGGAACGGACCTCAAGTGGGTAACCTCCTTTTGCAGCAGGAAGCAGCCAATAGTGAAAATAATCCGGCCATGCCATTGGATACTTGTGTGGCTATGACTCAGGGAAGTATTGGGTACTGGCTTCAATCGGCTTTGTCAAAGGCGCTGAAGGCAAAGGGACTCACAAATGATGTCGCTTCAATCGTCACGCAAGTGGTCGTATCTGAAAATGACCCGGCTTTTGAGAACCCATCGAAACCTGTAGGTCCTTTCCTGTCTGAAGATCAGGCCAAGGCACAAATGGATGAAACTGGAGCAACATTCGTTGAAGACGCAGGCAGGGGCTGGAGAAAAGTTGTCGCGTCCCCTAAACCAATCAGTATAAAAGAAGAACAGGTGATTAGGACTTTAGTTGAACATGATATTATTCCAGTCACGGTCGGAGGTGGAGGAATACCTGTCATTTTAAAAGATGGGGAATATACCGGAGTAGAAGCGGTTATCGATAAAGACTTCGCTTCACAGACGCTGGCGGTCAGCCTGGAAGCAGATTTGCTGGTCATATTAACTAATGTGGACAATGTCCTACTGAATTATCATCAGGGAAATGAAAAAACTTTATTTAAAGTCACTGCTGCAGAGATGCAGACGTATGTGGATGAAAAGCATTTTGCTGCAGGCAGCATGCTGCCAAAAGTTGAAGCTGCAATAAAGTTCGTGGAACATAATCCATCGGGAAAAGCGATCATTACTTCTTTAGAGAATATACAGGGAGCTTTACTAGAGAACGGGGGGACAATCATTACACACTGATCATCGTTTAAAATAGGAATATTGGAGGTATATAAAATGGGACAGAATAAAATCAAAGACAGATTGATGTCACTGCCGTCTTCATTTACTATATTATTCATTATTATTATAGTTATGGCTATTTTCACATGGTTTGTTCCTGCCGGGAGTTATCAAGTGGATGAGACCGGAAACATTATTGCGGGAACGTTTGCTTATACTGAACAGCAACCTCAAGGGATATGGGACGTCTTCATGGCTCCTGTCAAAGGCATGCTGGGAACAGAAGGCACACCGGGTGCGATCGAAGTTTCGCTGTTTATTTTAGTCGTAGGGGGATTTTTGGGTGTTGTAGGGAAAACGGGTGCCCTTGATACTGCGATTGCACAAGTGGTTTCTGCAAATCGGGGCCGTGAAAAACGATTGATTCCTATACTGATGTTTATTTTTGCTTTAGGCGGCACAACCTATGGAATGGCTGAGGAAACCCTTGCTTTTTATCCTTTGATCATTCCAGTTATGATAGCAGTCGGATTTGACAGCATCGTTTCAGTTTCAGTTGTTCTACTTGGAGCAGGAGTAGGTGTCCTTGCGTCGACAGTCAATCCATTTGCTACTGGAGTTGCCTCACAAGCGTTAGGTATTAGTCCAGGAGAAGGGATTGGTCTGCGTTTAGTCTTCTTCGTGGTTATGTATGCTATATCCACAGTTTACGTATACCGTTATGCTACAAAAGTTCAGAAAAACCCAGAAAAATCGATGGTGTATAAAGATTATGAAGCAAATAAAAAGAAATTCAACACGAAAGAAACAAATGATAAAATGAACACTAGACAGAAAATCGTTATTGTCCTGTTCGGTTTATCGTTCCTGTTAATGGTCCTGGGGCTGGTTCCCTGGACACTGCTCAATGAAGACTGGACGATTTTTGAAACGATCAATGACTGGTTGATGGGACTGCCTGTTATTGGAACTATACTAGGCCAGCAAATGGTGCCACTCGGTGACTGGTACTTTGTAGAGATCACCATGCTGTTCTTCGCGATGGCCGTCATTATTGGTCTCGTTTATAGATTGCCTGAGAAGGACATCGTTTCAGGGTTTGTTAACGGAGCAAAAGATTTACTCAGTGTGGCTCTGATCGTTGCTGTCGCACGTGGGATTCAAGTTATTATGAACGAGGGGATGATTACGGCAACGATATTAAACTTCGGAGAAAGAGGATTGTCCGAGTTTTCTCCTGTTCTATTCTCTATTTTGACATATATTTTCTACATTCCCCTCTCATTTCTGATTCCGTCTACTTCTGGCCTTGCTGGAGCAACTATGGGGATCATGGGCCCACTTGGAACATTTGTAGGAGTCGCACAAGACATAGTAGTCACTGCATTTCAATCAGCAAGTGGCATAGTAAACCTGATCACCCCAACTTCAGGAGTGGTCATGGGTGCTCTAGCGATTGCCGGAGTAGAATTGACCACCTGGTGGAAGTTTACAGCTAAACTAATTGCTATTATCTTTGTCGTCTCCTGTATACTCATGGCATTGGGCGTGCTCTTCTTTTAAATGACCAGAAGAGTGAACTAAAGCAAGAGAAAATACTAACGAAAAAAAGAGCTTCCTTAGATGGGAGCTCTTTTTTTCGTTAGATGTATGTCTTTATAAAGATGCTGTCAAGGCAGATAACGAATATTGAATGAAAATGAACGTTTTTGAAAGAAAATGATTGATTATTATAGATACACGTGATAAAATTTCTTGTGAAGAGGTGAAGAAAGTGCTTACAGAGGATAGATACACGTTTATTTTAAATCAAATCGAACAAAAAGATACAATCACTATTCAGAGCCTGATCGAAGCATTAAACCATTCAGAGTCTACAATCAGACGTGATTTGACCACGCTTGAAGAACAGAATAAACTGGTGCGCATACATGGAGGGGCCAGAAAAAAACGCAAACCGATGGATGAAGCATCGATGGAAGATAAAACGGTCAAAAACACTCATGAAAAAGAACGAATCGGTCAAACTGCTGCAGATTTGGTGGTTGATCATGATGTGATATATCTAGATGCAGGATCTACGACCTATGCAATGATTCCGTTTCTAGAGAATAAGCACGTAACGGTCGTTACAAACGGGGTGCCTCATGCTGCACTTCTGACCGATTACAAAGTGGATACGATTTTATTGGGTGGAAAAATCAAGCAGAAAACGAAAGCGATAATAGGGACCGTTGCAGAAAAGCAATTGAATTCAATGCATTTTACAAAAGCATTTATGGGAATGAACGGAGTAGATCCGCATTATGGATTGACAACTCCCGATATCGAGGAAGCATCAGTCAAACAGAAGGCGATCGAAAAGTCCAATGAATCATATGTTCTGGCTGATCAGTCTAAGTTGGGTGAGGTCAGTTTTGTCAAAGTGGCTGATATTGATGACTGTGCAATCATAACAATTGAAGCAAGTCCATTTATTGAAAAAATGGCAGAATTAACGAAAGTAATAGAGGTGAGCAAATGATTTATACAGTGACATTAAACCCGTCGATCGATTACGTGCTTTATCCAGACGAGGAAATTAAACTGGGGGAATTAAACCGGTTTGATAAAAATGATAAATTTCCTGGCGGGAAAGGAATAAATGTTTCGCGCATTTTGAAAGAATTAGATAAAAAATCAGTAGCCTTAGGATTTCTTGGTGGATTCACAGGTGAGTTTATCAACAGCAGGCTTGCAGAAAGTTCAATAGAGACCCAGTTTGTCAGGGTGGAGGAAGATACACGCATCAATGTGAAGATTAAAGGAGACTCTGAGACAGAAATCAATGGGTCTGGTCCTCATGTGGATGCTGATAAGCAGGAAGCGTTACTGAAACAGATGGATGATTTGACAGCTGATGATATTGTGATTCTTTCAGGAAGTAAACCAGCTAGCCTGCCATCAGATTTTTATCAGACGCTGATCAGCCATATAAGTGAAAAGAATGCCTCATTTGTAATCGATACTACAGGAACAGAATTGATGGAGTCACTTGGGAAGCATCCTTTGCTGGCTAAACCCAACATTCATGAACTGGAGGCCTTATATTCAGCTAAAATCGAAAGCAACGATGATTTAATTCATTATGGAAAAGACTTAATTGCAAAAGGAGCTGAACACGTCGTTGTCTCTATGGGCAAAGATGGTGCAGTCCTGTTTTCGAATCAAGGAATCTATCATGGGAAAGCAGAACCTGGGAAACTGATCAACTCAGTCGGAGCAGGTGATTCTATGGTTGCAGGATTTGTCGGCCTCTATCAGGAGACAAAAGATCCAGTTGAGGCATTCAGGTACAGCCTTGCATGTGGATCGGCTACTGCTTTCAATGAAGACCTGGCAACAAAAGAAGACATTAATAAGGTATTAACAACTATAACAATTGAAAAATGGGAGGAAAAGTAAATGCAGATCAATGATGTATTGAGACAAGATTTGATGATTATGGACTTACATGCGACTACTAAAGAAGAAGTCATTAATGAAATGATCCAACGTTTAGCAGAAAAACAAGTAATCAATGATGTAGACACATTCAAAACAGGGATTATGACTAGAGAAAGTCAGACCTCTACAGGATTAGGTAACGGCATCGCCATGCCGCACTCTAAGAACAAAGCGGTAAAAGATGCAGCTGTTCTTTTTGCTAAATCGTCTAAGGGTGTCGACTATGACGCATTGGATGGAGAACCAGTTGAATTATTCTTCATGATCGCAGCTCCAGAAGGCGGAAATAACGTTCATTTAGAAGTACTTGCGTCTCTTTCGAGAAAACTGGTTGACGAAGATGTCGTCTCTCAACTTAAACACGTTTCAACACCTGAAGAAGTACAGGCGTTGTTTGCAGAAAATGAAGAAGAAGTGGCAGTAAGAGAAGAAACAAGTGCATCTGACAGCAAGGATAAGCCGTTTGTCGTAGCTGTTACAGCATGCCCGACCGGTATTGCACATACTTACATGGCTGAAGATGCGTTAAAGAAAAAAGCAGCTCAAATGGGTGTCGAGATCCGCGTTGAAACAAACGGAACGGATGGAGCTAAAAACAAACTGACTAAAGAAGAAATCAGTCGTGCGGCCGGTGTCATCGTTGCAGCTGACAAGAAAGTAGATATGGCGCGATTTGATGGCAAACCAGTCTTGCAGAGACCTGTTTCAGAAGGAATCAATAAGTCTGAAGAATTGATTTCACGTGCGGTATCCGGGAATGCACCTATTTTCAGTTCAGATGGTGCAAGCGTATCTGAAGATTCTCATGACGGAGATAACGCAAGCATTGGACAGACTATTTATAAGGATGTCATGAATGGCATCTCACACATGCTTCCTTTCGTTGTAGGGGGCGGGATTTTACTAGCCATCTCATTCTTGTTTGAAGCACAGTTAGGTTCAGACAGTGTCTTGTTTACCTCACTTAATACTATCGGAGGATCGGCATTCCAGTTCCTTATTCCAATACTGGCTGGGTACATCGCATTCAGTATCGCTGACAGACCAGGTCTTTTACCGGGTATGGCAGGTGGATTGTTAGCCGTTCAAAGTGATGCTGGTTTCCTTGGCGGATTAGTTGCCGGTTTTGTGGCAGGTTACGTGATGCTGGGAATCAAGAAATTACTGAGAAATGTTCCGAAGACCTTTGAAGGACTTAAATCGATTCTATTATACCCAGTCCTAGGACTATTAGCTGTCGGCTTACTGATGTTCTTCCTGATCGGACCATTCTTCGCCGTTATCAATAATGCCATGCTAGGTTTCCTTGAAAACCTAGGAACAGGAAACGCCGTTCTTTTAGGCGCCGTTCTTGGGGGTATGATGGCTGTAGATATGGGTGGACCTGTCAATAAAGCAGCCTATGCTTTCTCTATCGGGATCTTTACAGATACAGGTAACGGCAGTTTGATGGCAGCAGTAATGGTAGGCGGAATGATTCCTCCACTAGCGATTGCCATTTCAACTGTATTGTTCAAATCGAAGTATACAGATCTAGAAAAAAGTTCAGGACTATCAAACTTTGTTCTGGGTGCATCATTCATCACTGAAGGAGCTATTCCGTTCGCTGCAGCAGATCCATTAAGAGTGATCGGCTCTTCGGTATTAGGCGCTGCCATAGGTGGGGGATTAACTCAATTATGGAACGTTTCTATTCCGGCTCCACACGGTGGACTGTTTGTTATCGGAATAGGTGAGAACCGTTTGATGTTCGTCGCAGCCTTACTGATTGGTTCAATCATTACAGCTACGCTATTAGGATTCTGGAAGCCTAAAGTTGATCAGTCAGATGTGACCGTTCAAGCATCAGAATTAGCCTAAGGATTTAAAATAACACTAAACAGGGAGCTCATCACTTTTACAGGTGGTGAGCTTTTTTATACAGTTTAAAAGCTATCTGTAGGATTCCTGCTAAATTGCTGATAGTATATTGAGTATAGAATCAGATTAAAAAAGGGGACCATAAAAATGAAACAAACAATAACGTTTCCTAATGGCAGGAAAGTGCTGAACTTGGGTCAGGGAACCTGGGGTATGGGGGAAGAAGAGAGCAGACGCAGAAATGAAGTAGAGGCATTAAGGACAGGAATCGACAACGGATTGACGTTGATCGACTCAGCGGAAATGTATGCGGAGGGTAATGCTGAAAGAGTTGCCGGGGAAGCAATCACACCCTATAACCGCGAGGAGTTGTTTTTAGTATCAAAAGTTTACCCGACAAATGCTGGAGAAAAACGTATGTTCGAGTCATGCGAAAACTCTTTAAAACGTTTGGGAGTCAATGAGTTAGATTTGTATTTGCTGCATTGGCCAGGGAATATTGCTCTTCAGGAAACGATTGACTGTTTTGAAGAATTAAAGCAGCAAGGTAAAATCCGGGACTGGGGAGTGTCTAATTTTGATTTGGAAGACATGCAGGAACTCCTTTCATTGAGAAACGGAGAGAACTGTCAGACCAACCAGGTGTTATACCATTTAGCGTCAAGAGGAATCGAAGTCGTTTTATATGATTATTTAAGAGCAAACAATATTCCAGTGATGGCTTATTGTCCGATCATTGGGCAGGAACCAGATTTAAAAGAAAAAGTTTACGAAAGTCCAGCAGTCAATCAAATTGCAAAACATCATAATATTAGTGTCATTCAATTGCTGCTTGCATTTGTGACACAATACGAACAGATGATAGCCATTCCTAAAGCGGGGTCTAAAGATCATGTGATTCAAAACAGACAGGCACTTAATATTGAATTGACTAATGATGAAATGGCGATGCTGAACGAAGCTTTTCCAGCTCCAGAAAAAAGAATACCGTTAAGAGTTCAATAAGCCGTGTAAAAGCAACTGACTAATGTTCACAGCTGAGGTCAGTTGTTTTATTTATCTAGAGGATAAAGAGACTGATCTTAAATTTAATTCATATCAATTGAAATCAATTCGATAAGGAATGAGGACTAAGTCTAAACCAATATATTTTTTGGAAGAAGAGCTCAACTCTCCTATAATCTACTTTGTATAATATATATTATGTAAACTAAAATAAGAAAAATGGAACGACTGATCAAGATACCTAAATTAACATGTAAAATCCCCTCTTTTTCGGTTCATTTCCAGTTAATTATGAAGCTTGATAATTTTATGTCTGATTTTCAAATTAATTAGGGGTTTAATTCTTATTTCGTTACTCGTCGCTTCAGTTGATTCTAGTGACCCATTGTATGGCTAATCATCTGAAATGAGCTTGAACTGTCCGTGTCTGAACTAATCATCCGTACTCAATCGATTTTTACAGCTGTAAATCACTCTAATGCTTTTTTAGTGATGATTTTAAAAATTAAGCCTTAAGTTATATCTATTGTCAGATTCTAACTTAAGGCTTAATTGATTTTGTATCTGTCATCACTAACTCATTAGATTGACAAATTGTATCAGCATATTATTTTAATTTCATCATTTAATTCCACAACACTTAAAAAAAGATCAAATGATTGCTGCTTGTCAACAGAATTCAGATTAATACATATAGTACCTAATTGTTTATAAATGAGCCGTCTGAAAGCCTATTTGAAATTAAAGCGCGTCTAACCACATAGACTCGATTTAATAACATGATTAATGCGTTTTATATATGATCAGTTGTACCTTAATCTTTATAACTCTGAAAGTGAAATCCTGTATAATTTGTCATCGTCGTCTTCAGGATTTCCTCTGCCATCCGTGTTGTTGCTGATAAAATAGAGGAACTCTCCATCAATATAAACGTCTCGAATTCTTCCAAAGCCTGTAAATAATTCTCTTTCTTCATTTGTTTCCAGATCGAACTCCAGTACAGCATTTCCTCGTAACCCTGAAACGTATAATTTATCTTCATGATAATCCATGCCAGATGGTGCCCATGTATGATCTGGACCAGATGTAAATAAGGGTGAAACCATGTCTTCCTGTTCTTCTTCCCCCTCGATAACTGGCCATCCGTAATTCTGTCCGGCTTCTATTAGATTGATTTCATCATTCGCCCGGTCGCCATGCTCACTTGAATAAAGCGTACCGTCAGTATCCCATGCGAGTCCTTGAGGATTTCTATGACCGTAACTGTAAACATAGGAATCAGTAAAAGGATTGTCTTCTGGAACAGATCCATCTAAATTCAGGCGTAAAATTTTCCCTCCCAAAGAAGTGAGATCTTGAGCTAGTTCAGGAAGAGCGGCGTCTCCAGTTGTAGCATAGAGGTGTTCATCAGGTCCTATCAGGAGTCTCCCACCATGGTGAACTGACCCGCTTGGAATCTGATCAAGCAGAACCTCAGTTTCTCTCCAAATGGTATCCTCTAAAACGACTCGTACGATCCGGTTAAATTGACCTTCGCTCGATTCATAGGTGTAATAAACAAAGGCTTCACCGGTTTCAGAGTAAGTCGGACTAATTACAAATCCCAGCAATCCAGCCTCTGAAGCAGTTGAAATATCTTCTTCCAGTTCCAGTTCCTGCCGTTCACTTTCTCCGTCTGTTAGTGCCACGATTGTTCCAGGTCTTTCAGTTAAATAAATCGTATCTTCAAAATAGTCGATAGACCATGGAATCTCTAAATGGTCTGCAACGACTTCAAGCCCATTTTCTTCCTCATCCTGCTCTAAATCGTCGGTATCTACAGCGTTCTCTTCGACTGATTCTTCGTTGTCTGTAGCAGGATCTACCTGCTCATTATCTGTACACGCGCTCAAAAAGGTTATCGTCACGAGACCAGACATTAACATCTTTTTCATTACTAATACCCCTCTCTAAGTAAGTGAGATTGACTGCCCATAGCTATTAAGTTACCCAAGGAAAATGTCGTTCGATAATCTGACAGATTCAACCCATATAGGGATGAATACACTCCTACTATATCATTCAAACTAGCCCTCTGCGCAAGTGATAGTGCTTTGCTTAAGCATGTCTTTCCCCCTCTCTTCCCTCTTTGGCTCCCCTCTCGTGGATATAGACAATTTAGTGTGTAAAACTGGGGGAAAGAGCGTTATACTTAAGAAAACTGACATAAGCAGGTCGATACCTATGACAAAACAAAAGCGCTCACTGACGATTCCAGTTGATACACTTCTTTCTCTGTCTATCGACGGATTTAACGAAACGGTCACCTTCCCTTCGGATAAATTAAAGTCCGTTTCTTTATGGAGAAAAGTATTAAATGAGCGGCAATTAAAAAAAATGATCAACCAGTTGTTTGAGGACCTTGAGCCCTACTTGCCTGAACTAAAAGCCATGGCAGATGATTTGACTGACCCCTCTTCCCCCACCCTCCTGGAAGTTAAAGAAATCGTTCTTGAATGTATGCGGACAATAGATGAGCAAAGACTGATTTTTGACCAGCCCTTCCTCTCGTTTTTTATCGATCAGGGCTATATGGATGTAGCGGAGGCCTTTCTTCTTAAGGCAAAGAAAGAAGATGATCAGCTGACTGACCCTGAGATTTTTCAGGCCATGCGCAATATATGGATTATGAATAGTCTGCAGTTGTATTGGGGGATTCCGCTGACCTTGACGGCGCCTATGTATGCTTACAGTATGTTGTACCCCTATACCGATAACCTACTGGATGATCCTGACATTAAATCAGAGATTAAGGCTGATTTCAACAGCAGACTTTCGAAGTCACTGACTGGGGAAACAATCGACTCGCTTTTCCCTGCTGAAACTAGAGTGTTCGAACTGGTTGAGATGATCTTAAATGAGTTTCCACTGTCCACTCATCCTGGAGTCACTGAGAGTATTCAGCTCATTCATAAGGCTCAGATTGAAAGCATGAGACAAACGGATGACACACGTTTGACTGAAGAGGAGCTGCTGAAAATCAGTCTGTTCAAAGGAGGCACTTCAGTTCTTGCGGATGCTTTCTTGATAAAAGGCCATCTAAATATGGAAGAAATGGTGTTTTCTTTCCATTATGGCGCATTTCTGCAACTGCTTGATGATCTTCAAGACCGTGAATCAGATAAAGCTGACCATAACCAGACGTTGTTTAGTGTCAAAACGTCTCAGGAGACAATCGATCAGGCAATCAGGCAACTGATTTCTTATATTTTTAAGGTCAATGCTGTTCAGGAATCAGATGATCAGACAAAAAGGCGGATGAAAGATATCATCAGCGGCTGCACATTACTGATGATCATGGAATCAGTGGGCAAGAACAAAGAGCTGGTGACACCGTCATTGTATAAAGAACTGGAGACCTATTCAAAAGTCAGATTGACCTTATTTAAAAAGCTGGAAACAAAAGTGCATCAGTTCTGGAATCAATAAGCTAGGTATAAAAAAAGGAGAGTCATTTAGACTCTCTTTTTTTGCCTTCTAAGTGCTTTCGACCTCTTTTAGTATTTCCGTCATACTTTTGAGCTGTGAACAGCACATACATTGTCCATACGATAAAAATAAAAATAACTGGCGATGCCGGAACAGGTATGCCAAGAAACTCAAGTGCTGCTAAACAAAAGAAATAAGCAGCACTGATATAGGCAAAGAGTCCAAGAAATTTACTCAGTCCCTCTGTATCCACGTTCTTCTTTTTCTCCTTAGGCATTGTATTATATCCGGCTATCAACATATTCCATTTTAATACATGAACTGCGAAGCCCATGACTAATAAAATCACACTCATAAAGAGATAGGTCCACATGATTATTCCTTCTTTCAGTAAGTAAAAAATGTTTATTACATCTTGTGTTCAGAAAAATGCATCTGAGGACGCCATTTCCGGTCTGATGCATTCTTTAAGAAGTCATACGTTTGAAAGGCACTGTCATTTGCGCCAAAGACATCCGGGCCATTGCTTTTACTAATGGCTCCCAGCTCATAAAGAATCCAGGTCAAATATTTTTTTGTCCATTCGTCTCTTTTAACTTGATACAGCCTTGATAGAGCAATGGCATCTCGATCTTCAAAAATATCATCCAGGCTCTTCCCTTTTGATCGTTCATTTTCGATAAATGCGCTTAGAACGCTGAAGAATAGATCCTTCTGTTCAACTGTAATCGACTCATAGATAGTCATGACTTTAAATACAGCAAGTAGTTCTATAATTTCTTTGTAGTCAGGCAGTTTATAGCGCATGAGTAACTCGCGGCTATTCGTACGTGTATCTTCCATGGCTTTAATAAATGTCTTGAATTTGTTCAGATTTTCTTCGTAAACCACTTCATCTAATTTTAGATCTGGATCAAAGTACAAGTACTCATGTACCCAGGGTTTTTCTTCAATTAATTCGCTTAACTCAGACATTTACTCGTTCCTTTCATTGTTCGTCCCTTCATGAGACTGATTGATATAGTTTTTCAGCTCAGACACGCGCATAATAGCGTCTTTAACACCTAAATCGTAAATGGCCTGCAGTTTATCCGGATCGCGTTCCAGCCGCCCAATTTGAATCGTCTGAGATGGTCTGATAACAAACGAATGGCCTGACTGTTCGTCCTGAGTTATTTTCTCCACTGTGTTGTTGTAATTGGAGTAACGGTTCTTCAATGTTTTCTTAAATCTAGGGTATTTTTTATACCAGCGGTCGATCATAAAACTGCTGGGTTTTGTTTTCCTGTAATCCAGCGGTCTAGTTAAAATGACAATCCGTTTATCATACCCTAAAGTTTTCGCTTTTTCATAAGGGATACTGTCGCTTACACCACCATCTAAATAGCTAATGCCTTTATGAATAACAGGTTTAGAAACAAACGGCATAGAACCTGAGGCTCTAAGCATTTCCATCTGGTTGAATGGTTCAGTGATCTTAATATATTCCGGCTCTCCTGTATCCATATTCGTAACGGTCGCATAAAAATCTATCTCGGACTGCTTGAACGCTTCTTCATCGAAGACATCCAACGTGAAAGGGACCGTATAGTAAGCAAATTCCTTGTTGACCATGTCCCCTGTTCTGATCAGGCTTCTCAGGCTGATATACCGTTTATCGTTTATGTATGTTTTATTATATCGAAGAGCTCTCCCTTTTTGTCCGGAAGCAAAGTTTATACCAAATAACGCTCCCGCAGAGACCGTAACCATTCCATCAATCGTAATGTTCTCTTCAATCAGTGTATCCAAAACACCGGCAGTATAAAGCCCTCTCATCCCTCCACCTTCTAGTACCATTCCTACTGACATGCGCTCACCTTTTCATTTTTTAATAATTATATCCTTCACGTATAGCTAAAGAACTATATCCTTAACTATACCACTTCTATTAATCATGAAGAAAGAACCTCTACTGATTTTAAGTAGAGATTCTTGAACTTTGAGGCGCTGATTTTTTAAAATGGGCAGATTAGAGAATGTGTCCTCCATTAAGTAGTCACATGACGTTTAAGAAAATCAATCATGATATCAATCACTTCCTGGGTGAAAAAAGGACCTCCACCATGGTCAGCTTCGTCGACACAGTAAAAAGTGGAGTCTATATCAAGTTTCTGACAAATAGTATGCAGTTCTACACTTTGTTCGAATGGAACAATGCTGTCTTTATTCCCGTGCATGATCAATAGAGGTGGATAAGATACGTCCTTTTTCAAATAATACCGAACAGATGCACGCAACGCACGATCTGTATCATCCAGAGATAAAAAATCACCTAAAAGTATATTTTCTGGACTAGTCGGCACATCATGAGGAACAGTAGAATTATAATCAGCAATCGTCGTCAGGTCTGATACACCATACAAATCGATAATGCCTTTTAATTCGGGTAAAAGATCGGATGAAGAGTCGAGTTCTGGAGTGTTCCAGGTTGCCCAGCTCATTAATGCCGTGTGCCCGCCACTGGAATCACCTGATAGAAAGACATTATCTAAATCAATACGCATATCTTCTGCATGATTCGCTAAGTACCGTACTGCTGTTTTTGCATCTTCGATTTGACTTGGAAAAGAGGCATCAGGGATTGGCAGGTATTCAACTACCGCAAGAATAAATCCACTGGTCACAATCTCTTTGAAGTCAAAGATATGACCGTTTAAATTCTGCTTGAACCAGGCAGACCCTTGCACATGGACCATTACAGGATAAGTCTGATTCTCCGCACCGTGTTGATCAGGATAAACTAAACGCATCTTTAAATTCTGCCCATTTTTTCTAGTATATACAATGTCTTCTCTGTCTGAATGGGCCAGGACATTACCCAAATCACCTTTTATAGTGATCATCCCTGCTGCTGCGGCTAACGATTTTGGCATTGTATCGGGGGTATACGTCATTTGGTTAAACACACCTTTCTAATGTATATCATCTTTAATATGAGTTTAATCGTACTGGCTATCCGTGTCAATCACATTTGAAACCGATTCCCTTATAGCTGAAAAAAGCGTAAATGCCAAGTGTGTCTCGGCATCTACGCTTTTGCTTCTATTCATTAATCTAAGATAATCACTTTAAATTCGTTTTCGTCGTTAACTTCACCTTCGACAACCTGTCCTTCTTCAACAAAGGGTAGTGTATCGTCTAATGTCACATCTGCTTTGTAGATGCTGCCGTCAATCATGAAGTAGTAGATCGTATTGCCTGACACGACAGCTTGAGAAATGTTGTCCACTTGACCGCTGACTAACGTCAAGTTGCCATCGTCGACCTCCACGATGTCGTCTAAATCGTCGCTTTCAGTATCAGAGTCAGCAGTGCTGCGACCATTCAGCTGCTCAATCAATCCATCAACGGTCTCACTCGTAATCACGCGCTGGTAGTCTTGAGCATCAACTAATGCATACGATCTGACAAGCCCTGAATCATCTTTTAGTGATGAAATGTAATATGGTCGCTCATTCAGACTGATCAGAAGCGGGAACGTTGAGGAAAAACGCATCTGCTGCAGTGACCCTTCTGCTGACTGCATGGCGGAGAACTCATCCGCGGATGTAACTGGGTAGTATTCTGCCTCTTTTGTACGCAGATTGACCAGATAAAATCCGATATTGGAAGCATCCTGATTGACTGATGTAATTCCTGTATACAGATAGACATCATCATTCATTGGAATATAGTTGTATCCGTCTGTTGTACGAGTGACGCCTCGTTTCCCAAATTGGGCATTTAAGAACCCATCACTATACTGACCTCTGAAATTCAACTGCTGCAAAATGAGTTCTGCAGAGTAGACACGGTCGACCCATGAAGGCATTTCTTCCAGGTCATAGTCCTCTGTTTCGCCAGTCACCGCGTCCAGGATGATAAGACCCGTCGGTTCCAGCTGTTTGAACCAAAATTTATTTTCGTAAGTGGTCGCAATGTAATAGGGGTGTCCCTCATCGTCGACTTCAAATGACGGGTCTTCAAAGAGTTTAGTCGGGTATTTAAAACGTAAATGACGATGCACATTACGGTTCAGAACCTCAGAATCAGAATACATGATATTTTCATCTAAATCTTCGACCTCTACTGCGCCGGTTACCATGTCTACTTTCAAGTAGTTCGGAATCCCCTCGCTGCGGTTATTTAACCAGCGGACGAAACTTGCGTACTGTAAAGGTGTTACACGGTACGGTTCATTTTCAATATTGATTTGAGTATAGGTATCTGCAGGGAAGAATTGAGAGACTAAGTCACTCATTGACCCGATGCGTCTGTCACCTAATCGCTGAGCGGTATCTCTATCCATCATAGGAATAGACGATTCGTCCATTGCGGGGAAGTCTTCTTCAAAACTTCTTTCTTCCACTTCGATCAGTTCAGCATAATCATTGGCACGGAAAATGACGCCATTAACCAGATTACCTATAGCTATGCCCACTACTAGGATGATCGGCACAGATAGAAGGCCGTATTTCACTTTCTTATTTGGAAAATTAGCCTGATCGATACTGATTTCGATTGAAATAGCAGCGATCGCTAAGACTAAAAGCAGAAATCTGAATTCCTGAGAGTGAATATTTAAAGCGGGGGTGGTTATGTAAAAAATGACTAAGGTCACGACAAGTAAAGTGACATAAGCAGCGATTCGTTTTTTTGCAGTGTTCATGTGATCGTCCTCTATAGTTAAAATTACCTTGTTTTGTAGTGTAAATAGTCTGGTCAGCTTAGTCAGCCTATCAGAAGATACACTACAGTTTATTTAAGGTACTCTATCCAGTATACCTATTTTCGTTGTTTATTCAATCAGTCTTGAGAACTATTTAACAAAGATTGGGTGAGAAACTGATATAAAAAAGTGAAGGTCAGCATTCCCATCAGAAGCTGGCCTTCACTTTTACTTAAAGCGTTTGAATTATAAAACTGTAGATTTATGATTTGTTTTTACCAAACGAACAAGTGTTCAAGGTTGGAAAAAGTCCACTTAGTCAGCTGGATCTCCTAAAATAGTATTTACTTTATCGACTTTAGCGTTCAGTGTGTTTTCATGACCGGGACGAATGTCTGCTTTCAGCACGACTTCTGTCCGTAACCCTTTATCAGCCAAAACTGCAGTGGCTTCTTTGATAACGGCCATGACCTCATCCCAGGGCCCTTCGATTTCTGTGAACATGGCTGTCGTACGGTTAGGCAGTCCGGAATCTCTGATGACTTTAACGACTTCTGCAACATGAGACGACAGTTCGTCACCTGATCCAAAAGGCGCAATAGCTACGGCTACGAGTGTATTCATTAATTATATCTCCTCCATTTTAAAGTGGGTGTGTGCAATGTCTTCGGGTGTGGCTTTATATAGCTGATCTAAAAATTCGATTTGGAAACTGGCTGGTGCATCTGTTTGTTTTTCGGCTCGTCCACCTGCGACATTAAATGCGGAAACTGCGGTCATTGCGGCGATAAATGGCGAGGCGCTTGTAAGGTATACTGCAGCTGCACCTCCTAGAGCACATCCTCCTCCTGTCAGTTTTCCTAAGAAATGAGAGCCGCCATAGCTTGATGCAACGACATTGCCATCTGTCACTAAATCGACCTCACCTGAAACAATTACAGCACCGTCCGTCCACCTCGCCAGAGAAATAGCGGCAGCTTTTGCTTCCTCCACCTGGTTGGTCGAATCGACCCCTCTGACCTGTGACTCCCCTACTCCCCCTTCCAGTTCCCAAAGACCAGCTAGAGCAATGATTTCAGATGCATTTCCTTTAATAATGGATGGTTTATAGGCTTTGAACAAATGCAGCATATGTGTTCTCAATGAACCGATTCCGATAGCCACTGGATCCAGGACCCACGGCTTCCCTGCTTTCTGAAGGGTCTTGACGACCAGCGGAAGAGTTTCTTCATATACTGGAAAAAGTGTGCCCATATTGATGTAAGTTGCCCCACCTGCTTTAGCCAGAAATTCACCCTCGTCAGGTAAGTAAACCATTGCGGCTGATCCTCCGACTGCTATTTGCGTATTCGCTACAAAGTTGATCGTTACCGAGTTCGTGATCGATCCCGCCATGGGGTTTGATTCTTTGACTTTTTCAACGGCGGTTATGATGTGAGATTGTATCTCTTCTATTGATATCATATGCTACCCTTCCCTACCTTGATTTTCTGCACAAAAAAAGATGCTCAGTTCACGTTAGGTGACAGGCATCTTAGGGTCCTTACTTGCACTATTGATCCCTACGCTAGTCTAAACTAACAGGTTCAAAGGGTCAGGTTTGACCTTCTCAACTCCTAAGAGTCCCCCTTCAATAACTTTAAGCTATTCAGTTGATAGTATCATTTAATAAGCAATGACTTCCTTTTCTATGCAAAGTTTACCACAAATCTATTTCTTTTCAACGAAGAAATGAGTGCTCTTCTAATTTGATAGGGATGAGCACTCATTAGTATCCTTTGGTCTAAAATTTCCCTCGATAATGAGTCTTTAATTCTGAGACATTATCTTTCCACTCTAGAGGTCTGCCGGTTATCAATTGATCCAGGACATCCAGACACCTATGCCATCCTACAGCGGTGTTAACTGCATATGTCTCATCAGAAAATGTATGGGTGAAAACCATTAGACACCCTCCATTATCTTCTTTTAGTGAGATGTCTATCAGATCTTCATTTTCTCTGAAAGAAAATAGATGTGGGTGTTCAAGTTTTGTAATAACAGCAAGATAGGTCATCCCTTCACCATCATCGCATTCGATTTTCCCGCCCACTTTGAGGTCCATCTGTCCTGTTGCAAATGGATACCATTGAGAAAAGGCGTTAGGATCTGTGATTACATTAAAAACAGCTTCCTGATTCTGAGAATAGAACCGTTCGAATTTCAAACTGAAGCGATCATCCGTTTCATTTAATGTTCCATAGTCATGCATCCTGTCGTCCTCCATATCTGTACTTACTAGTATCACTTATACTTGGTCATTTTCGAAAGGTACCCATCTTATACAGCAAAACAAGAGAGAAAAGGAGTTTCTAAATGAATAGAAACCCCTTTAGCTTACCGATTAATATAGATCGTACACTGCATCAAACAGCTCTTTCTCTTTTTCGATTTGTGCTTTGTTCCCTATGACTGCGACCGTACTTTCACTGATCACTTTTTCAACCGGTTCTTTGAGTGCTGACAACTTCTCTGAATCTGTTGCGAGGATTTCTTCTTTCAAACGAATGATATCCTGAGTTGTCAGACCTTGCTTGAAACGGGAGAATGCCGTCACTCCTTTTTTATACGCTGATTTTGGTTGTTCCAGCGGGCTCAGTGTGCCGATGATGTATTTCAGGAGTTCAGATTCTGATAACGCCAATGTATCCACATAAGCCGGCACTTGTTTATATATGTCCAGTGTCTTAGTAATATTCGGATCACGGTAAGAGGCCAGAGCCATATTCCCGTTACGTCTGTGCAGATACAGAGAACCGTATGCGCCCCCTTTTACCCGGACGTTATTCCAAAGGTAATCAAATCTTAAGGCAGTCGACAGAACTTGAGATTCTCCTGTAAAGTCCAAATGTCCGCGTGCATCAGCAGCTAAACCGACATAATTGACATCCTGAGCGGTAACAAACGCCTCATTCTGCTTCGTGCCGGCTTCATGTACGGCTGGCTGGCCCAAATCTGCAGCTGGAAGCTCCGCAAAGGCATCGGTTAGTGCTTGTTTCACTTTTTCACTCTGCGCTCTGTCCCCTACGTAAATAGCGTTTAAACGACGCTTGTTTAGTAGCTTGTCGAGCATATCTGAGAGTCCGTTGCTTAATTCTGACTCAGATTCCGCTTTGAGTTCATCTCTCGTAGCTTTCAGGTAGTTGAACTGATCGATTCCGTTTAAGTGCTCACCTAATTTAGATAACGGTTTGACCTGGCTCAATGCACGGTTAGCCGCAATGACATGTGCACCAAAATTGATGCGGTTCTCAAAGTCGGAAATGTAGCTTTGGATGAGTTTCAATATTTCACTCTGATCGTCGAATTGAGTGGTCGACACGATGTCTTTCATTAAATCGACTAGTTCAGTCAGTTTCTCACTTAACGCCTTTCCGCTCAATACAAAATAAGGGGTCAAATGGCCTTTCTGATCTTCAAAAATGGTCACTTTTCCATTGATGCCACCTGTGTGCGTATCGATTTGCGTCTGCAAGCTGGTCGCATCATATTTATCCGTATCCAGTTCTCCAAGCAAATCGCTTAAAAGGCTGAGTGCAGCATAGTCTTCTGATTTGAAGTCGCTGATGTCGAAATACAAACTGATATAGTCGATTCCAGAGGTGAACTGTTCTGAGTAGTAGAAATGCGTATCCTCAAAGAATGCAGACTCCTCTAATGGATAATCGGGTTCGTCAGTGGTCAGGTCTTCTCTAGTAAGAGTCGGAATCTTGGCTAAGTCTTCCGGACGGTCCGGTGTTTCCTGACGTGTGATCAGGTCCTGAGTTTTTTCTACAATAGCCTGGACCTCTTCGTCGGACAACCCAGCTTTATATGCTTGCAGTTTTTCGAGTGTTTTAGCCTCAAGTTTATCGCTTTTACCCGGCTCTGCCTTCAAGACAACTTCCACACGCAGCGCGTTGTTCAACAGTTTGCGTTCGATCAGTTTTTCAAAATAGCCATCTTCTGACAATTCTTCCAGTTCACCTAGATACTTAGAAAACTGAAGACGGTCATAGGGGGCTTTATCATAAAGCCACGTGCTTAATGCATTAATTGCATAAATGACGCCGCGCGGATTGTCTTCTGAAATAACCGCTTCTTTTGTCTGGAAAATAATTTTATTTAATGCGGCTTTGATCAAGTCCTTGTCCAGGCCTTTTTCGACAATGTCAGTCAACGTGTCTGTGACAACCTGATTAAAGCGGTCGATATTCTTGGCTTCTGCATATTTAGCAGTGATCACGAATGCAGTCGGGTATCCGATATCTGCGACATCACTCTCAATATCTCCACCAATCTCTGCATCTAACAATGCTTTTTGAAGCGGCGCCTGATTATGACCAAATAAGATCTCATCAAGGACCTTCATCCCATAATTATCTAATGCATCTTCTGGTTCGAGGACGTGCCAGCCCAATGCTAAGTAATCTTTTCCTTCAGGGGTGTCTCCATCAGTAATAGAGTAGGTTTCTTCAAATCGAGTCGCTTTGGGTTCAGGAACAGCGACAGTCAAATCAACCGCATCTTCTTTTCCCATGCCATTAAAGTAGCTTTCTAATTCATTAAATACGGTAGCTGTGTCAATGTCACCATAAAGGACAGTCAGCGAATTGCTGGGGTGATAGTACTTTTTATGGAAATCCAAAAACTCGTCCTGAGTCAAACTAGGAATCGCTTTGGGTTCTCCCCCTGAGTTGTACTGATAAATGGTATCTGGGTACAATTGACTGGATAAGTGATCATATAACTGACTTTCAGGCGATGCAGTCGCCCCTTTCATCTCGTTATAGACCACCCCTTTGTAGATCAGGTCATCTTCAGGATTTTCTAAATGATAGTGCCAGCCTTCCTGCTCCAAAATCTGCGCATCATCATATAGTTTAGGACTGAATACAGCATCCAGATAGACACCGACTAAATGCATGAAGTCCTTCTGGTTAGTTGAGGCTACTGGATAAATGGTTTTATCTGAGAAAGTCATGGCATTGACGAACGTATTCAGTGACCCTTTGATCAGTTCAACAAACGGTTCTTTAGACGGGTATTTTTCAGATCCGTTCAATACAGAGTGCTCTAAAATATGAGCAATGCCGTTATCGTTGTAAGGAGGTGTTTTGAATCCGATCGTGAACGCTTTGTTCTGATCGTCGTTGGCTAGATGAAGCACCTGTGCGCCTGTTTCTTCGTGAGCATAAAGCGTACCCGCTGATTGAATGTCAGGCAGGTCCTGTGTCTCAATTTTTTTAAATGTCATACAATTCTCCTTCAATTCACATTATTTTGTCATGTAACTCTATTGTACACGATTCTTTTATTTTTTCCTATCCTGTGCTTTGTAAATGTTGACTGATTTAGTCGTTTTTTTGATTCAAATGTTCTTAACTGCCCGTTGCCCTTCTTACATCATGGTCAGGGCCATTAATCCGATGTAACTTACAAAAGTAATCAGCACACTCAGCATGGTTCCGATCACAAAATACTCGGAAAAATAAGGGTCATCAGCAATCAGTTTATATCTGGCGAAGGCTTTGATCGACAGGATTGCAACGACAGACAACAGACTTCCGTATACGAACGAGAGAAAAATCAGTATCCGTTCCAGATTGCCGATCATCGCCCCTGCCCCTTTGAATCCGGATTCCTGTAAGGGAGCTGCGTCCTTTAGGTAAGATGTATCAGAGAGCTTTCGCTCATTCCCTTTAGGGTCATACTGCACACTTAAAGTACGTATGATTAGATTAGCGGGTCTCATAAGCAGAATCAGTATAAAGGCCGTCTGGAGGAAAGCCTCGTACGGCAGACGGTTCTGCAGGATAATCAGTGGCTGGGGACCGGTATCGACTACTGATATGACCGTAATCATCAGTTGAGAAATAAATAAGGCCAGTGCACTTAAAACGATATAAGACGTCAACGTTTGTAAGACACTTCTTCTGTTCTCTTTAAGCCAGGTCACGGATGTTTTAGTTTTAAGAATCAGCAGACCTGTACTGATAATGATAAAGAAAATCTGGGTCAGAGGCTGTGTCCAGATAAACAGAAGCTGATTCATCAAGGTAATCCAGAATATAAACAGCATCTGATGCAGGGAAAACGCGATGATCTGTCCATTCTTTTTATAAAATGTCTGAAGGGCATGCGTTCGATTGTACTGAATCGTGCTGCTCAAAAACATATCGATGGCCTCCATGATGTATGTTCTGAATAAAGCATGGCCCAGTACGAGTCCGACACTGATCGACAACCATGACAGGTACTGCTCTGGTTCGATCAGACCGAAAATCACCAGACTTGTAAAGAAGATGCCCCAGGAGTATTGAGAATGGCCTTCTGCGTTTTTTGAATTAGCCAGGAATGTAGGGTACCGTGTGAAGTAAAAGTATCCGACAATGTGGGCAATAAGTGCTTCAATAATCATCTCATCGTCTCCGTTCTTCTATTTTCTCTGCAAGTAACCGTCTGGAGTGAATGTACTGTTTGATATGAGTCGAAATAAGCCGTTTACTGACCGTCTGTTCACTGACTGCCAAGTCCAGATAGTCAGTCATGGCAGATTTGATTGCCTGATTAGTGAATTCGTCGTACCCATGTTGATTTAAAACAATAAAGGCTGTTTCCTTCTGAGAAGTCGTCCAGTCGTTTCGGATGACGTTCTGCAGACGAATGACGCTGTTGTGAAACTCGTCTGAATCATGGTTAGTAGAGACTTTTTCATTCAGTTGACCATAGTCGTCGTACTGATGTACCGATTCAATGGCTTCTCTAGCATACCAGTAAGCAGGCCCGTCTGTCCCGATACTGACTTTCCGGTTCTTAATTGGCGTGCTTAAGCGCCCAAGTCCGATGCCCCACCTTAACGTGACTTCTTCTCCTAACTGCTTTTTGGTCTGAAGCTGGAAATCAAGCGAAATGAGATCAATGATCAGAAAAGCTGTTTCGATTGAACCGATAATCCCCTGAAACTCATCCCCCAAAGTGATGGTCAAGTTCGATTCGATGTCTGAGGCAAAGCGTTTGTTGATCTTGGTTATGATTGAAACAAGGATTTCTTGTATTTGTGCGCGTTGTGTCATTTTTTTAGAGGCAATAATATCTGCTATCAATGCAATACTTAATTCTTCAGTCATACGAGTCCCTCCTCTTATCTTATATGCAGTATAACCCTTTTATAGTTGATTATCAAATATCAACCATAAAATGTTGAATTACGACATGTTAGGAGTCCTCTATGGTTCAAGGTTAACTGAAAAGCTATTAAAATGGTAAGCGAGTGTAAATAATAGAATCTTAAATACGCTGTTGCTATAATTTAAGTGTTCATAGCGCCAGCTGTGGGCTAAACTTTAAAGAGGAGACGATCAGATATGTCAGATTCACACTTAACGGATCCACGTACAAAGTATTTTAATCAGAAATTCCCGGATCAGGAACAAGACACGCCTGCCCTTCAGCACAAAATGGACCCTCAACCTGATTCTGGTGAAGAAAGCTACAAAGGCAATAACCGATTAGAGGGACGAAATGCCCTGGTTACAGGAGGCGATTCTGGTATCGGTCGTGCAGCAGCGATTGCCTTTGCACGAGAAGGCGCCAACGTAGCCATCCAGTACCTCCCCGGTGAAGAAGAGGATGCTAATGCAGTTAAAGAGCTGATTGAAAAAGAAGGACGAAAAGCGGTCATCCTGCCTTTTGACTTACGTGAAGACAATGCCGGTACTGAAGTGGTCGAAAAAGCTGCAGAGGCTTTTGGCGCTCTAGATATCCTCGTACTGAATGCCGCACAGCAGATTGCTCAACCCTCACTTGAAGACTTGTCCATGAAACAGGTGAATGATACCTTTAAAGTCAACATTATCAGTTACTATGAAAGTGTAAAGGCAGCTGAGAAGTACCTGAAACCTGGAAGTGCGATCATTACAACGACGTCAGTCCAGTCCTTCTCACCCAGTACAAGTCTGCTGGATTATGCTGCGACTAATGGTGCAGTCAGCAACTTTACTGTGGCGTTAGCCCAGTACTTCGGACCTAAAGGTATTCGCGTCAATGGCGTAGCCCCTGGCCCTGTGTGGACACCCCTGCAGCTGGATAACGGGAAACTGGATGGGGACATTCCTGAATTTGGTCAGAATACGCCCCTTGGCCGTGCCGCTCAACCTGTAGAATTAGCCCCTGTGTATGTTTTCTTAGCATCAGATGAAGCTAGTTACGTAACTGGGCAAATATACGGCGTAACGGGAGGGAAACCCATCGATTTATAATAATCGGTGAAACTGTTTCACTAAACTAAATAACGTTGAATATCGAAAATCAACTATAATAAGTTGAATGATGACAAGACAAATGAATACAGAAAGAGACGCAGTAGAATGCTCGATTCTAGTGCGTCTCTTCGTTTAGTTATCCAGCTGTTGTTCGTAAGCAATCGTCTTTATGTCGATTGTCTGAGAGCCCCGTGTCAATTTTGACACCGGACATCTTTTTTCAGCAGATTGTACAATCAATTCTGCCTGATCCAGGTCCATGTCTTCAATAGAAGCAAAAAGATCCACCTGAAAATAGTAACCGACCCCGTCTGCTTCGCGTCTCAGCTGTACGTTTGCAGAGACCTTGCTCCTGTTTTGAAACCCTCTAGCTTTGAGCAGCGACTGAATCGTAGCGTTCAGGCACGTCGTCATCGCTAAACCAAATAACTCTTCCGGATTCGTACCGGAAGAGTTATCTAATGGATGAGAGGTTTTAACGGACAAGGCATCAGGGCCTTCCACAAAGGCGGTGCCATCGACACCATCTGTATTATGAATGGTAGCTTCAAATAAAGCTTTATCCATTTTATCCCCTCGTTTCTTAGCTTTTACGTTGTGACAGGTCTAGACCTTCGATTTTTTCAAGTTCAGGAAGCAATGCATTTAAAATACGTCCGCCAAAGACGAATACGTCCATCATTGGTTTAACGTCGTGTCCAGTGATCCCTAGATGACGCATGATGACTTCCCCGTCACCAGAAATAACAAAACGGTAGTAGCCGGAACGCATGGCATTGATTTCGTTTAATTCCGTTACGATTTCAGGCAGTCTGTTACGGTCAGTCACGTATCCAATTTTATTGTAAGTGATTTGATAGTTTGCACGTTCGACGTCAGCATCATGAATAATGACACCACACGCGACAGCTTTTGTTTTATTGACACGTAAAGCAGTCTGGAAAACGATTTGCTTCTGTTTTACTTCTTCGCCATCTTTTTTACGGACAGGCGCTTCGATTTCCTTAGATTTGAATTGAATTTTCTTTTCCTGGGCTAGATGTTGAAAGTTTTCAGTAATTACACTCATGTTAAAATCCTCCATATAGTTAGTTATGATAGTAGTGTTTCACACAAGAGTTATTATAACATAAAACGCTTACTACATACAGAGGACATAGGAAGTTTTCTAATGATTGATTTGACAGGCTTAGGAAAGTCCAGTCAACGAGCCAGAAATGTCCCTGCCAGTCACTAAGAATAGGCCCCGTTACCACAGACAAAGGATCGACTCGGTCTTGTCATTTACTTAACCGGCTGACCTAGTTGTTTTTGTACATCTTTTTGACTGTTTTTGAAATAGCCTTCCACTTCTCTTTTTCCTGTCGCATCATCTTCTCATTCTCTTTCCGTTCCACATAAGCCAGTTCTTTCTGCAGTTTAAGGTAACTGTTGTAACGGTCCTGTGCCAAAGTACCGTCACTCAAAGCCTGTTTAATTGCACAGCCTGGTTCAGTGTCATGTCGGCAGTCATTAAATTTACATGCGGAAATTAGAGATTCGATATCAGAGAAACTTTCACTCAAACCGGTGCTGTCTCCTTCGTTCCAGAGCTGGAATTCCCGCATGCCCGGCGTATCCACTATAATGCCTCCCTCTGGAAGTAAGATCAGTTCACGGTGGGTAGTGGTGTGTTTCCCTTTGCTGTCATCTTCACGAATCGTGTTGACCTTCATCTTCTCATCTTTCAGCAATGAATTCACAAGCGTTGACTTTCCGACTCCGGATGACCCTAAAAGTGCGGCGGTCAGATTAGGCTGTAAGATATGGCTCAACGCCTCAATATTCTCGCCCGTTTCATTACTGACAAAATACAGTGGGACGCCAAATGCAATCTGATCGATTTCAAGCTCCAATTCCAGTCTTTTGGCATCCGTGATCAAATCTGACTTGGTCAGGACAATGACTGGTTGGGCACCTGAGTCCCACGTGGCTATCAGATACCGCTCCAGCCGTCTGAGATTAAAGTCATCATTACAACTCATCACCAGAAAGGCATAATCGATGTTAGCCGCGATGACCTGAGCTTTCGTTTCAAGTCCGGCTGTATTTCTCACAAAGAGCGACTGTCGGTTCAGTACGTGACGAATGATGCCCCGTTTTTCCCCAAGCAGTTGTTCGACCGCCACCCAGTCTCCGACAGCAGGAAACTCAAATGATGGATTATAGTTAAATGATCCCGGCAAACTGCACAACCATTCCCCTTGTTCCATCCTTACTTTTGACAGGTCGCGGGATTGAGTCATAATTCGCCCGTTAACCCAGTTTTCTTTTTTTAAAACATCCCATTCGTTTTGTAAAGCTGTGTTCCATCCATATTGTTCTAACATTGTTAAATAGCCTCCAATTTAAGTTTAGCGCATAATAAAAAACCGTGAACTTTTTTGAAAGTCCACGGTTCTGCACCCTAAATACCCTTTATGCGCTAACGTGAAGGCGTAAAGAATTCGGTGAGTCTATGGGCAATCAAAAAAGGCAAAACTTCTGAGTAGTTCATATTTATATTAGCCATAGTCCATCACACCCCTATTCTTTACTTGATAATCCTATTATAATCCGCTACTTTGATTTGTCAATCCTTCTTTTGTATCAGTACTCTCAGAATGCACTGTCTCAACTTGTTTGAATGCCTCGATTTTGTCACTAATTATCTTTGTACACACAATAAGTGTAGACAGTATCGAAGAAAAACCAGCTAGCATAAGTAAAATGTCAAATTCACCAAAAATATTTACGAATGAAACATTAGCAATCAAAGAGACCGTACCTAATAAACTATATCCTGTTAGGACAAAAAGAACAGCCCACAGTGCTATGGTTTTAATCATACTCATCCTGCTTTCCTGTAGTCCGTTTTAGTAAAATAAATATTGCGTTCAAAATCACATTAAAGTATTATTATGTCATATTATAACCCTAATTAATACGAAGCACACATATTTTTATAAGTGTTATTAGGCCGTGATGTATCTGTAAAAAGTATTAAGCTCTTATTATGATAACGGGAGAAAAGATATGAGAAAATCAGTCTATTTGTTAGTCGGCCTCTTCCCTCTTTTACTTACTGGATGCAATAATGAATCTAAAGATAATGAAGGTGAAGAGTTAAGCGCGAGAGTAATTGAATTAGAAAGAACAGTCGATTCGCAACAGCAGATAATCAATGAGCTAACACAATTGGTTGCAGAAGAAAGAGAAAATACTAAAAATCAATCCGAAGAGTTTTCTTACTTAGATCAACTGTCTGAAACAGAACAGCTATCGTATAAAAACTATTTGGATGAAAAAAAATCCAGACTATTTAACTCATTTCTCACCTGAAGGGATAGTCCTATTATATTTACATTCAATCTCATTAAGTGACTGGGAAACAATTTACTCTCTCACCTATGACGACGGGACATTACCTGATCTTGCCGAATTCAATGAACTGTATTATGATTCCCCATTTATCACCGCTGAAAATGACTCCACTTTGATTTATCGCTATTTTACTCAATTAGAAACGAGACCAGAAAACCAAACAGATGAAGAAGTTCTTGTCGAACTCAGTGTTTCAATGGGAATCAATCATTACACCGTGGTATATGGTCTGAAAAAGGAAAGTAGTATGTGGAAAATGGATATTTTAGATATAATGTAGCAGGCTGTCAAATGTATTTTAGACTAATGAACTAATGAGTATTTAAAAGAACTGTTCTTCCTAATCGAAGGACAGTTCTTTTTGTAGAGCGGATTAAACATATTCAACTATAACTGAAACTCTATTCCTTTATAACTGAAAGAGTGACTCAAGCCGATTTTTTCAGCCACTTTTTGAGATACGGTATTGGACTCCATACAATCCCAGTATGGCAAAAGATTCTCATACAGACATCTCTGGACGAAGGCATAGGCGGCGAATTGTGCCAGCTGCTTGTTCTGGTGGCTGCTGAGGGTTTCGATATCGATACAATGCGTATTTTTATAGACGAAGCTTGAGAAGCACAGACTGACGACTTTGTTGTCTCCAACGATACAGTATCCTAGACCATTTTCAAAAAAATCTGAAGGTGATGACCAGAATGTATCTATTTTTGATTGAAGGTAAGAGATGTTATGAATAGCGTAATCATTATTAAAATATAAATCTGGGGTAATGTCTTTGAGTTGATAGGTTTTGGGAATCAGTTGTGGTCGCGCTGGCAGGTCGTGTTTATCCTTTAAGCTGTAAACAATCTGTTTCCAGCTGCTTGTTTTTCGATGCTTGAACAAGTCATCCAGTGTTCTATCCCAGCCTGAGTGATTGCCCATACCTTCAAACCAGTTCAAATCGACTTTTTGTGCATCAGCTTTAATGACTGTATCAATGAAGTCATTAATGTAGTCATTGAATTCACCATTATCCTCATCTCCGATAAAAAAGAATCCGTCATTATTACCAAGCCAGACAAGCCCGGTTTTAGGATTACTTAAATCATCGACAAACACACGTCCCTGATTCGGCCCGCTGATTATAGCTTTTACTTCGACTTGTCCTTCTGGATTCAAAAGTCGTTTACATTTAAAAAAGTCAGGTTCACTTAATTCATAAATCATATGATCACCTCTTTATCTATTTGTCTTATGGGTGGTTAGTTACATACAGTATACAGTTTAATGCAGTGCATGCACTAGTATATCCCTCCATTTATGAGTAAAAAAGGCACAAAAAAAGTCACCATTCTAATGAAAGAATGATGACTTTTGAAAACTATGATATTAGTTAGTTTTACGAACGCGTTCTTGAATACGAGCAGCTTTTCCTCGTAGGTTACGTAGGTAGTACAATTTAGCACGACGTACACGACCTTGACGAGTCACTTCAAGTTTTGCAACACGTGGTGAATGAACTGGGAAAGTACGTTCAACGCCAACTCCGCCTGAAATCTTACGAACTGTATACATTTCGCTGATTCCTTGTCCGCGACGTTTGATTACTACGCCTTCGAATAGCTGAATACGTTCACGTTCTCCCTCTACGATACGAGCATGTACTCGAACAGTATCTCCTGGACGGAAGTCCGGTAAGTCTGTACGTAGTTGTTCTTGTGTGATTGCTTCAATCAATGGATTCATTTTATCCTTCTCCTCTCGCGCAACACTCATAGGAGCTAGTCCCAGCGGAAAATTGCGTAATAAGAGTGGTTGCCCACTCAATTACTAACTTTACCATATTAGGTTTTATGTGTAAAGGTCTTTTGCTTGATTTGTCTAATTTTACAACGTATTTTCAGGTGCCTCAGCGGTCCATTCATCGATCCACTGGCGCTCCTGCTTAGTCAATTCGCGTTTAGCCAGCATATCCGGTCGTCTCTGAAATGTGCGCTTCAGTGATTCTTTGTGGCGCCACTCGTCTATCTTGCCGTGGTTTCCGCTCATCAATACGTCCGGGACAGCCATGCCTTTGTAATCAGCTGGTCGTGTGTAGTGCGGGTGTTCCAGTAAGCCGCTTGAATGCGAATCTGTCTGAGCAGATGCTGCGTTCCCAAGGACATTTGGCAGCAGGCGCACGGAGGCATCAATCATCACCATAGCCGCCAGTTCCCCACCAGTTAACACGTAGTCCCCTAAAGAGACTTCATCAGTTACCAGCGAACGAATACGTTCATCATAGCCTTCATAATGACCGCATAAAAAGACGAGGTGCTCTACTTCTGAAAAGTCTTCAGCCATGGCCTGATCAAACGGTTTTCCTGCAGGATCCATCAGGATAACGCGTTTTTTCGTTTCTGGTTCTCTTTCTTCAATCGATGCCATTGCTTCAAACAACGGTTCAGGTTTTAAAAGCATACCTGCTCCCCCACCATACGGTGTATCGTCTACGACTTGATGTTTGCCTTTACCGAATTGTCTGAAGTTTACGCGGTTGACCTCAACCAGTCCCTTGTCGATTGCACGGCTCACAATTGAATGACCCAGCGGCCCGTCAAACATTTCTGGAAAGAGTGTCACAACATCTATCTTCATTCGTCCAACCCTTCCATGATATGGACAGACACGACGCCGTTTTCAATATCCACCTTTAAAATAACCGATTCGATATAAGGAAGCAGCAGGTCTTTTTTCCCTTGTCTTTGAACGACCCAGACATCATTGGCTCCTGGAGACAAGACCTCTTTGATTTTACCAATGTCTTCATTAGTATCCGCATCGATGACTTTGCAGCCAATCACTTCATGGATATAAAATTCATCTTCCGGCAAATCAAGCAAATAGTCTTCACTGATACGCAATGTGCCACCTACAAATTTTTCAACCTGATTGATGTTAAAATAGTCTTCAAACGTCAGTAAATCAAATGTTTTGTGCTGACGATGGCTGCGCACTTTCAATTCTACTTTCTCGTTGTCTTTTCCAAACCAGGTTAAAGGGGCTCCGGCGTAATACCGTTCATCAGGGTTGGTTGTAATAGACAAAACCCGTACTTCTCCTTTTAACCCGTGTGTATTTACAATTTTTCCTACATCATAATACTCCATCTTCTGCTCCTCTCAGGATAAAGGTTCATAAAAAAAGGGATGAACTCTAAGAGCCACCCCAATTCAATCTTTAACTGCTATATGTGATCGTCAAGGGTACGCATAAGCGCAATGACTTAATCAACTATTGTTAGACGTACACGTTTAGGTCCGTCGAATTGTATGCTGTACACAATTGCTCGAATTGCTTTTGCGATACGTCCTCTTTTACCAATAACGCGTCCGACATCATCTGAATGAACAGCAAGCAGGTACTCGTGAAACTCATCCGTTTCTTTCAAGTCAAGCTTGACCTCATCTGGATGACTGACTAAAGGTTCAACTATAGTTTTAATCAACTCTCGCATTTCTTTATCAGTCATAGTACCATCCTTTTTAAATAGCCTCAGTATATAGAAGGAAGAAAAGAAAGACTGCCAATGAGTTACAGACACCATTCTTTTCTTCTTCAACGATTAATTTAATTAGAACAATTATTTAGCGTATTTCTGATCGTGGAATTTTTTAATGATTCCTTCTTTAGAAAGTAAGTTTTTAACTGTGTCAGAAGGTTTTGCGCCTTCTTTCAACCATTTCATTACTAACTCTTCGTCGATCTTCACTTCAGCTGGTTTTGAAACTGGGTTATAAGTACCCACTTGTTCAATAATGCGTCCATCACGTGGAGCACGTGAATCAGCAACAACTAAACGGTAAAAAGGATTTCTTTTAGACCCCATACGTTTCATACGAATTTTTACTGCCATTTAACTTGCACCTCCTGTTAATTTATAAGGATATCTTTATGTTTAAAGAACCTTTAATCTGAGTTTTATGCTTAATCAAACTCACAAAATGTATCTTACCATGCAACAAAAAGAATGTAAAGTGTTTTTTCTTTACAGACACAAAATTCCGTTAATTTCTTCATGGGAGCTTTCGTGTTATATTATAAGGAAATAGATGGGATGTGTTTATATGACGATAGAAGATCAGGATTTTATGATGAGACAATTTAAAATGATGGCCAAAGGCATCGGTGTCTTTCTAGATATTTCTTCCCTAAAAGAATTATTCAGACTGGAATTCTCATTTGATGACGAACTGACTGATCCTGAAATAGAAGGAATCATTTTCCTGGTACGAACAGAAGAACTGATCGATAAAAACATCTTGTCTAAAAAAGAACTGGAAGACGCGCTGGGCGTCTCTTCCGATAGGGTCAATAAGCTTTTGAATAATGAAGTGAAACCTAACGGAGAAGAACGGGAAAAACTGGAACAACTTATCGACGAAAAACAGTACTGGATGAATCAGGACGACACGGATAACTAGTCTGCAGGCAGCTTCCTGGATCTGAAATCAGCTCGGCATGGTTTTGGCGTCAACTCAACAGGATGAATTTGCTGGGCTGCGTGTTAAACGACTGTTACCTTCAAGTCAGATTGCTTATCCAGTTGAGTTGATGCTTACCCACCGCACTAACGGGAACTGATAAGCGGAAACTTTTTGAGTCAAAGGTAGTGAACCCGACTAGAATCGACTCAGCTAACCAGTTGATTTGAGTTAAAGCTAATCAGTCTGACTAACTCCAGCTCAGCTGATGACAAATTTTGAGTTCCAGCATAAAGTGATTTAGCATTATACTCAAAAGCAGTCGGAATGTGAGTTGAAGCATAAACATAAAAAAACACATTTCTTCAACTGATATCGAAGGATTCCTTCAAGGTCAGTTCAGAAATGTGTTTTTAGTTTACCCTATTTACTTCTTTTTGCGTTTAACGATTTTTTTCTTTTTCTTCTTGTTGCTTTTTTTGGACATGCTGTTCATAGCCATTTTACCTAGTTTGCCTTTGACTCCGCCGCCCAGCAATTTATCCATACCGGGCATTCCACCCATATTGCCATTGGACATTTTGCTCATCATCTCTTTGGACTGCTTGAACTGCTTGATCATGCGGTTAACTTCAGCAATGTCACGTGCAGACCCTTTAGCAATACGGCGTCTGCGTTTTTGAGACAACAGATCCGGATCTTCACGCTCTTGAGGAGTCATGGACAAGACGATTGCTTTCATATGTGCAATGTCTTTGGGATCCATCTGGAAGTCGGCCATACCTGGAACGTTACTCATACCTGGGATCATCTTAAGGATATCTTCCATAGGCCCCATATTGGTCATCTGGTCCATCTGTTCGATAAAGTCATTGAAGTCATAGCGGTTTTCACGCATCTTCTCGGCCATTTCATTGGCACGGTCTTCATCGACTTCCTGCTGAGCACGTTCGATCAGTGTCAGGATATCACCCATTCCAAGGATTCGGTTGGCCATACGGTCTGGATAGAAAGGTTCTAGCGCTTCAAGTTTTTCACCCGTACCAGTGAATTTGATTGGCTTATTCGTTACGGAACGGATAGAAAGCGCCGCACCCCCACGTGTGTCTCCATCGAGTTTAGTTAAGATGACACTCGTAATGTTCAATCGTTCATTAAAGGAGTCTGCAACGTTAACAGCATCCTGTCCTGTCATTGCGTCTACAACGAGGAAAATTTCATGTGGATTAACGGAATTTTTAACATTTTCCAGTTCATCCATCAAGGTTTCGTCGATGTGGAGTCGACCGGCCGTATCAATAATGACCACGTCACGGTTCTCGTCTTTTGCCATCTGAACCCCTTTTTCAGCGATTTCAACGGGGCTGACTTGATCGCCCATGCTGAAGACAGGAATGTCCAGATCGCGCCCAAGTGTTTCAAGCTGATCGATTGCCGCTGGACGATAAATATCGGCAGCAACCATCATCGGCTTTTTGTTTTCGTGTTTACGAAGATAATTTGCCAGTTTTCCGGCAGTGGTTGTTTTACCAGCACCCTGCAGACCAGTCATCATGTAGACGGTTGGTCCTTGACCAGGTTCAGCGAAGATGATTTTTTCCTGTTCGCCACCCATCAGTTCAGTCAGTTCGTCATTAACGATCTTAACAACTTGCTGTCCACCGTTCAGGCTTCCTAAAACTTCTTCACCTAACGATTTTTCACGAACTGTTTTTACAAACTCTCTTACTACTTTATAGTTAACGTCGGCTTCCAGTAAGGCTAACCTTACCTCGCGCATTACGTCTTTGACATCTGCCTCTGTGACTTTCCCTTTTTTACGTAGCCCGGAAAAAGCATCCTGCAGACGTCCTGTTAATCCTTCAAACGCCATACGTGTTTCATTCCTCTCTGATTGAATCCAGACTGATCGCATCTATTAATTCCAGTAGCGATGTATCTGAAGCATGATTTTCTTTTGCATACTGTCTCAATGTTTCAACCGCATCTTTTTTCTTGTCAAACTCTTCTACTAAATGCAGTTTGCTTTCATAATCGTTTAAAATAACTTCGGAGCGTTTAATGTTGTCATAGACAGCCTGACGACTCACTGAGAAAGCATCTGCAATCTCACCGAGCGAATAATCATCCCCGTAGTATAACTTCATGTACTCCTGCTGTTTGTCTGTTAACAGAGGATGATAAAAGGAGAACAGACTATTCATTCTTAAGGTTTTATCAAGTTCCATTCACTTTATCCCCTTTCTATAATCAGATCATTCTCTGGTGCATTCACTAGACTGTTTGCTGGATCAGTTCTTTGAACAATCCATAAGCAAATTTCTCAGTATCGAATGGGTGAAGGTCGTTCATTGTTTCACCAAGCCCGACAAATTTCACTGGAATACCTAACTCTTTTCCAATCGCCAGAACGATCCCACCTTTTGCAGTCCCGTCCATCTTAGTTAAGACGATTCCGGTCACATTAGTGGTTTCTTTGAAAATTTTAGCCTGATTCAGTGCGTTCTGACCTGTTGTCGCATCGAGCACAAGCAGTGTTTCGTGCGGCGCGTCCGGAATTTCTCTTGAAATGACACGTTTCATCTTCTCAAGCTCATTCATCAGGTTCTTCTTGTTCTGCAGACGTCCAGCTGTATCGATCAGTAACAGATCAGCGCCAGACTCTTTAGCTGTTTTAATACTGTCATACACAACAGCTGCAGGATCTCCACCTTGTTTAGTGGAAATAACTTCAGCCCCTACTCGGCTTCCCCAAATATTGAGCTGTTCAATTGCTCCGGCACGAAATGTATCTCCGGCAGCCAGGACAACTTTTTTCCCGTTGTCGATATACTGGTGAGCCATTTTGGCAATGGTAGTCGTCTTCCCTACACCGTTGACCCCAACGAATAAAACGACAGTCAAGCCATCTGGATTTTCGTTGAACACATGATGATCAGGATTTGTTTCGCCATACATATCGACCATTGTACGCACGATCACGCGCTCTGCATCTTTCATGCTCTTCATATTCTGAACTTTCGCTTCATAGCGCAATGTATCTGCAATCTGCATAGTGGCTTCAAACCCAACATCCGACTCAATCAGCAGATCTTCGAGTTCTTCAAAGAATTCCTCATCTTCATATCGGAAATTAGCTAAGAGCTCATTTAACCGACGTGTGAATGACACACGTGATTTCTTCAAGCCTTTTTCATATTGCTCTGTTTCCTTTTTTGTATCTTCAGGCTCTAAAGTGGTATCTTCCGTCACTGGGGCTTCGACAACCTCTTTGACGACCTCTTCTTGTACCTCTTCTTGCACTTGTGGTTCCTGTTGTTTCTCGGCACCTGTAAAGGCGGACTTAATCTTGTCAAATAATCCCATAATGGATTCACTCTTTCTTTACTTTTTTGGACATAACTACCCTCAGTTTAACACATATTGTTCAATAGCATAACCAACACCGTGCTCATCGTTTGATTTCGTGATCACCTGGGCTGCGTCTTTTACGAGTTGAGTTGCATTCGCCATCGCCACACCCGTTCCAGCGGTCTGGACCATAGCTAAATCATTTTCCTGATCGCCGATCGCCATCATTTCATCTAAGCCGATGCCTAGCAGGTCACTCAACTGAATGAGCCCTTTGCCTTTATCGACTGACTTTGGCAACACTTCAAGCAGGTTGTCGCGTGACTTCATAATGGTATAACGTTCATGATAGGGTTCTGGAATGTCTTTGATTTTCTCGTCCAGTTCCTCCTGATGCCAGCACATGACGATCTTGTTGATTGGCAACTCCCCCGGCAGATTGGTCATATCGATCGGTACAAACGGGAGAGCTTTCATGTGTTTGGCGTACTGTGACGGTTTATCTTTTGGATGGGCCGGTTCATAGACCGTATCCAGATCAATAAAGTTACACGGCAGCTCCAGGTCCTGACTCAGCTTATAGACATCCACGACATCTTCTTTGGGTAAGGTGATCTGGCTGAGTGTTTCACCTGTGCGTGTCCACTGCACCAGCCCGCCATTATAGGTCAATCCAATGTCACCTTCTTCAGTCAGGTTGCACTCTTCAAGAATGGACAGCATGCCTTTCAGTGGACGACCGGTGACCAGGACGATTTTTACGCCCTGTTCTTTTGCCTTCTGTATGGCGCGTTTATTTTCTTCAGATACTTGATGGTCACTGTTAAGTAATGTGCCGTCAAGGTCGATTGCGACTAATTTGATTGACATAAGTTCCTCCAGTTTAAATCTGTTCGATTTGTTCATCGATATCCTGTAAATGAACAGAAACGAGTTTTGATACCCCTTGTTCTCTCATCGTTACACCGTATAAAGAATCTGCTTCTTCCATGGTTCCTTTGCGGTGAGTAATGACAATGAATTGTGTATCTGACGCAAATTCGTGCAGATATCGTCCAAAACGCGTCACGTTTGATTCATCAAGTGCCGCTTCCGCTTCATCCAGGATACAGAATGGGATCGGACGGACTTGGATAATGGCAAACAGTAAAGATAATGCCGTTAATGCGCGCTCTCCACCAGATAGCAGACTCAGCGACTGCAGTTTCTTCCCTGGCGGCTGTGCGACGATTTCAATACCTGATTCAAGCAGGTCATTTGGATCGGTCAAGCGCAGTTCCGCTTTCCCTCCACCAAACATACGTGGAAAGACGATGGAGAACTGTTCTTTGACCAGGCTGAAGGTTTCTAAGAAGCGTTTCTTCACTTCTGTATCCATCTGGTCCATGGTGTCATACAGTTTTTCTTTCGCTTCCAGCAAGTCCTGCTGCTGAGTGGCCAGGAAGTTATGACGTTCTTCTACGCGTTCATATTCGTCAATCGACCCGATATTAACTGGGCCCAGTTCTTCGATGCCGCGTTTCAGCAGTTTCACACGTTTTTGTGTCTGTTCTCTGTCTAGTGTGTCCGGCTGATTCTTCTTCGCTTCTTCGTAACTGATCGCATACTCTTCAGATAAATACTCCAGAAGATGGTCGATTGACACATCATAGCGTGAACTCTGAATATCGAGCTGGTTCTTTTCTTCTACCATATTTGAACGCTTATCCTGAAGGTCACCGATCGTTTCTTCCAGTTCCGTGACGGCTTTATCCAGTTCGGTATGCGCCACTTTAAGTTCCTGTTCACTAGTGCGTAACTCATCTGCCTCTGTATTCAAGCGCTGCAGACGAGCTTCCAGGTCTTCTTTAGACTCCAGTTCTTCCCCTTGTTCAAGCTGGGTAAGCTCGTCCTTGATCCGATGAATAGACTGCTGAGTCTGAGCGATTTGAGACTCGATACTGTCTTTTTTAGACCGAGTAGAAGCAAGTGCTTCACGTGCCTGGTTCCACTCTTCTAAAATGGCATCCCGTTCCCCTTCGATGCGCTCTTTCTGATCCTCTCTGTCTTCTTTTTCATTAGACAGCTGATCCATTTCGGCTTTGAGTTCACTTAATGATTGGTCCGCTTTCTGACGTTTAGCCTGGACATCTGCTAACTGCTCAGTGAGTGACTGTTCTTCACTCGTTGATTCATTCATTTCAAAAAGCAGGCCTTTTTTCTCGCGTTCCAGACGGTTGACTGTCTCCGTCAGCTGAGTGACTTCATTTTCAAGTTGTTTTTCAGCTAAGCGTTTATCTTCACCGGTTGTACGCAGCTCTTCCAGTTTTGCTGAAAGCACAGTGCGCTGCTGCTCTTCAGACTGACTTTCTTCCTGCCTTAACGCTAACGTTTTTTCAAGTTCGTCGATTTCAATACGCAGGGCTTTCTCTTCTTTCTTCTGAGAAAATAGGTGCGCATTAGATGAGCGTTTGCCACCCCCACCAGTCATCGATCCACCGGCATTCATCACGTCTCCTTCAAGACTGACGACGCGGACATTATACTGCACTGCTTTTGCTATGGCATTCGCTGATTTCAAATCCTCCGCGACGATGGTTGACCCGAGAAGGTTCCCCATAATCGGGGCGACTTTATCTTCATAATTAATCAAATCACTGGCGATCCCGACGAATCCTTCTGTACTGCTTGCCCGTTCAATGTAGGTATGTGAGACTGAGCGTTTTTTGATTGTCGTCAATGGCAGGAAGGTCGCCCGTCCGGCTTTTTTCTGTTTCAGATATTGGATCGAGTCGCGTCCCGCTTTTTCATCTTCAACGATGACAAACTGACTCGCCGCCCCTAACACGATATCGATGGCTTCCGTAAATTTAACGGGCACATCCATCCTGTCAGCCACTGTTCCGACAATGCCCTCCAACTGATCCTTAGCGGTCATGACGGCTTTAACACCAGCAAAGTACCCGGCATAGTTTTCCTGCATCTCAACCAGACTCTGCTGTTTTGCCTGAGAACGGTGAAGCTGCTGCTGGAGCTGACTGATGCGTGCCGCTTTTTGACGGTAGGTGCCGTTGATCTCATCAAGTGCCGCTTTCGTCGTCTTAAAGGACTGTACGAGCTCATCCAGATCAGCTTTTATTTGAGCCAGGTCTGTTTCTTTTTGAGTTAAGGCATGTTGTGTGTCAGCTAATTTCTCCGATACAGAGTCTACTGCACGGGTTTGTTTCTCTGACGACTGGGAAGACTGACTTAACTGTTTTGTTAAGTAAGTTTCCTCGTTTTTTAAAGATGTTTTCTGCTGCATGGCTTCAATGTAATCTGAACGCAGCGCTTCGATGGCTTCTTCTTTATTGCCCATCAAGCGTTTCAGCTGGTCTTCTTTCTGCTTGTAATCCGCTTTGAACTGACTGACTTGTTTCGTTTGAGAGGCATACGTCTCGTTAATAGAGGCCAGTTCAGTGTTCAGATCAGTTAAATGGGTTTCCTCTTTGGTCAGATTCCCCTGTTTTTCACTTAAAAAGGCATCCTGATGTTTCTCTTTCTCTTCAACTAATCGCAGATTCGCCTCTGTTCGCTCAATCTGTTTGATTGAATCGATGTGCTTCTCATGAATGTCGTCACGTTTAGACTCGACCTCATGCAAAGCGTGCTTTTTCGTTTTGACTACTTGAGAGCTCGACTCAATCTGTTTAGCCAAAGCTTCAGCATTTTCTGAAAAAGTCTGTGCGCGCTCTTTATTGCCTTTCTGCTCAGACACATACTCATCGATCCGCATGACGGATAAGGCAATGTCCAGGTCAGTGAGTTCTTCCTTCTGCTTCACATAACTCTGTGCAATATCTTTCTGTTCTTTTAAGGGTTCCAGCTGAGCATTCAATTCATACAAAATATCCTGCACGCGGTCCAGATTGTCCTGTGTTTCAAACAGCTTGCGTTCAGCTTTCTGTTTCTGTGTTTTATACTTAAAGACCCCCGCAGCTTCTTCAAAAATAGCGCGTCTGTCTTCGGCTTTACTGTTGAAAATCGCTTCTACTTGTCCCTGTGAAATAATGGAAAACGATTCTTTTCCGAGTCCAGAGTCCATAAACAAATCCACGATATCTTTCATCCGCACATTTTCCTTGTTGATCAGGTAATCACTGTCACCGTTTCGATTGATGCGTCTGGTGATACTGACCTCTTCAAACTCCACAGGAAGAAAGCCATCCTGATTGTCCAGAACCAGGGTGACTTCCGCAATATTTATTGATTTTCTCAGATCTGTCCCTGAAAAAATGACATCATGCATACGACCGCCTCGGAGCGTCTTAGCAGACTGCTCACCCATTACCCAGCGAATCGCTTCGATAATGTTTGATTTCCCACTTCCGTTAGGTCCGACGACCGCTGTGATTCCATCTGTAAAGTCCAGAACCGTTTTATCGGCAAAAGACTTGAATCCTTTGATTTCTAATCGTTTTAACTGCACGTGATCGTCTCTCCTTCATAGTATTCTCGTGTTTAATCGAACACTACGATTCTTTCGCTTCTTCGAGCATCTTCATTGCGACTTTCGCAGCTGCCTGTTCTGCCGCTTTTTTTGATCGACCGACACCTTCACCGAATGAATCGCCTTCTACGCGAACTTCAACCACAAATTCCTTTTCGTGATCGGGTCCTCGTTTATCAACGACGGAGTATTCGATGGTCACTACGCCATTACGCTGGAGCAGTTCCTGTAAAGCTGTCTTATGATCCATCCCATGAGAGAAAGCACCGGAATCAATTTTTGGAAACAGTATGGCTTTGAGAATGTCTATAACCACATCCATGCCCTGGTCGACAAAGACAGCACCTATAAACGCTTCAAACACATCACATAAAAGTGACGGGCGCGTTCTGCCGTTCATCTGTTCTTCTCCTTTGCCTAAGCGGACATAACTTTGTAACTGAAACTCTTTTGCCAGTTTCGCCAAGCTTTCCGCACGGACGATCGATGCACGCATACGTGTCAATTGCCCTTCAGGGTGTTCCGGGTATTTATGGTAGAGATAGTCTGATACTGTGAGTTCCAGTACCGCATCCCCTAGAAATTCAAGCCGTTCCAAATTTTTGATCTGCTGGTCACGATGATCATTCGCATAGGATGAATGGGTAAACGCCTCAATGAGTACTGTTTCATCATTAAACGTCACGCCAAACTTATCTTTTACATGTTGAACCAATTTTTTCATTTAACCTTCACCTCCGATTGCCAATACCCCTCTAGTATACTTGATTTGATAGGGAAAATAAACATTTGAAGGCATTTTGAGGGTGAAATGAGTTAATTTGGATTAAAGCTTATATGTATGATGACCATACACCCATTTTAAAACTCTAAAACTCAGATTACCTCCATATTCAATATCAAATCGATTTGACTTAAAAAAAGGACTAATATTGTCCACCTTATTACAGAATATAGTATGTCCTTCCCGCTTGTGAGTGCCTATAATAGGAATCAAATACAAGGAGGAATGTATAGTGGGAATTGAATATCACGTATCAAAAAATGGATCGGATTTAAGTAAAGGAACAAAACAGGAGCCCTTCTTAACAATAAATCACGCGGCATCTGTTGCGATAGCTGGTGACCGTGTCGTTGTTCATGAAGGCGTTTACCGCGAATGGGTCAAGCCCAAGTTTCCTGGCTTAAGCAACCGCAGACGCATTACGTACAGTGCAGCTGAAGGTGAAAAAGTCGTCATTAAAGGATCTGAAGAAGTGAAAGACTGGGAAAAAGTTGACGGATCTGTCTGGAAAGCCGTTATCCCAAATGCGTTCTTTGGAGACTACAACCCATTCAAGGAAGAACTCTATGGAGACTGGATCGTTGAAAATCCAGGCCGTCACCTTGGAGAAGTATATCTAAACGGCAAGTCATTTTATGAAGCTGAAACAAAAGATGAAGTCACTAACCCCGTTACTGTAACGGAAGTGGTTGATGGATGGACGAGAAAAACGGTCCCTGCTCATGATCCTGAACAGACAAAATATGTCTGGTTCGCAGAAGTGGACGAAAACAATACAACAGTGTTTGCGAACTTCCATGAGTATGATCCTAACCAGGAACTGATTGAAGTCAACGCACGCAGATCGGTCTTTTATCCTGAAAAAACAGGCATTGATTATATCACAGTTAAAGGGTTCGAAATGGCTCAGGCCGCAACCCCATGGACACCCCCTACTGCTGATCAGCCGGGATTACTCGGACCGAACTGGGCTAAAGGCTGGATCATCGAAGACAATATCGTTCACGACTCAAAATGTAGTGGAATCAGTATCGGAAAAGAAGTCGGTACAGGTGACAACTACTACTCTAAACGTCAGGATAAACCCGGCTATCACTATCAGATCGAAACCGTCTTCGCAGCTGAAAAAGCGGGCTGGAGCAAAGAAAAAGTCGGCTCTCATGTGATCAGAAATAATAAAATTTATGACTGTGGTCAAAACGGAATTGTTGGTCACTTAGGCTGTATCTTCAGCGACATCTACAATAACCATATTTTCAACATTGCGATCAAGCGTCAGTTTTACGGACACGAAATTGCCGGAATCAAATTGCATGCGGCTATCGATACACAGATCCATGACAACCGTATCCATGACTGTACCCTCGGAATCTGGCTGGACTGGCAGCTGCAAGGCACACGCGTGAGCAGAAATATCTTCTACCGCAACAACCGTGACTTGTTCGTTGAAGTCAGCAGTGGCCCGTTCCTTATCGACCACAACATCATGACCGCTGATTACGCACTAGACAATCACGCTCAAGGTGGCGCTTACGTCAACAACCTGATCAGAGGGAAAATGGAGCACCGTAAGATGCTTGACCGTTCAACACCGTATCACGAAGCGCACAGCACAGATATCAAAGGGTTCTCCCCTGTTTATGGCGGAGATGACCGCTGGTACAATAACATCATCATTAGTGACGAAGGCCTTGAAGATGTGGGAACAGCACATTACAACGGCTACACAACATCTATGGAAGAGTATATCTATGACGTCCATCACCAGCCAGGCAGTGACCACGAGGCGTTCAACGTGGTTGAGCAACCTGTATACGTGAATAAGAATGCTTACCTGAATGGTGCAGTCCCATTTGATAAAGAAAAAGACAATCTGGTCTCTGATTTCAACCCTAAGATCAAAATCAGCGAAGAAGGCAATGACGTCTACCTGGAAATCACCCTTCCAGATGACTTTGAAACCCTTAAAGGTAGCGTCCACTCCACTCAGACACTTGAGCGCGTCAGACTGACAGATGTCGAGTTTGAAAATCCTGACGGCAGTGATGTTGTCATCAACACGGACTTATTAGGAACAATCAAAGAAGGTCAAAGCGTCTTAGGACCTCTTTCGGACCTTAAAGGCGGCAAGAACCGAATCAAAGTTTGGGGATAGTCTTGAAGCACCTTAATTGAAAAAATACAATCAAAATGGCCCGCTCTCTAATATAATGAGAGCGGGCCATTTTTTAGAGTCAGGCAGTCATTGTTTAAATTCAAGCCCTTTTTCTTCAAGTGATTCTTTCAATGCCGGAAGTGATGCAGGGCCAATACCGTGAAGGGCCAGAATCTCTTTTTGAGTGTGCTCTGATAATTTTTGAACCGTATCTATGCCCTCCGCTAACAATGCGCTGCGTGTTGGAGAGGACAGCTTAAATAAAAAGCTGCTTTCCGGATTACTTTCCTGTTCACTATTATTCAATACGTCTTCATATCCCACCAAGAATCGCCCTTTCCTTTTAAGTATCTGTGTCCTTAACAACTAGTCAGGGTATCATGAGTCATTGAGTTCAGAATGTTTTGAGATGACTTCATCTCTTAAAGCGATTTGTCTCTCAGCCAGCAGACTGAATGCCTGTTTAAGCGGCTTTTCCTTGGCCTTTTCAGAGTAAGCTGTCAGTTTCTCACTGTTCGTGTACAGATCACAGATCAAACCCAGCTCATTTTGAATCGATTTAAGTTTCTTCTTCGTTTTTTTCACTTCTTTAGAGGGAAGGATTTCTTTATAGCCTTTTGCCGCATAGCGCAGTTTCTTCGCCTGTTTTCTCACGTCATGAGCCGCTTCATGGTCAGAGTGATCGGCTTTTTTGAATGCTTTGAGCACTTTCTTCTTTCTGGAAGTGAAACGGTCATGAAGGTAAGCATCCCACTTCCCATCCGTCTGCTTGTCATCGTCAAATGTCAGTCGACTGATTCTCTCTTCCGTTTCTGTGAGCATCTCTTCAAAGGCCGATACCATACTTTCTGTCAGACGTCTGCGCATCCACTTGCGCCGGTCATTGTGAAGGTACCTGAACACTTCAGCATAATTATCGATCAACCCTGGTTCTTCAAGTGCCCGTTCTCCGCAGGACTCGATCAGCACATCGGCTTCCCTTATCGGTTCTAACCGCTGTGCGGCATCTTTAAGCAGCTCATTAAACTCATCGTAAGTGTCTGTGCCTATCAGGTGCTTGACGAAATGAAGCAAGGAACGCATTTTGCGCATCGTCACTCTAAAACGGTGTGTGCGTTTTGGTGAATACGGGTTGTTTCGAAAGTGAGTATAGGCCTTTCTCATCGCAGCAAGCTGATCTGTTAAAACAGCTCTCAGGACTTCCGTTTCTTCATCGCTTTTTTTTTTCGATTTAGGGTCACCGGCCCAGACGAGTGTGCCTTTATGATGGTCGCCCTCAGTCAACTCTAGAAGGACCATTCCCCCTTTCTTGAAGGAATACTCAGATCCCGTCAGTTCTTCCACCCAATTTCCGAGAGTGGGTTCATGACCTACACAGACGACTCTTGTACCTGAGCTTAAATCAGAAAGCTCATCCATCAAGGCAGTGAAGTCTCCAGTCGCTATAAAGTCTTTTTTGTCTGGTTGACTCCATTCCATCTGATCAGATACTATGTCAGCTGTTTGAACGGCTCGTTTCAACGGGCTGGTCCAGATAACAATCTCACCATCAGTTTTCAAGTCAGCCTTCATAGCATTAATGAACGCCTCGAATGCTTCTTTCCCTTTAGACGTCAGTTTTCTCTTCGTGTCGTCTTTGTCAGCTGACCGTTTTTCAGCTTTCCCATGACGAATCAACAGTAATTCTAAAGACATGACTATCTCTCCTCTATTGAAAACTTTTTCTGATTTCAGTATACCAAACCATGGTTTAAAAATAGATGGATAGACCTTCACTAACTAGATAAAAACGACTCTTCCTCACGATGAATGATAAGAAGAGCCGTTGCATTTAGTTAAGTTAGTCAGTGACCAGTTTCTTGTCAAAACAGATATGGCCGGCGATGTTTTTCGCTGCTTCTTTAGGTGTATCATAAGACCAGGCGCCATCTTCCATATACTCATCCCCAGTATCGATGTGATAATAAGTGGCGTCCCCTTTCCACGGGCACGTGTACTGCGTATCACTTTTAGTCAGGTATTCCATCTTCACATCTGTTCTTGGGAAATAATGATTCGTCTCCACGACCTCAGTGTTTTGACTTTCAGCCAGAACGACATCTTTGAATACAGCTTTCATTGGGTTTCCTCCTTCTAAAGGTTAAAACATTAAAAGAAAATAAAAACCATCGACTGACTTGATCTCACAGCTGCCTTGAAACAAGTTAAAGTAAGTGTTTATTCATCATCTAAAGCCAGAGTTATTTCTTCAGGAATTTCCGGAATCTCTTCCCTGTCTTCTTTAACAAAACCGATATGAAGGAGTTCCAGCATCTGGTTCTCGTCTTTAAATGAGAAGTTCCAGCGTTTTTCCATAAAGCTTAACAGAGTCATTCCCCGGTCCAGAATAGCTTCTGCAGTCCAATCGTCTAACTCGGCGACTTCCCTTTCGGAATGAGATCCGTAGCTGTACCCTGTTCTGCCAGGCGTTATACCTGACTTCTTGTTAGTGAAATTATCGTCCTCTAAAGACGAATGGATACTATCAGACAGCGGCACCAGGTTTCCTAGAGAGTCCGACAGTTGTTTGATTTCTTTTTCAGAATAGTGTCTGAGCTGATTTCGCCAGTACCACGCTGTTGGGGTCTGAGGCAGAATGTGTTCAATAGACACGTGGTCTTTTTCGGTAGCTGTGAAACTTGACCAGTCTAGCGTTTGAGACCCAGTCTGTTCTGCTTTGTCCGTTTCATATTCGTAAAGCACATATCTCAAATCTCTCCAGGAGTCATAGCCGTCATGTTTAGAAAAGCGGGTGGCCATTTTTGCAGAGAAATTGTTCAAAGCGGTGCTGACTTCCTCATCCACTGTATCATTCAGTGATTTGATGATCGCGTGTACAGATATGTCGTTCTGATATAAGGAACGGCCTTCTTTGTAATAGTAACTGCTTTTGAAGTTCGACTGAAACGTGCCTAATCTGAAGCACATAAAGATGAATCGTTCAATGGCTTCATACAGGGCTAACCGCTCATCAGTTGAAATGTTGAGTTCAGGTAGTAAAGATAGCGTGATAAGGGGTCTAAAATAAGCTATTCCGATTCGGTTCAGACGCTCTAACCATAGTTGTTCATCTGAGCTCAAGTCTCCCTGTTCTGGGAAGTGAGTCAGGAACCAGTACTGAGAAAAGTCTTTCAAACTCGTCACGTAAGACCGAATCTCCTGCGGCGACAGTTTACTGACATTCACCAAGGCATCCTCTTCGGCCATGTCAACCGTATCGTCTTCATTAATCAGCGCGTTATCAGTTGGTTCAACCGTTTCTTCTTCAAGCAGGACAATGTGCTTGTCGTAAATATTTAAGGCAGAATATTTGTTGAGCAGGAAATGAATGTAATCATTGCTTGTATTACGCGTGTACTGATAATAGATGGTCCAATGCGCTCTCAAGAATTCATCATCAGCTAAAGGTGCAGTCTGATTACGGCCCAACTGATAGTACACTTCTTTCCAGGCATTATTGATCTGTTTTCTAAGCTCATCTTTTTCTGAAGAGTCCAGTTGACTGTTGTCATATAGAGTCGTCAGATAGATCATACGATTTTTCAGCAGTTCCAAATTAGACAGTTTCTTCCCGCGGTTATTCATGGTTTCAAAGGCCACATAGACATCATAATCTTCTTCTAACTGGTGGATATTGAACATCAGCTGAAAGGCCAGTTTGTGATACAGCTTCTCTATCCCTTCAATGCCTTCTGTTGTGTACAACTTAGACAGACAGTCCAGGAAGAATGAACGTGCAAATTTCAAGTTTTGAGTATAGTATGTTTCAACTAATGACCCGTCATGCGGCTCACCGAATACTTTATGCGTCAGGTACTCAGCACTTGGATTGTCCGACTCGTAGCCAAATAAGTAGGTTGTGACAGTATTTTGTGGCGGTCTCGTCTGAGAAATATATTTAGACCGTATCGAAGTAAGTGTCTCATAACTGATGACGATCTCATCTTCACTCTTCCCTTTGTTGTCATTCAGATTCTTTACAAATGACAGTAACTCATTCATGAGAATGGAGAATGTCGTCAGCCTCTGCTGGCCATCCACTAAATGGTAGGCCTTGTATCCTTTATTGTGGATCAGCCAATACTCATCGCTCCAGTTTTTCGTTTCTGATTTAGGCACCTCTTTTAAAGAAAGCAGGCCCATATAATGATAACGGTCTTCCTGAAGATGCATCACATCATCCCAGAAATCCACAAGCTGGCTCTGTTTCCACGCATATCCTCTTTGATAATCCGGTATTCTAAATAGTTTATTCTGGAATAAATCCGAGAATGATTCTAGTTCGCTCAAAATTGTCACCAACCTATTAATTATTTTCTTAAAAGAGCTCTATTTGTCTAAAATACTTGTTATTTAAAGTATAAGTTACTTGTTGGTTTATTACAATCTGGAAGCAAATTTTGCGTTAATCTTTAATTTGATTGGCTAATGTCCTTATTTCCAATTGTTTAAATGAAGTCTCTTTAACTGGTACATTCCCTAAACAAAGGACCCCTCTAATCGGGAATTCGTTGTTGATGTAGTTGTAGTTTTTAGTTCTTATGAGATGCAAATATTCACTCAATTCCCAGAGCCCTTCTTTTGCATAACTAACACGGTCTGTATTCTTGACCTCGCCTATGACTAATTCCTTCAGTTCTCCATTTTGAATATGTCTCACTTCAATCAGTATATCCGGTCGGCCACTCCATAACCCACGAGTATAAATACTGCCGAAAATGAGGTTAGAATAGGTTTCAGCCCATTTTTTTGCTTCAATCATTTGAGTGATCACGGGGTGGTCGATATCTCCTAGTTCATCATATGAAATTAAAAAATTCAGATCAGAAGATCCTGTGGAGTTATGACTGACTGTATATTCATAGTCACCGTCCAGCCATTGCGCGACCTTTGTTTCACCTTCTTTTAAAAGGAAAAATGTCGCATCTGTAGTGCGTTCTTTAATCAACTGAATAGCCCAGTATAACTCCATTAAGACATCTTCATTCTCTGTCAGTATGAAGGTTGCTTTTAATACCTCTTTTAATTCTTCTTGCGTATAATCGCCTCTGATAAAACGATAATAATTTTTTAATAGTGCTGCAGCTTCACGGTATATAGGCAACCGGTGCTGGGCAGCTCTTAATCTCTGTTTACGGGTTGTCTGGATAGTTGACACTCGTTGTATATAGCTGTTTTTGAATAAGGCTCTCTCTAAATTACCGCTTAAGGAAGTCCACTCAAAAGCCCACGTTGTTTTACGAAATGGCTCAAGAAGTTTATCTACATAAATCAACCGATGAAGAATAGTCAGTGCTTCTTTCAGTACTAGGTTCTCGTCGGTATCGTAAGAACGATTCTGTTCTGCCGTAACGTATACGCTCGAATCATTTCCCATCTTAAACCGTTCCAGCACGGTCTCCTGCCATAGAATCCTTCCACGTATATCACTATGAGTTATTTCTTTATGAGCAATTGTTGTTGTCTTAAAACGTTTGAGGCGGTTTGGTAATAATGATACAAAAGAAATGGTTTCAGGGTGAATCAAAAAACGTATTTTCAGCAAATCCTGTATAGAATTAATGTTGACGTGTATGTCTTTCAAGAAAGGCTGTATTGATATTTTCCCCTCTTTTAAATAGCCATGTAAGTAGACAGAGATTTCTTCAAGTATGTCTTCATTGGACAGATTCATAACGCATCACCATAAAAATCGTCGACAAATTCGTTCAGAATATTTGCATCAATATGCTCTCGCATTTCCTGTTTAAGTGTGTCTATAAAGCGATTGATATCTTCACGCAACATGCCTTCAAGCTGAGGCATCACATAGAGTAAAAGCGCATCTGTAAAGTTAGGTTCGGCTGCAGTATAGGTTGCAATATCTTTTATAATAGCTGGCCCCATCTTACGGCAAGTGTTTATAAGAGACCAGATTTGAGCTAATTCAGAGGAAAAAGCGTAATCAGTTATTACCCAGGTAGTCAAATAATGTTTCACTAATTCAGTAGTGATATTTTTAGGCACTCCAATATTAATAAAAGCAAAGCGTCGCATAAATGCATAGCTTAATTCGAATAAAGAAGACTTGTCTGCAGTATTCATTGTAGCGATGAGACGCCAGTGTTCTGGATAGACATACACATGTTCTTGAGGGGCCTTACTCTGTTCACTTGTTTCTGGCTGCAGGCGAATCAGTTGATTATTATCTGCTTCAAATGGTAATGAAATAGTATCCCCAGTAACTACCGAAAAGAATGAACCAAATGCTTTATCGATATCCGCACGATTCAATTCATCAATAATCAGCCACTGGTTGATATTGTCATTAGTTACTGTATCTTTTACACAGGATAAAAAAAGGCCAGGTTTGAACTGCAACTCGTTCTCTTTATTAGGGTGATACCCTCCAAGTGTTTCATAAGTAGACCAGTTCGAGCTAGCAGTTACCATTTTAAACTCTGCTTGATAAAAATCGGCTACTTCTTTTGCCAATTTAGACTTGCCTGTACCAGGAGGTCCCGTGAAAATAATGTTCTTTCCTTGTACTAAAGCGGTACGGACCTGTCTTTCAATGTGTATTTTATCTTCAAAATATAAAGAAGTGATTTCAAAAGGTTGAGCTAGATCGATTGTTTCTTTTTCTTTGGGGAAAGTCATATTATCTTCTGTTAAGTATTCAAGAATTTCATTGAATTGCTCTTTTGACATATCAGTAATCGATACCCCTTTTAGAAAACTTTTGATATTAACTCCTTTAAATGATGGAAGATCTAAAATGATATCTCTAGGTACTTTTTTAAAAACTTCTGTGATTTTTAAATCAAAAACATAGTCTTCTTCAGAGTGGCTGTCTCTAGATAGATTTTTCCTTGGATGTGGTTCGCTAGTCACTATACCTCTAGCAAATATGCCACTGTCTGGTTCGATATCTACAAGTATAGCCTGATCGCCAGGTTTTAGAGCGGAAGTTGCTCTAATTCGTCTAACAGTAGCTCTGTCTTTTATTCCCCAAGAGTATTCATATGTTATGCCAACCAGACTATCCATTTCTTTTAGTGTTTTTTCTCTAGAATTAAAATTTATCCATAAATATTGTTTTTCTTCATTTGAAGGGAGGATTTCATTCGTACTTGTTGAGTACTCAATAGAACGTTTAGTCTTAGATTCATTTATTTCTTTAATAATTATACTAAGATAGTCTAATAAGTTTAAAGAAATTTTTGAAGGCCCCTGAACTGTATTCAATCCGTATTTTTTTAAATTCTCATATGAAAGTCTCTCATCTTCAAATTCTTCAAGAAGTTGTAATTCCATATATTTACCATAATTATTATAGGCATCATCATCTATGCGAAATTCTGCATCATCGATTTCTTCTTTGGGTAAGTTTATTGTTAATACAACACACTTATATCTCAGTTTTTGTATCGGTTTGCCTAGATATATATAAACTATGTCGTTCACATTAACATTGATACTCTGTTTCCAATTTAACTTACTATTTTTTTTAAAAGCTCCTATTAAATCGTATTTTTGAATGTTACAGGGAATTATCCAGTTTGTCATAAGAAACCTCCTCGTATTTTGTTATGTACAGCAAAAAAGTCTACTACTTTTGATTGGTATCTATAGATTAGTATACCATCTGATTTAGGGAACTTTTCAAAAATAGTGAAATCGCTTACTATGTAGATGAAAAAAGATACAAGACCTACTTTTCAGTAACTATCTTATATCTTTCGTTTCGACTATTATTTTCTCTGCAACGGCAGTATTTCTTCTCGCATGAGTTCCTGCAGATCAGAGCGGACTGTTTTCCAGTATCTTAGTTTAGAGACTGGCTTCTCTACTGCTGCTCTGTAGGCGTCATAACTTGCTGTTTGTTTGAGTTCGTTTTCTCCGTTTTGCTTGTCGCGTTTCGGATTATAATTCGCAATTACATACTTCAGTTCATCTTCTTCTACTTTCCATTTTTCAGAGAAGTCTTGAATGAACTCGTATTGCTCATTTTGGATCATGTCTTCCAGGACATTTGAGACATTCTGATTACGGTATTGTTCTGGGTTGTCTCGAATGCTGTCCCACAAGGTTTGCATAACTCGGGATAGTTTTGGATTGCTTTTAGACAGTTCATCAATATACCCATTCACTTCGGCTGTAGCTTTTTCATCTTCTCTTGCAACCAGTTCATACTCGTCATCTCCACTTGGGACAAAGGCTTGTACAAGTAAGACAATATACTCGTAGTTTATATCTTCTGTCTTAATAGATTCCAGTTCATACTCGATATCGATTTCAATTGGGTCTATATCTTCTGGGTCGTTTCTCAAGGCATCCAATGCATTGACATACTTCCCGTTAAATTCTTCAATCTCTTCGAATTTTATAGGGAACTCACTGCCTAATTGTTCCATTTCAAAATCACTGTATACTTGAACGGCAGCAAATGATTTATCCAGTTTTTGATACGCTTTAACAAATGTCTTCAACTGAGCCTGATTTAATTCTTCTACTTCAAATGGAAGTTCAACTATTTCTTTCAAACTCACAATTGCCTCGATGAAAGCTAATTTAGCCTCTTCCCATGATGGCGCCAGGACATCATTCTCTCCACCATTTGAATAAAGCACGAGTGCCTCTTTGACCTTTTGTTCAAATGTTTTAGGCGTCTGGAAGGTGACAATCTGGCCATATTTTTTAGGTTTATCAAATAATCGGTTAGTTCGTGAGAAGGCCTGAATCAAATCATGCGGCTGCATGGGCGCCCTATCTATAAACAACGTAGACAGACAAGGTGCATCGAAACCGGTAAGCAAGCGGTCTACGACTATAACTAGATCGAGTTGTTCGCTTCTCGGGAGGTATTTGTCTTTTTTCCTTACAATACGTTCGTTTACATTTCCATTGTAGGCACGAATCGATTCGATCGTGTAGTTGCTTCCATACTCTTCGTTGTAATCTCTCAGTGATTCTTTCATTTTGTCCTGATTGTTAATAGAGGCTTCTTCGTTCTCACTGATGGAGTATGTAATGGCTACTTTTGGAAAATCAGGTAACACGCGTTTAGTGTCTTCATCTATAGTGATGGCTGTCTCTCCAGCTTTTACTTTTTTGAACAAGTCATAGTACCGTTGTGCTTGAGCGATTGATGTGGTAGTCAGTATCGCACTATAAGTCGGTTCTGGTTTGTTCTGAAACCCTAATTTTTTTCGTGATTTATTGACGATGGAACTAATGACCTCAAGCATATGGGCTTCTTCTTCATAGACTGACTTAGGCAGACGCGCTTCTTTGTCTGTGTATTCCATGTCATCAATGTCTATCTGACCACTGCCTAGTGAGGCTAATACTGCCTTATCCAATTGTTCTTCAGAAAAAGTGGACTTATACTCCACTTGGAAACCTAAGACCGCTTTATCGTGAATGGCTTCTTTGACTGTGTACTCGTGAAGACGGTCTCCATACTGCTGGGCCGTTGTACGCGGTAAATTCCCCACTACTTTTTTCGCATTTTCTGAAAAAATGGGAGTGCCGGTAAAGCCATACCATAAGGATTGAATAAAGAACTCCTCGATCTCGCGCTTTTTAGCCGGACTGATGGCCCTGTGGCATTCATCGACGACAAAGGCAACTTTAAGTTGAGTGAGTTGAGTATGTCTCTTAGTACCTTCCTGACTCGCGAATCGTTTCATGACATAGTTCAGCTTTTGAATGGTCGTAATAATCACGGTTCTGTCAGCAGAGAGCAGTTTTTTGATCAAGTCTCTGACGTTGTCGGTGTCATCAATATCAATCACATCATTTTCAGCATAAGATGTAAATGATGATGTGGTCTGCTGGTCTAAATCGACCCGATCTACAATGAAAATCGTTTTTTGAATCGATGGAATCTGAAGCAAGTTACGGGCTACTTTATAGGATGTCAGTGTTTTACCTGATCCTGTTGTGTGCCACACGTAGCCAGACTGTTGTTTCATGGATGCCTGCTTAACCGATTCGATCGCATGAATCTGATAAGGACGCAGTAAGATAATGGCTTTCTTATCGTTATCTATAACGGTATATTGTGTCACCATCTTATGTGCCATTGGAATAGATAAGACTTTTTGTGCAAATTCTAAGTAGTCCGTTACCGGATTATTTTCACGGTCCACCCATTTGGTTAGGAACTGTTCATTTAGCTTCGTGTCCTGTGCAGGAGCAATATATCGTGTATCTGTCCCGTTGGTGACCACAAACATTTGTAGGGTGGAATAAATACCGGTGAATTTGCCTTCTTTTAAGTATTTTTTGATTTGTCTGAAGGCATCCATATAAGGATGAGAACGATTCTTCAGTTCGATATGAATCATGGGGAGTCCATTGATCAGCAGCGTCACATCAAAGCGGCGGTTTAAATCTTCAACTGACCGCTTATCTGACTTGTATTGATTAATGACTTCATAAGAAGAGATCCCACCCGCTACATCTTGACGATTGATGACACGTAATCGAATGGTTCCTAATGATGCGTCTTCTCTCTGGACCTGAACCTTCGCGATACCATTTTCGCCTGCCAGCCATTTCGCAGCGGCGTAAAAACTTGGGAAGTTCAGTTCATTTTGAACTTGACGAAATTCCTGTTCAGTTAAAGGGATACCATCCAAGACATCTTTATTGTTGGATTCCAGCTTTTGCTTGAAGTTGCGCCACAGATCGTCTTCTGTTCTTAAATCTTCACGGTAGGTCCACTGTGACTGACCTGAAATCAACTTCTCAATAAAATTATCTTCTAGTACTTGTTCAGCTGTAAAAGTAGCCAACACACTCACCTCGTTTCTGTAGTTAATTAATTAGACGAACATTTTTTGTAGGAATGCTTTTTTCATTTGTTTTAAGGATTCTAGTTTTTGTTCTTGTAGAGCGATGGAATCGTCTAATTGTTTGAAGAAGCTTCCAATTTTTATTTGTTCTTCGATAGAAGGTTTATAAATTTTCAAAGTATCCAAACTGCTGAAGCTAATTGCTGGCATCGTAGTACTACTTGAGATACTTTGAATTTCTAAATTCATTTTTGTCAATAATGTATAGTAAAATAATGTGTTTATTTCTTGTTTTGGAACTAGCTTAAATAAATTATTAGCAATTACTCCCTCATAACCATACGCAGTTAATCCTGGTTGACCATATCTAACCATAAATAATTCATCTTTTTTAACTAAATTGTTTCCGTTATAACTAATATACCGCTTTGGTTCCTCAGTAGATGTTAAATCTACTATTCGTATAAATCTTTTGGTACTTTTATGCTTTGTTAATGATTGTTCTTCTACGGGTACTTGTTGTCCTTGTTTATATTTAAATACTTCACTCAAGTTGCATTGTTTCCAATTATTTTTAAAATTAAGAAATCGTAGTTCTGGAGTTTTCTCTCCTTTTTTTGGAAACATTTTTTGAAGGAATGCTTTTTTTCTTTGTTTTAAAAGGGTTAGTTCATGCTGATGAAGTTCAATAGCTTCATCAAGTAGTTTAAAAAACCTCCAATTTTTTCTTGTTCACTAGTGTTCATTGGAAGTTTTAGTTCTGTATCAAAAAAGTCACTAGGTGATATGTTTAGCAACCCATGATTTCTCGCTCCTTCAGAAGCGCGCATTGAAACCTCTTTATGCCATCGGTTAGTATCATAATATGATACTAAGAAATTCGAATCTACAAATGTTGGTTTAAATGCTATATAAAGAGTTGATAATACTCCTTGTATATTATATTTAGGGTTTTAACCTTCCGGTTTTAACTGGATAACCCTATGAACCTCTTTTCGATTACCTCGTATCGTGAGATAATTAGTTTATTGGATTGAGAGGTTAGCCGTTTGCTCCTTGAGTCCTTGAG
>JAFIFE010000028.1 GCA_020832185.1 Alkalibacterium sp.
GAGTCACTGTGCGGTGACGATGGCGGGAAGGATCCACCTGTTCCCATTTCGAACACAGCCGTTAAGCTTCCCAGCGCCGAGGATAGTGAAGGGTTTCCCTTTGTGAAAGCAGGACGTTGCCGTGCAGCTCTTTTTTTGTTACAATAGACTTACATTATTCCGCAATAGCTCAGTTGGTAGAGCGCACGACTGTTAATCGTGTTGTCGCAGGTTCGAGCCCTGCTTGCGGAGTTTTTGTTTGAGAAAAATTACATACTGCCGCTTTAGCTCAGTAGGTAGAGCGCATCCATGGTAAGGATGAGGTCGCCGGTTCAAATCCGGCAAGTGGCTCTTATGAAGACAATGTTTAAGGACATTGTCTTTTTGCGTATCTGGAATAAACCAGTGATGTGTAAAGGGAGAGAAACGCAGATCCCAAAAAAACGGCCAATAAAAAAAGAAGATACGGTCGATCGTTACCGCTTCTTCTTTTAATTTTAGACTAGTCCACCAGATTATATGAGCCCAAAGTGCTTGAATGCATGATGTAAGCCATCCTCAGCTACATCATGAGTGATGTAGTCCGCCATTGCTTTTATTTCTTTCCCGCCGTTCCCCATTGCGACTCCAGTTTGACAATACTCAAGCATTGGAATATCTACTTTCGCATCTCCAAAGGCAATCGTTTTCTGATCTAATGCATTCAGGTGATCCAGGAGAAGATGTAGTGCTGTACTTTTGTCAATATTACTTAAAGCGATGTCTCCAAAGAGAGCTGTTTCGCCCATTCCGCCCCATGAGCCTACTTTAAATTCAGGGAAAAATTCTTTTGCTTCAAGGTAATCACTGTAGTCGTCTAATAAAAAGCTGACTTTGTTTACCTTATCACGGTAAAGATCCTCAGTGAAGATCATATTAGGAAATACATCTTTCACTTTTAATGCAGGTGCATTTGTATTTCCTTTACGTGCAGCGTATACCTGGATAGTGTCTACTGCCTTATCTTCGAAATGGACACTGCCAAACAAGCCGTCATTACTTTCCAGATAGAATTCCAGGCCTTTCATATGGAGCCAGTCAACAATTTTTCTGCAGTCTTCACTGCTTAATGTTCTCTCGGAAACGACTTTGTCATTACTTTCGATGTAACTTCCATTTCCTCCAATGTATCCGTCAAAACCGACAGCTAGAATGTCCGTATACATTTCAGCTTTACTCCGGCCGGTGACGGTATACACCTTATGTCCATTTTCTTGAGCTTGCTTGATCGCTGTAACGGCACTTTCTGGAAGTTCGTTTTCATAAGTCACTAATGTGCCATCTACGTCTAAAAATACATAATAAGTATCCAATTAGCTGAGTCCTCCTTAGCGTATTTAATAGTGATTGTACTATCCGACCATTTTCAGCTGAAGACTAATGCTGAGAAATAAAAAAACCTGAATAGCTATACGAAAGGATGGACATCACTCTCGATCAGCTATTCAGGTTTTGCCTAGTCGTACTAGTCACAATCCTTATTTAACTATAGTATACCTTACTAGTCTCCCGATTTCTATTTGTTTTTCATTTAAACACCTAACTAACAGGAATCATGTATCACGGATAATACACGCTTACACTGTCATCAGTCAAGAGACCAACTGTTTATACCCTTGAGCACTATAAAAAGCTCATAAAGTCGGCAATTGCTTTCATACGTGGTTTAGCCTCTATCTTCTTTCAATATATCGGGATGAATCAGGTGCTTATCCAAGAAAGAACGGATTTATTGAGGAAGGATGAGAGACTGCTAGTAAAAGGGACGATTCCCTGATTAAAAGTAAGGGTGATGTGCCAGACGTCATATGCTAAAAGTATACCAAATAGTGTATAGTCTTTAATGAAGATAATGGGTGAAGTGTCCAGGTCAAGAATCTTTCTAAGCCATTTTTAGTGTGCTACAATTGTGATAGACAGAAAAAGGAGTTGAGATCATGGATTTTACTAAAGGGAATAATCGTTTTTACAAAGAAGAAGAGGGGAAATTGCTTGCAGAAGTGACTTGGGTTCCTCAAGGGGATACGGTTTCCGTGGACCACACATTTGTTGATCCGTCATTAAGAGGTCAAGGTGTTGCAGAAAAGCTTGTTGATCAGGTTGTTGAAGAGATGCAGAAAGAGCAGAAAAAAATAAAACCAGCATGTCCGTATGTTGCTGAATTATTTAAACGGAAACCCGACAAGTATGAACATGTTCAATCTTTTGATTAGAATAGTCTAAAGTTACTAAATAGGGTTGACATTTCGACCGATCCGTTATAGAATATATCTTGTGCTTAAAAAAAGTACAAGATGTCAGGCCCCTTGGTCAAGCGGTTAAGACACCGCCCTTTCACGGCGGTAACACGGGTTCGAATCCCGTAGGGGTCATACACTTTTGTCAGGTGTAAAAGTAATGCCGGCTTAGCTCAGCTGGTAGAGCAACTGAATCGTAATCAGTGGGTCGAGGGTTCAAATCCTTTAGCCGGCATTTTCTACAAAATCGACATTTTTCGGAGGGATAGCGAAGTGGCTAAACGCGGCGGACTGTAAATCCGCTCCTTCGGGTTCGTAGGTTCGAATCCTACTCCCTCCATTTGCAATTTTTGGGCTATAGCCAAGCGGTAAGGCAGCGGGTTTTGATCCCGTCATTCCTAGGTTCGATCCCTAGTAGCCCAGTAAAATAAAAGCTGTGTGGCATCTTATGCTGCACAGCTTTTTTGATGGATATAACTCCTGTACTGATGCTGACAGCCTGTAAATATCTAAATAAGAATATTGTAAGATTTTTAAATTTAATCACATTTCGAATACTTACCCGTTAATATTGTATGGTATACTAACACCGTGTATGTGCAGATTTTGGAGGTGGCGACATGCCCATAGAATTTATTACAAACTTTGACTGGTCAAGGTTACTTGCTTGGCGTACAGCTGTAAATATCATTGATATTCTGATCGTGGCTTTTTTCATGTATCAGTTGATGCGTATCGTAAAAGGGACGCGTGCAGTTGAATTATTAAAAGGAATTGGAGTTATATTGCTCCTGAAAGTATTTAGTGTTTTTCTTCAGTTAAACACGACCGAATTCGTTGTCGACTTTGTTATTCAGTGGTCGGCTTTGGCATTGATTATTATTTTTCAGCCAGAGTTAAGAAGGGGACTTGAGCACCTCGGGAGAGGGTCTGTCTTTGGAAGGAAACGGCGTTCCAATCCCAGTGAGATGATTGTCGATAATTTATCCCATGCCATACAATATATGGGTAAAAGACGCATCGGTGCTTTAATTTCAATCGAGATGGAAACGGGTTTAGATGAGTATATTGCAACGGGTATTCCCATTAATGCTGATCTGACTTCAGAATTACTTATCAATATCTTTATTCCTAATACCCCGCTGCATGATGGGGCCGTTATTATTAAAAACTATAAAATAGCGACAGCTGCCAGTTATTTGCCTTTATCTGAGAGCCCAGCTATTCCCAAGAAGTTAGGAACGCGTCACAGAGCAGCTATTGGGTTGTCTGAAGTTTCAGATGCAATCACTATCATCGTATCTGAAGAAACCGGTGAAGTAAGTATTTCCAGACGAGGAAATCTAATCAATGCAATGACGCATGATGAAGTGTTGAATTACTTAACGAGAGAATTAGTCGAATCTGAGAAAGAAAAAGAGACACAGGGACCGCTTCAGCGATTTGTTGAGGCAGTCAGGAAAGGGGTGTCTAACAAGTGAAGTGGAATATGGATAATCCATGGATTGCAAAGCTAGTGGCACTTGTTTTCGCTATTACACTGTTTTCGTTTGTAGCACTGGAAAATCAATCTCGCATTCGCTCAACGAGTCCCACTGACGGAGCAAGCATCACGAGCTCTGAAGTGATTACTAATTTACCTATTGATATAAATATCGACAGAGACATGTACTTTGTGTCGGGAATTCCAGAAACAGCAACGATACGTCTGGAAGGGCCACAAGCTATATTGACACAAACACTGGCCACACAAAATTTCAATGTGGCGACGCCTGATTTGAATGAACTGGGAACCGGACGCCATACAGTGAGACTAGAGGCTGAAGGATTGAGCAGCCAGCTTAATTACAGTATCATGCCTACAGAACTGAATTTGGAAATTGAAGAAAAAGTGGTGCAGGAACACGATGTAAGAATCCAGTTTAATGAAAACACTCATTTGGCTAACGGGTATACGGCTGATGAGCCAGTACTGTCCAACGAAACGGTAGTCATTTCTGGAGCTGCGTCAACAATGGAACAGATCAGTGACGTAACTGTAGTCGTCATGCCGGATGGCAGCGACATTACAGATGATATCACTATGACATTAAACGTGCTGGTTTTAGATGAGACGGGGGACCCGCTGAATGTAAATATATCACCTCAGCAAATTGATGTGACGATTCCGGTTCGGGGCACTCAACGGACATTGCCTATGAACCTTGAAGAGATTGGCCTTCCTCATGAGGAATACGAGTTTGCTCTGGAATTTGCTCAAGGGGAACCGGAAAATATCAATCTTACAGGTGAATCCGATGTTCTTGAAGAGATGAATAACTTTAATGTAGAAGTGGATGTATCAGGTATAACGGAATCAACTATACGGACGGTACCCATTACTTTACCTGATGGGATCTCAGAATCAGAGCCTACAGAGGTAGATGTACTGATCAGAGTATCACCAATCGAAGAAGATGAAGACGACAGCGATCCCGAACAAGACTAATAATAGGATAAGGAGTTTGAATTATGGGAAAATATTTTGGAACTGATGGCGTTAGAGGAGTAGCAAATGAGGAATTAACACCTGAACTCGCGTTTAAATTAGGGCGTTTTGGTGGTTATGTATTAGCACAGCATGCTGGAGAAACTCACCCAAGAGTATTAGTAGGAAAAGACACACGTATTTCTGGAAGAATGCTTGAGTACTCTTTAATAGCTGGTCTATTATCTGTTGGAGTTGAAGTGTTGAGACTAGGGGTGATTACCACGCCAGGTGTTTCTTACTTGACTCGTCAGCAGAATGCTGCTGCAGGAATCATGATTTCTGCTTCTCATAACCCAGTTCAGGATAACGGCATTAAGTTCTTTGGTTCAGATGGATTTAAATTATCTGATGACCAGGAAGCTGAAATCGAAGCATTGATCGATAGAGAGTCAGATGATTTGCCTCGTCCGAGTGCAGATGGAATGGGTACAGCGGAAGAATACAAAGAAGGTATTTTAAAGTACATCCAGTTCCTGACTCAAACGATTTCTGGGGACTTATCAGGGATTCAGGTCGCTTTAGATGGAGCAAACGGCGCAGCAAGTCCTGTATTGAACCGTTTGTTTGCAGACCTTGACACTGATTTTGATGTGACGGGTGCTTCTCCAAATGGCCTTAATATCAATGAGGGCGTTGGAAGTACACACCCTGAACATTTAGCTGATTTTGTAAAAGAAAAAGCCGCAGATGTCGGACTGTCATTCGATGGTGATGGAGACCGTCTGATTGCTGTTGATGAACTGGGAAATATTGTCGATGGAGACAAAATTATGTATATCTGTGGGAAGTTCATGCATGAAGAAGGTCGACTGAAGCAAAACACAATCGTTTCTACAGTTATGAGTAATATTGGCTTCTACAAAGCCTTGGAAACACACGATCTGCAGTCTGTTAAAACTAAAGTTGGAGACCGTTACGTTATGGAAGAAATGGTCAAAAATGGCTATAACCTTGGTGGAGAGCAGTCAGGTCACCTGATTTTCCTTGATTATCATACAACGGGTGATGGTCTGCTGTCAGGTATTCAATTATTGAATGTGATGAAACAGACGGGCAAAAAATTGTCTGAACTGGCTGAAGAGGTCACCACTTTCCCGCAAAAATTGGTGAATATCCGTGTTACAGATAAACATAACGTAATGTCTAACCCTGCAATCAGTGAAGTGATTGAACAAGTGGAAGCTGAAATGGCTGGAAATGGCCGTGTCCTGGTTCGTCCAAGTGGAACAGAATCATTACTGAGAGTCATGGCTGAAGCTGAAACAGAAGATGCGGTCAATGAATACGTGGAGCGTATTGCCAAGGTCGTTAGAAAAGAATTAGGAACAGAATAAGCAGAATAGAAATAGGTTAAAACTGCAAATGCCCTCTAAAATGGTAATTTGCAGTTTTTTAATACATAAAGGAGTGGATCACTATGCAGTCAGTTAATCCATTGTCGATATCAGCAATCAAGAGAGAAGCCAAAGGTCACCTTAGTGGAAAGTGGAGAGAGGTTATTCAGCTCCATCTCATTCCAGTGCTTATATCAATTGTTCTGACAGGGGGAATATACGGATTCGACTTGTTCTCAGTCACTCGCATTATCAATGAGGAATCTGAAGGAAGCCTGCTCTTAAACTTCCTGATCACATTTATAACAGTCGGGATAACATTTGCACTGTTGGATATGGTACGCTCGAACACTTACAGGATCAGTCCGCTGAAAGATAGCTTCCAGGTCTTTTCAAGTAAATACTTTGTTCCTGTATTTATTATCCAGCTCCTGCAGGTTTTATTTATAACATTGTGGAGTCTATTATTCCTGATCCCAGGTATTATAAAAAGTTTTTCGTACTCTCAAGCATTTTACGTTTTTAAAGATAAGAGAGAAGAAGGCGTGTACCCAAGTGCTTTAGACTGTATTACCATTAGCAGGGAGCTGATGAATGGGCATAAACTGGAACTTTTCGTGCTTTATCTCAGCTTTATTGGGTGGTTTATTCTGGAAGGGATCACCTTTGGAGCGGCTGCTTTGTATGTGCGTCCTTATTTGAATACATCGCTGGCTGTGTTCTACGATCAGCTTGCAGCAAATGACGTGCAGGTGTTGAGTAGCGTTATAAGCGAAGCGGATGATGAAGAGGGATTCGGGGAATATTAATAAGGCAGGAAACAGGAAAAGACGTCTATCAGCTAATTGAGCTGATAAACGTCTTTTTTGTCTATAGTCTGTGTTTAGAGCCAAATGGTAATGAAAAACCAGCCGATCATCACGAGCTGGATGATGCCTTCAGCTATGCGCCCACTTAAAAATCCAATGAGTGAACCGACCGCTGCTCTCATAGCATCTGAGAAGGTTTCCTGCTTCCAGTTTTCAACAATCAGAACGGCTACAAAGGGCAGAATGATTATGCCAAAAGGGGGATAGACAAATGTACCGACGATGATGGCCACGGTTGCGACTCTTTCTCCCAATTTACTTCCGCCAAATTTTTTCACAGCCATAGAGCCGGCAAATACATCCGCTAATAACAGTATAACAGTGAGGATACCCATTGAAATCCAGAAAAACCACGTCAGCTGCGCTGCATTCAGGAAGAAATGATAGAGTAAAAATCCAATCCATAAGACCAGTACTGAGGGAACAATCGGGAATAAAAGCCCCACAAAGCTCAATATAAAGAGTCCAATGATAAGAATCCAGAGTATAATATCCATAAATAGTGCTCCTTTCTGTACATGCTATAATCAGTATACTAAAGAAGTGGACAGATAAAAAAAGATAAACGTTTAAAATTAATTAAATGCTTTAATTGACAAGAGATTTAGATAATGCTAATATCAAAAGTGAATCACCTATTACCTATCACGTATCAAGACTAAGGAGTGTTTAATCGTGCAAAAGACATTTTCAGAGAAGCAAATGGAGTGTTGCTGTACTTGCGTGCAGTTTATTTCTCATGCTCTCAAAAATGTTCTAGACGATCATAGTGATGGTACACTAGTAGACATGTAGTGTAGATTAAATGACTAACCGTTAGAATAATTTAGGGCGAGCGCATGAGGATCATTCCTTGTGCGCTCTTTTTTGGAAAGGAGGACATGATGATTATACAGTCTGTTAATGAACTGATTGGTCACACGCCACTGATGCAGATCAATGGCTATGATTTACCTGAAGGCACTCGGATACTTGCTAAGCTTGAACAGTTTAATCCTGGTGGAAGCATAAAGGACCGCCTAGGAGTAAACCTTTTGAATACTGCTCTTAAAGAAGGGCGAATAAACAAAGAAACGACGATTATTGAACCGACAGCCGGAAACACTGGAATCGGAATCGGACTTGCTGCTATAGAATACGGCATGCCGATGATTTTCGTTGTCCCGGATAAATTTAGTGAGGAAAAGCAAGTTTTAATGAGGGTGCTTGGAGCAACCATCATTAATACCCCTACTGAAGAGGGCATCAAAGGAGCAGTGGAAAAAGCTAAAGCGCTGGGGAAAGAAATAGAGAATTGTTATCTGCCTTTACAGTTTGAAAACCCGGTCAACCCTTTAACGTATTATGAAACGCTGGCTCCAGAGATTATCAATGATTTAGATGGTCACTATCCGGATTCTTTTGTGGCAGGAGCGGGAAGCGGCGGGACCTTTAGTGGTGTAGCGCAGTATTTGAAGGAACAGTCCAGTGCTGTTAGAACAGTGGTTGTTGAACCCGAAGGATCGATTTTAGGAGGGGGAGAACCGGGTCCGCATGAAACAGAGGGAATCGGTGTTGAATCTTTTCCTCCTTTTATGAAAAAAGAATGGGTCGATCAGGTCTATACGATTTCTGATAAAGATGCGTTCTATTATACAAGAGAATTAGCCAGAAGAAATGGACTATTTGTCGGAAGTTCAAGTGGAGCGGCTTTTGCTGCAGCTCTTAAGGAAGCAGAAACGTTACCAGCAGGCAGTACAATAGTGACTATATTTCCAGACGGCAGTGAACGTTACCTGTCGAAAAATATTTATAAAGAAACTAGAGGAGACGATTAAAGATGAGAATGAAAACAACTTTTATACATGGTGGGATCAGTCACGACGAAGCAACAGGATCAGTAAATGTGCCGATCCATCAGACAACAACTTATAAACAAAGTAAAGTTGGCGTGCACAAAGGATTTGAATACTCAAGAACGGGGAATCCAACGCGTCTGGCTTTAGAAAAGCTGATCGCTGACATGGAAGGCGGCGTGAGAGGCTTCGCTTTTGCTTCCGGATCTGCTGGGACTCATACTATTTTCTCATTATTCTCGCAAGGGGATCATATCATCGTCGGAGATGATGTGTATGGGGGAACGTACCGCCTGATTAATAAAATACTAAAAAGACTTGGGCTGACCTTTACGGTAGTCGATACAAGTGATATTACAACAGTTGAAGCAGCTGTAACTGAACAGACGAAAGCTATTTTTCTGGAGACTCCAACGAATCCTCTCCTTAAAATAACAGATATTCAAGCAGTAGCAGACATTGCTAAAAAGCACGAGGTCATTACGATTGTTGATAATACGTTTGCGACACCTTACCACCAGCGCCCGCTTGAATTAGGTGCAGATATTGTATTACACAGTGCATCAAAATATCTGGGAGGACACAGTGACTCAGTTGCAGGACTGGTCACAACGAACAGTGAGCAGCTGGCAGATGAACTGGGATTCCTTCAAAACGCGATTGGAGGAATTCTCGGACCGCAGGATAGCTGGATCGTTCAAAGAGGAATCAAGACATTAGGAATCCGTATGGAAGCACATGAAGCAAATGCGAAGAAAATTGTAGACTTTTTGAATACACACGAGAAAGTTCAAAAAGTATATTATCCAGGACTGGAATCTCACCCAGGTCATGAAACAGCTAAGAAACAGACCACTGGTTTCGGAGGAATGGTATCTTTTGAACTGGTAGAAGGACTGTCAGCAGAGACATTTGTGGAAAGTTTATCATTAATCACCCTAGCTGAAAGTTTAGGAGCGGTGGAAAGTCTGATTGAAATCCCCGCTTTAATGACACATGGAGCGATATTGCCCGAGGACAGACTGAAATCTGGAATAAAAGATGAACTGATCCGATTGTCTGTTGGAATCGAAGATGTAGAGGATTTAATTGAAGATTTAACAGAAGGATTCAGTCACGTTTAACCGACAGATGAGGGAGCAATCATGAAGGCTTTTAAAGAGTATATAGATACCTACAAGAAGAATGACCCATCTGCAAGGACTACCCTTGAAATCATCCTGACTTATCCTGGTGTATGGGCACTGTTTTATCACCGGATCGCCCATTTTTTGTATCAGCACCAGCTGATGCTGATTGCTCGGATGATTTCGATGCATGCACGGTGGCTGACAGGGATTGAAATACATCCAGGTGCCACGATAGGGAAGCGATTTTTTATTGATCATGGCATGGGGATCGTCATCGGGCAGACAGCCATAATCGGAGACGACGTGATCATTTTTCACGGTGTCACGTTGGGTGGAAGAGGCGATGGTGTAGGGAAAAGGCATCCAACGATTGAAGACGGAGTGCTCTTATCTGCTCATTCTCAAATAATCGGAAATGTCACAATAGGACGGCAGGCAAAAATCGGAGCAAGCGCAGTCGTGTTAAAAGATATACCGGAGGGCGTAACAGCAGTAGGTGTGCCAGCTGTAGTGGTTAAAACAAAGGAAGAAAATCAGATCGTGTAGCTATAGAAACGGAGAGATGAGCTATGGGAAGAGAATTTTTGAATGTGTTTTCGGGATGGGCTAGTGAATACGATTCTTTTGTAGAAGGAAAAGATGATCAGTACCGCGAAGTATTTAGAGGGTACGACACAATTCTGGAGACGATTGTGTCTCGTTCTGGCAAGTCAGTAATGGAATTTGGAATTGGAACAGGAAACCTGACACTGAAATTGCTTGAAGCAGAAAAAAACGTCTGGGCCGTTGAACCCTCAGACGAAATGAGACAGCTGGCTATTGAAAAATTGCCTTCTGATACAGATATCAAAGATGGGGATATGCAGGAATACCCGGTACCTGCCTACCCCATTGATACAATCGTCAGTTCATATGTTTTTCACCATCTAAATGACTCAGAAAAGAAACGGGCTCTGAGTGACTATGCTAGTCGCTTATCCTCTGGAGGAAAAGTGATCTTCGCAGATACGCTATTCGCCTCAGAAGAAGAAAAAGACGCCATTATTGAGGAAGCAACAGCGTTAGAGTATGATGAATTAGTAGAAGATTTAAACCGGGAGTATTATCCTATGCTATCGGTTGTCTACAATGCTTTGAAAGAGGCAGGATTTACTCAACTCTCATTTACTCAGATGAATGCGTTCGTCTGGATATTTGAAGGGACCGTTAAAAAATAAAAATATGAAGGAGTTTTTTAAATGTCAGATAAAAAAATGAATGTTGAAAGTTTTAACTTGGACCACACGAAGGTAAAAGCGCCGTATGTCCGTGTAGCTGATCGTAAGTCCGGATCAAATGGCGACTTGATCGTCAAATACGACTTGCGTTTCTCTCAACCTAATAAAGAACACATGGACATGATGGCTGTGCATTCTCTGGAACACCTGACAGCCGAGCATATTCGTAACCATGCAGATTACATCGTCGATTTTGGACCGATGGGATGCCAGACCGGTTTTTACCTGACAGTCTTGAATCATGATAACTATGACGAAATCCTGGATGTCATCGAAAAAACAATGCAGGATGTACTGGAAGCTGACGAAGTCCCGGCAAGCAATGAAGTCCAGTGCGGATGGGCTGCGCACCATACACTTGAAGGGGCTAAAGAAGTAGCTGAAACCTTCTTGTCTAAGCGTGACGAGTGGTCGATTGTTTTTGCAGAAGACGCAGTGAAGTAAATAAATCACAGTTAAAAGATCAGCCAGAGAAGACCGTTTCTCTGGCTGGTCTTTTTTTTGGAGTCAGCACTTGAAACACACATTGACCGGATTAGGTTTGCTAGAGGCAGGGCCCTTGTTAAAACGTAAGATTGCTATGTGTAACGGGAAATAGGAAATGATATAATAAACACACTAATTAGGGGGAGATGACAGAATGAAACATACACCATACGATTTAGAAAAGCTACTGGTCAAGGCTTACGATTCAAAACTGTCTGAAAACGGGGTCTCAGGGGAGAGGCTGGCGAAGCGTTTAGGCAGATTATCCAACATTGGATTAACTGAAGATAACGGCTCCAGGCGTCCAGGATTTTCACTGCAGGAACGGGAAGCGAAAAATTGTGTGATCGAGTGGATGAAAGAAGCCGGACTGAGCGTGAGAGAAGATGGTGCGGGGAATATTATTGGTAGACTTGACGGAAAGAACCCGGATAAACCAGTCATCATGAGTGGATCACATGTTGATACCGTACCGAACGGTGGCCATTTCGATGGGGCGATTGGCGTCTTATCAGCGCTTGAAGTTGCGCAGGCATGGAAAGATACGGGGTATGTTCCGGAAAAACCATTTGAGGTAGTCGTCTTTACCGATGAAGAAGGGTCACGATTTAATGGTGGGCTCACTGGCAGTGAAGCTATGATGGGTGATACAGATATCGATGCGATGATAGCTAAACGTGACTTTGATGGGCGTCCGTTTGAAGAGGTCATCAGTGATGTCGGATTGACTATTGACGGCTTTAAACATGCTAAAAGAGCCCATACTGAAATTGAATCGTTTGTGGAAGTCCATATTGAACAGGGGAAACGTCTTGAAAAAGAAGAGTTACCCTGTGGAATCGTTACAGGGATCGCTGGACCGTACTGGCTGAAACTGACATTCCAGGGTCTTGCAGGTCATGCAGGCAATACGCCGATGACTGACCGTCAGGATGCACTTGTTGCAGCGGGACACTTTATTCACTATATCAGTCACCTTCCAGGCAAAATAAATGACTCAGCAGTTGCGACTGTCGGGAATATTGAAGTGAAACCGAACGGGACAAATGTGATTCCTGGGGAAGTCATCGTGTATGTTGATATTAGAGATATTTATGAAGATTCCAGACAAGAGCTTGTTTCTAATATTATTGGATCTGCTCAAACAATCAGTGAATCATGGAATATTCGCCTTGAGTACGAAACGGTGCACGATGTTTCTCCGGTTCCGATTAAAGAAGAACTGCAGGAGAAATTGAAAGAAGCGGCACGTAAAGCTGGGATCAGACCGTATTCTCTTCCTAGTGGCGCAGGACATGATGCCATGATAGTGGGGCAGCACTTGCCTTCAGCCCTTCTTTTCGTCAAGAGTAAGGACGGGATCAGTCATAATCCAGCGGAGTGGTCAGATTTAAACGACTGTGTCCGAACGGTTCAAGTCTTGAAAAATTATCTGGAAACTAGTCAAAACGATTAAGTTAATATGAATAAAGAGGTGAGTTCCGTGAGACAAGTGACGTATTCCACATTGCCTTTTATTGGTTTAGAGCCATTAAAAGCGATAGAAACATGTTTTGAACAAGGGGCTGATAAAGTTGAAGTCTTTATGGAAGGACCTCACTGGGCAAACCTGACAAGAGCTGGACGCATTGACTTGGCACAAAAATTAGCCCGTACGCCCTTCGAGTTCAGCGTTCACCCGCCACAGTTCGATTTGAATATGGCGAGTGAGTGGGCGACTATTAGAGAAACGGCTCTTGCTGAATACAGTAAAGCTATCGAGTTTGCCGGATGGATAAAGGCGTCACATGTAGTAATAAACCCTGGTGTAAGACATCTGGGTGTGTTTGATTTAAGTCGATCACGACTGTATGCCAAAGAAGGAATAGACACTTTGTTGCCGTTAGCGGAAAACCATCAGGTCCAACTGGGAATCGAGAATGGTGGGTCTAAACTAAAAGAGTTATTCGATGAAGACAGCTTTGTTGATTTTGTAAAGGCATTTGATCATCATTTGATAGGAGCTGTTTTTGACAGTGGTCATGCAAGGGTGACAGGGTGGAATACATCAACTGTCATTAAGGCACTGGATACCAAGCTGATTGCGCTTCATTTGAATGATACCAGCGGGAATGTAGACAATCATTTGTCTCTTGGTAAAGGAGTCATAAAATGGGAAGGCGTGTTTAATGCTGTACGTCAGCTGAAGCATAAACCGGATCTTATACTGGAACTGAACACACAGTCGTCTATTGAGCAGATCACTAGCAGTAAAGACTTTATCCTGAGACATTTGGATTAGTCAGATCCTATGGGAGGTGAAGGACACTTGTCAAGATTAGAAGAGTTGCTTGAGCAGCATAAGGACAAGCTGATTTTTGTCGAACAAAAAAAAGAAGGGTTCGAGAGTATAAAAGAACTGGTGGATAGTATAGAAGAGCCCATTGGACAACTTTCATCTCCTCATTTAAACAGTATCATTGGCATCTCAATACACTATAAAGAACCAGTTGATACTGAGGAGTTGAATATCAAGCTGTATAGAGTAGTAGAGAATGATAAAAGTCTTGTTTACTATGACCATTTAAAAGAAAGGAATAAGTCCATATCTCCTGACCCTTTTTATTTTTGGGATAAATCCATTTATTTTGTGGTAAAAGATAACAGAGATATTATGTCACTCAGTGATTCACTACTATGGTATGACTACCAGGTCAACCAGGGAATCACTCACAAAGAATTCAGAGATAAAGGGGAAGCTTTATTCCATTATCTACAAGTCTTTGATATGTTTTTAGGATAAAAAAAGACACATCGATCATCCTTTTAGAATAGGAATCGGCGTGTCTTTTAGTTTATTGTCTACTATCTGCGACGTCTGCCGCCTCCACCAAAGATAAGGAAGAGTCGTAAAACGGTCAGGAATGATGCGATTGCAGCTGCGATATAGGTTAAAGCTGCGGCGTTCAACACTTTTTTAGCTTGCGGTAATTCGTCTGATGTTAATAAGCCTTGTTCTTCAAGGACACGGATAGCACGTTTTGATGCATCGAATTCAACCGGTAAAGTCACCAGCTGGAACAAGAGTGTCAGTGAAAAGAGTAAAATACCAATATTGATCAGTGTTTCCTGATAGCCCATAAAGAAACCAAGAAATAAAATAGGAAACGCAGCGGTCTGTCCAAAGTTAGTGATCGGCACTAAAGCTGCTCTTAAACGCAAAGGACCGTAATTGTCCCGGTCTTGCATAGCGTGGCCGGCCTCATGCGCAGCAACTCCGATGGCGGCTACAGATGTAGAGTTTCGGGTCGTGTCTGACAAACGCAGCACGCTTTCCTGAGCATTATAATGATCTGTCAAGTTACCTCTAATACCTTCTAAACGGACGTTTTTTAGTTGAGAAGCGTTTAAAATTTCACGACACACGTCTGATGCAGTGTACCCGCGTTTACTTTTAACATCGCTGTATTTATTGAAAGTGGATTGTACATACATACTGGCAAATCCAGAAATAATCATACCAATTATAATAAGGATCATTGTTGGATCCCAGTAAAATGGAAAGAATGGCATAATCTGTCCTCCTTAAATCATCTTATTTTCTCTCCGTTAATTATACCATAAATCCTCCCCTCTCATCTGAAAAGCAGGTAAATAATGTATGAGTTAAGTGTGAAAAGGAGCTGTTTGTCACAACTTGTATAAAAATAACAACCGGGTAATAATCGTCAATCAGAATCGGGTTTACTAAGTGCATTAAGACAGGTATTACAAAGTAAAGACACGAGTATAACTCTCAAATAATTTAGTAAATTTACTTGTTAATCTTTACTAAAAGGGTTACAATAATAACGACTATAATAAGAGGAGCGGTTGCAATGAATCGAAATGACCTGCTGAAATCATTTAAAGAGCAGTTTGGTTACGAAGGAGAGCGCGTTTTTTTCTCACCTGGACGAATCAACCTGATTGGTGAACATACTGACTATAATGGAGGGAAAGTATTCCCTTGTGCAATTACTATGGGGACTTATGGCGTAGTAAAGAAGCGGGCAGACAAGGAAGTTCATGCTTTTTCAGGTAACTTCCCGGATGTGGGTCCGATTATGTTTGATATCGATTATTTAGCCTTTAGAAAAGAAGACAACTGGACAAACTATGTTAAAGGAATGATGAAGTATATACAGGAACAGACGAAAGAGCTAACTCATGGCTTTGATCTGTATATTTATGGCACCATCCCAAATGGCGCATCTTTATCATCCTCTGCATCTTTAGAATTGCTGACAGGTGTGATGGTAAGAGATCTATTTGACTTGTCCATTTCACAACTGGACTTAGTTAAGCTGGGCATGCGTACAGAAAACGACTTTCTGGGACTGAACTCGGGTATACTTGATCAGTTTGCAATCGGTATGGCAAAAAAAGGCAACGCACTGCTCCTGGATACCAATACCTTAGACTATGAACAGATCCCTTTGAATCTGCCAGAGCACAAAATAGTGATCATGAATTCAATGACACGAAGAGAACTGGTCGACTCGGAATACAATACGAGACGCCGGCAGTGTGAGGAAGCTCTTGAGGAACTCAAGACAGTAGTCGATGTCTCCAGTTTGGGAGAACTGACTGAAGAAGAATTCGAAAAGTACAAACATGTCATTAGTGATGAGGTCCTGCTGAGACGGGCAAGACATGCTGTTTATGAAAGTGCGCGAACTGAACGAGCAGCAGAAGCATTAAAAGCAAATGATCTGGAAACATTTGGGAAGTACATGAACGATTCTCATGTCTCTTTACATGAAGATTATGAAGTGACTGTGAAAGAAACGGATTTACTGCCGCACCTGGCCTGGAAACAGGAAGGAACGATCGGTGCGCGAATGACAGGTGGCGGATTTGGTGGATGCTGTATCGCTATCGTTGAAAACGATAAAGTTGATGCCTTTATTGATGAAGTTGGCGGAGCTTTTGAAAAAGAAATAGGACATAAAGCAGAATTTTATATTGCTGAAACAGAAGACGGAACAAAGGAATGGGTTGCACATGACTAAAGTAGAAACGGACTTGACCATAGATCAGACGGTTACCGATTTTGTCCAGGCCTATATTGAAATCGGACGGATCCACCGGCACGACGCTATTTATGTAACCAATAGACTGATCGACTTGTTAGGCAAACAATCAATAGAAAAAGTGTCGCCTTCATTGAATAAGGTGCCTCCTCTTGAGTTGTTCGATGCACTGGTGGCCTATGCAGTGAATACTGACCTCATCGAAAATCTGCCTTCAGCTAAAGATGTATTTGGAGCAAAAGTGATGGATCTCCTCACTCCGTCTCCTTCTGAAATCAACCGTGATTTCTGGCAGGCTTACGATAATAGTCCTAAAGAAGCCACGGACACTTTTTTTACTATTAGTCAACAGACAAATTACATTAAAACAAGAGAGATTGCGAAAAATATTGAGTACACACATGATACCGACTATGGGGCACTGGATATAACCATCAACTTATCCAAACCAGAGAAGGATCCAAAGGAAATTGCTTTAGCTGGCAAAAGTAAAACCAACTATCCGGATTGCATGCTGTGCATGGAGAATGAGGGGTATGAAGGACACCTGACTCACCCTGGACGAGCTAATCACCGGATCATTCGTATGGATGTCAACGGAGAAGAATGGGGATTTCAGTATTCTCCCTACGCCTATTACAATGAGCATGCGATTTTTCTCTCGAAAGTACACAGAGAAATGGATGTCGGCATACAGGCAATCAAAAATCTAATGGATATACTAACCACACTGCCTCATTACTTCGTCGGATCTAATGCAGGACTGCCCATTGTGGGAGGATCGATTCTTTCACATGATCATTATCAGGGGGGGCGTCATACATTCCCGTTAGAACGTGCAGAAGAAGAGTACACATTTAAGCTGAAAGAAACGCCGGATGTCAAGGCAAGTCTCATCAAATGGCCAATGTCGGTGATCCGTTTAAGCAGTACAAATAAGGATGAAATAATCAAGGCAGCAGATAAAGTGATGACCAGGTGGGAAACATACTCAGATGAATCAGTCGGAATCTATTCAGAAACATATGGCACACCTCATAATGCCATAACGCCAATTGCCAGGCGAGACGGCCATGCGTTTGAACTTGATCTGGTCTTGCGTAATAACCGGACATCACAAGAGTATCCAGATGGTATTTTCCATCCGCATCCACCTGTTCAGCATATCAAAAAAGAAAATATTGGCCTGATTGAGGTCATGGGGCTGGCTATTTTACCGCCAAGGCTTAAGGATGAGCTACAGGTTGTAAGAGCTTATTTACTTGGTGAGGGTGAATCAGTTGATCCCATCCATCAGAAATGGGCAGATGAATTAAAAGAAGCGAATCAGATCAACAAAGATACGGTTAGTGATATTGTCGATCAGGCAGTAGGAGAAGTTTTCCTGCAGGTTCTTAAAGACGCAGGGGTTTTTAAGCGAGATGAACAAGGGAAGAAAGCATTTAGAACATTTGTGGACTATTTGGTTACTAGTTAGATAGTTTAACACCATTCAACTCAGGAGGAATAAATATGGAACTGACAAGCAAAGTGATTGGAACAATCGAGAACAAGGATGTAGTCGAATACACAGTGACAAACGCTAACGGAGTGTCTTTAAGTGCCATGTCCTTAGGAGCGACTTTGACTAAACTAGTGACTCCGGATAAAAACGGCACGAAAGAAAACATCACACTGAATGTCGAAAATGTAGAGGACTTTAAAACGCACCGTCCATTCTACGGTGCCACTATTGGGCGTGTAGCGGGACGAATTACTAAAGGACAATATACTCTAGCCGGAAAAGAGTACCAGCTGGACATAAATGAAGGAGACAATCTGTTGCATGGCGGGCCGGCTGGACTGGATACAAAACTGTGGGAAGTCGAAGCTGAAACTGCAGAATCAGATGCCAGACTTATCTTCACTTATGAGAGTCCTGAAGGAGAAAATGGCTTTCCCGGGAATGTGTCGGTCAAAGTAACGTACACTTTAACAGATGAAAATGAGTGGGTCATTAATTATGAAGCGAAGACGGATGCGCCTACATTATTTAACCCAACCAATCATGTGTATTTCAACTTGACTGGTGATATCAAAAAAACGATGCTTGATCATCAGCTGAAACTGAAAAGTGAGTTCTATGGATCGCTTGGGGAAGAAAATTTACCAAGTGGCAAACTGGAAAAGGTTGATGGCACGCCATTTGATTTTAGAACGTTCAAAGCGATAAAAGAAGCGGCATTATCCGACCATGCTCAAATTAAACCATTAAATGGTCTGGATCATCCCTTTGTACTTAATCCAAATGAAAGTGGCGTACAGGCGATTTTGTTTGATCCTGAATCAGGAAGAGAAGTTGAATTATACACGGATTGCAACAGTGTAGTTATCTTCACTCACAATGCTGAAATAGATGATTATCTGATTGAAGGAGAACCGGCTAAACAATATGCAGGCATCACACTCGAAACACAGACCCTTCCTGATGCAATCAATCAGCCTGGATTTGGAAATATCATCCTAAGACCAGAAGAACCGTTCACCTCTCAGACGACGTACAAATTCAATGTGAGAGAAGCATAGACTACTTAAAAGATGAGGAGTGAAGGAATGGCGACCCTCAAAGATATCGCAAAAGAAGCCAATGTATCAACATCCACAGTCTCTAGAGTGTTAAATTATGATCCGACATTGTCCGTTGGAGAAGAGACAAAAAAACGCATTTTTGAAGTAGCGGAAGCTTTAGAATATAAAAATCTGAAAAAATCTACATTAAAGAAAAAAGGAACGATTGCCATTGTCAACTGGGTCAGTGAAGCGGAAGAGTTAAACGATATCTACTATATGTCGATCCGTTTGAGTGCTGAAAATAAAGCGCAGGACTTAGGGTATAATTTTATCCGTGTGTATAATCAGGACGAGCTGCTCAATCATGATAAATTATCTGGCATTTTAGCCATTGGAAAATACAGTCAGCATCAGGTCAATCATTTTCTGGAGAAGAAGCTGCCCCTTTGCTTCGTTGATTTTAAACCTCAACAAGATGTCGACTGTGTTCTGGTTAATTTCAAAAATGCAGTGAAAGACAATATTGATTATCTGATAAAACAGGGTCATACACGTATCGGGTTCATCGGTGGAGAAGAATCATTTAGTGATGGCACCGGAAACTGGATCGATCCACGTGAAAAGACAACCAGAGAATACTTGAAACGCAAACGTCTGTATAAGTCGGAGTATTTTCATATTGGAGCTTTTCGTGTAGAAGACGGCAAGAGAAATATGCTGAAGGCTTTGGAAAGCGTGAGCGAAAATGACCGACCGACAGCGTTTCTAGCGGCAAATGATGCCATTGCGATTGGGTGCTTAAAAGCGTTATACGAAAAAAACATTAAAGTACCGGAGGATATCAGTCTGATAGGCTTCAACGATATATCAACTGCTAAATACATTACACCTTCACTGACGACAGTAAAAGTTTACACTGAAGAAATGGGCAGTAGCGGGATTCAATTACTCCATGAACGCATTCAAGATGATCGAGAAGTGACAAAAACAGTTATCACCTCGACTAAGCTGATTTTGAGAGAAAGCACTTAATGGGGTCGGTCTTTATATAGAAGTAGACTCGTCAGCTGACGAGTCTATTTCTATATACTGAATTTTTGCGTGTGGCGATAAGTCAGGGAAATGGATGATTGCTGTAAAGTATGGGTTCTTTTGAAGGAAGTCGAATAGGATGATGGAAGTGAGCTCCCTTAAAAACGACTTATAGAGGCAACTGATATAACTAGCATAGATGACTTTACTGAAAAGATAAATGACGCCGCTTGCTCAAACAGTAAGTGGAAATGAGTTACGTGTATTCTCCTGATTACAGGCAACTCAAACAAGTCTGACAGTTCGAGCACCTAGAATAAATTGTTTTATAGGAAACTCCTGCAGGCCTTCATTCACGAGTTACCTATAAAACTGGGTTTACTAAAAACCCACACTACCCATACCTGATGAGTATACTGAAAAAGGGAATCAGGACTTTAAATCGAAGACACCCCTGCTCTAGTCAACGAAGGAGCAGGGGTGTCTGGTATATAGGTAAACACATCATTCAGGTTAGAGCTTATTTAATTTTTCAAATGCATTATCTTGCGGCTGGTATCCTATCTTCACGCGCGCGGATTCAATATCCAGGCGAGGGAAAGAGTTGTTGGACACACCGTTGACCAGAAGGTAAGGTTCTTCCAGTTCAGCTTTCAGACAGCAGTCGATCAGGTGATTCATATCACGAACAGAAAAATACATGCCTATTGAACGGAAGTAGCCGTCAGGATCCAGTTCAGAATCGTCTTCTGTATAATTCCCAATACGTATGCCAATCGATTCGACCCCTTTTTTGAAGGCGTAATAGCTGGCTAGCGCCTCAAGATAAGCTTTTGATACTCCATATAAGTCATCTGGCCGTACCTGATCAGTTGTTTTCACCTGGACGTTATCAGGATACGCATCTGTTGCGTGAATGGAGCTGGCAAAAATAATGCGTTTGACTGTAGAGGATTGTGCGGCCTTCTTATACAGATTTTGTGGAAGCACATAGTTCAAATCGACAAGTTCATCATAAAAGTCTGCTTCCGGATCAGGATTACCAGCCAGTTGAATCACATACTCTACGCCATCCAATGCTTCATCCCAATTGTCTAGCTTTGATAAATCTCCTTCAACAAGTTTGGCGCCTTCTTTCAGCTCTTTTGGGAAGTCTGAAAAATCAAGGTCCGCAAGCACAAGGTCGTGTGACTCTTTTAAATGTTTTGTCAGGTTAGTGCCGATCGAGCCAGTAGCGCCAGTGATCAATAGTTTACTCATAAAGTGGTACCCTCCATAGTTTTTATATAAAGAAAATCCATCCTCAGATTTCAAAAGGTCCAAGGATGGATAGACAAACGTTAAACTTACAGGTTATTTTCTATCACGGTCTCTGTCTTCTTTTGCTTCTCCGACAGCCTCATGACCATGGCCTTTAGCTTTTTGAGCTTTACCTTCCGCTTGTTTCCCTTTGTCGTCTGTAGCGTCTCCGAAAGAATCTTTTGCAGCTCCAGCAGCTTTGTCTTTTAACCCTTTTGCTTTATGTTTCAAACTATCTTTGTTTTCACTCATGTGTACTCCATCCTTTCCTATTAATCGTCAATTTTTGTTCACATTTATTGTAAGTAGTCTAGTAAAATAAATCAAAAGAAACGCTTTACAAAGCACTGATTCGTTTCTCAACTCAGTGAAAATATGCTAAACTTGTTTTAAATAGATAATGATTGAGGAGCTAGTATATGAAAATTCTCGGAATCGATACATCTAACCAGGTCATGTCAGTGGCTTTGGTTGAAGATTCTACGTTACTCGTCGAAAGAGTCGTCAATATAAAGCGGAATCACAGCATACAACTGATGCCTGCCATAGAAGCGCTGTTTAAAGAAGCAGGGTGGGAACCGGGAGATATAGATAGAGTTGCCGTGTCTAAAGGACCAGGGTCTTATACCGGAGTGAGGATTGGAGTGACAGTGGCCAAGACACTTGCATTCAGTTTAGATACTGAGCTCGTTGGCGTATCCAGTCTGCATGTACTGGCGGGCAATGGTGAACGGATTCCTGATTCTTATATCGTGCCTCTTTTCGATGCAAGAAGAAACAATATCTACACTGGACTGTATCATTATAAAGAAAACATATGTGTTCCTGCAGAACCAGATACGCATGTCTCAGTAGAAGTATGGGCGGATTATCTGAAAACATTACAGGCGCCCATTCAATTTATCGGATCTGATATTCATAAGCACCGTGACTTACTGGTAGACAAACTAGGCAGTCAGTTTATTGAACTTCCGATGAGTCGTCACTACCCAAGAGCAAGCGTGCTGGCAGAAATTGCGCGGACACTGGAACCTGTAAATACTCATTTATTTGAACCAGAGTATCTGAAGCTAGCTGAAGCAGAACAAAATTGGATGGAGGCTCATCCGGACCAGTCCCAAGGAGGCGGGTGGATTGAAAAACTTTAAAGAGTGGTTTTCTGACAGAGTAACAAAAACAACAACGAAAACATTTGTCCCATTATCTGTAAGAATCAGATTGGATCAGCCATTCTACCCCCTTTCTGACGAATGGTTTCTTAGTAGTAAAATAGCGACCGAAGAAGATGCGGACAGTATCTTAACGATTGAAAAATTATGCTACAATGGACAAACACCCTGGAACAGATCTGCTATTTTACATGAAATTCGCTTTAACAAGAGTGCGTTTTATATTGTCGTATTCGACAAAGATAAACCAGTGGCTTTTGTTGGATCATGGTTTGTGACTCATGAGGCGCATATCACGAATATTGCGACGATTCCAGAGTACCAGAATAAAGGCATTGCAACGTATCTGCTTAGAGAGATTATCAAAATAGCTGAAAAAGAAGACATTAAAGAAGTGACGCTGGAGGTCCGTGTCTCCAATAAAACTGCCCAAAGTTTATATTCCACCTTAGGATTTGAAAAAGGACATATAAAAAAAGGGTACTATGCAAATGATCATGAAGATGCTCTTGAAATGAAGTATCTGATAAAACCCACTGGCAAAGAATAGAAAGAGTGCGATAGGTTATGAAAAAAGACAATATCTCAATACGTCGGTACCGGCAGGCAGATCATCAAAGCGAGGATTTTTATTCACTGGCGGAGACTGCTTTTACATACGGGTCCCCGTGGTCTAAAGAACAGTATGAGCAGACGATCTCTCGAAGTGACCTGGTCTTTTTCATTGCTGAGTATGACCATGAACTGATTGGCTACATTGGCGGGAAATTGTTAGTAGATGAAGTTGAAATTTATTCAATTGCGGTAGCAGCCCCTTTTCAGAACAAAAAAGTGGCTTCCAAACTCATTACAGCCTTTAAAACGTACTGTACTATGAACGAAATGTCGACAATCTTTCTAGAGGTTAGAGAATCGAATGAAACGGCTCGCTATTTCTATCAATCACACGCTTTCTCAGAAATAGCCAGACGAAAAAGATACTATACGTATCCAATAGAAGATGCAATTATAATGAAATGTAGTCTTGGAAAGAAGGAAGAAGATGACGAACAAGCGAATTTTAGCGATTGAAACGAGTTGTGATGAAACCAGTGCGGCAGTGATCGAAGACGGAAAAACCATTCTGTCTAATATCGTCGCGTCTCAAGTGAAGAGTCACCAGCGTTTCGGAGGAGTTGTGCCAGAAATTGCCAGTCGCCATCACGTGGAACAAATTACGCTGATAATAGAAGAGGCCATGCACGAGGCAGGTGTCCGGTACGACGAACTGGATGCCGTTGCTGTGACTGAAGGACCTGGATTGGTGGGTGCATTACTTATAGGGGTTAATGCTGCCAAAGCGATCGCATTCGCTCACTCTCTTCCCCTCATTGCAGTCAATCATATAAAAGGACACATATTTGCGAATCAGCTGATAGCTGAAATGAAGTTTCCTCTACTATCTTTAGTTGTGAGTGGGGGACACACTGAGCTGATTTATATGTCTTCTCCAGATTCATTTGAAATCATTGGGGAAACACGAGATGATGCTGCCGGCGAAGCCTATGACAAAATCGGAAGAGTCATTGGCGTGCCTTATCCTGGCGGGAAACATATTGATGACATGGCTCACCGGGGGGAAGACACCTACAATTTTCCAAGGGCAATGATGCACGAAGACAATTATGATTTCAGTTTCAGTGGACTAAAAAGTTCGTTTATCAACACTGTGCACAATGCCAGACAAAAAGGTGAAGAGATCAATTCAGAGGATCTGGCAACCAGTTTTCAGGCAGCAGTCACCGATGTGCTGGTAGCTAAAACGATTCGTGCAGCAAAAGAAAAGCAGGTAGAACAGCTGGTTTTAGCCGGAGGCGTAGCTGCTAACAAAGGCTTGCGTCATGCGTTGACACAAGCAGTAGAAGAGGAACTGCCCGATGTGGAATTGCTGATTCCTCCCCTCACTTTATGTGGAGATAATGCGGCAATGATAGGTGCAGCAGCATTTGTTCAACTGGAAAACAACACATTCTCGGATTTTTCACTGAACGGAAAACCAGGACTATCGGTCTGATTAAACAGTCAATACACTAAAAAACCTGTCACTCAATCGAGTGACAGGTTTTTTGTGTCTAGTTAATCATCAAAGTCATGCAAGGTCAATCCTCGAGTAGGAACGGGGGTAGAGAAAACAATTTGAGTATAGGTTTTACCAAACTGTTGAAGATTGTTTATAAAATCATCTAGTTCTGTAGTGGTTGGATAAGAGACTTTGATCAGCATTGAAAATTCTCCTGTCACACAGTTACACTCCAGGACATTAGGAGTGTTTTCAATGTAAGGATAAAAATCAGCTTTCTGATTAGGACTCAAATCCAGTTGAATAAATGCCTGAATGTGATAGCCCAGCTTTTTCAAGTTCACACAGGTCATATATTTATCAATGAAGCCTTCTTTTTCTAATTTCGAAATACGATTTGAAATGGCCGGAGAGGACAAATAGGTTTCGCTTGCTATTTCCTTCAGTGATGCACGGCTATTTTCTTGTAATATTTGAAGTATTTTCAAATCCATCTGATCCATATTCGTTCCTCTTTCTTTTTGATGATTTAAAGCTGTCGGTTGAGAGACTGGCCGTTAAAGGGTCTCCAGTGAGTCGTGTAAAAGTTCCCATTCTTCCATCAGCTTTTCCTGTTTTGCCGAGAGTGTCTGATTCTGGTTGGAAAGTGATTCAGTTTTCTCACTGTCAGAGAAGGTCTCGGGCTGGCTTAACTCATGTTGAATAGCCAGCAGATCTTCCTCGATTTTTTCCAGTTCTTTTTCAATCGTTTCAATTTCACGCACTAATTTACGTTCTTTTTTCTGTCGTTCTTTTTGGGCTTCAAAAGCTTTCTTTGTGTCACTAGCTGATGAGTTTTCCGTTGGGACAGAAGGGTCACCTGCTGCAGTCTTCTGGTCAAGTGTATCCAATGCTTCAAGTTCTGCTTTTTTCTGAAGATAATAATCGTAATCTCCAAGGTACATAGTTGCTCCATCTTCAGACAGTTCGACTACTTTCGTAGCCAGACGGTTAATGAAGTAACGGTCATGCGAGACGAACAGCAAGGTTCCTGAAAAGTCGATCAATGCGTTCTCCAGCACCTCTTTAGAGTCTATATCCAAGTGGTTGGTGGGCTCGTCAAGCAGGAGCATGTTGTTCTTTTCCAGTGCCAGTTTTGCAAGAGCCACTCGGGCCTTCTCTCCACCACTTAAAGAACTGATTGCTTTTTCGACATCGTCTCCACTGAATAAAAATGACCCTAATAATGTACGAATGGCCTGTTCAGGCAAGAGCGGGTGATCGTCCCATACTTCATTCAGTACAGATTTTTTATCATTCAATGTCCGCTGTTCCTGGTCATAGTAACCTAAGTCCACTTTTGTTCCGTATTTCACTTCTCCATGTACGGGTTCGAGAAAGGTGTTGATCGTTTTCAGCAGGGTCGTTTTTCCGACACCGTTAGGGCCCACCACAGCGATAGAATCCTCTTTGCGAATATCCAGTTCAATATTTTGAGAAAGAGGGACACCGTCGTATCCGATAGCCAACTCTTTGGTCTGAATAACCAGTTGCCCGGACTCTCTGTCCACAGCAAACTGGAAATGGGCACTTTTTTCATCCCCTTGAGGCTTATCCAGTGTATCCATTTTTTCCAGCTGTTTTCTCCTGGATTGTGCTCGTTTGGTCGTGGATGCTCGAACAAGGTTTCGATTGACAAAATCTTCCAGCTTATCAATTTTCTTCTGCTGTTTCTCAAACACTTTCCACTCTCTAGTAATTCGTTCAGCTTTCTGTTTCAGGTAATTAGAATAGTTTCCAGGGTAATAATCGACAGATCCTCGACTGACTTCATATATATCCTGAACGACTTTATCTAAAAAGTACCGGTCATGGGAAACAATCAGCAATGACTTGGAGTAGTTCTGAAGATAATTTTCCAGCCAGGCCAGGGTTTCAATATCCAAATGGTTCGTAGGTTCGTCAAGGATAAGCAGATCTTTCTTTTCCAATAACAACTTGGCAAGTGCCAGACGTGTTTTCTGCCCCCCGGATAGATTAGAAATAGGGGTGGCATAGTCCTCTTCGTAAAAGCGGAATCCATGCAAGACTGATCTTATTTCACTTTCGATTCCGTACCCGTTGTTGTCTTTAAAGGCCTGCTGTAAATAATCATAGCGTGTCAGTAAATCTGTGTAATAATCTGACTGCTTATCGAGTGAGGAATCACTCAACTGCTGTTCGATCGTATGCATATCTCTTTCGATCACTTTGACGGGCTCCGTGAGCTTATCCATTTCTTCCCATATCGTCAAGCTTGATTCAAGGCCAGTATGCTGATCAAGGTAGCCAATCGTACAGTCTTTCTTCTTATGAATAGTCCCTGCATCAGGTTCTTCTCTTCCAGACAGAATATTCAGCAATGTGGTTTTTCCTGCACCGTTTCGGCCGACGAGACCGACTCGGGCTTTATCTTTGATTTCAATCGAGACATTTTCGAACAAAATGTCTGCACCAAAGTGTCGTGCTATTTTTTGAGTTTGTAGAAGTATCATAGGGATCCTCGTTTTCTATACGTGTTATCTATCTTTAGGTATTAGTGTAGCATACAGACGGAATAAATCACTAGTGCAAATAAAAGAAGGCATCTATATTGTGAAAAATATCAGAGGAGGTATACAATAATTGAACTTTGTTCACTTTTTCGAAATTGTTCATTAGAGTACATACTAAGGTCATAACTTTTTGAATATTTTTGTGAATCAGGGGCATATATGCTTTATTTTGAAGCGATTAGTGGTATAATATTTAATGGCAACAATTAGTAAGTTTGTGAATGCACAAATTGAAAACAGATACATTTTCAGGTGAATACTGACAGAAATAGGCAAAAGATGTTTAAAATTTAACGAAATAGACGAGGAGAATGACAATGGCTGAAAAGAAAATACCGAAAGCTACAGCACGAAGACTGCCATTATATTACCGTTATTTACGATTTTTATATGAAGCTGGCAAAGAACGTGTCTCATCAGCTAAATTAAGTGAGGCAGTTAAAGTAGATAGCGCAACGATCAGGAGAGATTTTTCATACTTTGGAGCACTAGGTAAAAGAGGGTATGGGTATGATGTTGAAGCATTAATGAACTTCTTCAGCAAAACACTCAATCAGGACCGTTTAACTAACGTGGCACTGATAGGAGTAGGTAATTTAGGGCAAGCGTTATTGAATTATAATTTCCGTCGGAACAACAATATACGTATTAGTGCTGGTTTTGATGTGAAGGATGAACTGATCGGAACCATTCACCAGGGTGTGCCGATTTATGACATCAATGAAATGGTTGAACAGCTGGAAATGCAGCAGATCGATGTCGCTATTTTAACTGTTCCATCTGAAATCGCTCAGGAGATGGCTGATAAACTAGTCAAAGGCGGCGTAAGAGGAATCATGAACTTTACACCGATTCGAGTCACAGTTCCTCAGGAAATCAGAGTGCATAATGTCGACCTGACAAATGAATTGCAGACACTGATTTATTTTATTAATTACTATCAGGATTTTGATAAAAAAGAAGAAAAAGAAACGTCTGATAATCCGTTGAATGACCTTTTCTATAACGAATAAAAAAAACCAATCTTCAATTCAGCATTAGGTGCTGAGTGAAGATTGGTTATTTTAGTGCTGATCCTTTTGATCTTTCTGATCATTTTTCCCTTTTTTAATCTGATAAAAAGAGACGGCCATTCGCGTACCTTGTACAAAGTCTTTGGTGGCAAATAGAGCAAACAGATAGGAGAAAAATCCCCATCCGCTAGTCCCAACTGAATCAATAGTGAAAAACATGAACAGCAAAAAGAATGCAAATTTAAACCCTATTTGAAACATAATTTGTTTTTCTGTCATCATAAATCCTTTCTTATCCCGTATCGTTTATTATATATAGAGATTAGCTAAAACGGCAAAGACATTCATCAGGCAATGGGCGATGATGGGTGTCCAGATGTTTTCTGTTTTATAATACAGCCATGCAAAGACGAGACCCATCGAGGAGTAAACCAACAGTAAGCCGTCAAAATGAATGAAAGCGAAAATCAGTGAGCTGATCACAGCAGCCCCGATCCCGCCTAATTTCCCTACCATCATGCCGAATAATGCTTTTCTAAACACAAATTCTTCCATTATAGGTCCGGTGACACCGATCAGTAATAAAAATGCCGGATATCTTCTGACCACTTCAACAAGCATTTGCGTGTTTTCAGATTCCATTGAGGAACCTAAGAAATTGACTTCTATTATGCTGGCTATGCTTTGTACTATTAAAGCAATAAACATTCCTGCAAGACCCCATAATAATATGTTAACTATATTTGCTCGAAAAGGCGTTTCAAAATCAAAATACATTTGTCGTTTTCTTACAATCCAGATCATCCCGATTGCTCCAAGCGTAAAGAGAATCATTGAAGGCATTAAGAAGCCTACAGTCCCTAATGTATCGGGTAGAAATAACGGAATAATGGCCGAAAGAACCTGAACGGCCAGAAATAAAATAATAATATGTGCTGCTGTTTTTTTATTTGAATCTTGAGTTTCCATACTGTTCATCCTTTAAACTATATTCCCACAATACTAGTAATTTAACACAAATAGAGAGTGGTTGCCACAAACGAAATTTTTCTAAGAAATTTTACGTTAAGGCTTGCAAGAAATCAAAGTTTTGAATATACTAGGTTATGGAGTTAGCACTCGGAGGTCGAGAGTGCTAAAACTACAAAACCTACTGCTCAGCGGTAGCGAATGATAGTACAAATAGAATATAAATATATTTTGGAGGGGTTACAACATGTTAAAACCTTTAGGAAATCGTGTACTTCTTGAAGTAACAAAAGAAGAAGAAAAAACTGCAAGCGGATTAGTTTTACCTGATTCTGCTAAAGAAAAGCCACAATCAGCGGTCGTCGTAGCTGTTGGTGAAGGGAAACTTCTGGATAACGGTGGACGAGCTGCAGTATCAGTCACAGTTGGAGACAACGTTATTTTTGAAAAATATGCTGGTTCTGAAGTGAAGTACCAGGGAACAGAGTATTTAGTCGTTAAAGATACTGACATCATTGCGATTGTAGAGTAACACTGAAGAACACAGGATACTACTAAAACTTAAGGAGCGATATTAAAACATGGCTAAAGATATTAAATTTTCTGAAGATGCGCGCGCGGCAATGCTTCGCGGAGTAGACAAGTTAGCAAATACGGTTAAAGTCACACTTGGACCAAAAGGTAGAAATGTTATTTTAGATAAATCATTTGGTGCACCTCAGATCACCAATGATGGCGTAACGATTGCTAGAGAAATCGAACTTGAAGATAAATTCGAAAACATGGGCGCTCAGTTAGTAGCTGAAGTAGCCAGCAAAACAAATGATATTGCCGGTGACGGAACAACAACAGCTACAGTGTTAGCTCAAGCGATTGTTAATGAAGGCATGAAAAACGTGACAGCTGGCGCAAATCCAGTAGGTATCCGTCGTGGAATCGAAATGGCTACTAAAAAAGCCGTTCAGGCCCTTCACGAAAACTCAACTAAAGTAGAAGACAAAGAATCGATTGCACAAATTGCTGCAATTTCTTCTGGAGATGAAGAAATCGGTAAGCTTCTTGCAGATGCGATGGAACGTGTCGGAAGCGACGGCGTCATCACTATCGAAGAATCTCAAGGAATCGAAACAGAACTAGACGTTGTTGAAGGAATGCAGTTTGACCGTGGGTACCTGTCTCAGTACATGGTAACGGATAATGAAAAAATGGAAGCTAACTTAGATAATCCATATGTATTGATTACAGACAAGAAAATTTCATCTGTTCAGGAAATTCTTCCTGTTCTGGAAAATATTATGCAGCAGAATCGTCCATTACTGATCATTGCTGATGATATTGAGGGCGAAGCATTACCTACACTTGTTTTAAACAAAATCAGAGGAACATTAAATGTAGTAGCAGTTAAAGCGCCTGGATTCGGTGACCGCCGTAAAGGTATGCTTGAAGATATCGCTATTCTGACTGACGGAACTGTGATTACGAGTGATTTAGGACTGGATCTGAAAGATGTAACAATCGATCAGTTAGGGACTGCAGGTAAAGTGGTTGTCACTAAAGATGATACAACAGTTGTCGAAGGTGCTGGAGAAAAAACACACATCGACCAGCGTGTAGCCATGCTGCGTGCTCAAGCTGAAGAAACCAATTCTGAATTTGACCGCGAAAAAATTCAGGAACGTATTGCTAAATTAGCAGGTGGAGTAGCTGTCATTAAAGTTGGAGCTGCTACAGAAACTGAAATCAAAGAGCGCAAACTGCGTATTGAAGATGCATTGAATGCAGCGCGTGCAGCTGTTGAAGAAGGCGTGATTGCCGGTGGGGGAACTGCCTACATCAACATCCTGGACAAGCTTGCTGAAATAGACGTTGAAGGCGACGAAGCGACAGGCGTGAAAATCGTCATCCGTGCGCTTGAAGAGCCTGTTCGTCAGATTGCATCTAATGCTGGACTGGACGGAAGCGTCATTGTTGAACGCTTGAAACACGTTGAACCTGGTATTGGATTTAATGCAGCAACAGGTGAAATGGTGAATATGGTACAAGCAGGTATCATTGACCCAACTAAAGTCACACGTTCAGCTTTACAAAATGCAGCATCAGTATCTGCTCTCCTTCTTACAACAGAAGCAGCGGTAGCAGAAATCCCATCTGATAATGATGGACCTGGCGGCATGGATCCAAGTGGCGGCATGGGCGGTATGATGTAAGTAAGAGATTAAGTCTGACTTAATCTATCCTTGCAATAGCTTCTTTGGCTTCATAAATACAATGAATGAATATGAAAGACTGGGTAAAAGAGACAGATTAAGTGTCTGCTCTTTATCCAGTCTTTTTCTGTTTCCAGTGAGAGTGACCTTGTGAGCAGTCACATTAAATCCCTAAAGAGATTATGGTATGATATGAATCAGATAAAGACTGATCAAAACAGAAAAAGGGGAACGCAAATGACAGAGGGAACAGTAGCAATTGTGGGTTTAGGAGCACTAGGTATTTTATATGGGAAGCACTTGTCAGATGCTTTAGGGAAAAATCGAGTTAGAATCATAGTAAATGCAGAAAGAAAGAAGCGTTATGAGAAAGAGGGGGTTATACTGAATGGCGAGTTCTGCAATTTTAAATATGTTCTTGAAACAGAGCAGGATCGTCCGGCAGACCTGATCATAGTGGCAACGAAATCACTCACGTTAAATAGTGGGATAGAATCTATGAAGCATCAGGTTGGTGAGCAATCCACTATCCTCTCTTTGATCAATGGGATATCCAGTGAAGGAATCTTAGGTGAAGCATTTGGGCATGAGAAAGTCATCCCAACCGTGGCGATAGGAATGGATGCGACAAGAGAAGGGCAGAATGTCCGTTCGAAAGTAAAAGGATGGCTTCAAATCGGTGCAGATACGCCTGAAAAAGAGATAAGGCTATGCAAGGTCATGTCCCTATTTGATGAGGCTGAGTTTCCTTATGTTGTGGAAGATAATATTACCCTTAAAATCTGGGAAAAATTCATTATGAATGTCGGTGTGAATCAAGTGGTTATGGTCAATGAAACGACATATGGGGGTGTCCAGACAGGGGGGCCCTATCATGAACAAGCGCGAGCTGCCATGGCAGAAGTCGTGCGAGTTGCTCAAGCTGAAGGCATTGCCTTGGATGAGACACATATTCAAAAGGCCTTTGATATTATCGATACGGTTGACCCGGACGGGAGGCCTTCGATGAGACAGGATGGCCTAGCGCGGAGACCCTCAGAAGTGGAGCTTTTCTCAGGGACCGTATTAGCTAAGTCAGAAAAATACACTCTCGAAGCCCCTGTTAATGGCTATCTTTATAATGAAGTCAGACGAATGGAATCCGAGTACGAGTGATAATGGTCCTATCCAAACACTGACTCAAGTAAGGACACAACTGACTGGCTGACATCGATGCCAAGATAAATGAGAATTCCATCAATCACTATATAAGTAAAGACTCCTAGTAGTCCGGATAAAAAAAGACGCTTCTTTTGCTTTTTCATCAAAAACACCCCTCTATTATATGGTTATATTAATAATTATGTTTAAAATACAGAGCGGTGTCAATTCTTGAAAGATAAAAATAGCAAACTTAACTTAAAATAAGCAGTAAAGGGGTATAAGCATGAAAGTGAGTGCAATACAGCTAGCTATTCAATTTAACGATCCAGAAAAAAATTATACTCTGATTGAAAATAAGGTGATCGAAACAATCAATAATGAGAAACCTGATGTCGTCCTGCTTCCTGAGATGTGGAATGTCTCTTTTTTTCCGGACAACCTGAACGAAACAGCTGATGTTGAGGGGAAACATACAAAAGATCTCCTCAGCCGTCTGGCTCGATCCTATGGAGTCAATATTGTAGGGGGATCAGTCGCTACTAAAATAGCAGATAACTTTTACAACACAAGCTATAGCTTTAACAGAGAAGGGGAACTTGTGCACACCTATCATAAGGTTCACTTGTTTTCTCCCGCGATGGAGCATGAAACGTTTACGGCAGGCAATACATTAGGCGTCTTTGAATTAGACGGTGTGAAAGTGGGAGTGGCAACATGCTATGACTTAAGATTTGTAGAGTGGATCCGCATGATGGCTCTGGAAGGAATAGAGATTCTATTTGTCCCTGCAGCCTGGCCACATCCGAGAGTATTCCCCTGGCAGACCCTTCAGCGTGCACGTGCCATTGAAAATCAGGTATTTGTTGTCGGACTCAACAGCGTAGGCGTGACGGATACCCTATCTTTCTGCGGACATTCGATGATCTTAAGTCCTTTAGGAGAAACACTTTCGGAAGCTTTTGAGGAAGAAACTGTTTTGACAGCTGATCTTGACTTGGACTCTAGAAAAGAGATTAGAGAACAAATAAATGTATTCAACGATCGTCGTCCAGAACTCTATGAAATGAATTGAATCTGAATGACTTTCGACCCGGCTTTGAGAAGATGACGTGAAGAATGCAGAAAGGCAGATGACAATGCAGCAAGAACAGAAGGAAACGACTGTGTATTTTAACGTTGAAGACGATGCACTTAATTATTTGAAAGATGCAGATCCAGTGCTCGGAAAAGTGATAGACGAGATCGGTCCTATAAGAAGGAAGATCAGACCGGACATTTATGCAGCGCTGGTGAACAGTATCATAGGTCAGCAGATTTCGACCAAAGCTCAGCAGACAATCTGGACCAGGCTGAAAGAAAAGGTGGAAGAAGTCACACCTGATAATATACTCGCATGTTCGGATGAAGATATTCAATCTATCGGTATTTCATTCCGGAAAGTCTCGTACATTAAAGACGTTTCTAAAGAAATCGCTCAGGGAGAGCTTGATTTAAGTGGGCTTCAAACAATGAGTAATGACGAAGTTGCTCAAAGGTTATCCCAGATCAAGGGAGTCGGAGTATGGACAGCTGAAATGCTGATGATTTTTTCTATGGGCCGAGAGAATATATTAAGCTGGGATGATCTGGCTATTCATCGAGGGTTACGGATGCTTTACCATCACAGACGGATAACCAAAAAGCTATTTTCAAAATATCAGAGGCGGTACGCTCCTTATGCAAGCATTGCCAGTCTATACCTCTGGGAAATTGCCGGAGGAGCTATTTCAAACATGAAAGATTATGCTCCTTTAACAGAAGCTCAAAAAAAGCGGAGAGCCAGAAATAGAAGAAAAAATGTAAAAAATCCAAAAAGATAATGGCATTTACAAATTCACCTGTTGACTACTGCATTTTTAATGAAAAAAATCAGGAGGTCTCTTTATGTTAAAAAGATATGATTTCAACGCCAGTGAAAATCCCTATAATAAGTTTAAAACTAAAGAACTCGGGGAACGTCTATCCAGAGCCCAGCGATTAGTTGGGAATCTGGGCATCCCTGTTTTGATTATTGTAGACGGATGGGAGTCTTCTGGTAAAGGGTTTGTTATCAAAGACCTAGTAAAAGAACTGAATCCCAAGCACTTTAAAGTCAGTGTCTTTGAGAACCCGACCGAAGATGAATACAGCCGTCCTTTTCTCTGGCGCTTCTGGAATAAACTGCCGAAAAAAGGAGATATAGCCATATTTGACCGAAGTTTTTATTTCAAAGTGTTCAACGACCTGTCTTTAACCAGGGAAGATCTGGATAGAGACATTGAAGACATCAGTTCGATTGAAAAACAGCTCTTAGATGACGATACGATCATTATCAAATTCTTCCTTCATCAGAAAGAGAAGACCCAGCAGAAAAGAATAGATGAGCTGAAAGAGGACGAGGACCGGTCATTTATGATCAGCGAGCGGGATGAGGATCAATATGACCACTACCCCGACTATCTGAATCACTTTGATGCTGTTTTGAAAAAATCTGACTTCACTTTCAGCAAATGGCATGTTGTATCTTCAGAAGACAAAAAAGATGCTTCTGATAAAGTGCTGGGCATGACGATCGATTTGATCCATGAGGGGATCGACCGTATTATGGGCATGAAAAATGGCGGGTTAAGAAAGGAACTGAGAGACTACTCCCCGCATGAAAAGCCGCTGGACAGGGTGAATTTAAATCTCAAACTGGAAGATGAAGAATATAATGAGCTTAAAAACGATTTGCAGATGGAAGCTCAAAGGTTATCGTTCAGGCTGTATACAAGTGGAATTCCGACGGTGATGGTCTTTGAAGGGGTCGATGCAGCCGGTAAAGGCGGTGCCATTGAACGACTGACAAGAGAGATGGACCCGAGAGGATACGAAGTCGTTACGACTGCTGCACCTTCTGAAGATGAAAAAGCTCATCATTATTTATGGCGCTTTTACAAAAATTTTCCGAAAAAAGGGAACATGAAAATCTTTGACCGCAGCTGGTACGGCAGAGTTATGGTGGAGCGGGTCGAACAACTGGCTGAAATGGAAGAATGGGACCGGGCTTATGATGAAATAAATGAAATGGAGCAGCACCTCCATAACTTTAATACACTGATCTTAAAATTCTTTGTATACATTGACAAGGAAGAACAGCTCAGACGGTTTAAATCGAGGGAAACAGAGCCGGATAAAGTATACAAACTAACCGATGAAGACTGGCGTAATCGGGAAAAATGGGATGAGTATATTGAAGCTATGAATGAAATGCTGGTGCGGACTGATACTGACTATGCCCCATGGATCATCGTCGAAGGCCAACAAAAGAAGTACGCACGAATAAAAGTGTTACAGTCATTTATAGAACAGGCTAGACACATACTGGATCAGACAACTTAATAAATAGTAAAAAGAGTATTCTTCAGAAATACTCTTTTTTTTCGCTGCTTAAAGAAAAGGTGTGAAGAGAGGAGTCGGAACGAGCATCATTCAGGGTAAGTTCACCTGATTTTCGATAATAACGTTGTCCTTAGCTTTAGAACCAGTTCATTTAAGTCTCTCGTATGAACTGGTTTCAAAACCCTTATTGAGACTAGTTCGTGTGCATAAAGAAACAGAACTAGTTTCAAAACCGCTATTGAGACTAGTTCATGGGAATATGGAGAAAGAACTGGTATCAAAACTGATATTGAAACTAGTTGCTGGAAAGATGGATCGAGAAGTGGTTGCAAACCAATTTTTGTCCCCACTTCCCTAGGAAATAGCAGCTGAACTAGTCTCAAAATCATTATAGTGACTAGTTAAGAAAAGGGCGAGTGATGAACTGGTTTCAAAGCAGACGAAAATCAGATGCACTTAATCCTTAGGGCATTAATATTGAGAAATAGGTGGGGCCAAAGGTACATGTCATTAAAATTTTACCCTTGCCCGATAATAGTATAAAAAAAAGCACGCTCGCTTTAAACAGGATGATCACCTGCTTAAAGCGAGCGTGCTTTCTGCTGGAGAGTTTTGTCCCAGCGTTTATTTATTGAGTGATGCTTTTTTAAAGTTGTGTTCCGAACAGCTGAGTTGCGTATAGAAATTCGCCATCATAATGAACCCCGACACCGATTTCTTCAAAATCAGCACGGATCATGTTTTCGTAGTGTCCCTGGCTTTCGACCCAGCCGTTGAAAATCAGCTCCGCCATTTCCTCATCACTTAAGTAATGAGTCGCCATTCCAAGATTTTCACCTGCCACTCTATAGGGGTAGTGAATCCCTTCTTCGTTGAAGACGGTAAACGTTTCAGACCCATCAGGTCGCGTATGTGAGAATAGTTCTTCAGTTTCGATTGCACGAATAGTGGCAGCAGCACGTAACATATCATTTGACTGTAAGGTATTGACCCCCAGTTCTGTTCTTAATTCATTCACTAATTGAATAATCGTCTGTTCCACGAGAGCGACATCAATGTCTTCGGTTTCCTCACTGGTGATGGACGGAGCCTCGTGTTCTTCCTGCTCAGATTCCTGACGTGTAAATGATTCACTGATAAAAGGTGTCGTATCGAACGACAGATTCAATCGGTTAAAATCAATCGTTGAGGGGAGGTAGCTGACAATCGTATGCATCCAGTCTCCCACCGTTGTTCCATTTATTAATCCAGTTGTACCTAACCAGAATCCTATAATTAAAGTTAAAAGTAAGAAAAAAAGCTTGCGAATATATCTCATTTGAATCAACCTCTCTTGTCTAAAAGTATTGTATCAGAAAGGATTGAAACTAAAAAGAATAAGGTATGACATTTTTCATGTCAAATAGTGTCATTTACTTCATTTTGCAAGGGGGTTTTTGTATAATAGAGAAGTTAATTAGAAATCGAGAGTAAACGGGTAGAATAGAGGAGTAGTAATCATGAAAAATATGAGTTCCGAAGAACTTGGAAAAATGCCCATGAACAGACTGGTACTGACTCTTTCAGTACCTATGATGATTTCAATGTTCATTCAGTCACTTTATAATGTCGTTGACAGTATGTTTGTGGCACAGATAAGCGAAGAAGCATTAGCGGCACTCTCACTCGTCTTTCCCATTCAGATGCTGATGGTAGCTATAGGGATTGGGACAGGAGTTGGGATGAACGCAGAACTGTCCAAGCGCTTAGGCGAAGGTGACAGAAAACTGGCGAGTGCGGCAGCAAATAATGGAGTCTTTCTCACATTCATGCACTACGGCCTATTTCTTTTGTTCGGGATGTTTTTAGTCCGCCCTTTCTTTGAAATGCAGACGGATAATCCTGAAATCATTCGTTATGGAATGGAGTACACGGTTCTCATCACTACTCTCTCCATAGGAAAACTGATGCAGTTCACATATGAGCGGATCCTTCAGGCAACCGGCCGGACATTTTATACTATGATCACACAGGGAACCGGAGCGATACTAAATATCATTCTGGATCCAATTCTTATCTTTGGATGGATTGGTGTCCCGGCACTAGGCGTTTACGGCGCAGCCATTGCGACAATTATTGCACAAGTAACTTCAGCGACTCTGGCCATTATTATCAATTCAAAAGTAAATAGTGATATCGACATGCAGTACAAAGGATTCCGTCCTGACTTTGCGGTCATCAAACGAATTTATTCCGTTGGTATTCCATCAATGGTTATGACATCGATTACGTCACTGGTAACTCTTCTGTTTAATAATATTCTTTTGCAGTTTACGTCTACAGCAACAGCTGTCTACGGTGTCTATATCCGTCTTCAGGGATTTATTTTCATGCCTGTATTCGGACTGAACAACGGGATGATTCCAATCGTTTCTTATAATTTAGGAGCGAAGAATAAAGAACGAATGACACTGGCAATCAAAATCTGTCTGGCATACGGGGTGGGCATAATGCTGACAGGGACGATATTGTTCCAGATTTTCCCGGAACAGCTGCTCTTATTGTTCAATGCGTCAGATGAAATGATGAACATCGGTGTAGCTGCTCTGCGTATAATCAGCCTGAGTTTTGTGTTCGCAGGAATCAGCATCATGTTGGGAACGGTATTCCAGTCAGTCGGAAATGCGATGTTAGGGTTATGGGTGCAAGTTATTCGACAGCTGGTCGTTCTTGTACCGGCAGCTTATGCACTCTCGTTATCCGGTGACGTTAATATGGTATGGTGGTCTAAACTGATATCTGAAACCGTGGCACTCATCTTTGCACTCCTTGCCATGAGGTACGTTTACGCTAAGAAAATAGAGCCGATGGCCGATTTAGAACAAAAAAAAAGACCGCTTAAAAAGCAACCCGTACCCAACAATGTGAAATAAGTAAAGAAAAACCATCTTCTAAGCACCTCAGGAGATGGCTTTTTCTGTTCTAAGCCGATAAGGAGAGCTGCCCTACAGACTGAGCGAGCAGATCACTCTTTATGGAAACTGATTTAACTAAAACATAAAGACTTCACCGCAACAGCAATGAAGTCTTTACGTTTGTATTTATTTAAAAGGTCACATTTTCTCTCTCAATGCTCCGTATCCGTCTTTAATGTTGATGACTCGATTAAATCCTCTTTTTTCTAGGGCACCTAAAGCTATGCCTGAGCGGACGCCGGATTCACAATGGACGAAAAGGGGTTCCTCTTTATCATACGGGATGTCTTCTTCAAGAAGGTTTCCCAGTAAGACCCGTTTGGCATTTTTTAAATGCCCTTCTTCCCATTCCGACTTGTTTCTGACATCCAAAATAGCCAGGTTTTCTTTCTTATTCAATTCTAAGAAGTCGTCTGCTTCAATGGTCAGTGAACTCACTGGATTTTCTATATCTTCACTGGGAAGGTACCCCTTCACTTTATCATATCCTATCTGCTGTAACTGGTGGGCTGCTTCGTCAGCGTCTTCCTTAGTGCCGATTAGAGTCAATTCATGTTCATAATCAACAAACCAGCCAATGTAGCTTGAAAATTTATCATTCATAGGAATGTTAAGCGTGCCCTTGATATGACTGGATTGATAAACCTCTTTAGCCCTCAGGTCGATAACCAGGTCGGTTAAGTCTGACAATGAAAGGGGGTAAACGCGCGTATCCCCAGCTAAAGGAACATCCTCTTTATTAATTTTCTTCATTTCAGCAAAGTAAGAGGGCGGTTCAGGCTGATCAGTCGTCAGTTCTTTTTTAAACGCGTCTTCATTATCGATCTGATAAGCCCAGTTGTTTTCTTTCTCATATCCTAATGTTGTCATTGGGACAGCCCCTAATGACTTCCCGCAGGCACTTCCTGCGCCGTGTCCTGGCCAGATTTGTAAATAATCAGGCAAGTCTTCTGATTTTTTTACAGACTGAAACATATCTTCTGCTCCCGATTCAGTGGTGCCTTTCGTTTTTGCTGCAGATTCCAGCAAGTCTGGACGGCCAACATCACCCACAAACAAAAAGTCTCCAGTAAATAGTCCCATCGGTGTAGATGCTCCCCCGCCCTTATCTGTTAAAAGGAAGGAGATACTTTCAGGGGTATGTCCAGGTGTAAACAGTACCTTCAGTTGAATATTTCCTACATTTATTGTGTCTCCATCATTAAGGTAAACAGTGTCGTCAGGCATATTTTTGTAGGCCCAATCGTCGCCACCCATATTTGATACATATAAAGTAGCACCTAATTTACGGTTGACATCTCTTGTTCCGGAAGCAAAGTCAGCATGAATGTGTGTCTCTGCAGCGTGTGTGATTTTCAGACCTTCAGCTTCTGCATCTTTCACATACGCTTCTATGTCTCTCAAAGGATCGATAATAATCGCTTCACCTGTCTGCTGACATCCGACTAAATAAGCCATTTGCGCTAACGGTTTATTGAAAAACGACTTGAAATACATATACTCATCTCCTTAGTGTTGACTAGTGATTATATAAGAAGTGTAGCACTATATAGAAAAAACACGCATTGTTTTGCTTGTGTATATGGGGCCCGATTGCTATTGATCGATTTATTCCCCTCACTTTTGGTACACTGTAGTGGAGTTCTCATGGAAATTTCATAAACCAGAGTTTTATATAGAAGGAGAGACTATTATGATTCCAAAAATTATCCATTACGCATGGTTCGGTGGAAACCCATTGGGCCCACTTGAAGAAAAATGTCTGGCGAGCTGGAAAAGGTACTGTCCTGACTGGGAAATAAAGCGCTGGGATGAATCGAATTTTAATCCAGAAGATCACGGCGAATATACAAAGCAGGCGTATGAGAGAGAAGAATGGGCGTTTGTTTCAGATGTTGCCCGTCTGCACGCATTGAAAGAATATGGGGGTGTCTATTGTGATACAGATATGGAACTCATCAAACCAATAGATAAGTTCCGTAAATTTCCTGCATTTTTCAGTTTTGAGATTGAAACTGAAATTTCAACAGGGATCATAGGGGCAGAACCTCATCATCCATTTATAGAGGAATTATATAATGATTATGACGGCAGAGAATTCCTGCTGCCGGATGGCTCGCGTGATGACAAAACGAATGTTATCCGTATTACTGAAATTATGACTGAACGTGGGTTAAAGCCTGATAATACCTATCAGGAAATAGAAGGATGTACTATTTTCCCGAGGGAATACTTCTCACCGAAAGATTATTGGACGAGGGAAATAGATTCAACTCCGAATACACACGGCATACATCAGTTCACAGGAAGCTGGTTATAAACAATCAAGGTCAGAATGAGTCTATTCTGGCTTTTTTTATGCATAATAAATGGATACGGGTACACACCATCACATGATAAGGGTATAATGATGAGTGACGAGCAACAGGACTTAAAAGAAAGTGGGCGACGTGTATATGAAATGGTTTAAAAATGGAAAAATTTACTTGAAAAATAATAAATTTGCAGAAAGTATGATTGTGAAAGACAATCGGATCCTGAAGATTGGTGATGATCACACTCTTTCTTTTGCTTTTACCGAAGGAGAAATGATCGATTTAGAAGGCAAAACAGTCATACCCGGATTGATTGATTCACATCTTCACTTTCTGATGACTGCGGAATTTCTTTCCCTGTTACCTATTACCGGGGTCTCTTCAATGAAGGAACTTATTGAGCGCTGCCGAGATTACATAGTGGAAAAGAAGATGTGTAAAGAAGAAATCCTCTATTCAGAAGGGTGGAATCACACGCTTTTCACTGATGAAAAACGAATGCCCAATCGAAGAGATTTAGATCAGGCATCGATGACTGTGCCCATTGTTCTTGTAAGAGTGGATCGTCATGTGATGAGTTTGAATACTGCAGCCCTTAGATATTTCAATATTACTAAAGAAAGCAAAGTCGAAGGTGGGGGCGCCATTTTAAAAGATGAGCAGGGAGAACCGACCGGCATCTTAACGGAACGGGCGCTTGATCTAGTTAAAGCCCACCTCCCGAATGTAACAAGTGAGGAGAAAAAACGACTGTTAAAAGAAACCATGTCATTAGCTAATCGATTTGGGATCACGTCGATGCATACAAATGATGCAAAAGACGAGTCGATTGAAGAAACGCTTGCTCTCTATTCAGAACTGGAAGATGAACAGGCATTGACTGTCCGGTTTTATCAGCAGATCTGGTTCAATGACGGCAAATACCTGCCGGAGTTTTTGACCAGAGGATTTTCTTTTCGTAAAGGAACGGACTGGAACAGGATTGGTCCAATCAAATTTTTTATCGACGGGACATTAGGCTCTCGTACAGCTGCTTTGAGAGAACCCTATTCTGATGAGCAGTCCACCAAAGGAATTATGACTAAATCCGAAGAGACACTGACAAATGAAGTCAAATTGGCAGTCGACAATGGGTTTCAGGTTATCACTCACGGAATCGGCGATCAGGGGATCGAAACGATATTAAATGCCTATGATTCTGCACTCGGTGAATTGTCGAATACGCTGCGTTTAGGGATCAATCACATGCAGATCACTGGTCTGGATTTAATTGACCGTGTAGCAGAAAAAGACTACCTGACCTATGTTCAGCCTGTATTTCTTGAAGATGATCTGCCTATTCTTTACGACCGTGTGGGTCCGGAGCGTGCGGAGACCTCTTACTTATTCAATACTATGAAGAAAAAAGGGATCCATCAGTCTTTCAGTAGTGATGCTCCCGTTGTCTCTTTTAATCCGTTTGACTCTATTCAGTGTGCCGTCACCCGGAACAGGTTGACGGATCCGATGAGTGACCCCTTCCTTCCTGAGGAAGCGATGACGATTTATGACGCGATCGATGCTTACACGTTCGAAGGGGCATATGCAAGTTTTGATGAGGATAAAAAAGGACGAATAAAAGAAGGATACCTAGCTGATTTTGCGATCCTGAATCAGGATATCTTTACGACTGATCCTTCAAAAATAAAACACACAACTATCCAATCCACGTATGTAAATGGAAAACGGGTATACAGTGAGGAGATGGTGTGATGGCGAGCAGCAAAATGATTACAAAGGCACGACTCAAAAATCTTATCCTGATTGTGATCGGCTCTATATTATACGCGACTAGTGTGAATGTATTTACTGTCCCAAATGGGTTGTCGGAAGGCGGGCTGACAGGTTTTTCACTTATTTTATTTTACCTGATCGACATTCCCCCATCGTATACGATATTTATCATCAATATTTTTATATTAGCTATCGGGTACAAATTTCTGGATAAAAGAACGCTCCATTACACTTTAGTTGCCAATGCGATTATCTCTGTAATGCTGCTCCTAGTGACCCGTTACCAGTTTATTCCTGAAACCACACTGCTCGCTCCCATTGGATCAGGGATTTTTATGGGTGCTGGTATAGGGTTGATCATGCTGGGACACGGAACAACTGCGGGGAGTGACATCCTGGCAAAACTGCTTGAAAAATACTTAGGCATCAATGTTCCCACCGGACTGCTATTAATAGATGTCTGTATCGTATTGCCCAGTGCCTTTATCATTGGGGCCGAAAATGTATTTCTGACATTGATCAATCTCTATATCCAAAGCAAAGTGATCGACTTCGTGCTCGAAGGCTTGAATCCAAGAAAATCCTTCTTTATTATTTCACAGAAACATGTTCAAATAGCCGAAGCAATCGAAAACCAGTTAGGAAGAGGGATTACGATTCTAGATGGAAAAGGGTACTTTACGAAAGAAAAGAAAGAGATTCTTTATATCATTATTAGCCGAAGAGAAGTCCTGCCAATCAAGCGAATCGTCGAAGCGATAGATCCAAATGCCTTTATGACGATATCCCATGTTCAGGAAGTTACCGGTGAAGGGTTTACTTATTTGTCTCCTGAAATGCAGGCGGAACGGATTACTGAGGCGGAAGAAGACTGGCTCGAGGATTAAAAAGTTGCGTAAAAATCTGTTTAGTTTATACTTATTATTAGATTATATTAATTATAAAAAGGAGTTTAAGCATGTCAGAATACCAGTTGAAAATAGAGTCTGTTTCATTCCAGGCAGATGAACAACTTATCCTTGATTCACTATCTTTTAACGTCAGAAAAGGAGAACGTCTCACCATCACGGGTCCTTCTGGCGGGGGGAAGAGTACCTTGTTAAAAATCATTGCAAGTATCGTCGACCCTACCCAGGGAAAGATATATTTTAATGGAAAAGATATTCAGGAGAACGATCCACTGGCTTATCGTCAGAAAGTGGCTTACTTTTTTCAGAATGCGACATTATTCGATCAGACAGTGAGGGACAATGTCTCTTTTCCTTATGAAATCAGAGATGAAGAGTTTGATGAAGAAAAATGCGTCAGGATGCTGGAGCGAGTGAAGCTGGATCGGTCTTATCTGGATAAACCCATTAAGGATCTATCTGGTGGAGAGAAACAGCGTGTGGCCTTAGTCAGGAATTTACTCTTTCAGCCGGAAGTTCTTCTTCTGGACGAAGTGACCAGTTCGCTGGATGCAGAAAATAAGGAAATCATTTACAGTATGCTCGATGAGTTAAATGAAGAGGAAGCTGTAACCATCCTTGCTGTTACTCATGATGAGCGTGAAATAAATAAAGCGGATAGAGTCCTGACGATCACGAACGGAAGACTGGAGGATTCAGAATGAATGAAAGTTTAGAAATCAGTAACTTTGCTTTGATACTTTCTACTGGCCTTTTACTTATTGCCATTTTTGTAGACTATAAAGAAAAACTGAATCTCGGAAATGATATTTTTATAGCCGGTATCCGAGCAGTTATTCAGTTGTTTCTGATTGGTTACGTGCTAAGCTATATCATCCAGGCCAATAATATGGTTGTTACATTAGCCATGGTCTTGTTTATTGTATTCAATGCAGGATTCAATGCACATAAAAGAAGTGAGGGCATACCCAAGTCTCTTTTTATTTCTTTATCATCTATCGGGATCGGGACAGTGGTCACACTGGGAATTTTAGTCTTTTCCGGCGCGATTGACTGGGTTCCTTCTCAGATCGTGCCTATTACAGGAATGATTGCCAGTAATGCCATGATAGGGTTAGGATTGACGTTTCAGGCACTAAATTCAAAATTTGCAGACAGGAGACAGCAGGTTCTTGAGAAACTGGCTTTGGGCGCAAACGAGAAGCAAGCGTCAATGAGCATTATAAAAGAAAGTATCAAGATCGGAATGTCTCCGTCGATCGACAGAACAAAAACAGTCGGACTGGTCAGTTTACCGGGAATGATGTCCGGGCTTATTTTCGCAGGTATCGATCCTATCGAAGCTATCAGGTATCAAATCGTTGTCATGTTCATGCTGATCGGCGTTACTAGTATTTCAAGCTTTATCGCAAGCTACCTTGCCTACAGACAATTCTACAATGACAGAAAGCAGTTATTGATTTAAAAAGCGGTCATATCGCTTTTTTGTCACACTCCCGACATATCGTCTGTTTTTGTCATCGTCTCGTAAGGATGTAATGAGAACAATACAGACTTACTAAAAACAAGTAACAGATGCCGTATACCCCTTTTCTTTTCAATACTGCATGGTAAGATACGTACAGTTATCCGGGCAAGACATTATGGATAAATAGTATGGATCGATCATAGACAAGTAATGAAGAATATGAAAAGGGGTATAAATTTGTTTATTCAAAAAAATCAATTTATCAAAGCAGGCGTCACTTTCTCAGCTGGAGCACTTTTATTTTTTGCTAATCAGACTGAAGCTAGTGCGAACGAATACACAAGCGCTAATTGGGAACCAAGAACTGTATCAGAAATCGAAGCACAAATTTCTGAACAGAGAAGCAATCAGGATCATGACAAAGATGTAGTCAAATATTCATTCGTATGGGGCGATACTCTATGGGGCGTGTCACAAGCTACAGACATCTCAGTAGATAAATTAGTCCAGGTCAATGATATTGATAATCGCAGCATGATTCATGTTGGATCTACTATTTATTTAAGTAAAGATTCATCAGTGATTTCTGTTCAAAATGGCGACGAAGAAGTTGTCAGCTACGATGTATCTAATGGTGATGCTGTTGAAACAGAAACACCTGAAGAAGTAGAGGAATCATCACAAGAAGAAGTCGTTGAAGAAACTGCTCAGGTTGAGGAAACTCAAGAAGAGGAAGCAGTAGAAGAAACGGTTCAGGAAGCTGAAGTTGAAGAAACAGAATCTGTAGAGGTTACTGTAGTAGAAGAAGTCGCAGAAACTGAAGCTCAAGAAGAAGTGGTTGAAGAAACAGTAGTAGAAGAAGCTGTAGAGCCAGCCGCACCTGCAGCCTCAAACGCGCAGTCCAGCGAAAATGGTTACACTATGACCGTTGAAGCAACAGCGTATTCTCGTAATCAGCCTGTATTAAGTAACCACACATTTACAGGAATCGATTTAAGAGAAAATCCACGTGTCATTGCAGTGGACCCTAATGTCATTCCTTTAGGTTCAACTATTGTCGTTCCAGGATATGGCGAGTACGTTGCTGGAGATACTGGTGGAGCAATCATTGGTAACAGAATCGATGTTCACATTGAAAGTCTGCAGGAAGCCATCCAGTTCGGAAGACGCACGATCGACATTCAAGTATTCGAATAATATAAAATCACTTAACTATAAGTGGGAAGTCACATTCCTGCTTATAGTTTTTTTATACATAAAATGTGAATATTCTGAGAAGTATTACAGCGCTGTCATTTTTGTAAATGTATGTATTTAATTTGTAAAAGCCTTTTCTTTTGAATTGGATTGGGTTCATGGTAGAGTATCGTTATAGCTGAAAATTGCCATTATGAACCTTTTAAACTCAGCAGAAGTTTTTATAATACTAAATAGGAACAGTCATGTTACTCTATGAGGTTTATTTCTTATTTAAGGCTTATTACTTTTCTTTAGTCTTGAAATTTGGTAATGTTTCGGTAGATAGACGCAAAACTGTATAAAAGGAGAGAGATAAATGAAAAAAATTGCTAAATTCACCGCATTGTCTCTGACTGCAGGAATGCTATTGGGCGCTTGTGGAGACGGGGAAGACATGGAAGAGGATTTTCCTGGCGTTGAAGACCCAGCCACTGAGGGCGAGACGGATGATGATGGCATGAATGATGACTTAGATAACGATTTAGATGATGATGTAGACGAATAATCTTTATAGAAAAACTACTTTAAGGAGAGTTTTTATTATGAACAAATTAGCGAAATTAACAGCCCTGACGATGACTGCAGGTATGCTATTAGCAGCGTGTGGAGATGCCGATAATGGTGAAGTGGATGATACTTTACCAGGTACAGAAGAGCCAGCCGATGACGGTATGGACGACGGACTAGAAGATGACGATGGTATGGACGATAATGGATTGGAAGACGACGGACTAGAAGACGATATGGATGACGACGCTGACGAATAATCTCAGCCGTGAACCTGGCAAGACTTCTTGAACGTGTAGAGGAGCTTTAGTTATGAAAAAGTTAACTAACTTATTGGCTCTAACCATGACAGTCGGCATGCTGATGGTAGCCTGTGGTGGGACTAACGATGGTGACGATGATCCTGATACAGAACAACCAGCTGGTGGCGGAATGGATGATGGTGTGGAAGACATCGACGAATAATTGTTGACAATTTATAAAAAATTTAAAGGAGAGATTTGATTATGAATAAACTAGCGAAATTAACAGCTCTAACGATGACAGCAGGTATGCTATTAGCAGCTTGTGGAGATGCCGATAATGGTGAAGTGGATGATACTTTACCAGGTACAGAAGAGCCAGCCGATGACGGTATGGACGACGGTTTGGAAGATGACGGCATGGATGATGGATTAGAAGACGACATGGACGACGAGGACGAGTAATAGTTGAATGATTAGTCGCCAAAAGGACGACCCCAATTACATGGGGCGTCCTTTTTCTGTGTGTATTGAATAATTATCAGTCAAGCAGTACATTTTGTTTTGCTTCAACAGTGTTGTTCTTTAAATAGACTCTCGGTATGCGTTTACCTATCCCACACAAAATTTCGTAATGAAAGCTGTCTGTTAATTCTGCCATTTTATAGATAGATGGGTGTCCTTTTTGCGGGTCTCCAATGAAGACAAGTTCATCCTTATTCGAAAAATTCTCAAAATCAGACACATTGACCATCAGCTGATCCATACAGATTCGCCCAACGATAGGAGCTTTCCTGTTTCCGCTCGTCAAGTGCCATCTGTTGGACAACTCTCTGGGGATTCCGTCTGCATACCCGAGAAGAATTGTCGCAATCGTTTCTTCTTTAGGTGTAGTATAGGTCCGTCCGTAACCGATCGGTTCACCTTCAGGGACTTGTTTAACAAAAGCAGCATGTGTGGACAAAGTCATGACAGGTTTTAAATCAATTATATCTTCCAAGGCTTTATCCGGATGGTAGCCGAAAAGTGAAATGCCTGTTCTGACCATGTCCAGATCATATTCAGGATATAGAAGAGCTGCTGCAGTGTTTGAACAGTGGCGAATCTGAAAAGTGATCTCATGGCTGCTTAAAAAGGCAACGATATCGCTGAACAAATCAAACTGGTGTTTAGTAAATGATGGGTCAGCAGTATTCTCGGCCTCAGCAAAGTGAGTATATATGCCTTCAAAAATAATCGTTTCTGATTGTAGTGTCTGACATAAGGTTAAGGCCTCTTCTTTAGTCCGTACCCCTATTCGCCCCATTCCCGTATCGATTTTCACGTGAACTTTAACAGGGTGATCAGTCTGCAGGGCGTAATAATTAACGGCTTCAGCTATAGATTGAGAAAAAACGGTAATTGCAATATTGTTTTCAATTGCTGTGGGAATAGTGTCTGGCTCTATCGGACTCAGCAGCAATAGGGGTTTAGTGATGCCGGCTTCTCTTAATTCCATAGCTTCATCAAGAACGGCTACAGCTAAGTAGTCAACCTCTTCATTTTCTAAATGCTTTCCTATTTCTACTGCGCCATGACCGTATGCATCTGCCTTGATCACCGCCATTAATTTAGTGTGTGCTGTCAGGTGATTTTTCATTTGCTGATAATTGTATGATACCTTATCTAAATCGATTTCTGCTTTAGTGTATCTATAACTTCCAAAACTCATGACTTTCAACTCCTTATGGTCTACATTTTAACATGAACCAAGAAGGATTTGCCTGATAAAAAGCTAAATCTTCGTTTTTTTACACCGATATTGGTAAGATGAAACTACGAAAAAAATGATGATAGAAGAGTTGAAAGGAGATTGTTTGATGTTTAAAAGAGGGAGACTGGCATTATTGAGCGGTGCCGTATTAACCATGGTTGCCTGCGCAGATGAGGTTACAGAACTTGAAGAAAGTGGACAGGAAGATGTAGCTGAAGATCAGGAAGAAACGACTGATGACGAGTCCACAGATGTGCTGGAAGACGGCGGGACAGATGAAGAATACACTTCTATTGATGTAGATATGGTGAACAGTGATTCGACACTCGTAGGATCTGCTGTATTTTCTGAATCTGAAGAGGGAGTGACATTGACTCTTAACCTGGAAGGACTTCCTGCTGGGGAATACGGGATGCATATCCACGAATTTGGAATAGCAACGCCACCTACTTTCGAAGATGCGGGTGGACACTTTAACCCGACGGATGCTGAGCATGGATTTGATTCTGAAGATGGGCATCACTTAGGAGATCTACCTAACTTGGTTGTCCCTGAAAATGGAATAGTGAATGAAACTATTGAAGTTTCAGATGTGTCACTTTTGCCTGATGCAGAGTATACGCTGGCTACAGAGGACGGTACGTCTTTAATTATTCATACAGGCCCAGATGATTATGAAACGCAACCCACTGGAGATTCTGGGGAGCGTATGGTCGGAGGCGTGATTTTTGCCCCGCAAGACTAATACGATAAGCGGATAAATAGAAAAGCCGTCAGAGTTAAGGATATCAACTCTGACGGCTTTTTGTGTACGTGTAAGTGGTGTATATAAAAAAGACAGGGGAAGATCGCTCATTAAAGTGAATAGGTGATGGATGACACCTTGTCATGAATAGGTTTTTTAGGTATGATTAACTCATTCATAAGAAAAGGATGAGAATAATATGAAAATAAGTAAAGAATTATTAAGTCAGTTTCAACAGGATTTCGAATCACATGCACCCAATCATGCAGTGAAAAATGCAATGGCTAAAGTAGGCTTGAATAAGTCTTCTGTAGATAATAATTTGACCCGTCGTCATTCATTTGTGTTCTCGCACGAGACGAAAAAAGGGGAGATTACGAATCAGAAATCAAGTGGACGATGCTGGATGTTTGCAGCTTTAAATACGGCGCGGGTAGATACAATGAAAAAGCTGAACGTGAAGACCTTTGAATTTTCTCAAAATTACACCCTGTTCTGGGATAAACTGGAGAAATCAAACTATTTCCTAGAAAGCATCATAGAAACAGCAGGCGAACCGCTAAACTCGAGACTTGTTCAACATTTGCTGTTCGACCCTATTCAGGACGGCGGACAATGGGATATGTTCTCTGGGCTGCTAGAAAAATATGGTGCAGTCCCTAAATCAGTCATGCCGGAAACCTATCATTCCTCAAATACAAGAGAACTTAATTCACTCTTAACAGCAAAATTGAGAGATTTCGCTGCAAAACTGAGAGAGGGACATTCAAATGGGAAGACCTCTGAAGAACTGAATGACCTTAAAGAAACGCAATTATCGTTTGTCTACGCTTTACTGACTAAGACACTAGGCGAAGTCCCTGAAACCTTTACTTATGGGTACCGTGATGAAGAGGATGCTTTTCATAGAATCAGTGATATCACACCCCAGGACTTTTTCAAAACATATGTAAACTGGGACTTGGATGAACGTATTTCATTGATCAATGCACCTACTGAAGATAAACCTTTTGGGAAAGCCTATACTGTGAAATATTTAGGCACAGTAAAAGAAGGCAAAGCGATTACCTACGTGAATGCGCCAATCGATGTCTTAAAAGAAGCGGCTATTGCATCAATAAAAGACGGAGAACCTGTATGGTTTGGGTGTGATGTGGGTCAAATGCTGGACAGAGAAGCGGGTATCATGGACGACAAAGCCTATGATTATGAAGCGACACTAGGTGAAGGCATTGAACTGACCAAAGCTCAGCGTCTGGATTACGGTGAAAGCTTACTGACCCATGCTATGGTATTTGTCGGAGTGGATCTGGATGAAAAGGGCAATCCAGTAAAATGGAAAGTAGAAAACAGCTGGGGCGATAAAAACGGAGACAAAGGGATATACTCGATGAGCGATAAATGGTTTGATGAGTATAACTATCAGGTCGCTGTGAAGAGAAAATATGTTGAGAAGAAATGGTTAAAAGCTTTAGATGAACCTGTAGTAGAACTGGAACCATGGGATCCAATGGGGTCGCTGGCATTCGTTCACTAATGAAAAAAAAGGATGGACACTGGGCGGGCTGTATTATCAGCCTCGAAGTGTTCATCCTTTTTAATTCGAATACAGTTCAATGGCAAGGACAATTGAAGAGCTTACAGCCCCTCCGATAATAAAGTACATAATCATTTGAAGGGGAATAAACCAGGCAATCTCGTCCAGCTCTTTCTCGTTATCTGATGCAACTTTTGCTGAAATGAAATAGCCGATCCCCACTGTAATACCTAGAACTGGGAATAAACTCTGAATCTGATCTGGACGCAGAGTGCCAAACACTAGACCTGTCACAAAGCCAAACAATTGAAGCCATCTTCTTTTTGCTTTCTTAGACATGAAGCAGCCTCCTTTTAAACTGTCCTTTATATGCCGATCGCTTAAGTTAATCTTATTATAACATGATTACTCAAGCAGACCGGCACAAAAAAAGACATGTTTCCCATTGAAGGAAAACATGTCTCAGTTCACTGATTATTGAATTGTAACTGGCGCACCAGGTCCTAATGGTAATCCAAAGACGTACCATATAACTAATAGTAATGACCAGGCGATCAGGAATGCAATCGTGTAAGATAACATGGTTGAAATGATTGTACCCAACCCGCTCTTCTTGTCGTAACGTTGTGCAAAGACAAGAATCATTGCGAAGTAACTCATTAACGGTGAAATAACGTTCGAAGATGAATCTGCAATACGGTAAGCCATCAATGTCATTTCAGGTGCAATATTTACACTGTATAACATAGGTGCAAATACAGGACCCATGATTGCCCATTTTGCAGAAGCAGAACCCATGAACAAGTTAATGAATGCTGTAACCAGGATGAAGGCTAAGATCAATGGTAATCCCACGAATCCAATAGCTTCAAGGAAGTCAGCACCACTTACTGCCAGAATAAATCCTAAGTTCGTATAAGCAAAGTAGTTAATGAACTGAGCAGCGAAGAACGCCAGCACCAGGTAACCACCCATTGAGCTCATTGATTCAGACATCCCTTTTACAAAATCGTGAGATGTATCGATTTTACCGGTTGTTTTACCATAAACGTAACCTGGTATAGCAAATAGTAAGAAAATCATGAACAGTAAGCCTTGTGAAAGGAAGTTGTTCAATGTCATTTCGCCTGTTGCTTCATCAAGCATTCTTAAAGGTGCGTTTTCTGGAACCATCAGTAAAGCCATAATACCAAGGAAAACAAGGAGAGCAATTAAAGCGTTACGCATTCCTTTGTTTTCTGTATCAGAGATAGGCTCATCATTTGGTTTGTAATCTCCATCATACTCGCCAAGTCGTGGTTCGACGAACTTCGCGGTGACGATGGCCCCGACAATAGTCAGTACAAACGTCGAAACGATCATGAAGTACCAGTTAGCTGTAACAGCCACTTCATAGTTGATCCCTGCGGATGTTAAAGCTTCATTCGTGATACCTACTAGTAGTGCATCAGTTGGTCCGAAAATCAGGTTGGCAGAGAATCCTGCGGAAACCCCGGCAAACGCTGCTGCAAGTCCAGCAATCGGATGACGACCGGCTCCTGCAAATACGATTGCACCAAGAGGGATAACAACAACATAACCGGCATCTGAGGCAATATTTGAGATAATACCTGCAAATACGACAGTAGCTGTCAGTAAGTTAGCTGGAACATTGCTAAGTAATTTTTTGAGTGTAGTGGAAATTAATCCAGTCCATTCAGCAACCCCAACCCCTAACATAGCAACTAGTACAGTTCCTAAAGGTGCAAAGCCTGTAAAGTTACTGACTGCACTGTTAAAGATGTGTGCAATTCCTGCACCATTCATTAATGAAATGGCTTCGATCGTTACTTCTTCTCCCGCACTAGCATCAAAGTAATCTACTGTGACACCCAGGCGGAAAACTAATTCGGAAATCAGGACGATGAAAAGCGCTAAAGCGATAAATATAATAACTGGATGCGGAAGTTTATTTCCGACGCTTTCAATCATGCCTAGAAATCCTTTATTCGTGTTCTTTTCAGATTCACGCATAATATTTGTTCCTCCTTAAAATTTTATGAAGCGTAAGCTAATCTTACTAATGACTATCGGTTTAAGGCTAATCATTAGTAAGATTAAAATTTGGCTCCATTTGATATTGTACTATGAAATCTATTCTAATACAAATGGCATCGTAATTTCAATATAATATAATCAATTATAATAAGTTTGCTATAGTTTTTTTCTATAATGCTATTAATTCAATGAATGAGAACGTTTTTATTCAAAAGATTATATGAGTAGATGATTAAAATACAACTGGATGAATTAGAATTGTAATTCATAAGGTTTACTTTTATAATTTAGAGAGACGAATCAGTAAGGAGAAGGAATAGTGAGCTTAACTTATACAGAAAGTAAAGAAATTTCATATTATATGTGTGATCGACATCAGAAGCTGACATTGCCCATGCTAGTCAATCTTTTATTGGATGTGTCAGAAAAACAGTCCGAATCGCTCGGAAGAGATGAAGCCTTTGTAAAAGCAAGAGGGTTAAGCTGGATCATTTTACACTACGAATTTATAATCGAACGCATGCCGAAGGTCAAAGAAGTCGTCCAGATTGAAACGTATGCGACAGAGTACAATAAATTGTTTACTTACCGGGAGTTTAGCGTAAAAGATGCAGATAGCAATGAACTCATTAAAGTGAAAACAACATTTGCTTTAATGGATACTGAAAAAAGAAAAATGGCTCGGATTACCGAAGACATTGTCGCCCCCTATAAAGCGCAGTTTTCTAAACGGATCAGACGAAATCAGAAACCTGTAGAACCTGATCTAACTGACTATAATGAGAAAACGTATGCTGTCCGTTATTTTGATATTGATGGGAACAATCATGTCAACAACTCGCACTACATAAACTGGCTGATGGATAGTTTAACTAGCGAATTCTTATCGCTTCATGATGTTAAACATGGGGTTATTACATTTGATAAAGAAGTGAATGAGCATCAGACGGTGATCAGTCGTTCAAGTTTCCGTAAAGAAGAAGATCTTTTTACTGACCATTCTATCATGACGAACGGTGCCACTCACTGTTCAGCGAGTTTTGAATGGATCAAAGCCTAAAAAGGAGGATACGTTGTGGTTACGATCAATGATATTGCTAAAAAAGCAGGGGTAGCAAAAAGTACCGTTTCGAGGTATTTGAACAATGGGTCTGTCAGTCTGGATACGCGAAGAAAAATTGAAAAAATTATTGAAGAGACGGGGTACAGCCCAAATAATTTTGCGAGAAGCTTGAAAGCGCAAAAGACGAATATGATTGGGGTCATGATTCCCAGGCTGAATTCAGCTTCTACTAATGAAGTACTTGAAGGTATTGACGAGATGACCAGAAAACTGGGCTATCAGCTGATCATTACAAACTCGGATCAGAATAATGAACGGGAATATGAAAATATACAGACATTGGCCAAACAAAAAGTAGAAGGGGTCATCATGTTTGCGAGAGAATTGACGCCGACTCATATTGAAACGGTCAGTAAAACCCAGACTCCTTTTTTGTTTATTGGTCAGAAAGCGGAAGGAATCCACAGCATTATACATCAGGACTATCAGGCAGGCTCAAAGATAGGGGCATACGCACTGGAACTGGGTCACCGTCATTTTCTTTATGTGGGTGTTCCTGAAACAGACCGTGCAGTAGGCGTTGACCGTAGACAGGGATTTATAGATGCAGTCAGGCCAGTAAATGGAACAATAGTTGAGATGATCGAAACGGATTTCTCGAGAACGTCCGCCTATCAGAAGGCCCTCAAGTTCCTGCCTGAAATGGAAGCGACCTATGTTGTCTGTGCAACTGATAATATTGCAGTGGCTGTATTAAAGGCAGCTAAAGAACTGGGCTACAGTATTCCGGAAGATTTTTCCCTTTCTGGATTCGGAGGGTACGAAGCGACAGCCTATGTATCCCCGACGATTACGACTGTCAGTTATCCTTTTAGAGAAATGGGGATAGAGGCTGTCAATAAGTTAGTCAGATTAATTGGAAAAGAAGAGGTTCCTTATATCAGTGAAATGTCCAATGAGCTAGTTATCAACCAGTCAACGGATTTCTTTGAAAAAAAGTAAGAAAGTGCTTTCTTTTCTCTTGAAAAGCATTTTGGTTCCTGTTACTATGTAGAGGAACCGGTTCTGTTAAGTAGACGGGACAATATGAAAACGGTTAATAAGAAAGGATGGAAATCAAATGGCGTATAAAGAAACAATCGATAAGCTGTTCGAAGCAGTCGGTGGAAAAGACAATGTTAAGAATTTTGAGCATTGTGCTACGCGCATGCGTATTATTCTTAAAGACGATGATAAGGTAGATAAAGAAAAGGCGGAAGATGTTCCAGAATCTAGAGGGTACTTTTTCAATACTGGCCAGCATCAGTTTATTTTCGGAACAGGGAAAGTAAACAGAGTGCACGCAGAATTTGAGCAGGCTATGGGAGAAGGCGGAGGAGGAAATAGCGACTCTGGCGACTTCAAAGATGATGTGTATAAAAACTTGAATCCTGCACAGCGTGTGGTTCGTATACTGGCAGACATTCTGGTTCCTTTGATTCCTGTATTGGTAACGACCGGTCTGCTTATGGGAGTACGTGGGTTACTTCTTGAATTAGGCCTGGAAATGGATGATAACTGGCTAGCTATTTTTGAAATGTTGACTGATACTGCATTTGCATTCTTACCTGTATTGATTACATTCAGTGCAACACGTAAATTTGGCGGGAACCCGACGATTGGTATTGTTGTAGGTTTAATGATGGTTGCTCCTCAGCTTCCAAACGCCTGGGCAGTCGCCGGTGGAGATGCTGAGCCCCTTCGATTACTAGGCTTAGACATTGTCGGCTATCAAGGGTCAATTATTCCTGCAATTGTTGCGGGGTATCTTATTTCTAAACTTGAAAAAGGATTGAGAAAATTTGTTCCTGATATGATCGATCTGATTGTCACTCCTTTTGTGACTATTTCGGTAACGATTTTCACCATGCTTCTTGTTCTTGGACCGCTTTTACAAGCTGTTGAGAGTGGCGTATTAGATGGTATCGTATGGCTGGTTGAAACACCATTCGGGATAGGGTACGTGGTTTACTCAGCGTTCCAGCAGGTCATTGTTATTACAGGACTTCACCACTCACTTGGAATCGTGGAATTAGGATTGTTGAGTGATACAGGTGGAAACGTACTGAACGCTTTAGGTACAGCTTCAATGGCTGGACAATTTGGTGCAGCTGTATCAGCAGCTTATCTTATGAAGAGTCAGCTTAAACGAGCAAACGCACTGTCGTCTTCAGTCTCTACTTTATTTGGAATTACTGAACCCCTATTATTCGGAGTAAACTTAAGAGTTATGCGCGTATTCTTCTCCGGTATGATCGGTGGAGCAGCAGGCGGATTGATGGTATCTATCTTTGGATTAGCTGCTACAGGACTAGGGATTACATTCATCCCGGGAATTTTACTCTACACACACAGTATCGCAGCGCTAATTCAATATCTAGTGGTTATTGCAGTAGCCTTCGCCGTGGCATTTATCATGGTCCGCGTACAGAGTAAACAAATCAAGGCTGAATTAAATGCTGAAGCTTAGAAAAGGATGGTTAAGATGAGTGAACTGACCAACCAGTATTGGGAAAATCTGGCTCACGTACAAGCGGAGCTGAAAGAAAAAATCAAGAATGATCCGTGGCGTCTGGCTTTTCACCAGATGCCTGAAACGGGCTGGCTGAATGATCCAAATGGTGCAGTTCAATACAAAGGCGTTTACCATTTGTATCATCAGTATGTGCCAGACAATCCAGACGGCGGCCTAGTACACTGGGCGCACAAAACGTCAGCAGATATGGTCCACTTCAAAGAAGAAGATCTGTTTCTGTCACCGGACAAAGCTTACAATAAAGATGGTGTTTATTCAGGCAGTGCATTTGTAAAAGATGACGAGATCCATTTCTTCTACACCGGAAACGTTAAACATCCGGGGGAACACGACTATACCTTCAGTGGGCGTGAGCAAAATACTGTTCATATCGTCAGCAAAGATGGCTTCACTGTTGATTTTGAGGAAGTTGTGATTCCTCATGAGGATTATCCCGAAGGATTTACAGATCATATCCGTGATCCAAAAGTCTTTGAAAAAAATGGAACCTATTATATGGTGCTGGGATCTCGTGCTTTAAATCACCGCGGAAAGATTCTGCTTTATGTATCATCTGATTTATATGACTGGACATATAAAGGTGTATTTATTGAAGGCGAAAAGGAAATGGGGTATATGTGGGAATGTCCTGACTTTTTTGAAACAGACGAAAAGGATGTTCTGATATTTTCTCCTCAGGGACTGAAAGCCACATTACATGAGTTTGAGAACACTCACAATTCCGGCTACTATTTAGGATCAGTAGATTGGGATCAGAATAAGTTTATCTCAGACTCTGATTTTAAAGAACTGGACCGGGGGTTTGATTTTTATGCTCCCCAGACCTTTGAAGATGAATCAGGCAGACGTATCCTTTGGGGATGGATGGGACTAGGTGATATTGGCCCCGAATATTCCAACCCGACTGTAGCGAGAGGCTGGCAGCATGCCATGACTCTTCCTAGACAACTGACAGTCGAAAACGGACAGTTGAAACAGCGTCCGTTAAAAGAATATCAGATGTTGAGAACAAATAAGGGTGAGAAAGCATTTACCATTCAAGAGTCAGTAGAATTAGATGCTAAGAATCAGAAGACGTTCGAGATGATTATTTCGATAGAAGAAGTGAAAGATAAATTATCGATTCATTTAAAAGAAGATACCGTACTTTCTTACGATAATCATCTGTTCTCGCTCTCTCATGGGCCATCTGGGTTCGGCAGATCTGAACGGACTGTAGAACTAGACGATTTAACCCAGATTCATGTCATAGCAGATACATCATCGATTGAAATCTTCTTAAATGATGGAGACTACGTTTTATCATCAAGAGTCTATCCAAAACACGAAAGAGACACGATTTTATTTGAAGGTGAATCTACTTTATCTTTAGTGAAATGGGATTTAAAGAGTTAATAATTTTTTAATAAACAGCGGATCCGTCAGGAGGATGTACACTTCTGACTGATCCGCTGTTTTTGTGTTGGAGCAGTGAAGATGCATGGTTTTAAAGAGTGGTTCCCCAGATGAGGAGCGAGTAAAGGGTGAGTGGAAGCAGAACTAGTAATGACACCATAATAGGATAAAGGAAGACAGAATAAAGGCTTGCAATATAGCGAAGAGTATACTTCTCTATATTGCAGGCTGATATATATTGGTCGAAAGATAGTCTACTTCTGGAAACTGTCCGTCATTTCATCGACGCTTAGGTTTTGTTCCAAGAGTACCAGTAATTTGATTCTAGCTTTTGGACCAGAAAGTCCTGGAGCGAAGATGGCGCCCAGTTCCTTCAAATGTTTTCCGCCACCGGTATAAGCATAAATATCTTGTGCAATGCCATTAAATGCTCTGGAAGTGATGACGACAGGAATCTCTTTTTCTAATAGTTTCTTTAATCCATTGAGTGAAGCAGGAGGCATATTGCCTGCACCTAAAGCTTCGATGACGAGACCGTCAAGTGTTGTTTCATTCAGCGCATCGAATAAAGTGCTGTCCATACCTGCATAGGCTGTCAGCAGGCAGACATTTTTGTCAGCAGTTGAAATAGGAAAGGTTTCATCATATACGAGCTTCTGGAAAAAGCGGACCTCGTGCTTTGATACAATACCAATCGGACCAAAAGTAGGGGTTCTAAATGTAGCTACATTTGTTGTGTGCGTCTTCGTAACATAGCGGGCAGTATGAATTTCCTCATTCATAACCACCAGGACCCCTTTATCTCTGGCATCCATAGAAAGTGAAGTCCAGATTGCATTCTGCAGATTGCTTACGCCATCTGACCCTAATTCATCGACTGGACGCATCGCACCCGTCAGCACAACTGGAAAGGGACTGTCGAGTGTCAAGTCAAGGAAATAAGCTGTTTCTTCCAATGTATCTGTTCCATGAGTGATGACCGCTCCGTCAAAGATCCCTTCATCAGCAGCTTTAAGAAGGCGCTGCTGGAGTAAAAGCATGTGATGTGGAGTGACGTGTGGAGACGGGAGCTGGAAAATATCTTCTTCGACAATTTTTAAGTTTTCTTCAAACAACTGACTGTATTGATGAAGAGGATGCTCCCCGCTTGGTTTGACTGCCCCCGTCCTCTGGTCAGTACTCATTGAGATGGTTCCGCCTGTATGGAGAAGTAAAATACGTTTCACGTTGGTATGCCTCTTTTCTAATTAAAATACGGATTGGTTCTTTTTTCGTGTCCGATCGTCGTCTGACTTCCATGACCCGGGTAAACGATGGTGTCATCAGGTAAAATGAATAACGCCTTTTTGATAGCCGGGACAATTTTTCCAGGTTCGCTCCCAGGGAGATCCGTTCGTCCGATGCTTCCTCTAAATAAAGCATCACCAGAAATGACGAATCCATCCTGTTCAAAAATAAAACTGACTCCACCCGGAGAGTGTCCGGGAGTAGGGACTACTTTGAATGAAAAGGGACCCACATGAAGTGTTTCAGTAGGATTAAACAGATACTCTGCAGGATTTGCCTTTATTTCAAACGGATTATATGAGGATAAATTCTTAGAGGGGTCACCTAACCAGTCCTGTTCCTCTGGACTGACGTATACAGGGATATCGTAGTCGACTCTAATATCTTCAAGTGATCCGATATGGTCATAATGAGTATGTGTCAACAGCACGGCAAGCGGACGCACACCTAATTCTTCTAATTCATTTTTTATTTTACTCGTCTCGGCACCGGGGTCGATGATCAATGCCTCAGATCCTTTATGAATGATGTAACAGTTTTCCTCAATGGCTCCTGTCACGATTTGTTTAACTTGATTCATACCAGTTCCTCCTTCGTTGTCATGTATTAGTATAACTGATTAGTCAATATCTGTCGAAAAAGGTGAGTTTATATTAAGGGAATACCACCTTTTATTCATTAAAAGCAGAAGGGCTGTTTAGCTGAACATTTCCATAACTTGTTATATTTTCCAACAACTTAAATGAGAATTAAGTAATAATGATTAATAAGTTGAAAAACTATTGCGATAGTGCTCAAGGTATGCTAATCTTTTTTTGTTAACGTTTTATGAGAAAAAAAGCATAATTATTATAAATCGTTAATAATGAAATAAAAGGAGCAATCAAAATGAAAAAATCAGTCACTAAAGTATTTGCATCAACCATGTCAGTATTGCTAGGGGTAACAGCGTTATTACCGGCTATGAACGTAAGAGCTGAAGGGGCTAATACTGGATCAGGTCCATCAGAACCGAAGCTGCATCTGGAAGGTGATTTATTATCAGATGAAGTGGTATCCATCATAGTCGAAATTGAAGAAGAAGCAATGTTACAGGCAAAGCAAAAAGGACGTTTTCAATCTGAACGTGTCCTGGCAGAAGAACGCGCACGTATTCTAAGTGAACTGGAGTCATTAGGGGCATCAGCAGATGTAAATCACGAATATGATCAGCTGTTCTCAGGATTCTCCATTGAATTATCTGAGAATGAAATTGGTAAACTGTTAATGATAGATGGCGTAAAATCAGTATTCCCTAATCAGGAGTATGAAGTAACTCAAGCAGAGCAATTTAGTTTAGAAAGTGTGACACCTGAGATGTTTGACAGCGCCCCTTACATAGAGTCCTTTGCAGCATGGGACGCTGGGTATACTGGCGATGGTGTGACAGTAGCAGTAATTGACACAGGTGTCGATTATACTCATCCGGACTTGGCACATGCATTTGGAGAGAACTTGGGATGGGATTTCGTAGACAATGATGCTGATCCTCAGGAAACAACTATAGAGGATGTGGCTAATCCTGAACTTGTGACTAACCATGGCACGCATGTAGCTGGAACGATTGCAGCAAATGGTGCTATAAAAGGGGTCGCGCCGGATGCGAGTCTTCTAGCGTACCGTGTACTGGGACCAGGTGGAAGCGGGTCAACCGATAATGTTATAGCAGCGATCGAACGGGCAGTTGAAGATGGGGCAGACGTCATGAACCTGTCACTAGGCGCAACGTTGAATAACCCGGACTATCCGACTTCCATCGCTTTGGATACTGCAATGGCAGAAGGGGTCGTAGCGGTTACTGCAAACGGGAATTCTGGCTCTCAGAACTGGACAGTTGGATCACCAGGGACTTCAAGAGAAGCGATTTCTGTAGGAGCAACGCAATTGCCATACAATGTATTTTCTGCATCAATTGATACGACGTCTGAAAGTACGTATCCTTCTGCAGAAGTAATGGGCTACCCAAGTGAGTCAGCTTTACTGGAATTAAATGGTGAAACGCTAGAATTGGTTTATGCTGGACTAGGAAGCACGGCAGAACTTAATGAGGTAGATGTTGAAGGCAAAGTGGCATTGATTCAGCGAGGCGCTTATCCATTTGTGGAAAAAGCTCAAAATGCATTGAATGCAGGAGCAGTGGGTGTCGTTTTATTCAACAATGTTGAAGGTACACAGCCTGAAATACCAGGAATGGCCGTTCCAACTATCATGCTGTCTTTGGCAGACGGAGAAAAATTATTGGCAGATTTGGAAGCTGGTCATAATGAAGTGACATTCTCAGTTGAATTCAGTCATGAGGTCGGCGAAACGGTAGCAGACTTTTCTTCTAGAGGTCCGGTTATGAATAACTGGATGATCAAACCAGATGTCGTGGCCCCGGGTGTCAATATTGTCAGCACAGTACCGAATGGAATGTATGCAAGTCTGCAGGGAACAAGTATGGCCGCCCCTCATGTAGCTGGAGCAGCAGCTTTGATTCTAGAAGCTCATCCAGAGTGGAGTGTCGAATTTGTCAAAGCCGCTTTAATGAACACAGCGGAACAACTAACTGACAGAACAGGCACTGTTTATCCTCATAATACACAAGGAGCCGGAAGTATTCGTGTGCTTCAAGCAATCGAAGCCGAAACACTGATTATCCCAGGTAGCCATTCTTTCGGAATATTCGATAAAACCAACGGCAGACAGACGCGTAAACAAAGTTTCGAGATTCACAACTTGACTAACACCAGAAAACGTCATACAGTCAGTTTCTCTGGCAATAATGGAGTCAAAGTCAATAACAGCAACAACTTAAATATTCCGGCAGGTAAGACGAGTTCGTTTAACTTTAATGTTCAGGTGGATGCTTCAAACCTGGCCGCTGGATATAATGAAGGAACATTTACAGTAAGCGATGGAGTCAAATCTTATGAAGTACCAACGATTTTATTTATACAGGAACCGGATTTCCCTCTACTCAATGATGTTCAATTTGGTTTGATGGACGGACTACTGGTTGGATTGGCAAGTGTGACAACAGATGTGGATCAGTTCTCACTCCGTGTCAGAAATGCAGAAACCGGTGAATTACTGACGGAAACAGCAGTCACTCAAAACGTACCACGAGGAGAACACTTCTTTGTATGGGATATGCTGATTGACGGTCAGCCACTGACACCTGGACAGTACCAGCTGAACCCGACGGCTGCCTTAGGTGACCGTGTAACTGAACTACAGGGCGCTGTATTAACCATTGGTCAATAAATAGAAAGTCAATCAACGCAGATGACCCCTTAGAGGATCATCTGCGTTTTTTTGACTGAGCATTTCATTTGAGATTGTGAGAAATGTATCATACACTAATTATACGATTAAAAATCACTAGGAGGCGTTCTATTTATGGCAACAGAAGAAGTGAAAAGTTATTTAAACAATCTCGTCGCGACACAGTCCCTCTTTTACATTAAGCTGCATCAGGTCCACTGGTATATCAAAGGACCAGGTTTCTTCGAATTGCATGAAAAATTTGAAGACTATTACGACAAGCTCACTGAACAAATGGATGAAGTTGCTGAAAGGTTATTACAGCTCGGCGGAGAGCCTTATTCCACCTTGCAGGAGTTTGTAGAACACTCCTTGATAAACGAGTCCCCAAAAGACAAGTATTTGTCTCAAACAGATATGCTGAAATCTGCTGTTAAAGACTTTGAAAAATTGAGAGATGAATTATCTCGAGGCATCGATCTGATCGATGCAGCAAATGATGATGTCACGGTGGATATGCTTATTGCACAGAAGGCACACGTAGACCAGGTCATCTGGATGTTATGGGCGTATTTAGGAAAAAATGCATTAGGCAAATAAGATAAGTCACGGGAGTCAGCGAGAGCTGGCTCTTTTTTTATATGAAAAACCTGATAGAGTGTGGTACTATAAGGTATATTTTTGATGAAGAGGTTTTGCTATGAAAGTTATGACACACAACGAAGAAGAAACGAAAGCACTGGCAAAACAATTGGCTGCTTTACTGAAACCGGGAATGACGATTTTACTGGAAGGGCAGTTAGGTGCAGGAAAGACAACCTTTACCAAAGGGATTGCCGAATCTTTAGGTATCAAGCGTGCAGTGAAAAGTCCGACATATACGCTGATCAAAGAGTATACAGACGGAGACATCCCCCTGTATCATATGGATTTATACAGACTGGAAGATGCAGAAGACGAAGATTTAGGACTAGACGAATACTTTTACGGTGAGGGAATCACGATTGTAGAGTGGGGATCTTTCATGCAGGAGGAGTTACCCAAAGAATATATTTCCATAACGCTTAAAGCACTGGAAGACTTGAACAAGAGAGAGATCACTCTGTCAGCAAAAGGGGACACCTATATTAAAGTAGTGGAGCGATTAGAACATGACAACTCATGAAGAAATAGATTGTACTATAAGAGAAGCTATACCTAGCGATGCAGAAGCTGTTATTGATTTATTGAACAGAACAGCCACCCAAACTGGTTTCATGACGCAGGGAGAAGAAGGTGTGGGTCTCACTGTTGAAGAAGAAGCTAAAGAACTTGATAAAATTTACTCTTCTGAAAATAATTCGGTCATTCTTGCCATAGTCGATAAGCAAGTGATCGGCATTGCGTCTATTCATAGCTCGTCAAAGCCAAAAATCAGACACATTGGTGACATCGGAATCGTTATCGATAAGGATTTCTGGGGAATGGGACTCGGGCGTTTAATGATGGAGGATTTGCTGGAGTGGGCAAATGAATCTAAAGTGTTAAAACGTCTGCAGCTACAAGTACAGCACCGTAATTCACGTGCCCGTGCGCTCTATGAATCACTCGGATTTGATCTGGAAGCTGTCATGCAATATGGTGTGAAGGATAACGGAGAGTACCTTGACGTCTGCCTGATGAGCAAACTGATCAATCAATAAAAAGAAGCTGAACGTCCTTTATACGGATGTTCAGCTTCTTTTATATAGTAGGTTATTTGACAAAACGTTTTAAGGATGACACACCAAATTCCTTTTCCTGATTAAGCAGAATAGTGGCACACGCTCTTGCATCATCTAGCGCATGGTGATGGTTTAAAGGGATGCCGTAATGAGCAGCAACGGTATTCAGCTTGTGATTGGGTAAGGTTTTTAATAAAGCACGTGATGAGCGTACGGTACAAAGTGTCAGAAAGCGTGGTGTCTGGAGATTGTAATACTCAAGTGTTCCACTAAGAATACGCTTATCAAAGGGCATATTATGCGCAATGACCAGCTGCTCGTCCGTAAAGTACTGCTTCATATCGTTCCAGACTTCCGGAAATTTAGGAGCATCAACGACATCTGTCTCTCTAATTCCGTGTATTTGCGTATTCATACGATCGAACCATGTTTCCGGCTGGATCAGTGTATAATATTCATCAACGATTTCACTGTTTCTGACGATTGTCAGAGCAACAGAACATGCGCTGTGAGTCTGTCGATTAGCTGTTTCAAAATCTATAGCTGTAAAATCCATAATTGTACCTCTTTGTCTTTAATTTGTTGATATCGGTTTAGTGTCTACAAAGTATAGCACGTACCTTAAAACTTTCAAGTGTTCTGTTAAGATAATAAAAGAAAGCGCTTGTCTGTAATCAATTACATACTTTAATCTTGGTTTGTAAGTATGAGGATCACCTAAAACTAGGAGGATACAGGCATGGCAAAAGACGGATTGAAAATTGTAACAATCGGTGGCGGATCAAGTTATACCCCAGAACTGATCGAAGGGTATATCAAAAGAAAAGACTTATTGCCAATCAAGGAAATTGTACTGGTGGATATCGAAGCTGGAAAAGAAAAACTGGATATAGTCGGTGCGATGGCAAAGCGGATGGTTAAAGCAGCTGGACTCGACTGGACGGTCACGTTGACATTGGACAGAAAAACAGCATTGAAAGATGCAGACTTTGTAACGACTCAGTTCAGAGTCGGGTTACTTGATGCACGTGTGAAAGATGAGCGAATTCCTTTGTCTCACGGAGTATTAGGCCAGGAAACAAATGGTGCAGGAGGCATGTTTAAGGCGTTCCGTACGATTCCGGTCATCCTTGATATTATTGAAGATATGAAAACTGAATGCTCTGATGCCTGGTTAGTCAACTTTACGAATCCAGCAGGAATAGTAACTGAGGCAGCCATCAAGCATGGCGGGTGGAAGAAAACTGTCGGCTTGTGTAATGTGCCAATCGGTCACCGGAAGGAGGCTGCAGAAAAACTGGGTATTGCAGAAGAGGATCTGTTTTTCAAATTTGCAGGAATCAATCACTTCCACTGGCACCGAGTCTGGGATAAACAGGGAAATGAGCGGACACACGATGTCATCGATGCCATCTATAAACCCACAGATGAAGGCCAGGAAAGTCATCTGAAGAACATTCATAACGCCAGTTTCCATTTTGAGCAGATTAAGGCTCTGGAAATGCTGCCTTGTGGCTACCATAGATACTACTATGCGGAAGATGAAATGCTGAAGCATTCAATTGAAGAATTTGAAAAAGGCGAAACACGAGCACAGGTAGTTAAGAAGACAGAAGCTAGATTATTCGACTTGTACAAGGATCCTGAACTCGATTATAAGCCGGAAGAATTGTCTCAACGCGGGGGAACACATTACAGTGATGCAGCATGTGAAATCATCGCTTCTATTCAAAATGACTTGCGGACAGAGATGGTCGTTTCAACTGAAAATAACGGGACAGTTATCGATTTGCCTTATGACTGTGCAGTAGAAGTATCCGGTGTAGTGACTTCCCATGGATTTGAACCATATAACTGGGGAAGTTTTACTCCTGAAGCACGCGGACTGATTCAGGGAATGAAAGGAATGGAAGAAACGGTTATCCGTGCCGCAATCGATGGGGACTATAACCGTGCGTTATCATCATTCATCATAAATCCACTGGTGCCGGGTGGGAAGGTAGCGAAGGACCTGTTGGATCAGCTTCTATATGCCCATAAAGAACACTTGCCTCAATTTGCGGAAAAGATAAAGGATATTGAAGAAAACCAGCCTGAAACAGTTACGTATGTTGATGAGTTGATGAAGAGTAATTAAACTTAAAGAAAATCAGCGCCCTTCGAATATCGAGGGGTGCTGATTTTGTCTGTATGTAGTATAGATTCTACTTAGTCTAATAAATAAGAGAGTTGAGTGGAAGCTATAGCAGGCTATAGCATCAAGTGAGTAGAAAAAGAGAGGTGAGTGGAAGCTATAGCAGGCTATAGCATCAAGTGAGTAGAAAAAGAGAGGTGAGTGGAAGCTATAGCAGGCTATAGCGTCAAGTTAGCAGAAAAAAAGAGCTGAGTGGAAGCTATAGTAGGCTATAGCGCCAAGTGAGCAGAAAAAGAGAGTTGAGTGGAAGCTATAGCAGGCTATAGCGCCAAGTGAGCAGAATAAGAGAACTGAGTGGAAGCTATAGCAGGCTATAGCGCCAAGTGAGTAGAAAAAGGGAACTGAGTGGAAGCTATAGCAGGCTATAGCGCCAAGTGAGCAGAAAAAGAGAGCTGAGTGGAAGCTATAAAATGATTTCCTGCTATTTGAAGTCAAACAATCTGGGAAAAGAAAAAAGCAGACGCTTCGGTATGAGCGTCTGCTTCTGCATTGAGATTGAAAACTATTTAAGCGGCAGTACTATCTTTCTCAGTTCCATAAGGAGTGTCGTGCTTAAAGCTAACCCGGAAGCAATTGCCCACTGGACTAAGCCGAAAGTGTCAGGGATAGAGAATACGCCTCTGACACCCGGGAGTAAGGTCACACCATATAAGCCTAAACAGATGACAAACGCCAGAATCACAAATTTATTTTTTAAGAATCCTGCGCCAAAACTGGTTTGAGTAATGGACCGTGCAGGGAATACCTGTAGCGTACGTGCAAGAATCAATGTAGTGAAGGCCATAGCTATACTGATCTCTGCTGTATAATACTGCAGGCCAATAAACTGGGAAATGATGACCGCAATACCAATCAGGCTTCCTCTGAATATAACAGTCTGAAGAGTCTGACCGGAGAAAATCGTCTCATTGGGGTCACGCGGCTTTTCATCCATGACGTTCGGTTCTTTTGGCTCAAGACCAAGTGCGATTGCGGGTAAAGAATCATTGACCAAGTTGATAAACAGCAGTTGAAGTGCCGTAAACGGACTGACCCAGTTCATGATCAGTGCAAACAAGATAGCAATAACAGCACCAAGGTTTCCAGAGAATAAATACGCGATTGCTTTTTTAATGTTGCTGTATATCGTTCGGCCTACAGACACAGCCTTAACAATCGAGACGAAATTATCATCTGTCAGAATCATTGCAGATGCATCTTTGGACACGTCTGTTCCGCTACCCATGGCAATACCGATATCTGCTTGTTTTAGGGCGGGGGCATCATTGACCCCATCACCCGTCATCGCAGTAACCTGGTTTTTATTCTGCCAAGCTTTGACAATACGGATTTTGTTTTCCGGTGTCACACGCGCATAAACAGTGATTTTTTCCAGATTTTCCATCAGTTCTTCCTCAGATAAGGCATCCAGCTCTTGACCAGTGAATGCCAGATCTCCTTCAGCCGATATATTTAAATCTCTGGCGATGGCTCGAGCAGTGGTTTTATGGTCACCCGTAATCATGACGGTTTTGATTCCTGCACGGGTCGCATCTTCGACTGCGTGATACACTTCCTGACGAGGCGGATCGATCATGGCAAGCAAGCCCACAAAGATCAAGTCATTTTCATCTTCGATAGAGACGTCGTCAGTGTCGATTGGCTTGTAAGCAAAGGCAAGCACACGCATAGCCTGATTAGAAAAACGTTCATTCTGATCGACCAGTTCTTTCTGCAGTTCATCTGTCAAATAAACAATGTCGCCATTCATTTTGATTTTAGAACATAGAGAAAAGATGACGTCAGGACCGCCTTTTACAAGCAGTCTTTTTTCTCCATCTATCTCATGCACAGTGGACATGCGTTTTCGACTTGAATCAAACGGCAGTTCAGACAGACGAGGATAGGTTTTACGTACCTGATCATAAGGGAGACTTTGCTTATTACTATAGGCAATCAGAGCGACTTCAGTAGGGTCTCCGCTTGATTCTCCTTCGCCGTTCAAGGTCGAATCATTGGTCAATGTGGCAATTTGCATCAGGATCTTTTCAGATTCTGTCCACTTTTTAGGATCTCCTGAGAATAAGTTAGATTCTCCATTGGGAATGTAGGAATCCACGACCGTCATTTTATTTTGAGTCAATGTCCCGGTTTTATCTGTACAGATGACACTTGTTGAGCCTAATGTCTCAACAGCCGGAAGGTATCTTATAATGGCATGCTGTTTTGCCATTTTGTTTGTCCCAACTGACAAAACGATGGTGACGATGGACTGTAAAGCCTCAGGTATAGCAGCAACTGCTACTGCGACTGCAAACATGAAGGCATTCAGTAAGGGAACAGTCATGTCTTCAGTGTTTCCGAGGAAAATACGAGCAGCCTGAATCCCGAAAATCAATACAGACAGTAGAAGGATAGCCCAGCCTAATTTTTTGCTGAAATGCTCCAGTTTGCGCTGCAGTGGTGTCTGTTTGGCAGACGCACTTTGAATCAACTGAGCAACTTTACCCATTTCAGTGGACTGCCCGATCTCTGTTACGATCAAACGACCACGTCCGTATGTTACAAGTGTTCCACTGTATACCATATTTGTACGGTCAGCCAGAGGTGTATCTTCATCAATGACAGATGCATACTTTTCAGAAGAAACAGATTCTCCAGTGAGTGATCCTTCCTGAACTTGAAGAGATTCAGCTTCAATCAGGCGGCCATCTGCTGGAATGTTATTGCCGGCTTCTAAAATAACGACATCGCCCACCGTTACATTTTTCGCTTCTATCGACTGAGTGTTGCCGTTTCGTAAAACTGTTGCGTTAGGTGAAGCCATTTTTCGCAAGGATTCCAGTGAGTCCTCAGCTTTTTTCGTCTGAACCACACTGAGGATTGAATTAAGAATCAATACTGTAAAGATAATCAAAGATTCCAGTTGCTCGCCGATCAGTATTTGAATAATAGCCACAATCAGTAAAACGATAACCATAGGATCTTTGAATGATTCAACAAATAACGAAAAGATGGAACGCTTATCTTTTTGAGCGATTTCATTGAGTCCGTATGTTTCAAGGCGTTGACTGACCTCTTCATTTGATAAACCTTCTGACGAAGAGTTCAGTTCCTTGAGGACATCCTCACTCGTTTTTTTATAGTAGTCCATTTTATTTTCCTCTCTTTTTTCGGGAATAAGAGATAAAAAAAGACGTATACGGAGGTCTCACTCCGTATACGTCTCACAATTTAATGCAGCACCAGCAGATTAGGTATCTACGAATGGTGGCACTGCAACAGAGAAAACTCTGCCTGTTACTCCCGTACAATATTAGTTTGTATGGTTATTATAGTCTCACTGAAAGTAAAAAGCAAGACTCATGCTCATTCATGTTTGATTTGTTCAAATAAGAAGGATACATTTGTCTGTTTATTGGTGGAGGAAACGGTCCTGATCAGAAGTCAAGTCCCCTCAACCTGGGCAATTAAAGAAGAAGAGGTAACTGTTTGAGTCTACTTTTTTAATAAAATTTGGTAGACTATATTTAAAGAAATTGACTCGAGGTGCCTACATGACAAAGTTACTTCTTAGAATAAGGCAGTGGCCGAACAGTTTGAAAATTATTTTAGCCTCACTGATTTCAATAGGGATGGGTGGCGGATTACTTTCCCTTCCCATCAGTCATACCGCTGAACAGTCAGGGACCGTATTTGATCATTTTTTTACATCCGCTTCTTTAGTGTCCATCAACAGTATGACATCAGTTGAGTTTTCTGAAACCTATTCACTCTTTGGAAAGATAGTTGCGATCGCGCTTATGCAGATCGGTGGATTAGGGCTCATGACCTTCCTGGCACTGGTCACATTATTGATGAACCAGAGAATGAGTCATTCTCAAAAGGACTTACTTAGCGATGTCTTAAATAGATATCGAATTACCAACATGCAGGATTATTTAAAACAAGTATACAAGTATACATTTGTAATGGAGTCTGTCGGTTTTGCTTTATTCTCAGTCCGGTTTATACCGCTTTATGGTTTGGGGAATGGCGTGTTCCATTCGCTGTTTCTGGCGGTCTCTTCGTTTACAAATGCGGGCTTTGTCAGCTTCAGCAGTAATAGTCTACAGGACTTTGCTTCAGACCCCTGGGTGTTATCAGTCGTTTTACTTTTAGTTTTTTTAGGTGGATTGGGTCATATCGTCTGGTTTGATTTTCGGGCAAAGCTGCCCTTTTTCATTATGAACTACAAAAAAATGGGATTTAGAAGATTATATAGACGATTAGAAGTGACCACTAAAATGATATTAAATACGACAGCTTTTCTGATTACATTTGGTGTGGTTCTTTTACTAGTCGCAGAGTGGACAAACCCTGATACACTTGGATCATTTTCTTTGGGCAATCGGGTTTATCTGTCACTGTTTCAGTCGATTACCATGAGGACTGCCGGTTTTTCAGTCGTAGAATTTCATTCGTTCAGACAGGGAACTATATTGATTCTGCTTAGTCTGGCAATGATCGGTGCTGCACCAGGCAGTACAGGAGGAGGAATGAAAACCACTACGTTCGCAGTTATCGTGCTGGCTTTTCTAAGTGAAATCAAGGGGCAGGAGAGCGTCGCTTTTTCAAAAAGAGATATTCATATCAAAACAGTCAAGCAGGCAATGGTTATTTTTATTAGTGTATTCCTTCTTTTGTTTACGGGTATAGTGATTTTAATGTGGACAGAGGCTGAAAGTTACTATGATTTGACTGTACAGGCAACTGCAGCAGTCTCAACGGTTGGAATAACGGGGAACGACATTAGCGATTATACACGGGCAGGCCAATCGATTATCGCCTTTTTATTTCTAGCCGGACGGATCGGACCGTTATCCGTCTTTATGGGACTGATTGGACGCCAGAAACAGGAACGCGAACGTATTTATCCAACAATCGATGTCATGCTGGGGTAATGTGCAGGACCTGAGCGGCAATCAGATAAAGATCTCATTCGAGGAGTGACATGATGGATTATAAGGTAGTAGGGATTATCGGGTTAGGTATTTTTGGACGGGCATTAGCTGAAGAGCTGACACGTTACAATACTGAAGTGCTGGGACTTGATAAGGATCAGGACAATATTGATGAGTGCAAAGACTACTTGCAGGAAGCTGTGCGGGCTACACGTATAGACAGCGGATTTTTAAAAGAAATCGATTTCCAGAGTGTCGATATTGCCGTTGTCGGATCGGGTATGAGCCTCGAAGAGACAGTCCTGAGCTTGGAGTATTGCCAGGAACTTGAAGTGGACATGGTTTATGCTATTGCGAATACAAAGATCGAAGAGAACATCTTTTATAAAATGGGAGCAAGTCATGTCATTATTCCAGATGTTGAGATGGGACAAAATACTGCACGCAAACTGATGCGCTCATTTGTTAACGAGATGGTCGAAATCAGACAGAATATCGTAGTGGCCGAGTTTGCGGTCCCTAAAGAATGGGTCGGTCGAACGTTAGCAGAATTAGACTTGTATCGCAGTTATAAAGTGTCAATAATTGGCAGACAGGATGGAGAAGATGAATTCCTGCTGGAAATAAACCCGGATGACACCATTGATGAAGAGACGCGTTTTTTAGGAATTGCTAAGCGAGATCATTTCGACCAGTTTGCTGGAAAAACATCTCTAGGGTATGACTTAAGACTTGACGATTAGGTGACAATTCATTACAGCCCTACACATTGATAATAAATAATGTTAGAATAGACATGATTTGCACACTAATAAAAGAATGATAAGAATTCGAGTCAGTGCTTTACGAGAGGACAATAAATCATTATGAATATAAATAAACTTAAAATGAATTTCCCTAAAACGACTATTAAAGAAAATGAACCTTTATCCCGTTACACTTATACTAAAACAGGTGGACCGGCGGATGCTCTGATTTTTCCTAAAACCAAGGAAGAAGTTCAGGAACTGATAAAGTGGTTGAATAAAGAAGAATGGCCTGTCACTATTTTAGGCAATGCGAGTAATCTTATTGTTAAAGACGGCGGCATACGTGGCGCAACCATTATCTTAACGGATATGAATCAAATCGTAATCAATGAGAATACAATCAAGGTGCTGACTGGTGCAGCACTTATTGAAGTAAGCAGACGCGCGTACCAGGCTGGTCTGACCGGTCTGGAATTTGCCTGTGGCATTCCCGGCAGTATTGGGGGAGCAGTTTATATGAATGCAGGAGCCTATGGTGGAGAAGTTAAAGAAGTCATCAAAGCCGTTACTGTATTAACACGTGATGGTCAAATGTTTGAACGTGTGAATAAGGATATGGATTTTTCCTATCGTCACAGCAAACTGCAGGAAACAGACGAGATTGCTTTAGAAGTGGTGTTTGAGCTGAAAAAAGGGGATGAAGACGAGATCAAAGAAAAAATGGATGAGCTCACTTATCTCCGCACATCCAAACAACCACTCGAATACCCGTCGTGTGGATCTGTTTTTAAACGTCCAACAGGGTATTTCACAGGGAAACTGATTCAGGATGCTGGATTACAAGGCCTTAAATGGGGTGGCGCTCAGATTTCCACAAAGCATGCAGGATTTATTGTAAATATCGATCACGCCACTGCAACGGATTATATTGAATTGATTGAACACATTAAAGAAGTTGTCCTGGAAAAAGATGGGGTCCAGCTTGAAACAGAAGTGAAGATCATCGGTGAAGATCATCCAGCTGAAGTGGGCAGCAAAGAAAACTTGATGAAAAAAGCAACGAGCACATTTCAGGCACAGTTGGAAAAAATAGTGCCGTTAACAGAAGAAAATTAAACCAGAGGAGCAGTACTAAATCGGTGACTTGTTGAGGTCATGATCGTTTTAAAGGCTGCTCTTTTTTTGGTCTAAAAAAATGGAGGACAAACAAATGAATATAGGTGTCATTGGACTTGGAACGATTGCTCAAAAAGCGTATCTCCCGATATATACCACACAATTCCCGGAGCATACCTGGCATTTTTGTACCCGAGATGAAAATAAGCTGCGAGCACTAGGTACTAAGTATGGATTAGAAGACGCACACTTACATACATCCTGGAAAGAATTGGCGGCAGTGGTGGATGCAGTGTGCATTCATACTCCCACTCAAACACATTATAAAATGATTCGATTCTTTCTTAATCGGTCGATTCCTGTCTTAGTCGACAAGCCTCTGACTGAGGCGATCAAGGAGACCAAAGAGCTGATGCAGTTATCTGAAGAGAGCCAGACGCCTTTAATGATTGGTTTCAATCGCCGTTTCGCTCCTCAGGTTCATGCATTAGCACAGATAAAAGATAAAAATATGCTGATTGTTCAGAAAAATCAGGCGAATGCGACAGATTTTCCTGTTCGGTACCGGATATACGATCTGATGATCCATCCAATCGACACAGCTGTCTTTTTAATGGACGATCAGAGCATAAGGATAACTGATTCTGAAGTCGTGGAAGAAAACGGTCAGTTTAAACGTGCATGGGCCATGCTGAAGTCGGCTCAAACCACGGCGCTTGTTTCCGTGAACAACGAATCTGGAGCTAAAAGAGAAACGCTTGAGCTGCAAGGCCCCTCTGGAACGTATACAGTTGAAAACCTGACCGACCTTTCGAAATACTCTAAAGAGGGGAAACTGGATCAGTCCGCGGATGACTGGACTGAGACTTTGAAAAAAAGAGGGTTTCAGCCTATGATCAAAGGGTTTATTGACGCTCTTGAAAATCAGCTGACTATGCCGGTCACTTTGGAGTCGGCACTTCTCAGTCATGAAATCTGTGAAGCCATCATCTCAAAGCACGAAGAAAAGCATACGGTTTAAACAGCCAGCACAAAGCACGGACCTTATGGAATAAAGGCATATTTTAAATTGCTCATAGCCAGACGAAACAGGGTGTCATTTTTTTAACATATTTCACGTGAATAATCTGAAAATAACTGAATAAATATTGCTTTTCACCCCTTAATCGCTATAATTATAAAGGTTAATTAAATCGGTTTTAAAGGGGTGTTTTTTGTTGACTGAAGAAATCATTGTTTCCTTCGATCAGGTTGAAAAAAAATATGATAAAGAGAGAGTATTAAAGACACTTTCTTTTGACTTGGAAAAAGGAAAATTCTACACTTTGCTGGGTCCTTCCGGTTGCGGGAAGTCCACTATATTAAACTTGCTGGCCGGGTTTACAACGCCCACCGGAGGCTCTATTCATCTGAACGGAGAAGATACAAAAAACACACCTCCAAATAAACGCAAAGTGAATACTGTTTTCCAGGACTATGCATTGTTTCCTCATATGAACGTATTCGATAATGTCGCTTTTGGGTTAAAAATGAAGAAAATAAGTAAAAATGAAATCAAGACAAAGGTCAGTGACGTCTTAAAATTGGTTCGCCTTGAAGGGTTCGCCGAACGTGAGATTTCTGAGATGTCCGGGGGACAAAAACAGCGTGTGGCCATTGCACGTGCATTAGTCAATGAACCGGATGTACTGCTTTTAGATGAGCCACTTTCAGCGCTGGACTTGAAATTACGAACAGAAATGCAGTATGAACTTAGGGAATTGCAGCAGCGTTTGGGAATCACGTTTTTATTCGTCACCCATGATCAGGAAGAAGCGCTCGCTATGAGTGACGAGATTATGGTCATGAGTGAAGGTGAAATCGTTCAGACGGGGACACCTAATGATATTTACGATGAACCGATCAACCGTTATGTTGCGGACTTTATTGGAGAAAGTAATATTGTAGGCGGCCGTATGATTGAGGACTACGTTGTCTCCTTTGCAGGGCAGTCATTTAAGTGTGTGGACGGTGGAATGAACTCGAACGAAAAGGTAGATGTCGTTATTCGACCTGAGGATCTGGTGCTTACTGAAGCAGAAAACGGTGCTTTGCAGATCAAAGTTGAAACTCAGCTTTTCAGAGGCGTTCATTATGAAATTGTTGGAAGAGATAGTGAAGGGAATGAATGGATGGTTCATTCCACTAAAAAGACGGATCCAGGCAAACGAGTCGGACTGCAATTCGATCCTCAGGATATTCATATCATGCGTATAAACGAGACTGAAGAATCGTTTGATGAACGAATCGAGCAATTTTCAGCACCTTCTTCCCATGCAGATCAAGGAGGAGACAGCTTAGATGGTTAAACAAAGAAAGCTGTTGTCTATCCCCTATTATCTATGGATTCTGCTGTTTGTCGTTTTCCCGGTGCTCCTCTTGCTGTTTCAATCCTTTAGAGGACTCGACGGGGGCTTTACACTAACCAATATTCAGACGTATTTCACATCACGCGTGTATCTGACAATGACTATGCAGTCATTTTTATATGCTTTTTTAATCACTGTACTGACTCTCGCAATCAGCTATCCCGCTGCATACTTTCTGACCCGAACGGACAACAAACAGTTATGGCTGCTTGTACTGATCATGCCGACATGGATGAATATTCTACTTAAAACTTATGCTTTTATAGGGATTCTAAGTCAGACAGGCGTGGCGAATCAGATGCTTGAGTTTATGGGTATAGGCGCACAGCCGTTATTATTCACACGTATCAGTTTCCTGATCGTGGCAACATATATTGAAATACCTTTTATGCTGCTGCCAGTTTTTAATGCGATTGATGAGATTGATGATTCGATGGTATATGCGAGTCGTGACTTAGGCGCCAACGAATGGAAAACATTCCTGACAGTTATTTTTCCTATGTCATTATCTGGTGTAAGAAGCGGCATACAGGCCGTTTTCATCCCGTCATTATCATTGTTCATGCTGACTCGTCTGATAGCCGGGAACCGAGTGATCACATTAGGAACTGCAATTGAACAGCATTTCCTTGTCACACAAAACTGGGGGATGGGATCGACAATGGGAATCGTACTGATCATCATCATGTTCGGGGTCATGTTCCTGACACGTAAACGTAAGAAAGGAGTGCCTGTTAAATGATTAAAAATAACAAATGGGCATCCTTATATTTAATCATTGTCTTTATCCTTTTATATTCCCCGATTGCATATCTGATAGTCTATTCATTCAATGAAGCGGGAACGATGAATCAGTTCAGCGGGTTTACTCTAGAGCATTATTCGTCATTAGCTGAAGATACTCGATTAATGATCATTGCGTTAGATACTATACGCGTGGCATTATTGTCTGCCTTATTAGCAACGACCATTGGAACGTTAGGAGCCATTGGCATTTACTACGCTAAACGAAGCAAAACTCAGAATATGTTGCTGGGGTTCAATAATATATTACTTGTCTCACCTGATGTTATCATAGGAGCGAGTTTTCTGCTTCTCTTTACTGTTGTCGGTTTCAGATTAGGATTCTATTCAGTTCTCCTCTCTCATATTGCCTTCAGTATTCCAATAGTGGTGCTGATGGTACTTCCTAAACTTGAAGAGATGAATGAGAATATGATTACTGCCGCAAAAGATTTGGGGGCAAACAACTGGCAGGTGTTGAAAGAAATCATTCTGCCGAGTATTACCCCCGGAATTCTAGCTGGTTATTTCATGGCCTTTACGTATTCTATAGATGATTTTGCAGTCACTTTCTTTGTAACAGGAAACGGCTTTGCGACGCTTTCTGTTGAAATTTATTCAAGAGCACGCCAAGGGGTCAGTCTTGAAATCAATGCCTTGAGCACGATTTTATTCCTGGTTGCGTTTAGTCTTGTTGCTGGTTATTACTTTATTCAAAGACAGCAGCGCACGAAGCGATTGACCCACATGGACCCGACCAATCACGAGAAAGCGGTGACGCCATAATGAAAAAATTAACGACACTGGCTTTACTCATTTTAGCTTTAACGGTAGCTGCTTTAGCGGGCAGTCGCTATATTGAAAGAGCACAAGGGACAAGCGGATCTGATGTCTTTCACCTATATAACTGGGGGGATTACATCGATTCAGATCTGATCGAACAGTTTGAAGAAGAGACAGGTTACCGTGTGGTCTATGAAACATTTGATTCAAATGAAGCCATGTATACGAAAATACAGCAAGGCGGAACAGGGTACGATATGGCTATTCCAAGTGAGTACATGATCGAGCGGATGATTGAAGAAGACCTGGTTGTTGAACTGGATCATTCACGCATCGAAGGACTCGAGAATATTGATCCTGACTTTTTGGATTTAAATTTTGATCCATTGAACCGTTACTCTATTCCTTATTTCTGGGGGACTTTAGGTATTGCATATAATGAAGATATGCTGGAAGGATTTGAGCCTGAAAGTTGGGAGGATCTGTACCGACCAGAACTGGAAAACAGCATACTCATGATCGATGGAGCACGCGAGGTCATCGGCATCGGTCTGCAGACCCTGGGGTATTCTTTAAATTCAAGAAATGAAGCCGAACTGCAGGAAGCCACTGAACAGCTGAGAGGCTTATCGCCGAATATCAAAGCACTGGTTGCGGATGAAATCAAGATGTACATGATTCAGGAAGAAGCATCGATCGCTGTCACCTATTCAGGAGAAGCGGCTGATATGATGTGGGAAAATGAGTCGATCGTTTATATTCTGCCTGAGGAAGGGTCTAATCTCTGGTTTGACAATATGGTGATTCCGCATACGGTTCAAAACGAAGAAGCCGCTTATGCGTTCGTCAACTTCATGCTGGATCCTGAAGTTGCCGCTCAGAATGCTGACTACATCGGTTACAGCACGCCTAACGAAAAAGCGATGGCCTTTCTGCCGGAAGAAACCATTGAAGATGAGCAGTTTTATCCAAGTGAGGAAATGATGGACAATCTTGAAGTTTATGAAGATCTGGGGCTCGAATACACAGGTATTTATAATGATCTGTTTCTGGAATTTAAAATGATGAAATAGTAAAAAAGGAAGCAGGGAGCTGATTTTGAGTCCTTGCTTCCTTTTTAGTATGCTATAATTTAGGTAATATATTTATATAAAGGGGTCAGTAAAGTGAACTTAAAGAAAATGGTTGGGTACAAGGCAGCTGAATTTGTAAAAGATGGAATGATCGTCGGTCTCGGAACAGGATCGACTGCCTATTATATGGTCGAAGCGATTGGGAAACGCTTGAAGGAAGAGGGATTGTCAATCGTTGGAGTCACAACTTCTCACCGTACGACTGAGCAGGCCAATGAGTTAGGGATACCATTGAAAGACTTAAATGAAGTGGATCATATTGATGTAACGATCGATGGAGCCGATGAAATTTCTGATGATTTTCAAGGAATCAAAGGGGGCGGAGCGGCTCATCTATTCGAAAAAATGGTCGCTAACCAGTCTGAAGAGGTCATCTGGATCGTAGATGACAGTAAAATGGTATCGCAGTTAGGTGCATTCCCACTCCCAGTTGAAGTAGTGAAATTCGGGTGCGATCAGGTCTTTAATCTTTTCACCAGAGAGGAATTAAGTCCTTCGTTTAGAATGGACGAAAACGCCGAAAAACTCATCACAGATTCTGGGAATTATATTATCGATTTACACCTGGGTGTCATTGAGAACCCGCATGAACTGGCAACCTGGCTGGATTCAGTGACTGGAGTCGTCGAGCACGGCTTATTCCTTGATTGTGTCACAAAGGTAATCGTAGGGAGAGAAGATGGGCCAGAAGTTATCGATGTGACTCGTTAAGAATGCAGACTTTAGTTATCGATATAGGTGACTCATTATCAGTAGCATGAATGAGTAGGTGATATAACCGGTTATAAGTCATACTCGAGAAGACACCCCGCTCCGAGTAGTCGTTATAGAGCGATATAAGTCAGACTCGAGAAGACACCCCGCTCCGAGTAGTCGCTATAGCGGGATATAAGTCAGACTCGAGAAGACATTCCACTCCGAGTAGGCGTTATAGATCGATATAAGGCAGACTCGAGAAGACATCCCACTCCGAGTAGTCGTTATAGTGGGATATAAGGCATACTCGAGAAGACATGCAGCTTCGAGTAGTCGCTATAGCGGGTTATAAGTCCAAGTCAAGAAGCCACTATGCTTCGAGTAGGCGCTATAAAGCGAAATTAATCGTATTCAACGAGAATGCGCCATAGGAGTAGCTAATTAAAACCGGAAAAAATAAAAACCATCCGAACGAGTCGCCTGTTCCCTAATTGTGAGGGAAGAAAGGACTGTTCAGATGGTTTTTCACATTAGCTAGTTTAAACGACTTTTATTTTTAACTTTGACAGCATGTCTGCGGTCATTTTGTCCAAGTCATACTTGGGAGAGAAGCCCCATTCTTCTTGTGCAGCAGTTGTGTCGATGGCGTTAGGCCAAGAATCGGCGATTCCTTGTCTTATTGGATCCACGTCATAGCTTAACTTGAAGCCAGGCTGGTGTTTTTGAATGGCTTTTTCAACATCTTCTGGCGCAATACTCATTGCACTGACATTATAAGCGTTACGGTTGATCAGCTGATCACTGTCTGCTTCCATAAGCTGAATGATCAAGTCAACAGCATCAGGCATATACATCATATCCATGTATGTGCCTTTATCAATAAACGAAGTGTAGGCATTGTTTCTCAATGCTTCGTAATAAATATCAACGGCGTAGTCCGTTGTACCGCCGCCAGGTAATGTGTCATATGAAATCAGTCCCGGGAAACGAACGCTGCGTGTGTCCACTCCAAATTTCTGGAAGTAGTAATCACCAAGGAGTTCACCGCTGACTTTAGTTACGCCATACATTGTGGTCGGACGCTGGACAGTCACTTGTGGTGTCTGGTCTTTAGGCGTCTGAGGTCCGAATGCACCGATTGAACTTGGCGTAAAGAATTTCAGGTCACATTCGCGAGCGACTTCCAGGGCATTCATTAATCCACCCATATTCAGTGTCCATGCCAGCTGCGGTTTTGCCTCAGCAACAGCTGATAAAAGAGCGGCTAGATGAATAAATGTATCGACCTGGTATTCGTCCACCAAAGCTCTCATACGTTCAGCATCCGTCACATCGAGAACTTCAAAAATACCGTCATTAACTACTTTTGAGTCTTCTGGTTGTCTAATATCTGTGGCAACTACATTCTCTGTCCCATAGACCTCACGTAATCTGGTTGTCAACTCAGAACCGATTTGTCCAAGAGCACCTGTTATAATAATTTTTTTCACTAAAAATCCTCCGATTTTATAGACTTTTTATCATACATTTAGAAAGAAGAGACTAGCTTATTACGTTCAGTTCTTTCCCTACTTTTTCATAAATTTCCAGTACTTTATCTAATTGGTCTTTTGTATGAGCAGCACTTGGCATATTTCTTACTCGACCAGTTCCACGAGGGACGGTTGGGAAGACGATTGATTTAGCATAGACGCCTTCTTCAGTTAAGCGTTTAGAAAAGCTCTGAGTCAGTTTCTCTTCACCAATGATACAAGGAGTGATAGGCGTATCTGAGTTTCCTATGTTGAAACCTAGATTCTTCAATCCTTCTTTAAGGTAACGCCCATTTTCCCATAACAGGTCATGCTCTTTAGTAGAGTTGGACATGATAGCGATGGCTTCCATACAGGCAGCTGCAGCGCCAGGTGTTAATGACGTTGAAAATAAGAAAGGACGTGCACGTACTTTCAGCCAGTCGATCAGATTCTGAGTTCCGGCAACGTATCCACCTACTACTCCCACAGCTTTAGACAATGTGCCCATCTGAAAATCGATTTTGTCCTGCAGTCCGAAGTGTTTAACGGTTCCTGCCCCTTTACCCATTACGCCAGATCCGTGAGCATCATCGACATATGTGATCAAGTCGAATTCTTCTGCGACTTCAACGATTTCTGGTAATTTGGCAACGTCGCCGTCCATTGAAAAGACCCCATCGGTAATGTACATGATTTTTTCATAGAGGCCACTTTCAACCGCTTCTTTAGCTTTAGCACGTAAATCATCGATATCCTGGTGCTTCACACGAATGACTTTAGCCCCGGATAAACGACAGCCATCAATAATTGACGCATGGTTCAGCTCATCTGATAAAATGGCATCATTTTTGTTCATAACTGCTGAGATGGCACCCATATTACAATTGAATCCAGACTGGAAAGCAACTGCTGCTTCAGTGTGTTTGAATTCAGCTATTTTTGCTTCCAGTTCTTCATGAATAGCCTGTGTTCCGTTGATGGTTCGAACGGCACCGGCACCTACCCCATATGTGTCGGTTGCTTCATTGGCTTTTACTTTCAGACGGTCGTCATTTGCAAATCCAAGGTAGTTGTTGGAAGACATATTGATCAGCTGTTTTCCGTTGATTTTTATTTCTGCACCGTTAGGACCTTCCAGTACATCTATCTCATTATATAAACCGTTATCTTTTAATTCTTGGAGATTTTTCTCTAAAAAGGTATTCAATTTTTGACTAGTCATGAAATCGCTCCCTTAAGTATTTGTTTGTCTGCGCTTCCTCCCAATTTTAACATTTTTTAAAAATATCGTGTAGTAGAGTTGACATTTATTGGAATATTCTTATTATCTCTAAGTGAAATCTCCTTCTAAACGGCCCTAGGTGTGCTAGAATAAGGCTTACAAGATACTGTAGAATGGAGTGTTTAATACTTATGAGAATGATCGACTTAATTGAAAAAAAACAGCACGATAATGCACTGACAACTGATGAAATCAAATGGATGATCGACCAGTACACCAAAGAAGTTATCCCGGATTATCAGATGAGTGCAATGGCTATGGCTATTTATTTTAAAGGAATGACTGAAGAAGAACGCAGCGCCTTGACAATGGCAATGGTTGAATCAGGTGATCAAATCGATTTATCAGCTATCGAAGGCGTCAAAGTAGATAAACACTCTACTGGTGGAGTGGGGGATACGACCACATTAGTGCTAGCTCCTTTAGTAGCCAGTGTCGGCGTACCTGTAGCTAAAATGAGCGGGCGCGGGTTAGGTCACACGGGGGGAACAATCGATAAACTCGAAGCTATCCCAGGATTCCACGTCGAATTATCACAAAATGATTTCGCCGAGTTAGTTAATAAAAACAAAGTAGCTGTTGTGGGGCAGTCAGGGAATTTGACTCCTGCAGATAAAAAACTTTACGCATTGCGCGATGTGACGGGGACTGTAGAGTCTATTCCGTTGATTGCCAGTTCGATCATGAGCAAAAAGATTGCTTCCGGTGCTGACGCGATCGTTCTGGATGTCAAGACAGGTGCTGGAGCCTTCATGAAGAGTGTTGAACAGGCAAGAGAATTGGCTGAAACAATGGTAAAAATCGGGAAATCTGTCGGAAGAAATACCATGGCTGTTATTTCTGATATGAGTCAACCCTTGGGGAATGCCATTGGAAATGGACTCGAGGTAAAAGAAGCCATCGATACGCTTAAAGGGAAAGGCCCAGATGATTTAACTGAACTATGCTTAGTGTTAGGCAGTCAGATGGCCTACCTTGGTGGAGCGGCTTCTTCGCTGGAAGAGGCGCGTGAAAAACTGGAAGAGAATTTGCATAACGGAAAAGCACTAGCTGCATTCAAAGTATTCGTTGAAGCGCAGGGAGGCGACCCGTCTGTAGCTGATGATCCAGAAGGCGTGCTACCAACGGCTGCATATACTAAAGAAGTGTTTTCAGAAGAGAGTGGCGTGGTATCAGAAATAGTAGCTGATCAAGTCGGCATTGCAGCAATGATGTTAGGTGCGGGACGCGAAACCAAAGAAAGTCACATCGACTTGTCTGCCGGACTTTACCTGCACAAGAAAGTCGGCGATAAAGTGAAGCAGGGCGATTCGATCGCTACACTATATTCGAACAGTGAAATTAAAGATGAAGTCATCAGCAAAGTTTTATCCAATGTTCGTTTAGCTGAGACGGGTACAGAACCAACGCTGATTTATGATATCGTTCAATAAAAACCTATTTAAAAGAGCCGACACTCGATTTCTGCAGTGTCGGCTCTTTTTTGCGGCCTTGAATGTGCTATACTATAAAAAAATTTACATAACAGGGTTGGGGTGTAAAAATGAACCGCGAAACAGTTGCAAGTGGAATCAAAGCAAGTTCGCCGATCATGGTGAGCTATATCGCTCTGGGCATAGCATGTGGAATCGTCCTTTATGACGCAGGATTTTCAGTGAGTCACATCTTTATAATGAGTGTCCTTGTTTACGCCGGGGCAGCACAGTTTCTAGCGGCCAGTATGGTGGTTTTGGGCGCCTCCTTTCCATCGATTATAGTGATGGTTTTCTTTCTTAACTTAAGGCATATTTTAATGTCGGCAAGTATATCAGGCTTTGTTAAAAATCGGTCACTTAAATTTCTAAGTTTATTTGGTCATACTTTATCTGATGAGACCTTTGGAATCAATTATTCTAAATTTCAGGAGGGATGGTGGACGCCATCAGAAGCATTGGTGACCGGTGTGTCCAACTACGGGACGTGGGCTTTGAGCACAGCGGTAGGAGGAATGATCGGAAGCCAGATTCCAATCAATACGATGATCATGAATTATGCACTTATTGCTATGTTCTTATGCATGATGGTCCTTCAATTTGTATCAAAACCGCATATCGCTGCAGCAGGGGTGTCGATCATTCTTACAGTAGCATTAACGATCGTGCTCCAGCATAATATCGCACTGGTTATAGCTACGGTCATCGCATCATTTGTCGGTTATTATGTAGATTCAATTGAAAACAGGCGGAAAGGAGGGCATAAACATGCTTAGTCATCCATTGTTTTTAATTACAGGCATGGCCATTGTCACATTCATTCCCAGGTTTTTCCCATTACTTTTACTCAGCAAAAAAGAGATATCACCGTCATTAAGCCGCTGGATGTCGTTTATTCCAGTTTCTATTTTCGCGGCACTAGTCGCTTCTGATATCTTTTTCTGGGAAGGCACTTTCAATTTGAATCCTGTACTCAATATCAAATTGATCCCTTCAGTACTGGTCATTTTGATTGCATTAAAAACGAAAAGTTTATTATGGTCCATGATACTGGGTATCTTAGCTATCACCGTCATGTGGCTGATTGTTTGAATAGGAGGGAGAGCATGGCGTTCATTTTTGTTGATCAGCATCATTATCTTTGGGAAGACATGATCAATTATGCCAAACGGTGTTCTTGGAAAACAGCAGACTTTCTGGCAGACCTGATGCAGCAAAAGACGTTTTCTGATTGGGAAAGAATTTTAGTCGCTGTAAAAGGGGACGAGATAGTTGGATTCTGTACGTTGACTAAGAAAGATACGTATCCTGAGTTGCCTTACAGCCCGTTTATAGGCTTTGTCTTTGTTGCTGAACAAGCTAGAGGGGACAGGTTAAGTGAACAGCTGATTTCTGAAGGATCCAGGTACCTTAAAGACTGCGGGTTTGAAACAGTTTATATAGTCAGCAGTCATGACGGACTTTATGAAAAATTCGGGTTTGTAAAAATCGATACGCTTGAACAAGGGAATGAGGTAGAAACAGTATTCAGTAAAGCGTTATAAACCAGTCGTCATTAAACTGAAAAAGGCAAATCAACCCAGGTAATAGTCGGGGTGATTTGCCTTTTTGATAGGATCAATGTGTGATTGATGGGCGGTCTAGGATTTTCTCCCCTAAACGATTTGCCCATTTTTCTGTCCATAAAGAAGAATAGGATAACCCATATTCTTTCCGTTTAGATTGATAATGTTTGGATCTGGACCAGATGAGAGAAGTGATGCCGACAGTAAATAGATACAGAGGCCCCAAAATTATGGACTGGTATGTATGACCAAATTCATGAACTGAGATGCGCTCACATTTATCTTTTATCTTATTTCTGTCAGTTGATGTCCATTTAACATTACCCGATTGTTCCTCATTGGGCGTAAAAATAAACAACCCTAGAGAAATGCCGTTTAATGTCGGCCATTTCGTTCGGATACTTCCATGATAAAAGTCATGAGGGTCTTTCAAATGAATGAGAAATAAACAAAATCCTAAAAAACTTTGTAAGCCCCCCCATGTACATTGAAGAAAAATATAGAATATGGTCCACCAAGTAGAATGGAAAAATGACTGCTGAGTATTTTTCATGGCATTCCCTCATTTTAAGTTAACTGTGTGTGACTGTCACCGAATGAAAAAACGTCTCGCCTTACGAACGAGAAGCATATTTTTGTAGATTGATTTTTCTTGCTGCGCACCATTGTGCTGTTTCTCCAGTAATGATGACATCAGATTTTCTAAGGTCTTCAATCCTTTTTGCGCCTAATAAAGTCATGATGTGTGTCAGCTCGATTTTCCACTGATTGATCGTTTCGATGGCCTGATCAACATCATCCAGAGCCATGTGCATGAATTGACTGGATAAGCCGTTCAGTGAAGCGCCAAGCGACATCGCTTTAACCATTTCCATTGGTCGTCTGATCCCGCCGGAAGCAATGATATGTGAGTTAACAACACTCTCGCCAGCTTCCAGTAAAGATACTGCAGTCGTTTGTCCCCATTCTTCAAGGTCATCGAGTTTGAAATCTTTTCGTCGGAAATTTTCGATTTGTGCAAAATTGGTTCCACCCTTGCCGCTGACATCGATCAGTTTCACGCCAATAGACTCTAATTGTCTAATCGTTTCTCTGCTCATTCCAAATCCTACTTCTTTTGCGATCACGGGCACATCTAGACCATTAACAATCGATTCAATGTTTTTCAGCCATCCTTTGAACTCACGGTCTCCTTCAGGCATAACGACTTCCTGAGGGGCGTTAATGTGAATTTGGAAGGCATCTGCTTCTAGTAAATCCACGACTTTTTTTGCATTTTCCAGTCCATGGCCAGCACCTAAATTAGCAAAGACTAAACCGTTTGGATTTGTCTGACGTACAATTTTGAATGTTTCTTCCTGAGCAGGGTCTTTTAATGCAGCACTTACAGATCCAGTTGCCATAGCCAATCCTGTTTCTCTAGCAATAACGGCTAATTTTTCGTTTACTTTTCCTGTCCACTCGCTTCCGCCAGTCATCGCATTAATGAAAAAAGGGACAGAGAAATGCAAGCCTTCTAATGAAACAGACAAATCGACATCAGCTACATCTATTTCGGGAAAAGACTGATGGACAAATTTAATATCTTCAAATGATGATACTTGCTCCGGATAAAATTTTTCTGATAACGATACATGTTCATTTTTACGGTTGTTAGGCTTAGACATAAGGTCACTCCAATTAAGTAGATTAGTGTGTATAGACAGTAAGCGGTAAAGAGGTGATTCCTGCTTTTGACCACTCATTAACAATAGCGTCACGGTCTGCATCTCGCGGAATAAGTGCAATTCCGCAGTCCCCACCACCTGCACCAGACGTTTTTGCGGTTGCATGATGGGCTTCTGAAATACTGCATAATTTCGAAAGAAGAGGCGTTTCCAGCTCAAACTGTTTTGAGTGGCTCATCTTCAGTAAAAGTTGTCTGTTAATGGCTACCTCGGTAAGTATAGCCGATGTATCTTGCTGCTTGATTGCCGTAATCAGCCGATTAACACAACCTTTACTCTCTGACAGAAACTGATCGTAGGATAACGTCTCACGACTATGGGCAACATGACTGACTAATGATTCAGTCGAAGCAGGCGAACCCGTCCATCCCACTAATAGAGACAGGTCTTTTAGGGGAGGAAGCTGTTCAATAAAAAGATCTTCCCACTCAGTTTCGACGATATCTTTAATAGATCGTGTTTCCAATTGATCCCGTACAGATTGCTTGTTGAAACTCGCATAGGCAATCATGCCCGTAAAACTTGCCGCAGCCAAATCTCCAAAAGATCCACTGCTATTCAAGGATAAATGGGCGACAGCAGCCAGTTTGTAAAGAAGCAAGCTAGTGTATTGTACAGAAAAGGCTTTGAGAAGGGCTTGAATAAGTGCGACTGTGACTGCCCCGCTTGATCCTAACCCATATTTCACCCCTTGATCATTAACCATGTCACTGGTAATCGTCACATCATAGTAGGGGATATCCGGGATAATAGAGCGGATATACTCTTCTGCAGCCGTCATAGCCGCTTGAATAATTTCTGCTTTAGGGACTGATGGCGTAAACAGAATCTGATTATGATGTCTCTTCCATTTAATGTTGTCGCTGGATAGGACAGTCGAATAAATAGATCCACTGTTTTCTTCTGCAGGTGATACATCTACGGTAATAAAACGGTCGACAGCTACGATAATAGCTGGATAGCCAGGTTCGACAACGGCATATTCTCCGGCAATATATAATTTTCCGGGCGCTTTAGCTTGTGTTTTTTTCATGACAGTCCCTTTCATGCATTGTATTGACCAGGACTAATCTATGAGATGTAACCCCGGACCGGGTTTTGCTTCAATAAGCTGCCCTTCTTTAAACATAGAGGATAGTTTATTTTTTATGTCACTTAACTGTGACTGTCTGCAGATGATTTTGACATTAGGACCCGCATCCATCGTAAAGTATGCAGTGTATCCTTGCTTTCTCAACTCTCTGACCGCATTCATCGCAGTCATGCTTTCAGCCGTCCAGTAGGTGAAGGGAGGATCAGCACCTAAGGTTGTAGCGTGCATTTTTAAAGCATTCCGTTCGGCAATGCGGCCGACTTTTTCGACATCCCGTTCAGATATGGCTATTTTGATCTCTTTTAAATCTGTATCCAGTGACTTGAGCCAGCCATCGTAAAAAGGGGAGGTCTCAACTGTTCGTTTCATTCCGTCTCTGCTTGACACTTCTTTCACTGCATCATTTACGATTATAAATAACATCCCAATGTCCCACTGGGCATCATCAACAGGGACAGCGTAAGAAGAATCGTGGTCATGACCTTTGACCCATTCAGCGAATCCGCCAAATATACTTCTTGAGGCTGATCCGGAACCGATTCGAGCCAGTTTCGATAAATCTTTGTCAGACAAATCTAATCCAGCCGCGTGACTGGCTGCCCCGGCTAATGCGGCTAAACCAGATGCGGAAGAGGCTAACCCAGCTGCAGTCGGCACATGATTTATGCTTTCGACACGTGCATAGAGGTGTAAATCTGCCATTTTCCTTACTTCCTCAAGGACTCGCTGAACTTTGCTTAAGGCAGAGTCATCTTGTTCTTTGCCGTCCAGAATCAGTTCATCTTTTGTTAAATGCTTGTCAAACGTCACTTTGGTATCTGTATAAAAGGCGTCTAAAGTTAAAGACAGTGAATTGTTTTTTGGAATGATCAGTGTTTCATTCTCTTTGCCCCAATATTTGATTAAGGCGATATTTGTGTGTGCACGTACCCAGTTACTCATTAATGTCCTCTCCTAATGCATGGATCCAAGTTTCAACTGCGCCATTTTCCATTAATTTGTGAGCAATTTTTTTAGCTTGTTTTGCAGTGTCGGCTAAGGCTATCATACAGCCTCCGCGTCCACCTCCAGTTAATTTAGCTCCCAGCGCGTTGTTTTGAAGTGCTGTATTTACAAGGTGATCGAGTGCGTCATTACTCACACGGAGCTGCCTTAAATAAGTGTGTGATAAAGTCAGCACTTCTCCTAAACGACTCATGTGATTCTTTTCTATGGCAGTTCTGGCCTCATCTGTCAGTTGACCTATTGCTGTAACAATTTTTTTGGTCTGCTTATAAGACTGCTGCATTTGTTGAGCAACATCTTCAACTGCTTTTTTAGTCTGACCCTTCATCCCTGTGTCAGCAGCGATCAGAAACCCTGACAGGTTTAAAGGAATAGCTATAAACTGACTGTTTTTTTTGTAATAAATGGGGGCTTCACTGCTCGTAACGCGCGCGTCCAGACCACTTGGGTTTCCATGAGCAATCTTTTCCGAAATGTCAACATAACTCAGAAGAGTCGTCTGATCTAATGATCTTTTAAAGAACGAAAATAGAGCCCGTACTAACGCTGTCGCAACAGCAGCACTGGAACCCATCCCTCTTTCAGGAGGAATCAGACTGGAGATGGAGATACTCATCCCTTCAGTCGACTGATTAAGATCATCACAAATGGCCTCAACCACAGTCTGAACATTTTTTAAAGATGAGGGAACAGTTTTAAACAATCCCTGATAATAGCTTGACGAGATAAAACTGTCGCCTTCGATTTTTTCAATAATAACTTCTACTGGAGTAGCGAGAAAAGGCATAGCTATAGCGGGTTCGTTATAGACGACTGCGTGCTCTCCAATAAGAATGATTTTTCCATGTGCAGTTCCGATTGCCTGATCAGAAAGTGTCTTCATGAATTCACCTCAGCTTGTTATGAGACTTTTTATCCTAACTATCATAACGTATTTTGTATAGAAACTCTAACTTATCATACCAACTTAAACTTAAAATTAATTAAAGATTCACTGTGGGGGAAAATTAAATAGTCGTCTTATATTGTGAAAGCGTCACGACATTTGGTAAACTATTAAAGATAACTAGCAGAGAGCGGAGGAAACCGCATGAAAGAATCCGATTCATTTTATATTATTGACAGGGATGAATGGAAACAGTTAAATAATAAAACCGAAATTTCTTTATCTGACAAGGAGGTCGACTCTTTACGCTCGCTCAATGATCAGGTATCAGTTCAGGACGTAAAAGAAATTTACCTCCCGATCCTTCAGATCCTTCATCAGTATATAAAATATTATCACTCCAGACAGAGTGAAATCAAAAGGATATTAAACAGACCAGATTCCAAAGAACCTTACATCATAGGCATAGCGGGAAGTGTTGCAGTCGGGAAAAGCACACTCGCGCGCTTTCTTCAGACTATGATGGCCAGAGCTTACCCCGAGAAAAAAGTCAACTTGATCACGACTGATGGCTTCTTGTATCCTAATGAGGTGCTGGAAGAACGGCACATGCTGAACCGGAAGGGCTTCCCTGAGAGTTATGATATGCATCGCCTGATCTCTTTCATGGGAGATGTCAAGAGCGGGAGACGAGACATTAAGGTGCCTCTTTATTCTCATCGTCTGTATAATATCGTACCGGACGAGTATGAAAGTATTGATCAGCCGGATATTCTTATAGTAGAAGGCATCAATGTACTGCAGCTGCCGGCTAATGAGAAAATATTTGTCAGTGACTTTTTCGACTTCAGTTTCTACGTCGATGCAGAACCGGACCGGATCGAAAAATGGTATCTGGAACGTTTTGGCCTGCTGCTGCAGACAGCATTCAAAGACCCTACAAACTATTACTACCCATACGCAGTAGGGGATCGAAAAGAAGCATTTAAGATGGCCAAGAATGTCTGGCGAACTGTAAACTTGAAAAATCTTCAAGAATATATTTTACCCACTCGTTTTAGAGCAGATATGATCATTCATAAAACAACGGATCATTTTATCGACCAACTGCTTTTGAAGAAACACTAACGTGAAGAGGGGCTGTATAAAATGAACATAAAATGGAGTCTGATTGTCCTTATAAGTCTATTTTTGACTGGGTGTATTCCTGAAGATCAGACAGAGGAGTTCAGAGGGATTGTTACGGAAGTTCAACTGACGAATCATATCATCGTCGAACCCTATGAAGACGAAAGCATTAGAGCCTCAGGCACAGAAGTGTCTGTATCTGTCCCAGATGATCAGCAGTTCGAAGTAGGCGATGCAGTACTAGTCACACATGAAGGACCGGTCATGGAAAGTCACCCACTGCAGATTCACCTCGTCTCTATTGAGCGGATAGACGAATAAACGATGAAAAATCTTTATTCTCATGCCTGGCTGCACTATAAAGAGAATGAAAATCGACAATTCTGTGAACTATTTCTATTTCCATCGAATAGTAGGACGACTGTCATATTAAAGCCTTAGTATGTGTATTATACTAAAGCTTAAGGAGCTGATGCTATGAATGAACTACAACGTGAAATCGATACACTCAAAGAAGAATTATCAGCAGTCAAGCGATTAAACAGAGAATTGCTGACTATTCAACAAAATCAGGACTCACAGGAGTTCTCCTGGACAGGAAACCTGGGTCACTGGTACTGGGATTTCAAAGCAAATAAAGTGACATTCAACCCCTTGAAAGCTACTGCTTTAGGGTTTAAAAAAGAAGAATTACCTGAGTATGTGGATTTTCAGTTTTTCACTGAACGTCTTCACCCTGATGATTATGAACGGGTAATGGACGAAATGAGAGCCCATCTGGCGGGAAAGATTCCTGTTTGGGAAGTCAAATACCGCATCAAAACAAAAGAAGGCACCTATAAGACCTATTATGACAGAGGAAAAGTAACGGAACGTTCAGCTGATGGCGCCCCTCTATTTTTGACCGGTATCGTCTTTGACATATCAGAATTTGAGGTCGAAAAAGAAGAGCTTCTGAGAAAGAATAAAGAATGGGAAGTTCAGTCTAAACGGGATAAATTAACCGGACTGTACAACCGGTCAAATATATTGGTCAAACTCGGCCAAGTGGTACAAAAGGTGAATGCGGGTAAACTGGATACTGTTTCTCTAATTGTGTTTGATATAGATAATCTTGAGCATCAGAATTCATTATTTGGACCGTTATTTGGAGATGAGCTGATCAGACAAGCCGGTGCAGTAATCAGAAACACGCTGGAAGAAACACATTTTGCCGGATCGTTTGCAGGCGGGAAATTTCTGATCGTCTTACCGGATACTCAATTAAAAAGAGCTGCAGAAATCGCTGATTCAATTCGTTTATCCTTTCATGGCAACGAGTATACAGAACCTGCAGAGGTAACAAGCAGTGCAGGTATAGCGGAGTACCAGCAGTCCGAAACAGTAAGCCAGCTCTTTAATCGTGCAGATCGATTGCTGGATAAAGTTAAACGCAATGGGAAAAATCAAGTCTTAGCGGATTAAGTATGTTTTAAATACAAAAGACATCTGCTGTTTGAAGGCGACTTCAAATAGTTGGAACAGTTTGAGTATTAGAATGGATGGACATAAAATGCAGAACAAAATAATGATTCTCGGTATCCCTTTTGATAATATGACACGCAAAGAATTCTTAAAAAAATTGTACACTCGGATGGAAAACAACGAAAAAACATTCCTGGTGACGGCCAATCCTGAAATTGTAATGTATGCAATTGAAAATCCTTCCTACAATCATTTATTACTGGAAGCTGATTACATTGCACCAGACGGAATCGGAATCGTGCGAGCCTCGAAAAAACTTGAGACTCCGATCAAAGAAAGAGTGCCTGGCTTTGAATTGATGCTTGGATTACTCGAAATCGCTAATATAAACAGGAAGCGCGTTTACTTTATTGGTGCTCAAGATGAAATTCTGGATCTGACGATCAAAAATGTCAAAGAGAAATGGCCGGATCTTGTGATTGCAGGCCATCATCACGGTTACTTTGATCATGAGGATCCGGACATGATTGAAATGGTCAGAAAAACGGAACCAGATATCGTCCTGGTTGCGTTTGGATTTCCCCGTCAGGAGAAATGGATTAAAACGTACTTAAGTAAAGCTGATAAGGGAATTGCGGTAGGTGTAGGAGGAAGTTTTGATGTGTTGTCGGGTAAAACCAAACGCGCTCCTTTCCTGGTCCAGCGGTTTCATGTTGAATGGCTTTATCGTCTGATCAAACAGCCCTCAAGATATAAACGGATGCTGGCTTTGCCCTATTTTATCAAAGAGGTACGCAAGCAGCATAAAAGGGAAGAGTCTCTATGAAAGCAGCACACATAAATGCAGGAAACGAATATGGCGGGGGACTTGTCCATATCGTTTCATTACTTTCTGCCTTGCAGAAAAGTGGGGTAACGACTGAACTGATCTTGATGGAAGACGGACCCGTAGCAAAAGCGGCACGAGCTAAAGGCCTGACTGTGACCATTTTTGAACAGTCAAGTCGCTATGATCTGAGAGTGTTGAAAAGGCTGCAGGAGTACATCAATGCCAATGCGTTTGATGTGATTCACACTCACGGCCCGCGAGCTAATATGCTGATCAATTTGCTGAAGCCGTTTCTCAAAGGGAAATGGGTAGTGACTATTCACAGTAACCCGCTCCTGGATTTTGAGAATAAAGGGGTAAAAGGGAAACTGTTTGAAAAGATCAATACTAGAAGTCTGATCAAGGCAGATGGAGTCATCGCAGTATCAAACGAGATCAAGTCAATCGCCATAGAGTTAGGAGCAAATGCATGTCACATCTCCACCATACATAATGGCATTCAATTTACTGACCCTTTAGTAACTGAAAAAAATAAAGAGCTGTTTACGCTTGTCTCGGTAGGTCGATTACATGCAATCAAAAATTTCGATTTACTGCTGGAGTCACTAGCTGTTTCAGGACTGCCTCATTGGAAGCTGATCCTGTGTGGTGATGGAGAAGAAGAAGCCGGCCTGCGCAAAAAGGCAGAGGATTTAAACGTGTTGTCTCATATTGAGTTTAAAGGATGGATCGATTCACACGAACTGAAACAGGTCATCAGTCAGACTGATGTAATGGTTCATCCTTCTAAAAGTGAAAGCTTCCCGCTGGTCTTACTCGAAGCAGCTGAACAAGAAGTTCCCGTTATTGCGACAAACGTGGGTGATGTGAAAGAACTGATCAGCGATCAGTCATATGGCTGGTTAGTAGAGTCTAACAATATAGAGCAGATGACTGCTGCTCTTAAAGAAGCCCACCTTGCCTGGTCAGAGGGAAGACTGAAAGACAAAGGGAAAAAACTGAGGGAACAAGCATCTGCCTATTCCTTATCTTCTCAATCTGAAAAAGTAACTGCTTTCTACACACAAATACTATAAAAAGACAGAAAAGCGCTTAAAAGCGATTTCTGTCTTTTTGTTTTATAGAAGTACCAAAATAAACACATCACGCCCGGAAAGTATAGAAATATGGTATACTGGCTAACAGAGATGTGCCCGTTTTGAGGAGGAAAAGTAATGTACAAAACCTATGCAGATGACAGTATGGCATTGCATACAGATTTTTATGAATTGAACATGATCTACACGCACTGGAAAAAAGGAAACCATCAGAAAAATGCAGTATTCGAAGTCTACTATCGCAGCAATCCTTTTGGGATGGGCTATACGATATATGCTGGATTAGAGCGTGTGATCGACTATATATTAAATATTAAATTTTCAGAATCTGATATCAGTTATTTGAGAGAAATAAAAGAATTCCCTGAAGAATTTCTGGAGTTTTTAAAAAACTGGCGCTTTAAAGGAACCGTCCGTTCGTTCAAAGAAGGAGAAGTTGCGTTTGCTAATGAGCCGATGATCCAAGTCGAAGGCCCTATTGTGGACTGCCAGCTGATCGAAACAGCAGTACTTAATATTGTCAATTTTCAGACGCTGATAGCAACTAAGGCGTCACAGGTCAAAAGTGCAGCTGGAGACGATCCCGTCCTGGAGTTTGGAGCAAGGAGAGCACAGGAATTTGATGCGGCATTGTGGGGGTCAAGAGCCACTTACATAGGTGGATGTGACTCAACGAGCAACACTCGAGCAGCGAAGGTCTTTGGTATACCGGCTGCCGGGACACACGCACACGCGCTTGTTCAGGCGTACCGAGATGAATATCAGGCATTTAAAGCATATGCTGAAACGCATAAAGACTGTGTCTTTTTAGTGGATACGTACCATACAATAGACTCTGGTGTACCGAATGCAATTAAAGTAGCTAAAGAAATGGGCGATAAAATCAATTTTATTGGGGTCAGACTGGATTCAGGAGACTTGTCTTATCTATCTAAACGAGTGAGACAGCAGCTGGATGAGGCGGGCTTCCCTGATGCAAAGATTTTTGTATCCAACGATTTAAATGCAGAAACGATATTAAACTTGAAGATGCAGGGTGCTAAAATCGATGTCTGGGGTGTCGGTACCAAAATGATCACGGCATTTGACCAGCCAGCACTGGGAGCGGTATATAAAATCGTTTCAGTGGAAGGCAAAGATGAAGAAATGCACCACACTCTGAAACTGACAGCCAACGTGGCTAAAATTTCAACACCCGGTAAAAAACAGGTCTGGCGCGTGCGATCGTACAATAACAAAAAACCGGAAGGCGACTATATCGCACTTTACGATGAACAGCCTAATGATGAGAACGAATTGTTTATGTTCCATCCGCAGTACACGTATATCAATAAAACAGTCGAAAACTTTTACGCACGTCCACTGCTTGAGGATGTTATTGTCGACGGAGAACTTGTCTATGACTTACCTTCACTGGAAGAAATCAAACGATATGCAGAGAGAAGTTTGTCTGAACAGTGGGAAGAACATAAGCGACTGCTTAATCCGGAACCCTATCCAGTGGATTTGTCGCAAAAATTATACGATGCAAAAGTTGAAACGATCAAACTATTCAAAAAGATTGCCAAATCGAACACTTCTGAAGAGAATTCTATATTTTAAACCAGTATGAGATAGAAGACTATACAAAGGGGATGTTTTATATGATGTCAGATTTACAGAAAAAAATTGTTGCGGAAATGAATGTTCAGCCGGTCATCGATCCAAAAAAAGAAATAAGAAAGACCATCGATTTCATGAAAGAGTATATGAAAAAGCATGCTTTCTTAAAAACGCTGGTGTTAGGATTATCTGGCGGACAAGATTCCACATTACTGGGCAAGCTTGCTCAAATGGCTATGGAAGAGTTGAGAACAGATCTGGACGATGAACGCTACGCATTTATTGCTGTGCGTCTGCCATACGGAGAACAGGCGGATGAGGATGATGCAATGGATGCTATTGAATGGATTCAACCTGACAAGGTATTCCGAGTCGATATCAAGCCTGCTGTTGATGCCATCGAAAATAGTATATCAGCAAATGATTTCAAGCTAAGTGATTTTAACAAAGGGAATATCAAAGCGAGAGAACGAATGGTTGTCCAATATGCCATAGCCGGGGACGCTGACGGAGTGGTGTTAGGGACGGATCATCCTGCAGAAGCCATTACTGGATTTTTCACCAAATACGGAGATGGCGGGACCGACATCAATCCGCTTTTCCGTTTAAACAAAGAACAGGGGAAAGAATTATTAAGAGAATTAGGGGCACCTGACCATCTAGTCGAAAAAGTACCGACGGCTGACTTGGAAAGTGATAAACCCGGTTTATCTGATGAAGCTGCGCTGGGTGTGACGTATGATGAAATCGATCAGTATCTGATTGGAGAAGAAGTATCCAAAGAAGCTGCGGACACGATTGAAAACTGGTATTTAAAAACGATGCATAAGCGTCATTTGCCTATAACGATTTTTGATGATTTCTGGAAATAACGGTCACACTACAAATCAAATGTACAACCCTTTGCTGTAAAAAGTGAAGGGTTATATGTACAGAGCTAATTATATATGGAGGGGAAAATATGCCAAAAGTATACACCAACGCTACTATCTATACAGGTGAAGGAGACATCGAAAAGGGATATATTCGATTCGAAGATTCGATTATCGGTATAGGGAAAATGGAAATATTTGAAGAGGAAGAAGCGGATGAAGTTGTTGATGCTGAAGGGAACATGATTATTCCAGGGTTTATTGATGTGCATAGTCATGGAGGATACGGTGTAGACAATATGGATGCTGATCCCGAGAAAATGAATGATATGATCAACAAGATGCTATCCGAAGGCATTACATCATACTTCCCTACAACGATCACTCAGTCAGATGAGCAAATCGACGCGTGCTTAAGAGCCATCAAGGAAGTCGCAGAAGCGAATACGCTGATTCAAGGCATACACATTGAAGGGCCTTTTATTTCTAAAGCCTTTAAAGGAGCTCAACCGGAGGCATTCATTCGCCCTGCCCAGCTCGAGACCTTAAAAAAATGGCAGAAAGCTAGTGGAGACCGGATCAGACTAATAACCTATGCACCTGAAACAGGGGACGTATCTGAATTTGAGGACTATTGTACCGAGAATGACATTGTCTTGTCGGCGGGCCACTCTGGGGCAACTTATGAAGAACTTCTAGAATCCAAAGCCACTCATATCACGCATCTCTTTAACGGTCAAAAAGGCCTTCATCACCGTGAAATCGGTGTGAGCGGGTACGGGCTGCTTGAAGATGATGTAATGGTCGAGATGATAGTGGATGGCTATCATATTTCCAGACCAATGGTTAGATTAGCTTTTAAAGCAAAAGGGGCTGACGGGATTCAACTGATTACAGACTCCATGCGAGCTAAAGGACTGCCAGATGGTGAAAGTGAGCTCGGGGGTCAGAAAGTGACAGTTAAAGATAAACAAGCCCGCTTAGCCGACGGAACATTAGCAGGCAGTGTGCTGACATTTATCGACGCCTTTAAAAATATGATCGATTACACGGGCTGTTCAATGCTTGAAGCTGTAAAAATGAGTTCGACGAACCAGGCTAAGGAATTTAAACTGGATAAAAAAGGCCAACTGAAACCTGGCTTTGATGCAGACATGCTCTTGCTGGATAAAGAGTTAACTATTAAACAGACCGTATTAGGAGGAAAAATACATGAATTTAACTGATCACAAACATATGAAAATCATCAAGGTGAAAGATAAACACGAAGGGGCAAAAAAAGCCTTTGACTTAATTAAAGAAGCCCTTCAAAATGATGCGGAAGTTTTTGGCCTCGCAACAGGAAGTACGCCTGAAACATTATATAAAGAACTCAGAGAAAGTGACCTGGATTTTACAGATAAAATAGCCGTTAATTTGGATGAATACATCGGTCTGTCTGCCGATCATCCTCAAAGCTACAGCACATTTATGAACGACCAGCTCTTTAAAGCCAAGCCATTCAAAGAAACACATATCCCTGATGGGTTAGCAGAAGAACAAGTGGAAACCGAACGTTACAATGCTATTCTCGACTCTAATCCTATCGATGTTCAGATTCTGGGAATCGGGACAAACGCCCATATTGGGTTCAATGAGCCGGGGACACCGTTTGATACTGATACCCATAAAGTGTCTTTGACGGATGCGACAATCGAAGCGAACAAGCATAACTTCAGTTCAGCAAATGATGTTCCTCGATTTGCCTATTCAATGGGAATAAAATCGATCATGTCCGCCAAGAAAATCATCCTGTTAGCTTATGGCGAAAACAAAGCAGAAGCTATTGCCAATACTGTAAACGGACCAGTGACTGAACGTGTGCCATCAAGCATTTTACAGAAACACCCTGACGTAGTATTAATTGTAGATGAGGCAGCAGCCAGTAAATTATAAGAGGTGTGGAAAGCTTGGAGAGGATGAGTTATGTCTAATAAAATTCCTGTGTATATAGAGATGCATAATAAAATGAGACACTTGATTGTTTCAAATGAATGGAAGAGTGGCAGCAAGATTCCTTCTGAACGAACCCTTGCTGATGAATTCAACGTCAGTAGAATGACTGCGAGACAAGCGGTCAGTTCACTTGTTGAAGAGGGATTGCTTGAAAGAAAAAGAGGGTCCGGGACATTTGTTTCTGCTGAGAAAGTACGTGAAAAACTCAGCGGCATCCCTAGTTTCACAGAAACCATCGAACGTCTTGGAAAACGGCCGTCAAGCAAGCTTGTGTCTTACTATACAAAACGAGCAAGTGAAAGTGAAGCTGAGAAACTGGAAATCAATCAGGATCAGACCGTTTTAGTAATGGAACGTATACGATATGCTGACGATGAACCGATTTGTTTTGAAGTCGCTACTTTACCTATGACGATTATAAGCGAATTCAGCAAGGAGCAGTTAACTCAGCATTTATACCGTACCTTATCTGATAATGGATTCGAAGTGGAAAGAGCTGAACAAACGATTTCTGCTACGCTGGCTTCAGAAAAAGTGGCTGACCTTCTGCAAGTCAAGAGAGAATCGCCTATATTGAGGTTGCGCCAAGTGAGCTACACCAATGAAAATAAGCCGTTTGAATATGTTCGAGCACAGTATGTAGGATCACGTTACGAGTTCTTTTTAGAAGCCAATAAATAAAGAAGTGCCAGCTGCTCTCAGTAAAAGAGCAGCCGGCACTTCTTTTCGTTTAAACATTTTGTGTGTCTGAACTTAATCGAAACTTGTATCAGAACTTTCTTCCTCTTCAAACTCTCCCTCGATCGTTTCCAGAGAAGAGTCTTCTAGCTCATCATTAACAGGATCCTCTATATTCATGTGTTCTCGAAGTTCAGCTTGCAGTTCGAGCAAATTCTGCTCGAATGGAAGATAGACATAGAGTTCTTGACCATATTCAGGAATATAAACATAATCATCTACACCAAGAATCTCAATAGATTCAATCGTTTCTGCTGCGCCCCTGTAGTTAGATGCCACGGCCATAATCTGCTGACCGGTCATATTAGTCTGCAGGTTAGGTCTGACCGCATTAAGGATGGGGGTCAAATTAGTAATCGATCCAAATGACAGAAGGTCTTCTATCAACGTTTCAATAACCTGACGCTGTCTTTCCTGTCTGCCGAAATCGCCTCTTGGGTCCTGTTTTCGCATTCGGGCATACCCGAGTGCTTCTTCCCCATTCAGTTCCTGCACACCTTCTTCTATCTCTATCGCATCTGTATTTTCTTCACTGTCCTGAACAGTGAAAGATAGAGGAGAGTCAACAGTGATCCCTCCGACTGCATCGACCAGATCAACTAAGCCTTCGAAGTTGAGGGTCGCATAAAAAGAAATAGGAATAGTCAGATAATCTTCCACGAAGTCGATCACACCCGTGATTCCATAAATGGCATAAACGGCATTGAATTTTTCCTGTCTTTCACTGTTAGGCAAAGTAATCAGCGTATCTCTGGGAATGGAGACGAGTTTAGTTGTCTCTTCTTTAGGATTGATCGTGGCTACCATTATTGAATCAGACCGCCGGGCACCATCTTCTTCGTCGAGACCTAAAATCAGGATCGAAATAGGATGCATTGCCCTGATCGACTCATCGCTCTCAGAGGTGTCCTGCAGTTCTTCAGGCGTGTCTTCTGACACATCAGACAGCAATTGAACGACCTGATACCCGTAATAGCCGACAGCTGATCCGATGATGAAGGCAAAGAGCAGAGCTGCGAGAAGAAGGAGTCGTTTGAACCATTTATTTCGATTGGTTTTCTGTATATGTTTGTCAGATCGCATAGGGGCCTCTTTTCCAAAAACGAGAATAAGTAAAGTCTCTATTAAGTTTAATCTAAGTCCTTTTTAATTGCAATTGTGATTTTCATTATAGTGATGCTATAATTAAAGAAAATGTCTATAGAAATGAGTACAATTATGTATAATATGTTTATTGTGTTGATGGTGTGCATCTTTACCATGATCGGAACACTGGTCTTGACCCCTTTATTCAAGGTGTTTGCCAGAAAATTTAAAATACTGGACGAGCCGGAAGCTAGACGAGTCCATGAAAAGGTTATGCCAACTATGGGTGGGATCACTATATTTATTGTGTTCTTTTTCTCTTCATTTGTCCTTTTACCTATCCCGTCAGCTCAGATAGTGCCTATATTTGCAGGAGCAGCGGTTATCGTTGTTACTGGGATTTTAGATGACCTGTTTGAATTAAAACCGCTAATTAAATTAATAGGAATGATTATTGCAGCCAGCTTAGTGTATGTTCTGGGAGATATCGCTTTAGAAACGATGACGATTCCGTACTTTGGAACCCTCACATTCGGGGCGTGGCAGACGCCGTTTACCATACTATGGATTGTAGGGCTCACGAATGCGATCAACTTGATAGATGGGTTGGATGGTTTAGCGAGTGGTATTTCTATGATTGCTTTAACTACTATGGGGATCATCGGCTTTTTCTTCCTGACCATTGCAGAAGTCTCTATCTCGATCATGATTTTTGTTCTTGTTGCTGCAATAGCCGGGTTCTGGCCATATAATTTCCAGCCTGCCAGTATATTTCTGGGAGACACTGGCGCCTTGTTCCTTGGCTACATGATTGGTGTTTTTTCTCTTCAAGGATTAAAGAATGCGACACTGATATCATTGATCTTACCAATCGTTATACTAGGGATCCCCGTCACAGATACATTATTTGCTATTCTCAGAAGGAAATTAAATAAACAGTCTATTTCAGCAGCCGATAAAAATCACATTCATCACCGTCTGATGAGCATTGGGTTGTCTCACAGACAAACGGTGCTTGCCATCTATTGTGTGTCAGCGATTTTCTCAGTGATTGCTATGCTTTATAATTTTTCAACTCTTATTGGATCAATTCTTTTGACCGTCTCTGTTGTTTTGGGCGTCGAATTATTTGTAGAAATTATTGGTTTAGTGGGTGAGGAAAGAAGACCACTTTTAAGAAAATTAAGTGAATTCGGGAAGAAACTGAACAGCTAAATAACGCATCAAAAAACGATTGGTCCTTCAGTTAAATCTGAATGACCAATCGTTTTTTGTTTTTGATTAATCTGTTGAATCTGAAGAGTTCGAAGCTTCTTCGTTAGTACTGGAACTGCTGACGTTTGAGTGATTCTCCTCTTCAGTTAAGGTGGAGCGATCGTTCTTTTCCGTTCGAGTCAGTGAATCCTGAAGGGCACTTTGGATGGACAGAAAGCTGTTAGGTTGAATTCTGACTAGGTCCATATCGCGTTCCATAAAACTTGTCCATTCAAACACATGTGACTCTATCGCAAATGACTGATTTAATCCAGTTTGTGCGACGGCACTCATATCTCTCATGCGCATATTCGTACGCATGTTACTGCCGACAGTTTCGGCCATGGACGTATATTTAGGAACGGATTGAAACCCAAGAGCTTTCTTGATAATAGCTTCAATAATCATCTGCTGACGGTGTCCACGTGCGACATCATCATCCAGTTTACGCGTACGAGCTAATGCCAGAGCCTGTTCACCATCAAGATTCTGAAGGCCTTCTTCTAAATAGATCGCACCAGATTCGTCGTTTGAGTTCATTTCAGTAATAGTCACGGGAACTTCCATTTCGATGCCGCCTAACTCATCGATGATTTCTAAAAAGGCGTTAAAATTAAAGGTCGCATAGTAATGAACAGGGACATCCAGCCATTCTTCAATCGTCTGGACCATGACACTTTCTTCTCCGACAGCATAGGCCGCGTTGATTCGGTCCCATCTGACAACAGATCCGTTACGCATAATAGGCACGTAAGTATCTCGTGGAATAGAGAGCATATTCATCTCGTGTGTATGTGGGTTCAGTGTGGCATAAATGATTGAATCAGCTCGAGTAGATCCGAGTTGTCTGTCCTCGTCGTTATCAATTCCCAAGAAAAGGAATGAGACAGGCTGATCTATCGGGTTTACTTCCTCAACTGGTTCAGGTCGGTCTATTTCAACATATGAAGCGTCGATTTCATTTTCGATTGTAGCAAACAGGTGGGCAGCATAAATTGCACCAAACAATACAAGTGAAAATATAGGAATGAGGATACTTAATATGATACGCTGTTTTTTCTTTCGCTGTCGCTGATTCGATTGCATTCTGGATGCTGGTTGTTGTTTAGGCACTCTATTGTCTCCTTCGATTCCATACTCTAGTGTATATCCTGTACTATTATCAACATAAAAAACAAAGGTGTCAATAGTTCTGGGAAAAATATACAATTAGATTGCGATAGTATTCACTAATTGTTCATTGTTCAGGATCAGTCTACAGTGACTTCGATCCAGGCCTGTTTTCCATGACTGATAGTCGCCTGATCGCTTGTCCATTCAATGACCTCTTCACAGAATGTGTTGATAGCCTGAAGATCGATGACACAGGTGAATGTGACACAGTCAGTATAATCAACGGATTCAAGTCTGTATGGTGACTGATGAAGAGCATTCTGAAGTTTCCCGCTCATATGATAAGAGACATCGACTGTGATGAATTGATGCAGCCGCTTTTCGACGATACCAATTTCTTTGATAGCCTCACTCGCCGCTTTACCATACGCGCGGATCAAACCGCCGGCACCCAGCTTCACTCCACCAAAATATCTAGTCACCACGGCTGTTACATTTTCCAGTTCATTTTTCTTCAAAACTTCTAGAATAGGAACGCCTGCAGTCCCACTCGGTTCTCCATCGTCTGATGCACGCTGAATCCTGCTGTTTTCACCTATCAGGTAGGCTGAACAGTTGTGATTGGCTTTCATGTGTTCTTTCTTCAATGAGTCAATGAACTGCTGGGCATCCTCTTCAGTATCAGTTCGTTTCATTGAACAGATGAATCTTGATTTTTTTATTACGAATTCAATGGAACCATTGTCTTTAATTGTGCGGTGATTTTTCATACTTAAGTCCCTTTCATTTCCTTGATTGGATAGTGTATAATGATAGTCAGCCTTCTTGAGAAGGGGTCTATAGTCTGTGTACTGTAGATTTAGTCTACCAGTTTAATTTTAAAGACGGGGGGTGAATTAACTTATATGCGTATTGCAATTGTAACAGATAGTACAGCTTACTTAAATGAGGAAGAATATAAACAGGACGGCGTCTACTTTGTCCCTTTGTCATGTATTTTCGGTAAAGAGATTTACAAAGAAGAAGTCGATATAACAACTGAAGCATTTTTTGAAAAAGTGGCGGGCTCCGAGCAGCTGCCTACTAGTTCGCAGCCTACAGTGGGTGATTTTACAACCCTGTATGAGCGTCTTCAGAACGAGTATGACGCGATCATCAGTATTCATTTATCGAGTCGGATATCTGGAACTTATCAGAATGCCTTTAGTGTAGCAAAATCAATGGACGGTATTTCTATTTACCCATTTGATTCGGGTCTAGCCGGTGCCGGACTTGCTTTTCAGGTCAAAGAGGCCGCACGCTTAGCTAAGCAGGGAGAGTCAGTTAATGCGATAATAGAAAGATTAGAGGAGTTGAAAACTGTCACACAGATTTACTTTGTTGTTGATGATGTCACTAACCTTATTAAAGGGGGACGGATATCCAAAGCAGCAGGAGGAGTTGCTACTCTTCTTAAAATCAAACCTGTCTTAACCATGAGAGCGGGTGAAATCGTTCCGCAGGATAAAATCAGAACAAAGAAAAAAGCGATGAAAAAAATGGAAAACTTGTTTGAGGAGTCAGTGAAAAATGCTCACTATCCTATTCAAGCAACAGTCGTCCATGCTTATTGCGAATCTGAAGCGAGGCAGTTTATGAATCAGTTAGAGAGTAAATATCCAACTGTAAGATTCAATTTCAGCTTCTTAGGGCCTGTTGTCGGTGTACACACCGGAGAAGGGGCAATAGGAATGTCGTGGACAAAAGACTACTCGAGAATGTAACCAGCCTGCACTTATATATTCATATATCAAAAAGACACCAGAATTCTGGTGTCTTTTTTTCGTGAGTTTGAGTTTATTTAAGCAATAGTATAGATAGAGGACTCAGCTATACGGCGATCGAAGACCGAGCGATCCAGAAAGGAGCTAAATGAGCGATCACACACTTTTATATGGACGAGAGCTGATTTTACGTGAGATTTTCTCAAGCTATTCAGAAGACGTCATTAAACAATGCAGCAAAAGACCGGCATTTACTGTAGAAAAGGGAAAATACACGTGTAACAGGTGTCAGACGGTATCCAGACTCAAAAAAGGCTATCCGTGTCGGTGTGGTGAAAGGTGTTACTACTGCAGAGAGTGTATTCAACTGGGAAAAGTCAGGGCATGTGATGAACTAATTTCACTGGCTGAACCCAATCAGTTTCAGACCTTGACTATTCCAGCTTTAAAATGGGAGGGAGTTTTATCTGATCAGCAAAAAGAGGCCTCACTGGCTATACATGAGTCGATGAATCGAAATGAGAAGCGGATCATATGGGCCGTCACAGGCGCAGGTAAAACAGAAATGCTCTTTTATGGGATGGGAAAGGCTTTAGAAAAGGGGAAACGCATCTGTCTTGCCTCACCTAGAATCGATGTGTGTCTTGAACTGGCTCCAAGACTTCACAGCGCTTTTCCTGAAGTATCGTCGCTCCTGTTGTATGGGGGTTCAGAAGTCGACTACAGCTATACACAGCTGCTTGTAACAACAACGCATCAGCTGCTCCGCTTCAAAGAGGCGTTCGATGTGATCATCATTGATGAAATCGATGCGTTTCCTTTTCACTTAAATGCTGCCCTGCACTTTGCAGCGGAAAAAGCCGGAAAGAATGTATGCAGTGTTATATACTTAACCGCCACACCAGACAAATCTATGCAGCGGAAAATTAAATATGGGGAAATAAAATCATCTATCCTGCCTGCTCGCTATCATAAACATCCGCTTCCTGTTCCAAAAGGTGTTCGGATGAAAGCGTCTCTTCTAGAGGAGTCGTTTGAACAATCGGCTGTTATCAGACATCTCAACACCCTGCTTGCTCAAAAAAAGAAATTTCTCCTGTTCGTTCCTACGATCAGTTTGATGGAGAGCCTTGTCCCTCTTTTTGAACAGTATTTTAAATGCAGTCGGTTCGAATGGGTGCATTCTAAAGACCCCTGCAGAAAAGAAAAAGTCACGGACATGCGTGAACAGAAACTGGATTTTTTAATGACGACAACGATTCTTGAAAGAGGGGTAACCTTTGAACATATTGATGTGATCGTAGTAGATGCTGATCATGAAGTGTATACAGAGGCTGCACTCGTTCAGATTGCGGGAAGAGTGGGACGGTCAGCTGCTTATCCGGATGGAGAAGTTACTTTTTACTCCCGGACATGGACGCGCCCCATAAAAAGAGCGATCAAACAGATCACAGATATGAACAAATTGGGAATAGAAAAAGGGCTGATTATATGACTGGATGCGGGTGGTGCGGATCATTAGTCATGTCAACACTTAGCCTGTCGGACTTAATCAGATTCAGCTACAGAACCGACCCGTTCTGTCAGCAGTGCAGGAAAAAACTTATGCCATTAGATTCCTGTATAACGTGCAGAGGGTGTTGTAAACTTTATACAGATCATGACTATTGTCCGGACTGTATGATGTGGCGTCACCGTTATCCTGACTATAAAGGGAATCATCACGCATTATATAAATATAATACATTTGCTAAAGAGATAATCCAGCAGTTCAAATTTATGGGAGATTGCGACATTGCCAATCTGTTTAGTCAAGAGATTAAGAGCTGTTTTAAAAAAAGAAAGGCCTCTGACTTGATTGTTCCAATCCCGTTATCACCTGACAGCTATGCCGTCAGAGGATTCAATCAGACTGAGCTCTTACTGGAAGCAGCAGATCTGCCTATGTCACTTCTGCTTGAAAATAGATACCAGACAGAAAAACAGTCTAAAAAAAATAGGGAAGAACGCTTGAACTCACTACAGCCTTTTGTCATCAAAGAAGAATATAAAAGGGATATCAAAGGAAATAACATTATATTAGCAGATGATATATATACAACTGGACGGACTATGTATCACGCCATTGAACTGATAAATAAGTATGACCCGGCATCGGTGACTACTTTTTCAGTGTTCAGATAATGACAGGAAAGCAATGGTTCAATTTCATTGAGAAAGTAACCGCTCTCATGTATAATTGAGTTAAGCAATAAGGGAAGATAATTGCTTAGAGATAATATAGGCTGTATACTTACAACTTATATTATACTAGATTTGGAAGGGTGAAGTATTATGCTTAGATACAATGTTAGAGGAGAAAACATTGAGGTGACTCAGGCAATTAGAGAGTATGTAGAGAAGAAAGTAGGTAAAATTGAAAAATATTTCAATGATGTACCTGAAGCAAATGCACACGTGAATCTGAAAACATACTCTGATAAGACTGCTAAAGTAGAAGTCACTGTTCCACTCCCGTATGTGGTATTACGTGCGGAAGAAACTTCCCCAGATTTATATGGAAGCGTAGATTTAGTCGTTGATAAACTGGAACGACAAATGAGAAAATATAAAACAAAAATCAATCGAAAAAATCGTCGAACTCAGGGTGTTGAGGTTCCTCAACCAGTTGATCAGAATTTATGGGCTGACTTGAGTGAAGATGACGAAGAAGCAGAATTAAGTGCATCTATCGTAAGAACGAAACGTTTGAGTCTTAAACCGATGGATGCTGAAGAAGCTGTTCTCCAAATGGACATGCTGGGCCATAACTTCTTTATATTTGAAGATGCAGACACAAATGGAACAAGCATCGTATATAAACGAAAAGACGGGAAATATGGCTTGATTGAAACAGATTAGAACTCATTAAGTGAGACGGGCAATTTGCCCGTCTTTTTTTTTGAACAAATTAACACACTTCAATAGTTATGGGTCAAGAAGCCTTTTTTTTGGGGGACAATAGTGGTATGATAATACAGTATGAGAAAATCTGGAAGTGTATTTAAGAATCAACAATAGAGGAGATTTGTATTCATGGCTCATTTATTAAAGAAAATTTTTGAGAACGACAAAAAGACATTACGACGTTATGGTAAAATTGCCGATAAAATCGAAGCATTATCAGAAGAAATGGCTGCTTTATCAGACGATCAGTTAAAAGCTAAAACAGAAGAATTCAAGAAACGTTATGCAGCTAACGAAACGCTGGATGATCTCTTGCCAGAAGCATTTGCTTCAATTCGTGAGGCAGCCAGACGCGTGCTTGGACTGTATCCCTTTAGAGTTCAATTAATGGGGGGGATCGCTTTACACGAAGGTAATATTTCAGAAATGAAAACGGGTGAAGGGAAAACACTGACAGCCACTATGCCAGTTTACCTTAATGCCATTGCAGGTGAAGGGGCTCACGTTGTAACGGTCAATGATTATTTAGCCACTCGAGATGCAGATGAAATGGGAGAGCTTTATCGCTGGATGGGCTTAACTGTTGGATTGAACTTGAATGCCAAATCTTCCGAAGAAAAACGCGAAGCTTACAAGTGTGATATCACTTACTCAACAAATAATGAACTTGGATTTGATTATTTACGAGACAACATGGTTGTATACAAGGAGCAAATGGTTCAGAGACCTTTGAACTTTGCGATCTTAGATGAGGTCGATTCGATTTTGGTTGATGAAGCGAGAACGCCTTTGATCATCTCCGGACAGGCTAACCGTTCCACATCATTCTACACACGATGTGATTTCTTTGTGAAAGGACTTAAAGAAGAGCGCGATTACACTATCGACCTGCAGTCTAAATCAATCTCATTAACCGAAGAAGGCATCGAAACAGCTGAGAAAACTTTCCACGTAACGAACTTATATGACATTGAAAACCAGGCTTTGATTCATCACTTGGATCAGTCATTAAGAGCTAACTTCATCATGCACAGAGATTTCGACTATGTGGTTGATGAGGGTGCTGTGAAAATCGTTGACCAGTTTACTGGACGTATAATGGAAGGACGTCGTTATTCTGACGGACTGCACCAGGCCATTGAAGCCAAGGAAAATGTTGAGATTCAAAAAGAATCAAAAACAATGGCTACAATTACGTTCCAGAACTATTTCCGTATGTACAAAAAACTGTCTGGGATGACAGGAACTGCGAAAACGGAAGAAGAAGAATTTAGAGAAATCTACAACATGAATGTTATTGCGATCCCGACAAACCGTCCGCTGATCCGTGATGACCGTGATGATTTACTTTACCCTACGCTGGAAAGTAAATTTAATGCAGTGGTTGACGATATTAAAGAACGTCATGCTAACGGACAGCCAGTCCTTGTAGGAACTGTAGCTGTTGAAACATCTGAATTAATTAGTAAACTGCTTAAAAAAGCAAGTGTCCCGCATGAAGTGTTAAATGCTAAAAACCACTTTAGAGAAGCCGAGATCGTTGTCAATGCCGGCCAGCCCGGAGCAGTCACGATCGCGACCAACATGGCCGGACGTGGAACGGATATCAAGCTTGGACCTGGAGTGAAAGAATCTGGCGGATTAGCTGTTATCGGAACTGAACGTCATGAATCTCGTCGTATCGATAATCAGTTGAGAGGACGTGCAGGTCGTCAGGGAGATCCAGGTGTGTCTCAATTCTACCTTTCTCTGGAAGACGATTTAATGAAACGATTTGGATCTGAACGTATTCGTATGGTTCTTGAACAACTGAAAATTTCAGAAGATGATGCAGTTATTCAAAGCAGAATGATCAGTCGTCAAGTTGAATCAGCTCAGAAACGTGTTGAGGGAAATAACTACGATACTAGACGTAACGTCTTGAAATACGATGATGTTATGAGAGAACAGCGTGAAGTGATATACTCACAACGCCAGGAAGTGATTCTGGAACAAGAATCATTGAGTTATGTAACGATTCCGATGATTAAACGTACAATCGAGCGTTATGTCCAATTGAATACGCAGCAGGAAGATTCTTCTAAATGGAATCTGGAGCATATTGAAGAATTTGCTCATACGGTTCTGGTTCATCCTGAAGATTTAACGATTGAAGATTTAAAAGGGAAATCAGCAAAAGAAATTGAAAACCTGCTGGTAGATCTTGCTCGCTCCACTTATGAAGAGAAAACATCTCAGTTAAACGGAAAAGAACAAGTCCTGGAATTTGAAAAAGTGGTTATGCTCAGAGTCGTCGACAGAAAATGGACAGATCACATCGATCAGATGGATCAGTTGCGACAAGGTATTGGTCTGCGTTCATATGGACAGTTCAATCCTCTGACAGAGTACCAGCAAGAAGGGTTCACATTGTTTGAAGATATGATCGGTGAGATCGAATATGAAGTAACACGTTTGCTGATGAAATCTCAAATCAGACAGAATCTTCAAAGAGAACAGGCAACACCTAACGGCGGGAAAAAGCAGCAGATTCGTCGTAAAAACGAGAAACCAACTTATTCACATGATGAAGAAACACATACAAGAATGGGTTAATACGAATAGTGAGCAAAAGGAACGGATACTAGTATCTGTTCCTTTTACTTAGATATAACTGGAGGTTTAATATGGAAATAAGCGAAATGATTCACCTATTAAATGCATCAAAGCAAAAGGTCGAAGACTTTAGGGGGTCTCTTTGACTTAGAGACTATGGAAACAGATATCGCAGAGTTCGATCATATGATGGGAGATCCAGAATTCTGGAATGATCAGGAATCTGCGCAGAAAGTCATCAAAGAAGCAAATGAAGTGAAAGCTGTTTATCAGGCTTTCACGTTTATTGAAACTAAATCTGAAGAGATCGAGTTATTGATTGAAATGCTAAGAGACGAAGACGATGCAGATATTCGTGAAGAAATCGAAAGTAGTCTGGAAGAATTAACAAAGGCTGCAGATCAGTTTGAGTTGGATATGCTCTTAAGTGAGCCTTATGATAAAAACAACGCAATCGTGGAGTTGCACCCAGGTGCGGGAGGCACTGAATCTCAGGATTGGGGTGAAATGCTTTACCGCATGTACACGCGCTGGATAGATAAGAGAGGCTTCTCTTATGAGGTTCTTGATTATCAGAGTGGAGACGAAGCAGGAATCAAAAGTGTGACCTTATTAGTAAAAGGGCTTAATGCATACGGGTTGCTGAAAGCTGAGAAAGGGGTCCATCGATTAGTTCGGATCTCCCCGTTTGATTCCAGCGGACGCCGACATACCTCCTTTGTATCAGTCGATGTCACACCAGAAATCAATGAGGATATTGATATTGAGGTTAATCCGGATGACATTAGAGTGGATACGTTCCGAGCAAGTGGTGCGGGAGGTCAGCATATCAATAAAACTGAATCAGCTGTCAGAATCACACATAAAGAAACCGGACTTGTTGCATCAAGTCAGGCAGGAAGATCGCAATTAGCCAACCGTGAAACAGCCATGAATATGCTGAAAGCTAAGCTGTATCAAAAAGAAGTTGAAGAGAAACAGAGAGAGATGGATGACATTCGAGGAGAACAAAAAGAAATCGGATGGGGATCGCAGATTAGATCATACGTGTTCCACCCTTATTCAATGGTGAAAGATCACCGGACCAATTTGGAAACAGGGAATACGGACGCGGTGATGGACGGAGATATCGGGCCATTCATCGAAGCATTTTTACGCTTTTCTATGAACAAATCTTAAATAGCACATACCGATTAGAATAAATACTCAAGAAAAAAGAAATGACTGGAAAGTTTAAGTCATTTCTTTTTTTTGAGTGATGTACTTGAACCTTATTATTAGTGAGATAATGCCTGGAAAACGAATGTATACCCAGGAAATGGTTAGGAGAATCAGCTGATAGCCTCTGCTGTATATTTATTAATATGTGCAGGAATTAATAAACTTGCACTCGTTTTCCCATTAAAATCAGCATTTGTCGAATTTTAGACATAATTATATTGCAATAAACCACTACATTATGTAATAATCGATAGTGGATTAAAATTCCATAAAAAAAGCGTTATTTAACATTTAAAGTGTATGTTGGACCAATATAAATCTAATATTTGTGCTCTTTGTGGGGGAAGTGAGATAACAGACGTTTGTGTACCATGATTAATCCACTATTTTAATACGAGGAGCTTACATTGAAATGTTTTTGTAATTGTTTTTAAACAGACATCTGTTTCTCCAGTGCTATACTAATGAAGGCTAGAAAAAAGCCGAGACAACATGCAGATCAGGACGAACGAGAAAATTTTAAATAGATAGGTGATTATTTAATGATAGAAATGACGAATGTCTACAAAAAATATCCAAATGGCATTACAGCTATTAATGGATTAGACGTAAAAATCGACCAGGGCGAATTTGTCTATGTCGTAGGCCCAAGTGGTGCAGGAAAATCTACATTTATTAAGATGATTTATAGAGAAGAAGTGCCGACCAAAGGGAATGTTAAAGTTGGAGAATTCGATTTAGTAAAGCTTAAGGCCAAAAAAGTACCATATTTGAGAAGACACGTGGGCGTCGTTTATCAGGATTTTAAACTGCTGCCAAGACTGACCGTTTCTGAAAATGTAGCCTATGCTATGCAAGTTGTTGGTAAAAATCCCAAGACCATTCAAAAACGTGTATTAGAAGTATTAGATTTAGTAGGGTTGAAACACAAAGTCCGTATGTTCCCAAATGAGCTTTCAGGTGGGGAGCAACAGCGTGTGGCTATCGCACGTGCCATTGCAAATATGCCTAGAGTATTAATTGCAGATGAGCCGACGGGTAACTTAGACCCTGAAACAGCATGGGGGATCATGGATTTGCTTGAAGAAATCAATAATCATGGAACAACTATTATTATGGCAACTCACAACAGTGACATTGTCAACCGTGTAAGACATCGTGTGTTGGCAGTGGAGAACGGCCGTATCGCTCGTGACCAAGAGGGAGGAGAATACGGATATGAAGGCTAGAACATTTTGGAGACATATCGTTGAATCATTGAAAAGTATCAAGCGTAATGGGTGGATGACTATCGCAGCTGTCAGTGCAGTAGCCGTGACTTTATTACTGGTAGGTAGTTTTATAGCTATTCTTATGAATGTTAATAAACTGGCATCAGACGTCGAAGAAGATGTAAGTGTTAGAGTATACATCGATCTGGCAGCTGAAGAAGAGGACCAGGAAGCATTACAGCAGAGTCTGGAAGACATCGATGAAGTGGAAACAGTGGTCTATTCAAGTAGAGATGATGAATTAAGCCAGGTTATCGGAAGTTACGGGGACGAATTTGGACTCTTTGATGGAGATGACAACCCTCTTTATGATGTGTTTATTGTTAATACTGCAGCTCCAGAAGTAACTTCTGAAGTTGCCGGTCAGGCAGAAGACTTAAGTTATGTCGCAGATGTCAATTATGGCGGAGCAACAGCTGATCGGTTATTTGAAGTAATGGCAACCGTGAGAAACGTCGGAGCAATCATTATTATTGCCCTGATATTCACTGCTGTCTTTTTAATAGCCAATACAATCAGAATCACGATCTTCTCAAGAAGTACAGAAATCGAAATCATGAAATTAGTTGGAGCAACTAACTGGTTTATCCGCTGGCCTTTCCTTATAGAGGGAGCACTGATTGGGTTTATCGGAGCGCTGATTCCTGTATCGATTATTTCTTATGTTTATCTGAGTGGATTCGATACGTTGATGACATATTTATCGGGCACATATTTTGCTTTACTACCACCTAACCCGTTCTTATATCAAATCGTTGCGTTACTGTTAACTATTGGAGTCGTTATCGGTAGTGTCGGATCATCATTATCAATTAGAAAATTCTTGAAAGTTTAAAAACCAAGAGGGGTTCCCCCTCTTATACATATAAAACAGAATAGTTGAAAAGAGGCAGACAGACGTGGACAGTAAAAGCAGACTTATCAAATGGGTCATAGCAGGAAGTATGGGATTGGTGCTGTTAGGAGGAGAACCTCAAGCAGCACAAGCTGAACCGTTAACTGAAGGAAATCACTCCGAGCGCTTGAACGCTCTGGATTCTAAAGAAACAGAAACAGAAGAGGCACTTACCGCTATTGCTGAAAAAATTGCTGAAACAGAACTGGAAGCAGAAAGCTTAGTGGACGATCTGCAGAAAACAGCAGAAGAGCTCGTAGAAATACAAGACACGATTCAACTGGTTTCCAGTCAGATCGAACAGAGAGAAAGCCGTCTTCAATCTCAGATTCGGGCAGTTCAAGTGACTAGCCAGTCGAATAATATACTAAGTTTCTTATTAGAATCTGATTCTTTAGGTGATGCGTTAGGACGATTGGATGTTGTGAATACGCTGTTTTCTGCAAACCAGAATCTTATGCAGAAACAGATAGAAGATAAAGAATCCATTGCTTTAAATGAACGACTGATACATTCAAAACATGAAGAGCAGACATTGCTTGCAGCTCAGCTGGAAAATACTAAAGTAGAACTTGAAGAAAATCAGGCTGAGCAGGAACTGATCATGGCCAAAATTGCTGTTGAACGAGCTGAAATTGGTCAAGAAAGAGAAGCGTTAGCTGCCCGTCAGCGTGAAAGTGAACAGCGCCTGGAGACGATTCAGACCTCGCGTGTCGAATCTCAAAATACGAGTGCTTCACCTGTTACAGAAGATGAGGAAGCTGAAGTTAGCCTGTCGTCATCTGCTGATTCTTCCCGTTCGGCAAATGTACCGACTGGAACGATAGTGACTATCGCTCACAGTTTGACCGGGACGAACTATTCGTTCTCAGGAACGACTCCCGCAGGATTTGATTGTTCTGGTTTTACCCAGTTTACATATCAGCGTTCAGGAAAAAGCATTGCCCGGACTGCAGCTGCGCAATTCAGCTCGAGTAAACGCTTATCTCAATCTGAAGCTCAACCAGGAGATCTGATTTTCTTTAATCAGTCAGGCTCGATCGACCATGTTGGAATCTACCTTGGTGGAGGACGGTTCATTGGTTCTCAGACATCAACTGGTGTAGCAGTCGCTTCATTTACATCAGGATACTGGTCTAACTATGTAGCGGGATTTGGACGCCCATAACAATCAGTTTTAAGTCTTGCATGCAATCGGGGGTCCCAATTGTGTGCAGGCCTTTTTTTATAAGTAAAAGAGTTGTTCAATTATCGTCCTTTTCATTAAGGTGTGATAGAATAAAAAGGATGATACATTAGAAGGGATGACAAATATGACGGTCTTGCAAAATGGTTTACTCGCTCTACTCTTATTTATTTTACAGCCCACGTTTCTAGTAGGGACTGCGCTAGTATTCATTGCGAAAAGCAGGCGTTTCAAGTATGCCCGTAATCAGTTACGTGCATCGATTTACAAGGATCACTACGAATTGAAACGATTTTTCCTATGGGGAATCATACCAGGGATTGTCATTTCACTTGTATCATTTATAGCGGGCTTACCCGTTAGTATAGATTGGATTATATCCTATCACGTGGTCACTATCTTATTATTAGGATTTGGCTATAGATTTATCCACCCGGTGTTTACATTCTCCTTGTCAGCACTAATGGCTTTATTCATGGGTCAGTTTATATCATTTGATGAAAGAATCCGTACGATCTTAAACCAGTGGAACAGTCCGTTTGTTCAGGGAGACAGCTTGTCCTACCAAAGCCTGCAACCCATACTGGTCTTAACTATACTATTATTACTAAGTACGATCTTGACTTTACACATTAGTAAATTGAATCAGTTCACACCCAGGTTCCTGAAAACTAAAAGAGGCAAGCTGGTTGCACGTTACCGTATGACTCCGCTTTGGCTGGTACCTTTAGTTGTAGTAGTACCAGGGGACACCTTTACTCAGTTATTTGACTGGTGGCCAGTTTTTACAATCGGTAGTCAATCGTACTCATTCTTAATCATCCCTGTCTTACTCGGTTTCAGATATACGGTTCAAGCACAAATGCCTACACAGGCAAAAAATGCTTTACTACGAGATTTCCTCATATTAGCGGTCATTGGAGTAGCTGTTTTCGGATTGACATTCTGGCAGGTAGAGATTGCTGCTATAGGATTGCTTATTTTATTAGCAGGAGGAATCGTTGTCCTTTACAGACACCGTTTACGTGAAAGAAAATGGAGTTTCAGGTTTGGTCCAGCTGAAGAAGGACTGAGGGTAGTAGCGGTTAGACCAGACAGCCCTGCTGAGAAAATGGACATTGAAATAGGAGACGTCATCATGGAATCAAACCAGCGTAAACTGGATACAGCTGAAGATTTTACAGAGTCTTTATATTCAAGTCGTTCTTATATCAAACTAAAAGTTAAGCGAATCGATGGAGAGTTAGTCATTACCGAAACGGCTCTCTATGAAAATGATGCTCATGATTTAGGACTAGTGTTACTGGAAGAAATCACAGTTAAATAAGTTTCTGATTTAAACGGAAAACAGCCTCAGTTGCCCCTGAGCTTTTTCCGTTTTTTTATTATTTACGATGAAAGACACTTTATTCGATAGTGATTAAATGATATAATGAACATATGAAAATACATACATATGTTATAAGGAGGATAAATATGGATCTGTCTACTAATTTGATCAGCGAAGTGACTGATTTGTTTAAAGCGCTAAGTGAACCTAATCGCTTAAATATCATCAATAAACTCTATGATTCTGAATGGAGTGTGTCAGATTTAGCCAGACAGCTGGAGATGGAACAGTCTTCGTTGTCGCATCAGTTAAAAATTCTAAAAAATGCCCGGTTAGTGAAAGTAAAAAAAGAAGGAAAAAAAAGATTGTATTCGTTAGCAGATGATCACATCTATGTATTAATAGAACAAGTCATATCTCATGCAAAAGAGAAGAGGAATTAATATGTCTGAGTATTTAATTAAAGGACTCCACTGCAGTAACTGTTCAAGTGATCTGGAAAGAAAATTGAATGCCGCACACTCAGGGGGGGATATTTCGATCGATTATGACCATCAGCTGTTAAGGATCGGCGAAGCGCTGCCTGATTTGTCGGCTATTCAAAAGGTTTTAGAATTCGAAAAAATCACTTTAGTCGATGTTCCTGAGACGATAGAGAATCAGAAAAAGGCCGCTCACACCCACCATCATGGAATGGAGGCGTTGGTCCAGAAGGAAACCACTAAAAAAATTGCGATTGTATTTTACCTCAATCTGATATTTTCAGTCCTGGAATTCTTTTTCGGTTTCATGTTTAATAGTTTGGCAATAATCAGTGATGCAGTGCATGACTTGGGAGATGCGATGTCTGTTGGTGCAGCGGGGTATTTTCAGAAGCTCTCATCAAAAGAAGCAAATGATCAGTACAGTTTTGGACACCAGCGATTCTCCCTGCTGGGAGCAATAGTGACGGCTGTTGTATTGCTTGGGGGATCGCTGATCGTTATTTTTCATTCGATACCCAGAGTGCTCTCTCCTCAACCTGTCAATTATCAGGGCATGTTCTGGCTGGCGGTCTTCGCTATCGCAGCTAATGGATTTTCAGCCTGGTTGATGAGTAGAGGGGGTTCGCATAACGAGTCGCTTATCAATCTGCACATGATGGAGGATGTGCTGGGGTGGGTGGGTGTACTCATAGTCAGTATTCTTTTGCATTTCACGGACTGGTATTTTCTGGATCCCTTATTGTCCATTGGAGTAGCACTGTTCATACTAATCAAGACTTGGCCGCTTTTTAAGGAAACCGTACAGATTTTTCTTGAAGCTACTCCAAAATCGGTTTCTAAAAGTGCAATTGAAGCAGCCTTGCTGGACTATGATGAAATCACGAACTGCTCTCATCTTCATATATGGTCTATCGATGGACATGAACATGCGTTAACGGTTACGTTAAGTACAAGCGAATCCGATAGTGTTACACTTGAGACACTCAAAGCATCTGTGCGGAAAGATTTCATACAGCATAATATCACACACAGTACGATAGAATTTGTTTACGATCCGGCAAGCCTACTGAAAAAGAATTGAAAACAGACTGGAAAGTTGTTAGTATAAAGTAACTTTAAACAAAAATAGGGGGAAATAATATGGGGATGCATGAATATTTTAAAAGTTTGAGTGATTTGGAAAAGATTTATCGATGTCCGGGTAAATTTAAGTATGAAGAACACTCAGTTGCTGCTCATTCATTCAAAGTGACTAAAATTGCTCAGTTTTTAGGAACAGTTGAAGAACGTCACGGGAATGAAATCAACTGGAAGTCATTATATGAAAAAGCGTTAAATCACGATTACGCAGAAATCTTTATTGGGGACATTAAAACACCTGTAAAATATGCGGACCCGGATTTAAGAGACCGCCTGGCCACTGTCGAAGAGTCGATGACTCATCATTTTATTGATCAGGAAATACCAGAAGAGTATCAGGCTATTTACCGTGAACGACTAAAAGAAGGGAAAGACGATTCAATTGAAGGAAAGATTTTATCAGTAGCTGATAAACTGGATCTTCTCTATGAATCGTTTGGAGAAATCCAGAAAGGAAACCCTGAAAATCTGTTTTCAGATATTTATCGGGAATCTTTGGATACTATATTAGAATTCAAAGAAATGCAGTCAGTACAGTACATTTTAACTGAAGTGCTGCCTGATTTACTCAGTGGTGAATTTACCAATCAAACGCAGCTTGAAAAGATTTCTGAGAGAATTCTGAAGAATCACAAAATAGAACAAACATTCGCTTTAGAAGATTGAGTATGATATAATTATATAACGTAAAGAAGGGAAGAGGAGGCCTCTTTCCTTTTTATTTACCCAAAGCCATAAAGTCAAATAGTCGAATAATACAGTAAAAAAACGTACAATAAACATAACAGATAAGAGGATTATAGACATATAAATAAAGGTAGGCAAACAGAATGGCAAATGACAAAATTGAAGTAAGAGGCGCTAGATCTCATAATTTAAAGAATATTGATGTAACGATCCCACGCGATAAGCTGGTTGTCATGACCGGCTTGTCAGGGTCGGGGAAAAGTTCACTGGCATTTGACACGTTATATGCTGAAGGCCAGCGTCGATACGTTGAATCTCTATCGGCCTATGCCAGACAATTTTTAGGGCAAATGGATAAGCCGGATGTCGATAGTATTGAAGGGTTGAGTCCCGCAATTTCCATCGATCAGAAAACAACCAGCAACAATCCCAGATCTACTGTAGGAACAGCTACCGAAATCAATGATTACCTTAGACTGATGTATGCTCGGATAGGAAAGCCGATTTGTCCAAACGACGGAACAGAAATCTCGAGTCAGTCAATTGAACAGATGGTCGATCGTATTTTAGAGTACCCTGAAGGAACTCGTATTCAAATTTTGGCTCCGATTATCAAAGAGAAAAAAGGACAGCATAGAAAAACGCTGGATAAAATCAAGAGTGAAGGCTACGTCAGACTGCGAGTAGACAATGAAGTCATGGATATCGGCGACGATATTGAACTGGAAAAAACAAAAAATCATTCGATAGAAGTCATCGTTGACCGTGTAGTCATCAAAGAGGGCATCCGTTCGCGTTTGTTTGATTCACTTGAAGCAGCACTGACCTTAGCAGACGGCTATGTGATAGCCGATATAATAGGGCAGGAAGAAGTCTTATTTAGTGAACATTATGCTTGTCCAGTATGCGGGTTTACATTGCCGCCTTTAGAACCTAGATTATTTTCGTTTAACGCCCCATTTGGAGCCTGTTCGGAATGTGATGGATTAGGAACCAAATTAGAAGTGGATGTTGACCTTGTTATTCCTGATCCAAGTTTATCTATCGACGAAGGCGCTATTTTGCCATGGAAACCGATCAGCTCAAACTATTACCCGCAGATGCTGTCACAGGCGTGTGACACATTTGATATCGACACAACGATCCCGTTCAATGAACTGCCGAAGAAAAAACAGAACATCATATTAAATGGGTCGAAAACCAAGAAATTCCATTTCCACTACAAGAATGATTTTGGAAGTGTCAGGGATACTATGATCCCATTTGAGGGAGTCATCAATAACATCTCCAGACGTTACCATGAAACGAGCAGTGATTTTACACGTAACCAAATGCTGCAGTATATGACCGAACTGGAATGCCATGTTTGTCACGGAAAACGCTTGAGCGATGAAGCACTGTCAGTGAAAGTAGAAGGGGAGGATATTGGAGATATCAGCAGTTATTCCATTGAAAAAGCGTATGATTTTTTCAATTCTCTTTCTCTCTCTGAAACAGATAGAACCATTGCTGCACCTATTAGAAAAGAAATTAAAGACCGTCTGACGTTTCTTCGAAATGTTGGGTTAGATTATCTGACACTTAACCGAAAAGCTGGAACGCTGTCTGGAGGAGAAGCACAGAGGATAAGACTGGCCACTCAGATTGGGTCAAATCTGTCAGGTGTGCTGTACATTCTGGATGAACCATCGATCGGTCTTCACCAGAGAGACAACAACCGTCTGATAGACTCGTTGAAGAAAATGAGAGATCTTGGAAATACCCTTATTGTGGTTGAACACGATGAGGATACTATGCGGGCTGCCGATTATGTTATTGATATAGGTCCCGGAGCAGGTGAAAGAGGGGGCGAAGTAGTCGCCACTGGATCACCTGAAGACATTGAGAATCATCCAACCTCAATAACGGGTGCGTATTTATCCGGTAAAAAAGGCATTCCAATTCCAGAAAGCCGTAGACACGAGGATCTGGGAAGCATTGAAGTAAAAGGGGCTGCGGAGAACAATCTGAAAAATCTGGATGTATCTTTTCCGCTCGGGCGCTTTATCTCAGTCACAGGTGTCTCTGGTTCTGGAAAAAGTACGTTGATAAATGAAATATTAAAAAAAGCACTGGCGCGTGAAGTCGGCCGTTCCAAAGCCAGACCAGGAAAATTCAAGTCGATCAAAGGCCATGAACAACTTGAAAAAGTCATTGATATCGATCAGAGTCCAATCGGCCGGACACCGAGAAGTAACCCGGCTACGTATACGAGTGTATTTGACGATATTAGAGATTTGTTTGCAAGGACAAATGAAGCGAAAATGCGTGGCTATAAAAAAGGCCGCTTCAGTTTCAATGTAAAAGGGGGACGCTGTGAAGCGTGTAGAGGCGATGGTATTTTAAAAATCGAAATGCATTTCCTTCCGGATGTGTATGTGCCTTGTGAAGTGTGTAAAGGAACGCGTTATAATTCTGAAACACTGGAAATCAAATATAAAGGCAAAAACATTTCAGAAGTGTTAGGCATGACGATCGAAGAAGCCGTCGATTTCTTTTCTAATATCCCTAAAATCGAACGTAAACTTCAAACAATCATTGATGTGGGATTAGGCTATGTGAGGTTAGGCCAGCCGGCAACGACATTGTCAGGTGGAGAAGCTCAGCGGATGAAGCTGGCAAGTGAGCTTCACAAACGTCAGAATGGACATAATTTTTATATTCTTGATGAACCGACCACTGGGCTGCATGCTGATGATATCGCTCGTTTACTGGTTGTGCTGGACCGTTTAGTTGATGCAGGGAATACAGTCCTTGTTATCGAACACAATCTTGATGTGATCAAAGTCGCGGATTACATCATCGATCTTGGACCTGAAGGGGGTCAAGGCGGGGGAACACTCATTGCCACGGGGACACCAGAAGAAATAGCGGAGTGCGAGGACAGTTACACTGGCTACTATTTGAAGCCAATCCTTAACAAGTCAAAAAAATTGAAACAGAAAAATCAGTCGTAAGACCTATGACAACAGAAGGCTCTTCATTCATAATATAAGATAGATACCAAGATAGTAGTCAGATACCGAACTTAGACGATGCAAACTAAATAGGAGGGTATAATAATGAATGAAAGAGAACGTATATTAGAACTAATGAAAAAGGGCATTATCTCAACTGAAGAAGGCCTTGATTTATTAGAGTCGATCGCGAATAAAGAAGACTTGAAGCAGGAAGATGCTGTGTTTACCTCTGATGATAGTGATGTTGAAAAAGAGACAGAAACTAAGCAGGATGAGGACGATAACCAGAAGCAGGCAGAAGAAGACTTGGAACAGCTCGTTTCTGAAATCAATCAGTATTCTGTCGAATTAGATACCATCAATGTGAAATTATCGGAAAACAGAAAAGCCTTGGAGCTTAAAAAAGAAACAGCAGCCAGACTGGAAACATCTGGAAAAGAATCTATTCAAGAAGAAAAAAATAGAATCATCGAGAAAATAAAAATGATTCAAAAAGAGCTTGAATTAATCAAACAGCTTGATGAAGTGGATACCACAGATGAAATTATTACGTTAAGAAATGAAATCAATGAGCTTGATAAAGAACTGACAAATGTTGAAAATCTTGAATCCGTTAAAGATGATGGCGATGATGAGCAGCTTAAAAAAGAGATCAGAGATCTGGAAGAAACGGTCAATGATCTGAGTGCTCAAAAAGCTGATTTGATGAAAAAACTGAATAAATCAAAAATGAAGCAATGGACCTTGAAAGCTAAGCAGGCAACGTCTCAGTTCGAGATTCCGGAAGACTGGGAGAAAAAAGCAAGCGAAGAATTCTCAAAAGCTGGAGAAAAACTGGATGCTGCCAGTAAAGAATGGTCCAAACTATTCAAGAGCAAAGTAGATAAAGCATCTAAAAGCGACCTGTCCGAAACGGTACGCTCTAATATTGAGAATGCCATGAGTCATTTCGACTGGAAAGATATCAATCTAAAAGTACCGGCGCTGAGCTCGAGAGATTTTTCAAAAGAATGGCAATATGATCATACCACAGCAACTATTCTAGACTTTAAATTAGCAAACGGGAAAGTTGTTCTAAAACCGGGATCAGACGAGACGGTTTCGTTTAAGGCAAAAGGGAAATTATATGGTAAAATGGATGAAGAAACACCAGAAGAGTCATTTGATGCACGAAGTACAGTGACAATCGATGAAGATAAATTGGTATGCCATGTTCCTAACAAACGTGTGTATGTCGATCTTGAAGTCACGCTTCCTAAACGGACATATGACTATATTTCAATAACGATGTTAAATGGGAAATTGTCTGTAGAGAACCTTGATGCTAAAGACGTGTTTGCCAAGTCAACTAATGGGTCACTCTCATTTGATCGCTTGAATGCTACTATGCTTGAAGTGAAAGGGTCAAACGGAACCATCACCATTAAAGACTCTGATTTGAAAGACGTGTTAGCAGGATCAGTGAATGGGTCCATCCTGTTTAAAGGAAAAACTGAAAGTGCAGACTTTACGACAACAAACGGTGAAATCAAAGTGACATTAACTGATAAAAAAGTCGTTAGACTAAATGCGACCACTGTTAACGGCAGCGTTAAATTAGCTTTGCCTAAAGGCAGAGCGATAGAAGGCAAAGCAAAAACAACCTTTGGTAAAGTGAAAAGCCGATTATCAGATACTGAACCGATCGATAAAGTCGAACACACGATGTATATCAAACGAGTCACAGGTGACACACCACTGGATTTCTTCGCTGGATCTACAACTGGAAATATTTTAATTAAAGATACTGATCAATAATTATAAGTGAAAAGAGGGGTGCAAAATGAAAAAGTTAGCTAAATCAAAAGATAATGCGGTTATTTTTGGAGTACTTGGTGGATTAGGTGATTATTTTGGAATCGACCCTGTCTTGCTGCGAGTTATAGTTGTTGTGGCTACATTTATTGGGGTAGGCTCAACTGTTCCTATTTACTTGCTCCTGGCATTGGTCATGCCTGAGAGTAATGAAACAGAAAGTAAACCGTCTTCTCAAGCTAAAAAATCGTCTCCGTTTGGGAATCTATCTGATAAACCTAAACGAAAAGAGGCAGAAAAAGTCGAAGACGAGGACTGGAGTGATTTTTAATTTATGAAATGGTGGCAAAGGATACTAGCTAATACCATTATCTTTCTGGCGCTGGCAGGTTTTCTTGGAGGCTTTTACATCGATTCGTGGGCAACTGCTCTAGTTGCAGCGGTGGTATTTGGGATACTGAATGTCATTGTTAAACCAATATTAGTCGTTTTGTCCTTACCGATTACGATGATGACATTGGGCCTCTTTTACTTCATCATAAATGGATTGATGTTGTGGCTGACAGCCGTACTAGTAAGTGGATTTGGTTTTAGTTCATTCGGGATGGCACTGATTGTAGCGCTTATCGTATCAGCGCTCAATGCCTACTTTAATAACGCATAAGGATTAAAAAGAGGCTGTAATAAACGCCTCTACTTAAAAGCACGCTTCCTGTTGACTGGTTAATGACCTGTCATAGAGGGACGCGTGCTTTTTTTATTCCATTTTACATGGAGCTATCTTGCCTAGTCAGTTAGTGCCCGGTCTTTTTTGATGGATGGAACTTTAGGCGTCATACAGAAGGATGTTTACTATGAGCCGAGATCATTACTCATTGGCTTGTTAACTTGGACAAAATGAATCCTGCAAGCAGCTTAAAACGTCATCTTAAAGTGAGCGGGCGCATCCTAATCAGTATTGGCCGGTAAAACGCTGTAGAAAAATTAAACAGACTGACAAAGCACAAAAAAGCACGCCTCCTTCCTTGACAGATGAATCACCTGTTAAAGGAAAGTACGTGCTTCTGTTAGTTTTAGTCTGTTTAAATTATGCAATAAACGGTCATACGGAAAGTGATTTTGTCCTAAAGACTTTAATTAATTCTTGTTTTTGTATAAATACATAGTTAATGGACCGAAAATACTTAATAATATACCCGAAGCACCTATAGTCCACATGATTTCGGTTCCCACAGCGTATCCGTGCATAAGGCCCCTTACAGAATCAACCAGCATTGAAATAGGATTGATGGTAACAAACCATTCCAGTATACCGGGCATAGTTTCGGGATCAACAAATGCACTGCTTAAGAATGTCAGAGGAAAGATGATCATCATGGCTGTAGCCATTAATGCATTTTCAGACTCCAGGATTAAAGCCAGTACGGTCCATACCCACGAAAGACTGAACGCGAAAAGGAGAAGCAGCGCTACGGCTAAAAGCACACCTAATGCATTTCCCTCAGGGCGGAACCCCATAAGCATGGCTACCCCGATCATGATAATGCAGGCAATGCTGTACCTTAAGGTATCAAATGTCATTGCACCGACAAGGGAAGATGGGGACCATATGGGCAGGGTGCGCTGGCGATCAAAGAATCCTTTCTGTAGATCCTTGTTCAAATCAAGCCCCGTATACATCGTTATTTGAACAACGGTCTGTACTAAAATACCGGGCAGGATATATTGAAGATAGTCTTGTACCGAACCTGCGATTGCACCTCCGAACAAGTAAGTGAACATGAGTAAGAAGAGGATTGGCATAGCTGTAATATCCATCAATGCCATAGGCGTATGCTTTGTCTTCAACAGCGAGCGCATCGCAAATGTGCTGACCGAAGTGAACGCATTTGGTGGAGATGGCCGGTGAGTCGATATAATAGCTTTTTCCAGATCTTCTAGTTTATTATTTTGAGTACTTTCCATAATGTATATCCTCCTTATAAAAAATTATTCGTCTGTTAAAGCTAAAAATACTTCATCTAAGCTGGGTTGACTTAAAGAAAATGTAATCAGGTCGATTTCAGCGGCAGTTAAGTCATTTAGAGCTTGAGTTGCGATGACCGGGTCGGTGACCTTAACGAGAAGCTGAGCATTTTTTGAAGATTCCTGTAGAACTGAACCCACGCGTTCTTCCAGCAGTGATTTGGCACGGTCATAATCGCTCTGATTTTTCAAAGTGACATGAAGCATACCTGATCCTACAGAGGATTTTAACTCAGTTGAGGTTCCTTCGGCTATGATTTTCCCTTTATTTATGACTGCAATCCGGTCTGCAAGCTGATCGGCTTCATCTAGATATTGGGTAGTCAATAATACGGTGGTACCAGCTTTGGTTAAGGCACGAATGACATCCCATACCTGATTACGGCTTCTCGGGTCCAGTCCAGTTGTGGGTTCATCCAGAAAGAGCAAGTCGGGTGTAATAACTATACTAGCCGCAATATCCAGTCTTCGACGCATCCCGCCGGAATAGTCTTTCGCCTGCTTATTCGCTGCTTCAGCCAAACCGAAAGCTGTTAATAATTCTTTCGCTCTTTTTTTCGCATCTGTTCTTGAAAAACCGACTAATCTCGAGACCATGATCAGATTTTCACTGCCGGTCAAATCTTCATCTATTGACGCATATTGTCCGGTCAATGCTATTCGGGGTCGGATTTTTCTAGATTCCTTTGTGACATCGTGACCAAAAATAGTTGCGTATCCCTCGTCGATCTTTAACAGTGTACTGAGCATACGTACAGTGGTTGTTTTACCTGCTCCGTTTGGACCTAAAAAACCATAGACGGTCCCCTTTTCAATTTTCAGATCGATATCATCAACTGCGGAAAAGTCATTAAACTTTTTAACTAATCCTTTTGCTTCTATTGCATATCCAATAGATTGATCCATATGTCCTTCACTCCTTACTGTATAGTGCTGAAATGGAACGCCTGAGTTTACTCAAAAAAGGTCGCCCATCCCTCTACAACAAGTGTACTACATTTATGCAAGTCCTTAAGTAAGGTGTATTATATGTTGCCCCTAAAGGATTGTCAAGATACAACCCTGTCATATACTTTAAGGTTTTACTTTAAGTGTCAGTAGGGTATCATAGAGACTGTCAACTATGGAAACGGGGATCATTCACTATCCGATTTACAGGAAAGGAGTATGAGATGAAAGGGATCGAGATTGCCAAACGGTGCGGCGTATCAACCAGTACGTTAAAACATTATGAAAAATGGGGGCTAGTACCTGATGTTCCAAAGGCAGAAAATGGATATAGACAGTATACACTTACACATTTAGCCTATTTTCAGTGTGTAGTACATTGTAATATCGGATTCGGAATGCCATTTGTAAAACAAATCATGCCGCTTATTCAGACGAATGACACTATGTCCGTACTATGGAAAATCAATGAAGCTCAATCTGCGCTGCAGGACGAAAGGCGTCAGGCTGAACAGGTCGTTGATATGCTGGAAGTAGATAAGGTCGAGTGGTTTGAACAGATCCGTAAGAAGAAAAAGTATTACTCGATTGGTGAAGTTGCTGATATAGCGGGTATCGCCGCATCGGCGATTCGCCATTGGGAAGCTGAAAAACTGATTGAACCCGAACGTCATAAAGATAGTGGGTACCGTCAGTATTCACCTGAAGATATCAGGAGGATTCTTATCATTCGAACGGTGTCTAAGGCAGTCTGGTCACTGGATAGTGTCAGAGAAGTACTGACAGCAGCAGATCAGAATAATATCAAGCGAACAAAAGAGATGGCGATGCAATCACTGGATTTTATTGACCAGACACTAGTAGCGCGCATGAAAGCAATAGCTTCTCTAAGCGCCCTGCTTGATATAGTGAGTAGTCACGAAGACGGCTGGTCCCGTGAAAACTTAGGTTATTATGGTTATTATCAGTCTTGAAAAAGGATACCCACTAGTATCAGTACAGCAAATGCTGGAAAAGGGGAGTCTGGACCGGATCAAACCAAAGGCGGTACAGGTAAAGCCCATTCTTTCCAAGCTATGATTTAAGGGTCAAGAAGCGGGGCTAAGCACTCACCTTGTCTGTTGGGCTGTTTCACCTATAAAGGAAAGCATAAATATGATATGATTAACTCATGTTTGATTATTTGTAAAGGAGATTAATAATGATTGCTTCAGTAAAAATACATGAATTAGTAGATGCAATGGACGACATCAGTGTGGTCGTTGGAGAAGAGCATTTGGATCGTGAGATATTAATCAGTGACTTATCTCGACCTGCACTTGAATTGACGGGTTATTTTAGTTTTTACCCTCAAAATAGAATGCAGTTATTAGGCAAAACAGAATTGTCATTTGCAGAACGAATGACAAGTGATGAACGGTACATCGTAATGAAGCGTATGTGTCAGGCAGACACTCCAGCGTTTTTAGTGTCAAGAAGTTTAGAACCACCAAAGGAATTGATTAAAGCAGCTAAAGAAAAAGGAATACCTGTACTGGTCTCTAAACGATCTACAACTAGATTGTCTTCCAATGTCACTAATTTTCTGGAGGAACGTTTAGCTGAACGTATTTCCCAGCATGGTGTATTAGTAGATATTTACGGGATGGGTGTACTGATTATTGGAGATTCTGGTATTGGGAAATCAGAAACAGCGTTGGAGCTTATTCAGCGTGGACATCGCCTGGTTGCGGATGACAGAGTGGAGCTATACATGATGGATGAACGACGCATCATTGGTGAACCGCCTGAAATTTTGAGACACCTCATTGAAATCAGAGGAATCGGTGTAATCGATGTGGTTAATTTGTTCGGTGTAGGATCTATCCGTTCGAAGAAAACAGTAGACTTGGTCATAAATCTTGAACATTGGGATAAAAACCGCCAATATGACCGCTTAGGACATAATCTAGATAAGATGCGTTTCTTTAACGTCGATATTCCTAAATTGTCGATTCCCGTTAAAGTGGGTCGCAACCTGTCTATCATTATCGAAATAGCTACAATGAATATCCGTGCGAAAGAAATGGGCTATGATGCAACGAAAACATTTGAAAAAAATCTGAATAACTTGATAAAAGAAAACACACAAGCAGAATAACAGGAGGAAGATGAATGAACACACTTATTGGAAGTATCGATCCTGTTGCTTTTCGCCTGGGACCGATCGAGCTGGCATGGTATGGCTTGATTATTGTATTCGGGATGTTTGTAGCAGTTTGGTTAAGCATGAAAGAAGCAGGGAGAAGAGGAATCGAAGAGGACTTTATCGTAGATCTGGCTTTCTGGATATTACCTGCTGGTATCATCGGAGCCAGAATATATTATGTCATATTTGAACTACCTACTTACCTCTCAAATCCTGTTCGGATGTTTTATTTCTGGGAAGGCGGACTAGCTATATATGGCGGGTTGATTTTAGGATTCATCACATTATATTGGTACAGTGAAAAGCGTCGCGTTCCTGTCTGGCTGCTGGTTGATGTTCTTGCGCCGCACGTCATGCTGGCTCAGGCTATCGGAAGATGGGGAAACTTTATCAATCAGGAAGCACACGGAACAGAAGTGACACGTCAGTTCCTTGAACGCTTGAGATTACCTGAATTTATTATCAACCAGATGAATATTGGAGAGGCTTACTACCATCCTACGTTTTTATACGAATCAGTATGGAACCTTATCGGGTTTACTATATTAATGATTGTTAGAGCTAAAACTACATTTATGATAAGAGGGGAAGTCTTCCTAAGTTATTTAGCCTGGTATGGACTAGGACGTTTCTTTATCGAAGGCCTTCGAACCGACAGCTTGTACATTGGTGGACTTAGAGTGTCTCAACTGCTGTCACTCGTCTTATTAATCGGAAGTATTGCGTTAATGGTATACAGAAGACTGTATGTCTATCCTAAACCAGCTTACTATGCAGACGGTACTGAACCCGAAAAAATCTATGAAGAAAAGAAAAAGAAATATGACTCAAAAAAGAAATAATTAGACTGTTTAAGGAGAGAAAATAGTGGGACATAAAATTGCTGTTTTAGGAGCTGGGTCATGGGGGAGTGCATTGGCCAATGTGCTTTTTGAAAATGGTCATAGCGTATCTGTCTGGACAAGAGATGAAAAGCAGAAGGAAGAAATAAATAATCAGCATACTAACAAAAAATATCTGCCACAGTTTTCTTTCCCTATTGAAGTGACGGCAAGTACTGATCTGCAGGCTGTTGTGGCTGGGGCAGAAGCTGTCTTGTTTGTTGTTCCAACAAAGGCGATGCGGGAAGTAGCCAGACAAGTCAATCAGTTACTGGATCATAAAGTGACGGTCATTCATGCATCTAAAGGACTGGAAGAACAGACGTACAAGCGGATTTCTACTATATTAGCTGAAGAGATCGATTCGAATCGATTGAATGGCATTGTAGCTTTATCTGGGCCCAGTCATGCAGAAGAAGTAGTAAAAAAAGACCTGACAACAATCACTGCAGCCTCAAAAACACCGGAGGCGGCTCAACTGACTCAGGAACTGTTTATCAATGATTACTTTAGAGTGTATACGAACAAGGACATCGTTGGCGTAGAAATTGGGGCAGCTTTAAAAAACATTATTGCCATAGGTGCGGGAGCTATTGCCGGACTGGGGTATGGGGATAATGCCAAGGCAGGCCTGGTAACCAGAGGATTGGCCGAAATCAGTCGACTTGGGATTGAACTTGGGGCCGATCCCTTAACCTTTATGGGACTGAGTGGGGTAGGGGACTTGATCGTTACGTGCACAAGTCCTCATTCCAGAAACTGGAGAGCCGGTTATCAGATCGGTGAAGGGAAAGACATCGACACCATTTTAAGTGAGATGGGGATGGTTGTTGAAGGAATCTCCACTACTAAGGCAGCGTTCGAACTTGCAACGTCGCATGGGATCGAGATGCCTATTACGGAAGCCATCTATAATGTGGTTTACAATGATTCAGATGTGAAATATGTTATACTTAATTTAATGCAACGTGAAGGAAAATCAGAATAAAATAAGTTGAACATCGACTATAATGAGGGAGTAGACAGTTATGCAAAAAGTAAGAAAAGCAATCATTCCTGCTGCAGGATATGGGACACGTTTTTTACCTGCTACTAAAGCAATGCCTAAAGAAATGATTCCGATAGTAGACAAACCGACCATTCAATTTATTGTAGAAGAAGCGATTGCTTCTGGAATTGAAGATATTTTGATCATCACGGGTAAATTGAAACGTCCAATTGAAGATCACTTTGATTCCAACCCTGAACTGGAAGAAAATCTTAGGGCCAAAGGAAAAGCGGATCTGCTGGAATTAGTAGAAGAAACCACGGGACTCAACCTGTACTTTGCCAGACAAGCCTATCCATTGGGATTAGGTCATGCAGTCCTTCAGGCTAAAGCGTTTGTCGGAAATGAACCCTTTGTGATTATGCTTGGAGATGACATCATGGCAGATGAAGTGCCATTGACGAAACAGCTGATCGACAGTTATGAAAAAACACATGCGTCTAATATTGCTGTAATGAAGGTTCCTCATGAAGAAACCTCAAGTTATGGAATTATTGACCCTGAAGCCGAAGCAGGAGACGGACTCTATAACGTCCGTAAATTTGTTGAAAAACCGGATCCGGAAGATGCACCGAGTGATTTGGCGATCATCGGTCGATACTTGCTGACTCCAGAAATTTTTGATATTTTAGAACACCTTGAACCAGGCAAGGGTGGCGAAATCCAGCTGACCGATGCCATTGATATATTGAACAAAACACAGCGCGTATTTGCTAAAGAGTTCAAAGGCGAGCGCTATGATGTTGGAGATAAATTCGGTTTCCTGAAAACAACGATCCAGTACGGGCTTAAACATCCGCAGGTCAAAGATGGATTAAGAAATTACATCCTAGAACTTGCAAAAGAACTGGAAAACGGAAAAATAGAAAATAAGATGGACGCTGAATCTCATGATTTAGAGGAAGCAAAAGACTAATTTAAAAGGTGAAGTTGGCCTGCTAAGCTCTTTTTATAGTGAACAGAATGGAATAAGCCTGTTTATTATAAGAAGGGCTTTTGCTCTTGACATCTCAGTCGAGTCTAGTATACTTATAAAGGAAGCAAGGTAGCTTACTAAAAGTAAGTCTTTATATAATCATCACTTTTCACCTTCAAGGAGGTTCATTAATAATGGAAGAATCAAAAAAAGTATACGACGTAATAGTAATTGGTGCAGGTCCGGGTGGTTTAACGGCTGCTTTATATGCCTCTCGATCAAATCTGTCCACTTTAATCCTTGAAAAAGGATTACCTGGTGGGCAAATGAATAATACAGCAGAAATTGAGAACTATTCTGGATTCAACAGCATCATGGGGCCTGATCTCTCAATGAAAATGTATGAAGGGGCCAAACAGTTCGGAGCCGAACACGTTTATGGAGACGTTAAAGAAATAATCGACCATACCAGCGAAAAAGAACTCGTGACTGGAGACAAATCTTACTTTGCTAAATCGGTCATTATAGCTACAGGTGCTGAACATAAAAAGTTGGGCGTTGCTGGAGAAGCTGAATTGAATGGACGCGGCGTGTCTTATTGTGCAGTGTGTGATGGAGCATTCTTTAGAGGGAAACATGTTGTCGTCGTAGGTGGAGGAGACTCCGCTGTAGAAGAAGGCACGTACCTCACGCAATTTGCCAGTAAAGTAACGATTGTTCACCGAAGAGATTCGCTGAGAGCACAAAAAATCCTTCAGGACAGAGCATTCAACAATGATAAAGTCGACTTTATCTGGAATTCTGTAGTAGAAGAAATAGTGGGCGATCAGAAAGTGACCGGCGTAACGATCAAAAATGTCAAATCAGGGGATGTATCAACTCTGGATGCAGAAGGTGTATTCATTTACATCGGGTTGCTTCCTAACTCTGATAGTTTCAGTAACCTTCCTATAACTAATGAAGAGGGATGGATTGAAACGGATGCTCAAATGATGACAGCCGTACCTGGGATCTTTGCCATTGGAGATGTACGTGACACAGTTCTGCGTCAGGTAGCAACTGCGGTTGGAGATGGATCAGTTGCCGGAAATGCAGCTTACCAGTTTGTCGAAGAGCTTAAAGAAAAATTGGAAAAGCAGCAGGCTTAACTAATAAGAAGACGTAAAGAGGTGAGAAAACTATTCTCATCTCTTTTTTTATATGAACGTGTATACTTTCTTCATGCAAGATAAGGGTAAAAATGTTACAATGGAAAAAGAAAAGAAAGCGGATAACTTATCTTGCAGAAAAGAGGGAATAATAATGGAATGGAAAGATAATTATGATACATGGCTGAATTTTGATAGTCTGGATGATGAATTGAAAAAAGATCTGGAGCAGAATAAAGGAGACGAATCGGCATTAGAGGATGCCTTTTACACGTCTTTAGAATTCGGCACGGCCGGTATGCGTGGAATCATCGGAGCAGGAACAAATCGGATGAACTATTATACTGTACGTCAGGCAACTGAAGGACTTGCTTTGTTTATCGAAAATCAGGGAGAAGGTGCAGCTGAACGTGGAGTCGCTATAGCTTACGACTCACGCCACATGTCTAAAGCATTCGCTATAGAAGCGGCGAAAACATTAGCTGCTCATAATATCAAAGCGTATGTATTTGAAGACTTGCGTCCAACACCAGAATTATCTTTTGCTGTGAGACATTTTAAAGCTGCAGCAGGGATCATGATTACTGCAAGCCATAACCCGCCTGAATATAACGGGTATAAGGTGTATGGAGAAGATGGGGGACAATTGCCTCCAAAAGAAGCAGATGATCTTACGAGTTACGTTAGAAGCGTCACAGACATTCTGTCGATCGATACAGTGTCTGAGCAGGAAGCGAAAGATAAAGGTCTACTTAAAATTGTCGGCAGAGATGTGGACAGAGTTTACTTAGATTATTTAAGAACAGTTACGATCGATCAGGAATTAGTTGATCGTCAGGGTAGAAATATCAAAATCATTTTCACGCCCCTTCACGGAACAGGGAAAATGATTGGAATGAAAGCACTTGAGCAAGCCGGTTTTAAAAAAGTATCATTAGTTGAGAGTCAGGCGGAAGCAGATCCGGATTTCTCTACAATTAAATCACCGAATCCTGAAGATCCCAAGGCGTTTGAGTTAGCTATTGAACAAGGGATCAAGGAAGATGCTGATGTTCTGATTGCGACAGACCCTGATGCTGACAGACTGGGAATGGCTGTGAAAACGGCAAAAGGACACTACGAAGTGCTTACAGGAAACCAGATTGCCAGTTTGATGCTTGAGTACATTTTAAAAGCACACACAACTAACGGAACATTGCCTAATAACAGTGTGATGATCAAGTCTATCGTCTCAAGTGAATTACCGACGGCCATTGCTGACAAGTATGGTGTTGAATCACTGAACGTACTGACAGGATTTAAATTTATCGCAGAAAAAATTAAAGAATTTGAAACATCACGAAGCCATACCTTTATGTTCGGATTTGAAGAAAGCTACGGTTATCTTATTCAGCCATTCGTGAGAGATAAAGATGCAATTCAGGCATTGATGATGGTTGCTGAAATGACAGCTTACTATAAAGAAGAAGGATTCAGCTGTTTCGACGCCTTACATGAGCTATTCCATCAATATGGTCACTATAAAGAAAAAACCATTTCGATCACAATGGAAGGAATGGAAGGGACAGCTAAAATCAATTCTCTGATGAATTCATTAAGAGAGCAGGCCCCTACGCACTTTGGTGATCTTAAAGTATGTAAGATTGAAGATTTCAAAGAACAAATCAGGAAAACCAGAACAGGTGATGAGCCGATCGATCTTCCTAAAGCGAATGTGCTTAAGTATACATTGGCTGATGGAAGCTGGATTGCCGCTAGACCATCTGGAACAGAACCTAAAATTAAATTCTATATTTCAGCACAAGACGATTCAGGCGTCGTTGTTGAAGAGAAAATTCAGGCATTTGAAGCAGATATACAAACAATTATCGATAAGGGATAAAGTCTTCTTTTAGGAGGAACTGCTAATGAAACGGAATGTCGGAGAGAAAGACAGAACCATCCGCATTATATTATCAATACTAGTGTTTCCTTTGTTATTTATCATAAGCGGACCTGCCAAGTGGGTTGGGCTAGCCTCTCTTCCTCTGCTTGGGACCGCTTTGGCACGTAGATGTGGTGCCTATGCTGTTCTTGGGAAAAGCACGTGTACAATTGAAGATTAATAACGCCCCCGGCTGGACTATATTCAGTCGGGGGTTTACATATGTACAGCATGTGACTCTTTCATGGGAGTGTATACATGACACGCCTGGAATGTTATAATTAATAAACTGCAAAGAAACAGATACCATCAGCAAGGCCATTGAAGGAGTGGGGATAATGAACGATCATTTAGAATTAGTTATCATTACAGGCATGAGTGGAGCTGGAAAGACAGTTGCAATGCAGAGTTTTGAAGATATGGGTTATTACTGCATTGATAATATGCCTCCGAATCTTTTACCAACGTTCTGGAAACTAGTAAGAGAATCCGGTCAGTTCAAAAAAATCGCCCTAGTCATGGATCTTCGAATGAAAGATTTCTTTGAAGAAATAAACGCAGCTATTACAACAATGGATAATACACCCATGATCACAACTCGTGTTGTCTTCCTTGATGCGACTAATGAAGAGTTAGTGACAAGATACAAAGAGACCAGACGAGCACACCCGCTGGCAAAAAATGAGCGTACAATTGAAGGCATAAAAAAAGAGCGTGAACTGTTAAAAGACATAAGACTCAAATCACAGATAGTGATCGACACGAGTGCGCTTACGCCACGTCAATTAAGAGAACAGCTGATAAACGAGTTCAAAGTAAAAGAAAAAGAAATGTTCAGAGTAGAAATCGTATCGTTTGGGTTCAAGTATGGCGTGCCTATCGATGCGGATATCGTTATGGATGTCAGATTTTTGCCGAATCCGCATTATATTCCTGAACTTAAACCTAAAACAGGTCTGGATAAAGATGTGTACGATTACGTGATGCAGCAGACTGAAACAGAATTGTTCTACAAGAAATTTACAGATTTACTGGAGTTTACTCTGCCGGGGTATAAAAAAGAAGGCAAGAGTAATTTAACGGTTGCTATAGGATGTACAGGAGGCAAACACCGATCAGTCGCGTTGGTTGAGAGAGTAGCAAGTAAAATAAAAGCAGATGGGTATCCTGTCAATGTCTCACATAGAGATAAGGATAAAACAAAGGAGTCAGTTGTACGATCATGAAAGATTTAACTAAAACTAACAGAAGACCTAAAATAGTAGTTATTGGCGGCGGTACAGGCTTGCCAGTCATCTTAAAAAGTTTAAAAGAAAAGGATGCAGATGTTACAGCCATCGTCACTGTGGCAGATGACGGGGGGAGCAGTGGAGCGCTCAGAAAGAGCTTTAACGCTGTTCCTCCAGGTGATCTGCGCAATGTGCTGATAGCTTTATCTGAAATTCCTGAGCTTCAGAAAGACATTTTTCAATACCGGTTCAAGTCCCAGGATCAGGCTTTATCAGGCCATACCATCGGAAACTTGATTATTCAGGCGACAGCCGATATGAAAGGCAACATTTACGATGCCATCCAGTTGTTAGCCACTATGATGCATGTAAAAGGTCATGTTTATCCAGCGGCGGAAGAACCGCTGGTGCTGCATGCCAGATATATGGACGGGACCACCCAGGCTGGAGAATCATTGATTCCAAAGAATGGGAAAATGATCGACTATGTCGCTGTATCTTGTGTGGAAGGACGTAAACCAGTTCATGCGAGCAGAAAAGTTATCTCGGCTATTATGGATGCAGACATGGTCGTGCTAGGTCCAGGAAGCTTGTTTACAAGTATCCTGCCTAATCTGATGATACCAGATATCGGTAAAGCCGTTATTGAGACAGAAGCGAACGTTGTCTATATATCCAACATCATGACGCAGCTAGGTGAAACTGAAGGATTATCTGATGCTGATCATTTACGTGTCCTGCATAAACACTTAGGTCAGAAGTTTGTCGATATCGCTATTACCAATATAGGTTTAGTCCCGGAGACATACATTGACCAGGAACCTAATGAAGAATACTTATTGCAAGTAGATCATGATTTCAAAGGATTACAAAATGAAGTCCCTCTGATTATTTCCGATAACTTTCTGGAATTGTCACCAAGAGGTGTGTACCACGATGGCGAAAAAGTAGCTGAAGAAATATTCAGAACTGCATTTAACAGCCAGAGAAAAATAAAACAATTTTTTGATAAAATGTAAGAGAACTTTCCCAAAAAGCAAAGCCTATAGGTATTAAGGAAGTGAGAACATGTCTTTTGCTTTTGAAGTAAAAAAAGAACTAACATTACTGGAAGTGCACCCTGAGCATGCTAAAGCGGAATTAGCCGCACTGATAAGAATGAATGGAACATTAAGTATTGTCGATCATGACTTTCTGCTGAATGTTCAAACAGAGAATGCAGCTATAGCTCGCCGAATATATACGCTGATCAAAGATAATTTTGATGTCGAGTCCGAATTGCTTGTCAGGAAAAAGATGAAGTTAAAGAAAAATAATGTCTATATTGTGAGATTGAAAAGCGGAAGTAAAGTGATCCTCAAAGAGTTAGGCATTATGGACGGTATGTTATACAGCGGACATATTCCGGATGAAATCAAAAAAAATAAGCAGAAAATCAAATCTTATTTACGCGGGGCTTTTTTGGCGAGTGGATCGGTGAACAGTCCGGATACCAGTCGCTATCATCTGGAAATTCATTCTAGTTATGAAGAACACAATGATGATATCTGCGAAATGATGCAGCTGTTTGATTTGAATGCACGTGTGCATGAGAGACGAAACGGGTATATCGTTTATCTGAAAGAGTCTGAAAAAATTGCTGATTTTTTATCGCTGATTGGTGCAACGGGCAGTATGTTCCGGTTTGAAGATGTTCGAATTGTCAGGGATATGAGGAACTCAGTCAACCGTCTGGTCAACTGCGAGAATGCTAACATGAATAAAACAATCGATGCAGCGAGTCGTCAAATCGAAAATATTCAGCTGATAGCCAGTGAACGAGGTCTGCATACATTACCGGATAAGTTAAGAGAAATTGCTAAACTGAGAGTGGATCATCCAGATGTGAGTTTGAAAGAACTGGGTGAACTTGTGCCAAATGGTGGGGTATCAAAATCAGGAGTCAATCATCGATTGAGAAAAATCAATGAAATAGCTGAAGAAATTAAAGAAAAGAAATTTGCATAACAGGTCTGTTATTTTTCGTTCGTTTAAGAGAAATAATGGATCTTTTTCTTTTGAGTCACCCTATATTGAAAGAAAATACATAAACGTAGTAAGAATTAAACATAATTTAAATAGACTGATTGATCAGCCGTCTCTCCTTTTGTGACAATCCCGTAAGCTGTGAGATGAGATTTTTTTTTAAGGTTATTGAAAATTTCATTATTGACTATGTGCGTATCCATTATCAATAGAAAATGTAATTGAGAATGGATACCCGGTATTTACTTATTAATGGATAGTAAATAGAGTGTATATTGTAATAGTTATAAATAAGAATCAAAAGAAAACGTAAGGTTAGAATCTATTTGTACTTTTTTCACAAAAAATTCCGTATTTGAAATGAAATATGAATGAGAATCATTTTCATTTGTAATATTTAAGGAAGCTTTTTGAGTAAAAAGACTGTTAGATGTTTACTTTTAGTGTATATTTCGTTATTCTTTAAGTAGATGTTGTAACGAAATTACAGGGTCATTTATTGTGAAATTATTAATTATATCATTTACTTATTCGTTACATATTTAGGGTTGATTGAGCAGTATAATCATTGAGGAGGAAAGGGAATGCGTTTAAAAACAAAGCAGCAAGCTACGTTTCCTAAACATAACAAATCGCGTACGCATCATAAGCAGATAGAAAAAGCACAGACACCATCTATTATGGTTTTTCCAATGTCTATGCATTTGGGGGCACCAGCTAAACCAGTTGTGGCTGTCGGAGATCAAGTCAAGGTAGGCACTTTAATAGGAGAAGCTCAAGGCTTCATTTCTGCTAATGTCTTATCTTCTGTTAGTGGAGAAGTCATTTCGATTGAAGAAAGAAATATGGTCAATGGTGTATTAACGTGCGTCATTATTAAAAATGATGGCGAATTTATTGAAGAACCGGCATTTCCAGAGGCTGGAGATAATGTCGATCCTGTCCTGGTTCCAGAATTGATTAAGCGTGCAGGGATTACAGGTATGGGAGGAGCGCAGTTCCCGACTAACGTGAAAATGGCTCCACCGAAAGACAAAACAATCGATACCATTATTTTAAATGGAGCAGAATGTGAACCTTATTCCACTTCGGATTTGCGTACAATGATCGAATATGCAGATGAAATCATTAAAGGTGTTCGAGTCATCGACGAGATATTTAATGTAGAAAAAGTGTACATCGGTATTGAAGATAACGCTAAAGAAGCTGGAGAAGCTTTAAGCAAAGCAATTGAAGGGTATGATAAAGTAGAAATCAAGGTGCTGGAAGCTAAATATCCACAAGGTTCCGAAAAACAGCTGATTGAAAATTGTACTGGACGTCAAGTCCCTGCAGGGGGATTACCGGCTGATATCGGGTGTATCGTTTCAAACGTTGGAACTTTCCAGCAGATATACCGTGCCGTTCGTTTAGGTAAACCAATGGTGGAACGTGTGACAACAATTTCCGGTACACCAATTGCTGATCCTAAAAATCTACTTGTTCGTCTAGGCACTCCGATCGATGATTTAATCGATCAATGTGGAGGATTCCAGGAGGTTCCAAGAAAAGTTATTCATGGTGGACCGATGATGGGTAAAACGATTAAAGATGGGGCTATCCCGATTTCTAAAGGAACAACGCACATTACATTTATGACTGCCGATGAAGTAGATGCGGAAGAACGAATTGACTGTATTCGCTGTTCAGAGTGTTTGAACGTCTGTCCTGTAAGTCTGCAACCTATATTGATCAGTAATGCCTACGAGCGTGGAGACATTGAAAAAGCTGAGCAGCTGGGCGCAATGGACTGTATTGAATGTGGAAACTGTTCATTCATCTGTCCTTCAAAAATTCCATTATTAGATAATATTATCAAAGCTAAAACAGCCATTAAACAAAATGCAAGGGCGGTGTAATGATGACGACAGATAAAAAGAAAACCACCTTAGCTGATTACGATTTAGTGCTGGATAATTCTCCACACGTTTTTGAAAAATGGTCGTCTCAATGGATCATGCTTCAAGTGATCATTGCCATGATGTTCCCATTGATTGCCGGTACTTATTTCTTTGGCTTACAAACCTTGTATCTGACTGTTATTGCAGTTATAACGTGTGTAATCAGTGAGTATATTTACGAAAAAGTAGTCCGCAAGAGAGTAACTGTTACTGATCTATCTGCAGTGGTAACCGGTATGCTGATTGGTTTGAGTATGCCTAATGGTACGCAATGGTTCAGTGTTATCCTGGTCAGTTTATTTGCAATAATTATTGTTAAAATGATTCCAGGCGGAATTGGTAAAAATAGATTTAATCCTGCAGTAGGCGGACGTGTCATGTACTTAATGGCACCGTGGATCGTGAATACTTTTGTAGCGGGTGAAGATCTGATAACGACTGCAAGTCAGGCAGAGGCGATTACTACTGCCACACCTGATGATCTGGTAGCTGCAGCGACACCGCTTTACTATATCGCAAGTGGGGCTGCTGAAGTACCTGATGGTGCTCAGACATTGATGAACATGTTCCTTGGTAACCAAGGAGGATGGGGTGGCTCTCTTGGAGAAACCAGTGCATTAGCACTACTGATTGCTATGGCTTTCCTGATTATTCGCCGTATTATTAATCCTAAAATTCCTGCTCTTTATATTGGAACAGTTGCTTCAATCATGCTGGTCTATTCAGGATTTGATTTCGAGTATATGATGTATCATCTATTTAGTGGCGCGTTGTTATTAGCCGCTACATTTATGATTACCGACTATGCTTCCGGCGGATTGACCTCTGTTGGTCGCACACTCTTCCCGATTGGTGCGGGGATATTGACAGCGGCATTCAGAATCGGCTACTTCTCACCAGAAGGCGTAGGGTTCTCGATTTTGATCATGAATGCAATCATCCCATTCATTGACAAATTGGTTATGCCAAAAATTTACGGGCATAAAAAACGTCCAATGGTTGATCCCGATTACAATCTTACAGAACCACTCAAAAAAAGAGATGTTTTGACTGAAAAATAACTTTAAAAACGATTGGACTTAACGGTTCAATCGTTTTTTATTTATGCAAAACCGTGTATACTATGTCTATAACACACTTAAATGAAAGGGGCTGCTAAAATGAAGACTATTCTTAAATTAAGCCCGATACTGTTAATAGGGTTACTATTGATTGCGTGTGGGGAAACAAATGAACCCTCACCTTATGAAGAAGTGAATACTCTCGATGGTGTTGAACTGCAACTGAACCAGCCGGTATATGAAAGTGAAGGAGATACATTTCTGTTGACGGTAGTTAACAATTCTGAAGTTGAAGTAACTTATGGGATTGCGTTCACCGTCGAGATGTTAGAAGATGAGCAATGGGTAATGGTCGAGCCGGAAGAAGAGATGGCGTTCATTCTTATCGCACATATACTTCCTCCAGGAGATGAAGCTGAAGAGGAATTATTTATGGAATACTATGAGCCATTTGAACAGGGGACGTACAGAGTGGTTAGACAAATAGAAGGCGAAGTGCTTACTGCCGAATTTACAGTTGAATAAAAAAGAGTCAGAAAGAGGGCAGGGCCTAAACTCTGCTCTTTTTCTGACTCTAAATCAATTGTCCATGGTTGTTTTAATCGTTTTGATTTTAATAATGTTTTCATAGTCACCCACATGTGATATGAAATGCATCATATTAAAATGGGTAGGTAAGTGAAGCGTATAGAGGTCCTCACATATGGACGTACCGTCTTCCAGATACGTAATAGAATGATCGGCTGAGACCACAGTGATACTGTTATCCTTAAATGTCTGTTCTAAATAGTGTAAGGTTTGTTCCCTGTTTTTATAATGGATCTCAAGCTGTTTTGTCCTGTCGATTTTGAAGAGTCCTTTTACTAGTCTTAGAACAACCAGCATAATCAGTGTGCTGGTAATTGCCATGAAGTAATAGCCCATGCCTACAGCAATGCCTAAACTTGCTACTGCCCAGATTGAAGCAGCTGTAGTCAACCCTGTTACTGTTCGCCTGCTCACAATGATGGTGCCTGCGCCAAGAAACCCAATGCCGTTGACGATTTGGGCAGTTAACCGGGTAATATCAGATGACAGAATTGTTGAAAATTCCGGGTTATTTATGGCAAATTCAAGAACCCATCTGCTAGCCTCCAGCTGTATCATTGTTATGATGGCAGCACCTAAACTAACTAAAGTATGCGTTCGAATACCGGCGTCTCTTCCTTTGAGTTCTCGTTCATACCCTATTATCCCACCAACTACTGCTGCCAATATTAATCTGAGAAAAAGTTCAGTTTGATTAAAATCCATATCTCCCCACCCCTTAAAGCGTTAACATATCTCTATTATCATTAAATTGACATGGAATTACAAGAATCAATTTCTATTGATTACAGGTAATCACTTTAATCTTTCCTCCACATATTGTATACTAAAATTATTACTAGTAAACTATCTGTTTATTTTTCACATTTACATATTTTTACCATACTATGTGAAATAATGAATTAAGAGAATCGATGAATTATAGAGAGGATGAATGTGATGCGTTTTTCATTCATGGGTAAGCACAATGGATCCCATCCAGAAGAAAATAAATCGCGAACGAGCAAGTTGCCAATCGTAGATGCATCAGTACCAAAGATCATGATTTTTCCGGTATCCATGCATATTGGAGCACCTGCAAAACCAATTGTTGAAGTAGGAGATCAGGTAAAAGTCGGCCAAATTCTTGCCGAGGAAGGCGGATTTGTCTCAGCACATGTGTATTCTTCAGTATCTGGAGAAGTCATTGCTATTGAAAAGCGTGGGGTTATTGGTGGAGAAGCAGACAGTATTATTGTTAAAAATGATTACAAGTATACAAAAGCAGATCCTATCGTTGAGCCCGGACGCTCTCAGGACATGTCCAAAGATGAAATTATCAGTACAGTCAGAAAAGCAGGGATCGTTGGAATGGGTGGGGCTACTTTCCCAACTGCGGTTAAGTTAAGTCCGCCGCCTGGAATGACGATTGATACATTGATTATCAATGGTGCAGAATGTGAGCCGTACTCAACTTCCGATCATCGTGTAATGGTTGAACATGCTGATGAAATCGTAAGTGGGATCAATCTATCACGAACGTTATTCCCAATGTTAAAACGTGTCTATATTGGAATCGAAGACAACAAACCAGATGCAATCAAAGCATTGGAAGAAGCTTCAGCTGAGTTTGATGATATTTTTGTGAGACCATTGAAAACAATGTATCCTCAAGGGTCTGAGAAAAATCTGATTAAAAATCTGGCAGGAAGAGAAGTATCTCCTGGTGGATTACCTGCAGAAGTGCGTTGTGTCGTGGCGAATACATCTACTATTCGTTCATGTTACCGTGCATGTGAATTCGGTGAACCATTGATCGAACGTATTGTTTCAGTATCAGGAACACCTATTAAAGAACCGAAAAATCTGAGAGTGAAGATTGGAACGCCAATGGATTCACTTATTGAAGATTGTGGTGGATTCGCGGAAGTCCCTGGTAAAGTTCTAGGTGGGGGACCTATGATGGGTAAACCTGTATCAGATTTAGGTGTGCCAATCATCAAAGGAACCACAGCAATTACTGTATTAAACCCTGAAGAAGCTGAAATTGGTGACGAGCAGGACTGTATCATGTGTTCAGAATGTATAAACGTCTGTCCAGTGAGTCTGCAGCCTATTCTTATCAGTGAAGCTTTTGAAAGAGGAAATATAGATAAAGCAAAAGAACTAGGGGCTATGGATTGTATTGAGTGTGGAAACTGTTCATTTATCTGTCCTTCTAAAATTCCTCTTCTAGACAATATCAGATCAGCTAAAGCTGCCATTAAACAGAAGGAGGAGAAGTAAGATGGCTCAAGCAATTGATGTGAAGGGTAAGTTACGTGTGGGTCCTTCTCCACATATTCGCAGTAAACGAACCTCAGCATGGGTAATGGACCAAGTCCTGGTCGCACTTATTCCACCTGTTATTGCAGCTACATTCTTCTTTGGCTGGTGGGTACTGGTTATGGTCGCTATTGGGATTTCTACTGCTGTGGCTTCAGAATATCTCTATCAGAAATTAACATATAAACCAATCAAGATTCATGATCACAGTGCCGCAGTTACAGGGATGCTTATTGCTTTAAGTTTGCCAGTCACGGCCCCTATATGGATGATCATGTTTGGTTCAGTTTTTGCAATTGTATTAGTTAAACAAATGAATGGTGGAATCGGACGTAATTATTTCAATCCGGCAGTTGCTGCTCGTGTAGCTATCAAGGCGTTCTTTACGCCATGGTTAGCTAACTGGGTACTGCCCGCAGGCCTGTTTGGTAGCGGCTATAGAGGCGTTGATGCGATAGGAACGGCAACACCTTTAGAGTTTATTGGAAACGGCGCACAGAGAGTATCTGAACAGGTCCCTGGACTTTGGGATTTGTTTGTAGGGTTCAATCTAGGCGGAAACGTTGGAGAAACATCTAAATTAGCTATTTTAATCGGTATGCTGTACTTAATTTTCAGAAGAATCATCAACCCTAAAGTACCTATCCTGTATATCGTTACGACGTTTGTAGTCATGGGACTATGGTCAAGCTTCAACTTTGATTTCATGATGACTCATGTGCTAACCGGAACCTTGTTCTTTGGTGCAACTTATATGGCCACTGACTACAGTTCAGGTTCGCTGACACCAGAAGGAAAAACAGTGTTTGCTATCGGGTGCGGGGTATTAACTGCATTCTTTAGAATCACACTCGATCACCCTGGTGGGGTAGGGTATTCTATCCTGATCATGAATGCATTGGCACCTTTTATTGACAGCAAATTAATGCCTCGAATTTACGGTCATAAATCCAGACCTCAAACTAAATTCGATCGTCAAAGCGAAAATAGTTAACAGTATAGAAAAAAGCAGAACTCGATTCGTCGAGTTCTGCTTTTTTAGTATGCTTACAAGAAGCTGTATACAATCCCGCCGGCCACTCCTGTAATGAGTATGACCTGAATCGGACTTGCCTTATATTTTCTCATTAAAAATAAAGCTGCTGCAAAAAATACGATGGATACGAAATTAATGTCGGCAATATTAACTGGCCACTCACTGTGTCCGAACATAGCCGTCATAAAGATAGTGACCCCAGCTGAGGCGATCAGCGCAACCACTGCCGGACGCAGTCCCTGGATGATTCCCTGGACGACCGTCAGGTTCTGATACTTGAAATAGAAATATGCCATTATCTGCACAATGATCACAGAAGGAAGCGTCACACCGATGGTTGCTACAATTCCACCGAATATACCAGCTATTTGATTGCCTGAAAAAGTGGCAGCATTGATAGCAATAGGACCGGGTGTCATTTCTGACAATGTGAGGATATCGATAAACTGCTGATAAGAAATCCATTCCTGGACATGAATCAACTCCTGTTCAATTAGAGGCAAAGCGGCATATCCACCACCAAAACTGAAAAGGCCGATCTGGAAAAAACTGAGAAACAAGCTTAAGTATATCATTTGGGTCCCTCCCCGTCTGTCTTTTTCTTGAGATTAAAGAGGGTGGTAGCCAAACCGATTAAAGCTGATACTAATAGTAACCATAAAATGTTGACCTGGAATATTATTCCCGCTATAAGAGCAGCTATCATAACTAAAACGGGTATGATTTTTTTCTGTTTAATAATGCGCATAGCCATATTATAAACGACGTTGACGATAATGGCTGCGACCCCGGCCTGCATCCCGAGTAAGACGTTGTTCACAAGCACATTATCTCTGACAGCCATATAGATATAGGCCAAAACAGTCATAATTCCAAGCGGAGGCAAAATAGTGCCTAATACTGTGACCATAGCTCCTGGGACTCCAGCCATGCGGTATCCGATTAAAATGGACGTGTTGACTGCTATTGGTCCGGGTGCGGATTGTCCAAGGGCAATCAGATTGAGCATTTCATCTTCATCTATCCATCCTAATTCATTAACAAATTTCTTTTCCATCAGTGGGACAATGACATAGCCGCCACCAAAAGTAAACATGCTCAGGAAAAAGGTCGATCGAAATAGAGTAGTGTATAATTCTTTCTTTTCCATATAATTCCTTCTTTCATAAATCAGTCCTTTTATTATTATAGTAGAACTGACTGAGCTTTAAAAGGAAAAGAATTAGATGTCATTTGGGTGAGTTTTACCCTGAGAATAGGTATAATGAAACAAAGAAGCCACTCATTTTCACCGAATGGCTTATGTTGGGGGAATCATTATGATCAATTTGCTTTTTTCACTAAATGAAAATTATGTTTATCCACTAAAAGTGCTGATACATTCAATCGTCAGACAGCACCCTGAAGAAACATTCTGTATGTATCTATTGCATGCGGGGATACCCGACTCTACGATTGATGAGTTACGCGGGTTCATTGAGAAAGACGGAAATAAACTGGAACCTATTCACAGTAAGAACTTTTTCAGACCATCCGATAAAGTTGCCATTACCAGGTATTATGCACTTGAGATGTATTTATGGATGTTTGCTCCATATTTACTGCCAGAGCATGTAGACAGGGTGCTTTATTTGGATCCGGATATAATCTGTGTGAACGACCTGAGACCTTTCTATAATAAAAACTTTAACGGGTATTCGTTTGTGGCGACAAACTACAAATATAAAACCAAGTGGGTCCAGCCGTTCAATAATTTAAGGTTGCGTAATTTTGATTCAGAGGATTATTTTAATTCAGGCGTCGTTTTAATGAATGTAAAGAAATTGAGAAAAATTGAAAGTGCGGACCATATTGTGGATGCGATCCGTGAAAACAAACCGTTCCTGATACTCCCAGATCAGGATATTTTTAACTTGGTTTTTGTCAATGATATAGCTGAAGAAGACTGGCGAGTTTACAATATGAACCCAAGAGTGTTTGAAAAGCTGAAAATACTTTTTCCTCAGAAATATAATTATGATAAAGTAAATGAAGAAGTGGTGTTTATTCATTACTCAGGAAAACACAAACCCTGGAATGAGCGCGAGCGGTATAAGTATGCTTTAGGAAAATATTATTTTGAGAATGAAAATAAAGTTTACCCAGAGATGATAAAAGTAGAAGCAGACAGGAAAGGAAGAAACAAGTAAATGAGTAAATCTTTCGAGTATGATTATTTAGTAATTGGTGGGGGCAGCGGAGGAATCGCTTCTGCAAACAGAGCAGGTATGCATGGCGCCAAAGTGGCCCTTATTGAGGAGCATCACTTAGGGGGAACTTGTGTCAATTTAGGGTGTGTCCCTAAAAAAGTCATGTGGTATGTGGCAGAAATGATGGAATCGATTCAGCATTATTCAGATGGATACGGAATCGAATGGACAGAAAAGCCCAAGCTGAATTTCGAAATGATGGTCGAGCATAGAGACAAATATATTCAATTCCTGCATGGCGCCTATAAAAAGGGATTAGACAATAATAAAGTCGATTTCATTAATGGAAGAGCCGAATTTATAGATGAGTCAACGGTTAAAGTGAATGGTCAGATACTAACGGCGGAACATATCCTGGTAGCTACTGGAGGAAAACCCAAACGGTTACCTATACCTGGCGGAGACCTGGGATTGATTTCTGATGATGTTTTTGAACTGAAAACTCTCCCTAAAAGTATGGCGGTTGTAGGTGGCGGCTATATTGGAGTGGAAATGAGCGGGATTTTTCATGCCCTTGGAGTAGATACCCATCTGTTTGTAAGAAAACCTAAGCCGTTATATAACTTTGACTCAATTATATGCGAAGGATTCACAGCTATTGCTGAGGCTGATGGAAGAAAAATTCAGACGAACAAGACAGTCATTGAATGTAAAAAAACAGATGACGGCTTGTACGAACTCTTTTTTGAGGACGGCACTACACACAAAACGGAAATGGTATTATGGGCAACAGGTCGCACACCAAATACTGATGGTCTGAATCTGGAAGCAGCAGGCGTGAATGTATACCCAGGTGGCTATATTGAGGTAGATAAGTATCAGAATACTACGGGGAATAGTATTTATGCTGTGGGAGATGTAACAGGGCGAATAGAGCTGACTCCGGTTGCTATTGCAGCAGGGAGACACCTATCCGAACGCTTATTCAATGACAAAAAGAACGCGCATTTAGATTACAACAATATTCCAACTGTTATCTTCACACATCCACCTATCGGAACAATCGGTATGACAGAAGAAGAAGCAAACGACCTTTACCCTAATGAAAGCATCAAAATATATCAGACGGCTTTTACTTCGATGCACAGCTCGATCACTGATCACAGACAAAAAGCGTATATGAAGTTAGTCTGCGTGGGTAAAAGTGAAAAAGTCGTAGGACTTCATGGAATTGGAAAAGGAATGGATGAAATTCTCCAGGGATTTGCAGTCGCTATACAGATGGGTGCAACGAAGAAGGACTTTGATCGTACGGTAGCCATACACCCGACAGCCGCTGAAGAATTTGTTACCATGAAATAAACGGTATGCGAACTATAGGTGTAATTCACTTACAATTAGAGGTCCACACAGCATAAACACGAACAATCAAGATTAAAATTCAATTAATTTTTCGTTTATTGTTGCTTTTTGCCCTTTCATGTATTAATATTAAGACATCTTAATAAAAGAGTTATCTAATATATTTTAGCGATATGGGCTAAAGTTTCTACAAATCCCCTTAAAGGATTGACTATTAGATTAAACTATAACGAATGCTTGAGAAGGAGTAACTGAAGGCGGTATGCCGTCTTTTTTTATTGCTTAAACTTTTCCCATTTATCGTTATTAGATAACCCTTCATTAGTCACTCCATGCGAATGGAGAAAATTATATGAGAGAGGGTTTTATCTTTGTTGGAAAAGTTTTTTCAATTAAAAGAGAATAATACATCAATTGGTACGGAGGTTACTGCTGGATTAACCACATTCTTTGCAATGTCTTATATTATATTCGTTAATCCGCAAATTTTATCGCTAACAGGGATGCCAACGCAGGCCGTCTTTTTAGCAACTGTTTTTTCAACAGCCATCGGAACCCTTATTTTGGCCTTATACGCAAATGTGCCTTATGCACAAGCACCCGGGATGGGATTAAACGCCTTCTTCACGTACACTGTTGTATTTGCATTAGGATTTACTTGGCAGGAAGCTCTATTCATGGTTTTCCTGACCGGTGTAGTTGGAATCTTGATCACTGTTACATCTATTAGAAAGAAAATCATTCACGCAATCCCTGAATCACTTCAACATGCTATTGGTGGAGGTATTGGGGTATTCATCGCTTACATTGGATTAAAAAACGCACAACTTTTAGAATTTACATCTGAAGGACAAGACATTATTTCCGTAAACAACGAACCTTACTCGGCCGGAACAGAAGTGACTGGATCCATCAACACTGTAGTCACAGGCGGCGGAATCATTCCTGACATGGGTAGTTTAACTAATCCTTATGCCATACTTGCCATTATTGGACTGGTCATTATGATCGTATTGATGGTCGCAAAGGTTAAGGGAGCTATTCTTATCGGAATCGTTGCTACAACTATTATTGGTATTCCCATGGGCGTGACGGATTTATCTGGATTGACTAATCCTGCCAACTCATTTACGTCAGCATTCGGAGAATTGGGCGTTACATTTGGAGCAGCATTCGGATCTCAAGGATTAGGGTCTCTCTTATCTGACCCTTCACGTTATGCTCTGATTCTGATCACTGTTTTTGCCTTCACGCTAACAGATATCTTTGATACGATCGGTACGTTCATCGGAACGGGAAGAAAATCAGGGATCTTCAGTCTTGAAGACGAAAAAGCAATGGACACAGGTCGTGGCTTGAACACTAAAATGGAAAAATCTTTGTTAGCTGATACTGTAGCCACTGCTGCTGGAGCTATTCTTGGAACTTCTCCTGTTACAACGTTCGTTGAGAGTGCTGCCGGCATTGGGGCAGGTGGACGTACTGGTTTAACAAGTTTAACCACTGCAACGATGTTCCTGCTTACAGCATTCTTTGCACCCGTCATGTCAATTGTACCGGGAGCAGCTACAGCACCTGCATTGATCGTCGTTGGGATTCTAATGATGTCTGCATTCTCTGAAATCGACTGGAACAACTTGGAAGAAGCTGTACCAGCATTCTTTGCTTCTATTTTCATGGGATTCTCTTACAGTATTTCTTACGGAATTGCAGCCGGATTCCTGTTTTATATCATTACTAAAGCAGTTAAAGGAAAAGCTGCTGTTGTTCACCCAGTATTATGGGCAACGACAGGTCTGTTCATTCTTAACTTCGTCATGATGGGGTTACTTTAATCCACATGAGTTAATTTCAGTTAAAACCATCATCTTTTGAGTAAAGTGATTAACACTTTATGATCTGGATGATGGTTTTTTCTATAATAACGACTTAGTCAGAGTGCTAGTATGATTAATTGTCTGTCAACTTGTCTATCTCTGCGATGAGTGACAAGAATAAAGAGGATATTTGATGAAGTGAGAGGGAATATGACCTCAGTTGATAAAATAACTCTAATATTGTTGTTACTGAAATTAAGTGTTGATATGAGTGAAGAGAATGACTCACTTATTGTTGTCAGTGGGAGATAAATCAAGCCGAGTTTAAAAAATAGAAGAAGAATTATTAAAAGTCAGATAAAGTTTTTGTGTGAGTGAGTATAAAGGAGGGGCTATTTTTAGAAGTGATAGACATTTACGTATCGAGTTTTAAAAATAGAAACAGCATTATGATTAGTCAAACGGGGGGTTCAAATGAGTAATAAGAATGAGCAGTAAAACTGAACATCTATTGATGACCACGATACTTTAAAGTTGAAACCTCCTTTTAGACACTAAAATTAGTTTTGAAAACAATTGGTATCGTTAAACGCTTTTGAACTGTCGTGGTAAAATGAGGGTATCATAAAATGACGTAGAAAACGGTACAAAGTCCAGACTAAAGATCCATACCATCACCACAGCATGAGTAACTTACATAGAACAAAATCAATTGCGTTTATTGAAAAGGAGGAACGCCGCTAAACATTTCTTACTGGAGATAGACTAACTTATGGCTCATTTTTCAGGAGGATCATCATGAAAAATAATAAGAGAAAAAAATTAAAGAGCTTACGGATTGTTACGGTGATGTTGGTTCTTTTAGGCATGCTTGTTTTAGCAGGTAGTGTATCTGCAGGCATGCATATGAGGGACAGAGAAAACAGGCATACGTTAGAAGAAGGCTCTGCCTTGGACGGTCCGGGATTTTTCACGGGAGACGTTATTCGAATCGATGGATCTGTCGATGGTGTAGCCTTTGCAGCTGGAGAAGATATTCGGGTCAATGGGGACATTAATGGTTCTCTGTTTGTAGCTGGCCAGCGGATCGTAATATCAGGAGAAGTTAATGGGAATATTTTTGGTGCAGGTGAGACGATCGAAATGAATGGCCAGAGTGAAGGAGAAGTATTTCTTGCAGGAGAAACAGTCTCCATTGCTGAGAGTGCACAAATTGGAAGAGATGCATTCACTGCTGCAATGAGGGTGATCATAGATGGAGCCGTTCCTCGCCACCTATTTTCGGCTGGGGAGACTGTAAGAGTAAATGGCTCTGTTGGGGGCAATGCTAATTTAGCGAGCGAGTCGGTCATTCTGGATGATTCTACCGTAATAGAAGGGGATCTGATTTATGATAGTCCCAATGAAGCGCAGATAGCACCTGGGGCTAATGTAGCTGGACAGACGGACTGGAGACAGACAGAACCTTGGAATATGGGACGGACACTCTCCCAGCAGACAAGATGGCTGTTGATCTTTTTCTGGGTGCTGTTTAGTGTATTGAGCGCTCTAGTAGTCTGGTTCATAATCAAACTGATCAGCAAAGATTTCTGGATAGATACAGTATGGCCGATTGCGGATAGACCGTTAAAAACGGTTGGAACTGGACTTGTCAGTTTAATCATCACCCCGTTTATTGCCGGAATATTGATGGTGACGATTGTTGGGATTCCAATGGGGATCATCCTCTTTATGTTGTATGCTATTGCACTCTATGTAGCTAAGATCATTGTCGGCTTGTTCGTTGGAGCGTCATTATTCAGACTGTTTGGCCGAACGGAAGGCAATAATGAATTTCTCCTCGTTCTTATAGGCGTGGTTATTTTGGACCTGTTAATGATCATACCGATTCTTAACCTCGTGACCTGGTTAGTCATCGCCGTCTTTGGTTTAGGCGCATTGTTTCTCTCTCGAAGAGAAGGGCACAGACATGTAGAGCGATTTGAAGACTATTAACATCATACAGCATCACAAAAAAAGAGCCTCTATTAATGATAACGGGTCATCCCGATTCACTATAATAGAAGGCTCTTTTACTGTCTTGTTTTACTTTTCAATTGTCTGGTTCTTATTCGTATCTTAATGCATCTATTGGGTTAAGTTTAGCCGCCTTACGAGCCGGATAGATTCCAAAGAACACACCGACAGCTGTTGAGAAGAGCAGGACTAACGCAACACTGCCCAGAGTGATGATTGGGGAAATATCTAGAGCACCTGCAATAACGTTAGATAAAATAATGCCCAATGTTAAACCGATCATGCCGCCAATCACACTTAAAATAATTGATTCCATTAAAAATTGAATTAAAATGGTTCTTGTTGTAGCACCTAATGCTTTTCGTGTTCCGATTTCCCGTGTTCGTTCTGTTACAGAAACCAGCATGATATTCATTACGCCAATACCGCCTACAAGGAGAGCGATTGCTGCTACAGCCGCAATGAAGTTGATGAATAAACTCAATACATTATTGACTTGATCCAATGCCTGCAGAAAATTGGTGGCGTTGTATATATTATCACCAACAGCATTGTTTCTCAGTTCAAGCAACCGAACCACTTGACTGGATACGGGATCTATCTGGTCTGTTGATTCTACTTCGATCACAACTGAATCCATTCCAGATAGTTGAGGAACCTGATTGCTTAAAGTGGAGTGGGGCATAGAAACAAACAACGGAATCTGGCTTGTATCAAATGCGCCTTGCATGTCCCCGAATGACCCTTCGACCACTCCGACGATACGCAGATTCATCTGACTTTGTGCAACTGATACACGCAAGGTTTCTCCCACTACGTCAATACGTCCAAACAGGGCTTCCGCGCCATCTGAATCGATGACGACCACGTCTTGAGCTTCGTCAAAGTCGACTTGATTAAAGTAACGGCCTTCAACTAGTGTGGAACTCATCGCCTGACTGAGAAACTGTAAATCGGGCGTTCCATATGAAATGACTGACTGTCTTGATTCATCATCAGAAGAAATCGTTCCTGACATCGTTTCATTGGGAGAAATGTAGCGGATTTCATCGATAGAGTCTTTTAACACATTCAAATCGTCATTGGTGATCAAATCGCCAGACTGCTCCGGGTCATTGGCATTTAAACTGATCGTGGTCGCACCAATATCACTGAATGTTGTTGTAATTTCATCTGCAGCGCCATTTCCCACAGCTAGAATCGCAATAACAGAAGCGATCCCTATGATAATACCGAGCATAGTTAAAAATGAGCGCATTTTATTAGCGAAAATACTATCCAGCGCCATTTTAAAGTTCTCTTTTATAAACATTTACTCCACCTCCCGTTTGGGTAGTTGTTTAGGAGTCAACGTTTCGTCTTTTTGGATGACACCATCTCTGAAATGAACAATCCGTTTAGTATATGCTGCCATTTCGGGTTCATGAGTGACCATGACGATAGTCGTGCCTTCTTCATTGAGATCCTGAAAAATGCGCATAATGTCCTGGGTTGTTTTAGAATCCAAGTTACCTGTCGGTTCATCCGCCATTAGGACAGAAGGATTATTGACGATTGCACGTGCGATTGCCACACGCTGCTTTTGTCCACCGGAAATTTCGTTTGTCAAGTGGGTTAAACGGTCACCCAAGCCGACTTTTTCCAATGCATCCACTGCTCGTTCACGACGTTCTTTATAGGGCACTTTTCCATAAACTAAAGGAAGCATGACATTTTCCAGTACATTCATACGTGTCATAAGGTTAAACGACTGAAAAACAAATCCAATTTCTTTATTACGAATACCCGCCAATTCAGAATCTGAAAGGCCAGATACATCCGTCCCGTTCAACAAGTATTGACCATTGTCGAAACGGTCGAGCAATCCTAGGATATTCATTAAAGTTGACTTGCCTGAACCACTCGGACCCATAATCGAGGTGAATTCCCCTTCTTGAATGGTAAGCGACACTTTGTTCAAAGCACGAACCGTTTCTCCGCCCATATGGTAAATTTTTTCTAAATCTGTGACTTCAATCATGAGAACACCTCCTTATTAGTCTTCAAGTTCTACTTCTACTCCATCTTCAAGCTCTTCACCAGGAGATAAGACTACAAGGTCTCCTTCAGTCAGTCCATCTGTTACTTCGATTCGGGCATCAGACTGAATACCTGTTTCGATCATTACCTGTGATACGGTATTATTTTCAACTCTATAGACATAAGGTTGATTATCAGCATCATAATTGAGTGCCTCGATAGGAATAATTAAAGCATTTTCAACTGAATCAACAATAATATCCGCATCTATTTCAAATCCGGCAATCAACCCGTCAGTATCAGAATCAAATGTAATAGTCGCACCAAGACTGGTTGACGAGCCTAATTGTGTCTGCTCTTGAGTAGCCACAGGATCGATTGAGGAAACTGAGCCTTCATATAAGGTATCTGCATAATTTAATTCGACCTCCTGATCGACTTCAACGACACTGGCGTCTGATCGGGATAACTGCAGACCGACTTCTAAATCGTTTAAGTTAGCAACCACAATAGAGGCCTGGCCTTGCTGAGCATTCATATCCGGTTCTTCTTCAGTAACATTCACTTCCGTAACTGTTCCATCGAAGTTTGCAGAGAAAGTAGTCCCATCGATATAAGTGACAAGAGTGTCTCCTTCTTCAACAGTATCGCCTACTGCAACAGACAATTCGGATACCACGCCTTGACCTGCAATTTCTTGAGTTTCTGAGGGTTCGATCATTCCGGTAGTCACGACCACTTCTGTAATAGCATCCAGCTCAACTTCAGCTGTACGGACTGTAATGGTCTGATCTTCTTGTGATGACTGGTAGATACTGTAACCTACGAACCCCACGAATAATAGGAATACAACGAGTCCTATCCATTTTTTTCCTCTCATTAAATAATCTTCCCTTCTATTTTGGTTCTATTTAGACATAACTATAATTATACAGGTAGAAAATCATCTTATCCATGAATACAGATGAAAATCACGAAATCTTCAACGTTTGCCGGACTATAGACAGGTCTTTTTAAGAGGTCAATTAAGTCTGGGACACTTAATTATGTTAAACTATGACTATCACAGAAAAGCATGGAAACGCATAGAGGAGGGTCTCTGTTATGAAAAAGAAAGTATTTGTTGTAGGAGATGTCCACAGTCAGTATGAGATGTTTAAAGAAATCTTAAACAATTGGAATGAACAGGAACAACAGCTTATTTTACTCGGTGATTTAGGTGACAGAGGAGAAAACCCTAGAGCATGCTTTGAATTAGCAAGAACATTAGTAGAAGATAAGGGAGCCGTTTGTCTGAAAGGGAATCATGAAGATATGTTCCTGAATTTTTTAGATCACCCTCAGACTGCAGCTTCATTATATGAAATGAATGGCGGTATGGTGACTATTCAATCATTTCTGGATATGAAAGAAGGCAATTATGGTGTAGTTGAATTGTCAGCCAGTATACAGTCGAAATTCCCATGGCTCAAACCGTTTATAGAGTCACTGCCCCTAAAATATGAATGGGAAGATTATGTTTTTGTTCATGCAGGAGTGAATCTCACAACGAGTAACTGGAGAGAAACGTCTGACAGGGATTATGTTTGGATAAGAGAAGGCTTCTACGATCAGCCAAATCACACAGACAAAACCTTTGTCTTTGGTCACACCGTTACTGCTATGCTTCATAATAAACAAACGAATACTGATATATGGGATTCGGGAGATGGAAAAATTGGCTTAGATGGTGGAGCTGTTTACGGAGGAACTCTGCACGGGGTTGTTTTTGACAGTAAAGGAATAATCGAACACTATAAAGTGAAGAATAAAGGGTATGGAATTAAACAACTGTTTGGAAAGGATTAAGTGTTGAATGAAAATAGGGACACTATCAGACCTGCATATCGATCGAAATGATGAGTTTAGCGGGTTGGATTTAGAAAGAACGTTAGCCGAGATGGTCATTGAAAAAGGAATCGAATGTCTGCTCATAGCTGGAGACATTTCGAATCATTATGAAACGACTCATGCCTTTATTAAAAGAGTCGAACAGCTAAGTGGGGTCCCGGTATTGTTCGTCCCAGGGAATCATGATTATTGGGCAAGAGATCACACGATTACAGATACTAACGCACTGAATCAATTTTTTAACGACCAATCCTATTCTTTAGTGGGGAAACCTAAACTGATCGATGAAAACTGGGCCATAGTCGGAACCCCGGGCTGGTATGATTACGGATATGGAAACAGCGAAAAATATGATGTAGCGGCTTTCGAGAAAAAGCAGTACGGCTTTGCTTCATGGAATGACCGGCATTATATTGATTGGGGAAAAACAGATCAGCAAGTCAGTCAGGACATGTTAGACCAGCTGTATAGAGATTTGAAATCAGTTGAGAACCGTAATATTATTTTAATGACTCATGTAGCGACGCATCCGGAATTCGTGATGCCGTTACCGCACCGGATTTATAATTATGCGAATGCATTTTTAGGTGCCAGGTCATATGAAATGGTGTACACAGATTTTCCAACTATAAAATACAGTATCATGGGACATGTTCACTTTCGAAAAACAGTGAAAGATAAGAAGAGAACGTATATTACAGCATGCGTTGGGAACCACAAACACTGGAAAATAAAAGATTTCAGGACCCAAATAAATAAAAGTCTCGTGTGCTTCACTATTAATTAAAGAATGAATCCCAAAGTCAGATCTGACAGATGGATTCGTTCTTTTAATTTTTGTGTTAAAATAGACAAGATGATTTTATAGAGGAGATGACAGTTTTGACAGAAACACCAAACGATCAGATCATTCAACTATTGAATAAAGAGTTAACAGACTATTCGAAAAAACAAATAGTATCCGTACTGGAACTGCTGCAGGATGGGAATACAGTCCCCTTTATCGCACGTTACCGTAAAGAAGTCACAGGAACGTTAGATGAGGTGCAGATTCGCGAGATTGAAGAACGTCACACCTATTTAACTAATCTTGAGAAACGAAAATCCGATGTGATGGCTACGATTGAAGAACAAGGCAAACTGACACCAGAACTTGAAAAAGAGATTAAATCGGCTACTCAGATGCAGCGTGTGGAGGATCTATACCGTCCTTATAAACAAAAACGCCGCACGAAAGCGACAATCGCAAAAGAACAGGGACTGGAGCCATTAGCTCAATGGATCCTGACTTTCCCTTCAGGTGCACTTGAAGATGAAGCCGGCAAGTATATGGATGACGAAAAGGGAGTTGCATCAGTAGAGGATGCTTTAGCAGGTGTTCATGAAATTATTGCCGAAACAATTTCTGATAACCCGACATACAGAACATGGATTAGAGACTATATACAAACGAATGGCGTGATTGATTCTAAAGTAAAAGATAAGCAGCTGGATGAAAAAGGCGTTTATGAAATGTATTACGAGTATTCAGAAACGCTTAAATCACTTGTTCCTCACCGTGTTCTAGCAATGAACCGTGGAGAGAAAGAGGGCGTATTGTCCCTTTCAATAGATAGTGATGAAGAACGTATCCACCGTTACATTATTAAGCAGGAAATGCCGGATGGACCATTGACTCCCGCTGTTGAAAAAGTGAAAGAAGCAATTATCGATGCCTATAAGCGATTTATTTCTCCAGCTATCGAGAGAGAATTGAGAAATGACTTAACTGAAAAAGCAGAAGACCAGGCGATTCAAGTCTTTGGTGAAAACTTGAGTAATCTACTCCTGCAGGCGCCTTTAAAAGATCAGACGATTTTAGGATTAGACCCCGCATACCGTACAGGGTGTAAACTGGCAGTGATCGATGCAACAGGAAAAGTGCTGGGAATTGAGTTAATCTATCCGCACAAACCCGCATCTGCTCAAAAACGTCAGGAAGCTCCAAAACTATTTTTGGATATGGTCAAAAAGTATAACGTTGACACGATTGCTATCGGGAACGGAACAGCCAGCCGTGAATCGGAAACATTTGTCGCTGATCATCTGAAATCAGTAGATAAAAAAATTGCCTACGTCATCGTTAACGAAGCAGGCGCATCCGTTTACTCAGCAAGTGATGAAGCGAGAAGAGAGTTCCCGGATTTGCAGGTTGAAGAGAGAAGTGCCGTCAGTATCGCCAGACGTCTGCAGGATCCACTGGCAGAGCTGGTTAAGATCGATCCTCAGTCCATCGGTGTCGGACAGTACCAGCATGACGTGTCTCAAAAGAAACTGACCGATCAGCTGGATTTTGTAATCGAAACAGTCGTAAACCAGGTGGGTGTGAACGTGAACACAGCCAGCGCTGCTTTACTGAAACACATTTCTGGATTGACTAAGACGACCGCAGAAAATGTGGTGACTTACAGAGAAGAAAACGGGAAGTTTACTAGCCGTGCACAATTAAAGAAAGTTAAACGACTAGGACCAAAAGCCTATGAGCAGGCAGTTGGATTCCTGCGTATTCCAGACGGGAAAGAACCCTTTGACAATACGGGTATTCACCCTGAAACATACAAGCAAGCTGAAACCATTCTATCGTCAGCTGGTGTTAAAAAAGCAGATATTGGATCAGAAAATTTAGTTGCGCGTATTAAACTGCTGGATGAGCAGACTGTACTGGACGAAACAGGTCTGGGACAGGAAACGTATAAGGATATTGTTAAAGCGCTGGTAGCTCCTGGCAGAGACATGCGTGACGATATGCCAGCCCCGCTTTTGCGTACAGATGTCTTGTCTATGGAAGATTTAAAAGAGGGCATGGAACTGGAAGGGACAGTTAGAAACGTCGTCGATTTCGGTGCCTTTGTCGATATAGGAGTAAAACAGGACGGACTTGTTCATATTTCCAAACTGAGCGACCGATTTATCAAGCACCCTAAAGACGTGGTGTCGGTTGGTGATATCGTCAAAGTATGGATCGATTCAGTGGATATGAAAAAAGGGCGTATTGCACTCAGCATGCTGGCAAACACTTAATGTCAAAAGACAAGGAAACGTGACGCGAAGGACGTTTTGATTCTTTTGAGTGAACTATAGGAGATTATTATGAATCAGAAAGACTTGCAGCAGCTAGTTGAAGACACCTCTTTAACTTATTTCAATAAACCGTTTAGACATCAAGCCACTTTTAATACACGCTTGAAAACAACTGGTGGCCGGTATCATTTAGGAAGTCATGACCTTGATTTCAACCCTAAAGTCCTGGAAAAGCTTGGATTAGAGACGTTGATAGGGATCATCAAGCATGAACTGTGTCATTATCATTTACACCTTGAGGGCAAAGGGTCGCAGCATAGGGACCGGGATTTTAAAAACTTGCTGAAGGAAGTGGGCGGTTTACGGTTTGTGCCTGCCCTGACTGAACAGAAGAAGGCAGTCAGTTTGTGGAAATACAAATGCAGAAAATGTGGCAGTGTTGCTCAACGGCAGCGACGATTTAACACATCTAAATATGTCTGTGCCAAGTGTAAGGGGAAATTTGAACTCCTTGGCAGAGAGGCATAAAAGAAGACAGCAGTTGAGTAAATCAGCTGCTGTCTTTCCTTTCTATTTAAATAGTAATGCCTGATTTTTCAAAATGCAGTTTAAGTGCAGCAATATCTCCATCAAACACGTGTCCATCCATCCCGTGAGTTGCGGCGCCTTCAATGTTCTGAGGCAGATCATCTACGAAGAAACACTCAGAAGGATTGAGTTCAAAGTGAGTAAAGAATTTCTGGTAAATCTCAGTCTCCGGCTTGATGCATTTCCAGTCAGAAGATAGAAACAATCCATCAAAATACTGAATGCCAGGAATGATCTGTTTAAACTGATGAAAATCCTGAGAGACATTTGAGAATAAGTAGAGGTTATAGCCGTTCTTTTTTAGACGGTTTAAGACATCTTCCATTTCTGAAATGGGAGTCATCATTTTATACCATGTATCCATTACTTCTGTAACAGGTGCTTGCAGCGTTTCAGGTAGACGCTGTGAGGCATTATTAATAATTTCTTCTTTGGTGATGGTTCCTCGATCATACAGCAGCCATTCATCTGCGAAGAAAATTTCATTTAATAAGAGTTGTTGATGATCGGTGTTGGAAGTAAAGGTTTGAATGAAATCTGCTGGTGCATAACGAATCAAGACATTTCCCATATCAAATACGACATTTTTTATCATGTGTAAACGCTCCTTATTGAGTTTAGTTAAAACCATCTTCCTTTAAAATATACCATATATAATAGTCATTTGAGAGAATTTAATAACTATTTCAACACGCGATATTGACAATGCCTTTAAACATTGATATGATAGCTTTTGTTGAGTATAAAGCGCACGTGGCGGAATGGTAGACGCGTCAGCTTGAGGGGCTGGTGGGGCGTAGCCCCGTGGAAGTTCGAGTCTTCTCGTGCGCATCGTATTAAATCAAATAGATAATATAACTAATTTTAAAAGAGACCCGCTGCTGATTTTTAAGCAGCGGGTCTCTTTGTGTCTCTTACTGAGAGTGAAACAAGCCTGTCACGCAAGCTTTATAGACTGGTTTTTTTGATATCATCATGCATAATAATATACAATGGAAAAATGAAAAATGATGGAGGGGTTACAATTGATAAAAGGAAAGTGTCTTTGTGGTGACACCCAAGTTGAAGTTAAGGCTTTAAAGAGCTCGGTTATAGTCTGTCATTGCAGTATGTGTGTGAAACAGGCTGCGGGTCCTCTTTTTTATTCAGATGCAGTGAAAGAAAAAGACTATCATTTTTCTGAGACATCTGAGGTCTCTACTTACGAATCGTCACATCATGCAGAAAGAGGATTTTGCGGAAAGTGTGGAACGTTTGTATTTATGCGATATAAAAAAAATACAAATACGCATTTTAATATCGAACTATTTGAAGAATTGGATAAGTCGATTTTGTCGGAAATTCATCTGAAAGACAAGAAAGGGTATTATTCCTTATCATAAGAGCTGAATCCACAGTCATTGACTAAAATCTATCGGCATGTTCATGTGTAGTAAATAAATGCACTGTATTTACTTGTTTCTAACTTCAAGCTCTTCCATCTTGACTAACAGTTGTCCTATTTTCTGATTAAGTTCTTTGATTTCATCATTTTCTTTAGATGTGTCTTCTTCTTCGGTGATAATAAAGAATGAAGTAAGGGTGCTGGTCAGTGCACCAAACATGCCGATACCTGTCAGCATAAGAACCATGGCAGTCAATCGGCCTATTCCCGAAACAGGGGAGATGTCTCCATATCCGACAGTGGTTGACGTTACAAAAGCCCACCATAAGGAATCAATAAAGTTCACACCTTCAGCTAATGAATAAACAGTTGCGCCTAACACCAATATCGTACCACTCGCATAAACCATATAGGCAAATCCATTTGTATTAAAAAATGTCTTCACGTGTTTTGTGGCTTTTCCAATCAGACCAACCACTCTAGTCAGTCGGAATAAACGAGTAGTGCGGCTTAAACGTGTCAGTCTTGCGATTCGAAAGAGTCGTGCCAAACGAAATACTGCGAACACTGAATGAAAAGGAATAATTGCGACAAGGTCCATAATATTATTTCTGAAGAAATGACCTTTCTGGTTTGAGCGAATCAGTCTACTAATGTAATCATATGTAAACAAGAGTAAAATCAACAAATCTATTTCTCTAAAAGGTGAGAGTGCTAAATCGAAAATTGCTAAACTGTCTAAGATAACCAGACTGACAGAAATAATGGCAAGAACGATAATGATTGGATCATAATATTTTTTTAGTGTATTCAATGTAATCCTTCTTTCTTTGGTGTAATTATAAAACAAAAAATAAACCGTTCAGCTTTTTCAGTTGAACGGTTTATTTTTTCGCCAGGAGTTACTTCCGCCAGAACGCGGTATTGTCAGCTTTATCTTCAATATTGAACATTACGATTTTTCTCAGCAGGTCATAATCTACAGGCTGATTCCATTTAATTCTGAAGATTTCCTTAGTGGCTTCATATCCAGCAGCAGCCAGTTCATTTTCAAATTGTCGCATGCCGGCCCGTTCAGGTGCTACAGATATGTGTTTTTTTGATGCGCTGAACCCGATGATATAGGTCCCGTGGTCTGTATACATTGGCTGGTTCCAGCCAATTTTCTTCTCTAATTGAGGAAACTCTTTATCAATCCATAAAAAGAGTTCAGCCAGTCGTTCCCTCTGATCAACATCATCAAGCTTGGTTAAAAACTCGTCGAAACTTACCATGATCGCATCCTCCTTCGAATGGCGTACCCACTCATTTTATTTCTTTCATTATAACGTACCTGACAGGCTGTGTAACGTGTGATTTGTAATTTTATCGTTAGACTTTGATTTTCATTAGTGCTATAGTAACCCATATTGTTGCGAGCGCAACTAGTTGTCTTAAGGAGGAATAAAATGGATTTTTTAATGCGCTACATCAACCGTACGACACGGTTATCTGAACTTTACCGAAACGAAAAAATGAAACAGTATGACTTAGGGGGAATGCACCATACATATATTATTAATATTTGTCAGAACCCAGGGGTCTCTCAAGACGATTTGGCTCAACTGATTTACGTAAATAAAAGCAATGTGGCCAGGCAATTATCTGTCCTTGAAAAAAAGGGGTATATCACCCGTAAACCATGTGCAGAAGATGGCAGGAAATTACTGGTTTTTCCGACTGATAAAGCTCATGACGTGTACCCTAAAGTTGTGAACATTCTGAAAGACTGGAACGACATTATTTTCGAAGGGCTGTCTGAGACAGAAAAGACTGAACTGGAAAAACAATTACAACTAATGATGGAGAAAGCAAGAGCTGAGGTTCATGACTTTTAGACATTAAAAATAGAGAGGCCGTTATGTATGAACTTATTGATTCACTATTTAAAACCGTTATGGAAAAGAATGCTGCTGGGTTTTTCAGTTAAATTTACTGGAACTATTATGGATCTGTTTTTACCATGGATACTGGCCTATATGATCGATGTGATTGTTCCAACTCAGAATATCAATCGTGTTGTTTTGTGGGGAGGCGTGATGGTCATCTGTTCCATCATCGCTGTCGTCACGAGTATTAAGGCGAATAGAATGGCGTCCAGTGTGGCCAGAGATGCTGTAGAGGATATCAGACATGATCTATACGAGAAAATTTCCTATTTGTCAGCTAGTCAGGCTGATTATTTCACTACACCTTCGCTGATCTCCCGTTTGACCTCAGATACCTACAATATTCACCGCACAATCGGGTTGATGCAGCGGATAGGTGTACGTGCACCTATTCTGCTGATCGGGGGAATTGTGATGACGTTGACCCTTGATCCTATGCTGACCCTGGTGATGATAGGTGTCTTACCATTTGCAACAGTCACAGTTTATACATTGTCTAAAAGGGGTGTTCCTCTTTTCGACAAGCTGCAGCAAGAGGTAGACCGTCTCGTTCGTACAGTTAGAGAAAATATTACCGGTGCAAGAGTGATCAAGGCATTATCTAAGACTGAGTATGAAAAAGAACGATTTGAGGGAGTGAATCAGCGTGTAGTAGCTGCTGAAACGAAGGCCAATAAAACCATGGCCGCGACGACTCCACTCATGAATTTATTTTTAAACAGTGGACTTGCTTTAGTTATTTTAGCCAGTGCGTATAGAGTGAATGCAGGACTCACCCAACCAGGGGTAGTCATTGCGTTTATGACCTACTTTACAATCATCTTGAACTCGATGCTGAGTATCACACGAATATTTGTCCTGTTTTCCAGAGGGATTGCATCGGCGGATCGTATTCATGAGATTATCAACACAGAACCAGATTTACTTGTTAACCCTCGTGATGAAAAAAGAGACACTGCTCATATTCGTTTCGATCATGTGTCGTTTGGCTACCATTCAGGCAAACACATTCTGAAAAATATCACCTTCAAATTAAATAAAGGGGAAACGCTAGGCATTATTGGAGCAACAGGAAGCGGAAAAACGACCATAATTAAACTGCTTTTAAGATTATACGACACAGACGAGGGAGATATTCGAATCGATGGGGTCAATGTGAACAGTTTAAGTTTAAAAGACCTGCATACAAAGTTTGGGGTTGCCTTCCAAAAAGACTTTCTCTACGCAGATTCACTCAAGGAAAATATCGGTTTTGGACGGAATATCAGTGAGGAAAGTATTTCAACGGCCGCTGAAGATGCACAAGCCAAAGAGTTTATAGATTCCCTTGATGACGGACTGGCCCATCATCTGAACGCCAAAGGAACGAATTTGAGTGGAGGGCAGAAACAGCGGGTGCTTTTATCGAGAGCGCTTGCCAATAACCCTGAACTATTGATTTTAGATGATTCATCGAGTGCGCTGGACTATAAAACGGATTCCAGGCTGCGTAAAGTGCTGACTGAGAAATATGCGGATACAACAACGATTATGATTGCTCAAAGAATTAGTTCGATCCAGCAATCTGATGCGATTATCATGCTGGATAACGGTGAGATGATCGGATACGGGACGCATGAAGAACTGCTTGAATCTTGTCCACCATATAAAGAAATTTATGAGAATCAGTCAGGAGGGGAGCAAGTTGCCTAGAGGAGGAAGACGCACACCACGTACACGTAAGCCGGGGAAACTTAAAACAAGTCGCTGGCATGTGTTAAAACGCTTATGGGGTTATTTGTACCGCTATAAATGGCTGCTGCTTTTAGCGACGGTTCTTATGGTCACGAGTAATCTCTTCTCATTAGTCGGACCTTACCTTTCTGGGTTAGCTATCGATTCGATCCAGCCGGGACCTGATAATGTTCTCTTTAATCAAGTATTTTTCTACGTCGGATTAATGATCACGTTTTTCATCCTGTCATCTATTCTGGAATACACGATGCAGCGGATCATGATCAGACTGACTCAAAAGACGATTCACCGCATGCGAAAAGACGTATTCAATAAAATGTCAGAACTCCCCGTGGGGTACTTTGATCAGCATCAGATTGGAGATATCATCAGTCGAGTAACCTATGACATTGATACGATCAATCAGTCTTTGTCCAATGATTTCATACAAGTACTGACAAGTGCGATTACAATTATCGTCTCTTTAACAATGATGATACTGATTTCACCCATACTGACGTTAGTTTTCTGCATTACCATTCCTGCTTCGGTGTTTTTAACGAAATACATGGTCAGCCGTTTCCGACCGTTATTCCGCAAACGCTCAGAAAAACTGGGGGAATTAAATGGCTACGTGGAAGAAATGATTTCAGGTCAGCAGACGATCAAAGCCTATAACCAGGAAGAAAATATGATCGGGCGATTTGATGAGAAAAATAATGAAGCAGTAGATGCTTATTATAATGCCGATTATTACGGGAGTATGGTCGGTCCATCGATCAATTTTATCAATAATTTATCCTTGTCTCTGGTAAGTGTCGTAGGAGCGCTGCTCTTTCTGATGAATATGTTGACACTTGGAGCATTGTCCTCATTCGTTCTTTACTCTCGACGTTTTTCTGGGCCGATCAATGAGCTGGCTAACATCATCAGTGAACTGCAGTCAGCTTTTGCAGCCGCTGAACGGGTCTTTTTACTTATAGATGAACCCGCAGAAGCTTCAGATGTAGAGGATGCCCATGTATACAAAGATGTAAAAGGAAATGTGAGCATGAATGATGTGTCATTCGGGTATACACCTGATAAACTAACTATTCACGATCTGGACTTCAAAGCACCGGAAGGAAGCGTCATTGCCATAGTCGGTCCGACGGGAGCTGGGAAAACGACACTCGTTAACCTGCTCATGCGTTTCTATGACCCGAATGAAGGAGATATAGAACTGGATGGTCTGGATACTACTTTGGCAACCCGTGAGAGCCTACGTCTATCTTTTGCAATGGTCCTTCAGGATACCTGGCTCTTTTCGGGAACGATTTTTGAGAACCTGGCATATGGGAAAGAAAATGTCCGTATGAAAGAAGTGGAAGAGGCTGCAAAAGCTGCTCAAATTCACTCGTTCATTATGAGTTTGCCTAAGGGGTATGAGACGGTGATTGATGAAGAAGGGCTGAATATTTCTCAAGGGCAGAAGCAGTTACTGACCATTGCCCGAGCCATGATTTTAGACGCCAGCCTTCTGATATTAGATGAGGCCACGTCCAATGTTGATACGCAGACTGAAATGAAAATTCAGCACGCCATGAAGCGTCTGATGAAGGGTAAAACCTCATTCGTCATTGCTCACCGGCTATCGACTATTCGAAATGCGGACGCCATATTAGTCGTTGATGACGGACGCATAGTAGAGCAAGGCAATCACGAAGAACTGCTCGAAGAAAAAGGTGTCTATTCAGAACTGTACTACTCTCAATTTGAGAATTTCGCCTAATTCACAGGTTATGACAGCTTCAATTGATTGCTCGACGCCAGTCTATATAAAAAATCATCCTCCTTCACATTTCGAATCGAAACGAAAGAGGATGACTTTTTGTTCTCATATCGATAACAGGTGATTACAGTAAAAAATAGGTTGCGATACTGATCATTATTGGCATAGAAACGATTGAAAAGAAGCTGGCCAGGATAATGATGCGGGCACCATATTCGTAATCTCCACCATAAAGCTGTGAAAAGAGAGCAGTATTGACTGCAGTCGGTGTACAGTTTGCAATAGCTAAGACCAACAGCACTGAAGGATCACTGATAGGTAAAAGCCATATCAAAAATAAGGCGACTACAGGTGCGATGACTAAACGAATAGCCACGATCCAGTAGTTGGATTTGACCAGAAAAATGTCTTTCATTTTGCTTCGAGCTAAGTAACCTCCGAGTAAAATCATCCCGAGTGGGGAACTCAATCCACCGATAGTATCCAAGCTGCTGTACAGTACTTCAGGAAGTGGAATCCGTGTAATGTAGAGTCCGAATCCGACAAACGCCCCTATACTGGCCGGGTTTGTGAATATCGATTTAATCGTGATCGGCTGTTTTCCTTCTGACAGTATCCAGATACCATAGGTGAACTGAAAAACGGCAGAGGTTACAATATACATGGACAAGTAAAAGATACCTTCATAGCCGAGAATAGGCAAAATGATGGGGATCCCCATAAAGGCAGTATTCGAGAAGACAATGGCGTACTTGTCAATTTTAGACCGTTTTCTAAGTAAGGTGTGTGCAATCAGTATGCGTGATAAGGTAATGGCCAAAGCGCCCATTAAAGAGGTGAGAAGCAGCTGGAGCTGATTGGCATCATAATCCTGCTGAAATGAGAGCATTAATACAATAGGAATCACAAATTTTGTGACGATGTTTGCCAGTTGCTGACTTCCACTCATATTGAGAAAATTGATTTTGACTAAAGTAAATCCGAACATCATAATAAAGAACATTTGAAGCAGCTGATTAAAAATGACTGAAGATATATCCATACGTTTCGCCTTCTATCCAATCTATAGTAAACTAGTATTATTAACACTTTATCATAATACTATACGCTCAATTTTAATCAAATGCAAAATAATGTATGATTATGTATGAAAATGAATCTAAAGGAGAGAGTTCAAATGAAATTAAATGCTATTCACCATGCAGCAATCATTGCGAGTGATTATCAGAAGTCGAAACTGTTTTATACTGAGCTATTAGGATTGACAATTATTCGCGAAGTATATCGGGAAGAGAGGAAGTCATACAAACTTGATTTGAAGATCGGACAGAGTCAAATTGAATTATTTTCTTTTCCCGATCCCCCTAAACGAGTAAATGGGCCAGAAGCAGTCGGACTCCGTCATTTATGTTTTGAAGTAGATCATGTAGATGAAGTGAAACGTGATCTCGAAATGAAAGGAGTAGAGGTTGAAGAGATTAGAGTAGATCCCTACACAGAAAAAAGATTCACCTTTTTTAAAGATCCGGATGGTTTGCCACTTGAACTGTACGAGAAGGAATAGTACGCATAAAAGCACCCCTGTTTCCGCAGGGGTGCTTTTGCATAGAAAGGAGATGATTTATGAAAAAGAAAACTAGTAGTACTGCTACTAACTTTGTTTCTATACAAATGATAACGCATACATTTAAAATAGTCAACAACTTTTTGTTAAAATAGTCCAAAAAAATTAAACGCTTTCAAAATAGGCTTTTTAAGCTCACTTGTTGTCAGATTGCTTGACGCATTATTAAAAGTAAGGCAAAATGAAAACATAATCATGAAGGAGGAATGTACATTATGCGTAAACGTATGCTGCATACATGTGTTCGAGTGAAAGATCTGGAAAAATCATTGACCTTTTATAAAGAAGTTTTGGGACTGAAAGAAGTAAGGAAGCTGGATTACCCTGAAAGTAAATTTACATTAGTTTACCTTGCGCTTCCTGGAGACGATATTGAGCTGGAATTAACGTACAATTATGATCAGGAAGAACCGTATGATCTAGGAAACGGCTATGGCCATATTGCCATTGGTGTAGAGAACCTGGAAGATACGCATGAAGAGTTCAGTCAGTCCGGACAAGATGTCACTGACTTAAAGGGACTATCAGACGGTGCTGCAACTTATTTCTTCATTAAAGACCCGGATGGGTATAAAATCGAAATCATCCAACTAAGAGATTAAATGATAGAAGCAAGCTGAACGAACAGCGTCGGGACTATTCCTGACGTTACATATTGAGGGGAGATTAATTTATGGGGGATTTAAACTTTAATACTGGACTGTTTCACTATGCATCCAGGAGAGAACTGGTTTACGGAAAAAAGGGGATGGTAGCCACTTCTCATCCGATAGCTGCACAAGTGGGGCTGGATATCTTAAAAAAAGGCGGAAATGCTATTGATGCGGCAATCGCTACTGCTGCTACTTTGACTGTCGTCGAACCTGGTTCAAATGGAATCGGAGGCGACAGTTTTAGTATAATCTGGAAAGACGGTCAGCTTGAAGGGTTGAATGCAAGTGGTCCTTCTCCTGAAAGGCTCGATGCTGAAAAGTATCTTTCTAAGAAAGAGGCGTTCCCTACGTTTGGGATTAATGCAGCAACTGTTCCTGGAGTACCAGCAGGATGGGTGGCTTTAAATAAAAAACACGGCAAACTGTCGTTAGCAGAAGTGCTCGAACCTGCTGCTCAAATAGCAGAAGAAGGGTTTGTCATAACAGAAACGGTCGGTCAGGCATTTAAACGAACGTTCAACCGTTTTTCAAAGGAAAAAGAAACCCATCCGGAGCTGGAGTCCTGGTTTGAAGTGTTTGCACCAGATGGAAAACCAATGAAGCCAATGGATACACTTCAATTAAAAGGACATGCAAAAGGCCTGAGACTGATTGCCGAAACAAAAGGGGATGCCTTTTACAAAGGAGAAATTGCCAGGGCAATCGATGCGTTTTCCAAAACAAACAAGGGGTATTTAAGGTTTGAAGATCTGGAATCGTATGAACCTGAGTGGGTCGATCCAGTTTCCATCGATTACAAAGGCCATCAGGTATGGGAAATGCCTCCGAATGGTCAGGGAATCGTGACATTGATGGCGTTGAATACATTAAAACATCTTACATTAAAGGGAAAAGATCATCCTGAAACAGTGCATCAGCAGATCGAAGCGATGAAACTGGCGTTTGCTGATGGAAATCTGACTATATCAGATTCAGACACCATGAAAGTGCCTAGTAGCGATCTGTTATCTGACAGTTATGCTGAAATGAGAGCACACCTTATTGAGACCAGTGCTTTAGAAGCAGAACCAGGTATTCAAGATGCATCGGGGACTGTTTATCTGGCTACAGCGGATGCCGAAGGGAATATGGTGTCTTATATTCAAAGCAACTATATGGGATTCGGTTCTGGAGCTGTGATTCCGGAATATGGAATCAGTATGAATAATCGGGCAGTCGGTTTTACACTTGAAGAGAACCATGTCAATTGTTTAGCGCCAGGAAAACGCCCATTCAATACGATCATTCCTGGATTCATTACCAAAGACAACAAGCCTGTTGGTCCATTTGGAGTAATGGGTGGACACATGCAGCCTCAAGGACATTTACAGGTTATCCAGTCTATGCTTGATTTTAATTTAAATCCTCAGGATGCTCTGGATGCGCCTAGATGGCAATGGATCAAAGGGAAAAAAGTTTTAGTGGAACCGACAATGCCGCTTTCGATCATCACTGATTTAAAGAACAGAGGACATGAGATTGAAGTCGAACTGGAGAAAGGTCAGTTTGGAAGAGGGCAAATCATTTTAAGAACAGACAAAGACATCCTCGTAGGTGGAACAGAACCGCGAGGAGACGGAAGTATTGCAGTCTGGTAGGGTAAAAAAACGAGTAAATAAACGTGAAGGCGGAGAATGACATGTCTATATTAGCATTTGATATTGGAGGAACAACGGTCAAGTATGCGACGTGGTCAGATGAGCAATTAGAAGATAAAGGGTTTTTTAAAACGCCGAAAACATGGGCGGAAATGAAAGAAAAATTGGTAGTCATAAAAGAAGAAGTCGAGGCGAAAACTGACTTGGAAGGTGTCGCTTTTTCAGCCCCTGGAGCTGTCAACCAGCAGGCCAGACAAATCGAAGGGGTGAGTGCGGTAAGGTACTTGCATTTCTTTCCTATATATGATGAACTCGAGCAGCTATTCAATTTGCCTGTTTCATTTGAGAATGATGCGAACAGTGCGGGCTTGGCAGAAGTATGGAAAGGTGCCGCTAAGGCCAACGATAATGTCATCTTTGTTGTAGTCGGTACAGGTATTGGTGGAGCAGTCATCGTTGACAAAAAAGTTCAGCACGGCAAGCATTTATTCGGAGGAGAATTTGGATTTATGCTTCTTAATGAAAAACAGACCTTTAGTGAGATCGGAACGGCTGTCGCTATGGCACGCCGTTATGCCAAACGAATGGGCCTGTCATCTGAGGATATTGACGGGAAGACCGTCTTTCAGTTAGCCAACCAGGGAGATGCTGTTGCACGGGAAGAAGTCGATACATTTTTCATGTACCTGACGATCGGACTTTATAATCTAGCTTATGCGTTTGATCCTGAGAAAATCGTTATTGGTGGGGGCGTATCCAGCATGGACGGAATACTGGATAGGATTTATCTGGAATTTGACGCGTTGTTTAACCGCGTAGAGCATACGCCATTCAGACCAGTCATCGAAACGTGTGAGTTTAAAAATGATGCCAACCTGATTGGTGCTGTCTATAATTTTATTCAAGCAACTAAAGCTTAGAGCGGTCTCTTTAAGGAGGAAAATGAATGAAAATAAATAAAAACGATACACTGCTGTTTATTGGAGATAGTATAACAGATGCAGGGAGAGACCGAATGGAAGGGAATGATTTAGGAAAAGGATTTCCTTTGCTGATTGCCTCTCACCTCCAAACGGATCATCCAGATAAACGGCTGACGATATTGAATAGAGGGATCGGTGGAGACAGTCTGGGAGATTTGAAAGACCGATGGGAAAATGATTGTCTCATCATCAATCCTGATATTGTAACGATTCTCATAGGTGTGAACGATACCTGGAGGAATCAAAATGAGGGAAAAGAGTTAACAAAAGAAGAACTGGACGATTTTGAATCAGATTACCGATTTCTACTGAAATCTCTTCACCAGCGGACGGATGCAAGGGTTGTTTTAATGGAGCCCTTTGTTCTGCCTTTTCCTAAAGACCGTGTAAACTGGCGAGTGGATCTCGATCCAAGGATTCAAATTGTTCGAAAAATGGCAAGAGAATACCAGACTGAGCTTATTCCATTAGATGGAATACTGAATGCATTAGGAATTAAAAATGGCTTCAGCTACTATACAGGAGATGACGGTGTTCATCCTACCCTAGCCGGTCATGGGGTCATTGCAGAATCCTGGTTAAAAGCTGTGATAGAATAAAAAAACATTGCGCTTTCTCAAGCGATATGCTATTATTGTTCTTATGCGATGAGTCGAGTACTCCATTTTATTAAATGGAGACTTTTGCACGGTACAGATGCTATGCATCACAACGGGAAGTTGGTACCGGAGGAAAAATTGATGTGAACTTTTTTTCCTCGCTTGTATTCTTACAAGTTGCGGAAAAAAGCGTGGACATTCTGTCTGCGCTTTTTTTGTACCCAAATGATCAGTTTGTTAGTTTTATAAATTAATGTTTAATTTATCAGAAATATAAGGTAAGATAGTACTCATATATGTAAGCGATAACAATTCTGGAAGGAGTCAGCCCATTGAAACTGAAAAAAATAAAAAACAAACTGCTTTTACTAGTAATGGGAATGGTACTGAGTGCACCTTTATACGCTAATGCGGAAGAGGCGCTCGAATTAATGATTGGATTCGAAGAGGAAGAGATGTTTTTTGAGCCGCGTGGAGAAACTGAGCAGCTTGAACGGACCTCAGAGGACGCCTACACAGGGGACTATTCTTTGCTAGTGACTGAACGCAGTCAGCCATGGAATGGCCCGGCTGTTCGCATTGAAGAGCACGTGGACGTCTCAACAGAGTATTCTTTCTCAGTATGGGTCAAACTGATTGAAGAGGCGACTGTCGAACTTCAGTTATCTACTCAAATAGGTGACGGAGATAATGCGAGTTATCAGACGATCGATACTCAGTCAGTGTCATCTGACGAATGGGTCGAACTTGCAGGGACATACAGATATGATGCTATAGTAGATGATTTTGTCAGTATTTATATTGAAAGTCCAAATAGTGATTCAGTTTCATTTAAAATCGATGACTTTTCAATGCAGTCTGCTGGATCAAGCAGTAATATTAGTATACAGACAGAGTTGACTCCACTGAAAGATATTTACGAAGATTACTTTTTAATAGGCAATGCGGTTTCTTTGGCTGAGCTGGAAGGACAAAGATTAGAGTTGCTGAGACACCATCACAATCTAGTCACTGCAGAAAATGCAATGAAGCCAGAATATGCATATAATTCAAGCAGAGAATTCGATTTTACAGATCAGGATCGACTTGTGAACCGGATCAAAGAAGAAGGACTTGAATTACACGGGCATGTTTTAGTGTGGCATCAGCAGTCTCCTGAGTGGCTGCATACCGAAGACGGTCAGTTATTATCAAGGGAAGAGGCCCTTGATAATATGTACACTCATATTGAAGAAACGGTCCGCCACTATGGGGATGATGTTATTGCCTGGGAAGTGGTTAATGAAGCCATGAATGATAATCCAAGAGATCCAGAGATGTGGCGGGCGATGTTAAGACGCTCTGACTGGTTTGATGCCATAGGAGATGACTATCTGGAGTTAGCTTATTTGAAGACGAGAGAAGTACTGGATGAAAATGGGTGGGAAGATGTTAAACTTTATTATAATGATTACAACGATGACAATCAGAGTAAAGCAAGTGCCATATACTATATGGTGAAAGAAATAAACGAGAATTACGCTGAAGATAATCCCGGAGAACTTCTGATCGATGGAATAGGGATGCAGGGTCATTATAACAGTGGCACAAATGTTGATTTTGTCCGTATGTCTATTGAACGCTTCAGAGAACTCGGTGTCGAAATCGGAGTGACGGAATTAGATATCACAACAGCCAGTACGGGAGAATTGACTGAAGAAGAAGAAAAAAGTCAGGCTTTATTATATGCCCAGCTGTTCTCTTTATATAAAGAACATGCAGATATTATATCCCGAGTCACCTTCTGGGGATTAAATGATTCAACCAGCTGGAGAGCTGAAAGAAACCCACTCATTTTTGACCGTGATCTTTTAGCCAAAGAAGCCTATTATGCTGTAGCAAATCCGGAAGAGTATCTGGCACGAAACGATGGGTCGGAAGAAAGTGAAAAACGAGTCGGACAAGCGGGGTACGGGACGCCGCAATTAGGCGAAGAAATCGATGACATTTGGAGTACTGCAGAAGAGTTGGCTATTGACAGATACCAGCTAGCCTGGCAAGGAGCAAATGGGACAGGACGAGTACTCTGGGATGAAGAGAACCTTTATGTCATGGTCAATGTAGATGATGCGTCTATAGATACGAGCAGTGAATTCCCCTGGGAGCAAGATTCTGTAGAGGTTTTCCTTGAGGAATCTTTTGAACAGTCTTCTACTTATGAAGAAGGGACAGGACAATATAGAGTAAATGCGGAAGGTCAAGAAACATTTGGTGAAATGACTGATCACACATCAATAGAAACAGTTGTGACAGAAACACCTACCGGCTACACTGTTCAATTTGCTATTCCCTGGGTCAACCACACCCCTCAGGAAGGGGGCAGAATCGGCTTTGATCTGCAGATAAATGATGCAGAATCTGGAAACCGTGAAAGTGTAGCTGTCTGGAATGATTTGTCCGGGCAGGGATTTCAGAATCCCTCTGTTTTCGGAGAGTTAGAACTGACTCGGGCAGATGACTCCTCCACTGAATCTGATTTTCTTGATTCAGAGAATGGAGAAGGCACAAATAGTCCATTAATTATTTTGGCTGGACTAATCATAGGATCTGCTGCAGCAGTTATATTAGTTATAATGAAGCGGAACAAAAAGTAGTAATGAACATGAGGAGGAGACCAGTCGTTTAGGTCTCTTCCTTTTTGTTAGTAAAAAATACAATTATTAATAACTCATTGCAGTTAGAGTGTGACCTGTCATTTATAAGTATTAAAGTAAGAAAAGAGTAATTATTTGAAAAAAACTATTGCTTTTAGACTGAAATAAGCTTATTATATGCTTATAAGAAATATTAGTTTGTAGTCTAAACAAACTAATAAAAAATTTTACACCATAGTGTAAGCGTTTTATATGCTGATTAAACAATCTCTATTCTGGAGGTGACTGGATTTACTAAATCATAAAGGGGGCACAGAAGACTAAAATCAATCGATTATATAATGTAATTAAATATGTAAAGTCAGAGACAACAGGCATTTATTTTTACTATTTTTCACTTCATATTTTTTTAAATTAGAATGTAAGCGATTTTATACAGAGCGGAAACAGCTCGATCAGCATAGATTAAGTATTTATACTAAAAACTGATAATAAAAATGGAGGGTAAATCAAATGATCAAAAAGAGAATTTTGTTAAGTTTAACTACATTGGCGGCTCTTACTTTAGTGGCATGTGGAAACGGTGATACTGACACAACTGACACTGGTGATACTGGCGACACAACTGCAGACAACGGAGATACTGGTGAGAATGATGGCGAAGTATTAGAAACTGAAGATGGTGAAGAATTCGAAGCGCCAACAACAGGTGGAGCAGGAGTATTAGACGTCTGGACGTTTACTGATGAAGCTCAAACGATGATCAATGATTATTATCTAGAAGAATTCTCAGATCTGGACTATGAAATCAATATTTCAATCGTTCCTACTGAAGAGTTTGAAACTCAGTTAGATCCAGTATTCAATACAGACAGTGCTCCGGATATCATATTCGCAGAGCAGGCATTTGTTAAAAAATATGTTGAGTCAGGCATGCTTGTTGACTTAAGTCAGTATGACAGCTTGATGGACGGTGCAGAAAACACATTTGACTACGTTAGAGATATCGGTACTCAAGAAGATGGCACGTTCGTAATGAACTCTTGGCAGACTACACCGGGTGCATTTTTCTATCGCCAGGATCTGGCTAGTGAGCACTTAGGTATTGAGTCTCCTGAGGATATGCAGGAAGCTATCGGAAGCTGGGATGGATTCTTAGATACAGCACGTGAACTGAGAGATGCTACTGATGGATCTGTCTACATGGTATCTGGACGTGGAGATTTAAGCCACCCTTACTATATGTCACGTGATCAGGGATGGGTTGTAGACAATCAGCTGATTATTGATGACCAGATTTATGAATTAATGGAAACGGCCAGAACAATGGTTGAAGAAGGTTTAATGATGGATGCTGACCCACAAGGTGAAGAATACTTCGCCGGTATGAATGGGGACGAAATCATGGGGTACAGCCTGCCAACATGGGGCATGCACTTCTGGTTGAAACCAAATGGCGATCAGACAGCCGGAAACTGGCGCATGGTAACTGGTCCAACTGCTTACTTCCGTGGAGGTACATGGATCGGCGTGACACAAACTTCAGACATGCAGGATGAAGCAGCTCACTTGATCGAATACTTGACAACTAGTGAAGAATTCCTGACTAACTGGGCAGAAGATACTGGAGACGTTGTTTCTAATGAAGTTGTCGTAGATGCAGTTCGTGGAGACTACGAAGAAGAATTCTTAGGCGGACAAAATCACTATGATGCGTTTGCTGAAGGCATTACAACTATCGACGGTGAAATCATTACTGAATTTGACCAAGGTATCCAGGGTGCATTCGATGATCTGGCTCTAACTCCATATTCTAAAGGTGAAATGGAAATGGAAGAAGCACTGGATTCATTCAGAATGGAAGTTCAAAGTCTATACCCTAACTTACAGGTAGATTAATTAGAATTATAATGTAGCACAATGAAAGTGCAGTCGACCACTTGATATAAGTGCTCACTGCACTTTCTCCACTACATGGAAAGGAGTATTTTATGGCAACTACTACAACAACAGCTTCAGGAAAACAAAGACGCCTAGCCAAGCGAAGAAACCATGACAAATGGGGTTACGTGTTTATGGCGCCGTTTTTCATTTTTTTCCTGGCTTTTAACTTTTATCCAATGTTCTATACCATCTACTTATCTTTTACAGATTTGGCAGGCTGGGCAACAGAGGCAAATATGGTAGGTTTTCAGAACTTTATAAATATATGGAATAATCAATTGTTCAGACGTGCTGTAAGCAATACATTTATCCTTTGGATCGTTAACTTTATTCCACAAATTGTGTTAGCTTTCCTGCTGGCCTACTGGTTTACAAGCAGACGACTTAATCTGAAAGGGATAGGGTTTTTCAAGAGCTTATTCTATCTTCCAAATATTATAACTGCCGCATCAGTAGCTGTAATATTCAGTTCGCTTTTCAGTTACCCTAGAGGACCGCTTAACTTATTTATGCTGAATTTAGGGGTAATCGACAGTCCGATAGACTTTTTCAGAAGTGTGATCATGACACGTCTGATCGTCTCATTCATCCAGTTCTGGATGTGGTATGGACAAACAACAATCGTCCTTCAGGCAGGGATTTTAAGTATTGATGAGAACCTGTTTGATGCGGCCCGAGTTGACGGAGCTACAGATTGGCAATCGTTTACTAAAATTACCATGCCTTTGATGAAACCTATCACGCTCTATGTGCTGATTACTTCCCTCATTGGTGGCTTGCAGATGTTTGATATCCCTTACCTGTTAACGGGTGGAGGACCTCAACAGTCAGTAGAAACAATGATTACATTTATCTACAAACAGGCCTTCCAGGGTGGAAGAAACTTAAACGTAGCTGCAACTGCATCAGTTGTTCTGCTTTTAATGACCACACTCTTCAGTCTCATAGTATTTAACAGTTTCCGCACAAGAGCCACTAAAACCAGGAAAGGAGTGAAATAGCCATGTACGAAACAGGAAATGCCAAACAGATAAAAATGCAGCGAATTTTACTTTATGTGTTTTTCACTATTCTGACAATGTTAAGTATATTGCCATTTTGGATCGTTATTGTTAACTCGACACGGTCAGCTCCTGAAATTCAACAGGGTCTGTCGCTCATTCCAAGTGGAAATGCCTGGAGCAACTGGACACACTTGAGAGATAGAGGATTCAACATCTTTCAAGGATATGGAAACTCCTTTTTCATCGCAGCAAGTTCGACTATACTAAGCTTGTATTTTTCTTCTCTGACAGCATATGCGCTGATTGTATATGAGTTTAAAGGGAAAAAATTTATGTGGGGAATCATATTAATGCTTATCATGATCCCAACACAAGTAAGTATCATTGGATTCTATAGATTTATTGCCAATATCGGTTTATTAAATAACTATATTCCATTGATTTTACCGGCCGTAGCTAGTGCACCTACTGTATTCTTTATGAAACAGTATCTGGAAACCATTTATCATCCAGCATTAGTCGACTCTGCCAGAATTGATGGAGCCAGTGAACTCAAAATATTCCATACAATCATTTTGCCTTTAATGAGACCGGCATTAGCAACTATGGCGATATTCGGATTTATTGGTTCTTGGAACAACTTCTTACTTCCATTGATCCTGATCAACGAACGATCAATGTACACACTTCCAATGCTGGTTCAGCTGCTGACAACAGACGGCTACAGAACAGAATTTGGAGCAATGTACATGGGTATTACGCTCTCAATCGTACCGCTGATTTTAATTTATACATTCTTATCTCGTTACATTATTGGTGGTGTAACTGCAGGTGGAGTGAAACAATAACTAAAAAAAGAGATTGCTTCATACAGCAATCTCTTTTTTAATGCGTATGTCTTCTCTCTGTATAGATATATGTGCTAGAGTATAATTGAAAATCACTTTCTGGTGAAGATGGAGGGGTATCAATTATGCCTGAGATTGAAAAAAAAGAACATGATTACCAGCCTGGAAAAGAAGAAGACATTATTGTCAAAGCAGGTAACTTCAGAGTTTATTTTCAAAATTATTATACAATTATTTCGCTAGGGAATGATCTGTTCACAGGAATACTTTATCTTTCAGGAAGTTTAGTTCAAACCTTTACAGATTTAGAGACAGTAGGAATGTATCTATACATTTTTGCAAGTTTCTTCCTATTGATGCGTCCGATACTTAAAATCATGCACAGTGTCTTTATTTACCGAGAGGAAGAATACCAGACTAAAGTTCTAGGAGAAGACACGGAAGAATCTGTTAAAAGAAGCAAAGGGCAAACTGATAAGCCGACTAAAGAGGTTGAATTGAAAAGCAATGACAAGGCAGAGAAAGATGAGCAAGAAGAGAAAGAGAGTCAAGCAGGCGACAATGAAGGGATGAGGCAGGACTTTGAAGGGGAGAAAAAAAGATCGGACGGAGCTGAAACAGAAGCAGATGAACTTACGGAAGAATCTGAAGAAATTGAAGAGGACTATAATGAAAACTATTATGGGCATGAAAAAAATGAGTAGAGGCTTATCTCTACTCATTTTTTATGCTGTTTCTTCAATTGCCAATTTGCGGTGGATTTCAGCTAGTTCCAGTTCTCTCACTTTTCGAGGAAGGAAACATCGAATCTCTTCTTCGTTGTATCCGATTTGCAGGCGTCTATCGTCCATAATGATTGGTCGACGGATTAAACTAGGCTGGGTTTCAAATAATTCCAGTAATTCATTTAAGGACAGATCTTCAATATCTTTAGTTAAACTCTGATAAGCTTGAGAACGATAAGAAATAAGTTCGCTTGTTCCTTCTTCAGTCAGGCTCAGTATTTGTTTGATTTCGTCTTTGGTTAGAGGTTCATGAAATATGTTTTTTTCAGTAAAGTCTAAGTTTTGTTCTTCTAACCACGCTTTGGCTTTTCGGCAAGATGTGCAACTTGGAGATACATATAATGTAATCATTAGTCATTACCCCTTTATGAATGGTTGTCCACTTATTTTATGTAAGAAAAGTTAAGTGGTAAAATGTGAACGTTTTGTTACAATTCCTATTCTAAGAGTAAAACCACAAAAAATCAACATCATTTGACACTTTTTCGTCACAAATGCCTATTTTTAATGTTAGAAATCAATCTGTCACACATTTGTCACATTGTTTTAATGCGCACAAATGATCAGACTCAGTACTTATTCTCGCTTTGATATCTGTTTAAGAGTAAAATGAACATACTAAAGAATAATAGGAGGGCACTATGAAAACAATTGAATTAGGCAAAACTGGCCTGCAGATCTCAGAAGTCGCACTAGGGTGTATGCGAATGGATAAATTAAGTAAGTCGGATGCAACAGCCGTGCTGGAAGCCTCTAAAGAAGCTGGAATAAATTTTTATGATCATGCAGACATCTATGGCAAGGGCGAATCTGAGAAACGCTTTGCTGAAGCGATTAAAGATACATCGATAAAAAGAGAAGATATTATCCTGCAGTCTAAAGCAGGGATTCGTTCAGGCTTTTATGATTTTTCCAAAGAGCATATTATAAAATCGGTAGATGGGATTTTAAAGAGACTTGAGACAGATTATATTGATGTGTTCTTACTTCACCGTCCAGATGCCTTAGTTGAACCTGAAGAAGTAGCTGAAGCGTTTGATCAGTTACGTGCATCAGGTAAAGTGAAACAGTTTGGAGTAAGCAACCATAGTCCGAACCAGATCGAGTTACTGAAAAAGTATGTCAAACAGACTATTGTTGCGAATCAGCTGCAAATGAGTGTTATGCATACGGGTATGATAGATGCAGGGGTACAGGTCAACACGAAGCATGAGGCATCCATCGATCATGACCGCGCCATTTTGGATTATTGCCGTCTGAATGACATTACTGTTCAACCATGGTCGCCAGTTCAGGGGTCAAAAGGTGTGTTTCTAAACCATTCTGATTACAGTGACATCAATGAGACGTTAAAATCAGTCTCTGAAAAGTACGAGACGAATCACGAAGCGCTGGCTATCGCATGGCTGCTGAGACACCCAGCTCAGATGCAGGTCATTTTAGGAACGATGACTCCAGACCGCATTAAAAATTACGCCTCTGCCTCAGGAATAGAGTTAAGCAGGGAAGACTGGTATGCCATTTACAGAGGAGCAGGTAATCAGCTACCTTAAAGCAATGCAAGTGATAAATAGCATGGGTTTTATCTGACAATCAGTGTAGTGAGTGTTATACTATTAGAGTAAGATCAATACGAAGGGAGTTCTTTAAATGATAGAAGATATTAAGAAAGCTTTATTAGTAGGAGTAGGATCAACAGCGATTGCGCTGGAAAAAGCTGTTGAGCAGGTAGACAAACTGGTCAGTCGTGGGAAATTGACGGTAGCTGAAGGCAAAAAGTTAACAGAAGAGTTGATTCAAAGAAAAAATAGAGATGTATCTTTAGAAGAAAAAGAAACTCTGGAAGCTATATTACTTGAAATGAATGTAGCCCAACGTAAAGATATCGAAGATTTAGAAGCTAAAGTAGAAGAGCTTGAACGAAAAATAACAGATAAATCAACAGAAGCATAAATAAAAGGTGTTGATCATAATCCTGGTCAGCACCTCTTTTTAACTTGAGAGAGGAGGCACACCGTTGAAAAGTAACCGTGAACGTTTAACAGAGATTGCATCCGTCTTAGCATCTTACGGATTCGGTCATATTTACCGGACAAGAGTAAGAACAAAGCACAAAGAACAGGACGCGACTAACCTTAGATTAGCATTTGAAGAACTGGGACCGAGCTTTATCAAAATCGGTCAGATTATATCTACTAGACAAGATTTGCTCCCCCCTAGTTATATTCGAGAAATGTCGAAATTAAGAGATGATGCGCCTCCTTTTCCTTACAAAGACATCAGACGTATTTTTAAAGAAGATTTTAAAGAAGAACTAGAAGACGTGTTTGAATGGGTCGACGAATCCCCTCTTGCTAGTGCGTCCGTTGCACAAGTACATAAAGCAAGGTTTCATACGGGTGAAGAAGTGGTCATCAAAGTTCAAAGACCGGAAATTGAAGAAAATTTATTGAGAGACATTCAGTTATTCTCGCGTATTGTTTCTATGGCTCCCGAGACGGTTAAAGAAATGCTCGTTGATGCCAAGGCGGCGTTCAAAGAAATTGAAGAAACCACTAAACGGGAACTGGATTTTAGAAACGAGGGACAGGCTCTAGTTAAGTTCAGACATTTAAACCAGGAATTGGATGCAGTAGCTGCACCTAAGCCTTATTTAAATTACACCTCAAAGAGAGTGCTTGTTGAAGACCATATTGAAGGAATTAGAGGATTGAATCTTCAGAAGATCAGAGAAGAAGGGTACAACAAGCAGGATATTGCTGAGAAGCTGGTCTATTCTTTTTTATCTCAAATATTCAAAGATGGGTTCTTCCATGGGGATCCTCACCCTGGAAACCTCATTATTAAAGAAAAACACATTGTATTTATTGACTTTGGGATTGTAGGAGAATTATCGGATTCGGTAAAAGATGATTTAATTAAGTTGATGAGAGCCATTGTTTTTGAGGATATCGATCAGCTGATGAACCTTCTTTTACAGATGGCTATAACCAAGCAGAAGGTCGACCGGTTTGCATTCAGTGAAGACTTACATGATTTTTATCAATCATACATTTCTAAAAGTTTTGGACAAATCGATTTAAGCACTTTTTTTGCTGATGTTTTACATGTGACGCATAAATACAAAATGGTTATGCCGAACGACTTTATTTTACTAGCTAAAGCCCTGACTATTCTAGAAGGCGTTGTGAGTGATATTCATCCTGATATCAATATCATGCAGATAGCGTCTACCTATATTAAAGCAAGTGACGACATTAGTCTGATCGACTCAATTTCTAAAGAAAAACTGAAAATCGGTGCTTATCAGTTAGCACTTGATTCGGTTAAATTACCTTCAAGCATCAAAAGAGCACTGGATACGTTAAATAATGGCCGAATGATGGTGCATATAGATCTCGTTCACTTTGAAGAAAAGTGGCGTGAAGTAAATAAAATGGTCAATAGATTGGTGTTTGCACTTATTGTTGCTGCTTTGATCATTGCTTCTTCCGTTATTTTTGTCATGTCTGAAGGAGCGGGCGTCTCGTTTTTCGCGATTGCCATATTTATTGGCGCCGGTGTAATGGCTCTTTGGCTGCTCATTTCTATCATAAGATCGGGAACCCTGTAGCGGGTCACATTACCATTTGACCAGGACTCAGGACTATTGAAAGGAGTGTTACTCTATGACGATTAAAATCCGCACTGCAAAAATGGTGTTAGCCACACTCCTTTCAATATATATAGCCAATCTTCTTCAGTTGGAACATACACTGGCCGCTGGGATCATAGCTATTCTCAGCCTGCTTGACACTAAAAGAGCCTCATTTGTTACCGCGTTCAAACGATTGCTGTCAACGCTGACAGCCTTCATGATTGCCTCCATTGTTTTTTGCTTTGTCGGTTTTACTATTCCGGCTTTTGCGATTTACCTTATGTTCTATGTGCCGATTGCCTACCGGTTTGATTTGCAAGTCGGCATTGCCCCTTGCTCGGTGTTAGTGACCCATTTCATCGGTGCGGCGAGTATTGCGCTGGCCTGGCAGGTTAATGGGTTGTTACTGATGTTTATTGGTGCATCATCAGCTTTGCTATTTAATTCGTGGATGCCCTCCAGTAAAAGTGAGCTGGAAGAAAGCAAGGTCAGTATAGATGAGAATTTAAGAGTCATTCTGAGAGCTATTTCTACACTTTTATTTGGAAGAGAGCTGGATATTAAGCTGGGTACGAAAATAACTCAAGTCGAAAAGATGATCGAACACACTAAAAATACAGCGTTGATCGATTATGATAATCAATTGTTTCGAAAAAATGATTACAGTATCAGGTATCTTCAAATGCGTCAGCAGCAGCTTGTACTGATCAAGAAGATGTCCTTTTCTCTGCAGCATGTGACTCTGGGGACGGTTCAATCTAGAATATTAGCTGAGCTGTTTTTTGATACAGCTGAACAGTTGAACGAAAAAAATACAGGGCTGCTGCTTTTAAGTAATATAGCGACACTGTATAAGGAATTCAGGCAGTCTGAGCTGCCTAAAACACGTGAGGAATTTGAAAGTAGAGCATACCTGTTTCAGCTGCTTCATGATGTTGAAGAACTCATTGAAGTTAAGCGGGCATTCTTTACTGATAAAGAAGATAGTGAAGACGAAGAAAAGTGACGAGCAGCTCCAATTTCTGGAGGACTGCTCGTCACTTTTTTTAGTCTTCATCTCTTAAAGCAATAGGTTTATCTAGAATTTCTTTATAAACAATAGCCTGCTTTAAATTTTGCTTGTTAAAAGTAACAGATGTGTTTTTCTTCTTCGTTTTCTTTGATGAAGAAAGGGTAACAACACCTTGAATCATATTCTGTTCAGGTTTTTTTCTATCATAACGCTGGTATTGTTCACGTTTCGCTCTTTGTTCACGAATAGGGCGATTGTTCTTTTTGCTCTTTTTCGGAGCATTACGTTTCTCAGCTTCGACATCATCGCCAGCCAGTCTTTCGTGCTGACTTTTAGCGTTTGCTTTTGTTGATTTCACAAACAGAGAAGCCACACTCGAGACAATGAGGAAGAAAACGAAAAGTTGAATGATCCATACGATTAAGAAGTTCATTTATATCACTCTTCTTCTTGGTTTGACTGTTCTGAAATGGCTGATCTCATATCTGAGTCGGCATTGATGTTTTTCATTTTATAATAATCCATTACACCAATGTTTCCGCTTCTTAAGGCTTCAGCCATAGCAAGTGGAACTTTAGCTTCCGCTTCGACCACTCTGGCACGCATTTTCTGAGTCTCTGCACGCATTTCCTGTTCTTGAGCAATCGCCATAGAGCGACGTTCCTCTGCTTTAGCCTGGGCAATGTTTTTATCTGCTTCAGCTTGTTCAGTTTGAAGTTTTGCACCGATATTACGGCCGACATCTACATCCGCGATGTCAATGGATAAGATTTCAAAGGCTGTTCCTGAATCCAGGCCTTTACCCAGCACTGTTTTGGAAATCATATCAGGATTTTCCAGCACGTCCGAGTGCTTATCTGCTGAACCGACTGTTGTAACGACACCTTCACCTACACGGGCAATGATCGTATCTTCACCTGCACCACCGACTAAACGTTCGATGTTTGCACGTACGGTTACTTTTGCTTTGGCAATAATTTCGATTCCGTCTTTAGCCACTGCTGCGATATCTGGAGTGACGATTACGATAGGGTTAACTGACATTTGAACAGCTTCGAATACATTTCTACCGGCCAGATCTATGGCAGCTGCTTTTTCAAATTCCAGATCGATTTCTGCTCTGTGTGATGCAATCAATGCATCAATGACTAAATTGACATTCCCACCTGCTAAAAAGTGAGCTTCCAATTCGTTTGTTGTTAAATCAAGTCCTGCTTTTGTTGCTTTGATTAAAGGACGAATGATTTGAGACGGACTAACTTGACGTAGTCTCATACCAACTAACGTGCCGATTCCTACTTTAACTCCCGAAAAGTATGCCGTAATCCATAACCCGACTGGGACAAAGCGTAAAAAGATGCTGATAAATATTAAGATAATTACCGCAGTAATTATTATTCCTACAAAACCATTACCTAAAAGATCCATAGTCATTTCTCCTATCTATTTTTTCTAACTGTTATTTTTGTGCCTTGTACTTTTTCGACAACGACGGTTGTATCTTTTGAAATGTGACCATCTACACTTAATACATCATAAGCATGAGGGTCGTCACCGAATGCGACTTTTCCAGATGGACGTAATGGAGTCAATGCGATGCCATCCAGTCCGACTGTAATAGACTGCTTCGAATTGTCTGTGTCAGTCTTTGTAGATATATCCTTGAGATTAGTCTGTAAAATCAGCTTGTTAACGTTAGCTAGTGAATAGCCGTTTTTAATCAGGTAAAACACAACGCCTGAGGTTATAACGACGGATAAGCTCAAATCTCTAACTGTCTGACCAATGTCACCGATTGTCAGATATAAACCTGAAATCAGCAGGATAATTCCAACAATACCAGCCAATCCAAACTCCGGAACGAATATTTCAAAAACGATCAATAGCAAACCGGCTGTAAAGAGTATCACTGGTAACCATGTTTCAATTCCGATAAATCTAAAATAGACGGCTAAACTAATGAGTGTCAGGCCCGTTCCACTTTTAACGAAAGGTGTGAGAATGGCCAATGCCACACCTATAAACCCTAATCCTAGTAGTAATCCTTCCATAAATTTTGCCTCCTCCCCGTAGTATTCAAGGTTACCTGGTTGCACTTTCATAATACCATTTTAAGCGTGCAATGTCATCGGTCTCAAGCCCGACAACACTATTTATAGTCATTCTTATATGAGAGAACGGATAAGAGAAATTATTTGGTAATGTAGCTACTGTAGGTTACAATAATAATAAGGCTAGCTTTATATTAAAAATATTAAGGTAAGATTAGAATGTTAGGCAACTGTCTAAAAAAGGGGGATTTGTATGGGAGATGAGCATTACAATGCTGAGGTTTCAGGAGAATTGAAAGATGCATTCTATCTTTTCAATGAAGGCACTCAGTTTGACAGTTATTTGACCATGGGATGTTCAAAATTAACAAAAGGATACCGTTTTAGTGTATGGGCTCCTAACGCTCAAGCTATTTATCTGGTGGGGGATTTTAATGACTGGGCGGAGCTGGATGAAATGAGACAGGCCGATCAATCAGGGATCTTTACAATCGATATGGAACAGGCTGAGAGAGGCCAGCACTATAAATACAAAGTGATCCAGGCAGATGGGACCATTGCCTACAAAATCGATCCGTACGCTTATGAGTTTGAAGTAAGACCTAGGGATGCATCTGTTGTCAGAGATCTTCCTGCTAAACAGTGGAAAGATGGTCTGTGGATGGCTAACAGAAGACGACTTGAAATTTACAGTCGGCCACTAAATATATACGAAGTTCACCTTAGCTCATGGAAACATCATGAAGATGGGTCGTGGTACACCATTACAGAACTAAAAGATGAACTGATTCCTTATGTAAAGGAGTTAGGATACACTCACATTGAATTCATGCCATTGATGGAACACCCACTTGATGCAAGCTGGGGGTACCAGGCTACTGGATTTTTTGGATTGTCTTCCAAATTTGGTACTGTTGAAGAATTTCAGGATTTCGTCGAGGCAGCTCATCAGGCAAATCTCGGGGTGTTGATGGACTGGGTTCCAGGTCATTTTAATCGCAACGATTACGGCATCGCATATTTTGACGGAACAGCTCAGTTTGAATACACTGATCCCACACGTGCGAATAATAACAGATGGGGAACACTGAATTTTGATATTGGAAAACAGCAAGTCAGAAGTTATCTGATTTCCAACGCGTTATTCTGGATCGAACAATTCCACATTGATGGACTGAGAGTCGATGCAGTAAGTAACATGCTTTACTTAGACTACGATTTAGGCGAATGGACACCTAATGATGAAGGAACGAACGTGAACAAAGAAGGGGTTGAGTTCCTGCAGCTGCTCAACACGAAAATTTTTGAAAGGCACCCTGATGTTTTAATGATGGCAGAAGAAAGCACCGCATGGGGGAAAGTAACACATCCAGTCCACGAAGGCGGACTTGGCTTTAATTACAAATGGAATATGGGTTGGATGAATGACACCTTGAAATTCTTCGAAATGGACCCGTATTTCAGAAAAGACTATTTTAGTCTGATCACCTTTTCATTCATGTATACATTCAACGAAAACTTCATTCTTCCTTTTTCTCATGACGAAGTCGTACACGGCAAAAAATCTATGATGCATAAGATGTTCGGAGACAGATACAATCAGTTTGCCGGACTTAGAACAATTGAATCCTATCGAATGATGCATCCCGGTAAAAAACTTCAATTTATGGGCGCGGAATATGGCCAGTTTCTGGAATGGCGCTTTGATGAAGGATTGGAATGGAAAAACTTAAATGATGAAGCAAATGCTAAACACCTTAACTTTACTAAACAGTTAAATGAATTTTATAAATCACATCGTGCGCTATGGGAATATGACCATTCGCCTTCAGGTATTGATATCCTGGATGCTGATAATAAGGAAGAGACAGTTTTGTACTTCATCAGACAAGGGAAAAATCCTAGAGACTTCCTTGTGATCTGTTGTAACTTCGTTCCGATCGAACGACAAAATGTCCGAGTAGGTGTCCCTTATAAAGGGCAATACGAAGAAGTATGGAATACAGAGTGGGATAGTTTAGGTGGAACATGGACTGAATCTCAGGGCGTACTGAAGACCACTGATCAGTCAATGCACGGCAAAAATCATTCGCTGGAACTTATCCTTCCGGCCATGAGTATAGTTGTCTTGAAGCCGAAGAGAGTTTACGGCGTGCCTAAAAAGTAGAATAAATCAATTAAGAAACTGCACTTAAAAATGTTTTTAAGGAGGGAAGGAAGGTCAAACGACACTTCCAAATTATATGAAAACAGAAACAGTTGCAATGATATTAGCCGGAGGACAAGGGTCAAGACTGGGTAAACTGACAAAACAAATCGCAAAACCTGCTGTTCCATTTGGTGGGAACTATCGAATCATAGATTTTGCCTTGTCAAACTGTGCTAATTCAGGATTTAATGATGTCGCAGTTGTCACTCAGTACCAGCCGCTTGTTTTAAATCGACATGTAGGAAACGGATCAAGTTGGGGACTTAACAGACACAATGGTGGGGCTACGATTTTACAACCTTACTCAAGCGTGGACGGTGAAAAATTCTTCAAAGGGACAGCGCATGCCGTTTACCAGAATATTGACTATATTAACCAGAAAAATCCCGAATATGTTGTAATTTTATCGGGGGACCATATTTACAAAATGGATTATGAAAAAATGCTTGATTATCACAAAAAACAAGGGGCTTCACTAACGGTTGGAGTCATTCCAGTGCCGTGGGAAGAAGCTTCACGTTTTGGCGTCATGAATACAGATAAAACAGACCGCATTATCGAATTCCAGGAAAAACCAGAAAATCCCAAGTCTAACTTAGCATCGATGGGTATATATATCTTTACCTGGGCAAGACTGAAACAATACCTTTCAGATAGCCAATCCAAGAGTAGACACATGGACGATTTCGGACATGACGTGCTGCCCGCTTATTTAAGAAACAGCGAATCGATCTTTGCCTATTCGTTTGAAGGATACTGGAAAGACGTGGGAACGATCGAAAGTTTATGGAGCGCCAATATGGAATTCATCGATCCGAATCATGAGTTGAATATTAGAGACCGTGACTGGAGAGTCTATTCAAAAAATCCTAATACGACTCCTCAATTCTTGACAGAGACGGCCAGAGTGGAAAACTCCATGATAACAGATGGCTGCTATATTGCTGGAGAAGTGAATCATTCCATTCTCTCACATAATGTGAAAGTAGGGAAAAATTCAGTGGTAAAAGACTCTTTCATCATGCCTAATGCTGTCATTGGAGAAAATGTCACCATTGAAAAAGCAATTGTTGGAGAAGGTGCCCGTATATACGATGATACAGAATTGATCGGGACTGAAAAAGAAATAGCGGTAGTTGGGTACGGAGAAGAAGTAGGAGGGTATTCAGATGAGAAATAAAATTGCACCTATTTTAAATCTAGTAGAATTCGAAGATAAATTAAAGCCATTAACAAACAGACGACCAGTGGCCTCGTTACCCTTTGCCTGTCGTTACCGCCTGATCGATTTTCCTTTTTCAAGTTTATACAATGCTGAAGCAGAGTCGGCAGCACTATTCATTTCTGGTTCTGGTCACTCTCTTTATGATCATATTCGTTCCGGGTCTGTCTGGGGACTGGACTCACTAGTTGGTGGAGGAGTCTTTACTCATTCACAAGTCAAGCTTAAGTCGAGTAGAAGTGGGGATACTAAGCACGATCCATTTTACTATGAAGATCATTACAATTATGTCACTAAATCAAAAGCAGATTACGTGGTCATGATGGGATCCAGCTTATTATCAAATATTCAAATCAAGTCTCTGATGCAATTTCATAATGATAAAAACAGCGAAGTGACTGTCGTCTACAAAAAAGTGCTGCGCAGCGAGTTAATTAAAGACACAGTCCATTCTGCTCTGATTTTAAATAACGAAAATTCGGGAGCGGTTGAAGCGGTAAAAGACATTGCCACAATGGATAATGGGGAGTCTCTTTACTTGAATATGGAAACCATGATTATTGAAAAGAAAACCTTTCTGGACTATCTTCAAAAAGCTAGAACGGACGATATGGATATCAATGTTGATAATTTCATACAATATACACTTGAGATGGAACGGCCTATATATGGATATGAGTATACGGGGTACTTAAAAGCGATCGAAGATATCAAGAGCTACTATGATGCTAATATGGATATGCTCGATGAAGATAACTTTAATGCTCTATTCTACCGTGCAGATCCGGTCAGAACTCGCTCCAAAAATTCTGCACCAACCTATTATGGGGAAACGGCTGTTATCGAAAATGCTCAGTTCGCAAATGACTGTGAGATATTTGGAACGGTCAAAAATTCATTAGTTTTCCGAAAAGTAACGGTTGGAGAAAATGCGCATATTGAAAGTTCAATTATTATGCAGGATTCAGTTATTGAAGAAGACACCTATCTGAAACATGTTATTCTTGATAAACACGTATACGTGAAAAAAGGTGCTCGCCTTGAAGGCACACCAGATAATCCGATAGTCATTTCTAAAAATGGAGTAGTATACGCAAAAGGAGAGATCGAGAAAGGGTGAGCGAAAAAATGAAGGTATTATTTGCCGCATCAGAATGTGCCCCTTTCTTTAAAACGGGAGGATTGGGTGATGTTGTCGGCTCACTTCCCAAAGAACTGGCAAAAAGTGGGCATGATGTTAGAGTAGTCTTGCCCTATTTTATTCAGAAGATGGATGAAAAGACAAAAGAAGAACTGGAGGATGTTCTTTCTTTTACAGTTGAAGTGGGTTGGCGCCAGCAATACTGTGGAATCAAGCAATTAAAGAGAGATAATGTCACTTATTATTTTATAGACAATGTCTTTTATTTTGATAGAGAAAATTTATATGATTACGGCGATGACAGCGAACGGTTTGCCTTTTTCCAGCAGGCTGTCATAGAAATGCTGGAAAAAATTGCATTTATACCCGATGTGTTACATGTGAATGACTGGCAGACAGCGATGATTCCTGTCTTGCTTAAAGATAAATACAGCTGGATCAATCCGCTTAGAGATATTAAGACAGTACTGACTATTCACAACATTTTATTCCAAGGGGTATATGATCAGTATATTTTATCTGACCATTTTAACATTGGGTATGCAGCGTTTCACGAAAGAGGTCTGAAGTACTATGGGGACAATGTGTGCTGGCTGAAAGGCGGCATTTACTATGCAGATCTGGTCACCACGGTCAGTCCGACATATGCAGAAGAAATTCAGACACCGGAATTTGGATATGGGTTAGACGAAGACCTGATGAACGTTCAGCATAAGTTAGTCGGAATACTGAATGGCATTGATTATGACACGTACAATCCTGAAAAAGATGCGGTGATTCCAGAAACCTTTACTAAGGACGATTTGTCTGGAAAAGTCATCAGCAAAAAAGCGTTACAGGAAAGAGTGGGTCTGCCTGTAGAAGAGGACATTGCCCTAATTGGCGTCGTCACACGATTAGATGAACAAAAAGGTGTTGATCTGATTGTCCAGTCAATGGAGGAATTGATGGAACACCGTTATGTACAGTTTGTACTGTTAGGGACGGGCAAACCATACTTTGAAGATGCGTTCGCGTATTTTACTAATAAGTACCCGGATAAGTGTCAGGCGATCATTGATTTTGACAGTGAACTGGCTCAGTGGATCTATGCTGGAGTGGATTTATTCCTGATGCCCTCGCAATTTGAACCTTGCGGGTTATCTCAGTTGAATTCGCTAAGGTACGGGACACTTCCTATCGTGCATGAAGTCGGTGGATTGATAGATACGATAGATCCGTATAATGAGTGGACTGAAGAAGGGAATGGCTTCAGTTTCTATGAATTTAATGTGGAGACCTTACTGGCAACGATCGATAAAGCACTCACCGTGTATTATGATCACCCAGAAGCGTTTAAAGGCATCCAGCTGAGAGCAATGGAATCAGACAACAGCTGGGAAAAATCTGCAAAAGATTATATCGATCAATACCGCTACTTGATTTATTAAATGGACCCCGAATGATTGTGACTCGATCATTCGGGATTTTTCTGATTAAGAGTCGGTATTTTGACACCTGTGTGATGAGTCGAGTGGTGGCGTAAGTTAGAAGGCTGAGCACTCATACTTATCTCGATTTCAAATCGATGAATACGATTCACATTTAACTTATCTCTTTTTAATTTTTTGTCTTTGCGGTATACTTTTTAACAATAGATGGAGGAATGCTTATGGAACTAACGACTAAAGAATTTATTAAAGATTTTAAAAACCAATTTCAAAGTATGTATGCTTATTCCTATGAAGAAGGATCAACAGAACAACTGTATAATGCTCTTGGACTACTGGTTAAAAATTACATTTCAACACCATGGAAAGACACAAGAGAAAGCTATATTAAAAATAGCGTAAAACAGGTATTTTATTTTTCAATGGAATTTTTGCCTGGCCGACAATTAAAAAGCAATGCCTATAACTTAGGAGTGCTTGATACGGTTAAAGAAGGCTTGACTGAGCTGGGACTGTCATTCGATGACCTTTCCGAGGCGGAAGTCGATCCTGCTTTAGGTAATGGAGGGCTCGGGAGACTTGCCTCATGTTTCATGGATTCTCTGGCTTCTTTAAGTATGGCTGGAAACGGGAATGGCATCCGTTATCAGTATGGTCTGTTCAGACAGAAGTTTGTCGATGGGTATCAGGTTGAACTACCTGAAAACTGGTTGAGGTACAGAAATGTATGGGAGACTCGAAATGACAAATCAACATGTATGGTAAGATTTGGCGGAAATGTATGGCTTGAGAGAAACAAGCAGGGATATCTGGAAGCTAGATATGAAAATACGTTGAATGTTTTAGCAGTTCCTTACGATACGCCTATGGTTGGCTACAGAAATGATAAGGTCAATAATCTGCGATTATGGTCAGCTGAAATTCCAGTTGAAGAAGAAGCAAATTATCATACCATTGAAGCGACAGAACCAATCAATGAAATCACTCAAGTATTGTATCCCGATGATTCAAATTATGAAGGGCGTTTACTGCGTCTGAAACAAGAATACTTCATGGTTTCAGCGGGTGTACAGTCAATCATTCGTCATTTTAGAAAATATAATGTGCCGAGAAAAAATCTACCTGATAAAGTAGCGATTCACATCAATGATACACATCCCGCTCTGGTTGTTCCAGAACTGATGCGTATACTGATTGATGAAGAGCGTTTGTCATGGGAACAGGCATGGGAAATCACATTTAAAACATGCAGTTACACAAACCATACGATTTTACGTGAAGCCTTAGAAAAATGGCCGATCGACATGATGAAAGAATTACTGCCACGAATCTATATGATCATTGAAGAAATCAACCGTCGCTTTGTAGAAAACACTTTGCCGCTTTATGGTGAGCGTATTACATGGCAAACCGCTGTTTTACAGAACGGTGTAGTAAACATGGCTCACTTGGCTGTGATTGGTAGTCACAGTGTCAACGGCGTGGCACAACTGCATACTGATATTTTGATGAATGATGTGTTAAAAGATTTCTTTGAACTGTACCCTGAACGCTTCAACAACAAAACGAACGGCATCACTCAAAGAAGATGGGTTCACCTGGCTAACCCTGGTTTAACTCAGCTCCTGGATGACACAATTGGAGAAGAGTGGAAACGTAATCCAGCAGACTTAAAAGTGTTCAAAGGTCAGGAAAAGAATAAAGGCACGCTTAAGAAACTTGCGGCTATCAAACTTGAAAACAAACAAAGACTGGCTGATCACATTGAAGAAGTTAAAGGCATTAAAGTCAATCCCAAAGCTATTTTCGACGTTCAGATCAAGCGACTGCATGCCTATAAGCGTCAGCATTTAAATTTACTGCACATTCTGCACCGTTACCTTGAAATCAAGCAGAATCCATCAGTCGATTATGCCCCACGCGTGTTTATTTTTGGAGCTAAAGCTGCCCCAAGTTATGTGTATGCAAAACAAATCATCAAAGTGATCAATTCGCTTGCGGAGCTTGTCAATAACGACCCTGATGTAGGAGATAAACTGAAGATAGTGTTCTTCGAAAATTATGGTGTATCCCTTGCCGAAAAAATCATCCCTGCTGCTGATGTGAGTGAGCAAATTTCCCTTGCAAGTATGGAGGCATCCGGTACAAGTAACATGAAACTGATGGCAAACGGGGCATTGACTTTGGCTACACTTGATGGCGCAAACATTGAAATTCGGGACTTTGTCGGAGAAGACAATATCTTTGTCTTTGGATTAAACAGCCCTGAAGTGTATGAATTGAAAGCCAATCAAACCTACAATGCCAGAGAATTATATGACAACAACGCTACTATTCATCGTGCACTGAATGCCTTGACGGATGGTACCATCCCTAATCTTCAGGATGAGGGACATGCTATTTTTGAATCGCTCGTCCACTTTAATGATGAATATTTTGTACTGAAAGATTTTGATTCCTACGTGGAGGCACAGGAAAACATCGATGCTCTGTATAAGAATCAGAACGAATGGACACGGAAATCACTGCTTAATATTGCATCATCAGCTCCTTTTTCAGCTGATTATACAATCAAACGTTACGCAGATGACATCTGGAAAGTTAAATCGTGTGCTGTAGAAAACGAAGGGGTTCACCCGTTAGATGAACCTGTTTCCTGATACAAAAAAACTGATGTCCTGTTCTTAATACACTAATAAAATCTCCCCCAGTAGTCTGAAGCTATCCTAGACTACTGGGGGAGATTATTTTGTTTCAGTAAAAAGAAAGACGCCCTTTACTAACAGGTCAAGGTTATACTGGCCATGTCTCAATCGTATAAGCCATTTCCCAGAACATCCACTCTAACTGACAACTCTTTATAAACGCTTCTTTCATTCGTTTTTTCTCTCCAGCTGACGCAGTCTCAGCGTAGGCATCCAATCGGGATCGGAATGTATTCGTTATGGTCAATGATTCCTCTTTAGCATAAAAAGAGATCCACTCATAAAAAGGGTGGCCTTCATCTATTGTCAGAGTGTTTTTCAAATGATGCCCAATTTCAAGATAAGTCCATGGACAGGGAAGTAATACAGCCAGAATTTCCCCAAAAGACCCTTTATGTGCGACGTCTATCATATGACGCGTGTAATGGTGTGCGGTGGGAGCTAAAGGTTCATACTGAAGGGACTCATATGCAACTCCTGCGACTTCACAAAAATTATTATGGGGGTGTATCTCAGAATGCAGAATAAAATCGATTTGCTGATTAAATACAGACATATCCTCTCTAGTCTCACTTTTAGAAAGAGCTAAACCGTAAATCTGGATAAACGTATTTAAATACTCAAAATCCTGTTTCACATAATGAATCAGCTGTTCGGGTTTTAACTGGGCTGAACCTATCCCTTTCACGAAAGGATGAGATAGTATATTGCTGAAGATAGACTCTGCTTCTTTTCTTAATTCCTGAGTAAAAGTCATGTTTAATCCTCCATCTGTTTATCAGTTTATTATTTACTACATAACGTTATTGTGTGTGATAGCTTTCTATAACTAAGTGCCAAGAATTCGTTTATGACCTCCTTACCAGTCTGGGAATACTAGAAACAACAACAAACAACCAACTGAGCTGAGTAAACCATGCGGGGGAAAAATGAGTGATCGATTCTAATACTTATAGTAGTCGAACATGAAAAAGCCACTCTAACCTGTTGGGCAGAGTGGCTTTGCTTAAACGTTCTCTTAAAGAACCTACGTAGTAATGAGTATGGTCCATGTATTTTTAAGCTCCACTTCCCTACGCTGGTGTAAACCAGATCAGGTTCCAAGGGTCAAAGCATCGCTTTTCTCAGCCGCAGACGGCTCCCCTAGTGAAAGAAGTATTAAATTGTCTTTCAAAAAAATTATGACATATTAAGCAATAAATAACAAGTGGAGAGTCAAGTCTAGGCTATCAATCCAAAGTAGCCCATCACTATCAGTCCAATTGCGATTCGGTACCAGCCGAACGTACTGAAATCATTTTTTCTGATATAGTTCATCAGGAATTTGATCGCTACAATTGAGACTAAGAAGGATACGATACAGCCTACTAATAAAATAGCCATCTCTTCAAGAGTAAATGCAAATCCGAATCCGAGTAATTTAAGAAGACTCGCGCCCATCATGACAGGAATTGACAAAAAGAATGAGTACTCTGCAGCAATCGGACGAGCTGTCCCGATAAGAATCGCCCCTACAATGGTAGCTCCAGACCGGGATGTTCCCGGTATAAGGGCAAGGACCTGAAAGAACCCAATCATTAAAGCGACTTTATAAGTAAGTTGTTCCCATGTGGCTATTTGAGGAATTTTTCCTTCATTTCTCTTTTCAATGACTATAAAGGCTATGCCGTATACGATCAGGGCAATGGCTACGGTCAGCCAGTTGAAGAACCAGTCATTGATTATATCTTCGAACAAAAGCCCGAGCACACCAGCAGGGATGATTCCAACGAGTACTTTGGACCAGATATGCCAAGTCTCTTTTTTCTGAACGTCCGTTTTATCTGAATCAAATGGGTTCAGACGTTTGAAATATAGCAGGACCACAGCCATGATCGATGCTAATTGAATGACAACAAGAAACATTTCTTTAAATTCATCGGTCGTATTTAAGACAAGGAATTCATCGACCAGGATCATATGACCCGTGCTGCTGACTGGCAGCCATTCAGTGATGCCTTGGACAATACCAAGGATTATTGATTTAATTAATTCTAAAAACACGTTATTGTCTCCTTCATTTGTGATTTCAACTCTTACATCATATCAAATATCAGGAAGGCATTTCCACTAGAATATGACTATTTCATCATAAAACCTTATTAGTTTCTGTTTGATCTTTTATGTGATAGTATTAACTATAGAATTAGGTTCGTTATTTAGTTACAATAAAGATAGATAATAAAAAGAAAGTAGGGAGAAAAATGGGCGTATTTGATTTTTTAAAAGGAAAAGGTAATAGTCCGAAAGAAACAAAGGTAGTGTTGAGTAACCCGGTTAACGGAAAAGTGATTCCGATCGACGATGTTGATGATCCTGTCTTTTCACAAAAAATGATGGGTGATGGATTTGGTGTTATCCCTAGCGATGGGAATATTTTCTCACCAGCAGCCGGTAAAGTTGTCAGTGTTTTCCCGACACAGCATGCTGTTGGGCTTGAGCTGGACAATGGAGTAGAGGTACTCGTCCACATCGGTATTGATACGGTTGAACTTGAGGGTGGTCCATTTGACACACTTGTTAAAGAAGGCGATACAGTTACAACAGATACTAAAATCTCTACTGTCGATTTAGCAGGATTAAAAGAGGCAGGAAAAGAGAATACGGTTATCGTTGTCTTCACAAATATGGATCAAGTGGATCATTACGACTTGTCTACTACAGGTGAAACGACTAAAGGGGCAGAAATCGGTTCAGTCTCTTCAAAATAACATCTATACTCACAAAAAACGGTTCTATGTCAAATAGTGTTGGTCATAGATTCATGTAGGAAGAAAGCTAACTGGCTTTCTTCCTTTTTTTTAAGCTGCTTTTTGATTTTTCCTTTCTAATTCTCTTTCTTCTTCAAATGTCACTGGACGAATGCTTTGAT
>JAFIFE010000001.1 GCA_020832185.1 Alkalibacterium sp.
TACCTCCAGTTAAAGTGTAGGAACTCTAACTTTAGAGGATTTTCAGGTGCCTCGCAATGGCTTTTTATATTGCGTTTTGCCGTCCGCAGAGTTGTGTACTTTCACCCTGCAATCTTATGTATTTTTATCTTGCCATAAACAGGTGTGTGTAGTTTAAACTAATTAATCAGCGGGTAAACTACAAGACAGAACGCATTGACACACTCAATTAAAATAACCAAGTGAGAACGATGACTATATTTACCTAGGATGATCTTTCATTGTTAAGAACTGAATGTGTCCACCGGTCAGGTTTTCTCGAGAAAATCCTCCTTTTTCAGTGATAAATTAGAGTTTATTCAGCATAGGTGCCAAGTCAATTCATTCGTTATCTTGAAAAGTTCAATTGCAACCAGTTTGTGAGCTTTGTCGCTGATTTGTTACCTCAAAAGCCCAAATAGTGTGCTAGAATTTTTAACAATGGTATAATTTACCTAGTATATCTTATGAGTGGAGGATCTAACATTTATGAATCAAACGCGTACGAACAGAAAAAAAGCAAAGAACACATCTAATACACCCAATACTACTGGACCACAGGGACCAAAAAAACCAAGAAGTAACAGTCCTGAAAAAATCTATTATTCTATTATCGCTATTTTACTAGTGGTGCTGGTCGGAATCATGGTGTTTATCTTTATGAACCGTGACACTGGTGTTGATCTCAACGCAGATAACGGAACAACCCCAGATTCAGAAGTATTAACTGATTTAGATGAAGAAGAGGAAGAAGAACCTGAGTCTGATGAAGAAGATACTGAGGACGATGAAGACGCTGACTCCGCTGATTCAGAGGAAGAGACTGAAGAAGAGCCTGCTGACGAGACGGACGAAGAGGAAGCAGAAGAAGAAGATGTAGAGGAAGACACTGATCAGCCAGAAGAGGAAACTGAAACAGAAGAAGAACCCGAAGAGGATGTAGAAGAAGAACCAGAAACAGACGACTCAGATTATGAAGTGACAGAAGATGCGCCGCTTGATGAGAGCCATGCCGTCAATTATGGTGAAGGATCAAGTGACCGAGTGGCAATAGCCGATGCCGTTTCCTCAGTTACTGGCCTGAATCAGAACGACATGATTACGTGGAGAGTTGGGAACAACGGACCGGGACGTGTTTTTGCTGTAATGTCTGACAGTGGACGTAACTCTATCTATAGAGTCCTGTTACAATATGGCGACGGTCAATGGCACGTAACAAGTGTGGAAGAACTTTCTGCCGTGCCTTCAGAGTATAGATAATTTAGTCTAACGCAACCAGAAAAAAAAGAGCCGAAGAACATGCTGTATCAACTCAGCTGTTCTTCGGTTTTTTGCATCGTTTAACTTGACTAAGTTGTCTGTCTATCAGTATGGTTAAGCTACATACAAGCGAGGAGTGAGTATCGTGATATCAGTAGGCATCGTATCATTTGGCTACCCTGATAAAAAAGAGTGCAAGAAAATGGCTCAACGTATCAAAACAGTTACCCGTCAGCTCCAATCTTACACGCATCCCGTTACATTCAAAAGAATCGAAGCAGCAGACTATACACTAACTAATCAACAAGAGAAAGACGAATGGATGCAGGCGATCAACCATCAGGACGGGTTCATTTTTCTTATCCCACATCACTCTGCAGAAATAAAAGATGAAGTGGCTCACTCACTGGAAGTCTGTTCACACTATTTAAAAAACAAACCGCTTCTCATCATTTACTATGGGGTGGTCGATAAGTTCGGTGATCATATAGATACAGTAGAACTGGCTCGGTCCTATGACATGCCTGTTATATACAACAGTGTGACCCTGCCTTATTTTGACCGTACACGGGCGGGTGATTTCAATTTATTTCAGAAAACCGATTCAAACCTGCTGAACGAAATTGAAAAACTATTATATTGGGCCATGGGCATGAAATACACTCGTCAATTGATCAGTCAGCAAGAGAAGGGCGCAACTTCTTCGTCTTAACCGGACATACATGGTAAAATAAGAGAAACATCAAGGAGGACACCCATGAAATTATCAGATAATAAATACAATATGATCCAGGAAATTTTAGAGAAAACAGAAGCAGAAATCGAGAAGATGAATCCAGTCAATATACTGATTGCAGGTAAAACGGGGGTAGGGAAGAGTACATTGATCAATAACGTTTTCCGTGAAAAACTGGCTGATACAGGGATCGGCAAACCCGTGACCAGCCACTTGAGACAGATATCCAAAGAGGGAATTCCCATTGTTCTCTATGATACCCGAGGGCTGGAATTGGATCCTAGTGTTCAGAAAAAAGTAAAAGACGAGATTTTTGATTTAGTCAAACAGAATAAACAGACAAAAGAAGCGTTACATGCCGTTTACTACTGTATACAGGCCAACTCTTCACGCATCGAAGAGACAGAAATCGAACTGATAAAGAAAATCTCATCGATTCTACCCGTTATCCTGGTGCTGACCCAATCCATTGGTAAACCCGCTGAAGATTTTAACCGCTATTTGGAAAATCTGAACCTGCCTGTTGCAGCCGTACAGAATATTATGGCAGAACCTTATGAAATAACGGATGATTATGTTATTCCTGCCTTTGGGCTGAAAGAACTCATCGATAAAACACTCCAGCTGATTCCCAAAGAGGCACACGATGCTTTTATGAACGCCCAACACGCAGACATTGAACGAAAAGCTAAAGCTGCCAGACGTTGGGCTTCCAGATATGTTGCGACTACTTTTGGCGTAGGATTCGCGCCTATTCCTTTTTCAGATGCTTCTATTCTCATCCCGATGCAAGTCACGTTACTTGCTCATATCACAGCCATTTTTGGTATTTCGATGGACAAGGCTACGATAGTGAGCCTAATTGCGGCTGTTGGGGGTACGGGGTCGGCGACGATGATCGGAAAAACCGTAGTGGCAAATGCGTTCAAATTCATCCCAGGTGCCGGCACCCTTATAGGGGGCATTATTAGCGGTACAACCGCTTCGATCGTAACAAGCGCATTGGGCTTAAGTTATATTGAAGTATTAAGTATTATCGCCACTAAAGAACGAGACGGGGAAACCATTGACCTCGGCTTGATCGAACGACTGATGCGTGCCCAGTTCAAAAAGAATATCACGTTGAACCGGAAAGAGTTAAAGACCAAAGAATTAGAATTTGATTCTGACGAAGCTCTAAATGACGCTTACTCAACATATGAATCAATGCAGGACGAGACTCAGTCTGTCTCGGTACCGAAAAAAGTAAAGAGGGCCATTGGTAAAGTAGTAGAAAACCATAATCCCTTCAAGCGAAAATAGTTTATTTAAATACCTGTCGAGAGAATCCTTCTTCGGCAGGTTTTTTTTGTGTTTATAACGCTATGTTAATTATGTACTAAAATTGGTCGATTCGTTCCATGATAGTGCTTGTCAGCAACACTCTGGAGATCAGAAACTTAAACAAATGGCTCAGGAGAGGCAACCGTTCAAAAAAAGATACACTTAGTAGAAAGAATACGGCTTGCCAAACAGTCTATGACTATTTTATGAAATATAATCAAAATAACTGTTTTTTTGTCTGTTTTAAGTAAGGGTTTACATCGTTGCTGTAAGCAACTTTTAATACCTAAAGTCGTTGTATCGCGCGTTTTCGATTCCGGGTTTTGGGTTGACAATCTTTTTTAGGAATTGGTATAGTTGAAATCAATGTTAGTTTGTTTCTTAAACTAACGCAAATTAATAGTATGAATTTAACTATGATTCTTTGCCATTTTGAAAAGGATTTCAACTGATTAAGTTAAACATATAACGGAGGGTACAGCATGATAAAAAAGAAATTCGGTATGACACTAGGCATATTAAGCACTCTCGCTTTATTAAGTAGTTGCGGAAATGAAGGCGCTGTAGGAACTGATGGCGGAGATGACACGTTAGTTGTCTGGTCATTTACCGATGAAATCGAGCAAATCATCGAAGAGTATTATCTTGAAGATTATGATGACCTGGCTTATGACATTGACATAGTCCAGTTCCCGACAGAAGAATTTGAACGTATTTTAGATCCGCTGATTGGCACAGGGGATGAACCGGATGTCATTCTGATGGAGCAGAACTTTGCCAAGAAATATGTTGACTCCGGCTACCTTGCAGACCTGGAACAGTTTGAGGGTCTTAGAGAAGGCAGCGAAGAAACATACGATTACGTTAAAGAGGTCGGCACGCATGAAGACGGTACACTCGTCGCAAATGCCTGGCAAGCAGCTCCTGGAGCATTTTTCTATCGGTACAGTCTTGCCGAAGAGTATTTAGGCGTTTCTGAACCTGAAGAAGTACAGGAACTAATGTCAGACTGGGATGGATTTGTTGAGACAGCTCGAGTGATTCGAGAGGAATCTGATGGAGACGTGTATATGATTGCGAGTGTAGACGACCTGCGCTTTGCGTTTCTAGGCGGCCGTGAACAGGGTTGGGTAGTGGATGACGAACTCGTGATTGATGACCTGGCCTATGACCTCCTTGATACAGCTTTGACTATGAACGAAGAGGGCTTGATGCTTGATGCGCCGGCTTCTGGTGCGGCTTATTTTGCCGGCATGTCAAATGATGAAATTTTCGGGTACTCTCTACCCACATGGGGACTGAACTTCTGGCTTGAACCCAATGGCGGGGAGGCGACCGCAGGCGACTGGAGAATGACTCAAGGGCCATCAACCTACTTCCGCGGGGGAACCTGGATCGGGATTGCTGATTCTTCTGAAATGAAAGAAGAAGCGGCTCACTTGATCGAATACGCTACCACTTCTCAGGATTTTCTAGAACGATGGGCCAATGATACCGGAGATATCGTTTCAAACGAAGAGGTTGTAGAAGAAGTCAGTGGAGACTACAGCAACGATTTCCTTGGAGGACAAAACCATTACGCAGCCTTTGCTGATATGATCGACGATATAGAAGCCGGCTTTGTAACAGAATTTGATCAGACGATCAACGACTTGTTTATGGATCATGCCTTGACACCTTATTCAAAAGGGGAAGTCGACTTGGATACAGCAATTCAAAACTTCAGACAAAGCGTAGCCAACTTATTCCCTTATATTGAAGTGGGATTAGATTAAAAACTCAGCTTGGAAAGGATGTTAACATGGAATCTACTAGCGAAACAGTGCCAAAGAAAAAGAAGTTGGCAAAAATCAAAAATACAAATAAGTTCGGGTATTACTTTATTCTGCCTTTTTTCCTTGTATTTGCGGCATTTAACTTATATCCAACACTTTATACTCTTTATTTAGCCTTTGTAGACATTTCGGGATTCAACCTGGAGGGGAACTTCATCGGGATGCAGAACTTTTCATACCTGCTGACGAACAATCTGTTTCTTCAGGCGTCATACAACACCTTGCTTCTATGGGTTGTAAACTTCATTCCGCAAATCGGTTTAGCTTTACTGCTGGCTTACTGGTTCACTAATTATCAGTTAAAATTAAAAGGTCAGGGCTTTTTCAAAAGTGTGTTTTATTTCCCCAATATCATTACAGCCGCTTCAGTAGCGGTCATCTTCTTTACATTATTTGATTACCCTAGAGGACCTATCAATCTTATTTTGATGGAAGTGGGAGTCCTAGAAGCCCCTTTTGATTTCTTTAGAAGTGCATTCGCGACACGTTCAATTGTTGCGTTTATCCAGTTCTGGATGTGGTATGGTCAGACCTCGATCGTGTTGACAGCCGGTATTTTAAGTATCGACAAGAGTCTATACGAAGCAGCTGTCATCGATGGGGCAACAGCCTGGCAGACATTCAGACGCATTACACTGCCACTGCTGAAACCCATCACTTTATATGTACTGATCACTTCACTCGTGGGTGGTCTGCAGATGTTCGACATTCCGCGCCTCTTAACTGATGGGGGACCGAACAACAGCGTTGAAACTCTCATGACCTATATATTCAGACAAGCCATCGAGGGTGGGCGTAACGTCAGTATTGCAGCAGCGGCTTCGGTTTACTTGCTGATTCTGACGATCATATTAAGTGCAGTTATTTTCTTCTTTATTAGAGATAAAAGCGAAAGGGAGGCTTAATTAACTACTCATGATGAATACAAATGAATCAAAACAAAAGAAGCAACGTATCCTGATCTATATTTTCTTTGGTCTATTGACGCTGTTGAGTGTCCTTCCTTTCTGGATCGTAATCGTCAACTCAACGCGTACAGCTGAACAAATCCAGCAGGGGTTATCACTTATTCCCGGCAGGAACTTTTTCAATAACTGGCAGATTTTGAGAGACGGGGGATTCAATATTTTCCAGGGGTACTGGAACTCGTTCTTCATCGCCTTTTCATCAACAGCTTTAAGCATGTATTTCTCATCTCTTACTGCTTACGGCCTGACAGTCTATGACTTTAAATTAAAACGCCCGGCATATCTGCTGATCATGTTCATGATCATGCTGCCGCCTCAAGTCAATATTATCGGTTTTTACAGATTCATGGTCGACTTGGGACTGCTTAACAGCTATATCCCATTGATCGTCCCAGCAGCAGCATCTGCTCCAACAGTCTTCTTTATGAAGCAGTACCTGCAGACGATTTACCATCCGGCACTGGTCGACTCAGCTCGAATTGACGGGGCGAGTGAATTGAAGATTTTCCATTCGATCATCTTGCCGTTAATGAAACCGGCCATCGCGACCATGTCTATCTTCGGTTTCGTGCAGTCATGGAACAACTTCCTGATGCCGCTCATGCTGATCAATGACAGAAGCCGCTTCACATTACCGATGCTGGTTCAACTTTTGACCACTGATACGTACACGACTCAGTATGGTAGTCTGTACCTTGGGATCTCACTATCCATCATTCCATTGATACTGATTTATCTGTTCTTGTCTAAACACATCATCGGCGGCGTCACTGCTGGCGGAGTCAAGATGTAAAACTGGTTAAAAAAAGGGTCCACTTCTTATTCGAATTGAATAGAAGCGGACCCTTTTCTATGCTTTTTTAATTACTGTTCACGGTAACGTAAGGCCAATCCTTTTAAGAAGTTTCTGGCGTAGCGGTCGCCGCATTCCTTGTAATTTCGGTGTCCTTCTTTTCTCAAGACGGCACTCAATTCGCTGTTAGAAATAGAGACGCCTGTTTCATCAAGTATATCTAAGATATCATCACTCGTCAGCGTCAAGGCGATTTTGACTTTCTTCAATAGGACATTGTTGACGTCTTTATCATGTTTGATCAGTTTGGTCTGTTTGACAGGTTCTCCAGTGGCCATGACCTGCTGACCACGTTTGAAGACGATCAGTCCGTTTAAAAACGACTCAAATACAGGGTTAGTGCATTCTTTGACGTAGACATTTTCAGAAAAATCCTCTTCTTCATCTTCAGCGGGTTTCGATGATGTTTGTTTAGCTAAGAGCTGCTGTACTTCTTCAATAGTCGTGTCATAGTGTCCCATTTTGAACACCTCGACCGTGTCCTCATCTTTCAAATCCAGTGCATACCTTAATCTAACCAGGCGATCATTATTATTCATTTATAAAAATCCTCTCTTCATTTACATTAACTGATCTCTGATAATAGTATACCAAATATTTTAATCGATTATTTTATTATTATTTTCTGTTATACTAATGAGGAGTCAACAACTATAGGAGTGATTATATATGGGAAAACAACATAAGCCAAAAGCTAAGAAAAAAAACGACAAAATCCGTAAAGGAACAACGCAGCCCGCTCAAAAAGGGATGACTAATTACACAGTCGAAGAAGAGACCACCTTACTGCCTTTTTTATTGTCAGTTATTACAAATAAGAGTCGTAATTCGGTGAAGTCGATTTTAACTCGTGGACAAGTGACTGTAGATGAAGAAGAAATCACACAACACAATCATCCACTTAAACCAGGTCAAACTGTCGGTGTATTGAGTAATAAAGAATCAAAGAAAAAATCAGAGCTGATCGGTTTAACGATTTTGCATGAAGACCGGGATATCATCGTCATCAATAAAGAGGCTGGTTTATTATCCATTGCAGGGGATGACCCAACTGAACTGACTGCTTATCATCAGCTGAGTGATTATGTTAAAAAAGAGAATACAGAAAATAAGATTTTCGTGGTTCACCGTCTGGACCGGGATACCTCAGGAGTCATGCTGTTCGCAAAATCAGAAGACATAAAAGAAGCTTTACAAAAAGACTGGAAGAATACGGTCAAAGAACGAATTTACACAGCCTTAGTCGAAGGGGATGTAAAAGAAGAACAGGGTGAGTATGCCTCTTATATCTCTGAAAGCAAAGGCATTAAAATGTATTCCAACCTGGAACCTAATGGCGGAAAGCATGCCGTTACACATTTCAGAAAAGTTCTGGGCAACGAAAACTACTCGCTTTTAGAAGTTGAACTGGAAACAGGTCGGAAACATCAGATTCGTGTTCATTTAAAAGAGATGGGACACCCTGTAGCTGGAGATAAACTGTATGATGCAGAAACCAATCCGATGAAACGTCTGGGACTGCATGCAACGACATTAGTTCTAGTGCACCCGGGAACGAATAAACTGGTTAGATACACTGCAGAAGTGCCGAAAAGCTTCCTTAAACGAGTGAAGTAGATTCAATCTGTACAATAAGTTGAGCCTATTGAGGAAACACTGAAGGAATCAGTCAACTGATTATTTCTTCAGTGTTTTTCTGCATGCTGCACCATACAGCGAGACCGTTAAACGAGCATGTAAAACGTCACCTGATTTTGTTAGACTATTAAATAAGTAGAAATTGTGAATAAAGTACGAAAGTCTGCAGAAATAAAATCGCTTACATTGAATGCCTGACCGCTTTTTTAGCAAAAATTCATTGCATATGATTTGAAACATGCTACAATCGAAGTACAGCCGAAAAGACGGGACTTTTGCCCGCCCATCGACTTACTTAGGAGATAGACTTTCATCTACTCACGTCGGAAGGGAGGTTTTTTTTTGAAAACATATATGAACGCATTATGGGAAGACATCGTCGATAACAAAGAGATACTGATTCTTTTATCGATAGTATGGCTTATTTTGTTTGAAGAGCTTACACTTTTCACAGTTGTATCAGGTATTATCGCATCAGTAGTGGTACTCGTATTTACAGACCGTTTCCTTTTGAAGGGGAACTATGAGCATTCTTACATGATTGGATTGGGAACATTAGCTAAGTATGCGTTTCGCTTATTTATTGAAATCTTCCTTGCAGGGATGGATGTTATTCCAAATATCATCACCGGGAAAGCAGATGTTCAAATCATTACGTGTGAGACGATTTTGACAGACGAGCTTCTGATCGATATTTTAGCTAATTCGATTACTTTGACACCAGGTACAGTGACTGTCGAAAAGAAGGGCAGCACCTTACAAGTTCTGGCATTGAATGCACCAGCTATCGATGAAGATCCACGAGCGGTTATTCCACTAAAATTAGAAGATATCCTTTTACGCTATGAAACGTCACTTGGTGGAGATAAAGCGTAATAACACAGGAAGAGAGAGGAAGAAGGGAAACAAATGGATTTTGATTCAATTGTTTTAACCATTATAGCGGGATTATCCGTATTTGGTCTCGTTCGCGTACTCGACGGACCGACTGTCTGGGACCGCATGCTTGGATTTGCACTATTTTCATCCAAGGTCATCGTAGCCGCAGTCTTTATCGGAATAATCATTAATCGCACATACATGATCGATGTGGCACTTATTTATGGCGTACTTGGGTTTATCGGTACGATTATGATCGCACGATTTGTTGAGAGAAAGGGAGATGTATAATGACGCAGGCAATGGAATGGATCGGTAACATAGTCATTATAATCGGCCTTATTTTTATGGCTTTAGGCGTTTTTGGAATTTTCAGGTTCAGAGATTATTTTTCACGTATTTTAATTACAGCCAAAGTAGATACTGTCGGATTTATTACAATCATGTTAGGTCTGATCATCAAGCACGGCTTTGATTTCTTTAGTGGAAAAATCATTCTAGTTTTAGCATTATATATCATTACAAACCCTATAGCTACACATGCCATTACACGATCAGCCCACATAAGCGGGTACCGAATCAAGAAGGAGAGATAGGAGACATGTTTGAAACGTTTATTTTATTGACACTACTAGTTTTAGCCTGTGTGTCTGTCTTCTCTGATAACTTACGTCGTTCAATTATTTTCTTAGGCGCTTTTTCATTAACGATAGCCCTTGCTTACCTGCACTACAATGCACCTGATGTAGCCTTAGCTGAAGCAGCTATTGGAGTAGGTCTGTCTACCGTTATGTACTTAGTCGCTCTGAAAAAAGTATCAGTTTACGACATCTGTTATGTCAATGAAGATGTAGAAGTATTTAATGATGATCAAATCAATGAAATTATGGGATCGATCGTCCGTCCTCTTGAATTATTCGTGGAGCGAACAGAAGAGATCGAGCCTCAGCTGGCGTACACCAACCGTACATTAGAAACAGTTGCAAGAGAAAACAGACACGATTGTATCATACACCGAAAAGGGAATCTGACTTATTTATATGGCGATACAACAGATCAGGTCTTCCAGGATATCGTGGCTAACTTAAACGAAGTCATTACGGATATTACCGATATTCGTGTGGTATTTAGAGATGAGGTGACCTTAGATGGCGCAGACGAGTAGGATTTTCCATATAGTTCGTATCGCATTTGCGGTCATTGGAGCAGCAGTTGTGCTCTTTTTATTCTTGAATCATTCAGAACAGCTGGACACCCCTTTGATGGATTATTTCACAGCCGATTTCTTCGCACAGACAGGTGCACAAAACTCGGTCGCAGCGATTTACTTGAACTACCGTGTCTTTGATACACTGTTTGAAGCGCTGATGTTAATGGTTTCCGTAATGGAGGTTATCAACGTATCCTGGGCAAACAAACATGCTGAAAAATATCAGTTTGAAAAAGATGACTTTAACCGTAAAGGTAACTCCGAAATCGTTGTCCGAATGGTGGGAATCATTTATCCATTCGTTTTACTTATCGGTCTTTACATTATTATTAACGGTCACGTTTCTCCAGGTGGAGGATTCCAGGGTGGCGCAATCCTGGCTACTGCTTTGATCACACGTTACCTGGTTTATCCAAACTTTGATCTGGATTTACATGCACTTGAAATCGTCGAGAAAATTTTATTCCTGTCTATTGTGATGACACCTGTTCTTTATGTGTTCATGCAGATTCAACCTGCCGATACAACGATTTCTCACCAGATCTACATGGTGGCAATGAACTCGCTGATCGGACTTAAAGTATTCTCAGGGTTAAGTATTATTTTCTACCGTTTCGTGTTTTACGAAGGAAGATAACCTTTCCTTCATCACTATATAAGTACCAACAACATCAACTATTATAAGAAAGAAGATGAAACCATTGGATTTTATCACTGGCGAGATTGTCGGCATTCTTTTGTTCTTCATTGGGCTTTATGGCTTGATGACGAAGAAAACGATCGTTAAAACAATCATGTCCATGTCTATCATGGAATCGGGTATATTTTTATTCTATATCACAATCAATTACACAGTTGGCAGTGTGCCTCCCATTGGGCAGGCACAAGAAGCTGCATTCGTAGACCCCGTTCCTTCTGCTTTGATGATTACAGCTATCGTTATCGGTATTGGTGTAACAGCAATAGGGCTGACCATGTTTATGCACTACAAACAGAAACATGGCATCACACACTGGTCGCGTAACAGAAATCAGACAGGAAGTGAACATTAATTGTTAGGATTATTGGTGCTTGCTCCAATTTTAACTGGAGTAACTGCTTATTTACTTCGTAATAGAGCAGCTAAATTATTATTGTATGTGTTTCAAGTGTTGTATGCCGGTTTTGCTTTTTATGTATTCATGCAAGTGAAGCAATCCGGTCCGATCGTCTGGAACGCAGGTGGGTACACAGACGGTCTGGCATTGAGTTTATACGCTGATTCTATTTCGATTTTTATGGTCTTAATGACAGCAGTTTTTTATATTGCATTTCTGGTCTATGCAACGAGGGAAGACTACTTCAGACCGCGTTTTTACTTCTTATTTATGACCTTACAGGGATTAATGATGGGCTTGTTTCTATCAAGTGACTTATTCAACATCTTTGTATTTCTGGAAGTATCTACCGTTGTCGTAGCCATTTTAATTATGTTCAATAAAGAAAAACAGGCGATTTATGACGGAATGATTTACTTCTTCGTCAACGTAATCGGAACAGCTTTCCTCCTTTTCGGTATTGGAATGCTTTATCGAACGTTTGGCCTGCTTGATATTCGTGCAATCAAAGAATCGATGTCTTTACTCGACAGTCCACAGGCTGTTGTTTTGCCGTACGGCATGATGATGGTCACTGTCTCACTTAAGACAGCCGTCACACCGCTATTCAGCTGGCTGCCTAAAGCACACGGAACACCGAGTGCGCCTCCTGTTGTCTCTGCCGTTTTAAGCGGACTGTACATCAAGAGTGGGGTATACATGTTTATTCGTTTCAATGATATGTTCAGTCCAGTTATTGACATGCATGTGTTTTTCTTCTGGATCGGATTCTTTACCTCACTGATCGGATTTATTATGGCTCTAGGTCAAAAAGATATTAAACTGATATTGGCTTATCATACCGTTTCTCAAATCGGACTGATCATGATGGGCATCAATATGGCTTCGGAAATTGCTTTCTGGGGAGCCGTCTATCATATCTTCAACCACGCGATATTCAAATCGACTTTATTCCTGACAGCAGGAATGATCTACGAGGAGTACGGCACGCGAAATGTGTATCAGATCAGGGGACTCTTCAAACGGATGCCTTGGGTAGCAGTCGCTACGACTTTTGCCATTTTAGGGATCACTGGCGCACCTTTCTTCAATGGAAGTATTTCAAAATACATGATTGCGCACGGGACGTATGATTACGGTGTAACGATTCTCTTGAACATCATCAACTTGGGAACGACTATGTCATTCGTTAAGTATGCAACGATGTTATTTGGAAATAATCCAAAAGAGGGAAGAGCAAAATCTGACTTCTTTGCCCTTAGTGCTTCTGTAGTGATGGGTATCGCTTCGTTCTTTACAGGCATTTTCGGAGAAGCGCTGACTCAGTTCTTCTTTAATTATGAAGTTCACGTAAATGTGGATGAATACATTCAAAAAGGAATGGTCTACGTCTTAATGATCGTTGCCGGCGTTGCATTCTACCACGGAATCATCAAACATGGTGGACTGATTACTCGGATCGGTCACGCAGAGTTGACATTTAACGGAATCATCACCGCGATGGCAGGCTACTTCATAGTTGTTGTTGTGTATCTATCTCTAATGTTATAAGCAGTTAAATACATTAACAGTGGAAAGACTAACTATATAAAGTCAAACAATAAAATCTGAAATATCTATAATTGATTTTGGGAAATAAGGGTGCACTAAATAAACTTAAGCAAGCGTCATTTTTTTAAATTACCGTAAACCGACTTTGTAAGGTTCATTCTTTTTCAAAATAGCGTAAATAATGTAACAGAGCTTACGTGACACGGCGCCTAGAGCGGTAAGGTGGTGTTTACCTTCGGATATTTTCTTCTCATAAAATTCTCTTAATACAGGATCGTGTCTTGAGGCTACTAGTGCAGCGGAGAATAAGGCTTTTCTTAAATAGGGCGATCCTCGTTTACTCATCACGTTGTGGGTTCCTTCGAACTCACCCGATTGGGTGACTGAAGCATCAATACCGGCATAAGCAACTAATTTAGCTGGTGAGGAGAATTTGTTTATATCGCCGATTTCACCTAGTATCGTTGCACCATTAATTGGACCGATACCTGGGACAGTTTCAATCACAGAGTTGATGTCGTCCATTATTTTCTTGATTTCTTTTTCTGTATCAGAGATCTGTATTTCAAGAAATTTAAGTTGTTCAATCATCGAACGTAACTGAAAAGTGAATGCTTCTTGAGCGAATTTAACTCCAAAGGAGTTTGAAGCAGCGGTTTTTAATTGTTCTGCTTTTTTTATACCTAAGCGGTTTCTACTCGCTTCACTTAATAAATCAGCTAGGGTCTCTGCAGAAATATGATTGATGGCATCGGGAGAACTCAGTTCTAAAAGGACTTCTTTAGACGCTTTTCCAAAAATACCTACTTTACTAAAAAGTGTGTCGTATTCTGGAAAAACTTGATCCAATACCGCAATGATTTTCCGTTTAAAATCACTAGCAGTTCCCACAAGATATGTTCGGTAGCGAGAGAGTTGTTTTAGTGAAAAAATATTTTCATCTGATAAAGATGTTTCTACAAACGTTCCGTATCGCATTAAATCGGCGATTAAGACAGAATCAATACTATCGTTCTTTCTCTTACGGATTTCCGTTCCTTTGCGCCAACCATCGGTTTGAATTGGATTAATAACGTGGATAAGAAAATCGTGCTCATCTAAAAAGGAGAAAAGAGATAGCCAGTAATGGCCAGTTGCCTCCATTCCGACTTTAAATTGATCAACAGGGGATAGAGAGTTGATTTTTTGGAGAAGTTTTTCTCCACCTTCAATTGAATTAGGAAATGAGAAGCCTTTAAGGATCACTTTTCCTTCTTCATTCATAACTGAGGCTACATGGCTTCGTTTGCCAATATCAATACCTAAGAAGAACATAGCTACACCTTCTTCAATTAATTTTGGATTGAACACCCACTCGTCTGAAAAGCGTCACTACCTTGTTATAGATACGGAGTAAAGCACGAAGCTTTCAACATCTAACTCATTCGCAATCAGCTTATCAGAGAGAGGAACCAGTCTTTCGATTACGAGCTCAAGGACTCAAGGAGCAAACGGCTAACCTCTCAATCCAATAAACTAATTATCTCACGATACGAGGTAATCGAAAAGAGGTTCATAGGGTTATCCAGTTAAAACCGGAAGGTTAAAACCCTAAATATAATATACAAGGACCATGATGATTATGAAAATAGAGGTTACTGACAAAGCAGTCAGCTGGTTTGAAAAAGAATTATTACTTGAAAAAGGAGATGCCATCCGATTTTTCGGAAAAACATATGGAAATACCGAAGTACATGATGGATTTTCTGTCGGAATGAGTGTAGATCAGCCAGGCGAGGATGTCCTCGGAAAAACAAAAATCAATGGAATCACCTATTTTGCCGGTGAACAAGACGACTGGTTTTTCAGTAGATACGATCTGGAAATCGATTACGATGAAAACAAAGATGAACCGATTTACCATTTTCACGAAAATTAAAGCACACTAGAAATAGCACTAAGTAGTTTAATACAACAAAAAAACGTCTTAACCCATTTACAATCGGGTTAAAACGTTTTTTATACGGTTTAGTTATAACGCTGTCCCATAAAAATGGGATAAAAAACTCCGCAAGCAGGGCTCGAACCTGCGACAACACGATTAACAGTCGTGCGCTCTACCAACTGAGCTATTGCGGAATAATTCAAAGCTATTATAACAAAAAAAGAGCTGCACGGCAACGTCCTGCTTTCACAAAGGGAAACCCTTCACTATCCTCGGCGCTGGGAAGCTTAACGGCTGTGTTCGAAATGGGAACAGGTGGATCCTTCCCGCCATCGTCACCGCACAGTGACTC
>JAFIFE010000007.1 GCA_020832185.1 Alkalibacterium sp.
ATCCTTTCACTTCCTCCACCATTATTGATTAGACACCATTAACGGTAAGGGTTATTGATTGGGCTGGCAAGCCTTTTTTCTTTATGCAAGCTTCTAAGATTTTCATTGCAATACTATCTACTTTTATTTTGCACTAAACAAATGTATGTTCGACCCATTAAAATATGAGGGCAGAAGTGCTATAATTATAAGTGTATGATAAAAGGAGGTTTGGAGATGAAGAAAGAGAATGAAAGAAAACGTGAATCTAAATTAATTGAATTAGGCCCATCTGCACCCTCTAGCCCTTCAGAACACTCTAAAGAATCAAAAGGAAACAGAAAAAGGCATAATCTGGAGCAAAAAGGGATGCCTGTAAAAGAGACGTCTCCTGACAAAGAATTCGTGATTACGAAAGTTCAGGCTCAAAAGGCTAAAAACAGATTCAATATTTATATTAATGATGAGTACGCTTTTCCAGTAGATGACAATTTATTAGTTCAGCATCGTCTGATCAAAGGGAAAGAACTAACAAAAGAAGACATAGATGAGTTGAGAGCAAAGGGAGAACTGAGCAAAGGATATCAGGCCGCCCTTCATTATCTGAACTTCAAAATGCGTTCAGAAAAAGAAATTGTTGATTATTTGAAGAAAAAAGAATACCAGACAATCGGACCGATCATTGAAAAACTTAAATCAAACCGCTTGATCAATGATGAAGAATACGCAAAAAGTTTTGTTCGGACGAATAGTCTGTTAAAGTTAGAAGGCCCAAAAAAAATTGAAAGAACCTTATATACTAAAGGTCTTTCCAAAGGAGATGTACTAACAGGTTTGGATGAATATAGCGAAGATAAGCAGCAGGAAAATGCATCAAAATTGGCCGAAAAAGTACTCAACAGACAGAGAAACAAATCGAGTAGAGAAATGACGCAGAAAATTAGAGAACAATTGATGACTCATGGCTTTGATTCAGATGTGATCCAGCGCACGCTAGATGAGTTAGAGATCGATCAGTCTGACGATGAAGAGTATGAAGCACTTCAGATGCAGGGTGAAAAAGCGTGGACCCGATATTCACGAAAACATTCTGGTTACGACTTGATTAGTAAAACGAAAACATTTTTGTATTCTAAAGGCTACCCTAGAGAGATGATCGATCGATTTATTGAAGAAAAAGAGGAATTGCAGTGACGAAAAAGATTAAAGAAAAAGATAGGATTAAAGAAAATAATATAAGGATGTGGGATGAGGTAAAAATCGAGCATTTTCGGTCAACCCTGCTCGAATGGTACGATGAAAACAAACGAGATCTTCCGTGGAGAGAAACGTCTGATCCTTACTGTATTTGGGTGTCTGAAATAATGCTTCAGCAGACCCAAGTAGACACGGTCATTCCTTATTACAATCGATTCATCACGACCCTACCCACGATCGAGGATCTGGCGACTGCTTCCGAAGATACAATTATTAAACTGTGGGAAGGGTTAGGGTACTATTCCCGTGTGAGAAATATGAAAGTAGCTGCTATCCAGATTGTCGAGGACCATAATGGAGTCTTCCCGAGGGATATAAAAGATATCATCTCCTTAAAGGGGATTGGGCCTTATACTGCTGGAGCGGTCAGCAGCATTGCATTCAACAAGGCTGAACCGGCAGTAGACGGGAATGTCATGAGAGTCCTAAGCAGATTATTTGAAATTGATTTGGATATTGGAAAAGCATCGAGTAGAACCGTTTTTGAGGAAATGATACGCGTTCTCATTGATAAAGAACGTCCCGGAGATTTTAATCAGGCGTTAATGGACTTAGGGGCGACCATCTGTACCCCGAAAAATTATCATCCTGAGAAAAGTCCCGTTAAAGAGTTTAATGCCTCTTTTTTAAATGAAACATGGATGCAGTACCCTATAAAGAAATCCAAGAAAAAGGTCAGAGAAGAAGAGTATGTGGTAATAGCTGTTAAGAATGAAAAAGGGGAGTATCTTTTTGAGAAACGTGGAGTAAAAGGTGTACTTGCCGGTATGTGGACATTCATCATGATTGAGAAAAAAGGGTTGAACGAGGAAAAATGGAAAGATTTCTCAAATGATATAGACGGATTATCCAAACCAGAGATAAGTGAGTTACACAACAGATTCAAAGAAGAATATGGGGTGCAAATTGAACTGACAAATGAAATGAAAGGAACCTACACTCATATTTTCTCTCATTTGAAGTGGCATATGGCTATCTATGAAGGTGTGCTTGTAGATGAGCTCGACAAAGGAAAGCAGACTAAATGGATGCATCCTGATCAGTTTAAGGAAACGGCTTTTCCTGTCCCTACTCAAAAAGTATGGGAATTGATCAATACAATTACTCTGTTTTAAAACGATTCCTCAGTATTTTTCCTAATCATTCTTCTTTCAAGTGTATTTTATGATATAATTACTCTTGAGATTTGGGAAATAAGCTATACTTTTTCTAAAATGATTAGAGAGTTGGTACAAAGATGAAGTTTCCAAAAGAAGGAGAGTTCATCACAATCAAAAGTTATAAACATGACGGCAGTTTGCACCGAACTTGGCGAGATACAATGGTTTTAAAAACAACTGAAAATGCGCTGATCGGCTGTAATGATCACACCCTTGTTATTGAATCCGACGGAAGAAGATGGAAGACGAGAGAACCTGCACTGGTTTATTTTCATAAACATTACTGGTTCAACATCGTCACAATGATCAGACAAAAAGGGACTTCATATTACTGTAACATGGCATCGCCATTCTTAATTGATGAAGAAGGGGCGAAATACATCGATTATGATCTTGATGTTAAAGTATTCCCTGATGGCGAAAAAAGACTATTGGATGTCGATGAATATGAAGAACACGGGAAAAAATGGGACTATCCTGAAGAAATCGATTTAATTCTAAAAGAGCATATCAAGATTCTTGTAGAATGGATCAATGAAGAAAAAGGCCCTTTTTCTGAAGGATATGTCGATTTGTGGTATGACAGATACAAACAGCTAACTGGCAAGAAATGATTGTGATGTACAGAACAGTAGAAGGGCTCTGGAAGTCTTCTACTGTTTCCTTATGTTTTGAGAATACTTCGAGTATAGCCATTTTACATAGAAGGGAAAACTGAATATGAAAAAAAGTGTTGTAACCATTCCGCTTTTGTTGATTGCTTGTGCATTAACAATTTTCTTTGGGACAAGGTATGCTGCAAGTCAGAGAGAAGAAATGAGTGAAGAACAATCGTCCCCTAGCGAGAACGGCACGATTAATGATGGAGAGGAGCCGGAATCAGAATCAGAATCCGCTGATGTACCTGTTGAAACAGCTAGTGCATTAGAGGAGTATGAAGGCAGACTTGAAACACTTTCACATTACGAACGAATGGATTATCTCTCGATGATTAACGAAGGGGTATCAATCGCCTTTTTTGGAGATATTGATCTTGCTGAAGAATGGGTCGAATCGATCACGACAACTATTGAGAACCACACTACATATAATGCAGAATTACTCGATTTTACTCATACTGATCTGGATTCTTATGAGTTGTACATTCAGCAGACTGCACAACCTCTTGTCAATGAATCTCCAGACTATATCTTTTACGGCATGCCGGCCTTACCAGATAAAATAAGAGATATAGGTCTGGCAGAAACGGAAACGTATATGAGCAGTGTTTTAAACAGCTTATCCACACTTGATGATGCTGAACTGGTTATAATAGAACCTTATCCAATCGTTCAAGAAATCGATCAGCTCAATTCACGTTCACTTGATTACCGCAGTTATCTGAATCGAATGAGACAACTGGTTGAAAACAATCAGTTATCGACGATTACACTGCACTCGACTTTTACAGAGAGAGCTCAGGAAGAAGGGCTGCAATCGTATTATAATGAGTCAGATTATTCATTGACTTCAGAAGGCCATCAGCTCGCTGCTGAAATAGTAGATAGTCAGTTAAGTGAAACAAGAGAATAAAAAAATTAGCCCTTAAAACAATTCGTCCATTCTACTGGATCAGGTTGTTTTAAGGGCTATTATATTAATGTAACGAGCGGACAGTTGATACATCGTCCTTGTGGTTGATCTTGAAACTACTGACCAGCTTGTTTAAATGCTGCAGGTTTTCCTCATAAATCAATACAGCTGACATTAAATGGATAACGGTGTTGCTTTGTCCGTAGTCGTTTTCGAGGTAAGACTCTAGACTGGCTTCATTGAAAAAGGATTGCATGAATGTGATTCGCAGATCAGCCTTATATGCGATAAAATTGACCTCTTTTGGCAGCACTCGTCCATTCCATTTTAAAATGATCTGTTCATGTGCCGACATCAACGTTTCTAGACGCTCTCTTAGTAACACCCGCAACTCTTCGGGAAAATGATTATATACATTTTCTGAATGATGCAGTGTCTTGACTAAATTGTATGCTGATTCTGTAGTCCGTATGAATTGCCTGTAGACAACAAGCATGCGTGTCAAAGAAATATCTTTTCGTCTGAACCAGTGGCTCCATTGAGTGTCTTGCAGCAGCACAAGCATTTTCTTCATTTCACTAATGGACTTTTCAATTGAGTTCAAATCCGTTCGCATTAATGAGTATTGCACATTTTTTCTTAGACTCACTCGTGTAAATCGTGTGAGATCATCAGTGACCCGGTTAGTCAGATGGAAAAGCTTCTCTTCATAATTAGGCGGCAAAATAAACCGGTTGATAATGAAGGCGACAACAACCCCAATAAATGTAGCTAGAACCCGAACGGTGGCATTAGTCAGGATATCCCCGTCAGTAGACAGCATGATAATGATCAGTGTCATTGTAGATAACCCGATCACATTATTGAGTTTCATCTGATGTAAGATGGCAATGAGAATGGCAGTGGCAAAACTCAAAATAACTAGCGATGTACCGAATGCACTGGCCATTAATACAGCAACAAATCCACCGAGCGTATTAGCCACTAGTCGGTCAACTAACGTATTGTAAGACTTTTTGACAGAGGGCTGCATAGAGGCAACAACAGATATGCCTGCCAGTGATGCTCCTTCATCAAATCCCAGTGTCATGGTAATAAGTAAAGATAAGAATACAGCTATACTTGTTTTAAAAGTTCTAGCTCCGATTTTCATAAGATATAATTCACTGCCTTTAGTTTTTTTGTTAGTCATAGTATACTACAAACGGCTCTAAACTTTAATAAAAAATAAGCACAGTACTGACATATTCTTGCAAAAAATGATTGAAAACTGTATCATTTGGGTATATAGAACGATTAAAACTATTGTCTGAATATATGAAATTTAAATTAAGGGCTGATAAGGATGAGCTATTTAGTAGAACAATCCATTGAACGATTAAAGTTCAATAACATTAGAATTACACCACAGAGACACGCTATTTTAGAGTATCTTATAGATCAGGACAATCATCCGACAGCAGATGAAATTTACAAAGCATTAGAGGGGCGTTTTCCTAGTATGAGTGTCGCGACAGTCTATAATAATTTGAGATTGTTTACAGAGCTCGGATTAGTCAAGGAGATGATGTATGGAGATAACTCCAGCCGCTTTGACTTTGCATCTACAGAGCATTATCATGCTATCTGTTCCAAATGCGGAAAAATTGAAGACATCTACTATCCCGGACTGGATGATGTCGAAGTTGTAGCAAGTAATTTAACAGGCTTCGAAGTCAGTTCACACAGATTAGAAATTTACGGGTTATGTCCTGACTGTCAAAAGACAGTTAATTAAAGCAGAATAGAGGCTTAAGCATGAAGAAAGCAATGATAATAGCTAACCCCTCTTCAGGTAAAAAAAACGGCGAAGAATATGCTCTTTATGCCAAAAAGCGGTTTACTGAAACTGGATGGGACTGTGAGGTGCAGTTCACGCAACAGAAAAGTGACATTACGAAATATACGGCCTTAGCTAGCCAGGAAAAGAAAGATTATCTTATAATTATTGGGGGAGACGGCACTGTCTCAGAAACAATCAATGCTTTAAACCATACCTCATTTAAGCCAATTATTGGAATCATTCCTACTGGGACGGTAAATAATGTAGCTAGAGGATTGGGATTAAAGTTGCCTGTAGAAAATGTCGTTGATCAGCTCATTAATAGTGTGGAACGATCATGCGACGTAGGAGATGTCAACGGACGCCTGTTTATGAGCTCGATTTCTGCAGGAACGATTCCGGAAACGGTTTGGGACGTATCTGATGATATGAAAGAACGATATGGGTCACTGGCTTATTTCATAGAAGGGTTAAAATCACTGAGAAATGAAGAAACACATCGTCTTGAAATGGAAATCGATGGGGTGACTCATACTAAAGAAGTCAGCTTGATACTGATTGGGGCGTCACACAATATTCTGGGCATACCCCATTTTTTTGAAGACGCGGAAATGGATGATGGACGACTTCATTTATTTATGATCAAACAAACGACTTTTGGTCAAAAAGTCGTTATCTTTTCAAAGCTACTGAGTGAAAATGAGGAAAATGTTCCCTCGGAGGTAACAATAGACTCATTTAAAGAAGCCAAAATCAAACTAGTGGACAAACAAACACACGTGGCAATGGATGGAGAAAAAGGGCCTGAGTTTCCATTAACGGTTAAAGTCAGACCTTCTTTTTTAACTGTACTGACTCCTCAGATAGACTGAATATTGAGTTTGCATTCAGTTTATCTGACTCTTTTATTGTCATTTTTATCGTTGACAAGGGAGCTGTACCGTGCTACGATATAAGAGTTGCTGAACAAATAAATTATCCGCAATAGCTCAGCTGGTAGAGCGCATGACTGTTAATCATGATGTCGTAGGTTCGAGCCCTACTTGTGGAGTTTGTCATGGAGAATTGTCCGAGTGGCCGAAGGAGCACGCTTGGAAAGCGTGTATACGGTTTTCCGTATCGAGGGTTCGAATCCCTCATTCTCCGTTGATTTTTTTATAATTAGGCCCCTTGGTCAAGCGGTTAAGACACCGCCCTTTCACGGCGGTAACACGGGTTCGAATCCCGTAGGGGTCATGAGAATAATAAGGTACGGGCGCTGTAGCTCAGTTGGTAGAGCAACGGATTGAAGCTCCGTGTGTCGGCAGTTCGACTCTGTCCAGCGCCATTTTGTACGGAGGGATAGCGAAGTGGCTAAACGCGGCGGACTGTAAATCCGCTCCTTCGGGTTCGTAGGTTCGAATCCTACTCCCTCCATTTTTTAAAGGGGTATAGTTTAATGGTAAAACTATGGTCTCCAAAACCATCGATGTGGGTTCGACTCCTGCTACCCCTGTTTACCCCAGTTAATACAATTAGGAGTCTGTTTTCTCTTGTAGCGGGTAATGTTACTTTTTTATGGCGATTGTGGCGAAGTGGTTAACGCACCGGGTTGTGGTCTCGGCATTCGTGGGTTCGATCCCCATCAGTCGCCCTTAATTGGGCTATAGCCAAGCGGTAAGGCAGCGGGTTTTGATCCCGTCATTCCTAGGTTCGATCCCTAGTAGCCCAGTTTTTAATTGAATAATTAAGATGGCGGTATAGCCAAGTGGTAAGGCAGAGGTCTGCAAAACCTTCATCACCGGTTCAAATCCGGTTACCGCCTTATCTTCAAATGAAATAATGCCGGCGTGGTGGAATTGGTAGACACGCTGGACTCAAAATCCAGTGCCCATTAGGGCGTGCCGGTTCGACTCCGGCCGCCGGTATTTAATTTTACAGAAAACCCGTACACTCTAGTCAAATAGAGTGTACGGGTTTTTTTGTTTATATTGTTTATATAATGAAGAACACTACTTCTCCTTGAGGTGCTAGAAAAGAAGGGGATGTGTAAGCGGTTATACGTTTTTGTGCTAAAATATAAAGGAACACAGAAAGCATTTCTCAAAACGTTAAACATGTGACGTCTTAATCACTTGGATCACTCAAGTCAGTGTACTTTCGTTGCATGATCGAGATACAAATGAACTTAAAACCTATTAGGAGTGAAAAAATGAGAATTGTAGCTGTATTAGGGGATTATTACCATAATGAAATTCATCTTCAAGAAGCGCTGTCGAACGTTAGTGTAAAACTGAATGATGCTGAAGTAATCTATACAACTCGAAAAAACCTTATAGATGAATTGAAAAAACAGCCGGACTTGGTTGTTCTTTCGACGGAAAACCGTATAGATCCTGAGGCGGATAATCCGACGACCTGGATGACTGATAGTGAAGAAACTGCAATTATTGACTATGTAGGTAAAGGAGGAGCGTGGCTTGCGTGGCACTCGGGACTCGCCAGCTATGAAAATAATCCTTCATATACAGATATGGTAGGGGGATATTTTACACATCATCCGGATAAACACGTCAACGTACATTATCTATATGAAGAGAGTGAAGCGTTAAGTCATCGAAAAGAAGAGTTTGTCATACTAGATGAACATTACTTTATTGAATATAATGCTGATGTTTCAGTGTTCCTTAAATCTTCTTCAGAACATGGGGCATCAGTGGCGGGATGGACGAAGTTATATGGAAAAGGAAAAGTGTGTGCATATATACCAGCACATAACAGAGACGGGTTAATGGATGAATCGCTTCAAACGGATTTAAAAGAGATCATTAACTGGCTCACTGCTTAAATACTAGAGGGTACACAACAAATATCCAAAGTGATTTTGCGATTATGAAAACTATATGTAACCTATAAATGCTTTAGCGTAAGTACTGTATAAGCGTCTGTTAAAGGGGAAGAGGAATTTCTTTCAAGAAACTCAAAATTAGAATTGATTTTTGGAGAAATTCCTGTTATTATTAATCTCGTTGCTGCAAAACACCGATTCTGGTAAAGCAATTAAAGCCAAATTACTTATTGACAAGTAATTAGAAACAGGATATACTTAAGTAGTTGTCGTTTGAAAGAAATATTGATTTGAAAAAAATGCTTTTATCTTTTTTTAAAAAAAGTGTTGACGTCGAATCAGGACGATGGTATGATATATAGGTTGCTGCTTAAACAGAGCAACACACACTGAACGAGATAGATCTTTGAAAACTGAACAAAGTAGAAACAACCAAATGTGCAGGGGTCTTCGATTCTTTTAGGGTCGAAGGCAACAAACGAGTTAACATGGTTAACTCACAATTAATACAATGAGCAAGTCA
>JAFIFE010000022.1 GCA_020832185.1 Alkalibacterium sp.
GGTGTATCAGAACATGAAGCCTTAGGTGTGGTTATCGCTGAATTTGGCAATATCGATGAGCTGCTGGATGAAATGGGCATCTCGAAAACATCTAGTGAGAATAAAAGCCAGCAGCCAGCTATGGAAGAAGAGGCAATCGACTACTTTATTCAGTCAAAAGCCAAGCTGGGGATTAGAGTAGGGGCAGGGATAATGTCTATTTTGTCAGGCATAGCTTTTCTGCTGATTTTGTTGAGCATATCTTATATTATACCGGCAGCAAACATCATTGGGATTATTCTATTATTAAGTGGTATTGTAGTCGGTACAGCCTTACTAGTAGTTGAAGGCATGCGTACAAGCAATTTAAAAGCCTATCACCGTCCCTTTGTTTTGCTTCCGGACAGTCGCGAGCGCTTGGAGGAAGAACGAGACGCCTACAAAAAGTCATTGACCTTAAGTATTGTTCTAGGGGTATCATTTTGTATTATGTCCATTGCACCGTTTTTGATTGGTCTCATGTCAGCAGTAATACTATCGGTTCCAGTTGGCATTGGAATGATGCTCATTTTAGCGGGCATCGGTGTCGTGTTCTTTGTCTACAGCGGGAATGTGTATCATGCGTATGATATTCTGCTGAAAAACGGCAAGAGTCCGGATGATTTTGAAGAAGAAGTGAAAGCGGATGAAAGACGTCGGAAAGTGGACTATATTATTGATGAAATATACTGGCCCATTATCGTTGTCATTTACTTTGCTACGAGTTTCCTTATTGGTGGCTGGGGATGGACCTGGATTATATTTGTCCTAGGTGGTGCACTTGAAAGTACAATTAAGACGCTGCTTAGTACGTGGGAATAAGCTGGTCATCAAAACGGCTTTTACTTTTATGAATTAAAAAGGAAACTACTCATTAGACTGGGCAGTTTCCTTTTTTGTATCTATTTAGTTATGCTTTAAAACAATCTTGCCAACAGTGTGCTCTGTCTGTAACTGGCGATAAGCTTCCGTCAGCGTTTCAGTGTTCATTTCTTCAAAGACGGTCGACAGGGTCGAGGTGATAAATCCTTGTTCCACTTGGTTTTTCAGTTCAGTCAAATATTCATGCTGTTTGATCCAGTCGTCCGTTCCATAAACTGAACGGGTATACATCAGTTCATAGCTTAAAGTCAGGCTTTTGCCAAAGAAGGCGCCGGGCAAAGGTTTCGTAATTGGAAGAAGCGTACAGAGCTGACCTTGCGGTTTAACAACTCGCGCTGCTTCTTTAATATTATCGTCAGAACGGGCCGCTAAAAAGACGGCATCGATAGTCGTCAGACCATGTTCTTTTAACTGGTCCTTAAACGGTTTGGTATGGTCAATCACAAAGTTAACACCTAAAGACTTAACGTGTTCAGTACTCTCCTCGCGTGAGGCCGTACCGACAACGTTGAAGCCATAATTCAAAGCCAGCTGACAGGCTATGGATCCGACTCCTCCGGCAGCACCGACAATCAAGACGGTTACATCACTCGGCTTATCTGCTAAGCTGAATAGTTTCAAACGGTCATGAATCACTTCATAGGAGGTGAGAGCGGTTAAAGGAAGGGCAGCAGCTTCTTCAAAGCTCAGATTTTTGGGCTTGATGCTGACCATGCGTTCATCAACAATGTGGTAATCTGCCTGGGCACCTTCGTTATTAGGTGTTCCTGGGTAGAAAACCTCGTCACCTTCTTTAAATAAAGTAACGTCTTCCCCTGTAGACACAACTATTCCAGCTACGTCTCTCCCTAAAATAGTAAAAGAGTCATCACTGGACTTTTTCATCATGCGTGTCGCGAAATCTGTCGGATTCAGGGCAACCGCTTTGACCTCAACGAGAAGCTCCCTTTTTTTTGGTTCGGGTACTGGTAGTTCCTCTTCCTCAAAGGGGGGGAGGTCCTGTTCTTTTTTCGGATCGTAAAAACCATAGGCTTTCATTACATGGGTCATGAAAAGTCTCCTTTCGTTTGTGTTACTATCAGTTTACACGTAACGGAGTGTATCCTCAAAGTATTTAGTTGAAAATCCATTAAAAGAAATATTGATTTAAATTATACAAAGTTTTCGTTAAAATAGTAATGAGAAAGTACACATTAGATTGAAAATAGGAGATGACAAACATGTCAAACTATATCGAAAATGCACTAAAGGTGTTCGAAAATAATTTTGCTTTAAGAAAAGAAGAAAAGGTGGCAGTCATTACTGATGACCGCATGAGGCAGGTAGCTGTTCCATTTTATGAAGCGGCCTGTATCAAAGGGAACGAGACTGTTTTTCTACAGTTTCCACCGCACTACAAATCTGGAGAAGAACCTCCAAAACTGGTCGCCCAAGCAATGAAAGAGGTTGACGTCGCTTTATGTATTACCAGCGCAAGTATAACTCACACGCTAGCCAAAAAAGAAGCAGCGGCTTCAGGCACACGAATCGGTACGATGCCGGGAATTACATTGTCCATGCTTGAAACAGGTGCAATCGAAGCAGATCCGAAAGTAATCATTGAGTTAACGGAAAAATTCACCACGGTCCTCGATAATGCGAGTCATGTTAAAATTGAAAAGGAGGGAGAAGTGCTGACTTTTTCTGTCGAAGGACGTAAAGGCATCCCAAGCACGGGCATATTCCGTGAAAAGGGACAGGCAGGTAACGTACCTTCAGGAGAAGCCTTCATCGCTCCGCTTGAAGATTCAGCAAACGGTTCACTTATTGTCGACGGTTCTATTGCCCAGTTGGGAATCGTTAAAGTACCTTTAAAACTGACGATCGAAAACGGACGTTTAGTCAGTGCCACAACTCAGCAGGGTGAAGAGTTGCTGGACTTGCTGGGAGACGGTGATGGACGAATTATCGCTGAATTTGGAATAGGAACTAACCCATCAGCGCAATTGACAGGTGTTGTTCTGGAAGATGAAAAAGTATACGGTACAATCCATATTGCGTTTGGTTCAAATAAACCCTTCGGAGGCACTACAGAAGCAGGCGTGCACATTGACTGTGTTGTTAAAGAACCGACTGTGTCTATCGATGAAGAACTCATTATGGAAAATGGAAAAATGGTTGAATCAGCATCACTTTAACTACAGATAAATATCTAGTCATAAATGGAAATATTTCTTACCAATCTTTTGTATTATAAGACTAATAGGTCGGACTATTGAAATTACTCATAAGGATGATGTACAATGCCCAGAAATGAAGTGAAAATTCGAGCTATTCAAATCCTGTCCTGGGGTATGGTACTGTTCTGGATGGCAGTGATATTCTGGTTTTCATCGCAACCGGCTGATGAGTCTGTAAGATGGAGTGTAGGAGTAATGGAGGCAGGCAGAGATGTTCTGACGAACTGGCAATTAGTTGGAATAGTCTCCTTTATTCTCTTGTATCACGTTTTCCTCATCTGGCTGG
>JAFIFE010000019.1 GCA_020832185.1 Alkalibacterium sp.
GTTACGTCAGTTGTACGGAAGAAGAATTGTGGGCGATAGTTAGTGAAGAATGGAGTGTGACGTCCACCCTCTTCTTTTGAAAGAACATATACTTCAGCATCAAATTTAGTATGCGGAGTAATTGAACCAGGTTTAGCTAATACTTGACCACGTTCAACGTCATCACGTGACATACCACGTAATAATGCTCCGATGTTGTCTCCAGCTTCAGCGTAATCTAGTAATTTACGGAACATTTCAACACCAGTAACAGTTGTTTTAGCAGTGTCTTTGATTCCGATAACTTCGATTTCGTCTCCGACTTTAACTTCACCAGTCTCAACACGTCCAGTAGCAACCGTTCCACGTCCAGTAATTGAGAATACGTCCTCAACTGGCATCATGAATGGTTTAGCTGAATCACGTTCAGGAGCAGGAATGTAGTCATCTACAGCTTGCATTAATTCAAGAATTTTTTCTTCGTAAGCTTCGTCGCCTTCAAGAGCTTTCAAAGCAGAACCAGAAACTACAGGAATATCGTCACCAGGGAAGTCATATTCAGACAATAAGTCACGAACTTCCATTTCAACTAATTCTAGTAATTCTTCATCGTCAACCATGTCAACTTTGTTCAAGAATACTACGATATAAGGAACGCCAACTTGACGTGAAAGCAAGATGTGCTCACGAGTTTGAGGCATTGGTCCATCAGCAGCAGATACTACTAAGATAGCTCCATCCATTTGTGCAGCACCAGTGATCATGTTTTTAACGTAATCCGCGTGTCCTGGGCAGTCAACGTGTGCATAGTGACGAGTATCAGTTTCATACTCAACGTGAGAAGTAGAGATCGTGATTCCACGTTCTTTTTCTTCTGCAGCTCCATCGATGCTGTCGTATGCTTGTGCTTCAGCATACCCTTTTTTAGATAATACAGTAGTAATAGCAGCAGTCAACGTAGTTTTACCATGGTCGACGTGTCCGATAGTACCAATATTCATATGTTGTTTTGTACGGTCAAATTTCTGTTTAGCCATTTAAATATTTCCTCCTTAGGAATGTTTTCTTTTTTAAAATAGAAAAGGATTTTTCTATTCCTATTTTCTCTTAATAATTATACCGGTCAAACGGTATAAAATCAATCAATTTGGTTAATCAGTGCACTCACTCATCATCTATTACTAGCGGATGAATGAGCTCCTGATTACAGACCAGCTAATTAAGCTGCTCCACCATTTTTCTTGATGATTTCTTCAGCAATGCTCTTAGGCACTTGCTCGTAGTGGTCAAATTGCATAGTGAATGTTCCACGACCTTGAGTTGCAGAACGTAATGCAGTTGCGTAACCGAACATCTCAGCTAAAGGAATGCTTCCTCTAACGATTGTTGCGTTTCCGCGTTGTTCTGATCCTTCAATATTTCCGCGACGTGCAGAAATGTGGCCCATGATGTCACCCATGTAATCTTCAGGAACAGTTACTTCAACAGCCATCATAGGCTCAAGAATAACAGCACCCGCTTGTTTAGCAGCGTTTTTCAGAGATAGAGAAGCAGCAACTTTAAATGCTGTCTCATTTGAATCGACATCGTGATAAGATCCATCATACAATTTAGCTTTAACGTCAACTAATGGATAGCCGGCAAGAACACCGTTATCAAGTGACGCTTCTAATCCAGCTTTAACTGCAGGAATGTATTCACGTGGAACAACCCCACCAACGATAGCATCTTCAAATTCGAAACCTGCTCCTTCTTCGTTTGGAGTAAATTCAATCCATACGTGACCGAATTGACCTTTACCACCAGACTGACGAACAAATTTACCTTCTGATTGTACTTGTTTAGTGAATGTTTCACGGTAAGATACTTGAGGTGCTCCAACGTTGGCTTCAACTTTGAATTCACGTTTCATACGGTCAACGATGATATCCAAGTGTAATTCACCCATACCAGCAATGATTGTTTCTCCAGTTTCGTGATCAGTTTCAGCACGGAACGTAGGATCTTCTTCAGCTAGTTTTTGTAGAGCCACACCCATTTTATCCTGGTCGGCTTTTGATTTAGGTTCGATAGCTACTTGAATAACAGGTTCAGGGAATACCATTGATTCCAAGATTACCGGGTTTTCAAGTGAGCATAATGTGTCCCCTGTTGATGTATCTTTAAGTCCAACGGCTGCCGCAATATCTCCAGAAAATACTTCAGGAATCTCTTGACGAGAGTTCGCGTGCATTTGCAGGATACGTCCAACACGTTCACGACTGTCTTTAGTCGCGTTTAAGATATAAGATCCAGATTCCAATGTACCTGAGTACACACGGAAGAATGTCAGACGTCCAACGAATGGATCTGTCATAACTTTAAATGCTAAAGCAGAGAACGGTTGATCATCGCCTGCTCCAACTTTAACTTCAGCTTCTGGGTTTCTTTGCTCGTGACCAATAAGCTCACGAACATCTAAAGGAGATGGCAGGTAATCAACTACAGCATCAAGCAGTAATTGAACCCCTTTGTTTTTGAAAGCAGATCCAACAAGCACTGGGTAGAATTCTACGCTCAATGTTGCTGTACGGATACCTTCTTTAAGTTCAGCTTCAGAAATTTCTTCTCCCTCAAGATATTTCATCATGAGTTCTTCGTCCATATCTGATACAGCTTCAACTAATTTAGTGCGCCATTCTTGAGCTAATTCCATGTGGTCTTCAGGAATGTCTTCTTCAGTGATTTCAGTTCCTAAATCATTACCGTACATGTAAGCTTTCATTTTAACTAAGTCGATGATACCTTTGAAGTCATCTTCAGCACCGATCGGTAATTGGATTGGGTGAGCATTTGCCTGCAAACGGTCATGTAATGTTTCGTTTGCGTTCAAGAAGTCTGCACCTAATTTATCCATTTTGTTTACAAAAACAATACGTGGAACGCCGTAAGTTGTTGCTTGACGCCATACTGTTTCTGTTTGTGGTTCAACACCTGATTGTGCATCTAATACAGCAACAGCTCCATCTAGTACACGTAATGAACGTTCTACCTCAACGGTAAAGTCCACGTGTCCAGGAGTGTCAATGATGTTTACACGGTGGTTGTTCCACTGAGCAGTTGTTGCAGCAGAAGTAATTGTAATTCCACGCTCTTGCTCTTGCTCCATCCAGTCCATTTGTGATGCACCTTCGTGCGTTTCACCAATTTTGTGAATTCGGCCAGTGTAATAAAGGATACGTTCAGTCGTTGTTGTTTTACCAGCATCGATGTGAGCCATGATCCCGATGTTACGTGTTTTGCTTAGAGGAAATTCTCTTTTTGCCACTAATCATTACACCTCTCTTTAATTGAGTTAGTTCATGTTTCCATGAATTCGAATAGTCATTTATAAAAGGATAGAACCACAGTCGCACAAATTAATTCTATGCGACTAATCGGTGTTCTATTATTTTACCAACGGTAGTGAGCAAACGCTTTGTTCGCTTCTGCCATACGGTGGATTTCTTCACGTTTACGAACAGCAGCACCAGTGTTGTTTGCTGCGTCCATGATTTCTTTAGCTAATCTGTCTTCCATAGTGTTTTCTCCACGAAGACGAGCATAGTTAACTAACCAACGTAATGCTAGTGTTGTACGACGATCTGGACGTACTTCCACAGGCACTTGGTAGTTAGAACCTCCTACACGACGAGCTTTAACTTCTAATACAGGCATGATATTTTTAAGTGCTTGTTCAAACACTTCCATAGGATCATTTCCTGATGTTTCTTTAATTTGATCAAATGCATCATACAAAATCGTAGATGCTTTCCCGCGTTTACCATCAACCATCAAGCGGTTGATTAAACGAGAAACCAATTTAGAATTGTACATTGGATCTGGCAATACATCACGTTTTGCTACAGGACCTTTACGAGGCATTCAAATTCCTCCTTTCGGGAATAGTTTTCAGATTTTTGTTGGTGTGCAGCCGAGACGACTTAACGCCTCACTACACTTTTAGTTTTATCCAGTTTCGTTCGGCAGCTCTCCGCTCCATTCACATAAAAAATTCGCTGTGCAGCCTTTCGGCTTGCGCGCTGTAATTTTTATGTGGATGTCGGGTAGAGCTTAACGCCTCACTACACTTTTAGTTTAAATATTATTTAGCTCTTTTAGTTCCGTATTTAGAACGACCTTGTTTACGGTCAGCTACTCCAGCAGTATCAAGTGCTCCACGAACGATATGGTAACGTACTCCAGGTAAGTCTTTTACTCGACCTCCACGGATTAATACCACACTGTGTTCTTGCAGGTTATGACCTTCACCAGGGATGTATGCTGTAACTTCGATCATGTTAGATAAACGAACACGAGCATATTTACGTAAAGCTGAGTTAGGTTTTTTAGGAGTCATTGTTCCAACACGAGTACAAACACCACGTTTTTGTGGAGAGTATACTGTAGTCTGTTTACGTTTTTGAGTATTGTACCCTCTGTTTAACGCAGGTGACTCTGATTTACTTGTTTTAGATTTACGAGGCTTACGGATAAGTTGATTCATTGTAGGCATATTGTGTTTCCTCCTTCCATTTTTTCTATATAGTACGTGCTTTTCTAAGTCCACACATCCAGGCGGTTCCTTTTTGAACAAAAAAGAATAATCGCTGACAGGCGACATCTGTTTCCTTCAGAACTTCTAAATATATGGCATTGATTTTGTCTCTTGCGTATCAGTCAAACTGACTGTTAACTCTGTCGAATCAGAACACAAAAGCACCTCTAGCATAGTACCACGTAGATTTGACTATGTCAACATTCTATCTAAAAATTAATTAAAACAAGTAAGAGGTCAGGGACAGATTGAACTCTGCCCCGTTTTCTCTTTCTCTTGTCACGTTTTATTTCTGATCTGTCGCTTGAGCGTCTTCGCTGATGCTGTAGACGTTCTCGCTGACGACTCCTACTTCTTTAGGTTTCATATCGTTATACACTTTCATACCTGTTCCGGCTGGAATAGATTTACCAATGATAACATTCTCTTTCAGTCCGATCAGTTTATCGTTCTTCCCTCTGATTGCAGCATCTGTCAGGACACGCGTTGTTTCCTGGAATGATGCAGCAGATAAGAAACTGTTCGTTTCAAGTGAAGCTTTAGTGATTCCTAGTAAGATCGGACGACCAGTTGCTGGTAATCCACCGGATAATAAAGTCGCTTTATTCGCTTCTTTAAAGTCAAACACATCCACTAGACTACCTGGCAGAATGCTTGTGTCACCTGGATCCATGACTCTAACTTTCTGCAGCATTTGTCTAACCATCACTTCGATATGCTTGTCTCCGATTTCTACCCCTTGACTGCGGTATGCGTACTGTACTTCCTGAAGCATGTAGTTCTGCAATTTGATTACATTACTGACAGCCAGGAGTTGTTTAGGTTCAATTGACCCTTCACTCAGTGCATCTCCACGTTCAACAAAGCTTCCGGCTTTTACACGCATACGGGCATTGATTGCCAATGTATACGTACGTGTATCGGTTGCTCCCTTAATCGTTACTTCTTTCGTACGTTCAGCAGGGATTTCTTCAATCGATACAACTTCCCCTGTTACTTCTGTAATAGTTGCCAGACCTTTAGGGTTTCTGGCTTCAAAAATCTCTTGTACACGAGGCAGACCTTGAGTGATATCATCTCCGGCAACCCCACCTGTATGGAATGTACGCATAGTCAACTGAGTACCAGGTTCTCCGATAGACTGAGCAGCGATGGTTCCGACTGCTTCTCCTACTTCGACTTCACGACCTGTAGCCAAGTTACGACCATAACATTTCTTACATACACCGTGGTTCGTGTTACATGTGAAGACTGAACGGATAGTTACTTGTTCAATGCCGGCGTCAATAATGACTTTAGCAAGATCTTCAGTAATCAGATCATTTTCTCTAACAATTACATCGCCAGTTTCAGGATGTTTAACAGTTTTACGTGCATGACGTCCGATGATACGTTCTTCAAGCGGTTCGATTTCTTCTGTCCCGTCACGAAGTGTTTCAGCTACTAGTCCACGTTTAGTTCCACAGTCTTCTTCACGGATGATAACGTCCTGAGCGACATCAACTAGTCGACGAGTCAGGTACCCTGAGTCAGCTGTTTTCAGCGCTGTATCGGTCATTCCTTTACGAGCTCCGTGGGTAGAGATAAACATCTCAAGGACGGATAGCCCTTCACGGAAGTTAGATGTGATCGGTAATTCCATGATTCGACCACTCGGCGCTGCCATCAATCCACGCATACCTGCCAGCTGAGTAAAGTTGGAGATATTCCCACGTGCTCCTGAATCACTCATCATGAAGATGTTGTTGTGGTTATCAAGAGTGTTCATTAAGTGGTTCTGGATGATGTCTTTGGTTTTCGTCCAGACTTCGATAACTGCAGTGTAACGTTCTTCTTCAGTGATCAGTCCACGACGGTGTGACGCATTGATTCGGTCAACTTGATCATGCGCTTTAGTTAAGATTTCGCCTTTTTCTTCCAAGTGAGAAATATCAGCGATCCCAACAGTAATTCCAGATTTAGTGGAATGCGTATACCCAAGGTTTTTCATTTTATCAAGCATTTTAGATGTTTCTGTTACCTGATAACGTTTGAAGACTTCAGCAATGACGTTACTAAAGTTTTTCTTTTTAAACGGTGGAACGATTTCTGCTTCTTGAATGTGCTTGATAATATCTGTTCCGTAAGGGACAAAATATTTATCAGGTGTCTGTTTTTCCAAGTTGAATTGAGACGGTTCATTCAAGTAAGGGAATTCTTTAGGCATGATTTCATTGAAAATCATTTTCCCAACAGTTGTAATCAGGTATTTATCTTTCTGCCATTCAGTAAATGGTTTATTCGGCAATGAAGAGGCATGAATCGCTACTCTTGTATGCAGGTGAACGTACCCTGTCTGATAAGCCTGAAGTGCTTCAGCGTGACTTGAGAATCGAGTACCTTCTCCAATTTTACCGGCATCTTCCATAGTCAGATAGTAGTTACCTAAAACCATATCCTGAGATGGTGTAACAACTGGTTTACCATCTTTAGGGTTCAAGATGTTTTGAGCACCCAGCATTAAAATACGTGCTTCTGCTTGTGCTTCGTCACTTAGAGGAACGTGAACAGCCATTTGGTCTCCATCGAAATCGGCATTGTACGCCTCACATACTAACGGGTGTAAACGAATCGCTTTTCCTTCAACAAGGATAGGCTCAAACGCTTGGATACCCAGTCTGTGAAGAGTAGGTGCACGGTTTAGTAAAACCGGGTGTTCGCGAATAACGTCCTGAAGTACTGGCCAGACTTCGTCATCCATACGCTCAACTTTGCGTTTCGCATTTTTAATGTTGTTCGCAATTTCTCTGACAACTAATTCTCTCATAACGAAAGGTTTAAATAACTCGATCGCCATTTCCTTAGGCAATCCACACTGATACATTTTCAGACTTGGTCCTACAACGATAACTGAACGACCAGAATAGTCGACACGTTTACCCAGTAAGTTCTGACGGAAACGTCCTTGTTTCCCTTTCAGCATATGAGAAAGTGATTTAAGTGGACGGTTACCTGGTCCTGCAACAGCACGGCCACGGCGTCCATTATCAACTAATGCATCTACAGCTTCCTGCAGCATACGTTTTTCATTCTGAACGATGATGTGTGGTGCGTTTAAATCAAGCAAGCGTTTCAGACGGTTATTACGGTTGATCACTCGACGATACAAGTCATTTAAATCACTTGTCGCAAAACGTCCGCCTTCTAACTGGACCATTGGACGCAGTTCAGGTGGAATAACAGGAACGACATTCATAACCATCCATGCTGGATCATTACCAGAATGTCTGAATGCTTCCAGGATGTCCAGACGACGAATCGCACGTGTCCGTTTTTGACCTGTAGCTGATTGAAGCAATTCTTTTAATTCTTCAACTTCTTCAACTAAGTTCACATCATTTAGCAGAGTTTTAATCGCATCCGCACCAATTTCAGCTTGGAATTTAGTGCCATATTGGGCACGACGTTCACGGTATTCTCTTTCAGTCATTAACTGTTTTTTCTCAAGCGGTGTGTCACCGGCATCCGTTACGACGTAAGAAGCAAAATAAATAATTTCTTCTAATGCACGCGGGGACATGTCTAAAACTAATCCCATACGACTCGGAATCCCTTTGAAATACCAGATATGAGTGACAGGAGCAGCTAATTCTAAATGTCCCATACGTTCTCTACGGACTTTAGATTTCGTTACTTCTACGCCACAGCGGTCACAAACGATCCCTTTATAGTGGACACGTTTGTATTTCCCACATGAACATTCATAGTCTTTAGATGGTCCGAATATTCTCTCACAAAACAGTCCATCTTTTTCAGGTTTCAGTGTTCGGTAATTAATTGTTTCTGGTTTCTTTACTTCTCCATAAGACCAGCTGCGGATTTTATCCGGTGAAGCTAAGCCTATCTGAATACTTTCAAATTTATTTACATCGATCAAAGGGGCTACCTCCCTTTAGTAGATTATAGAGCTGCCCTATGCTCCTCTTTCCTGCGCAAAGATGAAAGAGAGGAAATGATATTCACTGACCTCTCTGTTCCTTCTTTGTATTTCTAGTCTTGCTCTTGTTCCTGTTCACGCGCTTCAAGTTCACTTTCAGCAAGTGCCTGTTCTTCTTTCACTCTTGCTTCTTCTGCACGTTTTTCATCTTGTTCTTTTTTCATTTTTTCAAGTGAATCGACATTTCCGAACTCATCGTCTTCATCTGAGTCTTCAAGATCGATCGGTTCATGGTTGATATCCAGCACTTTCAAGTCCAGTCCTAATGACTGAAGCTCTTTAACTAATACTCGGAATGATTCAGGAACACCAGGTTTAGGAATCGTTTCTCCTTTAACAATGGCTTCGTACGTTTTCACACGTCCAACGACGTCATCTGATTTATACGTCAGGATTTCCTGTAAGGTATAGGCTGCACCGTATGCTTCAAGTGCCCATACTTCCATCTCTCCGAAACGCTGTCCACCGAACTGAGCTTTACCACCAAGTGGCTGCTGAGTTACTAGTGAGTAAGGGCCTGTTGAACGGGCATGGAGTTTATCGTCGACCATGTGCGCCAGTTTAACGAAGTACATGACACCTACTGACACTTTATTATCAAATGGTTCCCCTGTACGTCCGTCGATCAATACTGTTTTAGCATCGTCGTCCATACCGGCTTCTTTAATTGTTTCCCAAACTTCTTCTTCATTCGCTCCGTCAAATACCGGACTTGCAATGTGAATGCCCAATTTGCGTGCAGCCATTCCCATGTGAAGTTCGATGACCTGTCCAATATTCATACGTGATGGTACCCCAAGCGGGTTCAGCATGATATCGACAGGAGTTCCGTCTGGCATGAATGGCATATCTTCTTCAGGTAAAATAAGGGATACAACACCCTTGTTCCCGTGACGTCCAGCCATTTTATCTCCAACGTTGATTTTACGTTTTTGAACAATGAATACACGAACAAGATAGTTAACGCCTGGTGATAATTCGTCTCCCGCTTCACGCGTGAAGATTTTAACATCGTGAACGATTCCTCCGCCACCGTGTGGTACACGTAGTGAGGTATCTCTTACTTCACGTGCTTTTTCACCAAAGATTGCATGCAGCAGTTTTTCTTCTGCAGATAATTCTGACACACCTTTTGGCGTTACTTTACCAACTAAGATGTCGCCGTCCTGTACTTCTGCACCAATTCTGATAATGCCTCGGTCGTCTAGATCTTTAAGTGCATCGTCCCCGACGTTCGGCAGTTCACGAGTGATTTCTTCAGGGCCAAGTTTAGTATCACGTGCTTCAGATTCAAATTCTTCAATATGAACAGAAGTGTACACGTCGTCTTTAACTAAACGTTCACTCATGATAACGGCATCCTCAAAGTTATAGCCATCGAAAGTTGTGAAGGCAATCAACGGGTTACGTCCCAATGCCATTTCACCATTTTCCATAGATGGGCCATCAGCTAAGATGTCGCCTTTATCCACTTTTTCACCGTGACGTACTAATGCACGCTGGTTATAAGAGGTTCCGGCATTCGAACGCTTGAACTTAGCAATAAGGTAACGGTCAAGTGCTCCGTCTTCACGTCTGACACGAACTTGTTTCGCATCCACATATTCCACTACTCCGGAATGTGTCGCGATGATCGCTGCTCCAGAATCTCGTGCAGCTGTGTGCTCGATACCTGTTCCAACAAGCGGTGCTTCCGGCTGAATCAGCGGAACCGCCTGACGCTGCATGTTCGCACCCATCAAGGCACGGTTGGAGTCATCGTTTTCCAGGAATGGAATACTTGCTGTCGCTACAGATACAACCTGCTTAGGTGATACGTCCATGTAATCCATAAGTGAAGCGTCTAACTCTTCATTATTATTTTTAGTACGGGCCAGTACTAAATCATTTTGGAAAGATCCATCTTCATTCAGTAGAGCATTTGCCTGAGCTACAACGAAAAGATCCTCTTCGTCAGCTGTCAGGTAATCAATGTGCTCCGTTACTTTACCCGTTTCTTTATCTACTCGACGGTAAGGTGTTTCGATAAAGCCAAATTCATTGATTTTTGCATATGTGGACAAACTGTTGATCAGTCCAATGTTTGGTCCCTCAGGCGTTTCGATCGGACACATACGGCCATAGTGGGAATAGTGAACGTCTCGCACTTCATATCCAGCACGGTCACGTGTCAAACCACCGGGTCCAAGTGCAGAGAGACGACGTTTGTGTGTCAACTCACCCAATGGGTTAGTCTGGTCCATGAACTGAGATAACTGAGATGACCCGAAGAACTCTTTAATAGAGGCAACGACTGGTCTGATATTAACAAGCTGCTGTGGAGTTGTAGTCGTCGTGTCTTGAATAGACATACGCTCACGCACCACACGCTCCATACGGGATAACCCGATACGGAATTGATTCTGCAGTAATTCTCCAACTGAACGGATACGTCTGTTACCTAAGTGGTCGATATCATCTGTTTCTCCGATACCTTCCTGCAGGTTAAAGAAGTAGTTCATTGAAGCTATCATGTCTGCTGGAATGATATATTTGATTTCACGGTCCGGATACGCATTACCGATGATGTTCACGACACGGTCGCTGTCCATTGGTGAGTACACTTTAACGATCTGTAAATCGATCGGCTCCGGTACAACCCCTTCATCAGAAGGATTTAACGTCACTGCATTCAATCCGTTATCCAAATGCGGGCCTAATTCGTTCATGACTTCACGGTTGATCAATGTGCCTTCTTTAGCTAATAATTCTCCTGTTTCACTATCAACAAGCGATTCTGCTAAAGTCAGTCCCATCAAACGGATTTTAAGATCCAGTTTTTTATTCATCTTGTAACGTCCAACGCGTGCCAGATCGTAACGTTTTGGATCAAAGAAACGCGTAGTCAGTAAACTTCTAGAAGAATCTGCTGTTTTAGGCTCTCCTGGACGAAGACGCTCGTAAACATCTTTCAGCGCTTCTTCAACACGTGAATCGGACATGTTTTTGTGTACATCTTTTTCAAGTGTCGCCATCAAGCTGTCATTCTGTCCGAAGATATCTAAAATCTCATCGTCAGATCCAAATCCTAATGCACGAACCAGAACACTTAAAGGAATTTTACGCGTACGGTCGATACGTACATTTGATAGTCCTTTAGAATCTGTTTCGTATTCAAGCCATGCGCCACGGTTAGGAATGACTGTTGAACCGAACCCTTCCATGCCGTTCTTTTCAACTTTAGGGCTGAAGTAGACACCCGGTGAACGAACGAGCTGAGAAACGATAACACGTTCAGCACCATTGATGATAAAGGTCCCTTGGCGTGTCATTAATGGGAAGTCTCCGAAGAATACTTCCTGCTCTTTCACTTCGCCAGTTTCCTTGTTGATCAAACGTAACTTTACATATAAAGGTGCAGAATAGTTTGAGTCATGCTGTCTTGCTTCATCAACTGAGTATTTAGGTTCCTGTAACTGATAGTCTGTAAATTCCAGAGAAAGATTTCCTGTAAAGTCTTCAATAGGTGAGATGTCTTTGAACATATCTTTCAATCCATCTTTTAAAAACCAGTCATAAGAGTTTGTCTGAATTTCGATTAAGTTCGGTAATTCCAATACTTCTTTGATTCGTGAATAACTTCTACGTGTACGGTGCTTGCCGTATTTTACATCTTGGCCTGCCAACCTCTTCACCCCTCATAAATAATCACTAGTCGTCATAATCTGAAGCACTGTATCGATCTCTATCCATGCAGACTTTTTAAGCGAAAGTTATATTACAATCGCGTTACAATTGTTAACAATCGATTAAAAAGCAAGGCTTTACCCTATTTTAGACCAAAAAAAATACAAAAGAGTCGTGAAAGATTCATCCTAGATCATCACACATTCTTTTGTTTGGCTTCAAAAACCGCGTACGGACAATATTTCGCACGGATTTCTTTTCATACTTTGTTTAGCGTCCATTAAGTTTACACAAAAAGCAAGTGAAAGTCAAGGTTTCCTGAAAGCAGTAAAAGCTTACCTTCCATCCAGTGACAGAGATAAGCTTCTTCATTATATGGCTGAATTATGCCTTGATAGACTGCAGAACCCAGTATCCTTTATCAAGCCCTATTCTAGCGACGTTTCCATAAGTCTCTTCCATCGCCTTCTTGGCACTCGGTGCTCCCTGTTTCCTTTGAATGACAATAATCAGCACGCCACCTTCGACTAAATGGTCTTTGGCATCGATAATGATTTTATGGACCGTTTCTTTCCCTGCCCTGATCGGCGGGTTTGATATTACGGCCCCATATGTCGTTCTCTTTACTTGTTCATATATGGATGATTCAAATATAGACACATTCTCTACATCATTCATGACCGCATTCGTTTTTGCCAGGTCTAAAGCACGCTCATTCACATCGATCATATCGATTTCAAGCGTCGGATTCGCTTTTGCCAGAGACAATCCAACCGGTCCGTATCCACACCCCACATCCAAAACATGTTTGTTTGGAAAAATGGAATCATCTATGGCGTCGATCATGACCTGTGACCCAAAGTCCACTCGGTCTTTTGAAAAGACGCCTGCATCCGTTCTAAACGTCATGGAATGACCAAGAAGTGTGGCATTGATTTCTTTTTCATTTTTTTCAGCATTTGGCTTCGATGTATAATAGTGATCAGTCATGGACAGCACCCTCTTTTTCTGTAAGTTGGTCATTACAGTTAGTATACTATGCATTCAGGAATGCTACAACAGTCATCTGGAGTTCGTTTGAGAGCCAGAATATTGAACACTCTTTTGCTCAGTGGATCGACCATAAATCAGACCATTTGAGTCGGGTCGATATAGGCGTCGTACTCCTCTTCTGTCAATACCCCTAACTGAACAGCCGCTTCTTTCAGAGTCAGCTTATCTTCATGTGCTTTTTTTGCAATGAGACTGGCCTTGTCATACCCTATCCTCGGCGAGAGCGCAGTGACCAGCATCAGCGACTGATCAACGAGCTGATTCATCTTCTCTTCTTCAACAGTGAGTCCTTTCAGACATTTTTCATTGAATAATGCCAGACTGTCACTAAGTAAGGCAATACTCTGAAGAACGTTATAGGCGATGACCGGCATATAGACATTCAGTTCAAAATTTCCCTGAGATGCTGCTACTCCCACTGTCGTGTCATTGCCCATGACCTGCACGCAGACCATCGTCAGCGCTTCAGCCTGTGTGGGATTTACCTTTCCAGGCATGATCGAACTCCCCGGTTCATTAGCCGGAATAGAAATCTCCCCCAATCCACTCCGCGGCCCACTTGCCAGCCACCTGACATCGTTGGCACACTTCATAGCATTAGCAGCCAGCGCTTTTAAAGCACCGTGGGTAAAGACAAACGCATCTTTACTGGATAATCCGTGAAACTTGTTTGGATTTTCTTCAAAAGAATGAGCTGTGTACTGACTGATTTTGACAAGTGCTCTCGAAGCAAATTCCGGATGGGTGTTCATGCCGGTTCCGACTGCCGTGCCTCCTAATGGAAGACGGCCTAACGGAACAAGCGTCTGTCGCAGCATGGCTTGAGTCTGATGAAACATCTCCCGCCAGCCGCTGACTTCTTGCCCGAATGTCAGAGGCGTGGCGTCTTGCAGATGCGTCCGTCCGATTTTGATCGTGTCTTTATATTTATTTTCCAGTTTCTTAAGCGTCTCTTGAAGATCATCCAATACAGGCATCAGCCTTTCTTCCAGCTGCAGGACAACGGCAATGTGCATCGCAGTCGGAAACGTATCATTCGTGCTCTGACCCATGTTCACATCATCGTTCGGGTGAATGTTCAGCCCCGTTTTTTCATTTGCCAGATGAGCAATTACCTCATTGACATTCATGTTCGTCTGGGTTCCGCTACCTGTCTGCCATATAGCCAGTGGAAATTCCGTGTCCCAGTTCCCTGCCAGAATATCGTCACATACCCGGGCAATAGCTTCAGACTTATTCTCTTCAAGCAGGCCAAGTTCTGCATTTGTCAGAGCAGCCGCCTTTTTTATCATGACATAGGCATAAATAAGCGCCATTGGCATGGTTTCACTGCCTATTGAAAAGTTCCCAAGACTCCTTTGCGTCTGGGCTCCCCATTTATGTTCCTGCGGCACCCCTATTTCTCCAAATGCATCTGTTTCCATTCTCTTTTCCACATTACCCCGCCTTTTAAATCATTCTATCTAAACATTCATCTATCTGATAACTATTAATCAAATTCCTTATACACTGGTTCCCAAGTATGTGCCTCAACGGCTTCAGCGGAATCATTGATTGTGCTGCGGCTGATGTTTTCTTTTATCGCCTGATTGACTACTGCCGTTGCAACCAGCCTGGATACGTTTCTTAAATCTCCCACATCAGGAAGCAGCGCTTCTCCGGGTTCACTGAGGTCCTGAATCTCATTTACAGAGTGGGCTGCTGCCAGTAAAATCCCATCTGTAACATGATGTGCCTGTGTGATGATCAGTCCCTGACCCAGTCCTGGATAAAGGAGTGCGTTATTCGCCTGTCCAATATGGAAGGTACACCCCTCATAAACAATGGGATCTGTCGGACTGCCAGTCACGACAAGCCCTTTCCCATCTGTCCACTTGATTACATCTTCTGCTCTAGCCTCAGCTAATTCTGAAGGATTGGATATAGGAAAAACAGCTGGACGATCAGTATAGGTGTGCATCGTTTTGACGACTTCCTCGCTGAACGCGTGGGCTTGACCCGAGCAGCCAATCAGTACCGTGGGTTTGATTAGTTCGATGGTCTCTACTAAGTTTTCAGGCATTTCCGGCAAGCTGTCTTTGTCTAAAGCATATCTTTGCTGTCCAGACGTTAACCCCTTCTGTTCAGTATGGATAATTCCGTATCTGTCATATAAGACAATGCGTTTTTTGGCCTCTGCTGCATCCATGCCTTTACTGACCAGTTCCGTGTGAATCATGTCCGCAATACCGATGCCAGCCGTACCCGCTCCAAATATGACTACCTTGTGATCGGACAGGGGCCTTCCGGTTACTTTAACAACTGAGTTCAAAGCCGCTACGATCATGATTCCGGTCCCCTGAATGTCATCGTTAAATGTGCACAAGGTACTACGGTAGTTGTTTAAAATGACTTCCGCGTGCTCTCTTCCAAAATCTTCCCAATGGAAAAGAACGTTAGAAAACAGGTCTGAGGCGGTCTGCACAAACCGGTCAATATAAGTAAGATACTCTTCCCCGTGCATTCGTTCTTTTTTCAACCCGAGATAACTTGAATCATGCAGCAACTCTTCGTTATTTGTCCCGGCATCAATGACAACCGGCAGGACCTCGCTTGGATTCAAGCCTGCAGCCACAGTGTATACTGCCAGCTTTCCTATCGATATGGCAGCCCCATTGATGCCCCAGTCCCCGATACCAAGTACGCCTTCTCCATCTGTTATAACCATCAGCTTCACGTCTGATAAATCAGCGGTTCCATTTTTCAGAACCTCTTCCATATTTTCCTGATCATCCACCGACAAGTAGACCGCATCTTTAGGGTTAAAGTAATCCTTGCTGAACGCCTTGACCGCTTCAGCTATAGTCGGCGTGTAGATGATTGGCAGTAACCCTTTAATATCTTGGCTGATCACATAAAAAAAGAGTGTGCGATTCGTCGAGTAAATCGACATCAGGAACCGGTGTTTATCATACGCATGACTCATCTGATTGACCTTGGCCAATACTCTCTCCGCTTGCTCTTCAATCGACTCTACCTTGGAAGGCAGTAAGCCGTCCAGATTGTAGGCTTTCCGTTCTTCGCGAGTGAAAGCTGTTCCTTTGTTAATATAGGGATTGTGTAATGGTGAGTTCATATAATTATCATCCGTCCTTTTAGATAGATTTGTCTGACCATTCGTACCTGTAAATCACGTCGGTTTCTTTCCTTTACTATACCAAACTTCAATGAAAAAGAATAAAAAATAAACACCTTCCTTTTAAGCTCATTATACCGGCTTAGAAGAAAGGTGTGGTCATTTTTAGTTGTTCAGCGATTTCTACTGGATCCCCATCAGAAGCAGAAACGGTGTAGTCAGATTATGGTATTCTCTAGGAAAGGCAGAAGAGGCTCCGCAGACGTCTCTTCACATATGCTATTACCCTTCCGGAGTATATTCTGCCTTGTACCCGACTTTATGTTCTGAATCGGATTTAGTTTTGTTTCCCATTTCATGTTCTGCATCTAATTCTGGTTCATATTCTGTTTCTTCTTTTGGAAGGATCAGGTTTAAGATAATGCCGGTAATGGCACTCAACGCTGTTCCTGATAAAGTGACAAATCCTGCAATTTCGAAAACAGCTCCGCCTAGTCCGACTACAAGCATTGAGCTTGCAATAATCAGGTTACGTGAGTGGTTGAAGTCTACTTTGTCTTCAATCATCACTTTCAGTCCATTACTTGCAATGACACCGTAGAGCAGGATAGACATCCCACCTAATACTGGTGCAGGTATAGTTGAGATCAGTGCTGAAAATTTACCCATAAAACTCAGGAGAATAGCGATAAATGCTGCATTTCTGATAACTGATACGGAAGCAATACGTGTCATCCCAATGACACCTGTATTTTCACCGTACGTCGTATTTGCAGGTCCTCCGAAGAAAGCTGAAACAGCTGTAGCTGCTCCGTCTCCGATCAGCGTGCGTTTAAGTCCGGGTTCTTTCAGGAAATCACGGTCACAGATTTTACCTAGAACCGAGTGGTCTCCGATATGCTCAGCTACTGTCACCAGGACAATAGGAAGCAGCGCCCATGTTTCTGGACCGAAGTAGAATGAGTAACTGTTAAACGTCGTTGTTTCAAACGGCAGGTACAGTTCAGGTAAAGCAAACCAGTTCGCATCCATCACAGGTGAGAAGTCAACCATTCCCAGCATGACTGCGATGATATACCCTCCGACAATTCCTGTAAGGAAAGGAATGATTTTAAAGAAGCCTTTAGCTTTTGTATTGATGAATGATGTGATCAGGAATGTCGAAACAGCTACCAGGATTGTGCGCCAGTCAGAATCTCTAACGAATCCTGCACTCGTTACTGCATTCCCTGCAAGGCCCAGTCCAATGACAATGATCATGGGGCCAATGACGATTGGGGGAAGGATTTTGTCCACCCAGTCTGTCCCAGCTAATCTTACAATTCCAGCAATAACAATGTAGAGTAAGCCGACCATAATGACGCCTGTTTGAGCTGCACTGATGTCGCCGCCCATTTGTTCGATGGCTATCTGCATTGCTGCGATGTAGGCAAATGATGAGCCAAGGTATACGGGTACTTTTGCTTTTGTTGCAATCTGATAAATGACCGTTCCTACTCCACTCGCTAAAAGTGCGACAGATACGGGCATGTTAAGTAAAATCGGTACTAAAATAGTTGCTCCAAACATTGCAAATACGTGTTGAAGACTTAGAAACAGGCCTTTCAGTGGAGCCGGTTTTGCCTCCACATCTAAAATCAATGGTCTCTGCTGTATTGCCATAACTTATCGTCCCTCTCTTTTGTGTTTTTAGGCATAAAAAAATGCCCTTTACATTATGCAAAAGGACCTTTAGGATAAGATGGAATCCACTTTTTCCCGGCGCGTTCATTCTTCTTCCTGAAGAAGAGATTCACCTGGAACAACTGGATATATAAAATTTTTCCATCCTTTTCTACCTCTCGGGATAGAATTAAAGGAGCCTTGCTGTAGATAGTGTACCAATACACATTATAAAATGCAACTGAAATTTCTGTTTTTTTCCCCCATTTTTTCAGCTTTGCTTTAATCCTGCCCTGCTAGTATACTAATTTTAACCTATCTTTTTTTGAAATGAGGAATACACTAAATGGAAAACCCGTCTAAATCATTGAAACACTGGCTTGTACTTGCCATCAGCTGCGGGATGTCCGCCAGCGCTATCGGGGTCAACCTGAATGTCATAGGTGTGTTCTATACTCCCGTGTCTGAAAGCTTGAATATCTACCGGGGAACATTCGCCATGCACGCGACAATCTCTTCTCTCGCCCTTGCGTTTGTTTCTCTTTATTTTGCGCCACTGCTCAACCGACTGGGATGGAAACCTCTCCTCACCGGCGCTGTGCTCTTAGCTTCTGTTTCGACTATGCTGATGGCCTTTACAACGACGATGTGGATCTTCTATGTACTTGGAGCCTTAAGAGGCATTGGTGCAGGTCTCTACGCCATGGTCCCCTTGTCTTTGATCGTCAATAACTGGTTTGAAAAGAAGAAGGGGCTGGCAATGAGTTTGTCATTCGGCTTCAGTGGAATTGCTGGTGCTATTTTCTCTCCTATTTTTACTGCACTGATTCAGCAGATTGGATGGGAGAACAGTTTTATAGCCATGGGCCTCGTCATGTTTCTCCTAGCTTTACCCGCAATTCTTTACCGGTATTCACTCGATCCAAAAGAGGATGGCTATCTGCCTTACGGTTATGACGAAAATGAAGAATCTAAGCGGAGAGTCATCAAGAAAGCAAACTGGACTAATTTTTCATTTACTCAAAAATCTTTTGTATTCATTGCACTGATTGGTCTGTTACATACATCTATTACGGGCATTTCTCAGCATCTCCCAGGGTTTGCTGAATCGAATCAGCTTTCCTCACAAGTCGGCGGTGTCATGCTGTCTGCAGTCATGGTCGGAAATATCTCATTTAAACTCATTATTGGATCGATCAGCGATGTGCTGGGCATTGTTAAATCGACTGTCCTCATGATTTTCATCAACATCATCGGGATCGCAATGCTTTTGATTTTCAGCCATCCGTTGGTTCAGATAGCCGGCGCGTTTATATTCGGGTCCGTTTTCTCCGTCCCTGCAGTCGCCTTGCCGCTCTTGACCACCGAGTTTTTCGGGAGAGCATTGTATGTCCGCATCTACCCTATTTTATCCTTTGTTTCAGGAGTCGGAGGCGCCTTATCCATGGCGGTCGTCGGGTATGTGTACGACTTTACCGGAACGTATGCACTGGCCTTCTTTACAGCCCTTGCTTTCCATTTCATTAATTTATGTCTGTTATTCATGGCTAAACGGGAAACCATGAAAACATAAAAGAAGTCCGGTTCAAGTGAGTTAACACTTTGAACCGGACTTCTTTTGATCTTATTATGAGTTGTGTCCCCTGGATGCTGAAATGACACAGTCGATAACGATCACTGTTCCCAGCAGAATGATAAGATTCTTTTCTTCATGAATGGTGATCTCATAGGAATCTCCCCATGAAATCCATTCTTTATTGATGTCTGCAATGACTCTTCCCTGACTCTTTATCACATAGTCATGAGCCATGACGGATCCTTCAATATCCCAGTCCTGTCCATGGATCGTGTAATTTTTTTTGAACAATGCCCACTCTTTTTTTATCGTGGCCACTTTTTCATCCCCAATAAATAAATCGAATTCAGGCAATAACTTCCAGAGCTTTTGTTCGATATAAAGCACTTCTTTGTTTTGCTGATCATACACTCTTAATTTTTTGGCGAACGTTAAAAACTCGCCTTCTACGGTATAACGGTCTGCCTCATTTTCATCTTTTACTGTAAAACGGTCCTTTAAAGAAAACACCTGCTGCTTAATAAATAGACGCATGGTTTACTGTCCTCTCTCATTCAGTTTCATAGCTTTCTGATAATTGATGCGTGCTGATACATTGGCAACCAACCCTAAGGAAGCGGACAAAACAATCATACTCGATCCGCCAAAACTGATGAACGGAAACGTCAGTCCAGTAATCGGCATCACACCGATCACCCCACCCAAGTTGATAAAAGCCTGTACCATAAACATGGTCGCAATCCCAATACACAAGAGTGAATCAAATGAGTTCGTCGATCGAATCGAGGTCAGGAAGAGACGGGATGCCAACAACGTAAACGTCGACAGCAACACGAATATGCCAAACAATCCAAATTCTTCTCCAATAATCGAGACAATAAAATCGGTGTACGGAAAAGGCAAGAATCCAGTCTTTTGAACACTGTTCCCAAATCCGACCCCAAATAGTCCCCCACGACTCAACGCATAATAGGAATGAACCAGCTGCATGCCTGCTCCTTCAGCCAGAGTGAATGGATCCCAGAAACCTAAGAAACGGTTATATCGGTACTCATTCAGGAAAAACAAACGCGTGCCGAATGTTCTGATTAATTGAGATAGACCAATCAGTCCGGTCATCCCAATCAGTCCAAAACTGAAGCCAAGTTTCGGGGACACCCCACTTGCAAAAATCATGATCGCCCCAATCAGTACGATGATAAACGATGACCCCGTATCCGGTTGAATATAAATAAACAGAACGATAAAGGAAACGAGAATCAGCGGTGCACCTATGGCATTGAAAAAATTCTCTGCGATTTTACGCTGTTTTTTAGACAGGATATACGCTAAATACCAGATGACCATAAATTTGGCGAATTCAGCGGGTTGTATATTAAAGAACGGTGTTTCGATCCATCGTCTTGCTCCGTAAATTTCTCGTCCAAATATCAATAGGACTAGAAGCGAGAGCGCCGTAATGACAATACCCCATATCACCAGCTTTTTATTCTTCAGCAATTTTATAGGGAAGAAAAAAGCAAACAGGAACACAGCATACCCTATTACGACATACATCGACTGTCTCGGAAGATAATGATGCGGGTTCCCATAATCATTCAGCGCACTGTAACTACTCGCACTATAAACCATAATGATACTAAAAAGTGTCATCGCAAGATAAGGCACAATAATTAGTTTGTCTACATATTTTATTCGTTCACGTATCATACTGCCAGTCCTCTCTTACTCTTAACTTACTATGAACCCGGGTGGAACTCTTCCCCTTCTCCAGAGAAGAAGTAGGATTTATGGTGGTATCTCATCGACATGATCAACCCAATGCCCATCATGTTCCCGAGCAGTGAGGATCCCCCCTGTGAAACGAACGGCAGCGGAATCCCTGTCATAGGAAGTAAACCGATGTTCATTCCTATATTTTCCAGTACGTGAAAGACGATCATCATAATAACGCCTGTTGCGATATATGCATAGAACTCATTTCGTGTATCGTACACTACTTTGATCATTTGATACACCAGTACGAAGTAAATAAATATGAGGAACGCTCCTCCTGCAAACCCGAAGTTCTCACCTATAGTCGCAAATATCATATCGGATTCTCTAACCGGTACATACACTTCGCTGACTCCAAATCCTTTACCGAAGACCCCTCCGGATCCGATCGCTTTAAATGTCTGAACAATCTGGTAAGATGAACCACTGGTTCCCTGATGAGGATTCAGCCAGGTATCGATACGTGCAAACTGATACGGTCTGAACAGGCCGGTATTCAGCAATAATTCCCTATTGTAAACAACTAAAATGATAAGTGTCAGTCCTATAGTCGTGACAACCATGAATACCGGAAGGAGAATCTGCCATTTGATGCCTGATAATAGGATAACACCTATCAGTATGGCTGTGTATACAAGCGCAGTTCCTAAGTCCCGCTGCATAAATACAATAACCACAGGGATCAGTCCGACTAAAGACAGCTTCCCAATCAAAAGAAAATCAGTCTGATATTCTCGCACTCGATACATGCTGTTATGTCTTGTAATTGTTTTAGCCAGCATGAGAATATAAGGGATTTTTACAAACTCGGACGGCTGAACTGTCCCCAGTGGACCTAAGGTGACCCACCTGTTCCCTCCTGTTTTGGCTGCTATTTCTCTGTCATAAAATACAAGAGTCAGTAATAGAATGATGACACCGATAATATAGAGATAGGTGGTCATTTTCCATAGCTGCTCTGAATCGAACTGCATAATGACCAGCACCGCAATCACTCCAATCCCATACCAGAGTATTTGCCTGATTGTCATGCCTATCGCATTGTCCTGTATCAAAACGGTGGTGGAGTAAATAGAGAGTATACTGATAATGGCTAACAACATGACGGATAAAACAATGCCGTAATCTATTCGTTGAGGATATTTTTCATTTTTCATTTTCATCGGCCTTTCTTCTGTCGATTCATTTCTGGTAAACATTTTTATAGGGATACGTTCAAAGACACATTTTATCAAATATGCAGCCTTATTCCTATACAATCTTTAAAATGACACAAAAAAGTAGAATGCAAAAACCCCCTTTGTCATAATTAGCTTACAACAAAGGGGGGTATTTAAAAGTTAAATTTTAGAAAACTAAAATTATTTAACTTCTACAGAAGCTCCAGCTTCTTCTAATTTAGCTTTCAATTCTTCAGCGTCATCTTTAGAAATGTCTTCTTTGATTGCTGAAGGTGCGCCGTCTACTAATGCTTTAGCTTCTTTCAAGCCAAGACCTGTAGCTTCACGAACTGCTTTGATTACTTTGATTTTTGCTGATCCAGCAGATGTTAATTCTACTGTAAATTCAGTTTGTTCTGCTTCTGCTGCTGCTCCAGCTCCTGCTGCTGCTACTGGTGCTGCTGCTTCAACGCCAAATTCTTCTTCAATTGCGCTTACTAAATCATTTAATTCAACAACTGTTGACTCTTTCAAGTCAGCAATGATTTTTTCGATATCTAATGCCATTTTTGTTTTCCTCCGTTTAATTTAATAGTTTGTTTTTGTAATTCAGACGGCTGTACACATGTATAGCTGACTGTTAATCGACTCGACTGCTTGATTAAGCAGCTTCCTCTTCTTCTGCTTTTTTCTCTGCAACGGCTTTGACAGCCAAAGCAGTGTTTCGCATAGGTGCTTGAAGTACAGATAATAGCATTGAAAGTAGGCCTTCGCGACTTGGAAGTGTTGCAATTTTGTTGATTTGCTCAACGCTGGCAACTTTACCTTCGATCACGCCACCTTTAATTTCAAGTGCAGCTGCATCTTTTGCAAATTCTGCGATGATTTTAGCAGGTGCTACGACTTCTTCGTTACTGAATGCTACAGCTGTAGGTCCTCTGAAGACATCTACTAATTCTGTTAATCCAGCAGCTTCTGAAGCACGACGCAACATAGAATTTTTTAGTACGCGCATTTCGATTCCTGCTTCACGTAATTGCTTACGTAACTCAGTTACCTCGCCTACTGAAAGTCCACGGTAATCTACTACGACTACTGCTTGTGCATCTTCAAATTTTTTCGTAAGATCTTTAACGATCTCCTCTTTTTTTGCAATGACACTTGGTTTACTCATTGATGTTTCACCTCCTGATCGATTGAAATGAGGATTAAATTTTTACGTCATATCTCTAAACGAAATAATTGGTATAAAAAAACCCCATGTCACCGTAGACATAGAGAGAGTGTAAGTTGATTATTCATCACTTTATCCTCGGTATGATATTAAGGCTTTCGCCACATACTGTCTTCGGTATTATTAAGTTATTTAATGGCCTTGAAGATCCTTCAACACCGGTATAACTGTCATTCATCAATGTATTCAATTAAGGTTAATGCCTTAACCTGCATAAGTATAGCAAGCTATACCCAGCAGGTCAAGAGAAATTAACATTTTTATTTAAGAACTGTTCCTGTGTCTACTTTAACTCCAGGACCAAACGTGCTGGCAACTGCCATGTTCTTGATGTAAACACCTTTAGAACTTGCAGGTTTAGCTTTTACGATTGTATCGTGTAGAGCTTGTAAGTTTTCTTGCAGTTTTTCAAGATCAAATGATACTTTACCAATTGGCACGTGTACATTTGACTGACGGTCAACACGATAAGTGACTTGACCAGCTTTAATATCGTTAACAGCTTTTGCAACATCAGGTGTTACAGTCCCTGTTTTAGGGTTAGGCATTAAACCTTTAGGTCCTAAGACACGTCCAAGTTTACCTACTTCAGCCATCATGTCTGGTGCAGCAACGACTACGTCGAAGTCTAACCATCCACCTTGTACTTTTTCAACAAGATCGCTTTCGCCAACGAAATCTGCGCCTGCTTCTTCAGCAGCTTTAGCAGCGTCACCTTTTGCGAATACGATAACTGTTTGAGTTTTACCTGTACCATGTGGCAATACCATTGCTCCACGGATTTGCTGATCAGCTTGTTTAGGGTCTACACCTAGTCGGTATGCTACTTCAATGGTAGCGTCGAATCCAGCGTAGTCGATTTCTTTAACTAATTCTAATGCTTCTTTTGCGTCATATTGTTTCTCGCGATCTACTTTTTCCAAAGCAGCTGCGAACTTTTTACTCTTTTTCGCCATTATTATTTCCTCCTTATTGTGGTATTAACGGTTTAACCTCCCACTTGATCTCCGCAAAAGCGCAGGGACTATTCAGTCTCTACAGCTTAGTAGAAAAGGATCGCTTTTCTGTGGTTGCGGAGGCAGCAAGCAATGGGGTGAACTCATTATCCTTCGACAGTGAATCCCATACTACGTGCTGTACCTTCAACCATGCGCATTGCTGCTTCAACTGAAGCTGCGTTTAGGTCTTCCATTTTTGTTTCAGCGATTTCTCTTACTTGAGCGCTAGTTACAGATGCCACTTTTTTAGTGTTTGGTTCTCCAGAACCAGACTCAACGCCAGCTGCTTTTTTAAGCAAGATTGCTGCAGGTGGTGTTTTAGTGATGAATGTAAATGAACGGTCTTCATATACTGAAATAACTACAGGAATGATCATTCCTGCCTGGTCTGCTGTACGAGCGTTAAACTCTTTACAGAATCCCATAATGTTTACTTGTGCTTGTCCTAATGCTGGTCCTACTGGGGGTGCTGGGTTAGCTTTCCCTGCAGGTATTTGCAGTTTCACAAGGTTTACTACTTTTTTTGCCACGAGACATACCTCCTTGATTTTTGTCCGCGAGTGGTTAAATGAGGTTAATATTTCCTCTCCCACCTATTTCCATGCACACTAAATACACATGCGTATACAGGGCGCACTGACATAGCTTACCACTCACGGATTAGTTTTGCAATACTTAATTAGTCATCCAGCTTAGAGATCTGGTTGTAATCCAGTTCAGCGTTTGTTTCGCGTCCGAACATCTCAACTGATGCTTTGACTTTCCCTTTTTCGCTTTCAAGTTCTGTAACGGTTCCTTCCATTCCAGCAAATGCTCCGCCAACGATTTTGATGCGCTCGCCCACTTCAACATTCATCTCGATTTTACGCGGGTTGATTCCCATGCTGCGCAGAATCTGATCGATCTCTTCAGGTAGTAATGGTGACGGCTTGCTTCCGGCTCCATGTGACCCGACGAATCCCGTCACACCTGGTGTGTTTCTGACAATGTACCACGCGTCATCTGACATGATCATTTCGATCAATACATACCCGGGGAAAATCTTTTCTGTTCCAGTCGTCGTCTTTCCGTCCTTTTCTTCTGTTACTTCTTCTTCAGGAATGATCATCTGCAGGATGTGTTCTTCCATTCCCATACTTTTAGCACGAGACTCCAAGTTTTGTTTCACTTTATTTTCGTATCCGGAATAGGTGTGCAGCACATACCAGGCTTTTGAGGTTTCTAATTCGTTCATAATTAACTCCTTCTATTGGTCGTTTTATTTTTATACTAAAAAAACCTTCTCCATTTGATAGGAAGAAAGGTTTTTCGTCAGCTCTCGTTACGTAGTATAGCACGCACCAAGGGAAATTGCCACTGGATTTAGGGTCTGTCAAATTATATTCAATAAAAAGGTGATCACTGTATCCGCTGCATAAAAGAAGACACCGAAGAATGCCATAACGCCAAATACTGTTGCTGTATTTTTCTTCATTGCGTCTTTTTTAGGCCAGGTTGTTTCTTTTAATTCATGTTTTACTTCACCAAGAAAAGTCTTTACTTTATTCATGAAGAGCTCCTTTCACATCAGATCGATTCGTTTATTTCGTTTCTCTGTGTAATGTGTGTTGTTTACAATATCGGCAATATTTTTTAATTTCCAGGCGTTCAGTACGGACTTTCTCGCCTACTTCTTTCGTGTAGTTCCTGGATCCGCATTCTGTACACGCTAATGCTAATTTCTTTTTCATGATTACATCCTCACTTCAACTGACTCTTAACCATATTTTATAGTCTTTTATACTTTACCATTTACTGAAAACACTGTCAATTAGGCTTAGTTTATCTTCTCAAAGTCATTGTCGTTAATTTGAACACTTTCGTGAACGCCGTCTGACGCAAAGACTTCTTTTTCGTTCGTCACATAGATCACTTCAACGCCTTCGAGTCCATTAATATACTCGAGCCCTGCGTCTACGCCAAGAGAGAATGCAATGTTTGCCAGCGCATCTGCATCCATCGCATTATCTGCAATGATACTGATGCCTGAAATATTGTTATCGATTGGATATCCAGTATCCGGGTTCATCAAGTGGTGGTATTCATTATCTCCGTCACGGATAAGTCGTTCATATACACCAGATGTCACGATTGCTTTGTCAGATACAGGAACCATGCCCAAGATTTCGCCACGCTCACCGTAAGGATTCTGAATCCCGACGTTCCACGGCTCATCTTCGCCACGCGTGCTATTCCCCACGACCACAATGTCTCCACCTAGATCGATGATTGCGGTATTAACGCCTTCTTCTACTAATACACGGGCTGCTTCATCAGTGATATACCCTTTAGCAATCGCCCCCAGGTCCAAGACCATGCCTTCTTCCTGTAAGTAAATCGTCTGGTTCTCTTCATCCAGTTCAACCATACGGTAATCCACTACGTTCAGAACTTCTGCAAGTTCATCAGCATCTGGTACGGCAGCATAATCCTGCCCTATTCCCCATAAGCTGGTGACCGCTCCAATTGTTGGATCAAAGCTGCCATCTGATTCCTCTGCATAGTATAACGCTCTTTCCATCACGTGAAAGACTTCTTCTGAAACTGCCACAGGCTCGATGCCTGCCTGGCGGTTCACTTCGGATATTTCTGATTCAGGGTTCTGCATCGCAAACCATTCATCCAGTTCCTGCACACGGTCAAATGCTTTGTCCAGTGCCTCTTCTTTTCCTTCATTATAGACACGAATATTCGCGACGGTTCCAAGTAAAAATTCTGTACGGTCATAAGGTTCTTCTGCCAGCCCTCTAGGATCCTCTTCTTCGCACGCAAGGAGTCCCATTGAGAATAATGGCACAAACAGTGTTAATAGCACTTTATTATTTCTGGTCAACATCTTCATTTTCCTTCCCATTCATTTTCTCTGTACATCTTACAGTAAAAGTGTTACTCTGTCTATGTTTTCACAAGATTAGAATCAGAATAAAATTACTTTAATTATTATAGATAGAAAAGACGATTTGTGGCACAATGAAGCCAACCTTACTCAACTTAGAAAAGAAGGATCAATATGACGCGAACCCAAAAAATGATATATATCTCCCTGCTTTCTGCTCAGGCAGTGATACTGGGAATAGTAGAACGCAGCATTCCATTTCCGTTTGCTTTTGCGCCGGGTGCCAAGCTCGGAGTTGCAAACCTGATTATCATAATAGCTATTTACACCCTCCCATTTAAAGACAGTTTGAAAGTCGTCTGGATGCGCCTGTTGATGACCACCCTTCTCGGCGGGACGATTTCGACCTTTATGTACAGCTTTGCTGGTGCCATGCTAAGTTACACCGGTATGCTGATTGTTAAATTCATCGGTGGCAAGCGGGTCAGCATCATCGGCGTCAGTGCGACAGGTGGGATCCTCCACAACTTAGGCCAGCTGCTGGTCGCGAGCACAATCGCTCAGACCTGGACGGTACTCTTATACTTACCAGTGCTTTCATTCATGGGGATTTTGTCGGGAATCGGTATTGGGATTGCGGCCAACTTCATGATGGACCACGTCACCACGATCCAGCGCTTCAAAAAGGCACATGAGGAAAAAAAAAGTGACAAACGAAGCAAACGACAAATGGCTGACACACTTGTCTAATAGAAAAAATGAAGGCTGCGACATCTCACTTTGTGTGTGGGGACGCAGCCTTCGTTTTATTTCGCTATTATAGTTTTAATGCAGACTCGAACTCGCATTTCTGCACGAGTTCGACCTATATCCTCTTATAGCGCCCACTCAGTCATTTTCCCTTTTTGAGTCTGACTTATATCCCACTATAGCGCCCACTCGGTCTTTTTCCCTTCTTTAGTTTGACTTATATCCTGCTATAGCTCCCACTCAGTTATATTTCCTTCTTGAGTTTGACTTATATCCTGCTATAACGCCCACTCGCTTCCTTCTGCTAGTGTAGTCAGCTTAGCGTACTTATACCTAGCTAAATCAGCACTCACTTTCAACCCGTTTAATCCTCCTCTGATCTTTATTGATTTTCATTACACCAAAAAACCTTTCCAGTAATCAATCGCTAAGTATATACCTACTTAACTAACGAACTGAAAAGATTTTTAAAAAAATGATTAACCCTTCGCTCTCGAAACAATCTCAATGAACATTCTAGTACATAAACGCTTGCCCTATTTAGGTTTATTTATAGGAAAAATTTTCTAAACTTTTCGGTACAGCGATGTTTTGCATTGACGACTTTATTACGACTACACTTTAACAATTCAGCTATATCATCATAAGAATACCCTAGATAGCAGTTTAAACAGACATCTTTTTCGAAAGGAGAGAGGCAAGTGAGGTAATCATTTATCGTTTCTTCGATTATCGGTCGATCTTCAGGCTGGACAGTATGGGATGGTCCAACTAACTGATAACCGTTATCCTCCATTACCCCTTCAAGTGAAAGAGAATCCCTAATCGATTGCCTCTTTACTGCATTATTCCATCTGATCAAGCGATGAAAATGATTATCAATGCATAGACAGGCATATTGATTAAAACTCATTCCTTTGTTGAATTCATATTTTTGAGAAGATTCAACAATTACTACACAAGCTTCCTGATAAAGATCATCTCGTTCATACCCTTTTATGTATCGTCTAAAAATAGCTCGTTTAATTAATGGCTGACACCTTTCGAGTAAAACTGGAAATACGGTCTCATCACCTGACTGGATTTGAAAAATTAAAGAGTCGTTGATTGGATCACTAATATCTCTATACGATTTAGTTTCTGTTTTTTTAATTTCTTCTGTCTTAATCTGCATCCTTTCTTCTCCTTCTGTATATTGTATGATCAATTACAGAACAGAGCATTTATAAGAGTAGTAGTCTGTTTCATTTGAAAGCGTTTCATTAATTATACTATCTAATTGTTAAAATAGTCATTAAACATTTTTAGTTTGTGAGATATTTCTCATGAAAATTATATGAAAAAAATAAGCCCCTGCTCCTATAAACGTGTTGAAACGCTTAAGGTAAAGGACTTACCGAAATACTTTTTATTTATCTAACTTACGGTCAATCATTTGGAAATACAACTCTTCTAGTTGTTTCTTATCTTTATCAGTCAGAGGGGAGTTGCGAGTTTTTGTCTGCATTCGGTAGAGGGCACTGTCGATGGCGATCTTTTTTTTAGCCGTCTTGATGTCTTTATACAACTCATTGGCAGATTTTCGTGTGGCCCCTTTTTGAAAGATGATCCACTGCTCGGCCAAGTCAGAGGTCGCTACCTGGACATGTGTGATCAGCAAATTTTCTTCTCCGACTGCTTTTTCAATGTAGCTGTCGGCAGTTTCCCCTTCGCTTGTAAAAATAACGGCGACTTCGTACTTATCGTAGCGCTTGGATACACCCGGAACAAGCTGCGCATCGAACACAATTCGGACTTCGATCCCTTCATACTTGGCATAGTTGCTCAACTCATGCAGCAGAAGATCACGTGCATCTGCCATCTTGTCCTGTTTCTTTAATTTAGCCAGCTCAGGCCACGCACCGATCATGTTGTATCCATCGACATACAGTAGTTCTTTCTTCACTAGACTCCCCTCCTTTCATCATTTTAATGGGTATTAACTTCACTCACTCCCCTTAGCTGAATACTAATGGAGAGTAGGCGTTCATTTGATGAACGCCTTCGTTATATGCTCTTGAGTTTTTTCCGATAGTTTATCATTCTCAAAACTCGGCTGGGCTTCCCTTTTGAGTTTATAAAATAAAGACACCATTCTCAAAACTCAATTGATTATAGGGCCTCAGTTCTTAAAATAGGGCTATTATTTTCTAAACTCCTCATAATTCTATGATTCAGTTCACTAAATAATGCCTAATTTAGAATACTCAGTTTCATAAACCTTTTGAGTTTATAAAATAAGACGGTTATTGTATAAACTCATTTCAATTCTGTGCATCAGTATTAAAAATAACTGCCTTATTTATAGTGCTCAAAAGGAAAAACAACCCAGTTTAAACAATGAACCCCATATTCTTAATACTCATTCGACTAAATCTTGCCAGTTCTCTAAATATTGCTCCATTCAGCAAACACAGTCACCACTCACTTGTCAGTTTAAATAATCAAACTCTAATCACTCATTGTTTAAAGAGCGTGACGTTTACGGTAGACTTCGTACATCAATAGACCTGACGCCACGCTCGCGTTCAGACTCTGAGTGTCACCGATCATAGGAATCGACAAGGTTTCATCCACTTTGTCTTTGACTAGTCTCGACATTCCTTTGCCTTCACTCCCGATAACTAAACCAACTGGAGAAGATACATCCCAGTGACGGTAATCTTTGCCTTTCATGTCTGTTCCGAAAATCCATAAGCCGCGTTCTTTCAACTCATCAATCGTCATCGCCATATTCGTAACGCGTGCGACTAATACGTGTTCGATTGCTCCAGCTGAAGATTTAGCAACAGTAGAGGTTAAGCCGACTGCGCGTCTTTTCGGAATGATCACACCGTGTGCCCCACTGGCATCAGCTGTTCGTATGATCGACCCTAAGTTATGCGGATCTTCAATCCCGTCCAATAGGAGGAAGAAAGGTTGTTCACCTTTCTCTTCAGCTTTTGCAAATAAGTCATCGATCGAGGCATAATTCACTGGACTAGCCGCTAAAACGACCCCCTGGTGATTCCCTCCATCTGATAAGTTATCCAGTTTTGTTTTAGGTACAAAGGATAGTTGTACTTTTCGTTTCTTCGCTTCTTTTAAGACTGAGTTGATTTTATCTCCAGACAATCCATCCTGGACAAACAACTTGTTTACATCACGGGTAGATTTCAGGGTTTCCATGACAGGGTTACGTCCGTATACCATTTCATCTGACTCTGCATCGGATACGTCTTCTTCCAGTTCGGGATCTGCATCCCTATGTCTTGAGTCTTTTTTTCTAGCTTTGAATTCATCTTTTTTAAGGTGTTTCTGATATGGTTTTTTAGCCATTTTAAATTCTCCTTTCTATTCCTTCTGTGATTCGATTTGTTGGATACACCAGTTAGTCAGTTCATCTAATCGGTCGCTTTGTTTTGTCAAATGCAGATACCCCATAACGGCTTCAAACCCTGTTGAAAAACTGTAGGTTTGTGCGTCTGTATTTTTTGCTTTGGAGTAACTCTTCGCATTGCGTCCACGCTTGAAGAAATCCATCTCTTCTTCAGTCAGTTTGTCTGCATCGATCAGCTGATCCACAAGAAACGCCTGGGCTTTCGCTGATACATAAGTTGTCGCCTGTGAATGCAGGACATTTGGTTTCGTCTGTCCTTGACCAATCAGATACTCTCTGATTCGCAGCTCATAAATGGCATCACCGACATAGGCCAAGGCTAACCCATTGATCAGGCGAGGGTCGACCTCTTTACTCATTAGCCTGTCCCCGTTTCCATCTGATTCCTTGCGCTGTATCCTCAAGTATAATGTTCTGCTCTTTCAGCTGATCCCTGATGGCATCTGCTCGCTGGAAGTTTCTGTCTTTGCGTGCCTGTTCTCGCTCTTCGATCAGCGCTTCGATTTCTTCGTCCAGTAAGTCTGTTTCAGCTGCAAGCGTGATTCCAAAGACATATAGTAATTCTTCAAGTAAAGCGAGAGCTGACTTGATGACTTGTTTAGATACCTCTGCTTCTTCAACGTAACGGTTCATAAAGCGGACGAGATCGTAGACAACAGTAATGCCATTTTGTGTCTGGAAGTCATCATCCATTTGAGTGATGAACTGCTCTCTAAATGAATTGATTTCATCCAGCAGCTTCTCGTCTTTCGTTAATGAATCGACGGCCTGCGTTAAACGGTGGTTGGCATTGAAGTATGCTGTTTCGATACGCCCTAAATTCGTCTTCGCTTCTTCGATAGCATCCAGTGAGTAATTGATCGGGCGTCTGTAGTGAGCCGTCGACATAAAGAAACGCAGAGCGCGTGGGTCATGCTGTTCTCTCAGGTCTTTGACCAGCACAAAGTTCCCAATCGATTTACTCATTTTTTCATCGTTCATTGTCACAAATCCATTGTGGATCCAGTAGTTCGCAAAGGGCTTATGTGTTTTCGCTTCTGTCTGAGCAATCTCGTTCTCGTGATGAGGGAACGTCAAATCTTGCCCACCTGCGTGAATATCGATAGTATCTCCCAGGTACTTAGTTGCCATGACAGAACATTCGATATGCCAGCCCGGACGTCCTTTACCCCATGGCGAATCCCAGCTGATTTCGCCTTCTTTAGCTGCTTTCCACAAAGCAAAATCCAAAGGGTCTTCTTTTTTCGCTGTTTCATTGCCTAAACGGTTACTGGCACCCGATTCGAGTTCATCTAGTGAGACCCGACTCAATTTTCCATAATTTTTGAATTTACGCGTACGGTAGTAAACATCTCCGTCACTCTCATACCCATACCCATTATCAATCAGCGCCTCAATAAAGCTGATAATATCCGGGATGGAATCCATTACTCGAGGTGAATGGTCCGGTTTCTGGACTTCCAATGCTTCTGTGTCTTCGTAAAAAGCTTTGATGAACGTATCGGCCACTTCGGGAGCTGTTTTTCCCAGCTCTTTAGCTGCGCGAATGATTTTGTCATCTACATCGGTAAAATTGGATACATAATCGACGTCATACCCCCTATAGGTAAAATAGCGGCGGATCGTGTCAAATGCGACTGTACTTCTGGCATTTCCGATATGAATAAAATTATAGACCGTCGGACCGCAGACATACATTTTTACTTTCCCTTTTTCTAAAGGGACAAAGGTTTCTTTTTGGCGAGTCAGTGTATTATACAGTTGGATCATATAAGGAGACTCCTTTCTGTTCGTGTGTGAATTCATGATAAGTGAAACTGCTTAAGTGGTTACAATACTCGTGAGTTGATTTTAAACGGAAAAGCCATACAACCCGCTTAAAGAAAGTCCCGGTTGCATGGCTATATCTTACCTTTCCTATATGCAATCAGTTTTTAAGCATTGATTGCCTGTTTTGCTTTTTCAAGATTAGCTAAGACTTTTTCTCTGCCTAATAATTCAATGGCATCATTAAGTTGCGGCCCATGTAACTGACCCGTAACGGCTGCACGAATCGGCATGAATAAGTTCTTACCTTTAACTCCTGTTTCTTTCTGGACAGCTTTGATTGTTTTTTTGATTTCATCTGCTTCAAAAGGAGTCACTTCTTTTATCTGAGCAGTGAATGCTTCTAAAACAACAGGGACTGATTCACCTTTCAGTACAGCTAATTCCTCTTCAGAGAACTCGAGTGAATCTTCAAAGAACAGAGTAGCCAGCGATGTGATTTCAGCTGCATAACTCATTTGTTCCTGGTACAATCCAACCAGTCTCTTGATCCATTCCCCTTTTTCTTCTGAAGGATTTTCTTCGACATATCCAGCTTTTACCAAATGCGGGATAGCTTTCAGTGTCAATTCACCTAAGTCCATTTCTTTAAGGTACTGATTGCTGATCCATTCCAGTTTCTTCGGATCAAATGCAGCAGGTGAAGTCCCTAGACGTTTGTGATCAAACATGTCAACGAACTGGTCTTTTGTGAATAATTCGTCTTCTCCCACAGGTGACCATCCAAGCAGTGTAATAAAGTTGAATAAGGCTTCCGGCTGATAGCCTAGCTCACGATACTGTTCAATAAACTGAAGGATCGTTTCATCACGTTTACTTAGTTTCTTACCTGTTTCACTGTTGATGATCAACGTCATGTGCCCGAAATGAGGCATCTTCCATTCAAACGCTTCATATACCATCATCTGTTTAGGTGTATTCGCAATATGATCGTCCCCACGCAAGACGTGTGAAATTTTCATATAGTGGTCGTCTACAGCTACAGCAAAGTTATATGTCGGCATCCCGTCACGTTTACGGATGATCCAGTCGCCACCGATCGAATCAGATTCAAATGTGATCTGACCTTTGACCATATCTTCAAAAGTGTACGTGCTGCCTTTAGGAATGCGCAGTCGAATAACCGGTGTGATGCCTTCATCTTCTTTTGCTCTCTGTTCAGAAGCACTTAAGTTCGCACATTTTCCGCTGTAATGAGGCATTTCTCCTCTAGCACGCTGCGCTTCACGTTCAGCTTCCAGCTCTTCAGTCGTACAGTAGCACTTATACGCACGATTACTTGCAAGTAACTGGTCAACTAATGGATCATAATAATCCAGACGTTCAGACTGACGGTAAGGTCCATATGATCCGCCTATATCAGCACTTTCGTCCCAGTCGATACCTAGCCATTTCAAGTTGTCCAGCTGACTTTGTTCACCTGTTTCAACATGACGCTTCTGGTCTGTATCTTCGATTCGAATAATGAAGTCTCCCCCATGATGGCGGGCATATAAGTAATTAAATAGCGCTGTTCGTGCATTTCCGATGTGTAAATTTCCTGTTGGACTTGGTGCATAACGAACACGGACTTTTTCTGTCATCGATAAACTCTCCTTTTGTGGTTACATTAGTATAAACTTACCATTTATTTCACTTTTCTTCCACACGAGCGGGTTTTAATTTACCCCGTCGAGCTGATTCTCTTCGACGAGAAATCTGGCAAACACATAATCTAACGCAGTAGTGATTTTTATATTCTGTTCTAAACCATCAATCACGTGTACTTTCATGCCGAGCCTTTCGATCAACTCGCCCTCTTCATTTCCATAGAAGCGGCTCTCTTCAGCAGCTTTCACAGCTTTAATAAGGCAATCGGTCCGAAACGCCTGAGGGGTCTGTATATGTCTGACAGTCGATCGATCCAATGATTGGTCGACCATAGACTCACTCACGAGCTTCATTGTATCTTTAGCTTTCACTCCTGGAATCACTGCGCGGTAGTCCGTTAATCCATCTAACAGACGCTGAACTAACTCTTGGTTGATGAACGGCCTTGCTGCATCATGAACCAGTATCACTTCAGGTTGACGCTCAGGCAGCTGTTTTAAGGCGCGGCTGACACTGTCCTGTCTCTCGTCTCCGCCTGTCACCCACCTTATTTTATCCGGCACTTCTTTATAAAGCGTTCGACATTTTTCTTCAAATAACGAACGTTCAGCTTCTCTGACCACAACCCACACCGTCTGACACTCTGCATCAGTCAAGAACTGACGCAGTGAATAATCAAACACTGGACGGTCATTCAATTGCATCAGGACTTTGTTCATATTCGCCTGATGATTAAACCGTGTCGCTGATCCTGCAGCTAGGAGAATCACATCATAGGGTCCACTCATGCCTTATCTTTCCGATCATCAAGCGATTTCTGACCATTCGCTAGTTTTGCAAAAATCATTCGCCCGGCATTCGTCTGCAGGGAGCTGGTGACGACTACGTCGATCCGTTCATTCAAGTGGTGTTTTCCTTCTTCGACAACTACCATCGTTCCATCATCAAGATAGGCAACACCCTGTGCCCGCTCTGTCCCATTTTTGACGACCATGACTCGCATTTCTTCACCCGGAATAACAACAGGTTTCACCGCATTGGCTAACTGGTTGATATTTAACACAGGCACATTTTGGAACTCTGCCACTTTATTAAGATTGTAATCATTGGTGACAATCATGCCATCTAATTTCTTGGTCAAATGGACCAGCTTTAAATCGACTTCTTCTGATTCCGGAATATCACTGTCATCCATTTCAAGCGAAATGCCGTCCTCTTTTTGAAGGGCATTTAAGATATCCAGTCCTCTTCTTCCTCGCACGCGTTTTAAGCTGTCAGAAGAGTCTGCAATGTACTGCAACTCTTTCAAGACATAATGCGAAACGACGAACGTCCCTTCAAGAAAACCGGTTTTGACCACATCAAGTATGCGTCCATCAATAATGGCGCTGGTGTCGAGCACTTTGTACTTCCGGAAAGAATCGCCATCTTTTCGTTCCAGTACATCATCATTTTCTGTTTTTTCCGTCTTGGGCGTAAACAAGCGCCTTATTTCTTCTCTTCTGGATGTTCCCAGCTGAAAACCGATATAAGCTAGTCCAACTGTAATGATGAGAGGAACAACGTCCTCAATAATAATCATGTTTAAAGCACTTAAAGGTATACTAATCAATACTGCAAGAATAAGTCCAATAATCGCACCAAGGCTTCCAAACATGAGATAAGAAATACTTAGTTCTGAAAATGCTTTTTCAACTCTGGCCGCCGCTTTTTCGATGGGTTTGATTGCCTGGAATGACAATAAGTAAAATATCGCCACACCCAGAAGCATTCCAATAATTGGATGTGCCAGCCAGTTCGGTAATGCTCCCCAGTTACTGATTAAATCAGGGAAAAAATTATATCCTAAACTTCCGCCTACTAAGACAAAAGTTAGAATGATCAACTTTGCTACCATTTCATGCCTCCTTTTCTAACGTTTTATCTTTCTTATTTAGTATAACAGGTTGAGCGTATAAATTATTCGACAGGCGCTTATTCATCAGGAAAAAGCGCGTCGAATGCCGTCAGCTAACGTGGTGCAGCCGACTATCTCGATATTTTTAGGGAAATCCCAACCGTCCATATTGTTTTTCGGGATGAATACTCGCTTGAATCCCAGTTTTGAGGCTTCATTTACGCGCTGGTCTATCTTGGATACCCGGCGTATCTCCCCCGTCAATCCGATTTCACCTATAAAACAATCTGTCGGTCGTGTTTCTTTCTCTTTGTAACTCGAGGCAATGCTGATGGCGATCGATAAATCGATTGCCGGTTCATCCAGTTTCACTCCGCCAGCTGCTTTTAAATAGGCATCCTGATTCTGGAGCAATAGCCCTGCCCGTTTTTCTAACACAGCCATGATCAGAGAGACTCTTGAATAATCCAGTCCGCTAGCCGTGCGTTTGGCATTTCCGAAAGCAGTGGGGGTAATCAGTGACTGTATCTCTACCAGGATCGGACGCGTGCCTTCCATTGCCGCCACTACTGCCGAACCAGTTGCTCCAGATAGCCTCTCCTCTAAAAACAGCTGAGAGGGGTTCAATACTTCTTCCAGTCCCCCATTTTTCATTTCGAAAATGCCTATTTCATTCGTTGAACCGAATCTGTTTTTTACCGCTCTCAAAATACGAAACGTATGGTGCCGCTCACCTTCAAAATAGAGGACAGTGTCCACCATATGTTCCAGCATACGTGGTCCGGCAATATTTCCTTCTTTGGTCACGTGGCCGACCAGGAATATCGCAATATCATTTGTTTTTGCAATCTGCATGAGAGTCGATGTCGATTCTCTTACTTGAGAAACACTCCCTGCAGCACTGTCGATACCGGCATGATGCATCGTCTGAATCGAATCAATAATGACATAATCCGGCTTGATCTCTTCAATCGTTTCCTGAATCGCAGTTAATTCTGTTTCGGCATACAGGTAAAAGTCGGCGCCTCGAAGCTCAAGTCGTTCCGCTCTCATTTTGATTTGAGACGTACTTTCTTCCCCGGAAACGTATAGCACTCTGCCTCCATTATTATTTAGCTGAGCTGAAACTTGCAGAAGAAGGGTCGATTTCCCAATTCCCGGATCCCCACCAATCAAGACGAGTGACCCTGGAACAACTCCGCCACCCAGTACCCGGTTAAATTCAACGAGATCAGTTTTGACTCGTTCTTCTTTTTCAATCGTGATATCTGTAATCTGTTCTGCTTTAGATGCTTTACCGCTCATCGAGATTCGGCTACGGCTATCTGTTTTATCGGGGATTTTTTCTTCCACCATCTGGTTCCATGAGCCACAGCTTGGACATTTCCCTAAATACTTAGGTGATTCTGTTCCGCAATTTTGACATACAAACACTGTTGCTTTCTTCTTTGCCAATCTCGTAACTCCTTCATGTAAGGTATATTATCTTCCGCTTGATCCAAATCCGCCTGTTCTCACAGTGAATTTATCTGTTTCTTCATCAACTGTTTCATACCGCGTAAAGATGCCTTGAGCAATGCGCTCCCCTTTTTTGATTACAACATCTTCCAGTCCGTAATTTATGACCTGAACAAAGATTTCCCCTTCATTTCCGTCATTATTATAGTAATCGGAATCAATGACTCCGATGCCGTTAGGGACTGCCAATTGTCTTTTCATCGGATTGCTTGAGCGATTGGCTAACAGTAAATACTCGTTCTCCGGCATGTAAGCTTTCACTCCGGTTGGAACCAGTGACGAACCTACAGGGTTTCCTTCAAAATCAGCCGTTTTAAGGGCTTTGAATACGGAAGGGATCACCAGATCAACTGCCGCTGTCAAGTCGTAGCCTGCTGATCCTTTTGTGGCACGTTTAGGTAAAGACACGTCGTCCTCTTTATATTTTGAAACTTTTTCAAATCCTCTAAGTTTACTCATATGAATGACCTGTTTTATTGCTAAAACAAAACAGATTTAATGCCCCTTTCCAGTGAATCGTGGTTAGTGTAATAACTCTATTTTACACTAAATCCCTCTCTTTATAAACGACCATTTTTATATAGAAAAAAACCTCTCTGATTATACATATGTATACCAGAGAGGAAAAAAGGGGGCATATTTAATTGACTAACCTTATCTCAAATTAACGGATAACGTCAGTTGATTCTGGGTCGAAGAAGTGTGATTTACCCATGTCGAATGCCAAGTCTACGTTTTCACCAGGTTTGTGGTAATCACGCGCATCCACTCGAGCGATAAATTCTAATTCTCCAACTTGTGAGTAAAGCATTGTTTCTGCACCTAAAAGCTCTGATACAGTAACTTTTGAAGTGACTACTGAACCTGGAGAAGCATCCAACGCAACTTGCTCACTCTTAATGTCTTCAGGACGAATACCAAATACCAATTTAGCTCCATCTTTGAATCCATGTTCGTGCAATGTATTCAATTTACCCTGAGGCACTTCTAGAGTTAATCCTTTTTCATTGGTAATTTTTGTACCATTCAAAGTCACATCGAAGAAGTTCATAGCTGGAGATCCGATAAATCCACCAACGAAGATATTAACTGGAGTGTCATATACTTCTTTAGGTGTTCCGATTTGCTGGATGAATCCATCTTTCAAGATAACGATACGGTCAGCCATTGTCATCGCTTCTGTCTGGTCATGTGTAACGTAGATAGATGTAGTGTTTAAGCGCTGGTGTAATTTAGCAATTTCCGCACGCATCGCTACACGCAATTTAGCATCTAAGTTTGATAGAGGCTCATCCATCAGGAATACTTTAGCATCACGTACGATAGCACGTCCTAAAGCCACACGCTGACGTTGTCCACCAGATAAAGCAGCTGGTTTACGGTCTAATAATTCTGTTAATCCCAAGATTCCTGCAGCATTTTCAACACGTTTTTTGATTTCATCTTTTTTGTATTTACGGAGTTTTAATCCGAAAGCCATGTTGTCATATACAGTCATATGCGGGTATAGTGCGTAGTTCTGGAATACCATCGCGATGTCACGGTCTTTAGGTGCCACATCGTTCATCATAGTATCGCCGATCCATAATTCACCATCAGTAATTTCTTCAAGTCCAGCAATCATACGTAATGTTGTAGATTTACCACACCCTGAAGGGCCTACGAACACGATAAATTCACGGTCTTTCACGCGCATATCGAAATCTGATACCGCAAAATCATCTGAATTGTCATAACGCTTATAAATATTTTTCATAGCCATTTCTACCATAAGTAATCACCACTCCTATTAATATTTATTGATTCTCAGTATTGCTGAATCAAATTCATTGTTTAGTTGACAAGACCAATTGTAATGGAAACGTTTTTCTTACGCTATGTAAACGTGCACAAATATAGTGTAAGCGTTTTGTGCATAGTGACTAATCAATTGAATCCATAAAATAAAAAGAGCCCCATCCCCTCTTAAAACAACTATTATTCACATACTATTAAACAGATCTTTAAATTATATTTACCCTTATTTGTCAACGATGTAAGCATTTACACTTGTATAACTGAAAGAGTGTAGTATAATGAAATTGTGAAATAAAATACGAACAGGAGTGTGTTGAATGAACGATTTAAAAGGTAAAGTTGCAGTCATTACAGGTGGCGCTTCCGGAATCGGGCTCGCTACTGTTGAAGCTTTCTTGGATAAAGGGGCTAAAGTAGTCTTAAGTGACTACAATGCAGAAGATGGTCAAAAACATGCCGATCGTTTAAGTGACAAAGGTGAAGTCGTATTTATTAAGGCAGACGTATCCAAAGAAGACGAGGTCAAAGCATTAGTTGAACAAACCGTTGAGAAATTCGGATCGTTAGATGTCATTTTCAACAATGCCGGTATCGGGGCTCAAGGAGAAACACACAATTTAACCTATGAAGATTATCGCAAAGTTATAAGTATCAATCAGGATGGGGTATTTTTCGGAAATAAATACGCTGTTCAGCAAATGAAGAAAAATGGTGGAGGCGTGGTTGTCAACTGTGCATCCATTCTGGGGATTGTCGGCGAACCTTCAGCTTATGCTTACAATGCATCAAAAGGTGCGGTTGTACTTATGACTAAATCTCTAGCATTACAATATGCCAAAGATAATATTCGATGTGCAGCAGTAGCACCAGGGTATGTGGAATCAGGAATGGTGAACAAAGAAGCTCTTGGTGAATACTATGATAAATTGGTAGATAAACACCCGATCGGCAGACTGGGAGTGCCTGAAGAGATTGCACATACAGTCGTGTTCATCGCGGAGAATGAATTCCTTACAGGGATCACAATTCCTGTAGACGGCGGATATACCTCTCAATAAACAGTCTAAAAGGATCAGACGGCAGCTCGCCGATCTGATCCTTTTTTCGTTCATGGAATTGTTTTAGTCACTCTTGCCGGCACTCCAGCTAATACGACATTATCCCCGAATGATTTTGTAACGACTGCCCCTGCACCTATCACTACATTATCCCCTAAAGTCACTCCGCCTATGATTGTTGCGCCAGCCCCGATCCAGCAATTGTCCCCAATAGTAATCGGTTTGGCGAACTCCAGCCCATTATACCGTTGCGTCGAATCCAGTGGATGATCAGGTGTGACGATCAGCACTCCCGGGCCCAGTAATGCATTTTCCCCGATATGAATAGGGCCGGCATCCAGTAACACGCAATGAAAGTTAGCATAAAAATTACTTCCAACATGAATATTGTACCCGTAATCGACACGCAGCCCCGGTTCAACTTTTATACGTCCGTCAGTTGCTTCAAAAATCTCTCTGATAAGTTTTTCTCTGGCATACTCGTCTTCCAGCTGATTGTACATATGAGTCAGTCTATGTGCCCGTTCCCTCTCCTTCACTAACTCCCCATCCGTAGGATTATACAGTTCTCCACTACACATTTTTTCTTTTTCAGATTGCATGCAGATCCCTCCCTAGTGACTACTCGATTTCTTATTGATAGTTTACCACATAGAGAGGAATATCCCCCATTTAATGCTAATTGACATCCCTGCACATTCACTTTAAAATGAAGAAGAACTTACTTTTTTACAGTAAACGCACCGAAAGTAACCCTTTCAAATATATGCAAAAAGTAGTGGAGAGAATATAATGACCTACACATTTTTACAGCCATTCACATTTAAGAATGGATCAACACTTAAAAATCGCATACTAATGGCCCCCATGACGACAAGTTCAAGCACTCCTGAAGGCGATGTTACTGAGGAAGAGCTTATCTATTACCTTGTCAGATCAAGCGGACCAGGAGCTGTTATTACAGCGTGTGCGTATATTGCTTCTGAAGGACAGGCATTTCCTAATGGCATGAGTGTGGCTAAAGATACCCACATTGATGGCCTGAAGAAGCTGGCGCAGACTATCAAGATGCAGGGAGCCAAGGCTATCCTTCAGATCTATCATGGGGGACGGATGAGTCAGAGAGAATATAATGGCGGGAGACAACCCATTTCCCCCTCTTCTATACGTGCGGAACGCAAATGGGCCGACACGCCAAAAGAGCTGACTGAAGCGGGAATTCACATCCTGATCAGCCAGTTTGGATCAGCCGTCAAACGAGCAATAGACGCTGGATTTGATGGGGTTGAATTGCATGGAGCCAATACCTATTTACTTCAGCAGTTCGTCTCTCCTCATTCAAACCAGCGTCAGGATGACTGGGGTGGAACGCTGTACAATCGTCTCAGGTTTCCGGTAGAGGTCGTTAAACAGTGTCAGTCAATAATTAAAGAACATGCCTCAGATGACTTCCTGCTCGGTTACCGATTCTCTCCAGAAGAAATAGAAACTCCCGGTATTCGTTTAGAAGATACGTACGCATTGATCGATGCCTTGATAGCAGAACATATAGACTATCTACACTTATCTGTCAGTTACTATTACCAGCCCTCATTAGTGGGATTCAGAGAGTACAAAATTCAGATTCCGCAGCAAATCAGTCAGCATATAGCAGGACGCGTCACTTTAGTAGGGGTCGGTGCAATAAAAACATCCAAAGATGCTGAAAAGGCCTTACTCTATTCAGACTTAGTCTCTGTGGGTAAGCAACTTATAATTGAACCAAAATGGGTACAAAAAATTGAAGATAATAAAGAAAACACGTTAAACACGGTACTAAATATATCGAAACCATTTGACTATTATCTTCCTGAGAATTTATGGAAGACAATTAAGCACGTTCCAAACTGGTTCCCCATTAAAGAAGAGTAGCATAATTATAAAAGTTTCTGCTTTGCAATTAATATGGTAAGGTAGAGGAATGAGATGTATAAGAAAGACTAACTATATAAAGTCAAACAATAAAATCTGAAATATCTATAATTGATTTTGGGAAATAAGGGTGCACTAAATAAACTTAAGCAAGCGTCATTTTTTTAAATTACCGTAAACCGACTTTGTAAGGTTCATTCTT
>JAFIFE010000020.1 GCA_020832185.1 Alkalibacterium sp.
CTCAAGGACTCAAGGAGCAAACGGCTAACCTCTCAATCCAATAAACTAATTATCTCACGATACGAGGTAATCGAAAAGAGGTTCATAGGGTTATCCAGTTAAAACCGGAAGGTTAAAACCCTAAATATAATATACAAGGAGCAAGGGGATGCTTTACTGGCTGATTATCATACCTATCATTATTGCGGTCATCAATATCGGGTTTATTCACAGTGACTCGCGCAGACTGATTGTCGGATCGCAAATTGGGATCACGCTTTATACAACCTATCTGTTTTTTAATGTTCGCTCACAGGGAACGATTATCAATAATATGGCCGGGTATCCTCGCGCTTTTTCCATTACACTTTATGCGGACCGTATTGCCATTGTACTTGTATGGCTCACTACTTTACTGTTTTTGGGTTTGCTGATTTACGCCTACTCAGGCGATTATTTCGACAGTCAGTTCGGCTTTTTGTATCTGACACTTCAATCACTCATCATTGCATTATTTTTATCCACGGACTTATTTAATATTTACGTGCTGCTTGAAGTCTCAACAGTTGTGGTTGCGATATTGATCATGTTAAGAAAAGACCGTCAGGCGGTATATGATGGAATGATTTACCTGTTCGTGAGTGTTATCAGTTCAGGTTTCTGGTTGTTTGGGGTCGGGTTTTTATACCGGACATTCGGTCATTTAGATTTACATGCCATAGAAGAAGTCATAACTGAGGTAGAAGACCCGCGGTCACTGATTTTACCGTTTGCCTTTATCATGACAACGATCAGTTTGAAAATTGCACTGTTTCCATTATCCAGCTGGCTGCCTAAAGCGTATGGAACACCTAGTGCACCACCAGTTATTCCAGCTATTCTCTCGGGAGTATATGAAACAACTGGCCTTTACTTATTCATTCGACTAACGGCCATGTTCTCACAAGTCATTGAACTCAATACATTCTTCCTGGTTATTGGATTTGTCACAAGTATCGTCGGCTTTACATTAGCGGTTGCTCAAAACGACCTCCGACTCCTGCTGGCATACTCAACTATCTCACAGGTCGGATTAATGACGGTCGGCTTTTCGTTTGGTGCGGAAGCAAGTTACTGGGGAGCCATGTATCATATGTTTGCCCATTCCTTGTTCAAAACCGTTTTATTCTTATCCGTGGGTGTATTGTCTCATCATTATCAAACTAGAGACATACATAGAATCCGTGGCGTTATGAAAACTTTACCGGTCACCGGTTTTGCCATAATATTTGGACTGCTTGGTATTACAGGCGCTCCACTGTTTAACGGATCCATTTCAAAATATATGATCAGCTATGGGAGCGATTCTCCCTATATCCAGTTACTTTTGAACCTGATCAATCTGGGAACACTGCTGTACAGCATGAAATTTGCAGCTATGCTGTTTGGAAAAAATACACAGCCAGATGAAATCAAAGGGCAGGACACCGTACACGATGTGCCGCAATGGACGACCTTTGTATTTGGTGTACTGACGTTAATTAGTGGACTGTTTGGCAATAGACTTTTAGAGTTCTTATACGGATATAATTTCACTATATACCCAGGTGAATATTTAGAAAAATCATTTATTTATCTTTTACTGGTCCTGGCTGCCTTTGCTCTTTATAGAGGGTGGGTCAAGGAACGCGATCTCTTTACAAAAATCGGATACATCGAATTGTCATTCAATGCAATGATAACCGCGCTGGTTGCCTTTTTCATTGGTATCGTCGGGTATATGTACTGGTTAACTTAAATCTAGAATTCAGAAAGAAGGGTGTACACATTGCTTTATCTACTCGTTATTGGACCGATCTTAGCCGGAATCATCAGTATATTGTTTTCTAAAAAAGATACACGCCTGTTCATTGTGGCAGCACAGATCATCCAATTTCTCTACGCATTACGTATCTTTATTCAGGTTCGAACCGATGATACGATTTTCAACTACATGTCGGAGCTTCCTGAAGGGATAGCGATCACTTTGATGGCCGATATCATTTCATCGGTGTTTATTTTACTGACGACCACACTATTCTTAATGATGATCATTTATGCGTTTCATAAAGATTACTTCACCACACAATTCGGCTTCCTGTTCCTAGTGCTTCAGGGGTTGATTATTTCATTATTCTTAAGTACTGACTTATTCAACATATTTGTTATGCTTGAAGTATCCACCGTCGTGGTAGCGATTTTAATTATGATCAACAAAGAAAAACAGGCCATATATGACGGGATGATTTATTTCTTTGTTAACGTGATCGGAACAGCTTTCTTATTGTTTGGAATAGGGATGTTGTACCGCACAACAGGTCTGCTGGACATGCGAGCGATCAGTCAAGCATTGCCTCAACTGGAAGATCCACGATCAGTTATGCTGCCATTTGCATTTATGATGACGACCTTGAGCCTTAAAACTGCGGTTGTTCCATTATTCAGCTGGCTGCCGAAAGCACACGGAACACCGAGTGCACCACCTGTTGTTTCAGCTATTCTATCAGGATTGTTCATCAAAACAGGGGTCTACATGTTCATTCGTTTCAGTGCCATGTTCGAACCTGTCATCAATGTACAGGAAGTCTTTTTCCTGATCGGATTCATCACGTCTATATTCGGATTTATTATGGCTATGGGTCAAAACGACATCAAGATGATCCTGGCGTATTCAACTGTTTCTCAAATCGGTCTGATCATGATCGGACTGAATATGGGCTCTGAAATTGCCTACTGGGGCGCCTTGTTCCACGTCGTCAGTCACGCATTATTCAAATCCACTTTATTCCTGGCAGCCGGTCAGGTCTATAACCAGTACGGAACACGGGACATACGGCAGATGAGAGGGGTCCTGCGTGCGATGCCGCTGACTGGATTCGCTATTATCTTTGGGATCCTAGGCGTAACAGGCGCGCCACTATTTAACGGGAGTATTTCCAAATACATGATCAGTTATGGCAGTTACCGTCCGATCGTTCAATTCGGATTAAACTTGATCAACTTGGGAACCATCACGTACTTCCTGAAATTTAGTACGATCCTATTCGGGAAAGATAACCGAGTGGAAGAATCGAAACCTCCGAAAGAAGATTTATTGTCAGAACTCCTCGTCTTCATTATGGGAGGACTGATCTTGATTACCGGAATTTACGGCCCAACTTCAATGAATGTCCTTTTCGGGTATGAGGTTGCTGTATTTTCAGCGGAATACTTCGAAAAAGGAATCGTTTATGCGTTAATGATCGTTGCCGCAGCCGGTATCTACAACGGGATCATTAAACAGGGTGGTATTCTGAATAGAATTAGTCACATCGAGTTAACGTTTAATGGCGTTATTACTTCTATGACTGGATTCTTCCTGTTCATGGCCACTTACTTGTATTTTGTCCTTTAAGTCATCATACTGATTTTCACCTCGTCAAATGTGGCGGGGTGTTTTTGTGTGCAGGAGAGAGTGAGGGGCGGTATGACGCAACTCAATCATCACCCACACTCGAGCAACACCATAAAGCCTTTTATGCGTTAACTCAAAAAAGAGCCAAACGTGAGCTGAAGGTAGTGAGGCTCACTACCTTTTACTCAAAAGTTCAAAGTCTCTGAGTTTAACTTAGTCAATGTGACTAAGTTGAACTCGTTCATTACATCCAAGTGAGTTGAAGGTTAAGTCCAGACTAAGTGTAACTCAGAGGAAAAGGGAGAATGAGCTCCATGTAAAACTCGCTTTAGCTGCAGCTCAAAATGAGTTTCTAAATGAGTGGCCTGTTAAATTAGCATCAGTGTTCAAACACTCATATAATTTTTCCGTAATGAAACGGAAATGCTACATGTGGTAGTGGAAGCGTTCTTTTTATAAGATGTGTATAGATTAAAAAACGAAAGGCGGAAATGACAAATGGTTAGAATATTATTAGCCTGTTCATCAGGTATGTCAACGAGTTTACTGGTTCAAAAAATGGAAGCGGAAGCAAAAGAAAGAGGATTGGACGCAGAAATCTGGGCGGTTGCTCAAGATAAAGCGCCTGAAGATATGAAAAAAGCGGACGTCCTGTTAATTGGGCCACAGATGCGTTTTATGAAGAAAAAATTTGCGGTTACAGCTGACGAAGTAGGAATTCCACTAGATATAATCGACCCTGTATCGTATGGCCGCGTCGATGGAAAAGCTGTTTTGGACAAAGCGCTGGAACTGATCGAAAACAATTAAAAACTGAATAAAGGAGTAATCAATCGTGGATAAATTTATGGAGATGTTAGAAAATGTTCTCATGCCGATAGCGGAAAAGTTGAACAATAACCGTTACTTATCGGCTTTACGTAATGGATTTATGGTGGCGCTGCCGCTGATTATATTTGGATCGATCTTTGTAGTTATTGCAAACTTGCCCTTTTTAGACCGAGTGCTGAGTGAAGAAGGATACGCGGCTTATCAGAACGCGTTAGGGCCAGCTTCTGCTGCAACATTAAGTATTATGGGATTATTTGTTATTATAGGTATAGGGTACAAAATGGTCGAAGGCCGTGGAGGCGAAGCGATTTATGGCGGAGTCGTTGCCATAGCTTCATTCCTCGTATTGACACCTCAAGTGCTTGAAGAGACATCTGGTGTTATTCCAACCTCGTCATTAGGTGCGCAGGGAATGTTCTTAGGTATTTTTACAGCATTTATTTCAGCGGAATTATATCAGTTATTTGTCCGTAAAAATCTGACGATCAAAATGCCGGACGGTGTGCCATCAGCCGTTTCACGTTCATTCAGCGCGTTGATTCCAGTTACATTGACTCTGACTATCTTTTTAGCTGTAAGAGTCCTGTTCAGCTTTACTGGATTTGAAACTGTTCAGAACTTTATCTATACATTAGTACAACAGCCGTTAACTGCGTTAGGAAGTGGACTGCCAGCTACACTAGTTGCTGTTCTGCTGATCCAAGTATTCTGGTTCTTCGGCTTACACGGTCAAATCATTGTCAACTCAGTGTTTGATCCAATCTGGTATTCTTTAAATGACGAAAACCTTGCTGCTTTCCAGTCTGGTGAAGAGTTGCCGCACATTGTGACTAAACAGTTTATCGATACATTTATCGTTGGTATCGGTGGCTCAGGGATGACTTTATCTGTGATTTTCGTTATCTTCATCGTTGCTAAGAGTAGACAGATGAGAGAACTCGGCAAATTAGGCGGACCGTCTGGTATATTTAATGTAAATGAACCATTGATTTTCGGACTGCCAATTATCATGAATCCATTAGTATTGATTCCATGGTTACTGGCACCGGTTGTAGTGGCAGCAGTCACTTATTTTGCAATGTCAACTGGCTTTGCCCCAAGACCAGCCGGAGTCATCGTTCCTTGGACCACACCGGCACTCTTAAGCGGTTATCTCGCTACGGGAAATAACCTAATGGGTGCGGTCATGCAGTTGATCAATATGGCTATCGTCTTTGTCATCTGGCTGCCATTTATCAAATTATTAGACAAACAGTATTATGGTGAAGAGTTAACAGCTGCAGAACCAGCTTAATAGAATAATAAGAAGACGAATTCCTGAACAGGGAATTCGCCTTTCTTTTCTTAGAAAACAGGGGGACATATGATGAATGATAAAATGAATGAAATCGCGTTTCAGATTATTCTGTTCGCAGGAAACGGAAAATCGAGCGCAATGGAAGCAATACAGGAAGCAAAAGAAGGAAACTTTGAAGGTGCAGAAGCTAAATTGAAAGAAGCCGGCGAAGAGCTCGGTAAAGCACACGGGTTTCAGACAAATCTTCTTCAGGAAGAAGCACGCGGGAATGGACAAGGGGTTAATGTCATACTCGTTCACTCACAGGACCACTTAATGACAGCCATGACGGTCAGAGATTTAGCTGTTGAAATTATCGAACTATACAAATTCAAATAGGAGGCCAAGCATGTCAGTAGATTATCAATTTCCAGAAGGATTCTGGTGGGGAAGTGCAGCTTCTGCCACTCAAATGGAAGGCAGTAAAAATGGCGTATCTGGTGAGACTATCTGGGATCACTGGTTCCAGACCGAGCCGAACCGTTTCTTTGAAGGGGTAGGACCTGATCAGACATCAGATTTTTACTCCCGTTACAAAGAAGATATTAAGAATATGAAAACGATTGGACATAACTCATTTAGATTATCCCTATCCTGGGCAAGACTGATTCCAGGTGGGGAAGGCGACGTGAACCTGGAAGCTGTTGATTTTTACAGCAAGGTGATCGATGAACTTCTGGCGAACGATGTTGAGCCTTTTGTCAACTTGTTCCACTTTGATATGCCGATCGAAATGCAGGAAAAGGGCGGCTGGGAAAGCAGAGAAGTCATCGATGCTTATGTGACCTATGCTAAAGTAGCCTTTGATTTATTCGGTGATCGCGTCAAAAAATGGTTTACGTTCAATGAACCAATCGTTCCTGTAGAGGGCGGGTACCTTTATGACTTCCACTACCCGAATGTTGTAGATGCCAAGCGTGCTATTCAAGTGGCTTACCATACGATGATTGCGCATGCTAAAGTAGTCAAACTGTATCATGCTGAACAGGACGGGAAGATTGGAATCGTCTTAAACCTGACTCCGTCTTATCCACGCAGTCAGAACCCGGCAGACTTAAAAGCGGCTCATATCTGTGACTTATTCTTTAACAGAAGCTTCCTGGACCCTGCAGTTAAAGGCGAATACCCAGTGGATCTGATTGCACTACTTGAAGAACATGGGCAGTTACCTGAAACACAACCGGAAGATAATCAGTTGCTTCAGTCAAATATCGTCGACTTACTAGGTGTCAACTACTATCAGCCAAGACGTGTGAAAGCGAAAGACCATATGCCAAATCCAGACTCGCCATTTATGCCGGACTGGTTCTTCGATAACTATGAAATGCCTGGCCGTAAAATGAACGTCTATAGAGGATGGGAGATTTACGAACAGGGGATTTATGATATAATGGTTAACTTAAGAGACCATTACGGAAACATTGAATCGTTTATTTCTGAGAACGGGATGGGCGTGCAGGATGAAGGTCGCTTCCTGAAAGACGGACGCATTGAAGATGATTACCGCATCGACTTTATCAAAGGCCATCTGAAATGGTTGCACAAAGCAACTTCAGAAGGATGTAACGTAAAAGGGTACCACTTATGGACATTTATGGACAACTGGTCCTGGATGAATGCCTATAAGAACCGATACGGCTTCTATTCTGTTGACCTGGCTACGGGTGAACGCACAGCTAAGAAGAGTGCCTCCTGGTTTGCTGAAGTATCAAAACAAAATGGATTTAACAGTTAATTTCATACCTACAGCGTAGCAACCGTATTTGCTGCGCTTTTGTGTATGACTAACTCTATTAGAAAACTTTTAAAGAAAGGAGTTGATCTAATGGACACTCGAATCGACAGCATTCTGCGTGAACTGATGGGGGCCGATCATCCCTTGACGGGTAATGACCTGGCTAACACGCTGGAAGTCTCATCACGAACCATAAGAGAAGACATCAAGAGCTTAAACGATCATTTACACGGTCAAGGTGCAGCTATCCAGTCCAAACGAGGGACCGGGTATAGTTTAGTTGTTACAGACACTGCACTCTTTCATACCTTCTTAAATGAATTGATTGAAACAGATGACGCGCAAGAAGCCATGCCGACGACACCTGACAGTCGAATCTATTATATGCTTAAACGGTTACTGCTGAGTGAAGGGTACATTAAACTTGATGACCTCGCTGATGAGATGCACGTCAGCAAATCGACACTTCAGACTGACTTGAAAGCCTTGAGAAGCATTTTTGAGAAACATAACCTTATCATCGACAGTAAACCCGGTCACGGCATGACATTATGCGGAACAGAACTAAACAAACGCTTTGCCATGTCTGAATACTTATTTAACCGAAACAGTACATCTCCTGATCTGGTCTGGATGGACCAGCTGGCTCATATCGTCAACCTGTCCAATGAGAAGCTGAATGACGTCTGGATGGCACTACTCGATCAGCTGCGTGACAATCAGGTGACCTTATCTGATATCGCCATTAATAATCTGTTCGTTCATATTTCCATAGCCTACAAGCGAATAGTAGAAGGGCATCACGTTGATCTGATCCCACAGGAAATAAAGGATATTGAAACAAAAAAGGAATTTAAAGTGGCGCAGACCATTATCTCAGAAATAGAACAGACACTGGACGTGACGTTTCCTAAAGTTGAAATTATTTACATTGCCATACATCTGCTGGGTACTAAACTGATACATGAAAAACAATTTCAGGATCAGGACGTTCATCAGATAATGGATGCATCCATCACCACACTGACCGATAAGATGCTTGAAGCGGTCGAAAGCAAATACGCTCTGGGAATCAAAGAGGATAAGGAACTGAAGCTGGGACTCGCTCTGCATTTAAAACCAGCAATCAATCGCTATAAGTTTAAAATGAATATTCGAAATCCGATGCTTGAAGCCATTAAACACAACTACCCGTTAGCCTTTGAAGCAGGGATCATTGCGTCCCTCGTCCTGGATGAAGAACTCGGGGTATCGATAGACGAAAACGAAGTGGCTTACCTTGCGCTTCACATCGGAGCTGCCATCGAGCGTCAGAAAGTGTCCTCCCGTCCGAAAACATGCTACATTGTCTGTGCCTCTGGCGTGGGAAGTGCACAGCTCATCCGCTACCGTGTAGAAGCAGAATTTCGTTCCCTCATTAAAGTGCTGGGCGTTTCAGAATTCTATAAAGTCAGAGACATTCCTTTTGAAAAGACTGATTTCATCATCAGTTCTGTTCCAATCAAAGAGACACTGCCTGTACCAATCATTGAAGTCAACGCGATTCTTGGAAACAAAGACCTGGTCAAAATCGATCAGTTTGTGTCCTCCAGAGATGAGAAAGTCCTGGATTATCTGCCGGAAGAGAATTTATTCCTAAAACAATCATTTACATCAAAAACTGAAGTGATCGCATTTTTAGCGGCGCATGCCAGCAGTATCGATACACTTCCAGAACAGTACACGCAGCTGATACATGATAGAGAAGCCATCGCACCGACGGCTTACGGAAATCTGATTGCTGTACCACACCCGATTTCACCGCAGTCCAGTCACACATTCTTGACGATGTGTACACTGAAAAAGGCGATCGACTGGGGCGAACGGAAAGTCCAGTTTGTCTGCCTTTTGAATGTCAAAAAAGACAGTCAGGAAAACCTTCAGGATATGTATGATCTGCTTGGACGAATCGTGAACGACTCGAGTTTGATCCAAAAACTCCTGACCGCAAAAACATACCAGGAATTCATTACTTATCTGACTCATCACTAATCAGTTCCATGAAAGCTTACCAGATTTTATGGTGAGCTTTTTTTGTGGGCAACTAAACGCCAACTTGTCATCCTTCCTTTAACCCGGACGAGGTCTTTGGTATACTATTTATTAATAAATACATAGTTATCAAACAGGAGAGGACTCATTTCAATGTATAAAAGACACCTGAACTTTCTTAGTATAGCCGCGAGAGTCACTTTGTTCATCTATCTTCCATCTGTCCTGATCCTTCAGGTCATTTATCAGGCCGTTATTGGTTTCCCCATGCAGTTCAACTGGGTCACTCAACTCACTTACTTAGCCGTATTTCAAAGCTGGGTCTACACGCGGTATAAGTACGGTATCCAGTTTGAAGATATTAAAGTCAAAGCAGAACTGGAACAGATTTTAGCGACTGAACGCTGGGAAGAAATTGACCGTGTGGGAAACGTCCTAACGCTCAGACCGACCTTTGACTTTCCACTCAACCTGGCAATCAATGACCGTGTCACGATCGAGTTTCAGGATCAGAAAATCAAACTGACCGGCCCGGTAAAGTATGTGACTGCTTTAGGCCGCTCCATCCATAACACACCCCGAGACAAAATGATTACTTTGCGCTCAGCAGGAAGAGCGATCGCGTTCATCTTTTTTATTATGCTTCCAAATATCGGAGCAAGAGGATTCATGTGGGACATTACTGTCCTGCGTCATAATCTGAATGCACGTGGCAACGAGACTGTCCTACCTGCGGAGACGATCTCCGCCAATTCTGCTGAAAATATCAATAATGGAGGACTAGGCATTGGAAGTGAAGACATCATCATCTACCTTCACGGTAACAGAAACATTGTCAGAACAGACACCTCTTTAAACACCCATCAGACCGTTTCTGAAATCAATCATTATTATGAAACGGGTCACTTTCATCTGGTAGACGACTGGCTTTATTACACAGAACATGAGTCTTTAAACAGAATCAGAACCGACGGAACAAATGACCAGGTGCTGTATGACTTAAGCCATACGGGGGACCTTCAGCTCGTAGGCGATACGTTCTACTTTATCAACTCTACTGATGATTTCAATATCTACAGTCTGAATCTGGACGGTCAGAATCTGACACGAGTAGCCACTGTTAGGGCCTCAGAACTATCTGCATATGAGGATGAATTACTAGTCAGCCACTTAGAAGGAGTGGACAGAATCAGTCCAGACGGCAGTGAACACGACCTTTTCATGGATGAACCAGCGACTGATTTAGTCAGACATGAGGGGTATTACTATTTTAAGGATGACGAGAATAGACTTTACAGACAAGCAGACCACCCCTCAGCTCAAACGGAAACGGTTGTAAACGCTCCGATTTCCTACTATACCGTCACTGAAGAGGGAATCGTCTACACCCTTGGACAAGGAACTTTTTCCCATCCAACCAGCGGCTTATATGTAACCGATCATGAAGGAACAGACCCAGAGCAGGTTTATCCATCCGACCGCATAGAAAGTTTGACGAAAGTAGGGGATTCTATTTTGTTCCGTGCTTCAGATAACGAGGGCTCAATGGACATGATGCACTATGACTTAGAGTCCGGTGAAATCGACAGTTTAACCTATTAATCAAAGTGATATAATAGATCTAACACGTTTACCAGGAAGGAGTGGTCTGTATGACGGACAAGCGCTGTCCTCATTGTGGACAAGCATCAGTAGAAGAACAAGCGACTAACGAAGAGACAACATCACACTCAGAGAAATATATCTGTCTGAACTGTTCTGAAACATTCGGCACGAACGTAAGTGACTTAACACTGGCGCCCGAAAAACACTGCGACACCTTTTACTTTTCTCACGGCGGATTTTTTGGCGGCTCCCAGTTCATAAAAGTGGAAGAAAGAGACGGGTACGCTGACCTGATCGTCGGCTCTCCGTACAGGGATTCAGACAGGGACGATGTCCGGTTCCGTATCATGCTGAGCGAGTGGCATGACATCAAAACAACTCTGTTTTATGACTTATTCGTCCTGTCCTGGAAAGACACCTATCACGACCCGGACATACTGGACGGCACCCAGTGGGAACTCAGACTGGAATTTGATGACAGAGCGACTGTCGAAAAATCTGGATCGAATGCCTTTCCTGCCTTGTATGATGAGCTCGTAGATTATCTGAAGCCTTACTTTGACCAGGGGGATTTTGAGAGGGAATGACAGAAGTATAATGACTTTCGCTTTTAAAAAAAACTGTTAAGGTATTTAAACCCACAGTTGACAGATCATTCGTTAGTTGATATATTACAGATGGAAATGAATATGACAAGTTGAATGGGGATAATTTTGTGAGTGTAGCAGGTATCTAACCCGTAAGTTGAATAGCCAGAAAACCTAAAATATCAAGGGTTATTTGGCATGCTTATAAGTGATACCTGTCGAAAACTATAGAATATTAAATTCTAAGGCGATAGTATGACTAACTGTCGTCTTTTTGTGTACCCAAAAAACAATAGACTATGTTCTTATTTATTCCTGAACAGGTATCTCTTTCAAGAAAGGAAGAGACGAATGAACGATAAAACCACTTTAATAAAATTACAATTTGATCAGATTATTCAAGACGTTACAAGCTATGCGATCGGAAACTACAGTAAGGAAGTAATCAGTCAAACTCTACCAGACTCCAATTTATCTGCTGTTGAGACAAAACTTCAGGAAACGTCAGAAGCCCGACTGATTATCGACAGTGGACAGCACGTCCCGTTTATGGGCTTAAGTCAGATCAAACGGTTGATGCAGCATGTCATAAAAGGGATGCTTCTGACTCCAGAAGAACTGATCGAAATCGCTGATTTTCTGCGGAGTACTCGAATGATTCAGAAGTTCTTTGAGAAAAACCAATTCCAGACACCGCTTTTGTATCATTACAGCAAAGGACTGGAGAGTTTTCTGAATATAGAAGAAATAATCTACCAGAAGATCCACCATCAAAAAATCGCAGATGATGCATCAAGCACGCTTCGGAAAGTCAGGAAACAGATCAGCGATAAAGAAAAGGAATTAGAGACCAGATTATCAAAATTCCTTTCAAACCCTAAGAACAAAACCATGATCCAGGAAAGTTTGATTATTACTAAGAATGAGCACTATACTATACCCATTAAATCATCTTATAAAAACAAAGTAGCAGGTAATATTGTCGAGCAATCAAATAGAGGAACCACAGCCTATATTGAACCTGCCGCAGTGACAAAACTTAACGAACAGATTTCCTTGTTAAAAACGCAGGAACAGGCGGAAGAGTTCCAAATATTGGCTGAACTGACCGGATACCTGAACGAAATGCAAGCTTCTATAGATGAATCCATTGAACTAATCACGGTATTTGACATTATATTCGCGCGTGCTAAATACAGTCGATTCATTAATGGGGTGACGCCTCATGTCAATAAGGATGAAAAAATAAACATTATTCAAGGGAAGCATCCGCTGTTAAAAGGGGAGAGCGTTCCACTCGATTTTGAACTGGGTACCTCTTACCGTGGACTGGTCATCACCGGAGCCAATGCGGGTGGTAAGACGGTCGTCTTAAAAACGGTCGGATTGTTAACGGTCATGACGATGTTCGGTCTTCAAATCCCCGCTCAATCTGGTACTGAGATCGCCGTTATGGATCATCTTTTTGTAGATATAGGCGATCAGCAAGCGATTGAAAATGCACTTAGTACTTTTTCCGGTCACATGAAGAACATCTCAGAGATTTTGAGTCAAGTTGGACGGCATACATTGGTACTGCTGGATGAATTGGGAAGCGGAACAGAACCCAATGAAGGCGCGTCTTTAGCTATTGCGATCATGGAAACTCTCTACAAAAAAGGCGCACTAGTCGTTACCACGACGCATTATGGAGAAATCAAACAGTTTGCAGAAAGTCACGCTGATATTCTACCAGCTGCCATGGCTTTCGATCCGGATACATTGACGCCTAAATATATCCTGCAGGTTGGAGAAGTGGGCGAGAGCCAGGCACTATGGATCGCTAGAAAGATGCATATGCCAGACGGATTATTAAAGAAAGCTGCTGAGTATATTCAAAACAAATCATACGCTACAGAAAAGATTAGTTTCCCAGCTGCAACTCAAAAACAGAAACTGGCGATGAGGCTTCCAAAAAAAATGAGGTTCCAAAAAGGAGACCGTGTCTTACTGAAAGACAGAGATAAGATTGGGTTGGTTTACTCTGATGAAGGGAATTCGAGCATTCAAATAGCTGTTGAAGACCAGTTGGAGTCAGTTAAACGTAAAAGAGTGGAGTTGAAAGGCTCTGCCAGCCAACTTTATCCGGAAGGCTACGATCTGGATAGTTTGTTTACTGACTATCACACTAGAAAACGAGACCGTGATTTAGAACGTGGATCAAAAAAAGCGCATAAGTTGCTTGATAAAGAGAGTAAAAGCAGACGGTTTAAAAAGTAATCAATTCTAAACAGTGCACCATAAAAGAGCATCAGTCAAAATAGACTGATGCTCTTTTTTATTAGATTGTAGCCGAATTGCAATTATGTTGAAATTTTGAGCTGGCCTTTGAACGATTTGGTTCATTTGAAACCTTGTTCCATCATATATATTCTAGAAGATGCTACTCATATGAATCACGTGTCATCTAAAAAAAAGAGCTGACGTTCTAAAGACAATAAAAAAATCAGCAATTAAGGCTGTTCGGATACAGATTTTTCCACCTTGATGGCAGACTGAATGACAAATTCGAAAAAAACTATATCTTTAGCGAACGCTTTCTTAAATAGATAGATTTTGCTAAACTAAAAGAAATAACTAAGTACGTCTATCTTGAAACTAAATCAGTGCCCACAGAATCAAAGAGAAGGACTATACTGATTCTCGGATTCTGGATGGTATAAAGTGAAAACTGTTGAATGGTAAAAAATATAAAACATTTAAAAAGGGGCTTCTTATGAAACTATCAACCTTTGAAGAAATAATTAACCCGCTCATACTTGACCGTGGGAAAGGGTATTATCATACTGGTGCGGTTAAATCATTTACCGGTAAAAGTGACACTCTTTTTGAATTCCAGATCATTGGTTCTATTATGTATTCAGTCATCATTGAATTGAAAAAAGACAAAGACACTATTGCTTATACAGACTGTGACTGTCCCTATGATAAAGGACCTTACTGCAAACATGTTGTCACTGCATTATATTATCTGCGTAACCATCTTCAAGATACTTCAACAGAGTCCTCTGAAAAGGATTTGGATAAGCTGTTATCAGCCTACAGTCAATCAGATCTTAAAAACCTGATTTTAGAGCTGCTGGACAACTATCCGGCAGAAAAAGATAGGCTGTTAATTAAACACACCGATTTTAGTAAGGATACTCAAAATGAAATGGTCACAGAGACCCTATACGAGATCATTGAATCTTACAAGGGGTACCAGAATTTTGTTAACTATTACGACACCATGGACCTGACTGACGATCTTCACGACTTGCTGGAAACTATAAGGAAGACAGAGGATAAAATAGGATTGATCCCTACTTTGCTTCACTTTCATACAGAAGTCGTCAAAATGATTGAGTTCTGTGACGATTCAGCTGGTAGTGTAGGAACGTTACTTGACAGTATCATTGAAGAACTAACGACCAGCTTAGCTCAAGCATCTTTTCATACTGTTTCAGAAAAATTAACACTATTAACCACTCTCGAACAAACACTAAACGATTCAGTCTATGAAAGCTGGGACGATGCTGCATATGAATTGCTTGCAGCCTTCAAAGGTAACTTATTTGAAAAAGAAAGCAGAGATTATTACTTTAATATGATAGACAAAAAAATCAAAAATATAGACAAGGATTTGAGTGTATTCTATTCTCCCAGATTGCTTTTGCTGAAGGCCAATGTTGTCAAAGAATATGAGTCAGAAGAAGCTTATATGCAATTTTTAGAGAGATACGATCAATTCGAAAATGTGAAAATAGAACTACTAACCTATTTACTTGAACAGAACAAGTATGATGCAGTCGTTCATAAGATCGAAGAATTAAAATCAAACAGTGAAGACAGTCTAAGAAAAGATTTCCTAAAACTCGAATTTGAAGCTTTCAGAGGATTGCAGGATATTCCCAAACTGGAAAGACTAGGAAAAGATCTTATTATGGAAGGTGAATTTGACTACTATTCTAAAGTTAAAGAAGTAACCCCAGATCCAGATGCTTTCTATCAAGACGTAAAGGCAGCGTTAAAAGAGAAGCAATCAGACTTCCTCCTTTTTCATGTGTATAAAGATTTGCTGCTATTAGAGGATGACCGAGAAGGATTGCTTGAACTGACTAAACTGCACATGCCGTTGATTGAGACTGTCGTTAATTTACTGAGGGAACCCTATCCGAAAGAAACGTTCGCTATCTATACCCAATACCTCTACCGAGTAGCAGAAGACGCCGCCAACAGAAAAGAATACCGGGCACTGTGCTATAAAATCAGTACCTACGGCCGGCTATTTGGTAATATGCACAAAGAGGAAGTCATACAGACATTACAGAAACAATATAAGCGAAAACCTGCTTTGATGGATGAGTTGGGGAAGATATGATTAAAGAATAAGATACTTAAACTAATTAAGAGGTGAAGTATGTTCCTAATAAATAAAGAGAAAAATGAAGCGACTTCTATAACTAAGAAATCATTTCAAGAATTAAAGTTTAGAGAGAGACAACATCTTCAAGAATGGATTTGCAAGAATACTGATATTTTAGGCGAACGATTACTTATTATCCAAAAAGAGTTCAGTGGGTTCGACGACACAAACGAGCGCCTCGATTTATTAGCACTAGATGAAACGGGAAACCTCGTCATCATTGAAAACAAGCTAGATGACAGCGGAAAAGATGTTGTCTGGCAGTCCTTAAAGTATGCGTCCTATTGTTCAAGTCTGTCAAAAAGTGACATAACAGATATATTTCAAAAGTACCTGAATAATAATGATATTCAGTTGTTGGCTGAAGACAAGATATGTGAGTTCTTAGAGATTGATGATTTTGGTGAAGTTGAACTTAATCATGAAGATCAAAGATTAATTATGGTAGCTGCTAACTTTCGTAAAGAAGTTACATCAACTGCCATGTGGTTACTAGATCACAATATAAAATTGAAGTGTATCAAGGTAACTCCATATGAATTGAATGATCAAATTTTACTGGATACTGAACAGATAATTCCCGTTGTAGATGCTAAAGAATATCAAATTAAAATAGCTCAGAAAAAACAAGAAGAATTTAATGTTAAGGAAGTAAAGCACACCAGACATGTTATTAGACTTGATTTCTGGTCTAAACTCCTAGAGCAAATGAATAGCAGGTCTTCACTATTTGCTAATGTTAATCCATCTAAAGACAACTGGCTTGGGTGTGGAAGTGGTTATAGTGGTATATCCTATTCGTTTGTCATTACAAAAGAGTATTGCAGGGTTGAGTTATTTATCAATATAGGTGATAAAGAGAATAACAAGGCGCTGTTTGATAAACTATACTCTCGAAAAACAGAGATTGAAAATACCTTTGAACATTCTCTTGATTGGCAACGCTTAGATGATAAGAAGAGCTGTAGAATATCATATCGAATGGATGGAGTTAATGTATTCAATGAAAACGAATGGCCAAAAATGATTAACTTCTTGACTAATCATATGATTAAGCTGGAGAAAACCTTCAAAGTTATTTTAAGTGAGGTCATGAGATAATTTACCGGTAGTCGTCTGGTTCTCTATTTGAATAATAGTATTCACGTCCAGCGTTTCGTTAAGATCTATAATGATATATACTATTAGGTATAGTAGATTTTCTATAATAATTAATATCGAAGGAGCAATACTAATAATGGCAAAAGAATCCCCAAAAACAATCTATCAAATCCTATGGAATAGTGCAGATATTCTGCGTTCTAAGATGGATGCTAGTGAATACAAGAACTACATGCTAGGACTTATTTTTTACAAATACTTATCCGATAACATGCTTCACCATGCAGCAGAGTTGCTCGAGGAAGACGTAACTGATTTAGACGAGGCGCTGGAAGTCTATAAAACTGCCTATAATGATCTGGATGTTAAGCAAGATTTAATTGATGAGTTAAACTTTGACTTTTCATATTCAATTGACCCTGAATTGACTTTTACTGCATTAGTACAAAAGGTCTTTAAAGGTAAGTTTCAACTAGAAGACTTAGCTCAGGGATTTCGTGATGTCGAGCAAAGCAGTGACTTATTTGAAAACTTGTTTGAAGACATCGATTTATACTCAAAAAAATTAGGGGCCTCTGCACAGAAACAAAACCAGACGATTTCTGCAGTGATGAAAGAATTGTCCACCTTAGACATGGCTTATCAAGGAGATGTCCTTGGAGATGCTTATGAATATTTAATAGGACAGTTTGCATCAGATTCCGGAAAAAAAGCAGGGGAGTTCTACACTCCACAAGCTGTATCCAAATTAATGACTCAAATTGTGTTACAGGGGAAAGAAGACCAAAAAGGGTTCTCCGTATATGATCCGACGATGGGATCAGGCTCTCTCTTGTTAAACGTTAAAAAATATACCAATGAACCTGGAACAGTAAATTACTTTGGACAGGAATTAAATACCTCAACGTATAACTTAGCACGTATGAACATGTTCCTGCATAAAGTAGATGTCGCCAATCAACACTTACATAATGCAGATACATTAGATGCTGACTGGCCAACTGAAGAACCGACAAACTTTGATGCAGTCTTAATGAATCCACCTTATAGTGCAAAGTGGTCTGCAGATAAAGGATTCCTAGACGACCCGCGTTTCTCAATGTATGGCGTTGTAGCACCGAAATCTAAAGCGGACTTTGCATTCTTACTACATGGATACTATCACTTAAAAGACTCTGGAGTTATGGCCATAGTATTACCCCATGGCGTTTTGTTTAGAGGCGGGGCAGAAGGAAAGATTCGGCAAAGTCTACTCGAAAATGGTGCAATCGATGCAGTTATTGGGTTACCTGCAAATATCTTCTTTAACACAAGTATTCCAACTACTGTTATTATTCTGAAAAAGAATCGCGAGAATAAAGATGTCTTATTTATTGATGCATCAAACGATTTTACTAAAGCAAAAAATCAGAATATACTAAAAGACTCCCACATTGATAAGATTCTTAAAGTATATAAAAATCGTGAAGAAGTTGATAAATATTCTTATGATGCAAGTTACGAAGAAATAATTGAAAATGATTATAACTTAAATATTCCTAGATATGTGGATACCTTTGAAGAAGAAGAGTCTCTATCACTATCTGAAATAGCTGGAGAATTAATTGAAACTCAAGAGAAAATCAGAGAAATTAATGAGGAACTAGCTAAAACGGTTCAAAACCTGACTGCTTCTACAGAAGAAAGCAATCTTGAATTAAATCAATTTATAAACCTTCTTGGAGCAAGCGAAGTTAGAGGTGGTGTCAATGGTGATTGAAAAAAAGCCAGTAATACGATTTACGGGATATATCGAAGATTGGAATCAGAATAAACTAAATTCGATTGTCGAACGTGTCACAAGGAAAAACTCTAATTTAGAATCCACTCTGCCTTTAACAATATCTGCTCAACACGGTCTTGTAGATCAAAACACTTTTTTTAATAAGCAAGTAGCAAGTCGAGATGTAAGTAATTATTACTTATTAAAAAAAGGAGAATTTGCTTATAATAAAAGTTACTCTAATGGATTCCCATTGGGAGCAATAAAACGTCTTGATGCATATGAGAAAGACTAACTATATAAAGTCAAACAATAAAATCTGAAATATCTATAATTGATTTTGGGAAATAAGGGTGCACTAAATAAACTTAAGCAAGCGTCATTTTTTTAAATTACCGTAAACCGACTTTGTAAGGTTCATTCTT
>JAFIFE010000012.1 GCA_020832185.1 Alkalibacterium sp.
CCTTAAGTGATGAATGTTTGTTTTGGTGAACTTCATTTTATCAGATTAAGGGGGGAAGAGGTGCCTTTTTGCATTTTAATTGACAGAGCAACGATAGTTGCAGTAAAACATAACAAAAACAAAGAAAAATTGGGAATTACGCAGTTATTATGGGAGGTTTTTTAATGGAGGCAGTATCACGAACAACCACTGAACAAAAGCGGGGCAGAGCGTCGTTTTTTGATGGGGGACTTTTGCAGCTGATTGGCTGGAGTATGATTGGCACCTTGGCGACAATCATTTCTCTCGGTTTTCTTTACCCTTGGAGCTTATGCCTGATTTATGGATGGCGCATCAATCATACTGTTATTGACGGCAGACGGTTGAGGTTCTCCGGAACGGGACTCGGTTTATTCGGAAACTGGATAAAATGGTGGGCACTGACTATCATCACTCTAGGCATTTACAGTTTCTGGCTTCGCATAAAACTGGAAGACTGGAAAGTCAGCCACACACATTTTACTAACTGATACATATAGCACACCCTCCAGGATTATCGTCTTGGAGGGTGTGCTTCATCACTAATTAAACTTTATCACATGACTAAAAATTCTTATTTTAAAGGCTTCCATTTCCACTCAGTGACTTCCGGCATATCATCTCCGTGTTCCCGTATATACTGATGATGTTTTTCAAGCAAGCCTTCCATCTTTTCGACAACATCTGCTGATGTTTCTCCATATACCAAACGTGCGGCATCTATCACGAAGTGGAAACGGTCCAGCTCGTTGACTACCCGCATATCGAACGGTGTGGTTACATAGCCGTTTTCACGGTAACCATGGGTGATCACATTTCTGTTTTGTCTATCGAAGAACAAATCTCTGATCAATCCTTCGTAGCCATGAAAAGCAAACAGGACCGGTTTGTCTTTTGTAAACAGTCTATCAAACGTTTCATCACTCAATCCGCGATTGTCGCGTTTTTGACTGCCCAATTTGAGTATGTCCACAACATTAATAAATCGGATTTTCAGTTCAGGGTACTCTTCATTCAGGATTGAAATAGCCGCCAGTGCTTCCAGATTCGGTTCTGTCCCCGCTGCTGCAATAACAATATCCGGGTCTCCATCCTGATCTGTACTGGCCCAGTCAATCACTTTAAGCCCCTGCGAAACCAGCTCTTCTGCTTCCTCAGCAGAATAAAACTGAGGACGAGGGTGTTTACTGGACACGATCAGGTTTACTTTCTGTTCAGACCGCAGCACTTTATCCATCACAGCCATCAGTGAATTGGCATCTGCCGGGAAGTATTCTCTAATGTATTCCCGCTTTTTGTCGGCCAGATGGGTACTGATGCCCGGGTCCTGATGCGTGTAGCCATTGTGGTCCTGCTGGAATACGCTTGAAGAAGCGATAATATTCAGTGACGGGTATTTTTTTCGCCAGGATAATTCATCTGCTTTTCGGATCCATTTGAAATGCTGGGTGAGCATGGAATCAACTATGCGCAGAAACCCTTCATAACTGACAAAGAATCCGTGACGACCGGTCAAGACGTAGCCTTCCATCCAGCCTTCTGCCTGATGCTCTGACAACTGCGAATCAATGACACGTCCGTAGCTTGATTGCGATTCATCTTCAGGCTCATCGATCGATTCCATCCACTGACGATCAGTCGTCTTGAGAACGGCATTCAATTTATTTGATTTCAGTTCATCGGTACTGATGATGCGGAAATTACCAGGATTCGCATCCACTATATCCCGGGCAAACTTTCCGAATTCAGTCATGTCTTTTCCTTTTTCGTCCCCCGGAGTAGATATCTCAAGCGCATGTTTACGCCAGTCCGGTAGAGTCAGCGGTTTCGGATCGATCCCGCCATTAGTAATGGGGTTCAATGCCATCCGTTTGCCTTTTTCTGGCGCTATTTCTCTTATTTCTCGTTTAAGTCTTCCATTTTCATCAAACAGTTCTTCAGGGCAGTACACCTTCATCCACTCAGATAAAGCCTCACTGTACTCCATTTTCTCCTGTTCAGCTGGAATAGGCACCTGATGTGCTCGGAAAGTCCCTTCAATTGGCTCCCCGTCCCATTCTTCAGGACCGGTCCAGCCTTTTGGACTCCGTAGAATCAGAACCGGCCAGTGCGGCATTTTTGCATGCTTCGCTTGCTTGCCCCTGTATTTATCCTGGATCGAGTGAATCGTCTCGATAATATAATCCATCATTTCGGCCATCTGTCGATGCATCTCATCAGGCTCTTCTCCTTCGACAAAAAACGGGTCCCAGCCTAGTCCTTCAAAATATTTAGTCAGTTCGTCATCGTTTTTTCTGGACAGGATCGTCGGGTTGGCAATTTTGTAATCATTCAAATGCAGGATAGGCAACACTGCTCCATCGGTTACTGGATTAATAAATACATTCGAAAACCAGGAAGCAGCTAATGCACCTGTTTCAGCCTCACCGTCTCCAATCGTAACTCCTGCGATAACATCCGGATGGTCCAATACGGCGCCTGTCGCATGGGACAGTGCATATCCCAATTCTCCGCCTTCATGAATGGAGCCCGGTGTTTCCGGTGCTGCATGGGAGCCGATCCCTCCTGGAAATGAAAATTGTCTGAACAGGTTCTTCATCCCCGCCTCATCTTCTGTTATCTCTGGGTATACGTGCGAATAACTCCCATCAAGGTACGCATTTGAAACCATAACTTGGCCCCCATGTCCCGGACCTTCGATGAAAAACAGGTTCAAGTCGTACTTGTTGATCACTCGGTTCAGGTGCGCATACACAAAATTCTGGCCAGGAACGGTCCCCCAATGGCCGATTGGATTGATCTTCAGATCGCCTTCTTCAAGTGGTCTCTTCAATAAAGGGTTATCTTTCAGATAAATCTGGCCAATCGATAAATAGTTCGCCGCACGCCACCAGGCATCCACTTTATTTAAATAGCTCTTTGAAGAATAGTCAGTATGTGTCATCTTGATCACAGGCTCCTTTCACATTCTCTCAACGGGTGTTCTGCTCTCTTTATCTTACTGTAGCATAAACCTTTTCTGAGGTACCAAAGAAAGCCATTAGAACTCAATGCCTGCTGCATGAGGCCTATACATCCCTTTTCGTCAGATGAGACTGTCTCCCGATCTAAGTTATGATGTTGCGTTTGTCTCATTCCTCTTCTTTATATCACACTTTCTTAACCCTTTTATGTAATGTTCGCACTCGCTTGGGTGCTTGAAAATAATCAGCTCACTCTGGTCAGACAGGTTAGACTGAACAATCGCCATGAGTTTATCGCGCCGTTTAGATTTGAACGCCCATACATAGGTTAAAAATGCCGTATCAATCCTTTCAGGACAGCCCGGGGCCATGTCTTCTCTGACGCGTCCATATGTCATCAGCAGGCGCTTGACCACCCGGTAAACATATATGTGCCTTGGATAGTCCAGAAAGATGACATGTGTACTTTGAGCCATGCGTGAGGGTAACGTCTGACTATAATTCCCCTCAATCACCCAATGTTCATTCTCGAGGATGAGTTTGTTTACTGCTTCTTTTAACTCTGGTCGTGTTCTTTCTACCCATCCCGGTTTGAAAAACAGCTGATCCATGTGAAAGACCGGGAGACCAAACGTCTTCCCAAGCTCCCTTGCTAGTGTGGACTTCCCAGATCCAGATGGTCCAACAATCGTGACTCGTTCCATAATAGCCTCCTTAATCTTCAGGTAAAAGTGAGATAGACTGGTTTTGACTCGCTACTCTTTAGTCTTTCATTATCTTAGCAAATAAAGCGTGCTTAATCTACGACGGACAGAGCTGAATTAGTCCGTAAATTGGAAAGTAAAATGAAAATCAAATCCATTTTAAATAGCGCTTACATTCACATCGAAAGACGTGTTATACTACAGTTACTCGTAGTCTAATCGCAAGAGACTATATACAAAAATGCATATCTAATCAACAATTTTTATATTTATACATTTTAAAAATCGGACTTTTTACACAAAAAAAGAGACAATAGCGAAAGGAGCAGATTAATGACCGATGAAAAGAACCAGAACTCTAATATAGTAGACTGGGACACTCTCACCCATTTTGTACAGGATGCTTTTAAAGGATACGGTGTCCCCGAAGAGGATGCCATAATCTGTACGGATGTCTTACTGGAATCCGATAAAAGAGGCATCGAATCACATGGAGTGAATCGTTTAAAGCCTATTTATCTGGACCGAATCAAGGATAAGATTCAAAAGCCCGTTACGGAATTTGAGGTTATAAGAGAAACTGCTACAACGGCAGTTGTTGATGGACACGACGGGATGGGCCAAGTCGTCAGCTACAAGTCGATGCAGATGGCCATTGAAAAAGCGAAAAAATATGGCATGGGCATGGTCGCTGTCAGAAATTCTACTCACTACGGAATTGCCGGATACTATACCACTATGGCTACAGAAGCGGGCTGTATCGGGATGACTGGAACCAATGCACGCCCATCCATCGCTCCAACATTTGGGGTAGAAAACATGCTCGGCACTAATCCCCTAACAATTGGCCTCCCGACTGATGAACCCTTTCCATTCGTTCTGGATTGTGCAACCTCCATTACTCAGCGAGGAAAAATCGAGTACTTTGCACGCCTTGGAAAAGACACACCTGAAGGAATGGTCATCGGACGTGACGGAAAACCCCAGACAGACTCTAAACAGATATTGTCAGATCTGACTGCGGGGAAAGCTGCACTCGCTCCTCTAGGTGGAATCGGAGAAGAACTCGCAGGATATAAAGGGTACGGTTATGCCACTGTAGTCGAAATTTTATCCGCAGCTTTACAGCAAGGGAATTTCTTAAGGGCTTTAACGGGACTCGATGAAGCGGGAAATAAACAAGCGCATCATTTGGGGCATTTCTTTATCGTTATCGATACAGAGGCGTTTATGGGGCTGGAAGCTTTCCGCAAAACGGCTGGAGATATACTAAGAGAGCTGAGACATTCGCAAAAAGCGCCTGGAGAAGAAAGAATATATACAGCCGGTGAAAAAGAACATGATGTCTGGCTGGAAAGAAAAGACAGCGGCGTCCCTATCAATAAAGCTGTTCAGAAAGAATTGATCGACATAAGAAACGAACTGAATTTAACTACGTATCAGTTTCCATTCGAATAAACGATTAACCCCAGTACATTTTGTTGCCACCAGAATGTACTGGGGTTTAATTGCGAATGCTCAGGTGACTCTCAGTCGTCGAGTTATGGTACTGCCTTCATTTGAAAATATGTATAGACACACCCACTTAACTAACTTAAGTAGTCATGTAAATATAATTATAATTATGAAAACGCTTCAATTTCGAGAGAGTTTATAGTATGATAAGTTATACACAATCAAGTCTTGTTTTTTTACATATTTAACTAATCAAGAAGGAGGTTTATTTATTTCGTCAAGTTTAAACTAAAGGAGGAAGCCGAATGGCAAAGAAGAAATACTTTGATGAACATGGCAACAAAGTGAACGTGCGAGTGAAAAAACCGTTTTACAAGAAATGGTGGTTCATTGCTGTAGCGCTATTATTTATAATCGCTGTAGTAACTGCAGGTGGAGAAGAGGATGCAGCTCCACAAGAAGAAGCTGTCGAAGAAGTAGTTGAAGCTGAAGAAATTGAAGAAGTTACTGACACTGAAGAGGCTGAAGATATAGAGGAAGAACCTGAAGAAGAGATTGAAGAAGAACTGGAAGAAGAAACAGAAGAAATAGTTGAAGAAGAGACTGAAGAAGATGTCCCAACTGAGCATAGATCTGCTTTAAGCAAAGCTCAAACTTACTCAGATACTATGCATATGTCGAAAGCTGGACTTCATAATCAACTTACATCAGAATACGGGGAGCAGTTTTCTGATGAAGCCGCTCAATATGCTATAGAAAACATTCAAGTAGACTGGAAAGAGAACGCCCTAAAATCTGCTGAAAATTATGATTCAATAATGAGTATGTCAAAAGCTGGGTTGTATCACCAGTTAGTATCTGATTATGGTGAACAATTCACAGCGGAAGAAGCTCAGTACGCGATCGATACTATCCAAGCAGACTGGAAAGAAAATGCCTTAAAAACCGCTCGAAACTATCAAGAAACAATGGATATGTCCCCCGCTGCTATAAGAGACCAGTTGACCTCTGACTATGGTGAGAAGTTCACTCAAGAAGAAGCGGATTATGCTATCGCAAACCTTGACTAGTGTCTTTCATTATCTAGCAGTCACTGTACTCTTTAGTATCGTAAACAGAGAGTTTCATCAGTCCGTCAAGTTTTTAGCCTGATGAATGCCCCGTCTTTACTTACACGTTCATCAAAAAAATCAATCCTCCTACCCATTAAAAGGGTCAGGAAGATTGATTTTTTCTTTTTCACCATTATGCTTAATTACTGCATCACCCAGTGATTGGGTCTCACTTCTGTGAAGCTCTGGCCTTCAATTGAAACAGCCAAATCTTCTTCAGGGGATAGGACTTCTTCAGTCACTTCATAGTGGGGATCGGGCACTGGAATCGCAGATAACAGCTTTTTCGTATACGAATGAAGCGGATTTCTAAACAATTCTTCCGAGTCTGTTAACTCGACGATCGATCCTTTATACATGACGGCCACGCGGTCAGACAATTTCTTAACGGTCGCCAAATCATGAGCGATAAACAAATACGTTAAATTCAGTTTTCTCTGCAGTTCTTCAAGCAAATCAACGATTGTTGCCTGTACCGATGCATCCAAAGCCGACAACGGTTCATCAAGCACGATAAATTCAGGTTCGACAGCCAGTGCTCTGGCTATGCCTATTCTCTGTCTTTGTCCACCGGAGAATTCGTGCGGGAATCGTTCACTAAACGAAGCTTCCAATCCAACAAGTTCGAGAAGTTCTTCCACTCGTTTTTTACGTTCTTTCTTATTCGCAAATAACTTGTGAATATCAAGCGGCTCCCCTATAATATCTTTAACTTTCTGTCTTGGATTAAGTGAAGAATAAGGATCTTGAAACACAAACTGGACTTTCTTTCTCATTTCTTTCATCTGTCTCTTCTTGTACGTATTGATGTCCGATCCTTCAAAAACCGTCTCGCCACTCGTCGCATCATGCAGACGCAAAAGCGTTCGGCCAGTAGTCGATTTCCCCGATCCTGATTCACCTACAAGGCCAAGTGTTTCTCCTCTATAGATATCAAACGACACATCATCGACTGCTTTTAAAGTGGTCCCTCTCCCTAATGGGAAATGTTTAGCTAGCTGGTTTACCTCAAGCAGTTTTTCTCTAGTGCCTGAATAGATATCGGCCAATTTTTCTTTTGATTCCTGCGTTTTTTCAGCATGAAGATCAGGAATGGCAGCTAGAAGCCTCTTCGTGTAGTCCTCTTTAGGAGATGAGAATATCTCTTTGGTCGTTCCTTTTTCGACGACTCTCCCTTTATTCATCACAACGATTTCCTCACACATATTCGCTACCACGCCAAAATCATGAGTGATCAGCAAAATAGAAGTCCCTGTTTTCTTCTGAATATCTTTTAACAGCTCAAGTATTTGAGCTTGGATCGTCACATCCAAAGCAGTCGTTGGCTCATCTGCAATGAGTAGCTTAGGGCTGCATGCTAAGGCAATAGCTATAATAATACGCTGCCTCATCCCGCCTGAGAATTCAAAAGGGTACTGATTGAAACGGTCCTCCACGTCAGGAATACCGACAAGCTTCATGATTTCTTTGGCACGAACGGCTGCTTCTTTTTTCGACGCTTTTTCATGTATTTGAATTGTTTCTGAAATCTGTTTGCCGATTTTCATTGTAGGATTTAACGAACTCATCGGATCCTGGAAAATCATTCCGATATCTTTTCCTCGAATTTTTCTCATTTCTCTATCTGATTTTTCTAATATCTCTTCTCCATTGAATCTAATTCGACTATTCTGGTCTACTACTGCATTGTTTTCCAGCAATTGCATAATAGATCTAGCAGAAACACTTTTTCCACTCCCAGATTCACCAACGATTCCCAGGGTTTTTCCATGACCGATTTCAAACGATACGTCTGAAACAACTTCGGTAAGAGAATCCCCAGTAGAAAAAGATATCTTGAGGTTATCCACCTGAAGTAACTTTTCTGTCAACGCAATCCATCCTTTCACACAGTAATGAGTACATACTGGGTTATTATGTCTATTTTAAGTGACGCATCATTGGGGCTGATTAATTTAAATCGATTCGTTTATTCAAGAATCGGTATAATACATCAACGATTATATTAACAAAAACGAATAAAAACGCGAAGACCAGCACGCCTCCTTGAACGATTGGAAAATCTCTGGCACGAATGGCATTGATGATCAATCGTCCCAATCCATTAATCGCAAAGACGGTCTCTGTCAAAACGGCTCCGCCAAGTAACGAACCAAACTGCAGGCCGACCACTGTGACAACAGGAACCATCGCATTTTTAAGTGCGTGACGGTAAATAACCATCTTTTCGCTGACTCCCTTTGCACGGGCAGTCTGTATATAATCCTGATCAATCACTTCCAGCATACTCGACCTGGTCATACGGGCAATGATCGCTGACCCCGCTGTTCCAAGTGTAAGTACAGGCAGAATCATTTGCTGAGGCGTTCCCCAGCCAGACGCCTGGAACCATCCTGTTCCAATAACGAACCACTGAATCAGCATCAGTCCCAGCCAGAAATTGGGCATTGAAAGCCCGAACAGTGCCGCAAACATGATGAGCGTATCTGATAAGGAATACCTCCGGACTGCCGACACGACGCCTGCAATGATCCCGATAAATACCGACAGCAGCGTACTGTAAAAGGCCAGTTCCACTGTTGGGGCCAGCCTTCCAAACACTTCCGTCGAAACAGCACGGCCACTACGAATAGAATTACCTAAATCCCCTCTGACTACTCCACTGAGGTAGTCAAAATACTGTACGGGTATCGGATCGTTTAATCCTAGTCGTTCACGCACAATTTCTAATTGTTCTGGCGAAGCACTCTCTCCGGCCATGATCTGTGCCGGATCTCCTGGAATCAGAAGGACCATACTAAAAGTTAATATAGTGACCCCAATCAAAACAGGAATGGTTTGAATAAGACGTTTAGTCAAAAATTTTAACACTTCGTTCCCCTCTTTCCTAATTTCTCGATTTCGGATCCAGTGCGTCGCGCAGTCCATCACCGAAAACATTGAATGCTAATACGACGGCAACGATGGCTAATCCAGGAATCATAGTAATATGTGGAGCGTTCCACATGTAATTTCGTCCATCATTTAACATAGCTCCCCATTCTGGTGTAGGGGGTTGAGCACCCATTCCTAGAAAAGAAAGTCCACTAGCCGTTAGAACTGACGTCGCAATATTAAGCGTCGCCTGAACGATGATAGGTGACATTATATTAGGTAAGACGTGTCGGATGATAATTCGAAAATCGCTCGCTCCGAGAGACCTGACCGCTTCCACGTATTCTAATTCACGAACCTCAAGCGTTGAACCTCTTGATATCCGGGCAAAAACTGGTACGGAAAAGATGGCTACTGAAATAATGACATTATTCAAACTTCCACCTAATACAGCGACAATCGCCAGAGCTAATAAAATCCCCGGGAAAGCCAATAGAACATCCATGCACCTCATGATAATGGTATCGACCCATTTTCCATAATAGCCTGAAATAACACCTAAGGTTACCCCAATGGTCATACCGATCAAGACCGACGTAAACCCTACTCTAAGGGTTATACTCATTCCATGAATGATTCTGCTGAAAATATCTCTTCCATGGTGATCTGTTCCAAAAAAGTGCTCAGTGGAAGGAGGAGCAAGTAGATTGCCGTAATTTTGCGTGTTAGGTCCGTAAGGTGTCAGATAAGGTCCTATTAACGCAATAATGATTAAAGCCAGGATTAAAATCCCACCTATTAATGCAGACTTGTTTCGATAAAACTTCTTCATGAAATCTTTAAATCTCACAACATTCGAATTAAACTGTTGTCCAGATGGATCTCCTGTATTTAAATTAACTTCTTCTTGCATGCTGCTTTATCCTTTCTACTCGATATATTTTTGGTCCAAATACACTTTCACTATTACAATGAGAATTTGCTTTGAATTTAATGAAAGTATTTTTTACTATTTTGGCATATTAGACCTTTCTTTGCAATATAAATAAAAGTAATAATAAATGTATGAATAATAGATAGACCAATAATTATCACACAATAAATATTTATAGCACATATTATTCGCATTGTTATTTTCATGTCTATTTACATGAGGACTCTTTAATGTAAGCACTTTAAAATTGATAGCAAATGCTCCTCATTAGATAAAAACCCTTATACAAATAGTTATAATTTATGGCTTTACGATTAAATTATTAATTTTTTCTCACAATTGCTTGTTGCCTTTTCATTTTATCTATTATATAGTATTACTTATATTTCAAACGAATAACAAAACCAAAAAAATAGGAGTGAATGATTTATGAATAAAACGAGCAAATTGTCTCTTTTTATAACATCCTTGTCGGCTGCTTCATTGCTTTTCGCAGCATGTGGAACAGATGACAGCGATCCAGTAGAAAGTGGCGACGGCGAAGAAAATGGTACCGAGGAACAACAAGGTGGCGATTTAGTCATCGGTCAATTGTCAGATGCTGTATCTCTCGATCCTCATGGGTCAAACGATACTCCTTCAAGTAATGTGGCTTACAACATCTATGAAGCATTACTTGTTCAAGACGAAAACATGGAATTACAACCTGGCTTGGCAACCGAGTGGGACATGGTCGATGATCTGACATGGCAATTCACATTACGTGAAGGCGTTACTTTCCACGACGGGTCTGAATTCAATGCCGAAGTTGTACAAGCAAACTTTGAACGTATTTTAGATGAATCCATTGCTTCACCACGTGCATTCTTGTATGAAATGGTTGAAGAAATCAATGTAATAGATGAGTATACAGTTGAATTTGTAACTGAGTACCCATTCTCACCTCTTCCAGCCCACTTAGCACACAATGGTGGTGGCCTGATGTCAGCCGAATTAATCGAAGAAGACTATGCAGCCTTTGAAGATGGGTCTGAACCCGGAAGTGTCATTAACGATAACCCTGTAGGTACGGGTCCTTACGTATTCGAAAGCTGGACTCCAGGTGACCAAATCGTATTAAATGCAAATGAAGATTACTGGGATGGTGCGCCAGCACTTGACTCTATCACATTCCGAGTGATCCCTGATTCAAACACTCGTTTTGCAGATTTAGAAACAGGCGCTATTCATATCTCTGATCCACTTAGCCCTTCTGATGTTGCACGAGTTGAAGGAACAGATGGCATGTTTGTAAACAGCCAGCCTTCCGTGTCTCTGTCATACATTGGATTTAACGCTGAGAAAGAACCATTTGATAATCCATTGGTACGTCAGGCTATCTCTAAAGCAGTCAACAAGGACGATATCATCAACGGCATTTACGATGGAATCGGCATCCCTGCAATCAGTTCTCTAGCTCCAGATGTCTTCGGGTATGATGAGAACATCTCTGGTTTAGAGTATGATGTAGAAGAAGCGCAGGAATTACTTGCTGAAGCGGGTTACCCAGATGGGTTCTCTACAACATTATGGACAAATGATAACCAGGACCGTATAGATACAGCGACTGCCGTACAAGCACAGCTTGAAGAAATCGGAGTTGACGTAGAGATTGAAATCGTTGAATGGGGTGCTTACCTGGAAAACACAGCAGCCGGTGAACACGACATGTTCATCCTAGGCTGGACTACTGTTACAGGTGACGCAGATTACGGAATGTACCCATTATTCCACTCTGCAAACTATGGTGAACCAGGAAACAGAACATTCTTCTCTACTGACGAATTAGATTCTTTATTAGAAGAAGCACGTCAAAGTTCTGATGAAGACGAACGTCTTGAGCTGTATAGTAGAGCACAGGAAATCCTAGTTGAAGAGGCACCAATGATCTATATCCATCACCAGGAGTACTTGTTAGCTGTAAGTGATGATGTAGAAGGATTGTGGCACCACCCAACAGGCATGTTGATGCTTAAAGATGTAACGATTAATCAGTAATTAAGAAAATAAATGCTTGTCATAAAAATAGAAGCGCCTGAAGTCATACGTTAATGACTTCGGGCGCTTCTTTGCATTATTTTTAAACGATTAATTTACTATAAACACACACCACTTACTCTTTGAGCTTGACGAAAAATGAGCAACCCACTGGATCTGTACTACTCACTTAATCTTACTCTTCAATATAGTCGGCGTAGCGCTCACGTGCCTGTTCTCTAATCTGGTCATGATGATGATACAACCCTCTCAATTCTTCAGCTGTCTCGCTGTCTGTCTCTTCAACATGCATTCTCAAACGGCTTCGTTCTGTCCTTAATGGCACTTTACCGTAGCTCATCCCTGTAATCAGATAGTACGGTGGTCTGGCGGTATCTTTCAGCATCAAAAGATACTCATTTCCAATTTCCATCATCTCATATCCGGCTGCGTGAAGGACCAGAAATCTCTCATTATAACATGCGCCATGCTCCAGCACGACCAATGTCATACACTCAAGCGCCGGATCTCCCTCAATCACAGTCCTTACTCTGATTTCTGAAGGGGTATAAGGAATTTCCGCAACGCCTTCTTCATTCTCAATAACAGTCGAGTCACCCTCAGACACTTTTTCTCCAATAATGATAACATCTGATGCTTCTTCCACTTCATCCAGCGTTAAATAGTCATCTGTTTGTGCATCCACAACTAGTTCATTTCCAAATAAATAACCTGACACCAGCTCATCACTTAGCTCTGTGGTTTCAAACGGATTAGCGATCTCGTCATTACCTGATCTCAACTGATAGACTCCAAAGCCCACTAACAATACTACAGCGATAAACAGCCCCAACTTTTTCATTTTTCTCTCCTCCTATTTTTAATCCGTAATTCCCAATTTTTCTTTGTTTTTGTTATGTTTTACTGCAACTATCGTTGCTCTGTCAATTAAAATGCAAAAAGGCACCTCTTCCCCCCTTAATCTGATAAAATGAAGTTCACCAAAACAAACATTCATCACTTAAGG
>JAFIFE010000013.1 GCA_020832185.1 Alkalibacterium sp.
CCTTAAGTGATGAATGTTTGTTTTGGTGAACTTCATTTTATCAGATTAAGGGGGGAAGAGGTGCCTTTTTGCATTTTAATTGACAGAGCAACGATAGTTGCAGTAAAACATAACAAAAACAAAGAAAAATTGGGAATTACGATCTTATATCAAGGGGGGATCATATGAAATATGTCGCATTATTGAGAGGGATCAATGTTGGCGGTAAAAATAAACTTAATGTGGAAGAGTTAAAACGAACAGTTGAAAACAGTGGAATGACATCCGTTTCGACCTATATCAATTCGGGGAATGTCATTTTTGAAAACGAAGATCTCGACAAAGGTGAATTGAGCCTGGTTTTAAAGGAGGTGATCCTTAAGACATTTGGTTTAAATATCGACATTCTGATTCGCAGCAGGACTGACCTTTCTATTGTGATGGAAACTTTGCCGAAGGACTTGAAGAATGATAAGACTATGAAATCGGATGTGCTCTTTCTGTTTGAGGAAATCGATAACGAGTCCATACTAAACGACCTCACTATTAAACAGGGGATCGATACAGTTTGCTATGTGCCAGGAGCTCTGATCTGGACAGTCGATAGGAATCAGGTATCCAAGAGCGGCATGATGAAGCTGGCGGGCTCAGCTTTGTATAAAAAAATGACACTCAGAAACGTTAATACTACGCGACACCTTTATGAGTTGCTTAGTCAGTAAGCAACTGTGTCAGACAGTCGCATATGAGTAAGGGGAGGAAACGAAATGGAGATTTGGGATACGTATGATACCAACAGAATCAAAAGAAAAGAGAAAATGATTAGAGGAGAGGCATTCGATAATGGGCAGCTGCACTTGATCGTTCATCTGTGTCTCTTTGATTCAAATGGTCGGATGCTTATTCAACAGAGACAATCAGACAAAATAGGCTGGGCAGATAGATGGGACTTGACCGTAGGAGGAAGTGCTCTGAGTGGCGAGACAAGTCAGACTGCACTGCAGCGTGAGGCTTTCGAGGAGCTTGGTCTGGAATTAAGCTTAGATAGTAGTAGACCCCACCTGACTATTAATTATGCCCATGGCTTTGATGACATATACTTAATTGAAAAAGATTTAGATGCTGACCAGTTGTCTCTACAAAAAGAAGAAGTTCAGGCAGTTAAATGGGCAACAAAAAAAGAAATTTTAGCTTTTATAGATGAAGATCTGTTTATTCCATATTACAAGAGTTTTATAGAATTCATTTTTGAAAGTCGGCATCAATTTGGAGTTATTCCTAAGGAAATCTAGCAACAGTGAAGACGTTTGAAAAAGGGGCAGAGGATATGAGACTTTTTATAGCGATAGCACTCGATGAGTGTATCAAAACCAAGCTATCTGAGATTCAAGAAACAGTCAAAAGAATGTCGGTCAAAGGCAAGTATACTGCTCCAGACAATTTTCACTTGACGTTATATTTTATAGGGGAAGTAAGCGAAGCGCGCTCTGAAGAGATTAAATCAGCCGTAAAAAAAGTGGCTGACCAGTCATCTGGCTTCGAATTAACTTTGGAATATCTGGGACATTTCCAAAAAAAAGAGAGGCATATTCTATGGGTCGGCGTAAATGGATACACGGATCCGCTATATAAAATGAACTTTAAGTTAAGAAGTGAGCTGGAAAAAGAGAGCCTTTCGGAGGGAGACATGGACTATACCCCACATATAACCCTAGGAAGACAAATCATTTTACCTCGACCGTTTGATGAGTTTAAACAGCACGTAGATGTAACAGGAACGCCCTTAAGGGTTAACTCTATCTCGCTGATGGAAAGTAAACGGGAAGAAGGGGAGCTCGTGTATAAGTCGATTTATACTAGGTCATTAAAACAGTCATCAGATATAGGAAGAGAGGGGACAGATAGTGAAAGACCGTAAAGAGAAATTAGCAGCTTCTTTAACGGCTGAATCCACTGCACTTATTCCCTATTTGCCTTATCTTCTACAAGATTTGTGGGAGCTGGGTTCTTCACCCAGAGATATATGTGCGCTGCTTGAGGCTGACACACCGATATCTGAAGACTATCATGTGCTTGATTTGGGGTGTGGAAAAGGCGCAGTCAGCATTGTTATGGCGGAACGTTTTAAGTGTCATGTTAAAGGCATCGATTTACTACCAGAGTTCATTGAAGAAGCTGAACAAAGAGCCATTGACTATGGAGTAGCTGACATTTGTCACTTTAAAGTAGGAGACATAACTGAATCAGTCAATGAAGAAAAGAATTACGATAGTGTCATATATGGGGCAGTGGGGGATGTATTAGGTGAACCGGTTGATATGATCAACCAGTTGAAACAGACAGTCAGAGCAGGAGGCTATATAATTATCGATGACGGCTATGCTTTGGACGACAATGCATACTATTACACCAAAAAAGAGTGGCTGTCCTTTTTAAGAATGCAGAAATGACAGTGATTGATGAAAAGGAGATAGAACAAGACGAAGTTGTGTCTCTGTGTCACCATCAGATCGAGAAAATCACTCATAGAGCAAATGAGCTTAAAATGAGATACCCAGAGGCGTCTGATTTGTTCGAGAGCTACATTACAAGTCAGAAAGCAGAATGCAAGGATCTTACCAACGAGATTATAGGGGTAACTTTTCTACTCCAGTCAAAATAAATAAGACCGGTGAGCGCCTGGGACTTCTTTGAACGTGAAGAAGTCCCAGACGCTTACTGGTCTTTTGGATAGGGAATTAGGGCTGCATAACACCTGCAAAGGCAAGCCAGGCAAGAATCGATTTAGCAAATAGGCTCAGAATGATATACCCTCGTTCTCCATAAAGGTAATTTTCCCATCTGCCTATTTTTTTGTATTGAAGGATCATATTGATTGGGAATAAATTAAAGAAGACAAAATAACTGCCTACGATTGCGTACACAAACCAGGGAACTTCTGCAGGGTTGGAATTACCAAACGCATAGAGAAGGATGACGATCCATGGTGCCAGACCTGCTATCGTACCAAATACAAAAGGTTTCCAGTTCGTTCGCTTCGCATAATAATTCATTTCCTCCATATCCAATCCAAACAGGTTCATCGAGGCATTTACTACAACGATTAGTATAAGGGCTCCAATATCGTACACTCCGAATAAAAGGGCAATCAGCATGATCATTAAAGAAGAACTGAGTGCATATTCATACCAGCGGAATCGGTTCATTCCTTTACTCAGATCATCATTGTACTTAGGATTGCCCCAAGGGCTAACGATTATGAAATGTGCAAGTGCGGATAGGAAAAGAAATAAGGAGACAGTAACACCAAATGGAAGTTCAAAAAGCATATCCGTTTCAGTGACTAAACGCATTTGAGTTTCATCGAATGTCAGAAAATTTGACATCACAGGTATTCTAAAGTCGGCAATACGGTCTATAAATAAGGCAAACCCAAGCATCAGCAAGCCTTGAACTAGATGCAGAACCCCCATCACTAAATTGAATTTTTTCAATGAAGAGTAAGTTATTTCTTTTGACATGACGAGCACCTTCTTTCATATTAGTATCTTCAGTTTGTAAGAGTGTCTTTTGTCATCGCGTACCCCTTTCTCAAATGAACATACTTCCTGTTCAACGTATCTTGTTAATCGTATTTTACCATAACGCACGTTATAAAAACCTCTTTTACTCTCTCGAAGGTGTGGAAGTTTCTGTGAACAAATCATCATTCCTTTCTTGATCATGCAAAAGGATGGACAAAAAGGTATACTAGTGTCAGGTAGTGAATAAAAAGGATAGTTCAAAGGAGAGTATTTACATGGATGGCACAAAACGTTCTAACATTAACCCGGGGGATAAAGTAAAAGTGGTCCAGAAACAGGACCAGCGGTCTGGTAAATTGACGGAAGGTGTAGTTTTAAAATTATTAACTAATTCACCTACACATCCTCATGGAATCAAGGTTATGCTTGAAGACAAGACTGTTGGACGAGTAAAGGAAATAATTAAATAGGTGTAATAAAAAAAGTATCTGATCCATTCGTTCAGATGCTTTTTTCATGGGGTTCATTACACTCGTTTACTGAATAGGCCTGATTTATTTCTGAGTTTTATGTCAATTCGGGCGCACTATCAGTAGGGCTTTCTCAAAGAACATTGTATAATGGAGAAAAGAACAAGTGTATTTTTATTATCACCAGATCAGTTGTCGTTTGTATCGATCATCAAAGAGCGATTCTTGCACAGGATTGGTTTAAGACAGGCATATGTCTATGGTCCTCTACTAAATTAAATCGTCTACCCCTTTTTCTCTGATTGACTAAAGGAAGTGAAATCATGACCTCTAAACAAACCGTATTGATTAATCCTTTTCATTTTATAGTTGATCCAATGGAAAGATTATTGCTGATCAATTTTCAGAAGGATCCGGATGAGCATTATATGGGTTTTGAACCACAGGTGTTCGATGATGCTGTAAACGGCATAGGACATCTCGTCATCGGATGGAGACGCGATGGTAAAATCGATGTGTATCATCAGTCATCACTGAATCTTTCAGAAAAATTATTTGACATTACAGGAAGAGAGCCGGCAGATATTTTAGAATGTTCCTTTGAGGTCGCGTCATTTGAAATTGATCAAAGAGGGGTACAGGCTCTTTACCGGTTTACGGATAAATATAACAGACCGGTTAAAATCAAAATCAATGAAAAGAACTACAAAAAAAGATACCCGTTTAATATGCTGGCTCCTTTAGGGCATTCGGTTGACACTCCTTCTTCTCTGCCTCTGATTTACTTGTTTGACTTTTATTTTGTCAGAAAGAGTCATACCGTCATTGATATACAAATCAGCGGAAAAAATCATAAGCTTGATACTCTTGCAGTACCCATTGACGGGATGAAAATGTATTTCACACGGTACAGTTCCAAACCGCTGATAGCAGAATTCAATCCTGCTCTAGATGATCATATTAGTTTATTGAAGGTAACAGACGAACAGGATAGTGTAAAAACGAAGACAGGCATAATCGAATTAAACTGGGCTAATTCAGTTCCTTCAATTAAAACGTTAAGGCAAACGAATGCCGTCTTTCCTATCGAGTTGACATTTATCCCCCCATTTCCTGATATTACAGCTCTGGAGAATAATAAAATGCGGGAAGGCATAATGCAGATCAGCTGTCATGCCTCGTTGGGGTTGATAATCGGCAGATACCAAGTGGTAAGAAGAGGTAAGAATATTAAAATCAAATGTTCTCCATCTAAAGGGTGGTCCCCCGTGCCAGAAAAATGGTCCCTTAGATTTTTATATAAAACAACTCCGGTATTTAGAGAATGGACCAAATCTTATGAATGGACAGCCTATATTTATGAAAGAAATCAGTCTAATTATTATATGCATTCCAGATGGAAACGATTGAATAGATAAACGCACAGCATTTAATAGATAAAGTGAAGGAGACTATCAATGAGCAAGCTTGAAGTGGAACAGCCTTTAGAGTTACCTAATAAAATTACCATCAAAAACCGATTCTTCAAATCTGCAATGAGTGAAACACTTGCTGATCGAAACAATAGTCCCACCCCATTACTTGTGAATCTCTATAATGAGTGGGCTAAAGGGGGTTCAGGAATCGTAGTGACTGGTAATGTGATGATAGACCGTCAAGCATTGGGGGAGCCGGGTAATGTCGTTATAGATGATGAACGTGATCTGGTGACCTTAAAACAATGGGCCAAATCAGGAACAGTCAATCATACACACTTATGGGTGCAGGTGAATCACCCGGGAAAACAATCACCGCGTTCACTGTCCAAAGAACCAGTGGCCCCAAGCGCAATAGCATTAAACAAAAAATATAAGTCGTTTTTTAATCAGCCACGCGAGTTAACAACAGGTGAAGTAAAAGAAATCATTCAAAAATTCATTAATACCGCTAGGATTGTCAAAAAGGCAGGCTTTACCGGTGTTCAGATACATGGAGCCCATGGTTATCTAGTCAGCCAGTTTTTATCACCCGTTAGTAATCAGCGTGAAGATGAGTATGGTGGCTCGATCGAAAATAGAATGCGCTTTTTGATTGATATATATACTGGAATGAGAGAGGCACTTGGGACTGATTTTTCGATAAGTGTCAAATTGAATATTTCTGACTTCAGCGAGGGTGGATTCAGTGAAGAAGAAGCGGTAAAAGTCATGATGAAACTATCAGATCTAGGGATCGATTTAATTGAGATATCAGGTGGGAACTATGAAAATCCGAAAATGTTCAATGAAACGGATGATGAGGACGTCTTTTTTATTGAGTACGCTAAAAAACTCAAACTAAAAATCAAAGCACCTATAGTTGTGACCGGAGGATTTCGAACGCTTAAAACAATGGAGCACGCATTAAGTGAGAAACAGACAACTATGATTGGCTTAGCACGTCCATTAGTATTGTACCCTGATCTACCCAATCAGATCAGTAAGGGGAAGAGGACACGTATCGACACCCCTCGTTTAACCACTGGACTTAGCTTTTTGGATAAAAAAGCGGGTGGATTTATAGGAATCAGTTATTACGAGCAGCAGATCAAGCGGATCGCTTATGGAGAAAAGCCGGTGATCCATCGTAACGGTTGGAAACCTATAATCAGTACCCTCAAATCTCATGGATTAACAGCACTAATGCCTCGCAGAACAAACTAGTGCAATCAACTTAGTCATCAGTCAGAAAACGTTTCTAAAAATCATATAAGGATGAAGGTAAGGATGAAAACCATACAGAAAAACTGGAAAAAGATAGTACTTGGATGTGTCATTCTCCTTGCTGCATTATTGGTCGGACTGTTTATATTTGTTCGTGTCAGTACGTATGAAGCGATGGAAGAAGCAAAAGACCTCTTAAACGATACCAATGTTATGCAGGAAGATAACTGGATTAAAATTGAACCAGAGGTAAGAATAGGAACGATCGTGTTCTATCAAGGCGCATTTGTTGAAGCAGAATCGTATCTGCCATTAGCAAAGAGTCTGAGTGATCAAGGATTTAGAGTATTTATTCCTTACATGCCCCTCAATCTTGCTATTTTAAACACTCGTGCATTTGAGAGGATATATGATGAGTATGCTTCGGATGAGGAGTGGGTGATTGGAGGACATTCTTTGGGTGGAGCCAGCGCTTCACTTTTTGTAGCTGATCAGGATGAGCATATTGATGGTGTCTTTTTCCTTGCATCGTATCCCAGCGCGAATAGTGATTTATCAAATCGCTCATTTCCAGTGTTATCCATTACAGCCTCGCATGATATCATTGTTGACGACGAGCGGTTCAATGAGTCTCGAGAAAATCTCCCAGATCATACCGTTTTCAGTAGGATCGAAGGAGGAAATCACTCTAACTTTGGATATTATGGGTTTCAATCTGGGGATGGGATAAGTCAAATCACTCGGGAAGAGCAGCATGAGCAGGTCGTGCAAACCATTATCTCTGTCTTTCTAGAGGATGAGTAGGATGATCAGTACACAGTTAATAATTTCGTCACTAACTGTCATGGTCGAATCATTGAATCTATGTTAATCTATAACAAGTGAAATTAATTAAAAATGTATAACCAAAGTAAAAGGAGCTAGTCCATTGATTGACAAACGTATGTTACATTCTCTCAGCGTCCTGACAAGTTTTTTTATTCTTGCAGGGTGTTCGGATAATAACAATGAAGACCACACAGCTACCACAGGAAATGAATCGGCAGAAGAACTCCCAGATGAAAACAGTGAACAATCTGAAGAGATAGGAGCAGAAGATGAGTCTCCTTCAGATGATGACACAAGTGAAGACGTGTCAGAAGAAGCCCCGGATGACGAAGGATTGGTTGACATCGATTTTGAAGACGACCTGATGGAACCATCGAGTATCAAGGCACTTGTCAATAAACAATATGGTCTGCCTGAAGACTATGCGCCAGATGATTTGGTGACTGTAGATGTACCGACTGTACTTGAAAATCCTGAAGTCAGACAATTAAGAGAAGAGGCAGCAGATGCATTGAAGGAAATGTTCGATGCAGCTCAAGAAGATGAGTTATATCTCCATGCACGATCAGGTTACAGATCTTATCAGACCCAAGTACAGCTGTATAATAGTTATGTGTCTAACCACGGAGAGGAAGCGGCTAACAGATACAGCGCTCAACCAGGTCATAGTGAGCATCAGACTGGACTCGGAATGGATGTTACCAGTGAAAGCGCCAATCTTCAGCTGACAGAAGCTTTTGGAGACACGCCTGAAGGAAAATGGGTAGAGGATCATGCACATGAGTTTGGATTTATCATTAGATATCCACAAGGGAAAGAAGAAATTACCGGGTACCAGTATGAACCATGGCATCTCCGCTACCTGGGAGAAGAATTGGCTGCTGAAGTTTATGAGAGTGGTCTGACGTATGAAGAATATTTAATTGAAAGAGGGATCACTATTGAGATCAACCAATAAGCAGAACAAGTCCAAGTCAATTAAACTGATCGCTTTAATTATCCTGTTTTCTGTTATTTTGATGGGAGCGACTGCCATCGCGATTAACATGGCTCAGGGAAATAATGAAGAGGCGGATACAACTGGTCAGGAACAGGCGAATGGAGACACACAGACAGACAACGAAGGACAGACTGACACTAACGAGGGCGCAGACAGCGGGGATGAAACTGAAGAGGAAGAGGAAGAAGAAAGTGTAGAAGAAACAGTCACTGACATCAGAATTTCTGCAGTCGGAGACGTTATGGGCCATATGACTCAAATCAACAGTGCCTACGACGCCGAAACAGACACTTATGATTTTACATCTGTATTTGAAGATATGGCTCCCTATATTTCTGAAACAGATTTGGCTATTGCCAATCTTGAAACGACCTTATCAGGAGAGCGTTTGCCCTATTCAGGTTACCCTATGTTTAATACACCTGACAGCATCGTTGATGCATTAGCACATGCCGGATTTGACACGCTCATCACTACAAATAACCACAGTCTAGATACTGGATTTGCAGGAGTGACAAGAACGGTCGAAGTCATTGAGGAAAAAGGACTGGATCCTGTTGGCACGTATACTAGCGAGCCGGACTCACGGGTTCTAATAAAAGATATACAAGGAGTCAAAGTCGCTATTTTAGCTTATACGGAACACTTGAATGGCGTTGATGCTGGATTCTCACCCGAACAGGTGAATGCTCAGATCAATGTGATAAGTGAAGACCGCATTCTTCAGGATATCGAAGAGGCAAAAGCATCTGAAGCAGACTTGATTATTTCATACATGCATTGGGGAGCTGAGTACCAGAGAGAACCGAACGAGTTTCAGACCACTTATGCAGAAATGCTGACACGTGAAGGGGTAGATATTATTTTTGGCAGTCACCCTCATGTGATACAAGAAGCCGAATTTATGGAAGTTGATGGAAATGAATCCGTCGTTGTGTATTCTTTAGGAAACTTTATATCTAACCAGCGAATAGAAACGCTTGGTGAGGGACGTGCACCAACAGAAGATGGTGTCATCTTCCATGTTGATGTCCAAAAAAACGACCAAACAGGAGAAACAACAATTCAAGGAGTAGATTATACTCCTACTTGGGTCTACCGTCATATGTACGAAGGAGATAGTGAGTATACTTACCGTATACTGCCCGTTGAATCAGCACTCGACAGTGGTGAATTCGGCGAGAACTATCAGAACCGTTTGAGACGCTCTTTAGAAGAGACAACCACACGACTTGATATAGATGGATCTGTGGAAGAGTAGAACGGTCATACTAATGTCGTCTTATCGAGAAGGCTGGTCTAAAATTGGGGGGGTCATACTGTCCTGATGGTAGCTCAGCCTTTTTTGATGGATCTGCCCGTTCAACTTATTTAAAGCTGTGTTTGTCAAAAGGATTCAACCAGCCTAGTCTTTTTTGAGAAAATCACACACATTGAAGTATGTCATCCGAATAGAGCTGAGTTAAAAACGTGTACACCATTATCAGGCTGAGATATGCGATTGATTCAGTGAAGCATGACTGAGAGAAAACAGGAAAACATAAAGTGAGGACCCATTATATGACTACTTTAACAATACAACAGCTGCTTATTCTAAGTGTAATCGTGCTGCTTAATTTACGCAGTCTTTATCTCTTCTATAGTGATAAACAGCGCGCAATAAAAAAGAACTATCGGATCTCAGAACGGACATTACTGTTATCTGCAGCCCTATTAGGGGGCCTGGGTGCCTGGGCGGGCATGACTCTGTTTAGACATAAAACTAAACGCACAGTGTTTAAAATATGTGTACCTATTTCAGGTATGCTGACTAGTATAGCACTGATTGCGGTCATTATTTTTAACCATCTGTAAACGACTTAAAGAAGGAGACAACTTATGTCATTTAAAAAAGAAGTGCTGACCAGAGCTTCGAAGGAAGGCATCGAACTAATAGAAGAATCGATGGTGACAGAAGAAAGTGGGTTGGATTTTCAGGTCGCATTTGCTGAAGATAAATCAGGCAATCAGTGGGTTCTGCGAGTACCTAGAAGAAAAGACGTATTCAGTAAGATAATACAGGAGAAAAAAGCGTTAGATCTTCTCAATCAACACCCTTTGCCATTTGATGTTCCTGCTTGGAGTGTGTACTCTAACGAACTGATTGGTTACATTATGGTAAAGGGTTCCCCAGTCAGCCAGACGGATATGGCTACAGGAGAGACCAGCTGGTTATTTGATAGGCAGGATATACCGAAAACGTATACACATAGCTTGGCAAAGTCCCTGGTGGCGCTTCACAGTCTCTCGTCCACACCTGATGTGGCTGGGGAATTTAAACGTGTGGCTGCGAAAGACTTGCGATTAATGATGAAAAAAAGAATGGACACTTTAAAAAGTCAGTTCACGATCAGTCAGGCACTATGGAAGAGGTGGCAGAAATGGCTGGAAAGTGATTACTTATGGCCCGAACAGACGGCATTTATCCATGGGGACTTGTTTCCAGGGCATATTTTGATTGACACCGACTACAGGGTGACTGGGATGATCGACTGGACTGAGGCTCGAATAGATGATAGTGCACACGATTTTACTGCACACTACCTGTTATTCGGTGAAGAGGCGTTGGTTGAGCTTATAAGGGCCTACGAGCAAGAAGGCGGATACTGCTGGCCGTACATGAAGGAACATATTATCGAATTATTATCTACTCAGGCCATGACTATAGCAGAATTTGGACTTGAGTCTGGACTGAAAGACTATATAGATATGGCTCAAGACATGCTGATGAGGGAAGAATAAAATACCAGCTGAAAGACTCAAGATGATGAGCCTTCCAGCTGGTATTTTGTCGTTTAGCATAAAGGGGCTATACGTTCAAAGTGATGGGAGTATAAAAGAGTGGTTAATAGCGAGTTAAGTCAACGGCATTTTCTGGTAGAGGATCAGGGAGTGGTTTTCCAAATAAATACCCTTGAAATAAGTGATAGCCGTTTGTTTTTAGCCACTCGAAATCTTCAATTTCTTCAATGCCTTCGGCTAAGGTTATGGCACCATATTCTCTCGCTTTCTCTAAAAACGATAAAGCGACTGCCTGCTTTTTCTCTGAGGCGTGCACGCCTTGAACATAATGCATGTCCAGTTTAACGTAAGGTGGTTTTAAATCAGATAACAGATCCAATGTATTATATCCAGAGCCAACGTCATCCAGGGCATAACTAAAGCCATTATTTTGGTAATATGTTAATATCGATTTTAAATGTGCGGTATCCCGTATTTTTTCCGTTTCCACTACCTCAAATACAAAGCGGTCGCTTTCAATATTCATCTGTTTGGCAACTGCAGTCGTTGTTTTAAGACAATAGGCCGGATCATAAATTGCGGTAGGGATAAAATTGATAAAGGCCTTCTGATCCTCACTTAATCGTGTCACTTGTCTGACACCTTGTATACGGCATAAACGGTCTAATGCAAATGTGCGGCCTCTAATTTTGGCAGCAGGAAACATAACGTCAGGGTAAATCACGTCTCCATTTTGATCTTTAAAGCGAGCAAGCATTTCATAGCCATATATTTTACCGGTCGAGGTGATAATAGGCTGAAAATGCATGGCAATAAATTTCTCTCTAAGTATATTATCCACCCAAGAGGATTCTATGTATGTTCTGATATCTAAAATAGGTAACCATTCGTCATTATGGATTTTAAATGAGACTTCTTCAGTCAAAGCCATAGCTTCCAGAAAATCGGTTAAATCTGCTGCAGCCTGCTCGGTTGTGAGTATGTAGTCATCCTTGATGGCGTACGGGTAATCTCTCTGATCAAAATGACTGAGAACCATTGAAGTTAGCTTGCTGGGAATATCTAATATAATTCGCTGTTTGCTTATAGTACAGGAAGGACATGCCATCGTAAAACCTCCAGTGTCGTTTGTTTCTATTTTAACACAAAAGTTATAATAGTCTTAATTCTTCCAAAGAAAATAAGGCCGCCTGAAATAAAATTCAGCCGGCCTTGTTTTTTATTAGATTGAAGTAAGTATTAAGTTACCTTCCTCTTCTACCAGTAATCATATTAAAGATGAATACGATTAATGCAATTACAAGTAAAATATGCACTAGTCCACCTGCAACTTCAAACACAAGTCCTAAAATCCAAAATAAAATTAAAAGTCCTATTATTGTCCACAACATTATTGCTCACTCCTTTTATTTGATAAGTTGAGTATAACAGAAGGATTTACCTTTTGTATAATGATATGCTCCAGCATTTAATTATTCACTTAAATTCAGAATGTTAGAGAAAAAAATTAATGAGTGATAAACTATAACTATCTAAAGTAACGTTGGGGGATTGTTATGACTATAGGCTATGCGTGTTTAACGCGAGGTGTGATGGATCTAAACTACAAAACCTGTCGCAGACAAAACGCGACCAGGGAAAATTTGACCGAACTGATCGAGCATAATCTTGCAGTACTTGAAGCCATGATTGATTATAATCATCAAATGAACATCCGGCTGTTTAGAATGAGCTCAGATATCATTCCGTTTGGGTCAGATTTTAACGTGAACGATTTGAACTGGTCTGCCCTTTTCAAAGAAAGATTTGATCAGATCGGGAAAAAAATTCAGCAATATGATATGAGAGTATCCATGCATCCTGGTCAATATACGGTCCTTAATTCACCTAATCCAGATGTTGTCTCAAGAGCAATTGATGATTTAACCTACCACACACAATTTATTGATAATTTTAATGTGGGGTCTCAGCACAAAATCATTCTTCATATTGGGGGAGTCTATGGGGACAAAGAAGCGGCAGTCATTAGATTCATTGATGTCTACAAAATGCTAGATGATGCGGTCAAAGCAAGGCTTATCATAGAAAACGATGATCGGCTGTATACAATTGAAGACGTGCTGTATATAAGTGAGAACACAGGAGCGCCTGTTGTATACGACAATCTACACCATTATATAAATGGAAAGGAACTGGATGGGTCAGATGCCTACTGGATAAGTAAAGCAAAAGGAACCTGGAAAGACAGTGATGGCAATCCCAAAGTTCATTATTCTCAGCAGCAGTTGGGTGCCAGGGAAGGGGCTCATTCCCAGACCGTTCGACTACAGGAATTTTTGGGGTATTATGAATCCATTGCTCCACTAGGTATAGACATTATGCTGGAAGTGAAAGATAAAAACTTATCCGCAGTAAAGTGTATCCTTGCAACCTCAAAAGAAGCAACCATTAAAGATCTGGAAAAAGAGTGGAGTAGATACAAATATGCTGTACTGGAAAGATCCCCCTCACATTATCAGAAAATAAGAGAGCTGCTGAAAGATAAAGCATCTTATCCAGTAGTCCCCTTTTACAGAATGATTGAAGAGGCAATGGATACGCCTTTATCCTCTAAAGTAGTGATCAATAGTTTAGACCATGTATGGGGGTATGTAAAAGGTCAAGACGTTCAAAAAGATAAAAAAGCATTCGAAAAGTACAAAAAGGAGGTAGACGTGTCTGTTGAGTCACTACCCAAAGCAAAGCGTTTTCTGAAAAGAATGGCATTAAAACAGCAGCAGGTATATTTATTGGAATCATATTACTTTGATTTATAAAGACTAAGGAGTGGATTAAATGTCAACTAAACAAAGATTTGGAATCATTTATAGTGTTGCGTTTGTTGTGATGATTGCTATGAATTATCTGGTCGGATCTGATGTAGGGACCATCGCGGATGAAAATCAGGCAATTATACAACCGGCTGGATATGTCTTTTCAATATGGGGACTCATTTATATTTTACTGGCCATATGGATTATTCGTCTGTTTTTTTTGAACCACGAAAGAGATCAAGTGTATGAAACACTGCACTATTGGCCTATCGCTAACTTCATCTTGAATGCTATGTGGATTGTTGCGTTCACACAGAGATGGCTATTGGCGTCCGTTATCATTATAATTGGTCTTCTCATTACCCTGATTGTCATATACAAGAAAATTACTAAAACATCATCAGACTGGTTTGATCGTGTCCCATTCTCTGTCTATTTCGGATGGGGGACAGTCGCGACTATAGTAAATATTGTTGATCTAGTGAAGGACGAAGGGATAGAAGAAGTAGCAGGATTAAACGAATACCAGTGGACACTTATATTACTTGTCATAGCGACAGTTATTGCGCTTTTTGTCTCATTAGCTCATATGGATTGGATATATCCGCTAGTGTTTGTATGGTCGTTCGCAGGAATAATAGTTGAAAATGAAAATCAGTTGTTTTTACTGACCATTGTTGCTGGAATGGGAATTGTCTTTCATATTCTTGCCGCTTCAATTGTTGGATTTAGTAAAATTAAAACCATGACTCGTTAACTGAAAAAGACTGAAAATAATTAGTGAGGGTGTAAACATCTTCACTATTATTTTTAGTCTTTTTTTTATGATCAATTTGTTATTCCATCATGTAATGAGTCCAATTAATGTTATAATAATTCAGGTAGAAATAGAAAGGATTGTGTAGAATGAAAAAAGGACTAGCTATCTTACCTGGAGTATTATTAGCCGCGGGGATCGCCCTAGTGGCTATACTGATCGAATCACAACTGCCCGGACATTACATAGGATCAGCAGTATTGGCCATGTTTCTGGGGATAGGGATCAGAACACTATACTATAACAAAGATGTGTTCCAGGAAGGCATCCAGTTTACATCTAAAAAAGTATTGAAATTTGCTATTATATTATTAGGGGCTTCATTGAATTTTTCAATTATTCTGCAAGTGGGAAGCCGAACCCTGTTTGTATTGCTCTTTACGTTAGTGACGGCCTTTGGGGGAGGGTATCTGCTAGGCAAAGTCTTCAAAGTTAACTGGAAACTAAGCAATATGATTGCAGCTGGGACTGCCATTTGTGGCGGATCTGCAATTGCAGCGATGGCCCCAGTTATAGAGGCAGAAGATGGGGATGTTTCTTATGCAATTTCAGCAACATTTGTGTTTGATATGCTGATGATAGTCGCCTATCCAGTCATTGGCCGTCTGTTGATGCTGAGTGATCAATTTTTCGGTTACTGGTCAGGAACATCAATTAACGATACATCAAGTGTAGTAGCAGCCAGTTTTGCCTTTTCTGAGAGTGCCGGTGAAATTGCAACCATGGTCAAGCTGACACGTACACTCGCAATCATCCCAACTGTTATTATTTTCTCAATTATTTATTTTAACAAAAAACTGAAATCACCTGATAAGCGAAAAGAAAAAGTGTCCCTTCAAGGGCTCGTTCCATGGTTTATTGTATTATTTGTGTTGATGGCGGGCTTAAACTCTGCTGGAGTGATTACCCCGGTCCTTTCTGATTCATTAAGGTCGGTTAGCCGGTTCTTAATGGTCGTAGCGCTCGCAGCCATTGGATTAAAAACAGATATCAAGTTATTTATCAAAACAGGATGGAAACCATTTATGCACGCCATGGTATTATCCAGTCTAGTCGTAGTTGTTTCATTTGCAGTCGTTACTTTAATTATCAGCTGATTAACTATAAATATATAATACGAGGAGGAGCAGCATGAGAAAAATAGTGAAAGTGATAGGAATCGGTTTAAGTGTGGTGTTGTTTGTGTGGTTTCTGCTATTTCTATTTCCATTATCGTCGGAAGGGGAGCAGGACTTTTTACAAAAGAGTACCAAGCCCTTAGTTATAGCTCACAGAGGGGGACTGGATCATGCCCCTGAAAACACGCTTGACGCATTCAGACATGCAGAGAATCTCGAAGTGGATATATTGGAATATGATGTCTTTATTACAGCCGATGGAGAATTAGTTGTTATACATGATGATACAGTTGACCGAACCACTGATGGGACTGGACGAGTGAACGATATGATTCTAGAGGAGTTGCAAGCACTTGATGCCGGATATCACTTTGAAAATGAACAAGGGGAACACACCTTTAGAGACAAGGGCGTATATATTCCTGCAGTTGAAGAGGTCTTCCAGGAATTCGGTCATAAACGTCAGCTGATCGAGTTGAAAGCGACCAACGATCCAGAAAAATATGAGGAAATGATTCAAGAAATGTGGCGATTGATCGAAGAGTACAATATGCATGACAGGGTGCTGATTGCGAGCTTTGATCATGACATCAATTTGAGATTTAATGAAGTGTCCAAAGGATCCGTTGCCATCGGAGCGGGGGAACAGGAAACCAGACGTTTTGTGATGATTCACAAAGCGCTCCTCAATGCAGTCTATCGGCCGACGGCAGATGCCTTTCAGCTGCCGACCGAACAGGAAGGGTTTAACCTGGCCGACTGGAAATTGATAAGAGGGGCAGAGAACCGAGGGATGACCGTATACTACTGGACCATTAACGATGAAGAAACGATGCAGGAGCTGATAGATCTGGGTGCACATGGCATCATGACAGATAATCCTGAGTTACTGATCGAACTGAGAAATCAAGACTAAAAGAGCAGATGAGAGGATCATTTTATGAAACTTACATTATTTGAAACAAGTGATATCCATGGGTATCTTTTCCCTACTGATTACCAATCGCGACAGCATAAAGCAGAATTTGGACTATTTAAAATTGCCTCTCTACTTGAAAGTGAAAGAAGTCAATTAGAAGGACCAAGCTTGACTATAGAAAATGGAGATATTATCCAGGGGTCGCCTTTTACTCACTATATTGTAAAAGAAAAGAAAGAAGCCTCAGCAGTCATGAATGCAGTTAACAAGTGTCAGTTTGATGCAGGGGTGGTCGGGAATCATGAATTCAATTATGGATTAGATTACTTGAAATCTGCGATCAAAGGAGCAGATTATCCAGTTTTAAGTGCGAATATCCTGAATGAAAAAGGCGAGCCGGCGTTCGGACAAGGATACAAACTGTTTAATAAACAAGGCGTTACAATTGCTGTTTTAGGCTTGACTACTCCTTACATTCCTAACTGGGAACACCCTGAGAATTACGAGGGGTTGACATTCAAATCAGCAGTTGAAAGTGCAAAAGAATACATTCCCTATTTAAGAGAGCAGGCTGATATAGTTGTAGTCAGCTATCATGGGGGATTTGAGAAGGATTTACGAACCGGAAAAGAAACAGAAATTCAAACTGGGGAAAATGAGGGCTATGCCTTACTTCATGAAGTCGAAGGCATCGATGTGTTACTGACTGGCCACCAGCATAGGGTCATAGCAGAAAAAGTTAATCAGACAGCAGTCGTTATGCCGGGAGATAAGGGAACCTACTTAGGAAAAGTGACGCTCGAAATTGAAAAGGTCAATGGGAAGTTTCAGCTGATCGATTCCATCCCCGAAGTTATTTCGACAGAAGGAGTACCGGTTCACCAATGTTTTGTTGACGAATTTAAACACATTAATGATGAAGTGGAGATGTGGCTGGACAGTCCTATTGGTGAAGTCGAAGGAGACATGGAAATAGATGATGTCGAACAGGCTAGAAGAGTGGAGCATCCATATGTCGAATTTGTCCACAAGGTGCAGATGCATTACTCAAACTGTGATATATCTGGTACGGCCTTGTTCAATAATCAGGCTAAAGGATTTGGGAAAAAAGTAACCATGCGTGATGTAGTTTTAAATTATATTTATCCAAACACGTTAGCAGTTCTTAAAGTAAGCGGGGCAGATTTGAAAGCGGCACTCGAGAGATCAGCTACCTACTTTAAACTGGGAGAATCTGGGGATATAATCGTCAATCCTAGTTTTATGGATCCTAAGCCCCAAATGTATAATTACGATATGTATGAAGGAATAGACTACACAATCGATGTGTCCCGCCCAATGGGTGAGCGAGTTGTAAAGCTGCTGTACAAAGGAAGCCCAATTCAACCTGAAGACAGTCTGGAAATTGTGATCAATCAGTACCGTGCAGTGGGTGGCGGGGATTATGATATGTTTGATACCTCAAAAATTGTCAGAGAAGTAACGATTCCGATGAACGAACTGATGGGTGATTTTTTCAGTCTGTTTTCCCCAATACAAGCAGAAGTGAACCAGAACTTTAAAGTCACTGCATCTAAATAGAAAAAAACAATTAAAAAGGACAAGAGATCAGCACTCAGCTGACCTCTTGTCCTTTTTTGGTTCCTCATCGCCTTACATTTGATCTCTGTTAAACTGATCCATCAAGTTATCCGGCTCGACATGGACATCTGTATGCATAACATCATGTTTCTCATACAATACTTCTTCGATCAGCTCAGTCACGTCATGTCCTTCCTGGACCGTCATGCTGCCATCTACTAAAATAGTAACATCGACGTAAGTATTAGCTCCATACATACGCGCTTTAATCGAGGCGACTTCTTTCACTTTAGGTTGTTTTAAAATATCTTCTTTGTATTCAGCCAGGTGTTTATCTTTAAATCCGTCAGACAATGCAAAACTGCTTTCTTTGAACACATCTACTCCAGTTTTAATAATAATCAGTGACACAATAATGGCCATCGTTCCGTCAAGCCAAGCCCATCCAAAGGAAGCACCAATAATAGCAACTGTTGTGGCCATACTAGTTAAGCTGTCTGCCAAGTTGTCTTTAGAAACAGCCCGCAAACCAGCACTGTTTGCCTTCTTAGCGAGAGATAAATTATAGCGGTATAGAAAGAATAGGATAATGGCACTAATAAAAGAAACAATGGCCGCTAAACTATTTGGAGGAGTGATCTCACCAGTCACCAGCCTGACGATGCTGCTCTGGAACACTTGAAATCCAACGAATAACATTATAAATGAAGTGATTAAACTTGCGATAGGTTCAGCTTTCCAGTGTCCGTAGGGGTGATTGTGGTCAGCTGGTTTCCGGGCTGTTTTCAACCCAATCAGTACGGTGACCGACGACACCACATCAGTCAGGTTATTAAATCCATCCGCTGACAGAGAAGATGACCTGAAAAAATAGCCCATAATAACTTTTGCCAGTGCTAGTAAAATATAGATAAAAATACTTACTTTAGCTCCACGTTCAGCTAATTTAACTCTATTGATCTGATTAGGCATTATGTATTCCTCCACGTTTCAGTCATAACTTATTAATAGTATATAATTAAGCAGGCTATTTCAACAAATGAACACACTATTTAAGCTATTACTTATTTTTTAGGATACGTATAATTCAAAAAATGGGAAGACGAAAGGTTAATTAAAGAAAGACCATCCTATAAAATGTAACTGAACAATCAACTGCCAGCACTTATGTGAGTAAAAGTGTAGGATATGTCAGGAGTATTTATTTAGGCGAGTGGAGAACGGTAATCGAGTTGAGTAATACGAATAAGCCTGTATAGAGTCAAGTGGAGAATGGTGATCGAGTTGAGTAATACGAATAAGCCTGTATAGAGTCAAGTGGAGAACGGTGATCGAGTTGAGTAATACGAATAAGCCTGTATAGAGTCAAGTGGAGAACGGAGATCGACTTGAGTAATATGAATAAGGCTGTATAGAGTCAAGTGGAGAACGACAGGTGAGTTGAGTTACATGAATTAGGTAAGAGTGAAGCATATGGTAATTAAAAAGGGCACTTATGAGTCTAACTATAGCAGATTCTGGGGAAAATAAGAGACTATGTAGACAGGTGCTGACAATAAAAACCGTATAAATATAAAACCCACATGTCATTAAGGAAATCGAATGGATAGCCTTATGACATGTGGGTTTTTACTATTTATTTGAATGGTTTAAAGGTCACACGAGTCACCAGTCCTGAACTGATTGTCGTTCACCTTTAAAATTGTTTTTCTTTTCATGACGAGAAGCCAGCACAGCTTCCACTTCAGAAACTGATACTCCAGAATCATATAACAACACCCCTAAGTGATACAGCACATCAGCGGCCTCGTTTTTGATTTCTGTTTTATCTTTATTTTTAGCACCTATGACTATTTCAAAAGCTTCTTCACCAAATTTTTTGGCTATTTTGTCTATTCCTTCATTCAGCAGATAGTTAGTGTAGGACTTTTCTTCTGAAGAAGTTGACCGATTTTCAATAGTTGATTCAATGTCTTTTAAGGTGAAAGAGGGAGCAAGATTGAAACAACTGTCTGATCCTGTGTGACAAGTAGGCCCAACAGGGTCGATCATAATCAGCAGAGCATCCTGATCACAGTCCAGATGCATTGCTTTAACGTACTGGACGTTTCCACTTGATTCCCCTTTTTTCCATAACCGGTCTTTTGAACGAGAAAAGAACCAGACGACACCTTCCTGCTTAGTTAATTCAAATGCTTCTTTGTTCATATAGCCCATCATACGAACATCCTTGCTTGTATAATGCTGCAATATGACAGGAAGCAATCCTTTAGAAAAGTCAGGTTTTAATAAGTCGTAGTTAGACATGTCGCATCGGAACTCCTTTCGTGTCGCATAAATCTTTTACTTCCTGAATCGTCACATCTTCATCATGGAAGATAGAAGCCGCTAAACCAGCTGACACATCTGTTTCTAAAAATAAGGAAACAAAATCTTCAGCACTTCCAGCTCCACCGGAAGCAATGACTGGAATAGACACTTCTTTTTGAATTTTTGAAAGTAACGTATGATCGAATCCGTTCTGCATCCCATCATAGTCCATGCTGGTAACTAGGAGTTCACCGGCGCCGCGTTCTTCGACTTCTTTGATCCAGTCTAGTGTCCGGATATCTGTACGCTCTTTTCCACCATGTGTGTAACAGAACCAGTCCTGTTCGGATTCTTCCCACTTGGCATCGATGGCAATACAGATACATTGTGTTCCGAATTTTTCACTTGTTTCATTAATCAAGTCCGGATTTTTCAGTGCAGCAGAGTTTAAACTGACCTTATCAGCCCCAGCATTCAATACAGCAGAAATGTCTTCAATAGACTTTAATCCGCCTCCTATGGTCATAGGGATGAAGAGCTCTCTGGCGGTCTGTCTTATCACATCCAGCATCAAGGCATTTCCCGTTTGAGTAGCAGAGATATCAAGAAAAACCAGTTCATCTGCCCCAAGTAAATTATACCTCTTGGCCAGATCCACCGGGTCGCCTATTTCACGTAACCCTTTAAACTGAATGCCTTTAACCACTACGCCGTCTTTGACATCAAGACAGGGAATGATTCGTTTTTTGATCATTTAGTTGATTCCCTCCCAGAAAGCATCTGTATTTGCGGCTTTTCCAACGATTGCAGCGGAAACACCTGCTTCTTCAAGCAGCTTCATGTCTTCCAGACTACGGATTCCTCCAGAAGCTGTAACAGGATGAGGAGTAGAAGAGACCAGCTGTTTAGTCAATTCGAAGTTTGGTCCCTGCATTTTACCGTCTTTTGAAATATCTGTATAAATGATTCCCCCTAAAGGGAGTGAAGCAGTCTCTTTAGCCACATCGAATATCGTCCGATCGACTGATTCTGTCCAGCCGTTAACTGCAACCTGATCTTTTTTGGCATCCAGACCCAAGTATATTTTACCAGGGTAGAGCTGAGTCATCTCAGTCAGCCAGTCGAAATCCTGAAGACCACGTGTTCCAACGATAACGTAAGAGGCGCCGCTCTCCAGATAGTAATCGATCGTTTCTTTAGAACGGATACCTCCGCCTATTTCAATTGGACAGTCACTTACCTGAATCAGATCTTTAATAAATCTCTCCTCGGCAGGTTTCTGATGCAGTGCACCCATTAAGTCTACTATATGGATACGTTTGACTTGTTCAAACTGATTGTAAAAGGCAATTGCTTCTTGTGGGGTGCGAGGCATCAGCTCTTTTGTATCATAATCGCCCTCAGTTAATCGCACACTCTGATTGTTGATCAAATCGATTGCCGGCCATAATTCTATCATTGATTAAACCCGCCTTTTAATGCTTGATTTAGTATTTGCAGTCCTTTGTCTCCGCTTTTTTCAGGGTGGAACTGTATGCCAATAATATTATCCTTTTGAACAATGGCTACGACATCTTCTTCGTAGTTGGCTTTCGCAACTACATTTTCATCAGTGTGTACTTTGTATGAATGGATGAAGTATACGTCTTCTTCAAGAGAAGGAAGAGAAGCATTCAGTTTGTTCCAGCCTAAATGGGGGACAGGCAGTTGACACGTCATTTTCTTAACTTGTCCCGGAAGAAAGTTCAACCCGTCGACATCGCCTTCTTCACTGTGTTCGAATAATAGTTGCATCCCTAAACAAATTCCAATGAAGGGTTTAGACTCTTTAAGTTTGATCAGCTCCGGCACAAGGTTCAAATCATTTAAACGATTCATAGCGTCTTTAAAGTGACCAACACCTGGCAAAATGATTTGATCAGCTGCTTCCAGTTCACTGACTTTATTTGTTACACGTACCTCGTATCCGAGAAAATGTAAAGCATTTGATAAATTAGCGATATTACCCAAGCCGTAATCAACAATCGCAATCATGATTCGATCACTCCTTTAGAAGAAGGCAATCTTGTAATTGAAGAATCTCTAGACGCCTTGCGCAGAGCCTGTGCATAAGACTTAAAGATCGATTCAATTTCGTGGTGAGTATTGCCGCCTCTGATTAAATCGATGTGTACAGTCAAACGGGCATTGATTGTCAGCGCATAAAAGAATTCTTTGACTAACTGTACATCAAATGAACCAACTTTCTGACTCGAAAAATCAGGTTCGAAGTGAAGATACGGGCGGCCGCTGATATCTATTACGGTCCTTGACAGTGTTTCATCCATAGGGACATAAGCCGTTCCATACCGTTCGATCGACTCTTTATCGTTCATCAGTTCAGCAATGGCTTGTCCAATTAGAATACCAACGTCTTCTGTCGTGTGGTGATCATCCACATCCACATCACCATCAACTTTTAAGTCGATGACATAGTGACCATGAAACGCAAACAAATCCAGCATATGATTTAAAAATCCCACGCCAGTATCGATATGTGATTCTGACAGGCCTTTACTGATCTTAAGTTCTATTGAGGTTTCTTTAGTTCTGCGTTCTTTTTTTATGGTCACTGTGCAGTTCTCCAATCTTTTAAAATATCTCTTAACGCATTAAGCTGATCGTCTGTAGCAATCGAGTATCTGACCGCTTTTCTCAAAGCAAGATTCTCAGATTCGGGATACATCCTAGGCAAAAAGCCTCTTTCGACTATATATTCACCTAATTCAGCAGCTTTATCTCCATACGTAAACACGAAATTAGTTGAACTATCCAGAATGCTGATGACATCTCCAACTTCATCTTTAAATATCTGAAACAGTTTTTTAGACAGCACCCGGTTAAGCTCGATAAACTGATCCAATCGTTCTGTCTGATTCAGCAGATAATTGGCTACATTTAAAGAAAATGTATTGAGTGGGTAAGGGTGAGCAATCGAATTTAAAATAGCCATTGTTTTTTCAGTAGAGGTTGCTACTCCCACACGTAAGCCAGCTAGACCATACACTTTACTTAAGGTACGTAAGCGAATGACATGATCACCTTCGGGGTAAGTCACTTGGTCTTCGATAAATTCACCGTAGGCTTCATCTATGATGAAATAACCGCCCACTTCTTTCATCAGTTCAGCAGCTGCCTGTATGAAATCAGATGGGTGCAGTGTTCCAAAAGGATTATTGGGCTGAGAAAAAATAAAGACAGAAGGCTTAAGTTCTTTTATTTTTTTATAGACTTCTTCATAATCAAATGTCCAGTCATCGAGACAGTTGATTTTAGTTAACGGTCGGTTGAACTGTTTGGCATATTCTTCATACATCACAAAATCAGGGTCTAACACTAAAACAGGCCCATCACCTAAAACAATCATCGCTTTTTGGATCCATTCATCAGATCCATTTGCGAAAGATATCAAGTCGGGGTCAAGATTATTGTATGCGGCATAACTTTGCTGAAGGTTTAAGTATTCATCTTCAGCATACTGATTGAAGTGAGTATCAACAGCCAGTTTTCCAATTTCGTCTTCAGTCAAAGCTCTATAAGGACTTTCATTTTTATCGATTCTAATCATTTTAAATCCTCCCATCTGCTTGCTAATGAGTCATAGTGCGCGTTCAATGCTTCTTCTTTAGCCATTCGCATGCCGCTTGGAGCCATTCGCAAGAAGGTGTCTTTTTCCAGGGCTATCACTGAGTTTGTGCGAAGAAAATCGTTCACTGTCAACCCATTACTGAAACGCGCTGTTCCCCCTGTAGGAAGGACATGACTCGGTCCGGCAACGTAATCACCAATCGCTTCTGGAGAATAGTCGCCGATGAATAATGCGCCAGCAGTGGTAATGCGCTCAATATACTCACTAGCGTCTTTAGTCTGAATGGATACATGTTCTCCTGCAATAAGATTGATAATCTCGATTGTTTCATCAGTGGATTCAGTCAATATATTATAGTGATGATTGGCTAGGCTTTCCTGAATAATAGATGCTCGCGGCTGTTTTTTCAGTGCTTTTTGAACAGCACCATATATTTCCTGCAGCTTGCCTTCGTTTGAACTAACTAAGAAGGTACGTGCTTCTATATCGTGTTCTGCCTGTGCAAGAATATCATAAGCTGCCCATGTGGCATTGGTGGTTTCGTCTACTGCGATCACTATTTCACTGGGTCCGGCTATTGAATCAATTCCGACTTCACCATATACCAGTTTTTTAGCTAAAGCCACATACTGATTCCCGGGTCCCACTATTTTATCCACTTTAGGGATGGTTTCTGTCCCGTAGGCTAATGCGGCAATGGCTTGTGCGCCACCGACCTGATAGACATGGTCAACGCCTGCAATACGACACGCGGCCAGTATTGCAGGATGAACACCATCTGCTTGTGGTGGTGTGGTAACGATGATTTCATTGACACCTGCTACTTTAGCCAGTACAGCTGTCATCAGTACGGTCGAAAGAAGGGGAGCTGTGCCACCAGGAACATAAATACCTACACGATTTAAAGGATGAACCTTTTGAAACAACTCAGTGCCTTCGCTATCTGTCAGTTTGATGGATTCCTGATACGTTCTAATGTTCTCGTGTGCTTCCTCCATCGATTCTCTCAACTTCTTATCAATTTTCTGAACGGCAGTTTCAAGGTCGCCATGAGGTATCTCCAAGTCAGTGAGTTCAACGTGATCGAACTGTTCGCTGAATGTCTTTAACGCGCGGTCCTTTTTTTCCTGAACGGCTTGAATAATTTCCATAACAGCTGTTGTTTTGGTCCAGTCAACACTATTGATCGTTTCAAATTTAGCTTTGAATGATTGAGTTGTATACATTTACACACCTGCTTTTTTAAATTGATTGATGATAGCTTGTATTTCTTCATTTTTAGAAAAGAATGCATGCTTGTTTGCAATGAGACGGGCATTGATTTCATGAAGCTGAACTTGCTCTTCCAGCCCATTTTCTCTAAGAGTTGTCCCTGTCTGAACAATATCCATGATGGCATCGGCCATATCAATAGTAGCGGCCAGTTCGACGGAGCCTTTCAGATAAATGATTTTGACAGGCTGCATGATGGAATCAAAATAGTCCTGCGTGAATCGAACATACTTGGTAGCGACAACGGGATAAGTCTCCTGTGGGTTTTTGGCTGCCAATGCAAAGTGACAGTACCCGAAAGGCAAATCCATCAAATTATTAATATGTCTCTTCTGCTCGTATAAGACATCACTGCCTGTTATACCAAGATCTGCCACGCCTTCTTCAACATAGACAGGCACATCTTCCCCTTTAACCAGTAAGAAACGGATCGAATCTGTTTCAACAACGAGTTCTCTGGAGACAGACTCAAGTGCGTCACTTAAATGAGTCAGCTCTTTGCTTTTCAAAAAAGCTATAAAATCTTTTAATTGTCTTCCTTTAGATAATGCAATAGTTATCATGTCAGTTTCCTCCGAAAAATTGATTAATAGGTTAGATCAGTCAAGTTGATTGCCATACCAAAAGCTTTTGTGGGGCTTGAATATTGTCCACCTGTGACGATAGGCTCAACTAACTGATCTGTATAAAACTGAAGGAAAATACCTTTATAGTAAGACTGAGCAGGCAGTGAAAATAAGTCACTGTACACAGTCGGGATATTTTTCTTTTCAAGCAGAGCAGACCATTCGATCATTTCGTTTACAGGCTCTTTTAAGTCCGGGAATTTTTCTTTAGCAAACTGCAGTTGATCGGGGACGGGCTGGCTCATTAACTGAACTACTGGGTGTTCAGACCCCAAGTGGTGAATGAGGCCATCTAAGTTACGTTCCCTCAATAAGTTTTTGATCTCTGCATCTTCCAGTTCGTCTTGAGACAACAGTTTTTTTAACAAAGAATAATGGCTGATTACAGCCACTGAGAGGTCTTGATTTAGATTGGTCTGAATATAATCAAGCAGTTCTTTCATTGCGTCCTGCTGTTTGATGATAGTTTCCGAAAAGATTTCCATTCCAAACTGCATTTTCTCATGATTGTAAGGATAGACCGGTCCAGAATAAGCGATTTTGGCTGTCTTTAATTTATATTTTTTACGGTATCTGACAATCGAGTCAGTCCAGTCACTTCTTAGAGAAAGGAGTGACTCATTTGATTGCCAGGTGTACCGGTTTGTCATTGTTTTCAGGTCATCAGCAGACAAGTTGTCCCACTGGAATTCTTCTAATATGGATAAATCAAGCAAGTCATACCCTAGATGATTAAAATGATGAAGAAACTCCCACTCTTTATGTTTTTTGTCTAATATATGATGATTGTTCTGTTCGAATAGCATCAGTCGTTTCCTCATTTCTATTTTAGTATGATTTTGATACAATAACTGTACAAATCAGTTAATTAAAAAAATACTAACATAAAATTAGTGTTTGTGAAAGCTGTTTTCATTAACCAGTATTTACAGGGGGATATTATGCAATCAGACAATCATATTCATACGCACTATTGTCCGCACGGTTCAGACCATATAATGGAAGATTATGTTAAATCTGCTATAAGAAAAGGCATAAAACGCATCACATTTACAGAGCATGCTCCTTTAGTGATAGAAGATACTACACCAGAAAAAGATAGTGCCATGGCTTTGGAAAATGTAGAAGCCTATATCAATGAAGGAAGGATGCTGAAGAAAAAGTACCTTGCAGATATTGAAATAAATCTGGGATTCGAAGTCGACTACATTGAGGGGAAAGAAATGGAAACAGTACGCTTCTTACAAAAATACCCGGAAATGATTCCTTATTCAATTCTCAGTGTCCATTTTATTAAGTTGTCAAAAGATGATTATTTCTGTATAGACTATGATAAAGAGTCATTTTTAGTTAAGATTGAGGAAGTGGGCTATGAAAAGGTAACAGCCATCTACGAGCATACTCTCAACCTGGCTTTATCACGCCCCTTTAAAGAGTATACTCCAAAAACGATCGGGCATATCACCCTGATCGATAAATTTAAAAACTCTTACCCGTTTGAAAATCAGATAGACTGGTCGGGTATACTAAAAAAAATCAAGTCTAACGGGTATCATATGGACTATAATTTTGCAGGTTTGGATAAACCCTATTACAAAGAGACGTATCCGCCTGAGCATCTAGTAAAGAAAGCTGTTGAGCTGGGGATCCCACTATCTTATGGATCTGATGCACACCACCCAGATGATGTAGGGCGCTATTTTGAAAGGAGTGTAGAAAATGGATAAATTATCATATGAAGTTCTCGAACATCTAGCTGTATTATCTAAATCACCCAAAGGCTGGACTAAAGAGTTGAACCTTGTGAGCTGGAATGATCGACCGGCAAAATTTGATATTAGAGAATGGAGTCCGGATCACTCAAAAATGGGTAAAGGCATAACGCTCAGTAATGAAGAAATGACGGCTCTGAAAAAACAATTACTTGAAATTGAACTGTAAAGACAGGTAAACTGTTTATAACTATCCAGTCGAAGGAGAGATCACATGGAAAAAGTTCGTTTGAATAACGGAATCTCAGTGCCTTATCTAGGAACAGGGACCAACACATATGGAAAAGAAAATAATGAGTATAATGGCGAGTTAAATGGAGATTTTTCAGCATTAGAATCAGCAATTGAATGTGGATACCGTCTGATCGACACTGCCATATCTTACCGGAATGAAGCAGGTGTAGGGGAAACAATCAAGAAAAGTGGGGTTCCACGTGAAGAGTTCTACATCACAACAAAAATACCCGCAGATGATCAGTATATCAAAGACAAAGATACTGTAAGAGAAACACTTAATCAGAGTTTGAGTAATCTACAGACCGATTACATTGATGTATACTTGATCCATAAACCAATCGAAGACGAACAGAAACTGAGACACACTTGGGAAGTGCTTGAAGAGTATGTGAGTAACGGCAAAATAAAAACCATTGGGGTATCTAATTTCTCAATAGAAGATTTAAAACGATTAGACCAATTCGCTACAGTCAAACCCGCTATCAATCAGATCAAATCAAATCCGACTCATTGGAATAATGAGTGGATAAAATATATGTTTACTGAAGATATAAGACCTCAGGCCTGGGGACCAATGAAAACAACAGATGATCATAAAAAGCAACTCAGTGAAATAGGAGAAAGTTATAATAAGTCATGGAGTCAAGTTTTGCTGCGATACCAAACTCAGCGAGGAATCATTGTCATTCCCAAATCGCATAACAAGGATAATCAGAAAGCGAACCTGGAAAGCATGGATTTCCTACTTTCTGAAGAGGACATGAAAAAGATCGATCAATTATAATAAGTAAAAGCCTCTCTGTGCACTAGTTCTCTAGTACACAGGGAGGCTTGGTTTATCTTAAAGCATTTTTTGCAAGTTGATCTGCCCGTTCATTGTAATCTATTCCTGAATGAGCTTTCACCTTAACAAATGAAACAGTTATCTCTTTAGCTAACTTTTGATAAAAGGTGACGTAATCTTTCGATACCGTCTTGTTCGCACGCCATTTACCTAAAGCCCACATCTCGATGCCTAAGTAGTCATAGTGGATGATAATCGACTTATATTTCTGGTCGATAGCCCACTTGATTGCATTCAATGCACCGAAGCATTCTCCTGCAATTTGAAAGCTTTCTGCGTAAGTCGGATCATCACCTGAATTAGCTATTTCTTCAATGATCTTTCCGTTTTTGATCAATACGACGCCGTAGCTGTATTTCTTGGACCGTTTATCAAAGGATCCATCAACATAAGCCAGCACGGTGTCTTCTGTTTCAATTAGAGAGGGAGCAGATGACTCATTCAAGTAATTATCAGCTTCTTCCCGATTGGCAAATGATTTAAACTCGGCATTAGAATACCCGGATATCACGTTTTGTGCTTCAGGCCAGGTGGTGAATATACCCGTCTGTCTTCCTTTTTTTACAGCATAATATTTTTTCGGCATATATATCTCCTTGCTATTTTTCTAATCTAACTCTAGAAGAGAAAGGAGATTTTGTCAATGACCGTTCACCTTCTATGACCAGCAGTCATGAATTAGAGAGCTGTTTATCTTATGTACAAACTATAAACAAAGGTGTCTTTATCCTGTAAAGGGGATAAAGACACCTTTGTTTTTAAGTATCTGCTTTATATTATTTAAGTCAGTGTTAATCAGCCTGATGAAGTGCAAATCTTTTTTTCTGAAACAAAATAACGACTCCAAAGTGAAAGAGGGTCCAAATCAGGATGGCTGTAAAGGGGATAAAGAAAAGCCATGAGGCTGCAACCACTCCAATGGAAGCAACATGCCAGTAAACGAAGCCAACGCCTATAGTCAGTACGCCATGGATATACTGGCTGACTCTTCGCCACTGATCGATCATACTGATGCCCTTCATTGCCAATGCGACCAGAAAGGCAGCTAAGGCTGCGTATCCGAAGGGATTAGTCATGGCAGGAAAGCGTATAGCTGCTATCAGGTTCATCTCAGCAGCTAAATGAAAGACGACCAGTAACATTCCGGATGCTCCTGCTGCAATACTTGCCACCTGATTCTTCCACTCAGAGGTTAAGATAATAAAAGACAGCGACAGGTACGCCAGGACCCCAACTACCATTGAAAGTGAGTGTGTGGGAAAGACCGGAATGACCGTACGGAATAAACCCCAGAACATGGAAAGGGACAAAAGACTGAAAAGACCTAAAACGATTACTTTTTTCTTCTGCATATGCATGTGAAGACTCCTTTCGATTTTAGTTTACCCTATTAAAACATTACCATAATCAAGGAGGAGGATAAATCAAAAACCCTTAATGAAGTAGTGACAAACCGGTCAAAAACAGGTAGTCTTAAAAGGGAGTAAAGGAGTGTGCAAAATGGGTAAAAAAGCCTTGATGTATTTATTTAAAAGACGAGTTCTCCTGGCATTATTTATTATTATTCAATTCGTTATATTTGGCTTCATTATTAATCAGTCACTAGCCTATTCCATTTTTTGGGAAGCGTTCTTTACATTGCTTTCTATAGGAGTAGCTTTTCATGTCGTCTGGAAAAAAGGAAAGGAAGCTTACAAGATAACCTGGATTCTTCAAGTACTGATTTTTCCTGTATATGGGACGTTATTCTATCTCATGTTCAACAGGCAGACGCATACTAAGAAATTACAAGAGAAATTGGAAAAGATATATAAGCTCCATTTAAGCCATTCTTTACATGAAGACGAGACACTCGTTTCGGCTAAAGAAATGTATCCGGCTCACGGAAGACTGATGCATTATCTATCTCAGACAGGCGGATTTCCAATATATAACCAAACTGAGACAGATTATTATCCTTTAGGTGAAGATTATTTCGAAGCAATGATTCAGGCTATTGATAAGGCAGAGAAATACATATTTTTTGAGTTTTTCATTATCGCAGAGGGACATATGTGGCAGACCCTTCTAGACTCAATGAGTAAAAAAGCTGAGCAGGGCGTTGACGTCAGAATAATGTATGATGATATTGGCAGTTTCGTTACACTGCCTTCAGACATAAAAGAAACGCTGGAGAGCAAAGGGATAAAATGCAGAATTTACAATCCGTTTCATCCCATCCTGACCTCTTCACAAAACAACCGTGACCACAGAAAAATTCTCTCAGTCGATGGACACACTGCCTTTACGGGCGGGATCAATATTGCTGATGAATATATAAATAGAATCGAACGGTTCGGGCACTGGAAAGATAATGGGGTAAGATTGAAAGGGAAAGGGGCCTGGGGGTTAACGTTGATCTTTCTGCAATTATGGCAGACAATGGACGAGTCATTGACCGACGAGGATATCTCATCCTTAAAGCCTGATTTCAGTGGAGTAAAAGAGAACGTTGTGCAGACAAGTTTTGTTCAGCCGTTCTCAGATAGCCCCACTGATAAAATAAATTACGGGGAACATGTTTTTATTAAAATGATTCATTCAGCAAAACAATCGGTAGTCATCTATACGCCGTACCTGATTTTAGACGATAACCTTGAAACGGCATTGATACTGGCTGCTGAGAGTGGAGTCGACGTGAAAATCATCACACCAAAGAAATGGGATAAATACCTGGTCCATCTGACGACCCGCTCTTATTATGCAGAGCTGATTGAAGCCGGAATAAAGATATATGAATACACTCCTGGGTTTATGCATGCTAAAACCGTAATGATTGATGATGAGGTTGCCCTAGTGGGGACAATAAATTTTGATTACCGAAGTCTCTATCTGCACTTTGAAAATGCAGTGATTCTCTATGGTGGGTCAGTTATGCAGGAAATAAGAAACGATATTGATGAAACACTCGTACGCAGCGAAGACATAAAGAAAGAATCGATATCGCAATCAAAAGGCGTTCGTTTTTTAAAAAGCATATTGAGATTATTTGCTCCTTTAATGTAATAAGAGAAAGGAAGATAAGATGGATTCAGTAACTATTGGAGAAACAAAAATCACTTGGTTGAATGGCGGCCTTACAAAAATGGATGGAGGGGCTATGTTTGGCCCTGTACCCAAACCTCTCTGGCGTAGACGTTACCCATGCAATGAGAAAAATCAGATTGAATTAGTAACCGAACCGATGCTGGTAGAAAAGTCAGACCTTCTATTTTTAATTGATGCAGGAATAGGTAAAGGCAGATTAAGTGACAAGCAGAAAATGATTTTCGGGGCCAGTGAAGAATCATCTATACAAAACGACTTGAATGAATTAGGATTAAAGCCTGAAGATATTGATTATATTTTGATGACTCACCTGCATTTTGATCATGTAACGGGACTGGTCAAAGAAGAAAGTGGAAACCTTACAACGGTATACCCTAATGCAAAAATCATTTTAGAAAATAGAGAATGGGCTGCTATCCGTCATCCTCTTAAACGCACACAAGGAACATACTGGGAAGACAACTGGAAAGCAATTGAATCACAAGTTGTATTATTCGATGATTATTTTGAGGCGGCACCAGGAATTGAACTGTTCCACACTGGAGGACATAGTCCAGGTCTTTGTATAGTGAAGATTGAAGACGGGAACCAGACAGCCATCCATTTGTCGGATATTTTCCCAACGCATGCCCATCTGAATCCCCTTTGGGTTACGGCTTTTGATGACTATCCCTTAAACTCCATCGAAGCTAAAGAACACTGGATCACTAAAGGGATCGAACAGGAGTGGCTCTTTCTTTTTTACCATGATGCTTACTTTAGAGCGCTGAAATTCGACAAAGACAGTAGAAGTATCAGCTGGAGTTTGAAACGCTCAAAAGAACCGGCTATTCCTTTAGACCCATCAAATTAACTGAAAAATAGAGAATTGGATACGTGTGTGATAATATTAGGGTGGAGGAGAAACAATGGAAAAAATAACAATTTATCACACAAACGATATGCATTCTCATCTGACCTACTGGCCTAGAATTGCCCGTTATCTATCGGATGAAAAACAGAAAAAGCGTTCTGAAAATGAAACCGTCTTTGTATTCGACAGTGGAGATGCGACTGACCGGATGCACCCTTTAACCGAAGCGACAGACGGCAAAGCCATCGCTTCTTTGCTGCATGATGGCAATTATGATGCAATCACTATTGGTAATAATGAAGGAATAGGTAACACAAAAGATCAGTTGAATAATCTTTTTACAGAATCAGAATACAAAGTAGTTGTATCAAATCTGTTAGATAAAGAGACGGGTTCAAGACCTGCCTGGGCTGAAGAATTGATCATTCTGGAAACCGCCGCTAAAAAGAAAATAGCCCTTATTGGATGTACCATTCCATTGCAACTGAGTTACGATTCACTAGGTTGGGACGTTCTAGATCCTATTGAAACCATTACTCACATGATCCAGGAGCATAAAGATGAGGTTGACGGATTCATACTGTTAAGTCATCTTGGACTGGATACCGATCGAGAAATAGCTTCACTCTTCCCGGAAATACTAGTTATTTTAGGTGGACACACACACCATTTGCTTCCTGAAGGTGAAAAAGTCAATAATACCCTTATTGCGGGAGCAGGAAAATTTGGCAGGCATATCGGCATAGTTACTATAGAGCTGCTAGAGGCCTACAAAGGGCAGATGTCTGCTCAAGTCATTGATGTCAGAACGCAATTAGACGAAGAACCCGATGAGCAAAACCGTATGGAAGAATTAAAATCGACTGGTAAATTACTGCTCGAAGAAGAATCTTTAGGAGTGCTGACCTATCCACTTGAAAAAAAGTGGACAAACCAGACAAATCTGATTTCACTGACATTAGAGGCCATGCGTGAAGCTTCAAATGGCGATGGCGCAATTATCAACGCCGGATTGTTTTTAAAATCGATTCCAAAAGGAACCACCAACCGAAGACAGCTGCATGAAGCCCTCCCGCACCCTATGCGATTGGTAGAAATCATATTAACTGGTCACAAGGTGATTGAAATGCTTAAGCAAATGGAAAACCAGCAGGATAAGTTAAAGACACTTTCTGTTAAAGGGTATGGGTTTAGAGGAGACGTATTTGGAGAACTCATTTATCAGGGGATCCAGATAAAAAATAATGAGGTCATTATCGATAATAATCATATTATTTTGGATCGACTATATAAAATAATTACGGTAGACTACCTCATGTATGTCCCTTATTTTCCCGTTTTACAAGAAGAGACACAAGTGAAAATAATCAGCTCGGATTTCCTCAGAACCATTGTCGGAAATTATGTAAAAAAACAGTATCCAGCTCATGGATGAAAGGAAAAATCATAGTGGTCAATAATAATGAAGAAGAACACAAAGCAGCACCTGAAGCGTCAGAAGAAATAGAAGCGCTTGTGAAAGCAGAAAATAAACTGATTAAAAAAATCGATTCAGAGACACTTGAAATTAACAGCGATAAATATGCGATTAAAACAAATTACAGGGACGCCTTAGATATAGACTTACTGGAAGAAAGATATAGTGATTTGCTTGAAAAGTATGATTACATTGTAGGTGATATGTCATATGGAAAGTTAAGACTAAGAGGATTTTATTATGACTCCAACAAAAAAGCACCAATCGATATGAAAATTTCGCATCTGCAAGATTATCTGCTTGAATACTGCAGTTTTGGATGTGCCTATTTTGTTCTGGAAAGCCTGGAAACAAAAAATAAAAAACGTTCTTATCCTAATACGGATTCTGATTATGACGAACCAGCAAGAAAGGCTCCTAAAAACAGATCCGACAGATCGCGAAAAAGACCGGCTAAAAAGAACTATAATCAGTCCACTAAATCTGCGTCAAAACCAGCAAACAAATTAGGGAACAAACCGGCGAGTAAACCTGCAAATAAAGCATCTGGCAAACCAGACCATAAACCGGCGAGCAGACCGTCAAGTAAACCTAAATCAAAATCGGCTGCTGATAAACCTCAAAAAAGTAATGAGAAAAAGACATTTACCAAGAAGAATCGTTCTGACAATCAATCTGAGAGCAAGCAGACTGAAAAGGTAAAAGAAGTAAAAAACGAAAAAGGCAATACCCGTTTTCAAATCAGAAAGAAAAAGTAGGATGTTAAAGGAGAAGGCCAATGACTGAAATGAACTATAAAGGATACCTCATAGATTTAGATGGGACGATGTACAAAGGCAAAGAACCCATCAAAGAGGCACCACACTTCATCAATTATTTAAAGAAAAATAAACAACCGTACCTTTTCCTTACTAATAACTCAACCAGCAGTCCAGCTGAAGTCGCAGTTAAATTAAAGGCTCAATTCAATATACCCGCGGAGGCCAATGATGTATATACTAGTTCACTGGCTACTGCAGACTACGTTAGACAGTTGAAGGGGAATCGTGTCTTTGTTATAGGAGAAAAAGGATTGATTGAAGCTCTTCAGGAAGCTGGATGCGAAATCGTTGACGAGGCAATTGATCATGTTGTAGTAGGATTGGACACTCAACTGACCTATGCTAAATGTGAACGTGCAAGTTTAGCTATTCAAAATGGCGCTTCTTTTATTGCGACAAATAAAGACACGAATTTACCTAATGAAAAAGGATTGGTCCCAGGAGCCGGGGCGATTGTCGCACTGATTGAGAAATCCACGCGTGTAAAACCGACATTTGTAGGGAAACCGGAGAATTATATAATGGAGTCTGCCTTAAGGAAACTGGGTCTTGAGCGAAACGAAGTAGTTATGGTCGGAGACAATTATGAGACCGATATATTAGCAGGAATCAATAATGGCATAGATACATTACTCGTCCTGACTGGATTCACGTCGCGTGACGATCTGAAAAACTACTCCAAGCAACCGACACATGTGGTCGATACCCTGGATGATTGGAGAGTCTAATATGCTGATCCTCAAAAAAACAGCCGGATTTATCAGCCTGTTGTTACTGATTATTACTGTTAGCATAGCGGTCGTGATTTTGTTTACCCCGCTATACCATTTTACCGTGTGGTTTCATGATTTACCGCAGCGACTGGATATGACATATAATACCCTGATTGAGAACTATTATGTGCTGATGAGGTATCTGCATTTTCCATGGATTCAAGAATTGAATCTTCCTGATTTCCCGAGTTCTGAAAGTGGATTGTTTCATTTTTGGGAAGTCAAAATTTTATTTTATATAAACTACGGCGTACTCTTCATTTCAGCTGCAGCAAGTGTTTTATACATCAGATATGTGAAACGAAATCGGTTGTTCTGGACGCTTCAAAAGCCGTTTTTCATAGCTAGCCTTGTTCCCCCCATGTTGCTAATGCTTTTGGCCATTAATTTTGATCGGATGTTTGTTATTTTCCATGAGTTGTTCTTTAATAATGATGCGTGGTTATTCAACCCATCAACCGATCCCATTATTCTCGCACTTCCTCAAGAATTTTTCATGTACTGTTTCATTCTTTTCTTTATCCTTATAGAAGCTTCATTTATATTTGGGTATAGATACAGCAAGAAAAAGGCATTCAAATAAAAAGCTGATCGATTCTGCAAGCACCCTTTGTCATTAAGGAAGGTGCTTTTGCATTGAATCGATCAGCTTTATTTTTATTTATTTCATGACATCTGATATTTCTGGATTATCATGAGCAACCCTACTGGCTGCGGCGGCGGCAATTGCTCCGACGATGTCATCCAGAAAAGTGTGGGTCTCGTTAGTATTCTTATGATCATCAAGTCGTGCAATGACCTTAGGTTTAGTCTTATCTAAAAAGCCGTAATTGGTAAAGCCAATCGACCCATACACGTTTACAATAGACAGGGCTAATATTTCGTCGATGCCATACAATCCTTCATCTTCCTTGATGATTTCCTGCAGCGGGCTGGACAATTTTCCTTCTTCGCAAAGGACATCCAGTTCAACACCTGTAAGCACAGTATTTTGAACTTCCCGTTTGCGTAGAACAGCCTTCACATTCTCCAAGCATAAGTCCATGGTGATATCAGACAAGTAAGGTTTCTGCAGATCGTAAACCAATTCTGCAATTTCTTCTAATTTAACTCCACGTTTTTCCAGTAATTCCAAAGCTACTCTGTGTAATTCTGAACCTGATTGTACCATTTCGCATTCCTCCTAATCGTTTTTGTTCAATCTTCAAATGATAATTTCGTACTTTGAATAGGTTGAGCATGTTCTTTAGGATAAATAGAGTGGATTGCATGATTGACAGCTGTAGGTGCTTCACCAAATCCAGTGGCAATCAATTTCAATTTTCCATCAAATGTATTACTGTCACCGGCAGCGTAAATACCTTCTGTAGTTGTTTCCATTTTAGAATTGACAACTATATCTGTCTGATCAAGTTGGATATTCCAGTCTTTTAGGGGACCGATTGAAGAAACGAATCCATAATTCACAATAAAGTAATCTAAATCGACCCTTGTCACCTTATCGCCTCTAGTTTCTTTAAATTCAACAGCCTGCAGGTGATTATTTTCCCCTATGAGCTGATGAGGGACGAAGGGGGTAAGGACATCTACATTGGATGCATTTAGCATTGCAACGGATCCTTCATGTGCTCTGAAACGTTCTCTGCGGTGAACAAGGATAACTTTTTTAGCTATGCCTTCTAAGGTTAGAGCCCAGTCGACTGCAGTATCTCCACCGCCGCAAATGACGACTGTTTTATTTTTGTATTGCTCAAGATCCTTAACGATATAATGAAGGTTAGTATCTTCAAAACTATCGGACGAAGGGAGTGTCAGTTTTCGTGGCTGAAATGATCCTTGTCCCGTTGTGATAATCACTGTTTTCGAATAATGCACATCACGATTGGTACTGATTTTAAACAAATGGTCATCCAGCTTTTCTATTGTCCGTACTTCCTGATCGAGACAAATGGTTTGATCAAAATGCTGCATTTGGGCGGTCAGCTGATGTATCAGTTCTTTTCCTGTTACACCTGCATAACCTCCCACATCATAAATCGTTTTCTCCGGATAAAGCAGAGATACTTGCCCACCTAGGACCGGTAAAGATTCAATGATTTTTGTTTTCGCATTTCTCATGCCTGCATAAAAGGCGGCAAACATACCTACTGGACCACCGCCAATGATTGTTATGTCGTATAAATCCTCTGAAACTGTCAAAACAAACCCTCCATAACTTATTCCTGAACTCTAATAAAATATACCAATGAGAAGAGCTATCAGTATGCCTGATAAGATCCCAAAGAAGACTTCGATAGGTTTATGTCCCAAATGTTCTCTTGAATGACGTTCTTCCTCATCTATATCTTCTAGATTATCATGCTTATATTGTGTAAATGTTTTACGGAGATCTTCAAAATCGGCAAGTAGTTCATTGATTAATATTCCATGTTCGCCACTTTGACGTCTGACTCCCATAGAATCAAACATAACGATGACACCAAATGTGGAAGCAATCGCAACATAAGGGGACTGTATCCCATATTCTGCAATCATGCTTGTAATCAGAGCTGTAACACCAGCAGAGTGAGAGCTAGGCATCCCACCTGTTGATGTAGCAAGAGCGACTGAAGAAGGACGTTTCAATAACAGAGCAACAGGCACTTTAATGATTTGCGAAAGGACAATAGCGGAAAAAGCGGCAACTAACGGGTAATTGTTAAATAATATCATATATAACTCTTCCTTTTTTTAAAGTAAAAACCTCTTTAATAATAACATGAATAAACGCATATGATGACAAAAAAGTGTTACAATTAAAAATATTGGAAAATGAGTAAAACTAAGGTACACTAAAATGAGATAAAAAATTAGGAGGAATTTTAATGAGCGAGTTTCCACAGTTAAATTTAGAACAGGTTAAAGGACCAAAAGCAGTTATGAGAACCAACATGGGTGAAATGACTATTCAGTTATTTCCTGATGAAGCACCGAAAACAGTTGAAAACTTTATTGGACTGGCAAAAAAAGGGTACTATGATGGCGTTATTTTCCACAGAGTGATTTCTAATTTCATGATTCAGGGTGGCGATCCCACTGGAAGCGGTATGGGCGGAGACAGCTTATTCGGCGGATCATTCGAAGATGAATTCAGTCCCAACTTGTATAACTTGAACGGGGCTCTTTCTATGGCTAATGCCGGACCTAATACGAATACAAGTCAGTTCTTCATCGTAACCATGAGCGATATTCCACAACAGATGGTCTCTCAGCTTGAAGATGCCGGTTTCCCTGAAGAAGTAATTGAAGCATACAAAACAAATGGTGGAACACCATGGTTAGATCAGAAACACACTGTATTTGGTCATTTGATTGATGGGCAAGATGTTTCTAAAGCGATTGAAAATGTTGAGAAAAATGCAATGGACAAACCTAACAAAGATATCATTATTGAGACTATTACAATCATTGACTAAAGCGTCTTAAATAATCGTGTAGGAGGTTGATCCATGTTAGGTGCAATCGAAGCCGGTGGAACAAAGTTTGTTCTGGCTGTGAGCGATGATGAGTTGACTATTATAGAACGGGTGTCTATACCAACCACAACGCCCGAAGAAACTTTCAAGAAAGTATTTGAATTCTTTGACAACTATAAAGTTAAAGCAATAGGGATTGGATCATTTGGCCCAATAGATGTAAATACTGCATCAGATTCTTACGGGTTTATTACTTCAACTCCTAAAACCGCCTGGGAGAATACTGATTTCATCGGTATGATGAAAGAACGGTACCCTGTCCCTATGGGATGGACTACAGATGTGAATGCTGCTGCATTAGGGGAACTAAATTATGGAGCTGCAAAAGGCATGTCATCTTGTCTTTACTTGACAGTAGGGACGGGCGTGGGCGGAGGTGCTGTTATTAACGGCGAACCACTTGAAGGGTTTGGGCATCCAGAAATGGGTCACATACTTGTCAGGAAACACACCACAGATACATTTGATGGGAATTGTCCTTATCATAATGATTGTCTTGAAGGCCTTGCAGCAGGACCCGCGATAGAAAAACGGTACAATAAAAAAGCACAGGATCTGAGTGACAATGATGACGTATGGGAAGTCGAAGCCTATTATCTTGCACAAGCTTTAATGAGCTATACTTTGACTATAAGTCCCGAAAAAATCATCCTGGGGGGCGGAGTTATGAAGCAAGCTCAGTTATTCCCACTGATCAGAAATCAGTTTGCCAGCTTGTTAAATGACTATGTGCAAACCCCTGATTTAGATGACTATATTGTTTCACCATCTTTAAAAGACGATGCCGGGATTACAGGCTGTCTGATACTTGCGCAAAGAGCACTATAAAAGTAAACGTGTTCCTGATTTACTGGAGACTTTCAAGATTGAATGTAATCAATCAGAGCCTTCGTAAAAAAGGAACACGTTTTTTTAATTTACAGAGGAATCGAATACAGTCTTCACACGGTTCAGTCCATCTATCAGCACTGAGTGCGGCACAGCAAAGTTCATACGCATATAGGCTTGACCGTTAGGGCCATAACTGATTCCATCATTCAATGCGATTTTACCTTTTTCAACGAAAAATTCTCTTAACTTGTCGGGTTCTATATTTAATGGAGACGCATCAAACCAGAATAAGTAAGTTGATTCAGGAGTCATATAGCTGACGTATGGAAGGTGATCATCAAAAAATGCCATTATCGTTTGTCTGTTGAGTTCCAGATAGGCAAGCAACTCATGTCTCCATTCTTCAGATTCAGAAAATGCTGCTTCGGTTGCACACATACCGAAACTGTTTACCGCATCTAATTCAGTCAGCTGAAGAACGTCTTCAATCTTTTTAAACAGTCGTTCATCAAAAACGATGATGAATGACAGTTTAGCCCCTGCAACATTAAAGGTTTTACTAGCAGAGTGTAAGGTAATGACCCATTGTTTATACGACTCTTTTAGTGTAACTGGTGAAATTGACTGATAACCGGGATACACTAGATCGCTATGAATTTCGTCACTGATCAAAATGACCTCATGCTTGATACAAAGTTCAACTAAAGTAGACAATTCGTTTCTGTTCCAGACACGGCCTCCGGGATTATGCGGGTTACTCAAAATAAATAGTTTAACTTTAGGGTTTTTTATAGTGGTCTCAATGTCATCAAAGTCCATGATGTATTGTCCTTCTTCTATTATAAGCTTTGAGCGGTGCACGGTACGGTTATTTCTATCGGCCATCGCAGCAAAAGGGGTATATACTGGATCGTGAATCAAAATACCATCTCCTGGATCGGTGAGCGCCTGTATGATTACACCAATGGAAGAGAGAACACCAGGGGAAAACTGAATATGTTCTTTATCTACTTTCATATGGTGATGGGTATCCTGCCAATTGATTATTGCAGAATAGAGACTGTCTTTAGGAAAAGTGTAACCCATAATTTCCTCACTAATCATATGTCGAAGGGCTTTTTTTATAGGGGGGGCATTTTCGAAATCCATATCGGCAATCCACATAGGTAATAGGTCTTTGTCTCCAAACAATTCACTGATCTTATCCCACTTAACACTGCCTGTATTTGTTCGGTTAATGATTTTATCAAATGTCATAAGCTCACTCCTCTTATTTTCTATATATTTACTCAAGTATTATCTAATTCGAGATTAAAATCAAGCACACGAAGGTCCAAGGTTAGTTTCCAAAATGATTACTTTCATGCTATACTATTCATGATGATTTCAAAAAACCCTGATGACGGAGAGGGGAATTCATGGTGTACAAAATTGGCCAAAAAGTTAGAGGAGAAGTCATCGGTATTCAACCCTATGGTGTCTTCGTAGCAATAGATGAAGAGACACAAGGGTTAATTCATATTTCTGAATTGAAACATGGCTACATCAAGAGCATTTCTGAAGTTGTAAATAAGGGAGATATCGTTGATGTTATTATAATGGATATCGATGAGTACTCACACAAAATCAGTTTATCACTGAGAAGTTTGCACAAACCAAAATTTCATCCGTTTTCTAATAGAAGGAACATAGCAAGATACGGGAATAAAACAGGTGTCGGTTTTAAATCGATCGAAGATAAATTACCAGGCTGGGTTGAACTGGCATTAAAAGAAATTGATACACGCAAAAGCAGTAAGTAAGATATTATATTGATTATATGCTTAGAAAGGTGTTAATGAATTTGATGAAAGAAAATCATTATGTTGCATGTACCATTCTGGTTAAAGGAAAAGACGGGCGTTATGTCTTTTTAGTCAGAAAAGAAGACGAAGGGTTTGCTTTTTTAGCGACTACAGTTAGACCCAAGCAAACAGGATTAGCAAGTGTGATCAACCGGTTGAAAGAAATCTGTAATTTGGATATTGAAAAACTGGAGTTAAATGAATTAACTAACGCTATTGTTGATGATAATCGCATCCCGCTATTTGTCTTTGTATATGAAGACAATGATTTGGTCGATCCAGATCAGCTGCTGGCGAACGAAAGCGATCTGTCATGGGAACATTCTGAAAATGTAATTTCTACACTGGAACAATGGAAGATATCCGGAGTTCCGCAATTCTTACTTATTTAATTAGTTAATATTTATCTTATGGAGGAATGATGTATATGACAAAAATCAAATTTGATTACTCTAAAGTAGTAGGGAAATTCATAAACGAAGACGAATTGAAAAATATGCAGCCACAAGTCAATTCAGCAGACTCGCTTATTAAAGAACAAACGGGTCCTGGAAATGAATTTTTGGGATGGGTTGACTTGCCTGAGAATTATGACAAAGATGAATTTGCCCGTATTGAAAGATCAGCAGAAAAAATCAAATCAGATTCAGACGTTCTTGTAGTTATAGGTATAGGAGGATCGTACCTTGGAGCTAAGGCTGCCTTGGACTTCTTGAACCATTCTTTTTATAATGAACTTAATGATGAACAGCGAAACTCACCTCAAATCTTTTTTGCTGGAAACAATATCAGTTCAACTTATCTAAGCGATTTGATCGAAGTCATTGGAAATAAAGATTTTTCGATCAACGTGATTTCTAAATCCGGTACAACGACTGAACCGGCACTTGCATTCAGAGTGTTCAAAAAGTTGCTTATTGATAAATATGGAGAAGAAGAAGCTAAAACAAGGATTTATGCAACTACTGATAAAGAAAAGGGCGCATTGAAGTCCTTAGCTGATGCACAGGGGTATGAATCATTTATTATTCCAGATGATGTGGGAGGTCGTTTCTCAGTATTGACTGCAGTTGGTCTTTTGCCAATCGCTGTAGGCGGCGGAGACATCAAAGCATTGATTGAAGGTGCGAATCAGGCTAGAGCAGATTTCTCAGACAGTAATCTGGATAACAATTTGGCCTATCAGTATGCCGCTTTTAGAAATATTTTATATAGAAAAGGAAAAGTAACTGAGCTCTTAGTAAACTATGAGCCTAACCTGCAGTACCTATCTGAATGGTGGAAGCAGCTCTTCGGAGAATCTGAAGGAAAAGACCAAAGAGGAATTTATCCATCAAGCGCAAATTTCTCAACAGATCTGCATTCTTTAGGTCAATACATTCAAGAGGGTAGAAGAAATCTCTTTGAAACAGTGATTAAAGTAGATAATCCGGCTAAAGCACTGACTATTCCAACAGAAAAAGAAGATCTGGACGGCTTAGGCTATTTAGAAGGCAAGGAAATCGACTTTGTTAATACGAAAGCATTTGAAGGGACTCTACTTGCCCATACTGATGGGGAAGTTCCAAACTTTGTTATTACAATACCTGATACATCAGCACATACCCTGGGATATTTATTCTACTTCTTTGAAATTGCAGTGGCGCTTTCAGGATACATGAACAGTGTGAATCCTTTTGATCAGCCTGGCGTTGAAGCATATAAAAAGAATATGTTTGCATTGCTTGGAAAACCAGGTTTTGAAGATTTAGCTGATGAACTAAACAATCGTCTATAATATATAAATGGATACAGTCTTTAAGAGAGCAGAGATGCTCTCTTTTTTTCTTTTAAAAAAGATCAGGATGAGTTAATATATAAAGCTATAGGGGGAGAGTTAATGGATGAGATATTAATTAAAGAAGCAAAAGGTGAAGATGTTTCTACTATAAAGGGAATACTGTATGATACTGCGGTCTGGTTAAAGAAGAAAGGCTCCACGCAATGGGCAGGTCTTTTAAAAGGGGAAGATGTGCATAACATTCAAAAAGCTATTGAGAAAAAAGAAGTCTTCTTAGTTTATAGTAACAACGAGGTAATTGGTACGTTTGCATTATGGGATGTTCAAACAGAATGGGATAAAGATTTATGGGGGACTGCAGATCATAACAACTATTATTACCTGCATAGAATAGCAGTAGATAGAAGCAGACCAGAAAAAAGTAAAGGACGCAGGTTAATTGAAGGCGCTAAAGAAATTGCCGCTTTAAATCACAAAAAGGGTATCAGGTTAGATTGTATTGCAAGTAATGATCGACTGAATGCTTTTTACTCTAATCACAACTTCAGATACGTTAATACAGTCAAAGACTATGATAACGGTGAAGGATTACAAGATTACAATTTATACGAATGGAAAGTTTAATAATTTAAGTAAATCCTGTTGACTATTGCTAAGTATCCTGTTATTATTAATCTCGTTGCTGCAAAACATAACTGTCATTCAGCAATTAAAAAAGAATAAGTTAATTGTTGACATTATGCCAGCAATGAGATATAATAAAATAGCTGTCATAGAGGCATAGGTAACGCTTACACGATCAAATTGACTTCTAAATTAATTTGAAAAAAGTGTTGACACTTGGCTGACCTGATGGTAAGATATAAAAGTTGCTAACAACGCAAAACGAACATTAGCGACACACACTGAACGAGATAGATCTTTGAAAACTGAACAAAGTAGAAACAACCAAATGTGCAGGGGTCTTCGATTCTTTTAGGGTCGAAGGCAACAAACGAGTTAACATGGTTAACTCACAATTAATACAATGAGCAAGTCA
>JAFIFE010000025.1 GCA_020832185.1 Alkalibacterium sp.
TTCTAATACTTCGATTTGGTCTACTAAATTTCTATAAGCCCCATATCTTTATACAATCCTTAAATGACTCATCCATAATAGGTATACCCGTTTGATGATTTTAGAAAGACGAAGTTTTTCATAGATTATTGGGAGTTACCTTTTAATCGGACCACCCTGTTGATGATCCAATCAAAATATGTATCCCGTGTATTTAAAAGCACACCACAAGGAGGGAGAATTTATTTAAGTGGTCATTTTGTGATTTTATTCACAAGTTATGACAGACTGATGCCTTTCTTTACACCCCTAGTCTACAATGTTTATGCTGTTTAGTCAAAAGAAACAACGCTCTGTTTTGTCAGTTATCCCCAGATGTTATCGGGTAAAAAATACTCATTTCCAACTTATCCACATGTGTAAAACTTACTTTTCTAATTCATCTATCGATGGTGGTTCGAATAACTTAAACCATTCTTTAAGTTTTTCTGGTGGAATCATAAACGTCTCGTTATCCTTCTGATTGTTTCTGATTCGCAGGCGGTCAATCAACTCTTCTTCTGACCCTTCACAATAGTGTAGTTTAAAATGGGCTCCTAATGAGCCAGCCCTTGAACGAAACACCTCCCGCTCACGTCTAGTCCAGCATCCAAAGTCCAAAATGACATCTGTTCCTAACACGAGAACCCTAGCAGCAACATCCCACATTAGAGACTCAACAGCCTCATGTCTGGCATTGTGCACAGCTTCCTCTGCTTCTGACATCCCAAACCCAAATCTGTGACCCAGGCGTATATGCCAGTCATCTGGCGTGAGGCGCAGAGCCTGGTACTCAGTTTCTAACTGTTTAGCTAAAGTCGTCTTTCCACTGCAGGGAAGGCCGACCATTAAATGAAGAGTTGCCATTTCGATTCCCACCTTAAAATGATTATTGACTGATTCTGTATCAGGCATATGCTTCCAGACAATTAACAGCGCATATGCTTATACATTTTATATGAGTAAGATAAAGTTACTCAGGGCTTAAAAGAGATTGAGCAATTTGATTAGTCTCCTCATCTGCACATAATTCAAGACTGATTTTCCATAATTTATCTAAAGCGTCTGGATTCAGTACTGTCATATCTTCTTTCATTTCCTTCCATTCATTATTCTTAAAAGTAATCAGTTTGCCAGATTTTTTAAGGCTATCTTTTTGATCTTCAACAAACAGAGGGAACATTATTTTTCCACATTCTTCTATTGTAATGAATCGCCCAAATGCCTTCATCGTTGTTGCAATTATTCTCATAGGTGCTGGAATAATGTTCACTTGATTTGTCCATACCGTTTTAGGAATCTGAAACCCAATAAAAGAAAGACAATAATTCTTTTTATTTTTATACAACTCATCCAGCTTTATGAGAAATAGCCTCTTCGCAGCCATTGCCTGTTTTATACCCGCCTCATATCCCCAATCATTTTCCATCTGAAGATCATCCCAATTTATTTTTCCACCTTCTGTCACGTTAAAAATGACTCTCCCACCAGTTGGGGACTTTTCCAACAAGCTTAGTAAATTTAAAGTCAGCATAAAATGAGACAAATAATTGACTTGGAAATGCGGATCCATCCCGTCTTCAGTTTCAACTCTTTCAGCAGCGTAACCTAAACCCGCGTTAATGAATAACCCATCGAGATAAGTGTGTTTGCTGTGAATGTCATTAATTGCATTTTTAACATCACTTAATTTTGTAAGGTCACATATAACGAGAGACACTTTTTCATTAAGTGTTTTTACTTTAATTTCCTCTCTGACTTTTTCCCCAAGCTGTTTTGATCTGCACAGAATGATTATTTCATGGGACTGGTTATCAGCACCTGCCAATACTTCTGCAACCCCTTTTCCCATGCCATTTGTCCCACCTGTAACTAGTATTTTCATCGCTCTCTTCTCCTTTTTTAACGAGATAGTTGATAGGCTATACCTTCCTTTTGATTCCTCTGAAAGAAACACCATGGGTAATTGGGGTTCTTGCTTCATTAATATGGCTGTTTATAAGCCGTCCTCCTTATCTTGATTATACTGAAATTACATTCGTTGTTTAATCATACGACTCGTCATAAAAACCCGTAACTAGCATCACCAACTCTAGAAGAACAAATAAGAGGATGCCCATCTAAATAGATGAACATCCCCTTAGTCGCTTGTCAGTTTCCTTTAACTACCTCGAGTCCTTTACATCTCCTGTAATTGACCCTGTTCGATTACTGCAAGAGATAAACGAGCCATTTCAAGCGTTTTTACCACGCGTAGGCTTCTGGTGCGCGCCCACCCGGTCCAGGGAAAATGTCATCTAGTTTTTGCATCACATCTTCTGACAAATCGATTTCGACCGCTTTAAGAGCCTGCTCCAGCTGATCCATTGTCCGCGGACCAATTATAGGAGCGGTCACGACAGGATTAGCCAACAGCCATGCCAACGCTACATTAGGTTCCGTTTCACCAAGGTCTTTGCATAACTTAGAATAAGCTTCCAACTGACTGCGTTCTTCATCTGAAAGCTCAGCTGCGCGCTGCTCACTTCTTGAACCGGGTTCCGGGTCGAGCATTTTGCCACTGAGCATACCCCCGCCTAGTGGACTCCATGGAATCACACCAATGCCCAGATCTTTTGAAGCAGGAAGCACCTCCAGTTCCGGCAGTCTGCACAATAAATTGTATTTATGCTGTTCGGATACCAGTCCAAGGAAATGGCGCTTCTCGGCTGCAGCTTGAGCAAGAGCAAGATGATACCCTGCAAAATTACTTGAACCGATATAGTACGTTTTCCCTTGATCAACTAACGACTCAAAGACACCCCAAATTTCTTCCCAAGGTGCATGGCGTTCAATATGGTGCATCTGATACAGTTCAACGTGATCCGTTTGGAGACGTTTCAAAGAGTCTTCCAGATGTCTGCGAATTTTATAAGCAGAAAGCCCCCGATTCTGATTGGGTCCATCGGTTTCATCTTCCATCCCGCCATATACTTTAGTGGCCAACACAACTTTTTCTCTTCGCCCGCCACCTTGTGCAAACCAGCGCCCAATGATTTCTTCTGTTCGTCCTCTTTGCCCCTTGCCGCCGTATACATTCGCTGTGTCAAAAAAGTTGATTCCAGCATCCAGCGCTCTGTCCATTATGGCAAAGGCCTCTTCTTCACTAGTATATGACCCGAAATTCATCGTTCCTAAGCAAAGCCGACTGACTTTCAGCCCAGTTCGCCCTAAATAAGTATAGTCCATTTTTCCATTTCCTCCTCGTGTCGTTTAATTACACTTTTAAAATTGACTGATTGTTGGTAAGCAAAACACCCTAGCCATTAAATCGTATCACTAGTCATTTTATATCACAACAATAGTGTATCCGTTACCATTTTTATCTTTGAACATAACTTGCGGAAGATTATGTGCTCCGTAGCCCTCAACAAATAGAGTCACCCACTTTTTCTTCAAATACGACAAAGGTGTCTAGCTCACTCTACATCTAAATCAAATTCAACTGAAATCTCATACCCGTCTATAGCGTTCACATCCCCTATAGAAAATTCTTTTCTCAGACGATAGCGGCCTGACTCATATTCTGGCATACTGCCGTCTTCACCGTCTCCCTCAGGAAGAAGCAGCATGTTGAAAGCATGCTCATCGCCCGGTTCAACCATTACCATATCATCAGTAAAGGCCACTGGGATATCTATCGGTGTCCAGCTATCCTCATTATTAGAGTATTCCACATGATAGTATCTCCCCATACTTAAGGTTTGATCCGTATCATTTTCCAGAGTGACCCCAATTGAATCACCTTCTGTCAGAGTGGCTTCTTCTTCAGTAAATGACATTCGAACCTCTCCGGAGCCCTCTATGCTCACTGTCTCTAACTCACCAGTCTGTACTCTCAATCCCTCTTCCTCTTCTCCTTGTGTGCCGCATGCTGCTAAAGATAAAGCTGCAACGCCCAACAGTATGACTTTTTTCATTTGTATCCCTCCTATACTACGCCCTAGCACGCTCACCTCTGACTAAAGGTCATCTCTATTTTTCTTTTCGTTAACCTGGACGCATTTCCTCGTTTGTTCACTGATTTTTTTTAGAACTGTAAAGTCGAGCCCTTATATCATGCTACTGTTTACACTTGACTGAAGAACTGATTGTAGCGCTTCATGGCAAATTAATCCTATCACTAACCCTGATGATCCTCAACACATATGTATCCCTTATCATTTTTGGGAATCATCTAATAATAATCAATGTATGTTTAGATACGTGCACAGATTAGATCATACTTTACTGGCCAGATGAGTCTTGCTTATGAGAGCAAGAGCGATCGCTTGTCCTTTTTTAAACATTTACTCACAAAAAAAGACCCGCACAAGTTATGTGCAGATCATCCGTTACAAAGCTTCTATGGTCCCTACTGGGCTCGAACCAGCGACCCCTACCTTGTCGAGGTAGTGCTCTCCCAACTGAGCTAAGGAACCTTAATGGGTTATTCCTTTATGAGTATACAAGATTTCGGTGAGATTGTAAACCTTTTTTCAAAGTGGAAACAGTCCTTGCTTTTCTTTTCTCACAAAATCGGTCATAATGGATAAGAGAGAATTCGGGAAGGATCGATACGATGGATACGAGCAAGCTAACTAAATTTTATAAAAAAGACCACCAGGAAAAAATTACCGCTTTACATGCCGCCGGTGTTATTTCTGAGGAAGAGACCTCAAATTTGCTGAGTGGATCTCTTGATCTGGATTCTGAAACGGGCGACAATATGATCGAAAATTACCTGGGTAACTACTCCCTTCCTTTTGGGGTGGCGATGAACTTTGTCATCGATGGAAAAGAAAGAGTGATTCCCATGGCTATTGAAGAGCCCTCAGTAATAGCAGCAGCAAGTTTCGCAGCAAAGCTGATTGGATCATCAGGCGGGTTTACCACTGACATTCCTAAGCGCCAGATGATTGGTCAGATCACACTGAAAGACGTGTCTGACAAACTGACTGCAAGAGAAACTATTTTAAGAGCCAAACAACCGATTCTGGATCGTGCCAATGAAGCACATCCCTCTATCGTCAAAAGAGGCGGAGGTGCGAAAGACCTGGAAGTCCGATTACTGGGCGAACTCGATAATCCCAGCCTTCCATCCTTCTTATCTGTCCACCTTCACGTAGATACAAAAGAGGCCATGGGCGCAAACATCATCAATACAATGATGGAAGGCATCGCGCCTTATATTGAAGAACTGACCGGTGGAACAGCTTTGCTTCGTATCTTGTCGAATTACGCGACTGAAAGTATAGCGACTGCCACATGTGTAATTGCATCTCACAAACTGAAAACGGGACATTTCTCCGGTGAAGAGGTGAGAGACCGGATCATCGAAGCCACTCAGGTTGCGACGATTGATCCTTACCGTGCGGTTACTCACAATAAAGGCATCATGAACGGTGTGGACGCGGTCGTTGCGGCAACTGGAAACGACTGGCGTGCAGTGGAAGCCAGCTCGCATGCATACGCCAGCAGAACTGGACAGTACCGCTCCTTGACCACGTGGGATAAAAACGAGAATGGTGACTTAGTGGGGTCATTGACTTTGCCGCTTCCAATTGGAACCGTAGGCGGCGCTATTTCTATACACCCTGGTGCCAAACTCGCGCATTCTATTTTAGAAAAGCCTTCAGCTAAAGAACTGGAAAGTATCCTAGTATCCGTCGGACTGGCTCAGAACTTTGCGGCTGTCAGAGCCTTAGTGACAGAAGGTATTCAAAAAGGACATATGGGACTTCATGCCCGCTCACTAGCCATCAGCGCAGGAGCGAAAGGCAAACAGGTCCAGCAGGTCGCTGATTTACTGAAAGAAGCGCCACACATGAACCTGGCTGCTGCTAAGGATATTCTGGAAAACCTATCATTATAGAGTAAAAATTTAGCATAAAGTGGCCCCCTGATATTAGAATGAAGAATCTAATGTCTGGGGGTCACTTTACTATATCCATTGTTACATGTTGTCTTATGTTACATCATTGTTTTTATTATCTAGGGGAATTCCCTCTTTCCTTGTTCCTACCAGGTGCATAGTCTTTAGCATTCCCATCTTGCTGTCCAGGTGCATAGTTTCTGGCATGACCTTCTTGTCTACCGGGTGCATGATCTCTAGGATGTGTCTCTGCTGGTTCTTCCTCATCCGGAGCCGAGTCATCCACTTCTTTAATCATCTGACCGCTGATTGATCCATTTTCAACTATTAATTCATAACCTATTACATCACTATTATAAAAAGTAAAGGTGAGCTGATAAATTCCATCAGTTAGAAGAGATGTATAGGTAGGATGCATTTGAATACTACTTTCCTCATAATTAGGAGTAAACTCGGATCCATGTTCAAGGAAATTCCACCAGCTGTTTCTCGAAACGATTTGACCTTCTTCATTTCTTGATACTACTTTTTCTAAATGATGACCATTGAATCCTGTTGGGATATCAAGCCTTTCTCCAGTGGTTCCGGCTGATACTTCGATTACAGGATCTTCTGTGTAAATCAGATAATGATACCAGTCTGCACCGCTGTCGAATTGAATGCGTAAGGTTATTTCTAATTCTGTTGTTCCATTAGTCTGGTTGTATAACTTTGAAAGGTAAGCAGGTGTTAAATGAATCATTTCTGACTCATATACGAAATCAGTTCCTTCTACCAATGCTTTTCCATCTTGACTTAAGTGCACGAACTGATTTCCATTCAGTGTTAATGGAATGGATATCCCTTCTGATGGAACAGGATCGCTTAAATATTCTGTGTTTAACCCTGTCGAGTAAGACGAACGCTCATTCATTGAAGCCTCGATCATTGCACCAAAAATAGGATCATTCCACTCGTAGGTTTGTCTATTCAAATGTTGCCCATTATCCCATAGCATCAAGCTGACCCCATTTCCCTCAGCATGATAATTAATTGCCTCTACGAATTTGAGTGTTTCGCCTAATTGATTGACTGATTCGGATTTATCGTATCCCAGCAATCCATATTCACCAATGACCACACCGATTCCCTTATCAGTAAAGGTATTGACTACACGGTCCATCATATTGATTAAACTTGTACGAGGGGTTGCGTCATCCCACAAAACACCATCAAAACGAGTTTTCCCAAGATTAGCGCTGTAGACCCATTCACTATAGTAGTGAATAGTTGCAATTAAGTTGTCATCATCAAATCCGTTTATTTCTTCATAAAGAGCGTCCAGCCTAACTTGAGAAGCGTCTGTTAATAGTGTAGGCAGAACTAGCATTCTCTCAGTATTATTCCCTCCGGAGCTTCTAACAATTGAATAAAACGTATCATTCAAGGTTTCCAGGTAAGCAAGTCCATTTTCTTCTGAAGAGCTGAACTGCGGCTCATTAATTGATTCGAACATGACTCTTTCGTCATATTTTTCAAAACGTTCCACTAGTTGTTCCCAAATACGAACGAACTTAACGTGTTCTTCTGCAGAGGTGTCTCCTTCCCAATCACGTAACCAAATCCAGGAATCATGATGAACATTAATCATGACATAGAAATCTTCTTCTAATGACCATTGAACAGTCTGTTCATAACGGTCCAGGAAATCTTCGTCAATAGTGTAGTTATCTTCCGGTCCACTTATTCTAGTATGCGCAGTAAATGGAAGACGTATGCTGTCAAACCCTTTTGCCTTTACAGTTTGAATTAATTCTCTTGTTACTCTCGGATTATTCCAGGCTGTTTCATCTGACTCTTGTGCATTGGCATCAAATCCATCAAATGTATTACCTAAATTCCATCCACTACCCATCGCTTCGACATAGTCTTGGGATGGCGAATTTTCTTCAGCCATAGCTTCATACCCTTGCATTGAAGATACGCTATAGAGTAAAGCTGCAGCAAGTCCCAACCAAACCTTTTTCATCAGTGTATGTCCTCCTCGTAGTCTACATCTATTTCGCTAAATACTGATCATTAAAACTTGATGCTCATTTCACCTCCCTTCGACGGTTCAACTTATTTTTTAACTAATAGTTTTACATCAAAAGGTTCCAGCTGAATCTTATCTGAAACCTTCTGATTCGTTAACACATCGGTACACCCCTTGAATGAACTATGAAACTGCTGAACGTCGTTTCTATGGTTCATTATAAAATAGAACGTCTTTTCTCCTTTGACCCGTGATGCAATTTCGACTCCTTCGGGCACGTCATCAAAGGTTTCGATTTCTTTTTCAGTTAATATGTGTGCAATCAGTTCGTTAAGCATAGTCTGCTCAGGAACTGTGCCCACATACCATGCTTCTCCTGAACCGAATCGATTTTTGGTGACTGCGGGCATACCTTTATAGAAGTCAGAATTATACGCTACCACCATTTCTGCACTTTCTAAATGCACCAAGTCGCAAAGCATCTCACATTTATATCTTCCTTGGCTAAACAACGCTGCTTCTGTTGCCAATATATTAGTGGTCCCGGGAGCGAGTGCATCGATTTCTTCTACCCAAATCCCAAGCGTCTCTCTTAACGGGCCAGGGTAGCCGCCTAAGTGTACATTGTCACTCTGATCAACGATCCCGCTCATATAGGTTGTCAAAAACGTCCCACCCTGACTGACAAAGGCATCAATTTTTTCACTGACTCCTTCTTTCACCATATAAAGGACTGGTGCCAGAACGATGTCATATTTGGAAAATTTCGAATCCATGTGCAGCATGTCGATGTCTACGTGCCTGCTGTAGCAAGCATCATAGTACCGCTGGATCTGATCAACATATCTGAGTGCCACAGATGGGCCACTTGTGTATTCAAGTGCCCAGTAGTTATCCCAGTCAAATAAAATCCCGACTCTTGCCTTTGTTTCAGCACCGATCAGGTCATCTCCCAGCCTTTTGAGCTCTCTACCCAGTTCCATTACTTCTCTATACACACGAGTGTTGCTGTGGCCAGCATGTTCTATCACTGCCCCATGAAATTTTTCAACGGCTCCCTTTGAACGGCGAAGCTGAAAGAATTGTATTGAGTCTGCTCCATGAGCTATCGACTGATAACTTTGCACACGCATTTTACCCGGTCGTTTCAGTGCATTATAAGGCTGCCAGTTCTGCTGACTTGGAGTCTGTTCCATCAGCATGAAACTCTCCCCACCTTTCAATCCGCGCATCAGATCGTGATTCATCGCGGTATGACTTAACGGGGTATTGTAGCTTGGATAGTTATCCCAGGAAACGATATCCATTTCTTTTGCCCACTTGAAATAATCCAATCCCTTATACGTTCCCATCAAGTTTGTTGTTGTCGGTGTTTCTTTATCGTACAAACGGATAATGTCTCGTTCCATTTTAAAGTTGTTCAGTAAACTATCGGAATTAAATCGACGATAATCTATTGATAGACCCGCAAAAGCAGCAGCTGTATCATGAATGCCATCGCCTAAGTAGTTCGGAACGACTATGTCATCAAACTCATATAGAGTGTGTCCCCAGAAAGACATATTCCATGCTTCATTTACTACTTCTATCGTTTCATACTTATCTTTCACCCATACCCGAAACGCTTTTTCACATTGTTCACAGTAACATTCGCCACTATATTCGTTGGAGATATGCCAGATCTTCAGATTGGGGTGTCCGCTGTATCTTTGAGCTAAACGGTGAACGAGTTCTGATGCAAACCGTTTAAACGACGGACTATTTGGACAGTGATTATGTCGATGTCCAAATTTATGCTTTCTTCCTTCAAAGTCTACGCGTGTGACATCAGGGAACTTACGGCACATCCATGCAGGGATTGCTGCAGTAGATGTTCCCAGTACAATTTCCATATCTTCTTTGGCTAAACGTTCAATAACTGCATCAAGCTCAGAGAAGTCATACTCATTCTCCGATGGCTGCAGCCTAGCCCATGAAAACACATTGATCGTGGCAGAATTGATATGGGCCTCGTTGAACATGCGCATATCCTCTTCCCAAATATCTTTTGGCCATTGTTCGGGATTATAGTCCCCGCCGTATAACATTTTGTCGAAGTATTGTTCTCTCATGTTTTCCTCCACCATTCCTTGTATGTATAAAAAAGGAAAACAAACTGAATTGTTTTCCTTTTAATTGTTACTGTGAAAATGTTGCTTGCTCAGAAGTTAGTTTGATGAGTGTCCCTAAAGCATGAGACTCGACCTCTCCACCATCACTATCTAATACTTCCTTGACGTTACGCAGGAGAATCTGTACATTTTTCAACCCTTCAGTAGTAACAGTATAGTTAGTCTCTTCACGGGTAATCGAGACAGATCCCATTTTTTCACCCTTAGTATCGACAATTGTTGTTGCTGCTTTCAATCCATCAGACAGCTCAAATACATGAACCGTTATATCCTCAGCATAGTTGTATTCCGCTTTAGTATTGACTGACCCCTCAACAATCAGACTGTTTGGTTTAGCCAATAATGGGAGGCTCATATAGTCATGCGTTTCATGGTACCAACGTCCACCTTCCAGCACTTCATTTGTTAAGTAATTAGTCCATTTCCCTTCAGGCACATAAACGTCCACTGAACCTTTGTCATTAAATATAGGTGCCACTAGCAGCTGTTCCCCAAGCATAAATTGTCTATCCAATGAATGACAGCTTAAATCTTCAGGAAATTCCAAAACCATTGAGCGCATCATTGGGATTCCTTTTGTTGCTTTTACTGCTTCATTCATTAAATAAGGCATCAAGCTCAGCTTCAATTTAGTGAACTTACGAGAGACATCAACTGCTTCCTCATCATATACCCACGGTACCTTATACTCTTTGCTTCCATGGTAACGACTGTGTGAGGATAGCAGCCCAAACTGGGTCCATCGTTTATATAAATCTGAAGTGGATCCTTCCTCAAATCCGCCTATATCATGACTCCAGTAGCCAAATCCACTCATACCAAAGGATAAACCAGCTCTTAAAGACTCTGCCATTGAAGGATAATCAGATGTGCTGTCTCCGCCCCAGTGAACTGGAAATTTCTGACCCCCAACTGTAGCCGAGCGCGCAAATACTACGGCTTCATTATTACCGCGTTTTTCTTTCAATAAGTCAAAAACGACCTGATTATAGATTTGTGAATAATAATTGTGCATGCGTTCGGGTTCGGATCCATCATGGTAGACAACATCAACCGGGATACGTTCGCCGAAATCTGTTTTAAACGAATCCACACCCATGTCCATCAACCGAGACAGATGCCCTTGATACCACTCAACTGCTTCGGGATTAGTAAAGTCGATGATAGCCAGTCCCGCCTGCCATTTATCCCATTGCCAGACATCTCCGTTAAATCGTTTAATAAAGTAGCCTTTTTCCATTCCTTCGTCGAACAAAGGTGATTTCTGACCTACATACGGATTGATCCATACACAAATTTTCAGCCCTTTTTCTTTTAATCGGTTCAGCATTTTTGCAGGTTCAGGGAACATTCGCTTGTCCCACTTGAAGTTAACCCACTCATATTCTTCCATCCACAAACAGTCAAAATGGAAAACCTCTAAGGGAATATCTCTTTCAATCATTCCATCAACAAAATGATTAACTGTTTCTTCGTCATAATCAGTCAAAAATGATGTGCTCATCCATAGACCAAATGACCATGCTGGCGGTAAAGTCGGTTTCCCTGTTAAAGTCGTATAATTTTCAAGGACATTTTTCATCGAGTCCCCTGCGACAATATAGTACTCCATGACTTCTCCTGGAACACTGAACTGAACACGAGACACTTTCTCACTTCCAATTTCATAACTCACTTTTTGAGGAGTATTGACAAAAACGCCATATTCACGATTACTCATATAAAACGGAATGTTTTTGTATGCTTGCTCTGTCCCTGTCCCTCCATCTGCATTCCAGATGTCAACAGTCTGTCCATTTTTAACAAAATTGGTGAAGCGTTCGCCTAATCCGTAAATTTTCTCGTCGACATCTAAAGTCAGCTGCTCACTGATGTAGGCCTGTTTCAAGTTAGTGTCACGGATATATGCTTGCCCCCTCGGCTTGCTTGAGGTCAAGACTTTGCCGTTTCGTTCAAACATGATTTCATATGGAGCAGTCTTTTTCACAACAGCTTTTAGTTCGCCTGATTGAAATACTGCCGTTTCATCATTGTCTTCAATCTTGACTCCAGGATTCGAATGGGTTAATTCAAAATCAGGACCGGGGCTGACTGCTCCTTTATGATGATATACTTTAACTCCTATAATATTGTCATGGGGTGAGGTCAGTTCTATAGTCAACATTCCACTATCTAATGTTGCGCCTTTATCTCCGATATATCTGAATGGTGCAAATAATGTTAATTGATTGTCTTTCTGTCTTGTTGCATACACATTTGCCGGGTAATCCACTTCATATCCTTCTTTTACCAGCCAACCGCCGTCTAAATACTTCATTATTTCACCTCTAGTTAATATTTTCACCATTGTTAGAAATCAAATCTCTATACCAGTAATAACTTTTCTTTGGGATTCGTTTCATTTCTTTTTCATCTTGCTCAGTTCGGTCTACGTAAACAAACCCATAACGCTTTCTATAACCATTCAGCCAGCTCAATAGGTCTGTAAATGACCATGCACAATACCCGATTAATTCTACGCCATCTGTGACTGCTTTTTTCATCTCCGTAATATGCTGATTCAAATAGTCAATTCGATAATTGTCTTCAATTGTTCCATCATTAGTTACCACATCTTTGGCACCTAACCCATTTTCAGTTATAAATAAAGGTAGATCATATCTAGCATATACTTGCCTTAAAGCCACTCGAAATCCAACTGGATCGATTTCCCAACCCCATTCTGTTTTTTCTAAGTATGGGTTTTCAGTTGATTGAAACATCGGGACTTCAGGACTCTTCGACTGCTCTTCTTTGGGCTGCATCAGATAAGGATCTGTTGCTGAAAAATTCTTACCCGTTTTTGTCTCAGTTGCTTTATTTTCCATTTTATTCTGAGCCACTGTTCCTCCATGGTAATAATTGATACCCAGAAAATCAGGTTTTGCTTCCTTAAGCAATTCTAAATCTCCTGCTTTAATGGTAGGTGCAATGCCTTTTCGTTCAAGTTGCCTAAAGGTTGTGACTGGGTACTTTCCTTTACAGTACACGTCAAGCCACCAGGTATTATTGAAGTCATTTGCATTTTCGGCAGCTAATATATCTTCTGGACTAGAAGTTAATGGGTATACAGGTCCATAACCGAAACTTGGACCAATTTTCCCTTGAGGTACCATTGTCCTGAACAACTTGATTGCTTCAGCATTTGCCAGATTGATGATGTGGTTGGCTTCAAATAAACGTTTAGTATCCGTTACATTTGGTGGGTGAGCCGCCCATCTGTATCCCATACTTGTAAACACATTCTGCTCATTAAATGTCACCCAATATGTCACTTTTCTACCTAAGCGCTCATACAACACTTGACAGTACTGGCTGAATGCTTTGATTACTTCTCTGGATTCCCATCCATTATATTTTTCCTGTAAGGCAAGAGGAAGGTCCCAGTGGTACAAGGTCAATACCGGTTCAATATCATTCGATATGAGTTCATCGACTAAATCCTCATAAAAGTCTAGCCCCTTACTATTTACTTTTCCTTCTCCATCAGGAAGAATACGAGACCAGGAAACAGAAAAGCGGTAAGCTTTCAGTCCCATTTCTGCCATTAATTTTACATCTTCTTTATACCGATTATAGTGATCGATTGCGACATCTCCATTAGTTCCTTCAAACGTCTTCCCTGGAATCTTAGTGAAGTTATCCCACACAGAAAGCCCCTTACCATCAGCTTCATAGGCTCCTTCTATCTGATAAGCAGCTGAGGCAGCTCCCCATAAGAAGGTTTCTGGAAAGGACTCAAGTTTGTCATGATACATGATTTGCTCCTTTATTATTGTTTTATAGCCAGTTCACTGCTCTTGAAAAATGAGTAAGCGCCTATCAATCCTGCGTTGTTTTTATAAAATGCTGGTTCAATATCTGTTTTGTAATCTTTCCAGTGCGGGTTTTTTTCTAACTTTTCCAGCAACAGTGGCAGCAGGTTTTGATTAGCACTGATACCTCCTCCAACGACAATTTTTTGAGGATTAAAAGAGGCTGCAATATTAAACACGCCCGCAGCTAAGTATGTCACCCATTCATCAACCAAATCAGCTATCTCTTGGTCTCGGCTAATTTCATCAAAAATCAATTTGGCGTCAACCAGTGTAGAAGGGAATAAAAACTTCTTCTCTTTATACGATTTTATTAAAGCAGATGTAGATGCTAATTCATGCATCGTTCCGTCTGGATGGTTCCCGACATCTAGACGTATCATTCCAAATTCACCGGTCTTAAAATCTTTCCCATAAATTATTTTACCGTTAAACGCAATGGCCCCCCCAATGCCCGTTCCAATAGTCATGAGCACAACATCCTGAAGTCCTTTAGCTGCACCGCTTGTCATTTCGGCCACTAAAGCACAGCGCCCATCATTTTCTACATGGATGGGGTAGACAAAATGTTCTGCCAGCAAACGTTTAATATTTTTATTGTATAAATGACGAATAGCTCCAGCCGTAATGGTTTTCCCTGTCTGATTATTAACGATTCCTGGAATGCTGATTCCAATACCAGAAATCGCTGTTCTATTTTCATAATTCCTGATTTTTTTAACCAGCAGGCTGATAAATTCTTGCGTCGACGATTGGACAGTAGGCGTGGACCCACGAGATTGTATCTCACCCTCATCGCTTATCAGTGCATATTTTATATCTGTGCCGCCTATGTCAAAACAAACAATTGCCATATCGAAAACTCCCTTGGTTCGTTTAAAAAAGAAGAGATGAAAAGTATCCACTCCTCGAGAGGTAAGGATACTTTTCATCTGTCATCTTTCCTACTCGACTTCTCCCCACAATTCGATTCTATTGTTTACTATATTAGTCATTTCTTCGTTGGCTTCTTCAACACCGAATGAAATCAGCTGTTCCTGCATTTCATCCCAAATCGCATCAAAATTTTCTGGAGCTGCTAAAATGGCTTCAGTTATTTTTTGAGTAGTGTAATCATCTGCTCTCTGTTGTACGATGTTAACCTGGCTGTCTGTCGGAAGAGGAATTTCATAAGCTCTTCCGTGGTTAGGAATACCTAAATCTTCCGGTGCGGGGAATAAGTCGATCCATAGGTTAGCACCGTACTGATCTAAGGTTTCTATCTCAGCGTCTACAAAGTTTGTACGCACATCTTCTTCGGTCGTACGTGTAATGCTTTGTCCATTAGAGTCTTCTGCTCCATTGCCCCATTGAGGGAAAGGATAAGCATACTGTCCTACACCTGTTTCAAATGAGTAATTGGTATTGGTTTGAGCGTTTTCTCTATCTTCGTCTAACTGAACACGCTGACCGTCGACTATTTCATAGTTAATGCCTTCCACTCCCCAGTTTGTAAGGATCTGGGCTTCTTCAGATGCCATCCAGTCCAAGAAATCAAAGGCTTCTTCGATATTATCCGAATCAGCACTAATCGAAATACCTGTTGTTCCAGTAAATCCATAATCTCTTGTACTCATAGGTTGAACATCTTCATTTAGAGTGACGGGAAGTGGTGCCCATAATCCCCATTCATTACCTTCAGAACGTAAAGCTGCTTCAGCTGCTCCAATATTCCAGTCCTGATCAGCAATGGCCAACACTCTGCCTGATGACAGTTTAGAAATGTATGTGTCATGTGTATGTGTGAATGACTCCGGATCGAGCAACCCTTTGGCATTCATTCCGTTCAGCCATTTGAAGTATTCTTTAAATTCATCTTTCTGGAACTTATAAGTGGTTTCTCCAGTTTCTTCGTCTACTTGCCACTGGCCATCATCCTGGAATCCTGCAACGAATCCAGCTGGATTTCCAACCGTGATCAGCCAGCGCCAGTCACTTCCCGAAAGACTCATTGGAATCCATTCTTCTCCATTCTCATTCGTTGGATTTTCTTCCAAGAATTGGACGAGGGCATCTTCGTAATCTTCAAGGGTACTGATTTCTGGATAATCCAGGTCTCTCAATACGCCTAACTGAAGCATCATCGTTCCACTAGTTTCAAGGTACTGGTTCTCTACTCCACCAGTTCCTACATGGTAAATTTGAGGATCTTCCAGGTTATTACGCAAGCGGTCCAACTGATCTCCATACATTGCTTTTAAGTTGTCGCCCCGTTCTTCTATCAGATCATCTAGAGGCTGCACAGCACCAGAATCGATCAGCTGGTTGATTCCTCCCTTGCCGAAAATTAGATCTGGGAAGTCTCCACTCCCGATCATCAAAGCTATAGCTTCAAGATCATCTCCACCTACCGGATAAGAAATATCTAATTGAACGCCAGTTTTCTCTGTTATTTCCTGAGCAACAGCATTATCAAACCCATCCGTTTGAGGTAAATCTGCGTGAAACATGGTTAAAGTAACTGGCTCAGATGTTTCGTTTCCATTATCTGGATAGCCATTCCCTCCATTTGTCGCTGCATCACCGTCTCCTTCACCATTCCCACAAGCTGATAAAATCAATGCACTTGATAATACGATTGGACCCACTAATTTCTTGAAATTCATTTATTTTTTCCTCCTTATTTTTAGCTTTTTACAGCTCCTAAAGTTAATCCTGAAACAAAATATTTTTGTAAAAACGGATACACTATGACGATTGGAATCGTTACAATAATAGTAGCAGCCATTTTAATTGATTCCGGTGTTGTTCTGATAATGGCTCCTTCTGTCTGGTTCAGCTGGTGAACCTGCGAAGATGTCATGGATTGAGCGTTACCCAATATCTGCATTAACTCATATTGGAGCGTTGTTAAATTTACGTTTGCTCCCGCATATAAATACGTATCAAACCAGTTGTTCCACTGTCCTACGGCCGTAAACAAAGCAACCGTAGCCAGGACAGGCATACAAAGGGGCATGATGATTTTTAGGAATATTGTAATATCATTTGCTCCATCGATTCTTGCTGATTCTTCAAGTGCCTCAGGTAAACCATCGATAAATGAGCGAATAACGATAACATTGAACGCATTCAATAACGCAGGAATGATATAGACTGCAAAAGAGTTCATTAACCCAACATTTCTTATGACTAAGTAAGTGGGCACTAATCCACCACTCACATACATGGTAAGCACCAATATAATACCTAATGGTCTTCTGAAAATATAGTTTTTCCTGCTTAAAATGTAAGCCAGGACTGCACATGTAAATGTGGCTGTTATTGTCCCAATTACAGTTCGCAGGACAGAGTTTCGAAAAGCAATGACCCAGTTATTGTTTCCGGAAAAAATTTCCCGATAATTCTGTAATGTAAAATCTCTGGGGTAAATGGTTAGTCCCCCGCGCGCTGTGTCTACTGCATTATTTAACGATATAGCTAATACATGCAGGAATGGATATAGTGTCACTACAATGACTACAATCATGAATAACCCTATGAATACATCTGTTTTTGTCGGTCGCTCACTCCATTTCTTTTTTTTCTTAGTATTAATACTATTTCCATGCTTTTCACTAATGGTTGTTTCCATCTTATGGCTCCTTCCTTACATGATCGATATATCGCTTGTTTTTTTAGCTATCGTGTTAAACGTGAAGATCAAAATGATTGAAATAACTGACTTGAATATTCCGATAGCTGTACCAAATGAGTATCTGAACATTCCGATTCCATAATCCAGAGCATATTTTTCAATTACAATTGCCGCATCTGCGACGATGTTGTTCCCCAGTAGCATCTGTCTTTCAAATCCGATATTAATAATATTTCCGATACTCATGATCATTAAGATAATAATGATTGGTTTGATTGAAGGAAGTGTGATATGCCACATTTTTTGAAAGCGATTGGCTCCGTCTACATGAGCCGCTTCATACATTTCCTGACTGATACTTGTCATAGCAGCCAGATAAATAATGGCGTTCCACCCCGTTGACTTCCAGACCTCGGCTGCAGTGACTATCCCCCAGAACATATCAGGTCTTGCCATAAAATTAATGGGTGAGTCTGTAAAGTTCAGGAACTGTAGGATGTTATTGACGACACCCGTGTTGGATAACATAGTCGTGACTAAGTTTGCGACAACTACCCATGAAACAAAGTGAGGAAGATAAGATATAGTTTGAGTCATCTTTTTAAACCGTGTAAATCTTAATTCATTGAGCAATAAGGCGAATGAAATGGCTGTTCCAGTCCCGAATATTAACCCAAGCCCACCCATTCCAATTGTATTTCTTAAGGCTGTATAGAAAAGGGAGTCATTGAACAGAACTCTAAAATGATGAAAACCGACCCAGTCAGATCCAAGAAACCCATTTTGAGGTCTATAATCCTGAAAGGCAACAATCCAACCTATCAATGGTGTATAAGCAAATATTGCCAGCCAGATAACAAATGGTATAGACATTCCAATCAGCAACTTCTGCTGTTTGATAAGTTTCCATGTGATTTTCTTTTTAGGCATTTGCTTTTGCCTTGCTTTTATCTGACCCTGTTTTTCAATGTCTATTACTTTAGCTGATTCCATACTAACCACCTTTCTTTCGTTAAATAAATAATACCTGATAACGCTTCCAATAAAAACATGACAAACACGCTATCAGTATAGTAAAATCTGGACACTTAACGTGTTGTCCAGATTTTACTTGTCTACTCAAGCTCTCTAAAAGCCTCAAATAAGTCGTTTAATTTCTCATCAGTCAGTGTAAACTCTTCTACTCCGTCGTTGTCTACTATATAGGTTCCGCTATCAAGTGTAGGGTACAGCTTAATAACCCTTTCTACAGGTTCTCCTTCATTGATGTAGCCATACGTTAATGTGATTAAATCCCTATCTCCTGGGGATTTTTGATCTTCCTCAGTGATTTCACTAAAGTATGACAGTCTGGCTAGATACTGATAAGCTCGTCTCATAATTCCCTCTTCAATTTCCTTGTTATTGAAGTAAAAAGTATGCTCTACAATTACATCATCGTCTTCGTCAAGTGAAAACTCACGCTCTACATCAATCATAAATTGATCTGTTTGCCCCTCTATCTTCACTGTTTCAACGGCATCCAGCGGAATAAGGGCTACAAAATTATCTACGACTGCTAAAGGATCAAATTGATATCTCTCGAGCAGCTGTGTCGGTACTAAGTAATGCTGATTCACGCTAACTACTTTAAGAAGAGAGAAGCCGGTCTCGTCTGAATCTCCTATTTCAAGTGTTTCTCCGTTCTGTGCTCCAGCTATTTCTATCGTTTGTGTCGCATCTTCTATTTCATTTTCCGTTTCAATCCCATGTAAACGAGCAAAACTCTCGAGCAGCTGTCCCATCCAGGTGTATTCAATAGACAGATCTGTTTCATAAGGCCCGTGCAAATACCAGCCACTGATAAAGGGAAGTGTTTCAACCTCCAGCATTCCAGTTGTCTGGTCTAAAGTCAATTCATCCTCATCCTTGAATGTTATTTTTTCAAAGGAGTCATTCCCTATGATAAGAGCTGGTTCTAAAAATACTTTATTAAATGGGGACAGAGTATCAGGTAATTCATTTACTTTATACATGGTGTTATTAACTTGAACACCTTTGTCGCTGTCAGTGTCCCAAACTTTAATGTCAATAGTGTCCTCGGCGTTCCCAAGCTTGATCGTCAGCGACTCTGTACTCGCAGGTTCCTCTGTGATTCTCGTTCCTTTTAATCCTATTAAATCTTCTATAAAAAAAGCTATGGCTCGCTCATCAGCAACATCAAGCTCTTCTGATTGCCATTGTTCATCTTGATATACCACCTCAACTGTTTCTTCTCCGGAGACAATAGTCAGTTCTGTTGGAGATAGCGTTTGAGAAACAATAAATTGAACAGACTCCTCAGCTGTATGTGTATCCGAGTCAGTCTGTCCTTCTGGTTCATTGCACCCCGCCAGAAATAGAATTGCTACGGGCAGTATGCATTCTATTTTGAATCGCTTAAACATGACGCTCCTCCTCGTTTTTGGAAAATTCCTGCTTTAACGTTTTCATTATTCCTTCATTAGTTCTCATGAAGTAAAACACGGAAATAGAGAAAATGAAAAACAAGGCATATCTAAAAAATCCGTACCCTATCAGACTAAAAGCTACAAGATACCAGGCATGAGAAAGGGTAGCTCGCTTATACTTGAATACGAGATAGACTGAGAAAAGGACTAAGTTTTTGAATGTCACTTCAAATCGTGACAGTAACGTAAAGGCATAGATTGCTGAGAGAATCACTATTAGAAAGAGGATGACACTAATAACAGTCAACATCAGCCATCCTCTTTCAATCACAAACAGAATATCCACTATTAAAACGACACTAATTATCAAAAACAGTGCCCAGTAAAATGTACTTTGTTTAAAATTATCTCTGTAGGATTTAAAGAAATCTTTTGCAGGAGAAATACTTTTTTCTCTATTCAATTTGCCCATGGTATAAAACAGGCCAGTAATGCTTGCGCCAGCAGGGATCAATGTAACCGCATAGGGAATAAGGTTGCTTAAACTTAATGGGAAGCTCAGTAACGTAATAATAAAGAGACTGTTACATAGCAGGAAAAAGAGATTCAAACTGAAAAAATAATAGATATACTGTGTAACCTTATAGAACAAGGTATCTGTCGATTGTTTCTCTTTCATAGTTGACCGCCATCTTCCCATTTTTTCTGATATTCTTTTGGACTTATACTGAATTTCTTTTTAAATTTCTTATGAAAGTAATCATAGTTCGAATACCCTACCATTTTTGCTATTTCATAAATGAAAAGATGACGGTCTTTCAATAAACTCTTTGCTTTTGTCAGCCTCAAATCATCCAGGTAAGTGTGGTAACTACTGCCTGTATCTGTTTTAAATTTTTTCCCTAAGTAAGACTGACTATAATTGAATTCTTGAGCCAGTTCCTTCAGGCTTAGGTTTTTATGGTAATTCTTTTCAGAGTAAAGCTTAATATCTTCAACAATGTCCTGTTTTTCATTTGTCTCGTAAAAGAATCGGCCAAAATCATAAAAGACATACTTTAGAAAATGAGCGGTCTGGTATAAGGAATTTTCTTTCCAAATGACAGATAAAAGTTTATCTTTCTCGATTTCTTTGATTGGTTTCTGCATGCTGTCTTCTAAAAACGACACGCATTCAATGAATATGATCGACCATTCTCTCTTGACGATTTCACTGTCTTGTTTGGTTACTTGAAAGTAATTCACACAGAGATCGATTATGTGGTCGATTTCATTTTTCTGATTGTCTTTTATCGCAATTTTCAGCTTAATTATCAGTTTATCAAGTGATTCAACTTTACTTTTTTTCTGGAGTACAGCTTTGGTGAACACTTTTTTGTTCGGATAAAAATAGCGTTGAGAATCTAGAAACTGAATCTCTTTGTAGAGCTCAGGAATGCAATCTACAGATGCGGCACTAGAACTGATGGTTGCTTTTATCTGCTCATCCATATCAATCTGAGTAGTCAGCTGGTCCAGTGCAATGTCATAATCGGAGGCAATAAGGATAAGGACACTATCCCCGTAAGTGTAAAGAAAATGGGTCTCTTTAATGATTTCATCACATGTCTCAACAATATCTTTGACATTGATTTTCTTTCCGTCTTTTGTGAGTTTGATCAGTCTGAACGATGAATAGCACTTCAAATTCTCAACTTCATCCGTTTTTTCATTATGAATGACATAAGAATAAATCTGCTGATTTTCGATATAACTTTGAAAGTGCCGCTTATTCGTTTTGTCCTGATGTTCTTCAGATAACTGCTGCTTCACTTTTTTCAGTACAGTTAACAATTCATCTTCATCGATCGGTTTTAGTAAATACTGCACTGCCCCGTAGGTTATTGCATCTTGTGCAAATTTAAAATCAGAGTACCCAGACAAAATGATAAATTTGGTTTGACAGTTACTTTCTTTTGCCTGCTTAACCATCTGAATTCCATCCAGCCCCGGCATTTTAATATCTGTTATAACGAGACTCGGTGTTTTCCTTTGAATCAATTCCAAGCCTTCCAACCCATTGCCTGCTGAATCAATTATCTCGAAGCCCTCTTTTTCCCAGTCGATCAAATATTCGATTCCTTCTCTAACGATTGGTTCGTCATCGACTATAATTACTGAATGCATTCAAAATCACCTTCTTTTCCTTTCACTACTTGAGGAATCCTAATTGTGATGCGCGTTCCCAAACCTTCAGTACTTTCAATGTTCATCCCATACTCATCACCATAAAAGTATTTGATCCGCTGCTGAACATTATGGATACCTAAATGTGAGCTTTCTTCATTAGATGATAGAATCCGTCTGATCTTCAAAAGTTTTTCTTCGGAAATCCCTATGCCATTATCTTTTATAATCAGCTTCAACTGATCTTCCTCTTCAAAAATGACAATGTCAATATTGCCTTTTCCTACTTTAGGTTCAATTCCGTGAATGAAAGAATTCTCAACCAAAGGCTGAATAATCAGCGGAATAATCACCAAATCTGTACGTGCAAGATTGGTTATTTTGTAATCGATCTGATCACCAAATCTTAACTTTTGAATATGGAGATACAATTCTGTAAAGTTCAACTCTTCTTCAAGGGACGTTTCTTTTTCTTTCGTTTCTAGAGATTTTCTCATCAATCGACTTAGTATTTTAACGATTTCTGCAACTTCTCTATCCTTGTTTTTCAAAGCCTTCATTCTGATCATTTCCAGCGTGTTATATAAAAAATGAGGATTGATTTGACTAGCAAGCATTTTAAATTGGGTATCCTTTAACTGCAACTGCCTATTTTTTTCCTGGACTGCATGTTCATAATTTATAGCCATCAAACTCTCTATACTGCTGGACGTGTCAACTAAGTGATTGTACACATCCGACAATTCATCGTTTCCTTTGATGGATCGTTCGATTGAGAAGTGCCCGTTTGCCACTTTAGACATGGCATTCTTTAGTTTGATTATCCGGCTGTTAAAGGTTTTTATAAACACGACGAGCATCAAAATACTGATGATCAAAACAGATACAACGACTATATACGCAAATCTTAAATCCCGATTAACATCTTCCAGTATGCTATTCGTTGGGACAACCCCTATGACTTGCATGGATGAATTTAATGTTTTGGGGATGGAGACATCTCGTATATTAAGCGTAAAATCCGTGTTGAAATTGTCCGTGTCCACTGCTCCATAATTACCTTCTTCCGTTCTGACCGTTTCCAGTACCGGCTGAAAATCAGAGTAGGCTGAGTTTATGTCACTATACTCCGGAAAACTATAAAGCGGAGTGTTGGAATCAAGCGTTATAAAAACACTGCTTGCTGAATCATTTAAAATACTTTCAATCACTTCATGGTTGACCGCTATGGCCACCACACCGACAAACTGATAATTAGAATATATTGCCCGAACAAGATTAAGATGGCTTCTCTGGGTGATATGGTCTTCAATCACTTCCCAGGCTATTCTTCCTCTTCTGACAATGCCCTCCTGATACCACCTTTGTGACTGAATACCCGCATCAGCCTGATAAATTCCTGTGGTACTGGTTAGCGTTGGGTTGTCTACAAAAAAACGAATGTGTTCGATCTCATCATAATACCTCAAATAGTCTTCAAACATTTGATACTGAGAATAGGCTTGATAGACCTCAAACGGATTGTCGAATTCGGTTGTCACAAGGGTTGCTAAATCTTCATCCTGGTATATCCAGTCAGATACTCGCGTAATAGAAGACAGCACTGACACATAATCTGAACTGATGCGTTCATTGTTATTTTCAATCTCTTCTAACTTATTATTAATCAAATTATTTCGAATACTCATGGTCAAATAAACCCCAACCAATAGGATAGGAATAATTAGGATCACAAAATAAGATCCCAGCAGTTTCTGTTTGATAGAAATATAAGGTTTCTTTTTAAACTTTTTCTTCACTCTACTCAGCTCCTGGAGATATCAGCCTTTTAGATACTCTATAGGGTTGGTGTTTATTCAACTCAATAGTCAGTTCAGAATTTCCGCTGTCTAAGAATCGTTTGTTTTTTGGCAGAAGAAGAGTCATGACTCCCGATTCTGTAGAAATCAGATCTATTTCAAATGTATTATTATACAAATCCCAGAAAAAATGGCTGATTTTTATATTATTCGGTAGATGGATCCCTTTAAGAGTACCTTTCTTCAGCCAAGTTGGGACTGCTTTAAATAAAGTCACTGTATTCATATCTTCAGGATATAACAGTGAATCATGTATAACTTTTGGGAAAGAGCCGTTAGCATCAACATTAAATACGTTTTGTTGATTATAATGACTTGTCGCAAAAGACGGGAAAAATGACTGATTTTTAATCAGCTCGTGTATCGCTTTTTCGAAATCTTCAGGGCGTTCCAGCGCAATGGCGCACATTGCTGCATGCATCCGACCATGGGCCGAAGACGTATCTCCATCCTCACTCAAAAGCCAGGCTTCCAGTCGTTTGTCGAAAGCCTTATGTGAGGCATCCCAGAGTTCAGTTTGATGACTAGTGATCTCTTTAGATTGAAAAACAGGATATAAATTCGAAAAATGTCTATGATTAGGGTGTTCCTCAGCTGATTCATCTATCCATTCTTTCAGCACACCCTCTTCATCTATCAAATAATCAGGAAGTTTGTCCTCAAGTACACCATATTTATCCGGCATGTCCTGTTTCAAATCACTATAAGCCGTTCTTAAGTAAGAAATCGTTGCTTTAACCACCGCTACATCCATTGTGGAACTATCGCCCATTCCATTTTCAGCTGAATAACTTGGTCTGAACACTGCTGTTTCGTTCTCGTATTCAATAAAATCTTCAAAGAACAGTAATGTCTCTTGATAAAAAGGGAGCGCTACTTTTTCAAGAAACTGCTTATCCTTTGTATAAGAATAATACTCATTGTAAAAATAGGAAAGCCAACCAGCACCTGCTGTCCAGAATATAAGAGGCCATTCATTATTCCAATGCACATGCAAAGCATGTGTACTGGCGTGAACAGGGACTAGATAGCCCCTACATCCAAAGTATCGCTGGGCGTTTTGTTTGAAATCTTCTTCATAAGCTTTAACAGTATGAAACAAACCTGAAAAATTGTCATACAGTCCCAAACTAGCTAAAGAAGCGATGGCCAATTGAACATTAGTATCAAAAGTAAAATCACCGCTCCATGGAGGATTAAAATCTCCACTCCATATCCCTTGCAAGTTGGGTAGAGCAGGACCAGTCATGGAATGGATAAAGTATCGACTCGCATCGTACAATTTTTCATATATTGCAACTGATAATGTATCCTCGGATTCAAGAGAATGGATCAACTCTTCATAGCTTTTATTTTTCACCTGTGCATCAGCAATATTTAAAGATACCTGATTATATGTTTGTCTATGTTTATAAATATGCTCTTTTTCAATTAATTCAAATGCGTTGAGCTCAGTAGATCCAGTAGTATTAAACCCAACCGCTAGTCGTAACTTAGTTGCATGCGTCAGTATAATTGTGGTGTTCTCAAAATTAATTACTCCATCGGTGTCCCATTCAACACTTACCTTATAGCTGCTCTTATCTCCATAAATGCAATTACTCTCCACTCTATTGTAATTAATCAGCCTACTTTCCTGTTTCAGTCCAGACTGGTGGAAATCTTTTAATGAAAATTGTACAGCAAACTGATCTGTGCTGGACAATTCAAAGAACAATGTATTATATGTTTCTGGAGCAAACAATTTTTTGCTGAACTCCTGACCTTCTGCAGTTTTAAATGATTCAGAAACTAAGCCTTTCTCAAAATCGAGTCCTCTAAAGTAATTCAAGTCCTGATTACCAGTATTAGATTTGATTTTAAATAACAGTTCAGCAGCTGGATGAAACACATCACTCATTTCAAGTCCATGGTATCCGCGGCTCACAGCTGTTTTTTCGAAAAATTCAATACCTTTCTGATAGCCATTTTCTTTAATAATAGCCCGTAATTCTTTTAATGAGTCAGACATATCTGGTATAGCAGTCGTCTGATTCGTTTTTAAATACAATGAATGATGATTTAAAATTAAGTTATACTCAGCACTGGTTCCATATAAAATACCTCCAGTTTCTCCATTTCCCACAAAGTAGCCCTCTTCCCACTTACTGGAAGACGCACGACTCCATACTCCTTTTTTAGGTCTTTCGAACATAAATCATTCTACCTTCTTTCTGTAAACGCTTTAATTCCATCGCATTATAGCATAGGAATTTCCAGAGAAGTACCTGTATTTATAGACGGTTTGCATTAAAAACTAGACATTTGTTTATATTGTATCAATAAATGCCCTCTACTATAAGCTATACTTTCAAACAAATAAAAAAACATCCAGTCGAAAGAAGTATCTTCTCTCAAACTGGACGTATTAGTTAATTATTATTTAACTTTCTTGATCCGCTTATTCGGATTGATGATAGAGGCCACAATGATAAGTATCAGCGCTTCTGTTAACACGTAAGAGGACCATACACCGATCATTCCAAAATAATGACTCAATATCAAAGCCAGCGGGATGATGATCAGTCCGCCCCTTAATAATGAAAAGAACAGCGCGCGGTTAGGCTGATCTGTGGCTCCAAAGTAACTGGTCAGTATCGTGTTCATACCCGCGAAAATGAATCCCGCAAAGTAAATCAACAAGCCATAAGTGGCCATTGAGGCGATATGGGTATTCTGATCGCTGTTAAAAGCCGAGATGATTTGACTCGTGAACAGTGCGGTTCCGCCATAAACAGCCAGACTGACAATCAGCGTCGTAATCAGCGACAACATCAACACCTGTTTCATCTGCTTCAGGTTCTTCAAACCGAAACTTTCACTCAGTAACGGCTGCGCTCCTTGAGCCACTCCGGCAAACAAGGACATGACAACGAAGGCAATATTAGTAATAATCCCATATGCGGCTAACCCGTCATTCCCTTCCAGACTGAAAATGATCGTGTTAAACGAAAACATGACGATAGACGCAGACAGCTCGTTGATAAAGGCTGAAGCACCCAGATACGTGACGTCCCGGATAAGCCAGCCCTCGATTTTCTGAAAAGTCAGCTTCAGCTGATTGGTCGGTCTGAAAAAATGGATCGAGAGGACAATTAAACTGATGATTGGGGACACACTGGTAGCAAGCGATGCCCCGAACATTCCAAGTCCCAGGGGAAAAATAAAGATGTAATCCAAAACAACATTGAGTACACTCCCGATCACCATCCCAAACATTGCCAGAGAAGGGTCGCCGTCGTTACGAACAAACGCCAGTAGCATGTTGTTCACCACGAAAAAGGGCGCAAAGGTCAAAATTGTGCGTAGATAGACCGTCGTCATTTCAAAGGTCTCTGCATCCGCCCCAAGCGCTCTTGCCATAGGGGCTGCTCCAAATACGCCGATAAGCATAAATATCAGCCCCATGATGACTGCAAAAAGGAATGTTTGTGAATACACCCGCCTGGCTTCTTTCACTTTATGTTGAGAAAGCAGAATCCGGTAACGCGTCGCACCGCCGAGCCCAAGCATCAGCCCGAACCCGTGGATCACTCCAAATGCAGGAATACTTAGGTTCAATGCGGCAATGCCTGTTGATCCAAGTGCCTGGGCAATAAATAGGGTATCTGCCAGTATATAAAAGGAAATCCCCAGCATTCCCAGCATGTTTAAACTGACGTATTTAACAAATAATTTCATACTTCGCTGCATATTATTCCTCCACCTAAAAAATCAAGCTTAGACTAGCTTACTTGGACTATCTATTAAAGTCAATTTAAGTAAAAAATCCTTTAGATTATCCTCAGAACATCCCAAACAACCCCCCCTCAAAAAATGTCTTTTTCTAATAGAAATCTGGTTGATCAGAGACTTATGAGGCGGTCATTCTATTGAAATATGCTATAGTTTTTTATATAGAAAAGAGTCAATACATGAGTAAAAAACCAAAAGAAGCATAATTATACATAATGACAACAGGAGTTTAGTATTGATACATACCTGTACTAGAGAGGAGGAAAAAAGATGGATATTCATTTGACCCCTTACTTGATGCTGAATGGAAATGCAAAAGAAGCTGCTGACTTCTACGCTGATTTATTTGGTGCCCCTATCAGAAGTATGGAACTGGTGAAAGACTGGCCTCAGGAATTTGAAGGGGATATTCCTGAAGGTGCTGAAAATCTGGTCATGCACGCCCATTTAGATATTGGAACAACCGGACTCATGCTGGCGGATATTTTCCCCGGTCAACCTTATGTACCAGGCTCAACAATCACCATCATGCTTGATACTAAGACTGTAAATGATGCTGAAGCCTTGTATAGAAAATTATCATCCGGGGGAGAAGTCTTGATGTCATTGAGCGAAACGGGTTTCAGTCCAGCTTACGCTCAAGTGAAAGATCAGTTCGGTGTGCAGTGGCAGATTGTATCTGACTTCCCAGAAGAAAATTAGTCTTATTGTCATCCACAACCCTAGTCTGACTACTAAAAGAGTTACCGTCTGCATATCGACGGCAACTCTTTTAATTATATAAACGTCACGAAAGTGTCTTTCCAGATCATTTCATAGAATTGTGCAGTCTCTTCCGCCTGCATCCATTCATTGTCCCAAGAAGTGTGCAGACCTTTCTCCATGATTATAGAATACCCCAGTCCGTGAGCAAATTTCACTGTAGAATCCACACAGTATTGTGTCTCCGCCCCACAGATTTCCAGGATCTTTGCATCCAGTTTATCCAGGACATCCTTCAGCTCTGTCTGGTAAAACGCATTGGGGTGTTTCTTTTCAATGAAGTATTCTGACTGATTCTGGTTCAGTTCAGATAACACTTCCCACTTCTCAGTTCCTTTTTCTAAATACTCGTCTGTATGCTGAATAAAAATGACCGGTTTTTCTTCAGAAGCATAGGCTGAAATGCGATCATTGATTCGCGAAACGATGTGTTCAAAGTGACTGATTGTCTGATCCTCATAGTGACAGACGCCTTTTTGCATATCGATGATGATGAGTACATCTGCGGTTTCCATAATTTTCTCCTCTCTCATTCAATAATCATTGTATGTACATAAATCATTTCCTTCCTTTAAAGAGAGTATAATCTACTTGTTATCGATAAAAAAGCAATTCGTTTCCTTTGTGATATAATAACTTCAATAAGTGATAGAAAGGATTTAATCATGATAAATAAAGATAATTTAATTTATTTCATCGCATTTGGCCCTATTGTCGGTAGCTCAATTGGTATCATTCTTAGTCTTTTTTTTCATTCTATTCAAATGGTTTACTTTATTAGTGGCGGCGCAATACTTGGATTTCTTTTGGGCACTTTCATTTATAGTATTTTAAGCAGTCCTGATGATAACTAGACTATGAAGCTTCAAAAAAGTGTTATTTTTTTGCTGAATACTATTAATTATTCAATTAAAAAACCTATTCATATTATGTCCATTTTTCATCAATCTATTTTAAAACCTACGTATAAACCTAACCTAGACTACTAAATTGATTGTATCTTTAATATTCGATATTACCCCCTTCATATATAGACTGGATTAATACACACGTTTTTCGTTGTGTCAAAATTCTAATATATTAGAATAAGGTGGATTTATGCCGGGCTATTTGCTTAACTATATTTAGCTTTAGGATGGGAATGCAACTCACTCGATCCTATATCACGTAAAACTTAATGCAGATAATAATAAGAATAAGAAGAAAGGGAAGTCTAGGTAACTTCCCTTTCTTCTTATTTATTAAACTGTGCAACCTATTTGTTCAAAGAGTCGATAGAAACTAAGTGTTGATCGATCATCAAGTATTTCTCTAATTTAACTAAATAAAACGGGATCAGCAAAATTTGAACTCTGCTGACCCCATTTATTTAGTTTCTGTTACTAACTATTAAAAATTAGTGTGTTCTAGTGCTGTTTCGTTCGGTAATAAAGTGATCCAGTTCTTCTTTATTGGGAAGTCCCTCATTATCTCCCACATGCTGGACCTGCAATGCTCCAATTGCGTTAGCCCGAACTGCCGATTCTTCCCACGATAATCCATATAAAAACCCACTGATAATGCCTACAGCAAATCCATCTCCAGCACCGACTGTGTCTACAACTTTTTCAACTTTAAATCCAGGAATATTTACTGTTGCTTTGCCTTTTACAGTAACAAAAGCTCCTCGCTCCCCACTCTTAGTAATAACCACATCTGCTCCATTTTCCAGATAAAAGCTAGCAATATCTTCAATATTTTCAGTACCCACAAGTGTTTTCCCTTCGGCAACACCTGGTAGTACAACTTGAGCATATCTGCTCATCTGATTTATTATCTCAATCATTTCTTTTTCAGAGGACCATAGAGCAGGTCTTAGATTGGGATCAAACGTAATAAAGGTACCTGAATCTCGTGCTTTCTTCATTAAGTAAAGAACAGCTTCTTTTACAGTGTCGCCTAATGCAAGTGGAATCCCTGTAACATGCAGCAGTTTAACTGTAGAAAAATCTATATGCTCTATGTCTTTCATGGAAAGGGTGGTAAATGCACTGTTCTTTCTGTAGTAAGCTGTTTTAGGATCGCCATTATTTACTTTATTTTTCAGCATCAATCCTGATGTATGTGTTTGATCAAAAGTAATAAAATCAGTTCCTATTCCTTCATCCTGTAAACCTTCAAATATATATTCTCCTATAGGTTCTTTTCCAAGTCTGGTTACATATTGGACATTGAATCCTAACCTGGACAATCCTATTCCAACATTAACCTCAGCTCCAGCAATTGATTTATCAAAATTAATCGCTTCTTTTAACGACCCTCTATCTGTTGCTGTGAACAATCCCATAGGTTCTCCCAGTAAGATTACATCAGTCATATCTACACACCCTTAACTATATTCATTATATTTTTCGACAAACTGTTTTGAGATGTCAATAACGCTGTCATATCCTTTTTCGGTCAGCTTACTAGTCAGTGCGCTGCCTATCCCCACTGACCACGCTCCGTTTCTAATCCATTCATGCATATTCTCCAGACTCACACCACCTGAAGGCATCATTTCTACTTGAGGAATAGGACCATGTACATTTTTAATGAAAGCTGGGCCTAAAATCCCTCCAGGAAATACTTTTACAACTTCGACGCCTGTTTCCATTGCATCAGCGATTTCCGTTACTGTCCCGCATCCAGGTAAATAGGGGATGCCATATCTGTTACATACAGTTGAAATAGCTGGAACAAAGTTCGGACTCACAATAAATTCTGCTCCAGCAATGATCGCCATTCGAGCCGTTATATCGTCTAAAACTGTCCCGGCACCCACAACCATGTCAGTATTGGCATGTTTTCGTGCCAGTTCTTTGATCGATTCGTGTGCTTGAGGGGTAGTAAAGGTGACTTCAATATTTTTGATTCCCCCCTTGAATACGGCTTCTGAAATGTCTGTTGCTTGTACTGCTGATGTTCCTCGAACCACAGCAAACAGGTAATTCGACTGTAGTCTCTTTAATATGTCATGTTTCTTAGTCATAGTGTCCTCCTGTATTTGATCTATCTGAGATGCTTAAACGCGTTAAAGCATTTCACCCAACTTTACTCATTTATTTATTCCGGCTTAAATGTAAAAGAAGTGCCTGCAGGTCATTAATCTGCTCCTGAAGACTTTCCCCAATCGTTGTATGCTTGATTAATTTCCTATCCAGTTTCCCGTCAATAATTTGCTTGAGACTAGTTTCATCTCTCTTTATTGCGAAAAGTGACTCGACGGACTCAAATGATTGATGAGTAACGATTTGGAATCCAAATGAATTATTGATTAGTGAATAACCCGCAATCCCGGTAGACTTTTGATAAGCCGCATTCATTCCCCCATCAATTACAATTAACCGTCCATTAGCTTTTACTGGATCTTCTCCTTTTTTCACTTGGACAGGTGTATGACCGTTGATTACTTTTGCGTTTGAGTCGGTTAATTCAAATTCATTTAAGATACGAGTCATCACTTTCTCATGATCACGAAGATTGAAATAAGGGTTTCTTATTTCCTGATGTGTCTCTTTTTCTTCAATGTAGTATCGTTCGAATGTTGTCATACGATTTCTTCCAAATAAAGGTGATTTTTTTCCAGTCCAGGAATACCATAACAAATCTGTCGCATAATCATCTGTTATATCTTTTGAAGTGGAGGCTTTTCTAATATACTCTTCAAATTTATCCAGCATTTTTCTTCCCGAAAGACTCTCACCTTCAAAATCAAACGACATCAGTTCACCTTTCTCATTTAATGGAATACAGCCGTGATAAAGGAGGTGACCATTATAAATCAGGTACATACTGCCTTTTTTTAACAAAAAATCTATAAACCGAATCAGTTTTTCAGAATGTTGATAACTGTCTAACAAGGTTTGAACGATATATGCTTCCTCAGAACATAGACTATATGGACTAGACTCATCAATATGCCTGTATGGAAAATCCTTTAGCTTGAATGTGTGACCATCAATTTGTACCGTGTTGTTCTCCTGATTGATTTTGTCGAGAAGCAGCCGGTCATTCATTTGGAATTCAGGACGCCTTTTTATGATCTGACCTTCCAGTTTGAACTGAATGATAGCTAGCGCCTGATGTACCTTTGTCAGCAATTCTTCACTTTCTTCTTGAAAAATAGTGTCTGGTTCGACCACTATGGGTTTGAATTTAGTGTTTGTTCTATAGCGTTCTTCAGCAAAGAGAAACAGCGGTCTTAGATTCAGCCCATATGATTTCTCTAATTCAAAAAGATAGCCGTATCTTGCAGCAATTCTCAGTAGCGTTATCAAATTAACTTGCGATCCAAACATTGCTCCCATCCAGAGCAAATCATGATTACCCCATTGCACATCAACAGAATGATGATGAATCAGCTTGTCCATTACTGCTTCCTCGCCACTCTCCCGATCAAAGATATCGCCAACCAGATGGAGGTGATCAATAACTAATCGCTGAATGACTTTGCACAATTCAATTATAAACTCTTCTGACTGTTTTAAACTAATCAGTCTATACAGGATATTTTTGTAGTATAAATCCTTTTCCTTTTGAGAAAGATCGGTATACAGAAGCTCTTCAATAATATAAGCATAGGCCCCTGGCAAAGCTTTTCTCAATTTTGAACGTGTGTATTTCACTGCACAGAACTGCATGAAATTGATCAGATCTCGAATCTTCTGCATGTACCATTCTCTATCTTTTACAGTACTCTCAGTATGCTCAAGTGCATATCCAGGGTAACTTATAAATAGACTAAATAAGTTCATCTGTTCAGCCGTCCAGCTATCTCCGAAATAATTCTCAATCTTTTCTCGAACATTTCCTGCTCCCGTTCGTAAAATATGATCAAATGCTTTATCTGCCCCATGAACGTCTGATAAATAAAGTTCTGTCCCTTTCGGTAAATTCTGAATGGCCTCGAGATTTATCAGTTCTGTATAAATAGCATCTGATGATTCAAACTTTTCTCTAAGTAAATCTAAAAACTTAATTTCATTCATATCATTCCAGCTTCCGCATTAAATTTGAACAACAGTATTAGACAATTTAGAAAAAAGAAGTTTCTAAAAGACATAGCTTACATGCCAGATTAGAAACCTTCTTTTTAAATCATTCACATCGTTATCTCGCTAACCAGCCACCATCTACAGCTAACACATGTCCATTGATATAGTCTGAAGCAGAACTGCCTAAAAAGACAACAGTCCCCATCAATTCTGCCGGATGGCCCCAACGATCAGCTGGAATACGGCTCAAAATTTCATTATTTCGTTTTTCATCAGCTCGAATAGGGGCAGTATTGGCTGAAATGAAATACCCAGGTGCGATAGCATTTACTTGTATATTATGTTCTGCTAACTCATTCGCAAAGGCTCTGGTAAGTCCTTGAACGGCATGCTTACTCGCTGTGTAAGAAGGCACGAATTTGCCTCCCTGAAAGCTTAACATTGACGCAATGTTAATGATTTTACCGGACCCTTTTTTCACCATCTGCTTAGCTACCCGCTGACTCAAGTAATAGACAGCATTCTGATTGATATCGATAACAGCTTTCCAGTCTTCATCTTTGTATTCAAGGAGAGGAGCACGACGAATCGTTCCAGCATTATTAACAAGGATATCTATTTGACCATAAACTTCTATTGTCTTTTCAACCAGTTTTTCCAGTTCTTCCGTTTTTGTCAAGTCGACCTGGAAAAATTCTACTTTTCTTCCTTCTGATTCAACTAGTTCTCGTGTCTCATCCCAGTCTGTATCGTAAGTTGCTACCATCAAATCTGCGCCGGCTTTTGCCAGAGCGACTACGTAACCTTGTCCTAGACCCGTGTTTCCTCCCGTAACGATTGCTACTTTCCCTTTAAGTGAAAATAAATTCATTGAAAAATCCTGTACTGATTCCAACATGTTCATTTCTCCTTTAATCTCTATTTTAGTCTGCTCATTTCAACGTGATCCATGTCGTCATAAGTGATGTTTTCTCCACACATAGCCCAGATAAATGTGTAATCTGCTGTTGCCACACCCGTATGGATAGACCAGCTTGGTGAAATAACTGCTTGTTCATTGGCCATCACCAGGTGGCGAGTTTCTTCGGGTTCCCCCATAAAGTGGAATGCACGCGTGTCTGCATCCATTTCAAAGTAAAGGTAAACTTCCATACGGCGTTCATGTGTATGAGCCGGCATGGTGTTCCAACTACTGCCTTGTTCTAAAACAGTATACCCCATTTGAAGCTGACAACTTTCACAATTATTCGGGTGAATATACTGATAAATTTTCCGTTCGTTCAGCGTACTCTGCTCACCTTTTTCCAGGGGTATCATTTGGTTGATATCCAGTTTTACAGTAGGGTATTTTTTATGTGCAGGTGTAGATACCACATAAAATTTAGCCGGCTGACTAGAATTTTCAGAACGAAAATAGAGTTCTTTTGTTTCTTTTCCAACATAAAGTCCATCACGGTAGTTAATGTCGTATTCTTCTCCGTCTAAAACGACCACCCCGTTCCCCCCAATGTTGATGATCCCGAGTTCTCGACGCTGCAGGAAATACTCGACACCCAATTCTTTGTCCAGCTTAATAGTCAATTCCTGACTGGTTGGTGACACTCCTCCAAAAATCATTCGGTCATGGTGAGTGTAAGTAAGGTTCACATCACCGGGAGTAAATAGATTTTCTACTAAAAATTGTTCTCTCAGCTCTTTCGTTGTTAATCGTTTAATATCTCCTGGTGCAGTTGCGTAACGTGTTTCCATATGAGATGGACTCCTTTTCTGATAGTTTAGTTATTTAAACGCCTGAGTATGCGTTGAATCCTCCGTCGATCGGTAGAACTACGCCATTAACAAAACTTGATGCCCGTTCATCTGTTAAATAAAGCACGCCTCCGATTAGCTCCTCGGCTTCACCAAAGCGGCCCATTGGAGTGTTCGTCAGTATTTTGTTTGCACGTGCTGTTGGTTCCCCATTTTCATCGAACAAAAGTGCACGATTCTGATTACTGACCAGAAATCCTGGGGCTATAGCGTTTACTCGAATCCCTACATGTGCAAAGTGGACTGCTAACCATTCAGTGAAGTTAGATATGGCTGCTTTTGCACCGGAGTAAGCTGGTATTTTTGTCAAAGGGGTGAAACCGTTCATACTTGAAATATTCAAAATACTCGTCCCTTCTTTTTCAACCATGTCTCGGGCGAACACTTGCGTGGGAAGAAGAGTGCCTAAATAGTTCAGATTAAACACAAATGAAATACCCTCTTCATCCAGATCAAAGAACGTCTTGACTCCCTCTAACCCTTCTTTTTCGTGAAATTCATTATCTGTTGTTGCGCGAGGGTTGTTACCTCCCGCCCCATTAATTAAAATATCTACTGTACCCAAATCCTGATTGACTGCATCACGCGCGGCTTCTATACTTTCTTTCTTTAATACATTACATTCGTAAGCAAACGCTTCTCCACCAGTCATTTTGATATCATCTGCCTGTTTCTGTGCGGCTTCTTTATTTAAATCCAGTAAAGCAACCTTGGCACCTAAAGCAGCATACGCATGTGCAAATTGAGAAACCAGTACGCCTCCTGCTCCAGTTAAAACAACTACTTTTCCACTAAAATCATGCCCCGTATATGTCATTTTTCTAGTCCTCTCTTCTGTTTTTTACACAAGCTTCATATAGCCCATTGAAGTATGTCGCTCCTAATGCACGGTCATAAAGACCATATCCTGGTTTACCTTCTTCTCCCCAGATCATTCGACCATGATCCGGACGCAGCGGACCTGAAAAGTCATGTTCGACCAACGCTTTCATTACTTCGTACATATCGATCGATCCTTTTTCAGATAAATGGGCTGATTCCTGGAATGATTTTCCTCCCATTAATTTAACGTTACGGGTATGCATGAAATTCACTCGTTCTTTCTCCAGCATATCCTTCAAGATTTCAACTGCATCATTGTTTGGATCAGAGGCAAAAGAGCCTACACATAGAGTAACGCCATTATATGGACTGTCATATAGACTAATTAAACGTTCAAGTGACTCTTTCCCAGTGATGATTCGCGGTAATCCAAAAATACTATAAGGCGGATCATCGGGGTGAATAGCCATTTTAACGCCCGCTTCTTCTGCTACAGGTAGAATTTCTTTAATAAAGTAACTTAAGTTTTCCCATAGTTTTTCTTCATCCACTTCTTTATATTCGTCCAGCAGCTGATTCATTTCTTCTTCAGAATAGCTCTCATCCCATCCAGGAAGCGAAAGTTTACGAGGATCCATTTTATTGACTTCTTCTTCGTCGAAAATTAATGCTTTTGATCCATCTTCCAGTTCGAATGCTAAATCAGAACGAGTCCAGTCAAATACAGGCATAAAGTTATAACAAACCACCGGTATGCCTGCTTCTCCTAAGTGGCGTAAAGTTGTTTTATAGTTCTCAATGTAAGTATCGCGCGTTGGCTTCCCAAGTTTTATGTCTTCATGAACGGGTACGCTCTCAATAACAGATATAATCATACCCGCTGCTTCTACTGTTTCTTTCAGTTCTTTAATTTTTTCCAGAGGCCATGACTCTCCCACAGGAATATCATAAATAGCGGTAACGATTCCTTTCATATTAGGAATCTGGCGAATATAGTCCAGTGAAATAGGGTCATCGTTTCCGTACCATCGAAATGTTAATTGCATCTGTTGTTTCCTCCTGAGTATGCTTATTTTTTAAAGTAATTTACGGCATTCGTGTAACAAATATTCTCAATCATCTTACCTAACAATTTCTGATTATTAGGGTATTTTCCATCTTCTACCTGCTGACCAATATAGTTGCACAGAATTCGTCTAAAATAGTCATGACGTGGGTAAGAGAGAAAGCTGCGTGAATCAGTCAGCATGCCCACAAAATTCCACAAAAGGCCGTGATCAGATAATGCTTCCATCTGTTTCAACATACCTGCTTCTGTATCGTTGAACCACCATCCTGCTCCAAACTGAATCTTGCTCTTGATACCGTCATTATTCACCTGAAAATTACTTACTGCACTTGCCACTACATGATTTTGTGTCGGATTTAAATTATATAAAATCATTTTCGGTAAGGATTCATTTTTGGCCATTTCATCGAGCAGATGATTCAACGCAATAGCCTCTCCTGCCGAATCGACGATTGAATCAAAACCTGTATCTGGGCCTAGTCGATCATACCAGTAGCTGTTCGTATTTCGAATGGCACCAAAATGGATTTGCATTGCCCATCCTTTCTTATAGTACAAAGCAGCCAAGTCTACAAGCAAACGAGTCAGGTACTGTTCTTTTTCATTAGTTGAAATAGCCTTCTGCTTCACTGCCTTTTGAAAGATCATTTCAATTTCGTCATTGGTAGCTTCAGCAAAGACCATTTTTTCTAGAGCATGATCCGAAGCAAGGGTTCCTCTTTTATCGAAATAGTCGATTCGTTCAGCTAACTGCTCAACCAGCATTGAATATGAAGAAGGGGCTTCTCCAAATAATCCTTTCATACGTTCTAAAAACTCACTAAACCGTCTGTCCTGAATATGAAAAGCTTCATCAGGTCTGAACGACGGTGCAACAGTCACAGGGAAGTTCGTGTCTGCCTCAATCTGATCGTGGTATTCTAAGGAATCTGTTGGATTATCTGTTGTCCCAATGAATCGAACATTTGACCCTTGAATCAACTGCTGGGTAGTCATCTTTTCTTCCTTAATGACTTTATTCATCCGATCATAAATCTCTTTCCAGTTATCTCCGGTCAGCACCTCTTCAATTCCAAAATAATGTTTCAACTCCAGATGCGTCCAATGGTGGAGTGGATTGCCTAAAGAAATTTCAGCTGTTTCAGCCCAGGCTTTAAATTTTTCCTCAGGAGTTGCTGCTCCTGTTATTTTTTCTTCCGGAACCCCGTTTGCTCGCATAGCTCTCCATTTGTAGTGATCTCCTGCCAGCCATATTTCTGTAATGGTTTCGAATTCATGGTTCTCAGCTATTAACTGAGGGCTTAAATGGCAGTGGTAATCAAAAATAGGCATATCTTTAGCATGGTTATGGTATAAGTGTTTCCCTGTTTCGTTCAGTAACATAAAGTCATCATGAATAAATGACATAGCTTTACAGTCCCCTTTACTTCAATGGTTTGGAATATTTAAGAGCTCTAAGTGTTTTCCAATGTGCTGAGTTAATGATTCGGTGTATTCTTTTTCGCGTTTTTTCATTTTTTCAAAGAACTCTTGTTTGAATTGAGATGTTCCATCTGGATTTGTTGCTGTCAACAGTACACCATAAGTTACATGCAGTACCTGTCTCGCATTTCTGTCATTCAGATAGTCGGGTAGCTGGCCATCAGTGACATCTTCTACTTCAGGGATGTTACTTAAATCGGGAGTAATATGGTAATACTTTTGTGCTTCAGGGAAGTGATCAAATGCATAACGGTGCATACGTCTGTATAATTCCGGTTCATACTCAGCCATGACACGCATTGCTTCCAGCCAATTTGTTCCTGCTGTTTTTAAATGGAATAAGCCATTTGTCAATTCGCCGACAATCGGGAACACTGAGAACTTATCACTTCCAGAGTGGACACTGATTTTATAGTCAAATTTGTCTGCTATTTCAGTATGTTTCTTAAAGTCTTCCTCAAAGACTTTAATATCACCCATATAGTCGACACCCTTTTGAAACTCCCCAATAAATCTTGGTGCAAGGCTGTTTACCACAACGCCTCTTTTAGCTAATTCGTTTGCCACGAAGAAATGAGATGATGGGCTTGTAACGGTTTCAGTTTCATCAATAGATAATTCGAAATCGATAGCTTGTGAGGCTTTCTGTACATACTCATCAAATACATACACTGTAAAATCAAGAGCTTTTTTATAAAGTAAAACATTATACATAATGGCTTCTTTTGTTAACGAAATATCAAATGACTTCAAACTAAAGCTTTTCTCTAAATATGTTTTTTCATATACCAAACGTTCTTCTTCTGGCAGTTTTAAGTAGTCTTTCTCCAGTTCTTCGGTACTATATTTTGATACGGTATTTTCAATATGGTCGGAACAATCCAGAGTCAGCATCGTCATTCCTGCATCTAACGCTCGTTTAATATCTTTTTCCTCTTTCAAGTGATCGCCATCTGCTCCATACCCCTCTTTATACCCTTCTTGGAATACAGCATAGCTGGCCGCATCGACTATATCGTCTATAGTTCGGTCCATAAGGGTCAATTCGCGTATGCTTTGCTGCGCCAGCACTGGTTTTGCTTTCTTATCTCTGATTGCTGCAATGTGGCCTGGAGAAGCCATACCCAAGCGATCCCCTAACCCAATCGTCGTTATTTTATTTCCGAAAGCTTTAGGCTTTGTCCACTCAAAAATCGAGTTCAAAACTAATCGGTTTTTATGGCTGATTGGACAAATCATCAACCCTTCTTCAACTACTTCTCCTTCCAGGCGCTCAAGTAGCTCTTTGTCTCCTGAAACTATTATTACCTTTTCCAGACCAGTTTTTGCCATAATCCATTCACTGTTCTCTAATGTCTGAACAGAGTGCTCATAAATAATATAGTCCGTATTTTCTTTTAAAAATTGTTCTAGGTTAGATACTTTAACAGTCATTGTTTTCCTCCAATTATCTATTTTTTATCATCATTTGAGATAGTGTCTTCCGTTTCTTTAAAAACATTGTATAAATCAAAAGCATTATCTTTTGGGTAATAATTGATTTCTTCACGAGCCTGTGTGATATCCAATCGTTTAAATGTATTATCTGAAACACCATTAACAAGAAGAAACGGTCTTTTCAATGAGACATCCAAGCAACAATCAACCAACTGACACATATCTTCAGGCGACAGATACTTCATCATATTTTCAAGCGTTTCATGCTCACCCTTGAGCCCTTCAAATCCGCCAATCCGAATGCCAATAAATTCTTTGTCGTATTTGAATGCCAGATGGCTAGCCAGAACTTCCATATAGGCTTTAGAAACCCCATATAAATCTGCCGGGCGGGGAAACATATCCACATTTACCTGAGTATCTAGAGGATATCCTCCGACAGCATGGATGGAACTGGCAAAAACAGTCCGTTTCAATTGTTCAGTTTCAGATGCTTCTCTGAATAGATTATAAGTGACTTTAAAGTTAGCATCTAACAGGGAGTCATAAAAATCGGCATCCGGTCTTGGATCTCCTGCTAAATGAATCAGGTAGTCAATTCCTTCCAGAATCCCTTTCGACTTATCAGGATTAGATAGATCACACTCGATCACCCGTGCCTGTTCGTTAATGCGACTGTCTATTCCAGATATATCCTTGTCAACCAGCACAAGATTGTACTGGTTAATAAGATGATCGGTCAAAACTTTTCCGATAGTCCCTGTAGCCCCAGTCAACAATAAGCTTGAACGGTTCGTTTGATTTTTCATAACTGTCACCCCTTCCTTTAATTTCTATCGCTTCCTTTATAAGAAAAATAGTCAAAATCTGCATAGCATCCCTTGAACTTATTCATATCTTGACAGGCTAGAGCGATGAAATTACCTGTGAATCCACCTGACAGAAACGAAATGTCTAAGGTCTCTCCAAATGCTGAAAGGTGCTCATCTGATGGCGTTTGATAATAAAACTGTGCCGTTTTTTTATTAACGTCCACTCGCAGCTTAACCGGCTGATCTGACTCAAGTTCAAGCATTTCATCCATCAAGGTAAACAAGCCATTTACAGAACGCATCATGCGAAGAACTTTCCCGGCTATCTCATCGTGTGTCATGTACACATAGATGTAGTTTTCAGTATTTAAATATAATAATAATCCCGCCATTTGAAGAAAATGAGTTGGATCGAAAGCTAGCGACGTTTCAGCAGTAAACTCAAAATCTGTCTGCCGTTTTCCAACCAAGTGCTGATTAAACAGACTCTGTATAGACTCACCACTAAACAGCCTTAAATTACCGGGACTTTCCATTAATGTTACCCAATGATTTTCGGCAGGTATTCGAAGGGTATTCCATTCTTTGTTTAATACTTCTTCATCAAAGTCATCATGAAAATCACTTGAATGCTGTTCTTGTTTCAGACTGTTTTGGGTTAAAGGTATTGACACATCTACAGCTGGCAAGGTGCCACCCTGAGCCAGACGTAACCAGCCTTCTTCATCCCAGACAACTTTTTGAAGAGCTGTTTCTCGACCTAAAATGGCATGTCCGCCTTCAAGTGGGCGCGTCATTAAATGAGCCATGAGCCATCCCTCACTCTCCGTTTGGACCAGGCTTCCATGTCCAGCCTGTTGTAATGGCCAGTCAGGATGCCCACTCGATGTCATCATTGGAAAATGAGGATCGACTTGGTAAGGTCCTTTAATAGTTCTGGACCGAGCCACCGTTACAGAGTGATCAACACCCGTCCCACCTTCAGCTGTAATAAGATAGTAATACCCATTGACTTTATAAATGTGTGGAGCCTCTGTTTTTTTCAGGTACGTGCAGTCGAATATCTTCTCTGGTTTTCCAATCAGTTCTTTTTTTATGAAATCATATTCCTGTAAGACAATCCCGCTGGATTTGTTAGATGTAGTCAGACGATAATCCCACAAAGCATTAGTCAGCCATTTTTTACCGTCTTCATCATGGTAAAGAGAAGGATCAAAACCTGAACTGTTCAGATAAACGGGTTCGCTCCAGGGTCCGTGGATGGACGAAGCAGTTATAAGGTAGTTATGGCAATCTTTAAATGGCCGGTTCGAACTTTTAACGTCTGTGTAGACCAGGTAAAACTGCTCATTTGAGTAGCTCAGCTGAGGAGCCCATATGCTGCAGTTCGTCGGGTTCCCTTTCAAATTAACCTGATTCTTTAACACATTTGTTGCATGATTCCAGTTCACTAAATCTTCTGACGTATATATGCGTATACCAGGTAGCCACTCAAATGAAGATACTGCAATAAAATACGTGTCATTTACTCGAATCATACAAGGATCAGGATTGAATCCTTTCAATATGGGATTCTTAATAGTTTGATTCATACTGATCTCCTTTGAGTACTGTTCTCTTCATCAGGTACTTTCTTGGCGAACGACAGAAAAGCTGAGACTAAAAATAGGAAGGCAAAGATAAATCCGATACCCTGCGTTCCTATGAGTAGGAATAAGGCCGATATGCAATAAAATGTCCCTGCAAATTTAGGTCGTCCGTTTCGGATAATGAATACAGTTGCCAGTACGAGAGACACAACCATCAGGAAAAGAAAGATTCCCAGCCAAGTAGAAAATTGCGTAACTAATTCATAGGCGTCCTCTACATTACTAAACGCATCTGTATACGGTAGTAACGGGTACAGTGTATTCTCAAAAGTCTCCCTTTCCGTAGATAGAATCGTAGCAGAGAATGCTCCAAAAACTAAAAGTGACAATACCCCTCCTGCAATGCCTATGATGGTTTCTGTTTTTCTTATCATCGCCATGATCCCTTCTCTTTAACTCTTTTGTAAAATGATGTATCAAACACATCTTCTTCCGTTACTTTCTTACAAGCTTGCTGGTCAAAAGTTACCCATTCCTCTATATTTTCTAAAGAAATTAATGGCTGATTTGTCTGACACTCAATAAACTCAGCAGTTGTTCTGTTATCTGGCTCATTCCAGTCATTCCATCTTTTAGAGTGTATATGGTCTGTCATCTGACACTCCTGGAATGTCACTTTTGCATATGGTCGCCAAGGTCTTCCAAGATAAACTTGCTTGCAGCCTGATTCTCCTATGAGGTAACACTTGTTAAATATAAACCCATATGCCTGCTCCTTTGGTGTACAGGCAGCTGTAATATAACTGGACTCATTTACGATTCGTTTTATACTTTTAATCAGGCATCTATCAAAATAGGCAGTGGCCCCACCAAATATGAAATCCACTGTTCCTTCAATCGCACAGTCGGTATAATACTGTCTGTACTGCTGATGAACGGGTCTATTTGAGCTGAAGGCAGAGCCATCTTTTTGACTTGCTGGAAGACAAGAGGTAAACAAGGTATCCTGGTATCCTTTGAAACAACATTGTTTAAAGGTTCCTCTATCACAATTAGCGTATAGTGCTAATGCCTGACCAACCTGTTCTCCGTGCCCGGCAGTATTTTCTACTGTCACGTTTTCCAGATGAATATCTGTCCCATCCAGGTAAAGTGTGGCTGTTTCAAATGTACCAATTTTATTGCCTGAACTATCTAGTTGAGTGGCAAAAGCAGCATGTGTAATCACTACATTTCCGATTCCAATCAGTTTGACTTTAGACTGTTTTATCACAACTTGTTCATCATAAATGCCTTCGATAATATAGATCGTCAGCCATTCATCATTTTCAGTAATCGAATCGACAGCCGATTGAATAGTATGAAAGTCACAGAACGTTTCTTTTCCTACCAGCAAAAAATCACCTTCATAACTGTTTTTGAATATAAGTCTTCCACTCCAGGCGCATCTGAGCTGTTTCCTGATGCCCCCCACTCGTGATTACTTGCTTGAAGTGATCCGCCTTATTCATTTTTCTATACGTTTTTTCTAAATGTGCGCTTACTTTTTTGACACCGCTTATTGGACAGAGCGAATCATCTTTTCCCACTAGAGATAACCGGTGACGAGGAGCAATTAAAGACTGGATCGAGCTTGTTGTAAAAGAGGAAAGCAGATTAGGCACATAGCTGTAAAACCCATGTTTATCAAGCAACCTCTTCTCAATCATCGTTTCCAGATCCACTTGGGCTGAAATATCGATTACCACTTTTACCCGTTCATCAAGAGCTCCGAGCCACCAGGACATGAATCCCCCCATGGACATGCCTATTGTGCTTATCCTTTCGGGGTCTACATCTTCTCTAGTTACCAGATAATCAAGTGCATGAATTGAGTCGTACAGCATCATGCCCCACATGACTTTTCCGGTTATCAGCATTTCCTTGAACAGTTCACTTTCCTTTTTACCTGATCGTTCGTTAAATCCCCATGCGTCTATCGCCAGTACTGCGTAACCCAGGTCGGTCAATTCTTTAGCAAAGGAAACGGGTTGTAAGTAGGTATTTCCCTGCAGCACTTCGTTCCTTCCCTTCTCGTAATTCCCTCCATGAGAGTGGTTATACAAGACGGCGGGTAAACGTCCTTCAGCTCCAATTGGTTTAATAAAGTAGGCCGGCACCTGTTCAATGCCATTCAAGTCCAGTAACAGTGTTTCTACATGCATCCCTTTAAACACTTTTTTCTCTATGACTCTATTATTTTCAGCATGTGCTACTGGTCTGTTTCCTAATAAAGAAAACAATACTTCTCTGCTCATTCTCACTTCTCACTAGAGCTGACTGATACGACCAGTTCCTCTGTCTGCTTCGTGTTTTTACTTAAAGAGCTGTCTACTTCAACATTTTCACAATTTTCCATGTAAAATGCTGGCCCTACATGGTTTTCAATTGTAACGTGTCTAAAAGATGAATCTTTTACATTTCCTAGATAAAACCCTTGATGGGTTACTGGTTCAATACCTGTCATCATTGCTGGAACGCCGGGTTCTGCATCATCACTCATACTTATATCAATTGTGTCGAAAGTGATTTCTGATAAATAGTCTTCCGCTAATCCGTATAAGAAACCTGCCGATGCCTGCACATTTCGAGCAGTTATATTGGCAAAATGTATCCTTCTGAATGAAGGTGTTTCTTCCGTCACAGGATACGCACTTTTATCCCAGACATATTTCTCTTTTCCGCGTGGACCGCAGAAGTAATACAAATTAAGAATAAATGGAGACAAGACACTATCCATGACTATATTGCTGATGCGAATATCCTCAATGATACCGCCTCTTCCTCTACGCGACTTTAAGCGAATTCCGCGGTCAGTTTCTTTAAATACACAATTGCTGATCACAACATTTCGAATATCTCCGCTCATTTCACTTCCCAAAACTACTCCACCATGGCCGTGTACCATTGTGCAGTTTGTTATCGTGATGTTTTCACATGCTATTTTTTCATCGGCATCTTCAGTCCCCGATTTAATCGCAATACAGTCGTCTCCAACATCAATGTTGCAATTACTGATACGGACATTTGAACAAGATTCAGGATCAATCCCATCTGTATTAGGCGAATCTGCAGGATTCAAAATAGATACATTATCAATTGTGATATTTGAGCTTCTGATTGGATTAATCGTCCAGCTAGGAGAATTTCTGATATTGATATCTTTAATCACGATTCGAGATGATTCCTCGAAACTGATTAGTTTTGGTCTTGGATAGGCCAATTCTTCTCTCCTATTTCTGAAAAGATCCCACCAGTCAGGGCCGTTTCCATCTAGAGTGCCACTCCCGGAGAGTGTGACATTCTCTACATGATCGCCATAAAGACAGGACATGTACACCTCTCTTGAAACACCTTCCCACCTGGATTTTACAACGTCATATATAGTCTGATCTGAACTGAACAACAAAACCGCTCCAGGTGATAAATGAAGAGTGATGTTGCTATACAGGCGTATAGGTCCTGTTAAAAAAGTGCCCCCTGGTACGAATACTGTTCCACCACCGTCATTTTTTGCAGCCTGTACTGCCCGATTGATTGCTTCAGTTGCTAATTTCCCGTTAGTTTCTGCTCCAAAATCTACTATTGAATACATTGACTTAGTCACCTTCTGGTTTTATTTATATAGTGTTTACACGTTCATACTCACTCATAGCCTGTACAAATGCCCCGACTGCTTTAAAATCATTCATTATAATCGGTTCACTCATATAATAAGCAAATGAGCCATCACGCTGGTCGTCTCCACCTAAACCGGCCACTTCACAGCACTTATTTAAATTCACCCAATCTTCTTTCGTTACCAGCACAAACTCGTTAATGATACCTTCATGTGCCTTATCCATAGCTTCCGACCATTTTGTCCCTGTTAGTATTCCCATTCGTATCCCTTTAGCTAAAGCATATAAGAACATATTCGAACCAGACGATTCAAGGTAGTTCGGTCGTCTTTCGCCCTGGTCGATGATTTGATACCAAGTCCCTGAGTCATCTTGAAGTCGCACAACACCTTCCAGTGTATCTTTGAACATCCAGATTAGTTTATCTCTGTCTTTATGATTAGTATCGATCAATTCTATAACATCAATGAGCGCCATCACATACCACCCTAATGAACGTGACCAGTAATGCCTGGATAAACCTGTTTCAGAATCGCACCAGGGTTGAATAAGTTTTTCGTCCCAGGCATGATGTCTCAACTGCGTGGATTCGGAGCGGGTATGCGCGTCACACAGTTCAAACTGTTTGATGACATCCGATATGTCCCCATCCTCAAATAACTGAATATATTCTAGATAAAATGGAGACCCCATATATAAGCCATCCAGCCAAATTTGATAAGGATAAATCTTCTTATGCCAAAAAGCCCCTTCAGACGTTCTCGGATGATCATTTAATTGATCTCTTAAACGATCAGCGGCTTTTTTGTATTTTTCAAGTGACGTTTCTTTGTAAAGAAATAAGAGAATCTTACCGTTATTTATGAAATCTATATTAAATTTGTCTTTTTGATAATTTTTTATATCTCCATCTTCACTGACAAAAAAATCCATAGTGGATTGAATATAGTTTAAGTATTTTGTATCTCCAGTCTGTTTAAAGACTTTTTCAATTCCTTTTAGAACCACGCCGTAATCATAGGACCAGGTTTCTTTATAGGGTTTGAGGTCGTACATTTTCGGGTAGCGTTCAAGTAATGTATCGGCCATTTTCACTGACCATTTAACCGTTTCATTTGCCATTTTTTTCATCCATTCTTATCGGTCTGTTTTTGTCTCTCATAAGACTTTTCCCCTCTTTTTTAAAGCAAAGAGGGGAAAAGGATGAGAAGAAAAGCTGAATTAATTAATTTCTGCCCAAGCTGCTTCGTACTCTTCTACGATTTGTTGTCCGCCTGACTGGTACCATCGTTCAACTGCTGCTTCGAATCCATCTAAATCGATATCTCCTAAGATATACTGGTAAGTCGCATCTTCAATAATCACGGATAATTCAGACCCTTGTGAAGTAAATGTTGTAGACTCTAAAGAATACGCAGGATTCAACACGGCAATTTCTTCATTTTCCAGAATGAGATTATCTGAATAAAGTTTGAGTTCATCACCAGTTACTAAATCGTAACCAATTTCTTTTGGTCTTGAAGAAGCAAACGGTTGTACCTCCTGCTGCCATAAATCTTCGTTGATTCTGTTAGACGTGTTGCCGTCCATTTCATGGTGAACCCCTTCAATACCAGAGGTCATCATAATGTACACTTCTTCGTCCATGATATCGTTTACAAATTGCAGGACATCTCTCAATTCATTTTCATCTGACACTTCACTCTTAGGAAATGCGAGAAGTCCGCCTACTCCATTGTTATCAGACCAGATTGCATAGTCATCGCTGCCATCTTTATTGATTTTGTTTAGCTGAGAAAGCTCCATGTCATCAGTGATACCCTCCGACAATGTATAAAGATTGCGGGCATCCATTAAGCCTCCGACATAAATACCGGCACGCCCTTGAGCAAAACCTTCCTGCTGATCTGTTTTGGCTGTGACAGCAAAATCCTGATTGATTAATCCGTTTGTATATAACTCTCTCATGTATTCCAGTGCTTCTACATATTCCGGAGTATCAAACTGAGGAGTAAACTCTCCACTTTCTTCTTTCCACTCATTTGGAACACCATGATAAGTAGCTAATGTTTTAAATGACCCATATTTCAGGTCAGCACGATCCATAAATCCAGTTGTGTCGTTTTGGCCAGTCCCATTTGGATCATCTTCACTGAAAGCACGAGCGACTTCATATAATTCTTCTAATGTTTGAGGTTCTTCCATTCCAAGGTTATCCAGCCAGTCTTTTCGAAGGACTACACCATTACGTGCCAGCGGTTTCTGAAAAGGTATCCCATAAAGCACACCTTCTATTGAAGCTGAACGACGCGTATCTTCTGTAATTTGTGATAAGTTATCGAATTCGTCCAGGAAAGGTTCAACATCCCAGAACTGTCCAGCTTTCAAGGCATTACGTACTGATGAGTTGTCCAGTATTGTCAAAGTTACAATATCAGCCAAATTACCAGAAGCTAATGCTGTATTTAAACGCTCTTCCTTAGATGCATCAGGAATCCACTGAAATTCGAGTTCTGTATTTGTATACTCTTCAATAGCATTTGTGACTGTATCTGTAGGTGGCGATGCTGTATGAAGCATATTCATCCAGGTAATTTGAGTCGGCTCGTTAGATTCTTCAGTAGTATCGTTGTTTGAATCATTATTATCTGTGTTTCCTGGTTCTGAACTTGCCTCTCCACTACCACACGCTGCTAATAATGCGCTCCCACATAATGTTAAAGCTGCAAATCGTTTCCATTTTTTGATCATTTTATTGCTCCTTTATCTGTTTTTTTTAATGGGTTAAATCCAATTGAGTTTGATTCACACTTTCTTTTTCTATACGACTAAAGACCATGAATGCATTTTTCATTACTATAAATATAAGAAAGCTGATGCCAAAAAAAGTTATCAGCGCTGGATATACACGAGCAATCGAAAAATAGACAAGGCCTACAATTACGAACATTACTAAAGTGTATTGCAGGTATGAAAAACCGACCAGGAAAGAATACTTTATTTTTTCTCTAATTGACTTGAGGTCATAGTGAACTAGGATCGGGAAAATATAAGCTGCTGAAATGATGTAAAAAAACAGCAGTATACCAAAGAATAGTTTAAATTCCCACCGGGTCATGTAGACATAATCGATAACAAGAATCATCCCCACTACTCCATATAGCAAAATCAATAAAAGACTTTCTTTGAAATAAGCTTTGTAGTTCTTTATAAAGGACGATAACACGGGTAAATCATCATTTCCCCTAAACCATTCTCTTATGATACTGAACACTGCTGCTGTAGAAGGTCCTATTCCAAAAATAACGAGCCCAAGGAGCGTTCCTAGAATCCAAAGGAGATTGAGATAAGAGAGTTTAAGAATACGAACAAGAATAGTATTCAGCCTTACAAAATTTACCATATGTTATCAGTCCTTTCTTTTAATCAAAATAGCTTAGTATACACCATCTTCTCCCATTTTCTTAGCCAGTTTGTTTGTACCCCAAACTAGTACGAATCCTACTAATCCTTTAAACATGCCTACTGCTGTACTGAAACTCAGCTGGCCATTTTGTAGACCTGCTGTATAGATATAGGTGTCAAATATCTCAGCAACTGAGCGATTCATTGAGTTGATCAATAAGTGAAGATGTTCGAACCCAAGATTTAAAACGTTACCAATTTTAAGGATCATTAATGTAATAATTGTCCCTCTAATGGCCGGAAGTGTGACGTGCCACATTTTTCTTAAGCGACCTGCTCCATCCATATCAGCTGCTTCATATAACTGAGTATCTACACTGGTTATGGCCGCGAGATAAATAATTGTAGACCATCCTAATTCTTTCCAGATGACCTGAATGATATAAATTCTCGGTAACCATGTGGGTGAAGTTAGGAAACTTATCTTCTCTCCACCTAGATAGGCAATCAATTCGTTGATCAATCCACCATCGAGAGATAGTAGTACAAACGATATCGATACAATAATAACCCACGACATAAAGTGAGGAATATAAATGATGGTTTGAATACTTGATTTAAATCGCTTATTCGCTACCTCATTTAACATCAGTGATAAGATGATAGGCATCGGGAAAAATAAAAATATATTTAATCCGAATAGGTATAGTGTATTTCTTAATAACATAAAAAACACATCATCAGTAAACAGTCTTGAGAAATGCTTTAAACCTACCCAAGGACTCCCAAATATTCCTAAGAATGGCTGATAATCCTGAAAAGCAATAATCAAACCTCCCATTGGTAAATACTTGAATATAATAAAGTAAAGCAGTCCCGGAAAAATCATTGCGTACAGATACTTATGCTGCATCCAATCGTATGATTTCTTTTTTGTTAATTCAATATTAGATTCTAAGGCTTGTTGTTCCAATAGAATACTCCTTTCTTTCAATCAGTATGACGACATTTTTGAAACAATAAAGGGTCGATCCAATCGGCTGATCAAATCTGTATGTGTTTTACCAAAACAACTTACAACCAAATAGTAACTGATGAAACAGGTAACTGATATAATCATTTGATTGATACCGTTTACAAAACAGTTATTATAGCTCCAATCGTATCAATTGATTATATATATCCCTTGCATCTGACATGATGATTACTTGAAGCAATTAATTGAATGCTCACTTCTTAACAAATTGTGAACGCACTTTAAAGTTTATGATTTAAATAATTTTTATTTCTTGTAAGCTCCGATTGTAAGCGTTATAATTTTTGTTGAATCCTGAAAGGAGTCCACACGATGAAATCTAAAGGCAGTCTCTTCCAATCACTTTTCATCCTGCTATCACTATTGATGACAGGTATTATCCTTATATCTGTTTCGTCCTTTTATATATCAATGCGCTCTAATATTGAAAACGATATGTTAGTCAATAGACGACATAATTTGGAACAGATGGCAAATTCTCTTGAAAGTGAATTGCAGAATATTGAATATGCTTTTAATGCCTACAGCACCACCAGTTCATATCAGACAATTATTGAAAATCCGCTCAATGTTGATTCCTTTGACCAGTACAGAGAAATCACCTCCCAACTCAATTACTTTTCAACACCAAACTTACATAATACAACGTACAGTCTTATAAGTTTGGAAGAAAATTGGGCAATTAGAGAAGGACGTCTGTCTCAGTTATCAAACGACGAAGTGAACGCCGCTGTAGATTACTATATTAATGGTAATTCCTCCAGTTTGTATTGGGGGAAAAACGGAAGTGGAATGGCTGTTGTAACATTATTGCCCACACACTCCAGAAGTAAAAACGGAATCGGTATCGCTAATGTTTCTTCTATTGATATCGACCAAATCGTAAATAGTCAGGAAATACATTTCCCCCTACTTGTACTAAATAAAGACGGCGAACTTCTTTATGATTCAAACTTCAAGGAGAATGCTTTAACCACAATGCTTCCTGATTTATCATTTAGTGAATTGATAAGTAATGAAGAGGCGGAGAAAGGCATAGCCGTTGCAAATGAAGGAGAAGAATCATTTACTTTGCTGGCTAACGAGTCTTCATATAATAATCTGGTTTATTTGACAGCTCTTTATGATTATGAACTCCAAGAAATCCTTTCTCCTACTCAAATGGGCTTTGGTATACTAAGTGGACTGCTCATTTTATTTTCAATCGGCTTTTCGTGGATAGCTGCTACCTATTTATCTCGTCCTTTAAGACAGTTAAAAGATGCTTTGAGACTGGATTCAGACAAGAGTTCAATAAATGATTTTGATTATATCAAATCTTCATTTGATAATATACAAACCAAAAATGATACGCTTCAATTAGTGATCGATGTCGAAAAACCGGCACTAAAACGTCAATTTGTTTCAAATGTCTTTCTTGGGAATAATACAATCGAAGACCTTGATGAAAAACAGCAGACTTATCATTTTCCATCTCCAAAAGACCCTGTTTATTATGTATTAATTACTCAACTAGATAGTCGCGTTGCTAAAGATGATACTGTCCGTTTATTCACTCTTTTGCATATTATAGAAGAAACGATTCCAGACGCACGTCAGTTCTCGCCAGTTGTGCTATCGGATGAGAGTGTAGGAACCATCCTGGTGTTTGATTCAGATACCTCCGACATTAAAAAGAAAGTAATTGAATATGGAGAAAATATTGTAGCACTAGCTAAAACAGAAGTCGATTTGCTCGTAAGTGTAGGCATCAGCCCTTCTTACTCAGACTTCAATAGCTCAAGGTCTGCTTATAAAAAAGCTAAAACCACACTTAACTATAAAATGCTCCTGGGTAATCAGTCCATTATCGCATACGAGGACATTCAGGAAATCACTACGGACTCAAAAGCTGGTCACTACTTTACTAATCTAGAGGAACCGATATTCCAGTCCATTCAGTTAGGCAATATAGACGAAGCAAAAAGATATACGTATCCTTTCTTGGCTGCTTTATTTAAGAATAACCCTGATCCCTTATCTATAGAATTTGCTTTACTTCGATTCTTTATGAACCTTTCTAAATTGGATCAGTCACTTGAAACACACGTGATTGACCGCCCACTTATTGAGGGGTATTACAAGACAGTGTTATTCCACCGCAACCTGGTCGATATTGAAGAGACATTGGTTGAACAAATCATCGTTCCCATGAGTGAGCTGATCAAATTACGCACGACTGAACAGTTCAAGCAGGTTTCTGACCGTATAAAGGCTAAAATACATGAAGAGTTCGAAGAGGATATTTCTCTGGATACAATCAGTGAAGATCTGAATTATAATCCAAACTATTTAAGCAGTATCTTCAAGAAAGAAACTGGGGTTACATTCAGTGACTATCTCATCGACTTTCGCTTGAAAAAGGCCAAAGAATGGCTTGTTAAAACTGACTTGACTGTGAGAGAGATTGCTGAAAAGCTTAAGTATGGTAATTCTCAAAACTTTATCCGGTCATTTAAAAAACGCGAATCTCTTACTCCTGGACAGTACCGAAAACAGCACGCTTTGAGCTAAATAGTCCTGGTAATACGAACTAGACTGTAGAAACGTAAAAAGGTGAGCGACTCATTCATAAGAGTCACTCACCTTTTATTTTTATCACGTTTATACTTTAGCGTAAACATCTTTTAAGAGTTGAATACTTTCCTTCAATTCTGGTTCTCTTGTGGCCTCCAGAGAGACATAAAGAAGCGGTTTTTTATACTTAACATACTTTAGTAACTGATCATATACCATTTCTCCGTGTCCAACAGGGACTATTTTGACAGCCCCGTCTTCAATAATATAATCTTTGATGTGCATTGCAATAATGTGTTGATCTAATAAATCCAATGCTTCTTCGATAACCTCCGCTTGCCTGGCATGATTCTCCGGTCTCATTAGATTAGCAGCATCAAGAATGATTTTGAGATTGTCTGATTGTACCTCATCTACCAGACGTTTGGCTAACTGTGCTGTATGCAGTGGATGATTGATCCCCGCTTCAATCGCTACAGTAGTTCCAAACAACTCAGCTGATTTGACCATGTCTTTAACCGATTTTACCACTTCCAAAAAGGCTTCCTCTTTAAAATTATCTGTTGTATACCCTTTTTTTACACTACCGGTTTCTGTTCCTACCATGCTGGCATTGAAGTCTCCTGACAGACTCAGGTGCTTTGTAAAATCTGACAGTGCCTGTTTTCTGCTGATACTATCAGAATCGACTATATTAACGTAACACCCTAATATAGAGATTTTTATGCCTTCCTGATTGAACCGATTACTAAAAAAAGAGGCTGTTCCAGGAGTCAATTTATCGTAAGAATCAATAATATTCGGGAATGATTTTTTAATGGCAAACTGAACATGTGTCAGCCCATAGTGTTTCAGTTTGCTAACGAGAGTCTCTAGATCAGCAGGCCCTAGGTCATGCGCTCTAATGCCTAAATTTAATGGGGTAATCATTTGTACACATCCTTTTTTGACATTACATTTTTTCTTTCTCTAAGTTCACTGATTTGATTCATGATTTCTTTAGCTGTTAACTCCGCAATAATTTTTGCACCTTCGATTGAAAAATGAGTATTATCCACTAATCCATCTGGATAATTTGAACACTCCCCCGGTTTCAAATGTAGAAATAACTGTTTTGACTGTTCATCACCTTGTCGATCTATATACGATGAAGTCAGGCTGTACATATCAATCAATACGACTTCTTTCTCGTGAGCCGTTTCTCTCATTGCATCAGGATAGTCACCGAGTGTATGTTTGCTTAACGATCCGCCGATAAACTGTCTTCTAGTGACGGACGTTAACAATACGGGATTGGCCTGTCTGGCTTTCGTTTCTTTAATATAATAGCTTAAGTTCTTTTTGTATTCATCAAACGGGTCTGTATACCGTTTTGGATCATCACTCTTCTGATCATTATGTCCAAACTGTATCAGCACATAATCACCCGGCGTGATTTTAGACAGAATCTCATCAAACCGCTTCTGTTCTTTAAAAGATTTCGTACTCCTTCCGTTTTTCGCGTGATTGTGTACGATTACAGAATTATTGAAATAAGCTCCAATATGCTCTCCCCATCCGCTCATCGGCTTTTCTTCCTGCAATTTTTCAGCTGCAGTAGAATCTCCCGCAATATATATATTGATCAAGTGTTTACTCATTATATAATCTCCTTACTTCATTTGCTTAATCATAGTCAACAAGAAATAGTCAGTAAATAATCATTTTAGTATGTTAACAAATCAATGATATGTAAGCGTTTTTAAGCCGTTTTACTTCTATTACTGGTTTAATGATTATGGTGCATGCTTCCCTCTTTTAAACTGTAGCGATAAGATTTTATTTATAAATACAACCACCAAAAGAAAAGATTATATACGATATACCTCTTTCTTGATATAGTTCAAACATACCAAACAACTTGACTTTTTTACCAAAACAACTACAAGAGAATACCTTATATTATAGGAGGATTACAATGGCACAGGTCACACCAGCTATATCAAAACGTAAGGAGTCACTCGGTTCTAAAGTATTTAATGTGGCTAATACGGGTATACTACTCATAGTCGCACTGCTTTGTTTATTACCATTTGTCAATATTATTGCTAGTTCATTTGCATCAACACAGGAAATTGTTTCAAGTCCTTTTATCATTTTTCCGAGAACATTTTCACTTGATGCCTACAGATATATCTTATCAACCCCTACTATTTTCCGTTCATTATGGGTAACCATTTTCGTTACTGTTGCTGGAACTATTACAAGCATGATCCTGACATCAATGATGGCTTATGGATTATCTCGTCCTTACCTTCCAGGACGTCGAGCCATGAACTTTATGGTAGTGTTTACTATGCTCTTTAGTGGAGGAATGATTCCTACTTTCTTAGTGGTGAATAGTCTTGGACTCATCGATTCTCTATGGTCAATGATTCTACCCATAGCAGTTAATGCCTTCAATATGATTATCATGCGGAACTTTTTCCAGGCCTTACCTATGAGCTTGGAAGAATCCGCTAAAATGGATGGAGCAAGTGACTTCTTGATATTCAGAAAAATAATGCTGCCGCTGGCTATGCCTTCCGTCGCTACTATCTCATTATTTTATGCAGTCGCTTACTGGAACACGTATATGAATGCAATCTTGTATATTAATGATTCTGCTAAATGGCCCATACAGATTCTGCTTCGCCAAATTGTTATTGTATCAAGTGGGATGCAGGGCGAAGGAATGGCAGTTGACGTTATTCCACCAGCACAGAGCGTGAAAATGGCTGTTATTGTTGTAGCAACCGTTCCTATGCTTCTAGTCTATCCCTTTGTTCAGAAGTACTTTGTAAAAGGTGCTTTAGTTGGATCAGTTAAAGGATAGTTTCAGATACATTTTAGTTATGAAACAACAATCGGAGGATGAGTGAACATGCCAGATGATAAAGATTTAATTCCTAACGAAGAAGTCACTAGTATGACTGAAAGTGGCCCAAATACTCCAGTAGAAATAGCAAGCAGTAAAGCTCTTCATGATCAGAAGGTAAAAAAAGATTCACTCTTGGTCAATGAACGCGAAGAAGAATCAAATGAAGAAGATTTTGTTAAGTTCAATATCGATGCCATAGACGACACTGATCGTCCAAAAAAAAGGAGTTAACTTAAGAAGTTCTCTAAAAAAATCAGCTTTTTTACAGAGTAGTTTATTCTACTCTGTTTTTTCATATACTGATTTTAATAACATTACTGCACGAACGCTTTAAAATAAGACCTAGTCCATTAGATTAACTCTTTCATTCTGTAATTATTTTATAATACAGTGTGGACTATTGAGGTTAGACTGACACTCATACAATGTTAATCAAACGAAAAAAGACCTCTATATTTTCAAGCATATACTGACGAAAAAATTCAGTCGACAGAACTAGCAAAATATAAGCTATAAAAATTTAATGGTGGTCTACCTAGGTAAGTGATCATTAAATGTTTATAAATTCGCCAGAAATAAACTTCTTAGAAAAACTTCCACACTATCAATTTACTAGTTTATATTATATACTCGTCGACATATTATTCATAAAATATTCTCTGCAAATAAGAAAAGTGATTGTTGGGTATTTTGATTTTTAAAGCATCCCGTGTCCTCCACCCTCTTTTCTTAAAATAGTTTAGTTTGTAAATTATAATCTTACAATCAATTCTTACCTGGAATTACTTAAATTTGCATGCACTTGAATGATTGATTTCTGAAAAATATCATTTCCATTTTATATAACTATCTGTACAAAAAACAAGTAATAGACGTTCAATATTTTTAAATTAGTGATTTCCACACTTCTTAGAATCAAACTCGACTTGGCGTTCCTTCTTCATCTCTAATATTTTTGCAGCTCAGCAAAATTTATTATCTTTCGTCAATTAGTTTCTTGATCTTCGACCTAAAAAAGCATCTGCACAGATAAAACTGTGCAGATGCTTTTATTTTAGAAACTGCTGATTGTACAACGTGAAGTAAGTCCCTTTGTTAGCCAACAATTCCTCATGTCTGCCTTCTTCGACGAGCTTTCCTTTGTCCAGTACCAGAATACGCTGAGCATTCTTGATTGTAGACAATCGGTGTGCGATCACTAACGTCGTTCGACCTTTGGCCAATTTCTCCATAGATTCTTTGACAATAAATTCACTCTGATTATCCAGAGCACTTGTGGCCTCGTCCAGAATGAGGATGGGTGGATTTTTCAGGAAGACACGGGCAATACTGATCCGTTGCTTCTGTCCTCCAGATAAACGGACCCCTCGCTGTCCGACTTCAGAGTCATACCCGTTCGGAAGTTTTGAAATAAAGTCATGCGCATTCGCCTGTTTTGCGGCTTCGATGATTTCTTCATCTGTCACAGACTGTTTTCCATAGCGAATATTGTCTTTGATCGATCCCGAGAAAAGATAAATATCCTGCTGGACCAGTCCCATTTTCGATCGAATGAAGGATAAATCCATTTCCCTCACATCATACCCATCGATTAGCAGTCGTCCTTTGGAAACATCATAAAATCGCGGGATAAGTTTACTGATCGTTGATTTACCAACGCCAGAGGCTCCGACTAGAGCCACATATTCTCCTGGTTTGATTGTAAGGTTCAGTTCTTCAAAGACTGTTTCATTTGTCTCATTGTAAGAAAACCCGACCTCTTCAAACGTCACTTCGCCTTCTAAATCAGCGGGAGTAACTGGATTAACAGGGTTTCTAATCTCCGATGTTGTATGGAGCAGTTCACTAAAGCGCTGAAAGCCCGTGAACGCATCTTGAAGCATCGTGCTGAACACCAGCATGCGTCTGATCGGTGCGACCAGAAATTCGATGTACAGCATAAACGCCAGTAAGTCAGGAAGAAGCAAGTCTTCTCCTATGATAAAAGTGGCTCCTACCAACACGACAGCGATCGTGATCAGACAAATAAACGCTTCAACCCCACTGTAGAGCGCTGTTTCAACTTTATATGTCTGTCTTCTGCTCTCAAGGAAGCGATTGTTCTGGTGGTTAAATTTATCCACTTCTACCTGTTCATTTGAAAATGACTGTACTTCACGTATTCCGGCCAGGCTATCTTCAACCTGATTATGGATGTCAGCCATCTTGTTCTTATTATCCAGCATGGTTCGGTTCATGAATGTATTACAGATGTACGTAAACACGGCCATGAACGGGAGAAAGAATAAAATGATTAATGTCAGTCTCGCATTTATCAGCAGCAATATAGTGACTGCGCCGATAAACCTCAGTCCAAAGAGTATAATATCTTCGATTCCATGGTGGTAAACCTCTGAAATAGAGTACAAATCATTTCCGATCCGACTCATAAGCTCCCCTGTCTTGACTTTGTCGAAGTAGCTGAATGACAGGGTCTGAATATGTTCAAACAGCTCGCTGCGAAGGTCACGCTCCATCTGGGCGCCCAGCATATGCCCTTTGTAATCCAGCAGAAACGAACTGAGCTGCTGTAACGCGGCCAGTATGAGCATGAGCAGCCCATATCCCAGGACCTGATTTTGAGCCTCCGTCAGGTCTCCCGAAAGCACTTCACCGGTAATGTGACGCACGAGCAGAGGGAAAATAAGCGCTAGTATAGTTGATATAGCAGCATAACTGAGTACGAAACTCAGCTGTTTAAGATATGGACGATAGTATGATATAAAATGTTTAATTGGAAATTTCATTCAATATTTAATCCCTTTCAGTATATGTTTTTTTCATATACAAAGGGCGATGAGCCGTCTACCTATAAGTTAGAAAGGTCCTCCCCTTCGTACGCTGCGGCATTCATCATTGTCTGGGCCATGTGAACCATTCCTTTCGTTTAAGTTCATATAATCATAACGCATTGAAAAAAATCATTCAACTGATTTCGCATTATTTTGAAAGCAAGAAGTAAAAACCGATCATGCTTAAAAACATGACCGGTTGTTTGACTTAAGATTTAAATCGTTCGATTTGCTGAACAAGATGTTCACTTGATATCTGCAGATCCTCTGCAGAGGAAGTAATCGTCTCTAAAGCTGTTAACTGCTCACTGGCTGATGCACTTACCTCTTCTGAAGCTGCTGCTGTTTCTTCCATCACGACTGCAATCTCCGATATAGACGAGACGACTTTTTCTTTATTTTTTTCGATCCCCTCAATATGCTCGGTCATTTCTGAAACAAGTGTGCTCATCTCTGTATTCCGTTTGGCGATTTCAGAGAATGCGGTCACTGTTTTTTCTGTGATTGCATACTGCTCTGTTGAAAGTTTTCGTGCATTGCCCATTTCAGCTGAAGCGTTTAGAGCTTTTTCTTGAATATCGACAATAGAACGTCTGATTTCATCTGTGGCCCCGGCTGCTTCTTCTGCGAGTTTTCGCACTTCTTCTGCTACCACTGCAAATCCACGGCCGTCTTCTCCTGCTCGTGCAGCCTCGATCGAAGCGTTTAAAGCAAGTAAATTAGTCTGTTCGGATATGGAGGCAATTGTACTCACAACTGACGAAATCTCAATCATACGCTCAGATAACTCCTGAACTACATTTTCGACGCGCCCGATTACTCCATCTGTCTGTTCTGCTTTAATTTTCAATATACTTGTTTGCTCACTGCCGTTTTTATTTGTTTCATCTACTTTTTTAGACTGCTGGTCTAGCGAAGATGAAATAATTGATAAAGCGGTCAATTGTTCAGAGAGCTCAGTAGTCTTCACTGACGACTCTTCAACGGATGCTGCAGCGGTAGTGGTGCCTTCTGCCACATCTTCGATCGCCCGGTTGATTTCTTCAGTCGACGCCATTGTTTCTTCAGAAATAGCACTTAATTGTGAGACCGCATCAGATGAAATATGGACCGATTCACGCACCGACTCTACAAGGTCACTCAAATTGGTGACCATAACATTGAAACTTGTTGTCAGTTCCCCTGTTTCGTCTTTTGAATTAACTGATAGATGACGTGATAAATCGCCTTCCGCCACTTGTCTGACTTCTTCATTAAGCGCACGGATCGGTTTCGATATACGCGAAGCTACGAAAAACATCAAAGCAGCTGTAAGAAGCACGAGAAGCCCGGCAATTATGATGATATTTCTAAGCAGTGTATTGATTCCGGCATAGACTTCCGATGAAGGAAGCACGAGACCCAGTATCCAGCCATTCTGTTCTAATGGGATATAAGAAACGACTGCGTCCCCATCAGAAAAAGTCACTTGGGTGGTCCCACTGCTATCGAATTCATTACTTATCGCTGCCAAAACTGGATCGTCCTCAAGCGATTCAGCGTCACGGTGAGCCAGGAATCCACCTGTTTCATCCATTAAAAAGGCCCATCCATCTTCTCCTACTTCGAGTTCCTGTGCCATTCTTTGGATGTTTGCGGCATCCATATCACTAGAAATCACACCCTGAAGCGTACCATCTGCTTCATAAAAAGGGATACTCGTTGTGACGAGGACAGTATCCAGTGCCTCATCAAAGTATGGCGCAGTCCAAGTGGCCCCACCATTTTCCACTCCTGCTACATACCACTCCTGAGTTGGGTAATCATAATCTGTTGTTTCGTATTCATCAGTAAACACGACTGCCTCGCCGTCTTGATAGCTATACGGTCCAAAATAATCTACCTCTTCATCGTAAGCGAATGGCTCAAACCACACACCAATACCAAATGTTGCGTCATTCAACCCGACCAGTCGCTCCTGTAAGGCTATATAGGCATCCTGATCCAGTTCTGTTCCTTCTTCGCCCACTATTTCCGCAAGTGTTTCTCCGATGCGCTGGTGCTCCGAGAGTTGCAGCTCCATGTCCCCTGCTGTTTCTCCTGCCTGATGAGCAAGACGTCCTTCTATTTGTTCTTCAATTTCTCCTTTTGCAAAACTGTAACTTATACCCGTGATAAGCGCTACAATCACAATCATGATTGGTATAAAACTAAGTATTTTTGTGCGAATCGATAGTTTCACTACTTTTCCCCCTTTTGTTTCTACACTATTCACTATCGTTCGTAAAAGGAGTCAGTTAATAGCACTATCGTTATTTATACATTTCAAATTTATCAGTTTCATATTTCAGACATAACTTTAATCGCTTACATTAAGGCCTTTTCATATATATAAGGAGATATAATTGACGGAATCGCAATGTCTGTTATGGTAATTTATTCAATAATATAACTATTTTATTCAATTAGTTATTATATTGTACAGCACTTTGGAATCGATTATACTTAACGACAAAAAAACGGTTCAGCTCAGTAATACCAAGCCAAACCGGTTAATTATTTAATAGAGCCCTGTTCTTATCCGTTGACCAGTTTTCCACGTAATTTATTGGAGAAAATCTCTACTGCCAAGATCAGTATAACCAGTCCGATCAAAATCGATCCGACTTCATTCCAGCGATAGGCACGCATGGCGAAGATCAATGGGGCACCGATTCCTCCGGCTCCAACTAATCCTAAAATCGTTGCGTCTCGAAGGTTCATATCATAACGGTAAATCGTTACGGACAGGAAGTTCGAGAACAGCTGAGGCATAATTCCATAACGAATTTTTTCGTAAGTGGTACACCCCATAGACGTCATTGCTTCAAGTATACCTCGGTCAAGGTTTTCGATAACATCGACGTATAAACGGGAGATCATTCCGATAGACGTTAGGGACATAGTCAGCACACCAGCATAAGGGCCCGGACCTGTAACGCGAATGAACATCAGTCCATACACCAAAGATGGAATTGTTCTAATAAAGATTACAACCAATCGTGTAATGAAAGCCACAGGTTTAGACACTACACTTGGTGACATTAAAAACGATATAGGGATAGCCAGAAACGATCCGAAAATCGTTCCCAGGAAGGCAATCGCTATCGTTTCAAACAGCAGATAGGGTACGCCGCCTCCAGATGTGAAATCAAGTAAGAACTCCAGGTCTGGTGTCAGTATTCCAAGAACGATGTTTGACGCTATATCAAGCCCACGCTGACTGAACCCAGTAATATTCACGCCTAATATAGACCATACCAAAAGAGCAGTTAAAATTAGGCCGATCGTTGATAAATACAGTTTACGGTTTGGTTCTTTTTCTAATTGCACTTGAATTGTTTTGTTCATTTTTATCTGCTCCTTCCTAGGTCAATTTCATTCGGAAATATTCACTGATACGTTCAATCACAAAAACAACGAGCATGAGAATAAGCAGAACCATTCCGACACTCTGGTAATCTCTCCATCCAAGTCGTTCGTCAAGTAGAAGTCCGACACCTCCGGCTCCTACATATCCTAAAATAGCAGCGTAACGGATATTCCCTTCAAATGCATAAAGGGAAACCGACAGATAAGTCGGCAGGATATCTGGAATAATTGCATAACGGAATGCTTCTACTTTTGACAAACCCATAGATTCGTGTGCTTCAAACGCTCCCATGTCGACACTCTCAATATGTTCGTACATCAGCTTTCCAATATAAGACAATGTAAACAGAAATATCGCAACAGTTCCTGCCATTGTGCCCAGTCCAAAGATAAATGTGGCAATCAGAGCTGAGACTAGCGTTGGCAGTGTTCTTAAAATACTTAGAGCAAGCTTGAAAAATCCATTTAAAACACGGTTTCTAATAATATTACTGGAAGATAGTAGTGCAAATGGTATCGCCAATACAGCCCCCGCTATTGAACCTAATAAAGACATTTGAATCGTATCAAATAGCGGTCCCCAGATATTATCTAAAAAATTGAAATTAGGCGGGAACATATCAAGCAAGATAACAATAAACTGATTGCCTCGCGTACGAATAACAGATAGATCTACATTCGTTACTTCCCAGGATATGACCGTAACAATCAAAACGATCAGCAGAATCAGAGGTGTTCGTGATGCACGTTTGGTTACTTCTTTTCCATTCGATAAGGTATATGTTTTGGGTTTGAAAATCTTATCATAAAACGTTTCGTTCATAGTCGTCCCCTCCTTAAATATCTGCTTCTTCGGGATCATCCGCTTTAGGAATATTTTCAACACTGCCGTAAATCTGATTTAAGACATCTTGAGATACTTCTTCAGATTTCCCGTCATAGACGATTTCTCCCTGACGAATGCCAATGACACGGTCTGCATATTCAAGCGCCAGTTCAACGTGGTGAATATTGATCAGGATAGACATGTTTGTTTCTTTATTGATTTTTTTAAAGTCATCCATAACGACTTTAGCTGTAACCGGGTCAAGTGAGGCCACGGGTTCATCTGCCAAGATAATATCAGGATGCTGAGCGATTGTACGGGCTAACGCCACACGCTGCTGCTGGCCGCCAGACAGCTGATCCACTCGGTTATACGCTTTATCTAATATGCCCACTTTGTCTAAGGCTTCTAATGCATCGATTTTTTTCTCTTTTGGAAACAATCCCAGCAACTTTCTCCACCAGGCAAGATCAGGGACAGTAGAAATCAGTACATTATTGATCACAGAGGTACGGGTCACCAAGTTGAATGACTGGAAAATCATTCCAATTTTACGACGGAATGAACGGACTTGTTTGCCTTTTAACTTCCCGACATCCACTCCGTTGACCATCAATGTCCCTTCATTGATTTCATGCATCCGGTTGATACAACGGATCAAGGTAGACTTGCCCGCTCCAGATAAGCCGATGATCGCTACAAATTCACCTTGATCGATCGTTAAGTTTATATCCTTTAAGGCAGTGACCCCGTTCGGATACGTTTTATTTACATCTTTAAATTCTATCATAGTCGCCTTGTTCCTCTCTGGAAATAGTCAAAAAGAAAGCCAGGAGAGGGCGCTCCCAGCTTGTCTTTTCTATTGTCTCTTGATTATCTGTTCGTTATTAGTCTGTTAAGTCACGTAAAATTTGTTGTGCTTCTCTTTCTACGTCGTAATCTTCGCTTGTTGCAGGTTCATATCCTTCGTGAGAATAGATATCAATGATTTCACGGCCTTCATCTGTTTGTGCAATATCGATGAATGCTTGCTGTAAAGCATTTTTGAAGTCATCATCCATGATGTCTGAGAATTGGCTCACACTGATTGTATCGTTATAGATACCAGGTGTCACACCAACAACATCTGTTTCTTCCCAAATATCTCCATCACGGCCATAGTCGCCTTCCCAAAGCTCAGCGTAGTCTCGGCGTGCATCTGCATAAACAACAGCCAAGTCGATTTCTTCAGCGGCCAAACGGACAAATGATGTTGCATATGAGTCAGCTTGAACGATTTGGTTTAAGTCAGTTAATGACTGGTCAAAGTTTTCCTGTAACCAGATTGTCGGGTAAATATATCCTGCTGATGAAGATGAATTCATAACACTCCATGAAGCGGAATTAACATCCTCCCATGTCAGTTCTTCTCCACTGTTCACTTTATCTGCTAATTCTCTTCCTTTTTCAGAAGGTCCAGCAATTAAGATAGAACGGTAGTATGTTACTTGCTCATCAGTGGGTTCAGTTGGCTTGTTTTCGTTCCATTCTACTGGATCTTCAGAGTCATTGTTCAATCCGGCACGTGTTGACGTCAAGATAACTTCTGCTCCGTCATCATATAAAACGTACGTTCCGCCTGGAAGGAATCCAACATCTAATGTGCCTGCTGACATTGCTTCTCCAACTGCTTCATAACTTGTACCAACTGAGATTTCTACTTCATTTACATCATAACCGTGTTCAGCTAGTTCATCAATCAAAATTTGCTCTAAAGGTCCTGTTGCCACATAAATATCTTCTGGATCACGTGAAGGAACAAAACCTACTGTCAACTCATCGATTTCGATCATGTCGCCTTCTGCTGCACCGTTATCGTCAGTACCCGTATCTTCTGTGGTGTCATCCCCATTTCCACAAGCACCTAGTACCAATACAGATGTTAACGCAATTCCTAAACCTTTAAACCATTTTTTAGACAAAATAATTCCTCCCAATCCTATGTTGCACGTAAACGTGCTAAATATGTACGATCAACGCACATTTCGATAATAACATTCGTCAATAGAAAAGTCTATCAATTTTTTCGACTATATCTTTAGTTTTATTTGCTAAAAAACGAACAATCTAGGTATCGCACCACTCCTCGTCTGTTCTCTACTAAAAGTATACCGGCAATTCAGTGCCAGCTCCACCCTTTTTTTGTAAACATACTGTAAATGTGACTAATCCTTTACTCTTTTATTAAAGATAATGTAAGATAGAATGATAGCTTTCATTATTACATTCAGGAGGTACACACTATTATGTTAAAGGAATTTAAAACATTCTTAATGCGGGGGAACGTCATCGAACTGGCTGTCGGAATCGTGATGGGTGCCGCTTTTACAGCGATTGTTTCTGCTTTGGTGGACAACATCATCACACCTGTCATCGCAGCGGTTACTGGAAATGCAAGTGTAGACGCCTTGTCAGTTCAGCTCGGTGCGGCTCAAATCCAGTATGGTTTATTTTTACAAGCCGTGATCGACTTCGTTCTGATCGCACTCGTCTTGTTCCTGATGATCCGGTTCATCAATACCCTTTCACGGAAGAAGGAAATGGAAGAGGAAGTGGAAGTCGAAGCCCCTACTGTTGAACACTACTTAGAAGAGATACGGGACTTACTGGCCGAACAAGCTTCTCCCTCTAGAGATCATCCAGACCACTAAAAAAAGTTCTCATGGCTGTAATGGCCTGAGAACTTTTTTATACTAGTTTCGCTCTAATTTTTCCACTGAGTTTATCTATAATAACTACAAAAAGGATGACCACTATTAAAATCACACCTACTTCTTCCCAGTGACGCTGCTGCTGAGAAAGGATAAGTGGAACGCCAATGCCACCTGCTCCAACTAGTCCTAAAATCGTTGAAGCTCTGACATCGATTTCAAACCTGAATAGTGAAACAGAGAGAAACTGAGGGAGGATTTGAGGCAGGATCCCATACCAGAAAGCCTGAATCCTGTTCCCTCCCGTTGCTTTGATCGCTTCGACTGGAGCTGGGTCTATGGATTCTATACTTTCAGCGTATAGCTTTCCGATCATCCCGATTGAATTGATGCTGATAGCCAACACACCCGCAAAGGAACCCGGACCGACAGCAGCCACAAAAAATACCCCAAATAGCAGTTCAGGAATTGACCGAATCGCATTCAGAATTACTTTCCCAATGTAACTGAGCTTTCCCCCGCTATTTTTAGCTGCAAAAACAGCTAAAGGTAAGGCGAATAGGGACGCAGCAACCCCTCCAGCATAGGCTATTGCTACAGTTTCCAGCATTAGCCAGCTATTTTCAGCAAACGAACGCCAGTAAACCGGTGTGACGATCGGCACGACAAATAACCGGTATAGAATAGTCAATGGGGACGATTGAGACGAAGCAATCGAGAAATCCTGTGACCACAAACTGAACGCATATAAGAGGACTAGACTCGTCACTATAAGGATGAGCGTTGCCTTCTGTTTAGTTGAACGCTGTGAGCGGAGTGAAATTTTCTTCTGATTGTTCAAACCAAGCGACTCCTTACTGTTTGACTAATGTAATCGATCAGACTGATCATTAAAAATAAACAAAATATAATTAGCCCTAATCGGTCATAACGAAATAAACTCATCTGTCTCCTAATGAGCTGTCCAATGCCTCCAGCACCTACAAACCCTAAAACCACAGATGCTTTTAAATTGATTTCGAGTACGTACAATATATGTGATAGGTAGATAGGTGTGATTTGGGGCAGAACCCCATACCGGATCACTTGAGGCATGTTTCCTCCCATTGCTTGAATAGCCTGAATCGGTCGTTCGTCGATCGATTCGACAGACTCGCTAGTCAGCTTGATCAAAATGGCAGCCGAATAAATCATGAGTGCCAGAATTCCGGAAACTGATCCTAATCCCACTACCGCAACCATCAGAACAACCATAATAATGTTGGGTATCGACCGGATAATAGTAAGTAAAAACCTGATTCCACCGTATGACAATGGGTGACGGTTCAATGTGGCCGATGAAAAAAAGAGTAACGGGAAAGCCAATACTGCAGCGAGTGTTGTACTGATCAAGGCTATATTGAATGTTTCAATCAGTTGACCGAGAGCAGTAGACAAGTACCCAAAATCAGGCGGAAAAAAATCTTCTCTCAGCATTCTGAAAAAAATAGGAAACGTCGCAAGTATTCTCCCGAGCGACGCATTCGTCTGATTGATAGCGACGTAATACAAGCCGGCGATCAGACCTATAATCACGCTCATTTTAATATAAAAAGAAGGCAGATATAGTCTGACTTTTTCAGAAGATGCTTTCTGGTTTTTCACGACTATTCTCCTCTCTTTTCTTCTTCCCGTATCGGTCTGCCGTAAATTTCTTCGAATGTTTTTTCTGTTACTTCAGCAATCGGTCCGTCAAAGACGATTTCGCCTTCGCGCATGCCAATGACGCGGTCAGCATATTCCATAGCCAGATCGATAAAGTGAAGATTGACGATAGTCGTCAATCCGTCTTCCTTGCTTACCCGCTTGAGGTCCCGCATAACCTGGTGCGATGTGGGAGGATCAAGAGACGCGACCGGTTCGTCGGCCAGAATGATTTTAGGCTGCTGAGTCAGAACACGCGCGATACTGACTCGCTGCTGCTGCCCTCCACTGAGCTGATCTGCGCGAACATAGGCTTTCTCATCGATTCCGATACGCTTTAAGTTTTTCATCGCCAGCTGAAGATCCTCTTGCGGAAAGCGTCCAATCAGACTATTGAATGTTGAAGTATGACCGAGCCTTCCAACCATGACATTTCTGAGAACGGACATGCGCTTAACTAAGTTATAATCCTGAAAAATAATCCCGATCTGGGTTCTCAATTTTCTTAATTTAGATTCTTTTAGGTGTGAAATGACTTGATTATCTACAATCACTTCCCCACCTGTGGGAATGACCATGCGATTGATGCATTTCATCAATGTAGACTTTCCTGCTCCAGACATGCCCACGATAACGACAAACTCGCCTTTTTCTATAGTCAAATCAATGTTTTTAAGGGCTTCCACTCGATTAGGATAGATCAAGGAAACATTTTTAAATTCAATCACGCTCTGATCCTCATTCCTTAATAGGTTCTTAGTCTGTTTCATCTTTATTCAGTATACTATTTTTTTCGCTCCATTTCGATTGTTCTCATTTTTTCAGCAGCAATGGCCCATAAAATAAAATTTTTCTCATATTGTAATCGCTTGCATACTTTTGATCAAGACTATTGTATAATAGAAAGGTAGGGTATTATATTAAAAAGCGGCTCGCTGAGAGTCCCAAATTTTTATACTTAAACATTCTGATGGATGCTGGATGGTCACTAATGTGATTGTCTAATAAGAAAGGATGAGGCCATGTGCCTCATCCTTTTTTCTATTCCTATTCTTTCTTTGCGATCATCCGGTTTTTTTGCCTTTTGTATTACTCGCTGACTGTTCTTCGCTTGAGTGCTACACATCTTGCTGCTTGTGTAGCACTCACCATTCTGCGGTCAAGCGAGTCATACTTAATGCCCTTTTCATCATTGAAATTTTATTTGTAAGTCCGATAATTGGTCTATATAATGGGATAGAGCTAACTATTTGTGCAGAGGAGTCTTAATCTATGTTTTTTGGAGTTATTATTAATGCACTGGCCATCTTTATTGGCGGAACAATTGGATTGTTTGTCAATAAAGGCATTCCTTTAAAAATTGAAAAAGCGTTAATGAAAGCATTGGCTCTCAGTGCCATCTATATCGGAATCACGGGCATGATGTCCGGTGAAAATACTATATACATTATATTGTCTTTAGTCATTGGTGCGGCAATAGGTGAGATCATTGATCTGGATAAACGGATCCATCAGATGGGTGCATCACTGGAACATCGCTTTCCTTCTAAAAACGGATCGGCCCCGATCTCCAAAGGCTTTGTCATGGGGAGTCTGATCATGGCTGTTGGAGCCATGTCTATTGTAGGTCCTTTGGAAAGCGGATTGACCGGAAACCACACGATCTTATTGACAAAAGCATTGATGGATGGCATTACAAGTATCATTTTGGCGTCGAGTCTTGGCGCAGGTGTCATATTCTCAGGGGCTTTGGTTTTTCTTTACCAGGGAGCGATCACGCTTTTTGCAAGTGGACTGGATGTCATTTTGACGGACGTCATGATCAATGATATCAACGCAGTCGGTTCGATACTTATTCTCGCATTGGGTTTGAACATTTTAGAAGTCGCCAAACTGAAAGTGATGAATTTCGTGCCTGCTATTGCGATTCCTCTACTCTTTTTCCTGTTTTACTAAAAAATCTGTTAGCAAGAGCACCCAGTTGTTCCTCAACGAAAGGAACCTTGGTCTCAAACTAACAGATTTTTTTATTCTTCTATTAACTCTTCAAATTGACTGTATACATCGCGAACCACATCATAGTCTGATGATTGGGCTGGCGCGAATCCTTCCCAGTTATAAACATCTTCCAATACTTCAAGCATTTCCGGATCATCGTTCATATTCAGGAAAGCCTCAGCGATTCTCTCTTTCAATTCTTCGGGTAATTCACTTCTGACAGACAATGTGGCATTTGGAATTTCTTCAGTTGTTCCGATCACTCTGATTTGTTCATAGATGTCAGGGATCTCGTCTTCCAGACGCACACGCGCATCTTCAAACGTTGTCGCGAAATCGGCTTGTCCGTCGAGTACTGAAAGAAGGGCACTGTCATGCGCTCCTACATCGATCATAGTAAACTGATTTTCCAGATTGTCGACACCCAAGTCCATTAACTGCTGCGCAGGGAACAAATAGCCTGACGTAGAGGTATAATCTGTAAATGCCCACACCAGTCCTTCCGCAGCAACCAGGTCATCGATCGAGTCAAATTCAGAGTCCGCTGCGACATTGTATTGTGCGACGTACGAATCCGATCCATCACGAATCGCTTTTAACAGCACTTCAACATTCGCACGCTCTTCCGCCTGAACATAAGCGAATGGCGGTAAAAAGGCCACATCCGCATTCTGGTTACGCATGGCTTCGATCAAGCCTGTATAATCCGTCATGACTTGCCCAGTGACTGTGATATCCAGCTGTTCTGACAGATACTCTTCGAGCGGTCTGGCAGATGCTGCCATGTTTTCAACGTCAGCTGAAGGAAAATACCCTAAAACTAGTTCGTCGATTTCCTCAACCTCATTTTCTTCAGTCTCTGTATCTGTTGCACCACATGCGCCCAGGAACAAAGCCGCACTTAAACCAATCATTAATCCTTTTATTTTTTTCATAAGTTAAATCCTTTCATCTCCATTTTCTATGCTGTTGCTCTTAGTTATTTTGCACTAGATTGTATGACCCGTCAATAGATTTGAATGAAGTTATGACAGACAGAAGATAACAGTGTACATCCATTTTGATCACTACTTCGAGCCAAGTCTGATTTTCATTACGATTATTTGAACAACTATGACCGTTCCATGATTAAATCATACCATGAACAGTCCACACATACATAAAAAAATCTATGAGGGGGAAGGACAGCACGCCTTCTTCCCCCTCATAGATTAATATCTTACTTCGTTTCTCTGAAAACGGCTTTGCGTCTCAGCTTCTGAGAATATTTTTTTAATTCCAGACGGTCTGGAGTATTGCGTGTGTTTTTGCTGGTGATATACAATCGTTCGCCTGTCTCTACACATTCCAAAGTGATGTTCTTTCTCATGTTACTTTATCCCCCGCTTTACTCTCTTCATTTGTTTGATGATTTTTAGCCCTCGTCGTGCCGTTTTTTTATTCGGACTTTTCATCATACGATACGCTGTTGATACATCTGTTTTTTCAGCCATAAGTCATCTCTCCAAGTAGATTTAGTTTATATTTGTTTAAGTGATTGTTCTAAATATTAAGTTCTTCCATGACCTCTTTTGTCAGGATACATTTCTCAAAAGACTGCTTCATTTCTTCAAGAGGAAGGTTTTTCCCAATAAAGACCAGCACAGATTCACGTTCTTTTTTGCCCCAAGGTTCGCCTCGAGCTGCTTTGAAGGTCATATTCACACCCTGATAAATGATCTGATTTGAGTCCCCATATAAGTGAAGCACCCCTTTATACCGTAAAAGATCCATTCCGTACGTCATAACCAGCTCATTCATCCACATATCGATCAAAGTGGGATGAATCGGATCATTCGTTGTTAATGATAGGCTAACGATGCCCGAAGTATGATTAGCATGATCGTGATGATGATCATGTGAGTGACCGTCGCTATGGTCATGATGCGCGTGATGGTGATGGCCGCTATCCTTTTCTGGCTCCGATACCCGTTCCTTCTTCTGCTCATCAAACAATTGCAGTCCCAGGACATCCGTTACGTTGATGTCTTCCAGATTTAATCTCTCGATTGCCGCAAAAGGATTGAGCTTCTCTAATTTATGTTCAAGAACGCGCAGCATCTCACTGTCGACGTCATCACTTTTTGTGATAAGCACCTTATCTGCAAACGCAATCTGATCGATCGATTCGTCGTAATGAGCTAGCTGATACAAGCCGTTCACCGCATCCACCAGTGTGATGACCGAGTCGATCTCGTAGTGTTCCTGCAGGAAGGGAGTGCGCATAAAGGTTTGAGCGATTGGTCCCGGCTCCGCCAGGCCCGTTGTTTCAATTACGATCCGGTCAATCGGTACATTCTGTTCTTCCCGGATGGTGAATATGGTGCGCAGCATATCAGAGAGATCTGTCCTCAAGGTACAGCAGAGGCATCCATTATTCATCTGGTAGACTTCTTCTTCCACATTCACAACCAGATTATGATCGACCCCAACATCTCCATACTCGTTGACAATCACTGCAATTTTCTCATCATAGGGACGATGCAGCAGTTCATTGATCAGTGTCGTTTTACCAGCTCCCAAAAAGCCCGTAATAATCGTAACGGGTATTCTTTGATTCATACCTACCATCTCTTTTCTTATTTTTTTCCTGAGTTACCCATCAGATTTACCAGCTTGCTTTTTTGACCCCGGGGATCTTCCCTTCATGTGCCCATTTCCTGAAATTGAGCCGGGACATGCCGAATTGACGCATATACCCTCTTGGTCTTCCGTCGATTCTGTCTCTGTTCTGCAAACGAGTAGGAGACGCGTCTCGAGGGAGTTTAGCCAGTGCTTCATAATCTCCCTTTTCTTTCAATTCACTACGGATAGCTGCATACTTTTCTACCGTCTCCTGCTGACGTTTTAGTTTTGCAATTTTGCTTTTCTTAGCCATGATTTCCTTCTCCTTTTCAAAATGATCCGGGCACTACAGTGAGCATTTAGTGAGCGAGCATGTCTCTGACTAAGTCTTCCTCAGTGTAGTCAGAAGGATAATATGTGGGCCAGTTCGTCACTTCGTCAAGCAGTTCAGCTCTATCGTTTCCCCAGTAAAGGTGGAAATGGTCTGATTCTTTTTGGGAAATAATATGATCGCTGAATTGAATAAATGCCGGCATCTCTTCATTGTCGTCCGCACGTGCAAAGATAAAGCGTACGCCGCGGTTTCCACGTGAATAGGTGAGTACTTCATACCCATCATACTCGTACTCTGCTGTATGGTCATTGCCCTCTTCGTCGTAAAACGTAAAAGCGTCGTCTTCTATGACAATGCGCTCGACATCTGTTTCATAACCGATCGTGTAATAGTCTTTATAGTCATCAAAATCCATGCTGTCACTGTCCGCAGCTTTGGCTTCAAACACCTCATCCAAGCCTCCTGATTCAAGGTACGGATGAACCGATTGCCAATCCCCAGACCAGTCAGTTGACCCACGGTCTTCTATTTCATCATTATAGAAAAATCCGTTATAAATCCGTCTGGTAAGCTCATCCTGTCCATGGTGATCATCTATAGAAACAACTGCTGGATCGGATTCTGCTACAATCTCGTGGTCCTCGTCAACTAATGCCGCTTTAATATGTAGACCATCCGTTGTTGCTTCTCTAGAAAATCGATTGGTGGTTTGGGACTGCATCCTTTCCCATTCGCTCTCCTCACTTTCACGAGTGTACCAGTGCCAGTTTTCCTCACTAACTGAACCTTCCGCTGCTGCCATTAACTCGACTTCATCTCCGCTGTGATAATGATGCGCTAAGCCTTTTATTTCTACTGCTATTTCTTCATTCGCGCTGTCTTCCAGTCCCTCATCGACTTGAACCGCTGAGTCTGCCCCCGTTGTTTCATCACAGCCCGCCAACAGTAACCCTGAACTCAAAACTAGCGAAGCATAAAGGATTCGTTTCTTCATAATTAGTCACCTTTTCTAAATCGTAATCATTACGTTTTATAACATTACAGGTTAATTTATATCCTGTCAACCCTCTTAATCAGATATTTTTCAAAATAAGCGAATCTTATGTCTCAAGCTTTGCTTGAGTTTTCAGTCTTTTTTTACTTCTCTCAGCTAGAATAACCCTAAATAAGGTATACTTAGACTAAACGACTTACTTAGGAGAGATTCATTGCTATGTATTTAATTTATACCCTTTTTGCTCAGCGGTCGCCTTTGCTTATAGTTCTTTTGCTGTTGTTTGTACTTGGAACGGTTCTTCTCATCAGCGGGGTTAAACTGATTCGACAAAATAAGACCGTCGGTAAACTTCTTATAGTCCTGGGTAGTGTGCTTATTGTAGTGTTTTTCTATTTGTTCTTGTGGACTATCCTTATTGGGTTGAATGCATAAGATACCTTTAGGCAAAAAAATAAGGATTAGCCTCTAAACTCGGGCTGATCCTTATTTTATCTGTTATTATTTAATCGTGTATTTTCTGATATCTCCTTCAACGGCTTCCAGGTAAGCTTTTCCTATGTTTACCTGTTCGTTGTCGATCTCGATATCTGATCCATCTTTAGGAAGTGCTCTGCCTAAAATAGACTCATATTCTTCAATGGAGAGTTCACGTCGATCATCCAGAACAGATTCGTGTGACTCTTTATGCAGATGTTTTTTGTAATCTGCTTTCAAGACGCCGCTGAAAAACTCGCCTACAGCTCCAGATCCATAACTATAAAGACCCAAACGTGCCCCTTCTTTAAGTTCAGGACCCTGTTCAAGCAACGATAATAAACTCAAGTATAGTGAACCCGTATAAATATTACCGACTTGTTTATTGTAATAAATGCTGTCGTGATAAGAGTTCATCAGTCGTTTCGTTTCGCTTTCGTCTGCGCCCTCGGTAATAGCCTGAATGGCTTTTTTACCCATCTTGGTATACGGCAAGTGGAAACACATTGCTTCAAAATCGCTTAGCTCGCGGCTTGTCTGCTCTTTATATGTGCCCCAGACATCTTTTAACAGACCAAGGTACGCTTCATTCGAAAACTTCCCGTCTACAATAGGAAAATCGGAATACAGCGGTCTCCAGAAGTCTGAAATATCTCTTGTCATAGATGCACTGTCATTATCCAAGGACAAAATACGTGGATTGGATGAAATCACCATTGCAACAGCTCCAGCACCTTGGGTCGGTTCGCCACCTGAGTTCAGGCCGTACTTCGCAATGTCTGCCCCTAAAACGAGGACTTTTTTATCGGGATTCAACGCAATATGACCCATTGCCAGTTTGATTCCAGCGGTTGCCCCGTAACAGGCATGCTTCAGTTCCACACAGCGGGCATTTTTTTGAATACCTGTTAAATTATGCACCCATACAGCACCGGATTTAGAATGATCCACACCAGATTCTGATCCAAATAGCACAAAATCGATGGCTTCTCTGTCTTCATCATCTAAGATAGACAGAGCCGCATTGGCAGCCAGACTAACAGAGTCATGGTACAAAGGAGCGACAGCCATTTTTTCCTGGCCAATACCAATTGTATATTTAGCCGGATCGACTCCTCTAACCTCAGCTAATTTTTCCATATCTACATAAACATTAGGGGTATAAAACCCGATTTTATCAATTCCAATATCCAATCGATTGTCCTCCTAGTCTAATTTCACAATCTTAACTCTTTTACAGTATATACGAGCTTGTTTAAAATTTATTTAAGAATCTTAATAAGAACCCTTAAGTATTTTACTCTCCACGCTCATTCTCTGAAAGAAAAGGCTAGTTCCTTCTCTTTTAACTGCTTGTCATTATACCTTACTGGCTTCACATTAGCTTTCCGAACGAACTGAACGAGCGACATTTGAGAAGAATGAGACGTTTACACACTTAAAAAACCAGCACTCTGCTAGGATTGAGTCGCCTCATAAATAGCACAGTACTGGTTTTCATTTGTTCTATCTGCCCACACATTACACAGCGAGGACAGTCGGCAATATGCTTTTCCCCATCAGAAAGTGGTCGACTTCATGCGCGACTTCCCGTCCTTCATTAATTGCCCAGACAATCAGACTCTGACCACGTCTTGCATCACCAGCAGCAAAAATGCCATCTTGACTGGTTTTGAATGTACCGTACTCAGCATCAATGATCCCTCTATCCGTTTTTAAATCAAACGCTGACAGCAAGCGGTCCTCTGCCCCTTCGAACCCGATAGCCAGAAGAACAAGGTCCGCTTCCCACTCTTCACCAGAATCAGCAATTTCTTCGTAAACGATCATACGCCGCTCGTCATCTCTGACTTTTTTAGCCCGTTCTGTATAAAGGCTCTTTATCTGCCCATCTCCAGTTCCTATAAACGCTTTAGTTTGAATCTGATACTCCCGAATGTCCTCACCGAACAGTTCTTTGGCTTCTTCGTGTCCGTACTCTAATGTAAATACTTTAGGGTAGGCTGGCCAGGCGTTCAGCTTCTCACGTTTAAACGGAAACTGCAGACTGCGGGCGAACTGATTGACGCTTTTAGCCCCTTGACGCAGTGCAGTGGCCACACAGTCCGCTCCTGTATCCCCACTTCCGATGACGATGACATTTTTTCCTTTGGCATTCAATTCCGGATCGGCCTCTGAATCCCCTATCGTTTCTTTAACGGATTGTGTCAGGTAATCCATCGCAAAATGGATTCCTTTAAGGTTACGACCAGAAATAGGCAGATCGAATGGTTTCGTTGCCCCGGTACACAAGATAACAGAATCGAAGGACTCTTTTATCTCATCAGCTGAAATGTCTTTCCCAATTTCAGTATTCAAAACAAAGACAATCCCCTCTGCTTCCAGTAAATCGATTCGTCTCTGCACGACCGACTTATCCAGTTTCATATTGGGAATGCCGTAAGTCAGCAAGCCCCCGGCACGTTCACTGCGCTCATATACTGTAACACTATGCCCCGCCTGATTCAGCTGATCCGCTGCAGAAAGGCCAGCCGGTCCGGAACCTATGATCGCTACTCTTTTCCCCGTCTGTCTCTTGGGTATTCTAGGCTGGATCCATCCCATCTCAAAGCCTTTATCAATAATAGACCGTTCTATGTCTTTAATAGCAACGGCTTCATCTGAAATAGCGACAGTACATGCGCCTTCACACGGTGCCGGACAGACACGTCCGGTAAATTCCGGAAAATTATTGGTTAGCATCAACCGGTCAAGCGCCTCTTTCCACTTTCCTTTGTAGACCAGATCGTTCCACTCTGGAATAAGGTTATAGACTGGACACCCTGTCGTCGCCCCATCGATCGTTGTCCCCATCGAACAGTACGGAATCGAACAATCCATACAGCGTGCCCCTTGACGCTGTGTCTGTTCATCTGAAATACGGTCTTTGTATTCATTCCAGTCTTTCGTTCGTTCAATCGGATCCCGCTCTTGTACATACTCCCGGTCAAATTCCATAAATCCTGTTTTCTTCCCCATCGTGACTCTCCTCTCCCCTTAAGTGATTCAGCTCGGTACATTGACCGGCGCATCGTTCGCCCGTTCCCCTTTGTTATCTAGAAACACACTCATTTTAGCTTCTTCTTCAGTTGACCCTTCCGTCATGTATGCATCGATTTTTGCGGTGATTTCTTTGTATTCAAATGGAATGACTTTAATGAACTGCTGAATAGACGATTCCCAGTCAGACAGCACATGTCTGGCCTGAGAGGACTGGGTATACGCCACATGCTGCTCGAGCATCTCTTTCAGTTCCTGCTGATCTTTAGGATCTGACACTGTCTCGAAGGTGACTAATTCACTGTTTGCCCGTTCTTTGAAGGCGTTGTGATCCTCGCTCCATACATAAGCGACGCCCCCTGACATTCCAGCAGCAAAGTTTTTCCCGACATCTCCAAGAATGGCGACACGCCCGCCAGTCATATACTCACATCCGTGATCCCCTACTCCTTCTACTACCAGAGAAGCGCCACTGTTTCTCACTGCAAATCGCTCCCCCGCCAATCCATTCAAGTAAGCTTCACCCTCTGTTGCACCATAAAAAGCAACATTTCCTGCTATAACATTTTGGCTGGGCACGAATGAAGACGAGTCTGGTGTTCTTATAATTATTTTTCCTCCAGATAAGCCTTTGCCGACATAGTCGTTGGCATCCCCCGTTACATCGATCGTTATGCCTTTTGGAAGAAACGCCCCTACACTCTGACCGGCTGATCCTGTACAGTTCAGCATAATCGTGTCTTCAGGCAAGCCTTCTGGTCCCTTCTTGAGCGATACTTCACTTCCCACGATGGTCCCGATGACCCTGTTCATATTGGTTACCTTCAAGTCCAGACGTACAGGTTTTCCTGTACGGATTGCTTCTTTCACTTTAGGCAAGATCGTAGTCATATCAAGCGACTCATCAATTTTATGATTCTGCCTGGTCTTATTTAATCTGATGTTTCCTTTTGGCTGATAGAGTATTCTGCTCAAGTCAAGCTGTGACGCTTTCCAGTGATTTTTTGCCCAGTCTCCAAATTCAAGCAGATCTGTTCGTCCTATCAAGTCTTCTATCTTTGTAAAGCCTAATTCAGCCATGATTTCCCTTACTTCCTGAGCAATAAAGGTCATGAAGGTGACAACGTGTTCGGGTTTGCCCATAAATTTCTTCCTCAATTCAGGATTTTGTGTAGCAATACCCACTGGGCAGGTGTCCAGGTGACAGACCCTCATCATCACGCAGCCTAAAACGACTAATGGTGCAGTGGCAAAACCGAATTCTTCAGCCCCTATCAAAGCTGCCAGGATCACATCACGACCCGTCAATAATTTCCCATCCGTTTCGAGCGTGACGCGTTCTCTCAAGTCATTCATCAGTAAAGTCTGGTGTGTTTCAGCGAGCCCAAGTTCCCAAGGCAGTCCTGCGTGACGGATACTTGTTTTGGGTGAAGCACCTGTCCCGCCATCGTAGCCCACTATCGATATGACATCGGCATTTCCTTTAGCTACGCCTGATGCAATGGTTCCAACTCCCGCTTTTGACGCCAGTTTTACGCTGATACGTGCTCTGCGGTTCGCATTTTTCAAATCGTGAATCAATTGGGCTAAATCTTCTATTGAATAAATATCATGGTGTGGAGGCGGAGAAATCAATCCGACCCCAGTCGTTGAGTTTCTGACGTTCGCTATCCACGGATACACTTTCTCTCCCGGAAGCTGTCCACCCTCACCAGGTTTCGCTCCCTGAGCCATCTTGATCTGCAGCTCTTCCGCATTGACCAGGTAATGACTGTTTACACCGAATCGGCCGGAAGCCACCTGCTTGATGGCGCTTCGTCTGAAGTCTCCATTGTCATCTCTTATGAATCGTTTAGGGTCTTCTCCACCTTCACCAGAATTTGACTTCCCGCCGATACGGTTCATGGCAATCGCTAAGGTTTCATGTGCTTCTGCGCTCAGGGATCCAAAGGACATTGCCCCTGTTTTAAAACGCTTGAACAAGTCTTCCACCGATTCCACCTTTTCGATCGGTACCGGCTGACGGTTTGATTTCAAGTCAAATAAGTGCCTTATGAAGCCACTATACTGCTCATTGATGGCATGAGAATAATCCTTGTACAACCGATAGTCGTCTCGTCTGGCTGCCCACTGCAGTTTATGCATGGTCAGTGGGTTGTAAGCGTGACGTTCCCCGCCTTTTCGCCACTGCATGTCACTGCCAGAATCAAGTGACTTGTAGAGTTCATCCTGATACCCCTGCTCGTGACGCATCTTAGCTTCCAGAGCAATGGTATTCAGATCGATCCCATCCAACTGTGAAGCTGTTCCGGTAAAGTACTCATGAATGACTGATTCACTTATCCCGATGGCTTCGAAGATCTGAGCGCCTCTGTAACTTTGAATGGTTGAGATGCCCATCTTAGACATGACCTTAACGACGCCTTCTGTTGCAGCTTGGCGGTACTTTTCCACTGTCTCTGCATAAGTGGAGTCAATCGTTCCTTTTTCCACTTCGTTTCTGATTGTTTCATATGCTAAATAAGGGTGAACCGCATCTGCTCCATAACCGATCAAGGCGGCAAAATGATGCACTTCCCTTACTTCACCGCTTGCTGCGATCAGACTGGCTTTCGTGCGCAATCCTTTTCTTACCAGATGCTGATGGATACTGCTGACAGCCAGTAAAGTCGGTATCGCCACATTGTTTTCATCCATGTGCCGATCCGTCAGAACAATAAGAGACTGCCCCGATAGGACTGCTTCTTCAACCTCTCTCTGCAGCTTTTGAATACTATCTTTTAAATCGTCTGAGAATAGGGTATTCAATACCACAGATGTAAATCCGTCTTTGTTCAGGCGAGTCAGTTCATTAAATTGCGAGTCAGTTAGAATCGGCGTGTCCAGCCGGATGCGCTGACTTTCTTTTTTAGACGACTGTATTAAGTCCCCTTCTGCTCCTAGCCATGTGAGTGTGGACGTCACGACTTGCTCTCTGTACGCATCTATCGGCGGATTCGTCACTTGGGCAAAATGCTGCTTGAAGTATAAGAACAGAGACTGCGGGCGGTCTGACATGACGGCTAAAGGAGTGTCGATTCCCATGGCGCCGATTGGGTCTTTCCCTTTTTCAATCAGGGGTTTCAAATACTTTTCAATGTCTTCTGTCGTATACCCAAAGGCTTTTTGTCTTTGGATCAACTCGTTTATTGCTGCTGTTTCTTCTTCTGTACTGTTTTCATTTAAGTAAATCACTTCGTCTTTTAGCCACTCCCCGTACGGGGCTTGACTGACGATCTGACTTTTCAGTTCCTGATCAGGAATAATGCGGCCCTGTTCTAAATCGATCATCAGCATTTTTCCTGGACTCAAGCGCTCCTTGGATACCACGTCTTCTTCGTTGACATCAATGACGCCTGTTTCTGATGCATAAATAATCGTGTCATCTTTCATGACGTAATAACGAGCCGGGCGCAACCCGTTTCTGTCCAGTAAAGCAGCTATTTGCTTGCCATTTGTAAAGGTGATCGAGGTTGGCCCATCCCATGGTTCCATCAGGGTGCTGTGGTAATGGTAAAAATCTCTTTTCTCCTCACTCATGTCCGGGTTATTTTCCCAGGGTTCGGGAATCAGCATCATCGCAGAATGAGCCAGTGACCGCCCAGCCAGAGTGAAGAATTCCAGCGCATTGTCCAGTACAGCTGAATCACTGCCGGCTTCGTCTAAAATCGGCAGAACCTTTTTCAGATCGTCCCCAAACGCTTCCGATACAAAGGTTTTCTCTCGTGCACGCATCCAGTTGATATTGCCCCGTAACGTGTTGATCTCCCCATTATGGATCAGATAGCGATTCGGGTGAGCCCGTTCCCAGTTCGGTACCGTGTTTGTACTGAACCTCGAATGGACTAGAGCAAATGCCGATGCATATTCAGTATCCTGCAAGTCCAGATAAAACTGATCCACTTGGCTTGACGTCAGCAACCCTTTATACACAATGGTCTGACTGGAAAAACTTGGGAAATAAAAAGCTTTTTCGTTGGTGTCTGCTATTTTTTCTGCCTGTTTTCTAATCACATACAATTTGCGCTCAAAAGCCAGCGTGTCAGACACATGTTCTGAGGCCCCAATGAACACTTGTCTGATATAAGGAGCAGATTCTTGACCTTTTGACCCAATCATCCTGACATTCGTCGGGACCGTCCGCCAGCCGATCACTCGCTGCCCTTCCTTTTCGACCAGCTCTTCAATGGCTTCTTCAAACACCTGCTGCTTCGGATCATCTCTATGGAAAAAAACCATTCCTACCCCGTATTGACCGGGTTCAGGCAGTTTGAAATGCGGAAGCTCCTTTCTAAAAAAAGCATCCGGCAGTTGGGTCATGATCCCTGATCCGTCACCTGTATCCGGGTCACTTCCCTGACCTCCCCGGTGATCGAGGTGAATAAGCAGTTCCATCCCTTTTTTAACAATGCTATGGCTTTTATGCCCTTTCATGTGTGCAAATAATCCGATTCCACAATTGTCTCTTTCAAACTGCGGCGAGTAAAGGCCTTGCAGCTCGTGAACGGGATTAAATTTAGTCATGTTTATCTCCCCCAGTTAATCAGCTTAAGGTCACTGCTTTTTAGTGTTCTTCTATTGTAATCCTTTGCATTTATGCATACAATACATATAATTGATAGATTTAATCTAATTTCGATATGATTATTTGCCGTCTGGAGGAAATAAAATGGAACTGAAACAACTCATTTATTTTATAGAAGTAGCAGAAAGAGAGCATATGTCCAATGCCGCCCAGCACTTGAATGTGGCCCAATCAGCCATCAGCAGACAAATCAGCAATCTGGAAGAGGAACTGGGCGTTCAGCTGTTTGAACGTGTGGGTCGCAATATGAAACTGTTGCCCGTCGGACAGATTCTTCTGACGCACGCTAAAGATGTGATTAATCGGCTTGAACAGACGAAAAAAGAAATGGCTGATCATATTGCGCCAGAATCCGGGGTCATTAAACTAGGATTCCCGACTAGTCTGGCTACCAGTCTTCTGCCCAATCTAATCAATAGCTACAGTAAGTCGTTTCCAGCTATCCAGTTTCAACTGCGTCAAGGCTCGTATCAGTTTCTGATCGATGCTATTAAGAACCGGGAACTGAATCTTGCTTTTATCGGTCCCGTCATAGAAGATGAACCAGCCATTAGAGGAGATATTTTATTTAAAGAAAAAATGCATCTCCTTGTCTCCCGCCAGCATAAGGCAGCTCACAGAGAGTCCATTACGCTTAAGGAACTGAAGGACGAAGCCTTTATTCTGTTCCCTAAAGGCTATATTCTGGAGAAACTGGTGGTTGATGCCTGCCATAATGAAGGGTTCGCCCCACATGTCAGCACACAGGGAGAAGACATGGATGCCATCAAGGGGATGGTTGCAGCGGGGATCGGTATCACGATCCTTCCAGACAGTGCCATTACCAAATACGAAACTGACTTTTTAAAATGTGTGCCTATAAACAGTCCGCAACTGGTGAGAAGTGTAGGAATGATCACTCCAAACACACGGCAGCTGACGCCATCGGAAAAAGGCTTCTATACCTTTGTAAAAAATCAGTTCAACTGATCATAAGAACCCTGCTAATTTAAGCAATGGGGTTATATATAGAAAGAAGTGCTCGAATCAGGTCGGAGAATGAGTCAGTTTATCTATTGAGACTAGTTCAGCCTCCTATCCTCATACGAACGCGACACAAAAGAGCTATTGTGACTAGTTGACAGTGATTTGACTGCAGAACTAGTCACTAAAACATTATTGTGACTAGTTCATGTTAAAAAATTAAAAGAAGTGGTTCCAAAAGACGGATTGAGACTACTTCCTGCAAGAAATAGGAATGAACTACCCACTAAACGAGTTTTGTGACTAGTTCCGTGACTAATTTTTCAGGAACGAGTCTCAATCCTATTCATGTGGCTAGTTAGAGTGCATTAGAACCTGCAACTGGTCTCACTTTTGCGCGCTGACGAAAACGAACTGTAAATAGTGGTCCTTCCTCTTCTTATCTTGAGTGACCCCATAGAAAAATCCACTCTCTATCCTGATGACTATTCAGTCATTAAGATAGGAAGTGGATTTTTTTAAAAGTCTTTGTTCTCATCAGTAGTTAAAATTGAAGATTACAATTGGAGCAGTAAGGGGTCTGTGTCCGCTTGACACTTTTTCCGCATGACGGACAATGAACAATGCCCTCATCCTCTTTTCCTAAGGAGGATAGGCCGTGAGCTACTGCTCTGCTGCCTATATTTAAGGATTTTGTCTTATATTTAAACGAAAGATATAGGATAAAGTCGGTGAGTATCAGCACAGCCACAATCATAAAGTCGCTCCTCATTGAGATAGAATCGTTTTATTGAAATGCAATAATGATTTTTCCTCCTGCATGACCTGTTTCACTTAACGCGTGTGCCTCTCTAACATCCTTTTCAGTGAAGGGAACGACTTTAGTGATGACAGGTCGGATATCTCGTTTGCTTAACCACTCATTTAAGTGCTCCAGTGCTTCTTTGGTTGGACTCATTGAGAAATACGATGCTTCAATGCCTTGTTCGTCAGCTAGAGCTTGATCCGGCTCCTCTGCAACCGATAATAACCGTCCACCCTGACGAAGAACAGCGATACTTTTTTTCTGAATAGACCCTCCTAAGGTATCAAAGACAAGATCCATTTCATCCAAAACGTCCTCAAACACTTCCGTTTCGTAATTGACCGGGTGATCGGCTCCTAAATGTGTGAGCATCACCTGATTTTTGCTTCCCGCTGTTGAGGCAACCCAGGCGCGTTTTAGTTTAGCCAGTTGAATCGCCAAGGATCCGACACCTCCTGACCCTGCATGGACCAGTACACGGTCCCCTTCTTTTACTTTTCCTCTAGTAATGATGGCTTCATATGCTGTCTGACCTGTGAGGGGGATGGCTGCTGCTTCTTCGTACGATACAGAGTCGTGTAATTTTACCGCTCTCTCAGGGTTGACAGACACGTACTCAGCATACGTTTTCGCCCCATTGGCCATCACTCGGTCCCCTACTTTAAACTCAGTCACATCTTCTCCGACTTCCGTGACCATCCCTGCCACATCATTCCCGACGATCATAGGGAGTTTCCCTCCAAAGGACCCCTTACGTCTTTTTGTATCCACAGGGTTAACACTTGTCGCATGCATTTGAACAATCATTCTATTCGGTTTGAGTACAGGGTGATCCACCTCTTTCAGCTGCAGCTCCTCTACTCCACCAAATGCTTCTATGACGATGGCTTTCATCGCAACGTCCTCCTCATTTCTTTAATCTTTCATTTCCCGCATGTATTAAACGCATTTACTTACAAATAAGTTGAGAAATCATCCCGAGTCTCTTATCCTGTCCGGGCTATGTATGCCTTGTCTAATAACTAAATACCAACTGATCTTTCCTTAGAAAAAAATAAAGCACTTAACCTAGGTTCACCTTAAGAAGAATGCGACGTTCAGTTAATGTATTCTGCGCTCCTTGAGCTAATCTTATCACAGGTCTGTAAGCTCTGTCATACGCAGACACCTCATCTCTAATTAAACTCAAACTGACCGCTGGATTGAACAGGTAACCTGAAAGCAGACACTCGAAAAAACCCGATCGGCTTATCAAGAGACGCACTAAGAGCAGATCCGGCTTTTTCATTTGTATTGACGCGTGTTCCGAGGAAGAGTCAGGTTTGAGTATAGTCAATGAGCAGCCTTTCGATTTCATCGTCTTCTACTTGAGGGAAAAACCTATAATACGCACCTACTGCCCCGAGGAAATGTTTTGGGACATCGATAGCCATCACATCATCGACTATTTTCACCAGTTCCCTGTAGGTGTCTTCAGGTATCACAGGTACGGCTATACTGATTTCTTTCGCCTGCTGTTCCTTGACTGCTTGAATCGCGGCCTTCATGGTCAGTCCCGTTGCGATCCCGTCGTCGACTATGATAACTGATTTCCCTTGAATGGACTGATTGTCCAGCCACTTTGAGTACATCTGTCGCCTTTTGTCCATCGCTTTGCGCAAGCGGCTGACTTCTTTAGTTAACCAGTCAGAGTCCAGGTGACTCCTCTCCCTTTCGTTGAGTATAGGCTCTCCATTTTCTGGAACGGCCCCTATAGCATATTCCGAATGAAATGGGTGCCCGATTTTCTTTGACATGATCACATCAAATGGCAGCTGGTGGTATTGAGCAATGATGAGTCCCAAAGGTATGCCGCCTCTTGGTAATGCTAAAACCAGCTGTTTTCGACTCTCATCCAACGCGATAATCTCTGCCAGTTGCGTCCCTGCATCTTCACGATCTAGAAAAATCATGGGTATCCCTCCTGAGAGATAAGACAGGTGAGGAGCATCGCAGCAGCCTCACTATTTACTTGTGTTCTTTAACCAGAATATAGCATACCTTATGACATAATACCTGTCAGAGCCTCCAGAAACAGACATGTTTATCAGGAGTTCCCAGTTTCGAGTGATTCTCTTTTAAAAAAAGAAGCGTTTGTTCTATAATGGAAAGAGATACTAAAATAATACAAACGTTAGGGAGGAAATTAATATGTCATTTATAAAAGGCGCACTGATCGGGGCAGCACTTGGTTTGCTATTTGCTCCAAAAAGCGGAAAAGAAACACGTGATGATATCGCTATGAAGTTTGATGAATCAAAAAGACAAGCAGGCGAATACGCGGACAAAGCAAAAGTAAGATCGGGTGAAATGCAGCAGACCGCTGGAGAAGCTGGCGAAAACATCAAGCTGACGATTACAAAAACTGCACAAGAGTTACGTGATCAACTTCACCACGCTTCTGAAGAAATCAAAAAAGAAGCAATGGACTTAAAAGATGAAGCTAAAGACACAACAGCTGAAGCTGCAGAAGAAGTGTCTGCTGAAGTGGATGAAGCCACTAAAGAAGTAAATAAAGACGATCATTCATCAAAAATACCTGGTCAACCAGGGTAATCTAGCCCTTCACTGACCGAAATAGCGCCTGTAATCAGGTGCTATTTTTTTGCGTACATAAGCAAATACCTAGAGAAATCTGATTTATATAGTTGACATTAGCTAATGGGTGAGTTACTATTAATTTGTAAGTATTTCGAATTCGAGATACGCTAAATCAAATAAGCATACAAAAAGGAGAATCATTTATGTCTTTAAAATTATCCATTATTTATTACAGCTCAACAGGTACTAACTTTCAGATGGCTCAGTGGGCTAAAGCTGCAGCAGAAGCAAAAGGTGCAGAAGTCCGTTTAGTAAAAGTAACTGAACTGGCACCTATGGGCGCGATCGAATCAAACCCGGCATGGAAAGCACATTATGATGCAACAAAAGATGTGCCTGAAGCAACGTCTGATGACATTACATGGGCAGACGCACTGCTATTCAGCGCCCCTTCACGTTTCGGTACAATGCCTGCACAATTAAAACAGTTCATCGATTCTCAAGGCGGACTGTGGGCAAGTGGCCAGACAGTCAATAAAGTTGTCAGTGCCATGACATCAGCTCAGAACCCGCACGGTGGTCAGGAAGCAACGATTCTTTCTCTTTACACTTCTATGATGCACTGGGGAGCAATTATCGTCACACCGGGCTATTCAGATCCCGTATTATTCGGAGCAGGAGGAAATCCTTACGGAACCTCTGTTACAGTGAATGGTGAAGGCGAAATGCAAGAGGACGTTCAAGGAGCAGTTGAGCATCAAGTCAACCGCACACTGGATATTACAGCACGCGTCGTCAATGGCGCCGAATAAATCAGATCAGTATAAAAGAGACAGTTGCCCGCGCAGCTGTCTTTTTTTGCACAAAAAAGGTGAACCCACTAACGGTCCACCCTGATATTATTGCTGTGACAGCTCCAGTTCTTCCTGAGCCATTTTTGTAATCAGCAAATATTTCTCGTTCTGCTGGATATCAAAGATGGTCTGAGCTTTCTTGTAAGCCTCCATTGCTTCTTTAGATTGTCCCAGTTTTTCCAGGCTGAACCCTTTATAATAAAAGAAATCTCCAAGTAAGAATAATGTTTTCTTCTCAATGACGAGCTCAAGACCCTGCATGACTTTGTCTAGACAGTCAGAGTACTTGCCCTTTCTTGACAGACAAATCGAATAGTTCAGCAGCAGCTTAGCCTTTTTCTCATGATTCATCCATTCTGCGAATGAATCAAACCCTTTTTGATAATAAGCTTCCGCTTTAGCGTAGTCTTTTTTTCGTAAATACTGATTTCCAATACTGTCAATCACTTCAACACGGAGTTCCCCATTTTTTACCCCTGTCTCCATCTCGATCAGGTAAGCTAATGCTTTATCGTTGTCCCCGTCCCGATACGCATAGAGTAATCCCTGAATCCAGTTGAAAAAGTCCTTGTCTTCTCCAATCGTATTTTGAATGAGTTCTTCATTTGATTCAATCAGATAAGATACTGACTCATATTCTCTTCTTTCCAAATGCTGACGAATGATTTTACACAACTGTGCTGTTTTAGAATACCGGCTCTCAATAGAGTCTTCCCCGTAGAAATAGTGGATCGACACCTCTAAGCGTTCAGCCACTTTTTCCATCAACTCTCGGCTCGGTCTGACTTTCTTTTTTTCAATACGACTGATCATTGCCTGCGTGCAGATGCCGTCTGCAAGATCAGCTTGTGTCATCTTTATTTCTTTTCTCCTAGTTTTAATCTTCTCCCCTAATTTCATACCCGTTTTCCTCTCATTATATTAACATTATAATATTAGTTATATTAAAATAGTATACACAAAATCTCATTTTTAATCCATACTTTTTCAAACAAAAAATGAAAGCAGCTTGAAGTTATCTGCTTTCATTTTTAGTGTGCCACTATTATACATGACTATTCATACGTTTACTCAATTGGAGATGGGCAATATAACTCTGAATATAGAGCCTTTATTCTCAACGCTTTCCACCTCGATACGTCCATTATTGTTCTCGACAATCCATTTAACAATCGAAAGACCCAGACCTGTTCCGCCCATATTTCGGCTTCTTGCGCGGTCCACTCTATAGAATCGTTCAAAAATCCGATTCAGCTGATCTTGAGGTATGCCAATACCCGTATCTTCTATAGTTATCCTCACGTCATTTTCGAGTCGTTCGATCGACAGTGAGACTTCCCCATCCTGTGGAGTATAAGACACCGCATTAGCTAACAGGTTGATAAAAATCTGTTTTAAATGACCAGGATCGATATAAAGCTCGGCATGATCTGTATCTTCCAGGTGAACAGAAATATGCTTGGCTTCGATTTTCTGATGCAGGATTTGAATGACTTCTTTCGCCACTTCTTTTACCCTGACTTTCTCCCTCACGTCACTTACCTGTCTTTGTTCGAGTTTAGATAGGTGTAGAATATCGTTGACCATCGCATCCAGTCTGCTTGATTCTTTATAAATGATTTCAAGGAACTCTACAAGCACCTCTTCATCTTTCAGCGCCCCATCCAGAAGTGTTTCACTGAATCCCTTGACTGCTGTAATAGGTGTCCGTAACTCATGAGACACATTCGCGACGAAGTCAGACCTTACTTTTTCCAGTCGCCTTATTTCAGTTATATCATAAATCAAAACAATGTAATTGATGGTTTCCAGTGATTCACTGATAATCGGCACTACGTTGACATCCACTATTTTTTCTGTCGGATAAACCAGCTGGATTTCTTTATTTTGAATGGTCTGCGTTTTCATCGCTTTTTCAATCAATGCAATCAATTCAGAGCTGTGAAGCCCTTCATAAAAAGCTTTCCCCACTTTACTGTACAACTCTGCTCCCAGTACATTTTTCATCGCAGGATTGATCATAGTGATCGACTTGTCATTCTCGACGACCAGAACACCAATAACGAGATGATTGATCAGCTCTTTCAGCTTCAATTCATTTTCTTTGATTTCGTTCATCTGATTATTCAAATTAATGGCTAAATTGTTGATCGACTGTCCCAGGTCATCGACCTCTTTATAAGAAGAGGCATAGTACCGCACATTATAGTCCTGATAAGATAAGACGTCCGCAATCGTTTTGATATTGTTTAACGGAGTCGTGAGCTTATTCGTCCAGTACTGTGTGAAGACCAGCGCGACGGTGATTGCCACAACAATAAATATCAGCAATGCCTGAATCAGTTGATCCGTCATCCCTGACATATCTTCAATATTTTTTGAAAGTCTCAGGTAACCGATAAGCGTCTCGTCATCGTTGACTATAGAGGTTGCCACATAGTACAAGGTGTCCCCTGTACTCTCACTGGTGCGACTGAAACGACCGATGGCCTCACCCTCATTGACCTGTTGAATTTCGGGGCGGTCAAAATGATTCTCTATCGTATCAAGAGGTGCGTGTGTGTCATACAGCACCTCTCCATCACTATCCATCAGAGTGATCCTTTCCTCGACGACATCCGCCGTGGCTTCCAGTTGTGTGCTGATTTGCTCCACCGTCTCCTGCGTGAAATCATCAGTATTCAACTGACTTTCAAGTGTCCTGAGCTGAACGCTTAAATCATTCCCCTGCTGAGTGACAGCCTGCCTTTCGATAATAGATGACGCCATGTAGATAAAAAGAATAGAGAAGATAATCAGTATGATGGTCAGAAAACCTAAAATCCTTACACGCAGCTGTTTCATTTGGGGACCTCAAATTTATAGCCGAATCCCCTAGCCGTTTTAATGTAAACAGGGATTTTAGGATTATCTTCAATTTTTTCCCTCAGATGGCTGATATGGACATCTACGATTCGAGTTTCTCCAGAATAATCATAATCCCAGACAGCCAGCAACAGCTGCTCTCTACTTAGTATTCTATTCTTATGCTTAGCTAAATACAGCAGCAGCTCAAATTCCTTTGGAGTAAAATCGATCAACTTCCCTTTCACATACACTTCATATTTTTCGGGGTAGATTTTCAGTTCATTTAAACTGATTTCTTCTTCCACTAGGTCTATGGGCGCTTCTTTTACTTCCGGTTTATTTAAACGCCTCAGTACAGCTCTTATCCTGGCAATCACTTCTCTTGGGCTGAATGGCTTTGTGATATAGTCATCCGCCCCAATTTCAAGTCCGACGATTTTATCGATTTCAGAGTCTTTCGCTGTCAGCATGATGATCGGCGTATCATTTTTTTCCTGTCTTAATTCTCTGCAGATTTCCATCCCGTCTTTCCCAGGCAGCATCAAGTCTAACAGAATAATCGTATATTCTCCGGATAATGCCCGTTCCAGTCCTTCAATTCCATCTGTAACGACATCTACTTCATACCCTTCCTTCACAAGGTTATATTGAAGTAACTTCCCAATAGACAGCTCATCTTCTACAACTAATACTTTTTTCATAAAACTCTCCATTCAATCGTTCTTTATTTAGTGACCCTTAAGGACTATCTTCTGTCTGATACTGATAGTTTAATCCAAACAGTCGGCTTGTTCAATCTCAAGCCCCCAAGACATTAATCCTCTCTGTTTCTTCTTTATATCAGCAGATACCACGCTGTATTCTCATCATAAGTTAAAGCTCATCCATTTTGTATCATTATTTTTAAACTTTACATACTCTTTACAATTAATTTTCACCTTCTTAATCATAGCAGTTTAGTATAAGGGTGTAGACAGGAAAGATAAACTTATAAAAAAGAGGGATATGATATGAAAATGAATCGACCAGTTAAATATGGGACTGTTTTGAGTATGACTTTGTTACTAGCAGCATGTGGGAACGAAACAGCTGACGGAGGAACGGCAGAAGGTGGATCAAGCGACGTATCTGGTTCTGTTCAAGTTGACGGCTCTTCGACTGTTTTCCCTATCATGGAAGCTGTAGCTGAAGAATTTTCGATGACCTATCCAGACATCCAGGCAACCATTGGTGTATCAGGTACAGGTGGCGGAATGGAAAAATTCATCGCAGGTGAAACCGATATTTCTAACGCCTCTCGTCCAATGAAAGAGGAAGAAGCTGACTTACTGGAAGAAGCAGGCATTGAATACACCGAATTCCAATTGGCTTTAGACGGGTTATCTGTTGTTGTTAATCCAGAAAATGACTGGGTAGATTACTTGACTCTCGAAGAACTCAAAATGATCTGGCTTGATGACAGTGACGTTGACACGTGGGCAGATGTAAGAGAAGGCTGGCCGGATGAAGAAATCCTGTTATTCAGCCCTGGTACTGACTCAGGAACGTACGATTACTTTGACGAAATCATCCTAGATGGCGAGCAGATCGATCGAGAAGCTACTTTATCTGAAGACGACAACGTCCTTGTACAAGGAACTGCAGGATCGAGAAATGCTCTTGCCTACTTCGGTTATGCATACTATGCAGAAAATCAGGACACTGTAAAAATCGTGCCGATTGAAAACAGCGCTGGCGAAGCCGTTACTCCGGATGATGTAACCGTTCAGGATGGCTCATATGAACCTCTATCCCGACCATTGTTCTTCTACCTTAAAAACGAGTCGGCTGCAGAAAATGACGCGGTTTACGAATTCGCAAAATACACGATTGAAATGTCAGGTGATATGGCTACTGAAGTCGGATATGTTGCTTTAGATGATGCCATTTACGAAGAAAACTTAGAATTATTAGAAGCACTAAGATAATACGGATAACATGTTAGCTAATTTAGAAATGTCCTTCGGTAGACTATCGTTGGACATTTTTTCTAGGAGTGAAAACTTTGCAACCTTCAATACGTGATCTCATCAAAAAAAATAAATCAAAAAGCTCGTCAGTAAACATAACAGAACGGGTCATGCCCATCATTCTGCTGCTCATGGCCTCTTTTTCTATCCTTGTCACCATTGCCATAGTGTTTACTTTGCTGAGAGAAACCATCATGTTCTTTACTGTCGTGCCGATTTGGGACTTCCTGACAGGAACTGAATGGTTTCCTTTCTTTGGTAATGATCCAAGTTATGGCATCTGGCCTCTCGTATCCGGAACCTTTACCATCGCTGCGATAGCGATGATTGTCGCTGTTCCACTGGGACTCAGTTCCGCTATTTATTTGAGTGAATACGCAAGTGAGAAAAAACGAAAAATCATCAAACCTATTTTAGAAGTACTGGCCGGTGTGCCAACTGTTGTTTACGGCCTGTTTGCCTTGACGTTTGTAACGCCTCTTCTACAGGTCTTCATTCCGAGTCTACCGATTTTCAATGCGTTGAGTCCGGGAATCGTTGTAGGGATCATGATTATTCCTCAAGTCACTTCATTGTCACAGGAAGCGATGAACGCTGTCCCTCAAGCAATGCGTGACGGTGCCCTGGCTCTTGGGGCAACCCGACTCGAAGTGGCTTTGAAAATCGTCATACCCGGATCATTCAGTGGTATTGTGTCCTCCCTTGTTTTAGCGCTCTCGCGCGCTATTGGAGAAACTATGATCGTAGCGACTGCAGCGGGATCGACACCACGACTTGGTTTTAATCCAACCGAGTCCATCCAGACCATGACCGCTTATATTGTACAGGTCAGCATGGGCGATGCGACATTTGGATCGACAATCTACTATAGTATCTATGCTGTCGGAATGATGCTGTTCTTATTTACCCTGTTGATGAACATTATAGCCAGTTACTTTGCCCGTAAATACAGGGAGGTATATTAATGAATGAAAAACGCATAGTTATTGATGACAAAAAAATAAACCGTCGACGCATGTACAATAAAACTGGACAAGTACTATTCTTCCTTTCAACTGTTTTTGGAATGATCGTTCTTGCCACGTTACTCGTTCGTATTTTCACTCAGGGATTTGATTATCTGAATTGGGATTTCTTAACGAGTTATGCGTCCAGACGACCCGAAGACGCTGGTATTAAAGCCGCAATCGCCGGAACCGTATGGGTCATGGGCATAACAATTCCTGTCTCACTCGTTCTTGGAGTAGGCACCGCACTTTATCTGGAAGAATACGCAGCTAAAAACAAGTTTACCCACTTTATTGAGCTGAACTTATCCAATCTAGCAGGCGTCCCTTCTATTGTATTCGGACTCCTGGGGTTGACCGTTTTTGTCCGTACGTTCGCAATGGGAAGAAGTATTTTAGCTGGAGGCTTGACCATGTCCTTGCTTATTCTGCCTATTATCGTAGTCGCTTCAAAGGAATCGATTCGTTCGATCCCTCAGGAACAGTATGAAGCAGCCTATGCCATGGGTGCGACTAAATGGCAGATTATTAAAACGGTCGTCCTTCCTGCTGCCACACCCGGCATCCTAACGGGTGCGATCTTGTCACTCTCACGTGCAGTTGGTGAAACAGCTTCCCTTCTGATGATTGGGGCAATGGCATTTATTGCCTATCTCCCTGACTCTATCTTTTCGAGTTTTACCGTCCTGCCCATTCAGATATTTAACTGGGCAGGAAGACCGCAAGCGGCTTTTCAATCTGTCGCTGCAGCGGGAAGTATTGTCCTGCTGGTCATATTGATCGCAATGAATTCTGTTGCCATCATTATTCGAAATAAATACACTAAACGCTACTAATTATGGAGGTCACTATGGAAACTAAAGAATTGACAAAGTCAGTCTACTCAGTCACTGACTTCAACTTATGGTACGGTCAGACTCATGCGTTAAAAAATATTTCTCTTGATATACCTCATAAACAAGTTACAGCCATTATCGGTCCATCAGGCTGCGGGAAATCAACGTTCATCAAGACCCTTAACCGGATGGTCGAATTGGTTCCTTCCGTAAGAATGGAAGGCTCTATTAAATATCAGGATAGAGATATCTTCGGTGCGGGTTCAAATGTTGAGTCTCTGCGCACCGAGGTTGGAATGGTTTTTCAGAAACCGAATCCTTTTCCTAAATCGATATATGATAACATCGCCTATGGCCCTCGCATTCATGGGGTCAAAGATAAAACGATATTAAACGAAGTGGTAGAGAAAAGTTTGAAAGGAGCGGCTCTCTGGGAAGAAGTCAAAGACCGTTTGAATGAAAATGCTTTTGGTCTTTCCGGTGGTCAGCAGCAGCGCTTGTGTATTGCCCGCGCCCTTGCGGTAGAACCAGATGTTATCTTGATGGATGAGCCGACCTCTGCTTTAGATCCGTTATCTACCGCTAAAGTCGAAGACCTTATCCAGGAGCTGAAGCAAAATTACAGCATCATCATCGTGACACATAATATGCAGCAGGCTGCCCGCATTTCAGATAAGACAGCGTTCTTCTTAAACGGAGAAGTCATTGAATTTGATGCCACTGAAAAAATGTATTCTAATCCACAGGATAAACGAACAGATGACTATATTTCTGGTAAATTCGGCTAAACTGAAACGAATTGGCTTTATCCTGCGTTCATTCACACTGTAAACAGACTGTTAACACACATTAATTAGAAAACTCCGAGGTGAATAAGTTGAGAAAAGTATTCGAAGAAGAATTGAAAAATCTGCATTTCCAGTTTTCACAGATGGGTCTGATGGTTTCAGAGTCCATATATAAATCCGTTAAAGCTTTTACCACTCACGATAAAGACCTGGCACAAAGTATTATTTTAAACGACCCACAAATAAATGAACTGCAAGTTAAGGTGGAAACAAAATCGATCGAACTGATTGCTCTCCAGCAGCCAGTGTCCAGTGACTTGAGACGCATCATCACTGTCATGAAAGCCTGCGCTGATTTGGAGCGAATGGGTGACCATGCTGTCAACATTGCAAAAGCCACTATTCGTGTAAAAGGAAACAAGCGCATTGATTTAATCGAACAGGATTTAGCTGACATGGCCGACAAGGTCAAACAACTGGTCGAAGAAGTATTGACCGCTTATGTTGAACTGGATGTCTCATCTGCAGAAGAGATTGCTTCTAAAGATGACGTAATCGATGGCATGGCTTATAAGATACACAAGGACACCTTAAATGAGATGAAAAAAGACCCCGACCTTGTATTAGGTGCCACAAACTATATTCTTGTCGCTGGGAATCTGGAACGTATCAGTGACTATGTAACCAATATCTGCGAGTGGATCGTCTACCTGAAAACAGGCACGATCACTGAACTGAATACACACAATACCCTGGACGATCCCGGTATTTAACTCGCACACATAAAAACCTGCTTTCTTTATGTATAGCACTTCAGCTATTACATAAAGGAAGCAGGTTTTTTAATCTGTGACTGTGCAGATCAGGTCGATTTCATGTGCACATCTCGCTGCGGAAACGGAATTTCAATATGATGTTCTTCAAATTTCTGGAATATTTTAAAGCGTAAATCACTTGGAATTCTAAATTCACGCTCTTCTGACTGTGTATCGATCCAGAACCAGACTGAAAAATCTAATGACGATTCTCCAAACTCTTCAAAGAACACCCGTGGTTCAGGGTCCTTTAAAATATTAGTCCATTTTTCTTCCCCTAATTCAATAACTGATTCTTTCAACAGCTTTTTAACTAGCATCACATCACTTCCATATGACACCCCTACATCAACAGCCAATCTTAAACGCGTATCGGCATAGGACCGGTTCACAAATTTCTCTTCAAGGAAATAGGAATTGGGAATGATCATTCGTTCATGTACACGTGTTCGAACTATCGTTGCCCTAAGTTTTATTTCTTCCACGTCTGCAATCGTTCCATCGATAATGATGCGGTCACCCACTTTGATTGGTCTTTCAAATAAAATGATCAGACCTGAAATGAAATTCGACATCACGTTCTGAAGCCCAAACCCGATCCCTACACCTAAAACACTCGCAAAGACTGTAAAGCTCGTCAAATCAAATCCAATAGAGGATATGGCAATCAGTATGGCAATCGTAATGATCAGATAGTGAAAGAAGGTGTTCATAGACGCTTGTATGCCTCTATCCAAGCCGTACTTGTCGTATACAGTTGGTAAGATATAAGACCGTATGGCATTGGATATCTTTACCGCTAAAATAAGTGAAAAGACTACAGTCAAAATAAGGAAGACCGTAATATCCGTATCTCCGAATATGAACAGTGTCCGGTAAATGAATGAAGTCTGCGAAAAATACGTAAAGAAGTAGATAACAATAGCAAAGAGTGTCAGCCAGTTGACTAACGTTTCAAGAAACAGACGCGTGCGTTCATTTTTGACCACACGTTCCAAAGCCTTATGAAAACCAAAACGTAAAGCGAGTATCAGGACTAAGCCGACGATGGCTCCCAGCCAAAATCTGACATCCAATGTATAGATAGTATCGATTCCATTAATAAGTGTGTCCATATAAAATCCTTCCTCAATTGAGTGGTTGCCTTTAGTTTACCAAAATCCTTAAAATTAAACGACTATTCCAGCACACCCGATCTTTTTAAATCTATAAATCCCGGGTAGTGACTCTTGCACTTATTATCTTTAAATGATATAAACGACCTAACTTTTAAAAACTGACAAAAGAAGGGTGCCTATGAGTATAGACGAATTGACTGATAACCAAGCTTTTACTTACAAGATAAGAAAAGGCAACAAGGTTTTCATTTATTACTATGGCAAGCAGATAATGATTTTGACGCAACAGCGAGCCCTGCAGTTGATTGAGGATTTGGAATATGCTGACGCTGAAGAAGAACAATATCTGCTGGCTAGAATCACGGGGAATTTCAAGCGCGGGAATGAACGGGAATCAAAACTTAAAGATAAATACTCGTAACCACTCGAAAGACAGATTTTTTCACTATTTTATACAAAAAAGAATCCCTTTTTTACAGGATTCTTTTTTGTACTATGACCGTTATTTTAAGACGCATCCACTTTTTGAACGTGTCCTTGTTCGACGTAAACCATCAGTATCGAGATATCTGCCGGGTTGACGCCACTGATACGGCTTGCCTGAGCAATCGTTTCAGGTTGGATTTTAGTCAGTTTTTCTCTGGCTTCAGTCGCAATTCCATTGATTGCATGATAATCAATGCCCTCAGGAATACGTTTATTTTCCATTCGTTTCACTTTATCCGCTTTACGAATCGCTTTATTGATATACCCTTCATACTGAATGAAGATTTCCACTTGTTCTTTCACTGCTTTCGGTAAAGGCTCTTCCGTCGGCGCAAAGGCTAGAATATCTTCGTACTTGACGTAAGGGCGTCTGAGGAAGTCATAAACCAGCATACCATCTTTCAGTTGCGGTTCATCTTTTCCTTCCAGATACTCTTTCACATCACTCGGTTTCAAACGAATCTGTTTCAGACGTTCCAGTTCATTTTCAACTAACTCTTTTTTCAGCATAAAGGCATCGTAACGTTCTTTAGACAACAGTCCGATGTCGTAGCCTTTTTCAGCCAGTCTGAAATCTGCATTGTCATGGCGCAAGAGTAAACGGTATTCTGCACGTGACGTCAGCAAACGGTAGGGTTCATTGGTTCCTTTAGTGACCAGGTCATCGATCATCACACCGATATACGCTTGGTTACGCTTAGGAACAAACGGCTCTTCGCCTTTGATTAAGCGCGCCGCATTGATTCCGGCAATCAATCCCTGACCGCCCGCTTCTTCATAACCTGACGTTCCATTCATTTGACCGGCTGTGAATAATCCACCGATCAGTTTCGTTTCAAGAGACGGGCGCAACTGATACGGTTTGACGACATCATACTCGATCGCATAACCTGTACGCATCATCTGAGCGTTCTCCAGTCCTTCAACCGAACGGACAACCGCCAGCTGCACATCTTCCGGTAAAGAAGAGGAGAGGCCTTGGACATAAATCTCATCGGTATCTGCGCCTTCTGGTTCTAAAAATAACTGGTGACGCGGTTTGTCGCTGAAACGGACCACTTTATCTTCGATCGATGGACAGTAACGAGCGCCTACCCCTTCGACGATTCCTGTAAACATAGGTGCACGGTGCAGATTTTCACGAATAATGTCGTGTGAAATATTGCTCGTATACGTCAGCCAGCAGGATACCTGCTCTTCCAGATAGTCTTCATCCAGTGATTCAAAGCTGAAGTGATTTGGCTCCAGATCTCCAGGCTGTTCTTCTGTGACCGAATAGTCGATCGATCCTTTGTGGATTCTTGGAGGCGTTCCAGTTTTGAAACGGTCCAGATCAAACCCAAGGGCGATCAGGTTTTCTGACAGTTTGATCGAGGCCTGCGTATTATTCGGACCAGAAGAATATTTCAGTTCCCCGATGATGATTTGTCCTCTTGAAGAGGTTCCAGCTGTTAAAATGACCGCTTCTGAACGGTAAATGGCACCAGTATTGGTTTTTACCCCTTTGACCTGGTTATCTTCAACGACCAGTTCTTCAACGATTCCCTGCTTCAAATCCAGATCAGGTGTCTGTTCGATGGTCTTTTTCATTTCAGTTGAGTATAAATGTTTATCTGCCTGAGCACGCAAGGCTCTTACAGCAGGTCCTTTGGCCGTATTTAACATACGCATTTGAATGTACGTTTTATCAATGTTGCGGCCCATTTCTCCGCCTAAGGCATCGATTTCTCTCACGACGATTCCTTTAGCAGGTCCGCCGATCGACGGGTTACACGGCATATGGGCAACCATATCCAGGTTGATCGTAATCAACAGCGTTTTAGCTCCCATTCGAGCAGAGGCTAATGCCGCTTCGGATCCAGCATGTCCCGCTCCAACAACAACAACATCATAATTTCCAGCTTCATACGTTTGCATGGATTCATTCCTTCCTAGTGTGATCATTTGGTTTCAAGTGGGTTTATTTTCCTAAACAAAATTGACTGAAGAGTTGTGTAATGAGTTCGTCTTGAACACTGTCTCCTGTGATTTCTCCAAGCAGGTCCCATGCGCGAGTCATATCGATCTGAACAAGGTCAACAGGCATGCCCGTTTCAATTCCTTCAATCACTTCATCAAATGCATCGATCGTCTCGTGCAGCAAAGCGATATGCCTGATATTTGAGACGTACGTCGCGTCTTTCTCGCCCGTGTTTCCAGCGAAAAACAAGTCTGCGATCTTTCCTTCCAGTTCAGTCAGTCCTTCCTGGGTGACAATGGACGTGTGAACAATGTGCTTCGGATCGACCAGTGTCCTCAACTCGTTTAAGTCAAGATGATTATTCAGATCTATTTTATTTAAAATAACAATACGGTGGTGCTGGTCCGTTGCCTCAATCAGCAACTTGTCTTCCGGCGTCAACGCTTCGTTCTGATTGAATACCAGCAGGACCAGATCAGCATCGCCCAGCGCTTTACGGCTTCTTTCGACTCCGATGCGTTCAACGATGTCTTCTGTTTCACGAATACCGGCTGTATCGATCAGACGCAGCGGCACACCCTTGACACTGATGTATTCTTCTATCACGTCACGCGTCGTCCCCGCCACTTCTGTCACGATCGCTTTTTCTTCTTTCAGCAGCATATTCAGCAAACTTGATTTGCCTACGTTTGGACGACCAATAATCGCTGTCGCCAAGCCTTCGCGTAAAATTTTCCCTTGACTGGCGGTCTCTAAAAGAGCTTCGACTTGAGCTTTAACGTGTACTGCTTTTTCAACCAGTAGTTTAGATGTCATTTCTTCAACATCGTCGTATTCAGGGTAATCGATATTCACTTCGACCTGAGCCAGTGTGTTCAATATATCTGATCTTAAGTTTCTAATCAGACGGGACAGGTTTCCATCAAGTTGAGTCACGGCCATGTGCATCGCTTTATCAGTCTTCGCACGAATAACATCCATTACGGCTTCGGCCTGAGACAAATCGATTCGGCCATTTAAAAAGGCGCGTTTAGTGAATTCACCCGGCTCAGCTAAGCGTGCTCCATTGTTCAGCACCGTTTCCAGTACCTTATTCACTGACACAATGCCGCCATGCGTATTGATTTCAACCACATCTTCACGCGTATACGTTTTTGGTGCTCGCATGATTGACACCATGACTTCATCGATTTGTTCGTCTGTTTTCGGATTCACCACATGCCCATAATGCAGCGTATGTGATTTCTGATTTTTTAACTGTTTAGAGCCTAACTGATAGACACGGTCTGCAATGTCTAACGCTTCGTCTCCGCTGATACGGACAATGCCGATCCCGCCTTCTCCAGGTGGGGTAGAAATCGCCGCAATCGTATCAAATTCTATTGCCATTTTTTAGTAACCCCCTGTTTTTATAAATAAGAAAAGCGGAACAAGCTCGTTTGGACTTTCTCGAAAAATAGGAAATTCACCCCGAATTGCTGTGACTCTAGCATTTTAATGCGTAGAGTCAGAGTATGCGTTAGCAGAGCATACTGCGCAATGGGTAAATTTATCTTTTTTCGAGCGAAGTCAAGCTTGGATCGCTAGAAAGTATTGAATAATGCTGAACACTAATAGATATTTTAAACAACAAAAAAAGTGCCCGGTCCACTCCAATTTAGCATACACTGCTGCCCTGGGCGGAAAAGCACTTTCACTACTTTACCTTAACTACTTTTATCTATTTGTTTCGACACGTTAAATCATATAAGGTATGACGCCATTTGTCAACTTTTTTACTTATTTTTAATTAGTGTTTGTGACTTTTTTATTACATTCTTATTGAGATGAGTCGATTGTCTATCAGTTCAGCGTCCAATGGAAACTAAAACGCCTGTCAGAAAGGTCACGAAGACTTTTCCGGCAGACGCACTTTATTTCATTGAATTGTTTAAATTAGACGATGACCAGGTACAACATTGCCGCAACGACGGCTCCGATCATTGGAGCAACAATGGGAATCCAAGAGTATTCCCATTTGGAGTCGCCTTTATTCGCAATCGGCAGTAACTGGTGTGCAATACGAGGACCTAAATCACGGGCAGGGTTGATCGCATACCCTGTCGATCCACCTAATGACAGACCAATCGAAAGAATCAGTACCCCAACAACCAGCGGATTCAATCCTTCAGTAAAGACATTTTGTCCAAATGCTAGGAGAGCGAATACTAGGACAAACGTCCCAATCACTTCTGACAAAATATTAGACACGTTGTCTCGAATTCCTGCACTAGTAGCAAAGGTTCCCAGAATAGCGTCTTGATCAGTCGTTTCTTTGTAGTGAGCTAGGTAAGTCAACCAAACCAATACAGCTCCCACGATCCCCCCAGCTACCTGAGCAAGTATGAATGGAATAACCATTGCCCATTCTAGATCCCCAATGATAGCAAACCCGAGGGTCACAGCGGGGTTCAGGTGAGCAGGTCCCATAAATCCTGCAATGTAGACGGCTAGCGTCACACCAGCACCCCATCCCATTGTGATAGCCACCCATCCTGCTCCTTCAGCTTTACTTTTTGTCAAGCTGACTGCAGCTACTACACCATTACCTAGTAAAATCAGAAACATCGTGCCTAAAAATTCACTAAACAGCGTTAACGTATTTCCTGTCATTTAATTCACGTCTCCCTTTAATGTGTTTAAATCTGATTCAGCAATTGCTTTTTCCAATTCTGTTGTATAGTGCATTCTTTCTTGATCTGACCAGTCATGATAGCGAGCCATTTCGGAAATGACTGGTTCTATGATGCTGTCCAGAGTGTCGCGCATAAAGAGCATATGATTCGTCCGGCGAATCAGGAAATCACTGGGTGTCAACGCCATCTCTTCACGCATGGCGTAGTGCAGACTGATCGTGTCTGCCAGAGTCAGTCCATCTATCTGATCGACTTCCTCTAGTAAAGCATACACTTCGGGTGTGTTTGATCCATATAAATGTGCCAGGTAAACAGCTTCAGATTCACTTAAGCCTTTCTCCATTCCGGACTGGGCTAAGGCTTCCGTTTCTTCGTCTACCTTTTGCGGATCGATGTCCCCACCGGAAACGGGATACGAGGTAGAATCAATCAGGTCAAATGACTGATCGAAGTCTCTTTCCAGTATCTCAATAACTGCTTTGACAGCGCCCAGAGCCATTTTACGGTAGTCGGTAATCTTCCCACCGGCCACTGTAATCAGACCATCTGCGTCAATTTCAAGTGAACTTCCACGAGAAAGGGTCGACGGATTCGTTTCTGTTTCTGAATTCGTGCTCTCGATACGTTTCAATACATCAGCTACTTCATAGCGTTCCACTTTTCCCTGCTGGTATTGGTCAACGATGGACAGAACCGCTTCAAAACTGTCGTCCGTAATCTGTTTGCCACTTTGACCGTTGTAATCAGACCCACCGTTCGTTGCAATCAGCGGACGTAGACCGGCCCAGCTCGATTCAATATCATCAAGCGTAATATGAGCTGATGGGTAACGGGCATTAACAATGTCCAGCAAGTAGTCCACATCATCCTGCTCGACTGTTGGATTTGCCAGGTCCCCGGTATAGTCGGTGTCGGTCGTTCCAAAGTAGGTTTTTTCTTCACGCGGAATCACAAAGACCATTCTGCCATCTTGTTTGCCTGTATCGAAATAAGTAGGCTGCGGGACGAACAGTTTTTTGTTGTCTACAACCAGATGGACCCCTTTTGTCGGACGCATTTGAGGAATGGATTCGATTTTGTCATCCATCTGACGAATCGTATCCGACCATGGACCCGTTGTGTTCATCACGGTGCGCGCTTTAACAGCAAAGGTTTCACCAGTCAGTAAGTCTTCTACTTCAGCTCCAGACGCTCTCCCATTTTCGTCATGCAGGATCTTCACAACTTTCATGCGACTCACCATATGTCCACCGTCTTCAGCTGCACGTTTGATGTTTTCGATGACTAAACGGGCATCGTTGTTCCGGTAATCCAAGTAAACTCCTGCACCCAACAGTCCTTCACTATTCAACTGAGGGACACGTTCCAGCACTTCTTCTTTTGTCAGTGTGTAGTTTGCGTATTTTGTCCCTGTGACACTAGCTAACTGATCGTACAGATCCATCGCCACTTTGAGAGAAAATAGCGAGAATGTCGCATTCGGTTCATCATATACCGGTAGAATCATAGGATCCGCTTTCGGAATATGCGGTGCAATGCCCTGTACCACTGCGCGTTCCTGCACCGTATCTGCTACCACTTCAACATCAAAGTTTTTTAAATAACGCAGACCCCCGTGTACAAGTTTAGTAGAGCGGGAAGACGTTCCTTCTGCAAAATCCTGCATTTCTACTAAACCGGTTTTTAGACCAGATGCACTGGCCTGCAAAGCAGACCCAGCACCTGTGATCCCTCCACCAATAATCAGGACGTCTAATGTTTCATTTTTTAGAGCTTCTATATCTTGTCTTCTTCTTTCTAATGAGAAAACCATACTCTTTTCCTCCTAGTTTACTTCCTAAGCTTCTGGCTTGAACACTTGAGTGGCTTTAACAGCTAATCTCCAGTTTTTGTATAATTTCTGACGTTCTTCTTCTGGCATTTGCGGTTCGAATGTTCCGCCTTCTTCATACATATCTTTGATTTCGTCCATGCTTTCCCAGAATCCGACAGCTAATCCAGCCAAGTAAGCGGCACCTAGTGCGGTAGTTTCCAAGTTGTGTGCGCGCTGCACTTTTGTCCCGAGGATATCTGCCTGGAATTGCAGCAGCCAGTCGTTATTAGCCGCTCCGCCATCTACTTTCAATAATGGAATATCGATTCCTGCATCCTTATTCATCGTGTCGATAACGTCGCGTGCCTGATAGGCTATAGACTGTAATGTCGCTTTAACAAAATCTTCTTTCGTAGTGCCTCGCGTCAATCCAAAGACAGATCCTCGTGCATCAGAATCCCAGTAAGGGGCCCCTAGTCCAGTGAAGGCTGGAACAACGAATACTTCATTATCATTTTTCGATTTCTTAGCCAGTGCCTCTGAATCAGATGAATTTTCGATCATTTTCAGTCCGTCACGCAGCCATTGGACCGAAGATCCAGCAACGAAAATACTTCCTTCTAATGCGTAGTAGATTTTGCCATTGATTCCGTAACCAATAGTGGTCAGTAAGTTATTATCTGATAATTGTGGGGTCTCACCTGTATTCATAACAATAAATGAACCTGTCCCATAAGTGTTTTTAACCATTCCAGGTTCGAACGCCATTTGACCAAATAATGCGGCCTGCTGGTCTCCTGCCATTCCAGAGATAGGCGTGTTCGCTCCATAGAAGTGATAGTTCGCTGTATTGCCATACACTTCTGAGTTCGATCTCACTTCTGGCATCATAACAAGAGGTATATTCAATAAGTCTAAGATCTCCTGATCCCACTCCAGTTTGTGGATGTTATAAAGCATTGTACGACTCGCATTTGAGTAGTCTGTCACGAATGATTTACCACCCGTTAGTTTCCATACAAGCCACGTGTCAACGGTTCCAAACATCAATTCGCCATTTTCAGCACGTTCTTGTGCGCCTTCTACATGATCAAGAATCCAGCGGATCTTAGTAGCTGAGAAATAAGAATCGATAATCAAGCCTGTTTTCTCATGAATCATTTCAGAGTGTCCAGCTTCATATAGTTCAGATGCAATGGGTGCTGATTGACGAGACTGCCATACAACCGCGTTATAGATAGGCAAGCCTGTTTCTTTGTCCCAGACGATTGTTGTTTCACGCTGATTCGTGATTCCTATTCCTGCGATCTGCTCTGGTTTGACACCGGATTCAATAAAGGCGCCGGCAATAACAGACTGAACTGAATTCCAGATTTCGTTGGGATTGTGTTCTACCCAACCGCTTTGAGGGAAAATTTGAGTAAACTCTTTTTGTGAGCTTCCAATGGTATTTAATTGTTTGTCATAAATAATCGCTCGTGAGCTAGTCGTTCCCTGGTCAATGGACATAATGTACTTAGTATCTGTCATAATCTATTCCTCCTAATGTGTAACCGGTTTTTGCAACCGATTTCTTTACTTTTTTATTGTAACCGTTTTTCATCATCAAAAAATGTCAGCTTTTTTTGATTTCTGCAAATTTTTGGGAGTTTTTTTTCAGTTGCTCAATTCTTTTCTATAAAATGTACGGACGGTATCCTTTATTTTCCACCAAAAAAAGAACAAGCGACAGGACTACACTGTGCTTGTTCTAAGTATGCAACTCTTGAATGACTCTTTGAATAGACGCCATATCAAACGATGACAAAATTTCAGAAAGAATATAGACTCTGGCATCTTCATAATGATTTTCCTCGACGGGTTTGTCATTTGTCAGGATCAAGTCATACTCTTTACTCGGCTGATAGCGTTCAACTTGAATCCCGTTAATGGGACGCATCTTGAGTATAAGGAGTTCACTAAGTGTCTCTTTATACAGTTCATCCATTTTCAAATCGATTCCGATCTGTATAACGTTAGCCATCTTAAACGAAATCAGTGTCAGTAAGCTGATATACTTCAGCAGCTCCATCTTAAGCAGGCTATTGTTTTCTACTTCTATACTCATAAATTTATCTGTACTGATTGTCAGTAGTGTACGGGCAAAGGGGACTAAACTCTTTCCGACCAGTTGTTTTTCCCTGGCAATCATTTCTTCGTACTCATAAATTTCAATATCCCCATGGAAAAAATACAGCCTTGTATGGATATGCGTCAGATGATAATACATATCACGTTCCAGCATGTAAGGTGGCCTACGAAACTTGAAATGTATAATAATGGTTTCTACTATATACGTGTCCAGTGATGCGATTGGTGCATGTCGGTCGCGGATCAACGTGTATTCATGAAAATCATCTTCAGTTAATATAGGAAAAGCGAGTAGAAAGGCAAAGTGCAGCATTGCTTCTTCTTCGTCCACTTCAATCGAATAGCGACTATAGTAACGCAGGACCATGACCTGTACTTTATGATACAAAGGGTCTTTTACATAGGGTTGCATCTGTTTTCGCAAGTGCTTGTATTTCTTATCTTTATTCGTGACCCGAGACTTGCTGATAATCAGCCAGATAGTTAGACGCTGCCTGTTTTCGGGCACAATCGTTACCTGCAGAAAGTTTTCTAAAGAGTGCACTGCTTGAGTAATCTGATTGTCCGAACGTGAGGTGATCAGTGTTGTTTTATCTTCTATATAATAGTAAAACTGGAAATAAAAATACCGTATCTGTAATTCTTCTCCCTGCAGTTGTCCATTTCGAATTTTAAGGCTGAACTCTTTGAGATGGCTGTTTAATTCTTTGATTTTTCGAAACAAAGACGATTCACTGATGGCGAGTTTCTGCGTCAATTTAGTGATCGAGAATTCCTTATGTTTAAACAGGTAATTAATGATTTCTATTTTTACAGACTGATTCAAATACAGCCTGTAGATATGCTGCAGTGACTGCTCGTCACTCATCTTAAGTTCAATGGTCTGTCCATCATAAAGGACCTGGATCTGTTTATCAAAAACAGTCATTCGCGAAGAAATGGACTCCAGATCATTTTCGAGCGACGCTTTTGAGATGCTTAAATGCTCTAACATTTTTGTATAAGAAAGGATCCCGTTGTTCAACACGAGCTGCTTGAAAATCGTGATTTCTCTGACCTCATTCTTCTCAAGGAAGTGTTCAACTTTCATCTTCGTCAGCTCTTTCTGCCATCCAGGAAACCAGGTTGGTTGCTGAAACCATCTGTGTGTATAAAGGATGGAAAAAGTAATCTGCCTGCTTTAAATCTTCCAGCGTCTGTTTCGTTTGGATAGCCAGTGCCAGTGTGTTGATTTTCTCTAATATATTGGACGTTGATAGCAGCTGCGCACCCAGCAGTTCATGTGTGCTGGCATCATAGACCCATTTCAGTGTCATCGTGTCCGACTGTGGAAGACTGGTCAGTCGGACCTCCTGCCGGCACGTTTTGACGGTCCGGTTCGTAAATAAGCTTTCCCCTTCGGTCAAACCGGTGCTGGCAATGTAGTAGCCAAACACATGCGTCCCGATTGTACGGGAAGACCCGTTAAAAGGGACTGCAGGCTTGATTAAATTGGCGGCTGCTACAATACCTGTGCGTACAGCATTATTAATCAGCGGAATATAGACCATTTCTTCTCCCGGCCCGGATAGTTGAATACAATCTCCGACTGCGAAAACGTCCTCTGCAGACGTTCTTAAGTAGCGGTCAACAGCGATGGTCTGATCCATATGCAGGTCGATCTGTTCGTCCAGAAAGTGAAGATTGGGCCTGACATTGACACCCATGATAACAGCGTCACTTGCAACAGACTCTTCCCCAAGGTGAACGCTTATTTTATGGTCCGCTTCAGCCTCAATAGAAGAAACGGTCTGGCGTAATTTTAGATCGATGCCATTGTCGGTCATTTTCTGCTCGATCGGCTGGATCATATCTTCATCCAGGTATTTGAATAACACATAGTCCATACTTTCGATCAACGTCACTTGTTTTTGTTGTCTGATCAATAAATCAGCAGCTTCTACTCCAACCTGACCGCCACCAATGATTGTAATATGCCGGCTCTCCTGTACTTTAGCTAAAGCTGCTTGAGCTTCATCGTAGCGCTTATATTTTAGAACGCGTTCATGCTCACTTCCATCGATTTTTTCAGATAGCTGCCTTGACCCTGCAGCAATAATCAATTTATCATAGGCAATCAATTCTTCCTTCTCCAAATAATCATAGGTAATGATTTTTTGAGTCGTATTGATTTTTTCAACCGTAGCGCTTAGATAATACTGAATTTCATGCCTATCCAGCTGTTCCTTTGTAATAAATCGGGCATCATCTAACGCATTTATCTTGTTATCCCAATATAAATGCAGGCCATTCGGAATGTATCCTAGAGTCGCTTGCTTTTCCAGTAAGATAATGTCGGCATCTTTATGTAGTTTCCGCACTTCCAAAGCAGCGGCTACCCCAGCAAAAGACGCGCCTATAATGACTACTTTCATTCTGATACTCCTCGTTGATCGATTTTAAGTTAGTATAACATAGCGGAAAGTGGTTTTAGCATTGATTTTGAATCTTAATCGAAATACACTTGGGGAGCAACTTATTATTTTTAACTGATAGATTGGACAGAGATGGCTATACGTTAGAAAAAATCAGTTGTTCATAATCCGTGCCTCACCCTTCAAAAAAATTGATACATAAATAGAATCTTTATTCCACAAAAGCAAGTATCTTGAGACGCAAATGACAGCCTAAGGGTAAACTTATGGATGATTATTGATAAAAGTGTATTATACTATGGGTGTGATTATAAATTTCTAATTTTAAACTAGTTTAAGGGAAGGATCGATATGACAACAATTATTATTGTAGAGGACACTTTGACTATAAGAGAAGAACTCAAAACCTTTCTAGCTAAATATGGCTATGAGGTACTTGCTCCGACTACTTTTGACACTATTCCTGAATATGCTGATAAGCATAATGCCGATTTAATCCTTCTCGATATAAATTTACCTGTATTTGACGGGTATTATATATGTAAAGAAATCAGAAAAACATCAACCGTTCCCATAATCATAGTGACAAGCAGAGATACGGAGATGGATGAGCTGATGAGCTTGAATACAGGAGCGGATGCCTTTATTACGAAACCGTATAACACTCAGATCCTTTTAGCACACATTGAAGCTATAATAAAAAGAACAAAAGGAACAAGTACCCCTCAAGATACACTGACATATAATGAGTTAACCCTAAATTTATCAAATGGCTCTGTTAGCTATAGAGGAAACACAACAGGAGTAACGAAAAACGAACTAAAAATACTCTCATGCCTTATTAAGAACAAAGGCACTATAGTATCCAGGGATGAGCTGATGGAGTTCTTGTGGACATCCTATCTTTTTGTGGATGATAATAATTTATCAGTAAACATGACACGATTGAGAAAGAAACTCGATGAATTAGGAATGGAAAAACACATTGAAACCAAACGAAGTCTAGGGTATATACTGCCATGACTATAATAGATTACATGAAGGAACGTTTTGTATTTTTAGCTAGTCACTTTATCCTGTTCATCATTCTATCTTTGGTCATTCTGTTGCTGAATATCAATGCGTGGGTCATAGCAGGGATCTTCTGTTTCTGGTTTATTCCTCTGCTTATGTATATGTTTACAGAGTTCATAAAAGCAAAACGGTTTTTTGATGAGCTTGAGGATGTTGTCGATCACTTGGACAGGAAGTATCTGGTTGCTGAAATGATGAAAACCCCTGAGTTTATTGAAGGCAAACTTTTATTTGACGTCTTGAAAAGAGCAAATAAAGACATGCATGAACACGTTAACCTCTATAGAGATAGGCAAAGTGGGCACAGAGAATATATTGAAACCTGGGTCCACGAAATCAAGACACCTATCGCATCAACAAGGCTTATTATCGATAACAATGAAAGTAAAGTGACCAAGAATATAGAATACGAAATGAAAAAAGTAGAGAGTTTTATAGAACAGATATTATTTTATTCTAAAAGCAATGATGCGTATAAAGACTACATCGTAAAGGAGCTCTCTTTAAAGCCCATCGTGCACACGGTCATTAAGAATAATTCTAGAGATTTCATAAACAAGAAAATTGCTGTTCACATAGGGAATATAGAATCTAATGTTTATAGCGACGGGAAATGGCTTGAATTCATTATTAATCAGATAATAGGAAACGCCGTTAAATACTGCACCCCACAAGAAGGATTAATAAAAATTGACTCCACTGTCAATGCTAATAATGTCGTCTTATCTATCGAAGATAACGGGATCGGAATTGCAGATTACGACTTAAGCAGAGTTTTTGAAAAAGGCTTTACTGGAGAAAACGGAAGAATAGTTGGTCAGTCTACTGGAATAGGACTCTATTTATGTAAGGAACTCTGTGAGAAACTGGGATTGGGACTGAATATAGACTCTGAAAAAGGAGAAGGAACCAAAGTCAGTATTATATTTCCAATAGGAAAAGTATGATGCCCGTTCCTTGCTTTTAAAAGCAGTACACTTTAGAGCCATCCCCCATGTCAGCTTGATTATATTAGGATTCATTACTTCTGTGAGCCACAGGCGTAATGAATCCTTCGTTTTTACATATGGGTTAAGTGACAAAAATGAAAGAGTACTGAAAGGAAAACCAATAGGTAGTCCTGGATCTAATCTATACAATACGAAGTATAGATAAGCATACCATCATTACTAAACGGAGGAGACATTATGGAAAGCATCCTAAACGTATCTAAAATCGAGAAATACTATGGAAATAAAGGAAATATAACTAAGGCAATCGATAATATTAGTTTTAAAGTAAATAAGGGGGAGTTCGTTGGAATAATGGGGCCGTCTGGTAGTGGAAAAACCACTTTGCTTAACTGTATTTCGACAATAGATCAGGTGACGACTGGACATATCATTATAAATGACAAGGATATTACTGACCTCAAATCAAAGCCTTTAGAAGAGTTCAGGAGAGATGAGCTAGGGTTTATATTTCAGGATTTTAATCTATTGGATACCCTGACCGGTTTTGAGAATATAGCCCTCGCTTTAACCATACAAATGAGAAAACCAAACGAGATAGACGAGTTGATCAAAAGTGTCGCAGCCACGCTTGATATTAGTGATGTACTAACTAAATACCCTTACCAGATGTCTGGTGGACAAAAGCAGAGGGTTGCATCAGCTAGGGCAATAGTAACGAATCCTTCGTTAGTCCTTGCAGATGAACCGACTGGCGCATTGGATTCTAAATCCTCTAGATTGCTCCTGGAATCTTTTGAGCAATTAAATCATGAACAGAAAGCAACCATACTCATGGTCACACATGATGCATTTACAGCATGCTATGCGCAGCGAATTATAGTAATAAAGGATGGAAAAATATTTAACGAATTAATTAGAGGAAACAGTTCAAGAAAAGAATTCTTCAATAAAATCATTGAAGTCGTCGCACTTCTTGGAGGAGATATGACCAATGATATTTAAAATGGCCGTAAATAATGTTAAAAAAAGTTTTAAAGACTATACCATTTATTTTTTAACATTGACCTTCTCAGTCTGTATTTTCTATAGTTTCAATTCAATTCATGCACAAAGCGCAGTGCTTGAGGTTGGAAACAGTTCTATAAGTTATATGCAGACGCTGACTAATCTGATTTCTATAGCCTCAGTATTTATCTCTGTCATTTTAACCGGACTGATTGTGTATGCAAACAATTTTATTATAAAGAGGAGAACTAAAGAATTAGGAATATATATGACATTAGGTATGGGAAAAAGAAAAATGTCAAAAATATTTATATACGAAACTCTCATTATAGGCGGGTTATCTCTAGGAGTAGGCCTTGTCTTAGGCATTATTGCATCACAAGTATTATCAGTCATGACAGCTAATCTGTTTGCCCTTAATATGACACGTTTTAAATTCGTACTATCGATTGATGCCATCATTAAGACGATCGTATACTTTGGGATAGCTTTTGTTATCGTCATGGGATTAAATCAGGTCATCATTTCCAAATACAAACTGATAGACATGTTGAATGCATCAAAGAAAAATGAAGATACAAAAGTCAAAAACCCTGTAATTTCAGTTAGTTTGTTTTTGGTATCCGTTGTTCTGATAGGACTGTCTTACAACTTAGTCTTAGACGTTGGCTTGTCTACGAGAGAACCCCTATTTTTACTGTCTGTCGTTCTCGGAATACTAGGAACAGGCCTTTGTTTTTACAGTTTAGCCGGATTCCTTATCCTGATGATACAAAAAACTAAAAAAGTGTATCTGAAAAACTTAAATATATTCACACTAAGACAAGTGAACAATAAAATTAACACAAATTTTATGTCTATATCTATCATATGCTTAATGTTGTTTGTAACTATAGTGTCTCTATTTACAATGTTCAGCTACAAAGCAAATCTAGATGAGTCAATAAAAGGTAATACGAGCTTTGATGCCTCCGCAGTGCTGTATACCAGCCAAACAAATGAAGAAGGAGATTCTATTGAAGAGGCTTTAGATCAGCTGGATTTCAGTTTCAATGACTCCGAAGAGTACTTGTTTTTTAACGAATATGCACTTGATCTTCAAGTAGCTGATATAGTAAGCCCGTATATTGATGCAAGTAACGTGCATGAGTTGGAAAATAGAGCTGACGATAGAAACATCAAAGTATTTACGCTGACAGATTATAACGCAGCTATGCAGCTGAAGGATGAACAGACCGTTACCTTAAGAGATAATGAACTTTTAGTCGCTACAAATTATGGAGATAAAATTGAGTCTATCAATCGATTTATGGAAAATGAAGACGCCATAAGTATTAACAATCAACCGTACACCATTAAAAACGATGATCTGATAATGGATAATATTGAAAACCAGCCCCATAATACTGACTTCTTTTATTTAGTGGTTCCCGATGATCTGAGTGAAGAACTGACACTGTCTGGAACACGAGTGAACGTAGACTTTGGGGATGACAATAGAGAGGAATCTGAAGCCAAATTTGCTGCTTTATTTGATTGCTTTAATACTATTGGAGGAGAATTCACTCAAGAGGTAGGGTTTATTCAAGGCTTCACTAGGGAGCAGGCCACTGCCATATTATATGGGAATTCTGCTGTTATCATATTTCTGGGGTTATATGTAGGTATTGTCGTATTGATATCCAGTGCGGCCGTGCTAGGAGTCCAGCAGTTATCCGAAGCCAACACTAGTCTTAATAGATACACCACCCTGAAAAAAATTGGTGTAACAGAAAAAATGATCAATAGAACAATATTTATCCAAACGTTAATAGCTTTCATGTTTCCGTTTGTTCTGGCTGTCATCCATTCAATCATAGGTATCATCGTAACAAGTGACGCATTTGCTACTCGCAATAAAAACGTGATCGGGTCTTCATCTCTTATGATTTCAATAGTCATTGCTCTAATATATGGTGGGTATTTCTATGTCACTTATGTGGGCTATAAAAATATAGTTAAGAATAGTTGAAGTCTTTGACTTCCCTGAATAGGTTATTGCACTCCCTTTTAAATAGCTCTTTTGAAACTATAATGTCGAAGAGCGCTATACGTTTAAACGTATGAAGATTAGTATTATTTAAAGCACTAGTAAATATATATGACGTAATTAACAACTTATAACGAGAATAAAAACGTGTATCTAACGCTATTTTAGATACACGTTTTTATCTAAATTAATACATTCGCCTTTCAGATTCTTAATATTTTACAATGTAAACTGCGTTGTGCCTATTTTCGTTTTAGGAAGATACTTTCTTACCTTTTCAACTAGCTATCAACAAATGAACAACGTATCAGTTACATATAGTTAATAGAGAACATATCCTCTGTTTAAATCTTAAACAGACACTTTTTGAAAGCGATTTAAGCGTTAATATGGTACACTATTTTACAACACCACCCTGTTTAAAATAGGTAGTCGGAGGACGTTCTATGCAGAAAATTTTAAAAGCACGAGACATACATATTGAAAATATCACCCAGCTCGCTCTTCTTCTCTGGCCGGGTGAAGATTACGATGCACTGGAAAGAGAAATGGTTCGTTTTCAGGAAGACAGTACGGCAGAACTGTTTATATGCGAAGAGGATAATCAGATCGTTGGATTTGCACACGTTCAGCTTCGTTTTGATTATGTAGAGGGAACAGAAAATAGACCCGTTGGCTACTTAGAAGGCATCTATGTTAAAGAGGCTTTTAGAAATAAAGGCATTGCACGTAAACTGGTCGAAGTCTGCGAGGACTGGTCCCGTTTTATGGATGCCACTGAGTTTGCCAGCGATGTTGAACTGCATAATACATCCAGTGCCAGGTTTCATGAAAAAATGGGATTTAAAGAAGCCAATCGAATCATCTGCTACACCAAGAAGCTATAGCTTATATTTATGTAAACAACGTATAACTATGCTATTTGTTACGGAAATAAGCGTGTAACATTATTCTATTATTTCTCATTATCCAAGGGTGTAAATAGTGCATTTATACCCTTTTAGATTTATACTATAGGTAAGATAAGAAACCATCTACACTCAGATGCGCGCAGTAACCTCTATCAATCAACCGTTTTATGTGTGATAGAAAAGAGGTGAGAAAAATGAGCACAAAAAAATGGCGATCTCTGGTCGCAAAAGTTGTTTGTGTATTTTTAGGGGTTCTCCTCAGTCTTTCACTTGCTATGCCAACAGCTGCAGCACCCGCCCAAAACGTTATTAAAGGGCCGACCACTGAAAAAGTCGTTGCACTAACATTTGACGACGGGTCAGATGGAACAAATATTAATACCATTCTTCAGATACTCTCCACTCATAATGTCAAAGCAACCTTTTTCCTGACAGGTTCCGGTGTAAACAATCATCCGCAGGCTATTCGTAACATTGCCAATCAAGGTCATCAGCTGGCCAACCATTCCTACTCTCATCCCGATTTCACTAAAATATCAGCAGCAGAAATTAGAAGTCAACTGCAGCGTACAGAAGATATTGTTCGAAATGTGACGGGTAAAACAACTAAACCGTTTTTCAGACCTCCATTTGGTGCCTATAACTCTACTGTTTTGCAACATGTAGGTGATGCTGGTTACCGTTATTCTGTTTACTGGACAATTGATACAGTCGACTGGACCGGAAATTCGTCTACTGATATAGTCAACCGTGTGATGAATAGAATCACCCCAGGTGCGATCATTCTGATGCATACAGGCGCAGGGGCACGTGGCACACCTGCTGCTCTTCCTACTATGATCACTCGTCTGAAAGGGCTTGGTTACCGATTTGTCACAATGTCTCAATTGATGAACGTAACACCTTCCAGCGGACAGACTTATACTGTCAGATCTGGTGATACACTATACGCCATTGCCAGACGGTTCAATGTCACTGTTCAGCAGCTTGCCAGTGCAAACAACATCTCTAATGTGAACCTGATTCGTGTGGGACAGGTACTCGTGATTCCAGGTAGCGGAGGAACCGTTACACCTCCACCTCCACCACCATCTACGACTGTGCGTTATACAGTCAAATCTGGTGATACGCTCTATGCTATCGCTTTAAGATACAACACGACCGTTGCACGTATAGCTGCTGCCAATAACATTACCAATACAAACCTCATCCGTGTCGGTCAAGTCCTGATTATCCCTACAAGCGGAGGAACCGTTACACCTCCTCCATCCACTACCGTAACTTATACAGTCAAATCAGGTGATACACTCTATGCTATCGCTTTAAGATACAACACAACTGTCGCACGCCTCTCATCTGTCAATAATATTTCCAACCCTAACCTCATCCGTGTCGGCCAAGTTTTGGTCATCAGATAATCTGATACGCAAAAAGACCGTGTCATGTAGAGAGTATTCTGAATCCTTCCTAAAGTCCTCCAAGATGACTTTTCAAAGCTGGATTCAGTTGCTCCTGATGATGGGTCTTTTTGTAAGCAGTCAAATCAATCCGAACTAAAATTCCATCGTTTCCTTCAGATGATCCAGTAGAATACGATTGAGTTCTTTATCCGCAAAAGCAGGTGCCTTATCCAAATACTCGGTGGCTAAAGAAAGCTGTTTTTCGGCTGCTTGCCGGTCATTATCGATAAAGTAGGCAATCACACTTTTGATACGGAAAACATCTACTTGTTTTCTTTTCAAATGTTCCTTAAACAGTCTGTTTGAAAGAATCTCATCCACTAATCCAGCAGTCGCCTTGTCTCCTGTCAGAAGACAAAAAAGATACTCACGTAAAATTTCAGATTGATAGGGCACGATGATATCACCTATCTGGCCATATAATTCACTTAATTCCTTATAGGCTTCCTCAAACCGTTTCTGTTCAAGCAGCGCATTCATTTCTATTAATTTAGTATACACATTTAATTGTTCAGTGATCGGTTCCCGTGCATTAATTATTTTCTCGTCATCTGCTACCTCAGAATACGTTTTGTTATAACGTACAAACTGCCCATTCCATTTCAGCTGCTGATAAAACTGATCCTGTGCAACGGGACTCTTACTTAGCTTACTTAATACTTTTCCGTCATTGAATCCTATCGGGATGCCATTCATGATCCCAGCTGTCAGCCCAATAAATGCGAATAAAAGGAGATAGTTGCTGGGAGTAATGAAGTAAATCATCATGGCGCCTAGAGACGTCATCAGATTAGCAGCGACTCCGCCTGACAAATAGAGTCGGAAACCTCTCTTTTCACCAGATTCCGGCGGGTTCATCAGACACTGGCCCATAGTCCCGCTCATTCCAAATGTGATTGTTTTGAACCGGTGTTCTTCTCTTATGATGCCAAAACTTCCTATTCTGAATAACATAAAGGTGTATCCGGATGCGAGTCCAGCAACCAGGTGTCCCAGTTCATGAATAAGGATATGTAGATAAACATTAACGAAAGAAACCAGCATGACTACTCCAATGATTATCAGCAATGCACCAAACTCAAAACGATCAAGTTGAGCTGTGTTTTCTCTTCCAATACGAAACGCGATAATGGCTATCCCCATCATAAACAGGCTATACAGTAAAACTAATCCGCTGTTTTTTAACGTGTTCTTCGTTCGCTCTTTCATTCAGCACCCCTTTTCATCTGTTATTTCTTCTAATCCTACTCCCTTTTACTAAAGAATCAAGCATAAAAAAGAATTGAGTTGAGTTACCCTTCTGTTTCTTATAAAATTAGGTACACGAGAGAGAATGAATCATTGTAAAGGAATGGCATAAAATGAGTAGATTCCAGGATATATTTTTAGAAATCGAGTCCGATATACTAAATCAGCAATACAAGGCAGGCGAACTGCTTCCCAGTGAAAATCAGTTATCAAAAAAGTACAATGTTTCACGCGAAACAATTCGAAAAGCCCTTAGCCTCCTACTTGAAAGTGGTTACATTCAAAAGAAACAGGGCAAAGGTTCGATTGTTTTAGACGTTAAACGATTTGATTTTCCCATATCTGGACTCACAAGCTACAAAGAACTCCAGGATGCACAAAACATGTCCAGTGAGACGATTTTGGTGAAGAACGAGAAAATGACCATCCCTGAGCACATTGCAGACTTTTTAAAAGTATCTAAAGATACAGAGGTCCATTGTGTCATACGTGCCCGAAAGGTTGATGGAGAAATCGTTATTTTAGATAAGGATTACCTGTTTACTTCCGTCATTAAAGACATGCCGGATGAAGAAGCCAGGCACTCACTATATAACTATATTGAAAACAAGCTGGGACTGATCATCGGTTTTGCCCGAAAAGAATTCATAGCAGAGCCTGCAACGAAAGAAGACCTTGAACTGATGACACTTCACAACGATACTCACGTCGTCGTGACTCGCAGTGAAGTCCATCTGGAAGACACTACATTGTTTCAGTACACTGAATCCCGTCACCGACTGGACCGATTTCGCTTTGTCGAATTTGCCAGAAGACGCGGTCCGGTTTCATACGACTGATTACAAACGCTTTGCGTTATATAGCGGTTAAGAAAAGAAGCCTTCACAGGCTTCTTTTTTTTACAAGTAGGGTTACCTTTTTCTATTTATATGTAATTAGCGTATGAAACCCTTCCATGTCGCCAAATAACCCTTGATTCATTAAACTATTGAACTTAACATCTAAGATTTCATAGCCATCTTTTTGCATTAACGTTAAAATCGTATCAATCTGCATTGTGTATTTGGTTTCGCACTGAAAAGTCTGGTTAAGCCACTTGCTAAAACTATTAACCATAACCACATGCGTATACCCATCTTTTTCACTTAGTGACTCTTTCATAATAGAATAGACCGTTTCAGCCCCTGATTGCTGATTGCTGGAAAAGAAACCCATATCCGGTCACCTCCTTTATGTACTGTTTGAGATAAATATACTATAGTCTATCAGGTAAATATAGAAGAATATGAATCGATTCAAATCTGTTTAAAATAAAAAGAGTAAAACCCTTTAAAATCAAGGTTTTACTCTCTTCATATTCACTGATTAACGCTCTTATTCTTATTTTAAAAGAAAGGCTGCTGTCTCATAAGGGCCCATCTTGAATTCTTTTTCGAGAGTGCGTTCTGCTCTATTCCCAATCAGGTAAGCTGCATCCTTATCAAGCAAGTCATCTGGAATGGTGATAGCATCTTCTTCTGCATAAAAGTGATTTAAAACGAGCAGAGTCTCCCCTTCGTGCTCTCTTACATAAGCAAAAATACTAGGATGGTCAAGCTCTAATGCTTTATATGACCCTTCCTGAATAATTGGCATTTCCTTTCGCAGACGAATCAGTTCTTTATAGTAGGTGAAGATTTTCTTGCTGACTGTTTCGTTTTCTGTATTGATGTCCTTATAGTTGTCAGCGACGTTTAACCAAGGCGTCCCTTCACTAAAGCCGGCATTTTCTGAATCATTCCACTGCATCGGTGTGCGGGAATTATCACGTGATTTCTGCTTGATGATTTCCATCGCCTCATCGTGCGCAATGCCATCTTCTTTCATTTTCTTGTAGGCATTGTGCGTTTCGATATCGACATACTCATCTAAATCATCAAATTCAGGATTGGTCATCCCGATCTCTTCTCCCTGATAGACGAATGGGGTCCCGCGCAGTAAATGAGCCGTCTGTGCAAGCATCGTGCTTGTTTCAACTGGGTAGTTTTCCACGTCTCCAAATCGATTATTGGCACGCGGCTGATCATGATTGTTCCAGAATAGAGCGTTCCATCCGCCTTCTTCTGCCATACCTTCCTGCCATTCGTTCAATATGTTTTTCAGTTCCTGAAAATCGAAAGGGATCGTTGTCCATTTTTCGCCATCTTTATAATCAACTTTCAGGTGGTGGAAACTGAATATCATCGACAATTCATCACGATCCGGACGGGAGTACTTCACCCCATTTTCAACCGTCGTTGAGCTCATCTCGCCAACAGTCACAATGTCTTCGTGCTGCCCGAATGTTTCTTTGTTCATCTCCTGGATATAGTCATGCACGATTGGTGTATCAGTATAGTGCGATTTTCCTACCCCATCGTCAGCATCCTTCAGTTCTTCGTCTTTCCCGATCACGTTGATGACATCAAATCGGAAGCCTTTCACGCCTTTTTCCAGCCAGAAATTAACCACTTTATACAGCTCTTTTCTGACTTCAGGGTTACGCCAGTTTAAGTCTGCCTGAGTGACATCATACAGATGCAGGTAGTACTTGTTGGTATCACCGAACTTGGACCACGCTTTGCCTCCGAATTTGGATTCCCAGTTGGTAGGTAAGCTGCCGTCTTCCTGCAGTTCTCTTAAAATATAAAAATCCTGATACTTTTTGTCGCCGGCCAGCGCTTTCTGGAACCACTCGTGATCTGTTGAGGTGTGGTTCAGGACCATATCCAGCATCAAATCGATGCCGTGCTGGTTTGCTTCTGAAACGAGTGCATCCAGATCTTCCCAGGTTCCAAACATAGGGTCGATCGACGTATAATCGGCAACGTCGTATCCATTATCGTTTTGTGGTGAGTTATAAAAAGGATTCAACCACAGCATATCCACTCCTAATTCAGCAAGATACGGCAGCTTTTCTTTTACCCCGTTCAAATCTCCTATGCCATTGCCATTTGTATCTTTAAAGGATTTTGGATACGCCTGATAAATCACTTTATCGTGAAATGTACTCATACTGTTCTTCCTCTCTCTTTATTTTCTCCATAAGAAAAAGGGCATTCCATAAGATGCTATTTTTCCAGTTTGCATTGACTAGAAAACAAGTAATCTTGTGGAAGTACCCTTCCTCCATAGAGTAATCATACTTTAAGTGTATTCAATTAAGTGTCATTAGTAAATCGTTTCGCTTCTTAGTTTCCTAATTTTGGAACTGGTAAGTTGTCATTTTTCCATTTAGTCAAAATACCATATTTTTCAAATACAATAACCAGTGCAATTGGTACGACGATTGCGATTGCCATAGCAATCAGGAAACCGATCCAGTATTCAGGAATAATTGACAGAATGCCTGGCAGTCCACCAACCCCGATGTTAAAGGATGCGACGTTCAATGCAACAGATGTCATACCTGCAAACGCTGATCCGATCATCCCTGCGACAAATGGGTAAACATATTTAATGTTGATACCGAACAAGGCCGGCTCTGTTACTCCCAGATACGCTGAGATCATAGCTGGAATAGAGATTTGCTGTTCTTTCTCATTCCCGCGGTGCAGCCAGATGATCCCCAATACTGCAGATCCTTGTGCAATATTTGATAAAGCAATCATTGGCCATAAAATCGTTTGTTCAAATTCAGCTACTAATGACAAGTCGATAGCATTTGTCATGTGATGCAGCCCTGTAATAACCAGCGGTGCGTATAGCCCACCAAACACGAAACCGAAGATCCAGTTAAATGAACCTGTCAGTCCCCACTGGACAGCTGTAGATAACCAAGCGCCCAATTGCCATCCGATTGGTCCAATAACCGCATGCGCTACAAATACTGTAGGAACTAATGCGAATAAAGGAACGAAAATCATGGAGATAGCTTCAGGAATGAATTTCCTTAACCATTTCTCGAGATAAACGAGCAGGAACCCGGCCATCATCGCGGGGATAACTTGTGCCTGATACCCAATCATATCCAGCTGGAAGAATCCGAAGTCCCACTGGTTCACGTCACCTGCTAAAATCTCTGTGACGCCGTAAGCATTCATCAATTGAGGTGAAACTAATGTAATACCTAGTACAATACCTAAAATTTGTGTGGTTCCCATCTTACGGGTTACACTCCACGTGATCCCGACTGGCAGGAAGTGGAATATCGCTTCACCTGGAAGCCATAAGAACGCATTGACTCCACTCCAGAATTGAGATGTTTCAACAATAGTCTGTCCGCCTAAAAATCCAAACTCTACTGCTTCTAATACGTTTCTGAAACCTAAAATCAAACCACCGATAATAATTGCTGGAATTAATGGAGTGAAAATCTCTGCCAATGCAGCCATTAAACGCTGAAGACTGTTCATGTTCTGCTTGCCGGCACCCTTAACTTCGTCTTTTGATACACCTTCAAGTCCTGAAACAGCTGAGAATTCATTGTAAAAATCAGCTACCCTGTTTCCGACAATAACCTGAAACTGTCCGGCCTGAGTAAATGTACCTTTTACAGACTCGATATCTTCTATTCTTTCCTTATCTGCTGCAGAAGGGTCATCCAATACAAAACGCATGCGTGTTGCACAGTGAGTCACTGCGTTGACGTTTTCTTTACCGCCTATCGCATCAAGTAACTCTTGTGCATCTTTCTTAAAATCTGCCACTTTAACTTCCTCCTTTATCTTAACTTGTATATACAAGTTGTTTGCATTTTTACTATACTGTACTCAAATATAAAATGCAAGCGTTTCATTTAAATTATATTTTTCTCATTCATTTCTCCTTTCTCTTAGTTTACCTTCACTGTCATCGACCATTCTTACTTTATTTTACCACTGTTCAATAATAGACCTATAGTAAAAGCCCTTTAAACCTATGGAAGGAATAAAGGGCTTGTTCTTGTCATGACCAGAATTTTTTAAAATCACCTATTAAATATAGTGAGCCAAATACGATGATGGTTTCTTTTGTGTGTGTCTCACTTTTCAGCTCACGGATGACCGCTTCAACTGAATCAAATGCCTCGGATTTAAACCCTCTCTCTCTGATCTTGTGGGCTGTATCTTCTGCATCAAACCCTCTATAGGGATCGGGTGAGACAGTGTATACGTTTTTGGCAAGGGGTAATATTTTTTCAATCATTTCCATATAAGCTTTATCTTTCATCATTCCAACTACAAAGACCAGCTGATCTGTTGGAAAGAGCTGCGAGACATTCTCTTTAAGCATGTCTAGACCTTCCGGGTTATGTGCCCCGTCGATGATTACAGTGGGCGCATGACTGATTTTTTCCATACGGCCGGGCCATCGGGCATGAGACAAGCCTTTTCTAATCTGATCATGTGTCACGTTATAGCCTTTATCAGTCAGCTCAAGGGCTGCCTGGACTGCCAGGGATGCATTCATAACCTGGTGCTTACCTAATAAATGAATGGTTAAATCGGTTAACTGTTTATAATCAAATCGACTCTCTCTGTCAGTGAGTTTCATATGAGAGAGATCTGATTGGTTTATTTCTATATACGTTGCCAGATTTTCAGATGCCATCGTTTGAATGACCTGGTTTATTTCCGGACTCATGACGGGACAAATCACTGTTCCCGCTTCTTTGATGATTCCTGCTTTTTCAGAAGCAATCTCTTCCTTCGTTTCTCCTAGCAGTTTCATATGATCATACCCAATCGAGGTAATAATAGCGACGTCAGGTGTATCGATGATATTAGTGGCATCCAGCCTGCCACCGATTCCTGCTTCTAAAATAACAAGATCACATGCTTGTTGAGCAAAATAGAGGAGCGCTGCCGCTGTGAGGATTTCAAAGGAGTAGAGACGCTCTCCTGTTTCTTCTTCCACTTCTTCGACAAGTGGTGCAACCTGTTCAGTGACTTCTATAAATGCCTCGTCACTGATGTTCTGTTTGTCGATTTGTATCCGTTCGTTGACCTTTTCAAGGTGTGGAGAAGTGAATACACCTGTTTTGATCCCTGCTTCATACACTATAGAAGACAGAAAGGCACTCGTGGATCCTTTTCCATTCGTCCCGGCAATATGTATAAAGTTCAGCTTCTGCTGCGGATCTCCCAGCTTTTTCATTAATAATCGCATTCTAAATAGATTTTCTTTGTTCCCTGTTCCTCTATTCGTGTTGACTAAATTGATTACATCAGTCATATTCATCATTCATTACCCCTTACACTAATTAGTCACTTTCAAGTATACAATACTTTGCTGCCATGCATGCGATATACTGACTATTTATAGCTTCCTCATAAACTTCAGACTATTCTGTTGCATTTCTCATTTAAATCAACTATACTTGCATTAAGAAATTCTCATCAACTGAACTTCTATCTTTACCTCATTCGTTACATCACGTAACAAACTGTTTTAAACCCTTCTTAAACCCATTCACCCTTATCTTTTATACTCTTGATGTTTACCCACATTTTTACTTATTACCCAATTTTAATTCATCCCTGACACCAGACCTTTATTTTACTGTATACAACTATCATACACTCGTGTAAAAAGTCTAATCAAAATGATTTTCTGCTTGTGGGATGGGACACCTATCCCATCCCTTATCCTGATTACTTCAGCTTACCCCTCTTACAGGTTTACACTTCTAATACTTTCAACTTAAAGACAACCACTTATATTCCCATCAGCAGTGCTCCTACGTAGAGGTTTCTCATTTAACTCGCTTACCCAATCTATTTAAAAACCCGAATCCGATTTAGATTTACCGGTTTATGGCGAATGGTCGATAGCCCGATTCGCTTTGCCCTTACTTACAACATAGTGAAGAACGAGCCTGCGTTTGGGACCGCAGGCTCGTTTTATGTTCTATTATTAATATTTAAATGACTCGTCTTTAGATGGTTCAACCACTAGATAGCGGTGAGGTTCTTTCCCCTCGGAGTGTGTCTGAACGCCTTTGTGCTGATTCAGAAAGCGATGGATCTGCTTTCGTTCATGTGCAGGCATCGGTTCTAAAATAACAGGTCGTCTGGTTCTTTTTACTTTTTCAGCTGTACGAGACGCCAGTTGTTCAACTGTTCGCTGACGACGGTCACGGTAGTTTTCCGCATCGACCTTAGCAAACAGTTTATTGTCTGCCATTTGATGCAGTTGAATCTGAGCTAATGTCTGCAGACTGTTCAGTACTTTACCGTGTCGTCCAATAATTAATCCGGCATCTTCCGTATCAATAATGTATTGAACACGTCTATCTTCTCTATTGATCGAAACAGACACATCTTCCACACCCATATTAGTAGCAATGCGTTCAATATAGTCTGCTACGCTTTGAATCGCAGACTCATCTGTTTCACTGAGAACAACCTCTTTCTTTTCTGGCTTTTCTTTTAATTCCGTTTTTTCTTCAGAAACGTCTTCTGATTCTTTCGGTTCAGGTTTATCCTCAGATTTATCCGCTTCTGCGTCTTCTCTGGCCTCCAGCACCTCTTCAGGCTTTTCGGCAACAGGTTCGATAACCGGTTGTTCTGATTTGGATTCTTTCGTTGGATCAATTGTAGAAGGCTCTTTTTCACCAAGGATCAGTTCTTTAGTCACTAATTCTTCTACTGCACTTTTAGCATTTTTTCTTTTCACTACAACTACAGCATCCTTTTGGCCGAGGCCTAAGAATCCCTTTTTAGATTCTTGTGAAACTGATATCTCTGCTTCTTCTTTTTTGATGCCTAACGCCTTGAGTCCCTTATTAATTGCTTCTTCAGTAGTGGTCGCCTGAGCTGTATATTTATCTCTCATTCACTCTATCCTCCATTCACAATCTCTGTTTCTCCTTTATTTTACCAAATTCGAAACAATAAGTCAGAAGATTTCTATTTTTTCACGTTGCGGCGGTACTTTTGTGCTCTTCTCAATGCTCTTTTTCTTTGTCTTTCAGCTTCTGCCTGCTCTTCTTCTTTGTTCGCCCGCTCTCTTCTGATTTTGAACGGATTCTGGAACAGAAGAGTCTGAATGACTGAAAAGCCATTTGAAACGGTAAAGTATAACGCTAAAGCAGATGATAAGCGGAAAGTAATAAATACAATCATTAACGGCATAACGTACGTCATGATTTTATTGGTTTCCGTTGCTCTTCCCATACTCATCAACACGGAATGCCCTAATGTAAACAATCCGGCTAATATCGGCAAGATGAAGTAAGGATCGGGCTGACCTAAGTTGACCCACAGGAAATCCCCTGTTGCCAGAATGGGCGTTCTGTTAACTGATTGATACAGGGCAATGAATACCGGCATTTGTACCAGCATCGGTAAACATCCCATATATGGGTTGACACCCGCATCACTATATAGACGCTGCTGTTCTTCTTTGAATTTTTCTTGCGTTTCTGCGTCTTTAGATGGGTATTTCTCTTTCAGTTCTTCCATCTGTGGACTTAACTCGTTCATCTGTGCCATATTTTTCTGCTGAAAATGAGTAAAGGGAATCAGCAGCGCACGGATGATTACTGTCACAACGATGATCCCTATTCCATAATTTTCACCAAATAAATTTGAAACCCAGATGATGGCACGAGCGAAATTATAAATGATGACGCCTTCCCAAATACCAGTACTTTCTGCTGAAACGGGATCTGTCCCGCAGGCAGATAAAAATACGACTAATCCAAGCATGCTTAGTGCTAGAAGCAATCGCTTACGCTTTTTCAAAAAATTCACTCATGTTCCCTCTTTTCTTATACTTTGTTTCTCATAGCTGTTTTTATGTGTCGTTTGATTTTGTGTCTGAAATAAGTTATTTAAGTACTTCAGCTTTTTTTAGAACATGTGTCAGACTCTTTTTTACTTCATGAAAAGTCATCTCTCTGGTCGGCTGTCTTGCTATGACGATAAAATCGATCGCCGGTTTAATTTGGTCTTCCTGATCCATTTCAATGAGTGCATGTCTGATTTTTCGCTTGATTTCATTTCGTTTGACCGCATTGCCTATTTTCTTTCCAACAGATAAACCTACACGAAAATGAGATTGGTCTTCTTTAGGGATCGAATAGATAACGAACTGCCTGTTGGCCATCGATTGACCGTCATGAAAGACTTTTTGAAAATCTGCTTCTTTTTTGACTCGATAAGCCTTTTTCATTGCTGCCCCATCTTTCTGTGTAAATTAAATAAAAAAAGGGCAACGTGCTCTCACTATAGCTATCAGTAAGAAGCTTTCGTCGCCCAACGTCATTAAGCTGAAATTCTCTTTCTTCCTTTACGACGTCTACTTTGTAATACTCTACGCCCGTTTTTAGTACTCATGCGCTTGCGGAATCCATGAACTTTTTGACGTTTACGTTTTTTTGGTTGATATGTTAATCCTTGTGCCATTGGCGAACACCTCCTGAATCTTTCCTTTGTCCTCTGACTTATCACTAAGCATAAATAGGTGACTGCATTAATATCTAGACAGACTATGTAATTTTAGAAAACATTTGCTCATTTGTCAAGTCTTTCTCTTATATTGATTCAATTATTATCTAAAATATGCCTTAATTTACAAAAAAAACCATCGTTTCTATCTATTACAGGACAGAGTAAAAATAAAAAACTTGTTCGATAAAGATATCCACATGGTGATAACAAGTGGATTAGTCATTTTTCTTACACACACCCCTGTCAACAGGTTGTCCACAGATTAACAGGGTGTTTACACAAACTGTACACAGGACTTTTTCAAGTGTGCATAACTCTTGCTAACGTTTTATCTAAAGGATTTAAACCGACATAGTTATCCACATTTCTTGTCAGTAACTTGTAGAGATAAATAATTATACACACCACGATTTGTCCTGTGGATATCTTTATAGGCAGCTTGAGGAAACTTTATCAACAATTGAAATCGACTGTGGAAAACTGAAATAAGACGTGATAAAATAAAAAAGGCATCTTAACGGCGAGGAGGAAAATAATGGACGATATACAATCAACATGGAAATATCTTCAGGAACAGTTCAGAGAAACATTGTCTAAAGTCAGTTTTGATACTTGGATCCAAAGCGCGAACCTCGTCCGACTTACTAACAACTCAGTGACTATTGAAGTCCCTTCTAATTTACATAAGGAGTACTGGAAAAATAATTTATCGACTAGAGTCGTTGAATACCTTTATGAATTTTTGGGACGTGAAGTATCTCCACTGTTTGTGACCACAGAAGAGCAGGCTGTACATGAAGAGCAAAAGGAAGAGACACAGTCTATCAATGCTTTCGACACTCAACACGTATCCAGTACTTTAAATAGTAAATACACATTTGATACTTTTGTTATCGGAAAAGGCAATCAGATGGCTCACGCAGCAGCTTTAGTCGTAGCAGAAGAGCCGGGCACGATTTATAACCCTCTATTCTTCTATGGAGGAGTAGGGCTTGGTAAAACCCACTTGATGCATGCGATCGGTCATCAGCTGCTTCAGATCAATCCGAATGCAAAAATCAAATATGTATCAAGTGAGAATTTTGCAAATGATTTTATCAATTCGATTCAAAATAGAACGCAGGAGAAATTCCGTCAGCAGTACCGTAACGTGGACTTATTATTAGTAGATGATATTCAATTCTTTGCTGACAAAGAAGGAACACAGGAAGAATTCTTCCACACCTTCAATGCACTCTATGATGATCGAAAGCAAATCGTATTGACTAGTGACCGCTTACCGAATGAAATACCCAAACTGCAGGAAAGACTGGTTTCACGCTTTGCCTGGGGGTTATCAGTAGACATCACTCCACCGGATCTGGAAACACGTATAGCGATTTTAAGGAAAAAAGCGAATGCGGAAGGGTTGGAAATTCCAAACGACACGCTCAGCTATATTGCCGGACAGATCGATTCGAATATTCGTGAACTTGAAGGGGCATTGGTGCGTGTCCAGGCCTATTCGGCCATCCAGCGCAATGACATTACGACTAGTCTTGCAGCAGATGCACTGAAAAGCATGGTCAAAAATGACTCTAAACAGAATGTCTCGATCGCAACGATCCAGCAGAAGGTCAGTAAGTACTATCAGATCTCTTTAGCTGATCTGAAAGGGAAAAAACGCGTCAGACAAATCGTCTTACCGAGACAGATCGCCATGTACCTGTCCAGAGAGCTGACAAGCACGTCCTTACCGAAAATCGGAAAAGAGTTTGGCGGAAAAGATCATACGACAGTCATTCACGCACATGAGAAAATTAAAAAAGTGCTGAATAATGAAAATGACTCTGAATTAAGAGATCAGATCGACGAAATCAAGAAAAGTCTTTAAATGGGTCATGTGGATAAAGTATCAGATTAGACACATCTTTATTCACATCTTATCCACAGGTGGAAAACCTTTACTTCTAACTGATTTATTGGTTTTCCACAGTATACACAGGACCTACTACTATTACTAAGTATTTATATACTATATAATATAGACGGTTACTTAAATTATTATTGGAGGATGCTTATGAAATTTACAGTAAACAGACCAGCATTTCTAAAGAAACTGAAAGACGTTCAACTGGCTGTCTCGTCTCGTTCCACAATTCCTATATTAACTGGAATAAAATTGATTGCTTCTAAAGAGGGCATACAGCTGACAGGAAGTAATTCAGATATCTCGATTGAATCATTTATCAGAACATCTGATGAACAATCCGGCCTGACAATAGAAGAAGAGGGACAAATCGTCCTGCAGCCGGCACGTTTTTTCAGTGACATTGTCAATAAGCTGCCTGATGAAAACTTTACTGTAGAAGTAAAAGATAATGTTCAGACATCTATCACATCTGCATCCTCATCATTTATCATTAACGGACTGGATGCTGCTAATTATCCACACTTACCCGATATCGATACGGCACAGTCGTTTACATTGCCTGTTAATTTACTTAAAAAAATCATTAAACAGACTGTTATTGCTGTGTCTACACATGAAAGTCGTCCGATCCTGACAGGAATTCACTTAACCATTAATGACGGCAAGCTTAAAGCTGTAGCAACAGACAGTCACCGTTTAAGCCAGCGTGTAATTCCGATCGAGGGAACGGAAGGATTATCTTATAATCTGGTTATCCCAGGTAAAAGTCTGCAGGAACTGACACGTCTGCTGGATGACAGCCTTGATGAAATCGAAGTGGCGATTGCTGAAAACCAGATTCTGTTCAAAACAGAAGACACTTTATTCTATTCGCGATTACTGGAAGGGAACTACCCTGATACAGATCGTCTGATCCCAGACAGTTCAACGACAGAAGTTGCCCTTGAAGCACAAGTCCTGCTTGGTGCAGTCGAACGTGCCTCTTTACTGTCGCATGAAGGTAAAAACAATGTGGTCAAACTATCGGTTAAAGATGATACCGTTGAAATTACGGGGAACTCTCCAGAAGTTGGACGAGTGAATGAGCAAGTATCCGCGCAGTCTATTAACGGAAAAGATATGGAAATTTCATTCAATCCTGATTACCTTAAAGCCGCGTTGACAACATTCGGACCTGTGGATATCACATTGAAGCTGATTTCAACTCTGCGTCCGTTCGTCTTAGTCCCAACTGAAGATAAAAATGAATTTATTCAGCTGATCACTCCGATCCGCACATCATCATAAACAATTAGGGAAAGATCCGACACTGTCGGGTCTTTTTTTTGTTAGTTAAGGAATAGACGCATGACAAACTCGATAAACATTGAACATCTTGAGGAATCTCTTCGTAATTATCCCACTCAGTCGGAATAATCCGTTCAGTAGACGCTATAGCGGGCTATAGCATCCACTCGGTCTTGGGTTTTATTTCAGTGGGTGCTATAAGAGCTTATAGCACCCACTCAGTGTCGGTTTTCGTTTCAGTGGGCGCTATAAGAGCCTATAGCTACTACTCAGTGTTGGGTTTTGTTTCAGTGGGCGCTATAAGAGCTTATAGCTACCACTCGATCTTGTTTTTTGTTCCAGTAGGCGCTATAGCCCGCTATAGCATCCACTCAAATGACTTTCAGTTTTGAGTGGGATAAATATAAAGGAGTAAATAGCCTAAGTCGGTCTATAACCTGATTAAATAACCAGAATAGTAAAGAGACATAAATAAGTCCATGCGACTAAAACTCAAAATTTAACGAGTCTAAGCGAATTTAAATTCTAAAGCAGGTTTTATCATTTTTACCTTAAAATCCAAGAGAAAGCATTTTTTCCCATAAAAATTTGTTTAAACCTCTTAAATAAGGTATAATATAAGAAGAGAAATTATACAAAACGTGGATGAAATTATCCACGTCTTTGCTTTTTAAAGGAGCCGATTAAATTGCCAGAAATTATAGAAATCGACAAACCAGTCATCACATTAGGACAATTTTTAAAACATGCCACGATTATTTCAAGCGGCGGGATGGCTAAACCTTTTTTGATGGATTACACCGTCTGGGTGAATGAAGAGCCTGACAACCGTCGAGGACGCAAATTATATCCTGGAGATACCATAAAAGTCGAAGGGTTCGGCACATATCAAATTGTATTATCTGACAATGGAGAAGAGTAATGTTTCTAAAAAAGTTAACGTTGAAAGGGTACCGGAATTACGATGAAGCAGACGTGACTTTTTCAAAACAAATCAATGTCTTTCTTGGTGAGAACGCGCAGGGAAAGACAAACATTATGGAAAGCATCTATGTACTGGCAATGACGCGTAGTCACCGTACGGCCAATGACAAGGAACTGATCGGATGGAATCAGGAATTTGCCAGGATTTCCGGATCAGTCGAAAAAGCCAATGATAGCTTTCCATTAGATATCATCTTGTCTAAGAAGGGGAAAAAAGCCAAGCTGAATCATCTCGAACAGAAAAAACTGAGCCGGTATATCGGGCATTTAAATGTCATCATGTTTGCGCCGGAAGATTTGTCCTTAGTCAAAGGGTCCCCATCAGTGAGAAGAAAGTTCCTGGATATGGAAATGGGTCAAATGAATACAATTTACCTCTATCATTTAGTGGAGTATCAGAAAATCCTCAAACAGCGTAATGCTTACCTGAAGCAGAACCGAAAAAGCGGTAAATTAGATGAAACCTATTTAGATATCTTGAATGAACAGCTGGCCGCAGAAGGGGCTGAGCTGTTAGCACAGCGTTTTTCCTTTATCAAACGCCTGCAGAACTGGGCACAGCCGATTCATTCGGATATTTCTCAGGGACAGGAAACGTTGACGATGGAATACGCCTCGTCTTTTTCAGTGACATCTGAAGAAGATAAAGAGCAGCTGATGAAAGATTTACTGAATCAGTATGCCAGACATAAGCAGAGAGAGTACGAGCAGGGAACCACCCTGTATGGGCCTCACAGAGATGATATCAAGTTCTTTGTGAATGAAAAGAACGTACAGACCTATGGATCCCAAGGACAGCAGCGGACAACGGCCTTGAGTCTGAAGCTGGCTGAAATTGAATTAATGCACGAGATGACGGGGGAATACCCCGTTTTATTATTGGATGACGTGCTGAGTGAACTGGATGACGAAAGACAGACACATTTATTGAAAACGATTCAGGATAAAGTACAGACTTTTCTGACCACCACGAGTTTAGACGGTGTAAAGAAAGACTTGCTGCACCATCCGCGTATTTTTAATGTGCACAGTGGTCAAATTGAAATGGAGAGTGAATAGAGTGGCAGATGAACAATTGACACCGAAAGAAATTGAAGAGTTATCACCCGAAGAAATCGAAGACTTATCCCCTGAAATAATTGAAGAGTTGACACCTAAAGAACTGGAAGAATTAAGAGACGGCTATAATGCCAGCCATATTCAAGTACTGGAAGGCTTGGAAGCTGTTCGTAAACGTCCCGGAATGTATATCGGATCCACTAGTGTGGAAGGTCTGCATCACCTGGTATGGGAGATCGTCGATAATTCGATTGACGAAGCAATGGCGGGCCATGCTAAAAATATCGAAGTCATTATTGAACCTGATAACGTCGTCGTTGTTAGAGATGACGGACGTGGGATTCCGATCGATATTCAGGCTAAAACTGGTCGTCCTGCTGTAGAAACCGTCTTTACTGTCCTGCATGCAGGGGGGAAATTCGGCGGTGGAGGGTATAAAGTTTCCGGCGGATTGCACGGAGTAGGCTCTTCTGTTGTTAATGCGTTATCTGAGTATCTGGAAGTGTATGTTCACCTAAACAACAAAATCTACAATCAGCGCTATGAACGCGGAGACGTGATGTATGACGTCAAGCAAATCGGAGAAACCACTAAGCGGGGTACCGAAGTCCGTTTCAAAGCAGATGCAGAAATCTTTACTGAGTCGGTTGAGTATGATTTCAACAAACTGGCTACACGTATACGTGAACTGGCTTTCTTGAACCGTGGACTTAAAATTTCGATCGAAGACCAGAGAGACGAAGAACCTGTCCGTCTTGACTATCAGTATGAGGGCGGAATCAAGAGTTACGTGGAGTACCTGAATCAAAGTAAAACCGTGCTTTATGACGAACCTATTTATCTTGAAGATGAGCAGGAAGGGATTTCAGTAGAAGTGGCCCTGCAGCACACGGATGGCTACCACATGAATATAATGAGTTTCGCCAATAATATCCATACCTATGAAGGTGGGATGCATGAATCCGGATTTAAGACGGCCTTGACGCGTATCATCAATGATTATGCACGCCGCAATAAATTCATTAAAGAAAACGAAGATAATGTCAGTGGAGAAGATGTTAGAGAAGGCTTAACGATCGTGTTGAGTATCAAACACCCTGATCCTCAGTTTGAAGGACAGACGAAAACTAAACTGGGGAACTCAGAGGTGCGTACGATCACAGACCGTTTATTCAGTCTGCATTTTGACCGCTTCCTGATGGAAAATCCTCAATTAGCCAAGCGAATCATGGAAAAAGCACTATTGGCTGCAAAAGCAAGATTGGCTGCAAAACGTGCCCGTGAAGTGACACGTAAGAAAAATGGACTGGAAATCAGCAATTTACCGGGTAAACTGGCTGACTGTTCATCAAAAGATCCGAAAAAATCTGAAATCTTTATCGTAGAGGGAGATTCCGCTGGCGGATCAGCCAAACAGGGTCGATCACGCATGTTCCAGGCTATTTTGCCTATTCGAGGTAAAATTCTGAACGTGGAGAAAGCATCTCTTGACAGAATTCTGGCAAATGAAGAAATCCGGTCTCTGTTTACGGCTATGGGAACTGGTTTCGGAGAAGAATTTGAAGTAGAAAAAGCCCGTTACCATAAGCTGATCATCATGACCGATGCGGACGTCGACGGTGCTCACATTCGAACACTGCTGCTGACCTTATTCTACCGTTATATGCGTCCAGTCGTTGAAGCAGGATTTGTTTACATCGCTCAGCCTCCTCTCTATCAAGTTAAACAGGGCAAAAAAGAGGTCTACCTGGATACAGAGAAACAATTGGAGGAATACCTTAAAGAGATCCCGGCGTCGCCTAAGCCCTCCATTCAGCGTTATAAAGGGTTAGGAGAAATGGATGCAGAGCAGCTTTGGGAAACCACAATGAATCCTGACAACCGCAGACTGCTCCAGGTTACTGCCGAAGATGCTATTGAAGCAGATTTAGTCTTTGATATGCTTATGGGCGAAAAAGTAGAGCCTAGAAGAGATTTTATCGAAGAAAATGCTCAGTATGTTCAGAATATCGATATTTAAACACCTGATAGTATAGACTACTGAGAGAGCTTAAGGAGGAAGAAAGTTTGGCTGAAGAAAGAGAATCACGAATGGATCAGATCAATTTAGCTACTGAAATGAAAAAGTCTTTTCTAGACTATGCAATGAGTGTTATCGTCTCCCGTGCATTACCTGATGTACGTGACGGCCTGAAACCTGTTCACCGCCGTATTCTTTACGGAATGAACGAATTAGGCATGACCCCAGATAAAGCCTATAAAAAATCAGCCCGTATCGTCGGAGACGTTATGGGTAAGTATCACCCGCATGGAGATTCTGCGATTTATGAATCAATGGTCCGTATGTCACAGGACTTCAGCTTCCGAAACCCTTTGATTGATGGGCACGGGAACTTTGGATCTGTTGATGGAGACAGTGCTGCTGCGATGCGTTATACAGAAGCAAGAATGAGTAAAATTGCACTTGAAATGCTGAGAGATATCAATAAAGATACCGTTGATTATCACGATAACTACGACGGGTCTGAAAGAGAACCAAACGTACTTCCTGCAAGATTCCCGAACCTTCTGGTTAACGGGGCTTCCGGTATCGCTGTAGGAATGGCAACCAACATTCCACCGCATAATCTGAGAGAAGTGATTGCGGCCTGCCGTCTGGTTATGGAAAACGAAGAGGCGACCGTGGCAGAACTGATGGAAGTCCTGCCTGGCCCAGATTTCCCAACAGGCGCTTTGATCATGGGGAAATCTGGCATCAGAAAAGCGTATGAAACAGGCCGCGGCTCTATTAAAATACGTGCAAAAGTCAGAATTGAAGTACAGCCAAACGGTAAAGAACGCATCATCGTTGATGAAATACCTTACTTGGTCAATAAAGCGAAACTGGTCGAGCGTATTGCTGATCTGGCGCGTGAAAAACGGATCGAAGGCATCACTGACTTGAACGATGAGTCCGATAGAGACGGCATGCGTGTCGTTATTGATGTCAGAAGAGATGTGTCTGCCAGTGTTATTTTGAACAACTTATACAAAATGACGCCACTTCAGACGTCTTTCGGTTTCAATATGCTGGCTATCGTAAATGGGATTCCGAAGACTCTAGGCTTGAAAGAAATCATTACTGAATATTTAAAACATCAGCGTATAGTTATTCGTCGCAGAACCGAATTTGACAAGAAAAAAGCTGAAGCAAGAGCACACATTCTTGAAGGATTGCGTATCGCATTAGATCATATCGACGAAATCATCAGAATTATTAGAGGCTCTGAAACAGGAGATGTCGCTAAAAATGCATTGATGGAAAAATTCGGGTTGAGTGATCGTCAGTCTCAAGCCATTCTGGACATGCGTATGGTGCGTCTGACAGGACTTGAAAGAGAAAAGATCGAAGGAGAGTATCAGGCCCTTAAAGAAACCATTGCTGACTTGACTGATATCTTAGCTCGTCCTGAAAGAGTACATGAAATCATCGCAACTGAACTGGAAGAAATTGCTGAAAAACATGGAGACGATCGACGAACAGAACTGCTTGTCGGTGAAGCACTGAGTCTTGAAGATGAAGACTTGATTGAAGAAGAAGAAATTGCGGTCACACTTTCGCATAATGGCTACATGAAACGTATGGCTATCTCTGAGTTTAAAGCTCAAAATAGAGGCGGACGTGGGGTCAAAGGAATGGGAACGAACACGGATGACTTTGTTGAAACGCTTCTGACGTGTTCAACACATGATCTGCTCCTGTTCTTTACGAATACAGGTAAAGTATACAAGGCGAAAGGATATGAAATTCCTGAATATGGCCGTACAGCTAAAGGAATTCCAGCAATCAACTTCCTGGGCATCGAAAATCACGAGAAGATTCAGGCTATTATCAATACGCGAGGCGAAAGCGAACAGAATGAGCAGTTATTCTTTACCACGCGTTTAGGAACAGTCAAACGCACAGCCTTCTCAGATTTCGATAACATCAGAACGAGCGGTCTAAAAGCCATCGTCCTTAAAGAAGATGACGAACTGATCGATGTATCTGTCACTCACGGTGATGACCACATCATTATCGGGACGAGACAAGGGTATGCTGTGAGTTTCCACGAAGATGCGGTAAGAAGTATGGGACGTGCTGCGTCAGGCGTCAGGGGTATCCGTTTAAGAGATGACGACTATGTTGTAGGAATGGACATACTCAATCCAGACTCAGAAGTCCTGGTCATCACTGAAAATGGCTACGGTAAACGAACTGAAGCGTCAGAGTATGCTATCCGCGGACGTGGCGGTAAAGGTGTCAAAACAGCCAATATCACTGAGAAAAACGGGCCACTTATTGGTCTGAAAACAGTTAATGGTGAAGAAGACATCATGCTGATCACCACTAGCGGAGTGATTATTCGTTTCCATGCTAAGAATATCTCTCAAACAGGACGTGCCACTCAAGGTGTTCGTCTGATGAGACTTGAAGCTGGAAATGTGGTATCCACTCTGGCTAAGGTTCAAATCGAGGAAGATATCGAAGTAGAAGAAATTGATGGTGAACTCGAAGACACCGGTGAAACACCTGAATTATCAGTTAATGAAGACGAATCTGAACAAGCTGAAGAATCATCAGATGTTTCAGACGAGACTGAAGAAGAATAATAGGTTAGAGCTAAAACCCTCTTTAAAGGCAGGACAGTCTGCTGATAAAGGGGGTTTAACTTATGCAGGTAAAATATAATCAAAGTTATAATTCTGTTGTTGAAACAAATGGAGACACTGTTCCAAGAAACCTTGCACTCTAAAGGCACGTGTGCTATAATATTTCGGAGTGAGTACTCTTAAAAGAATACTCTCCTTGCTCTTTCAAATGAGAGGGCCAAAGTCCATAAGGAGGTGACAGTCAAAGATGAGTCAAACAGCTAAATACGAAATTCTGTATATTATCCGTCCTGATCTTGATGAAGAAGGTAAGAAAGCTTTAGTAGAGCGTTTCGATACACTTCTGAAAGATAAAGGTGCTGAAGTAAATGAATCAAAAGACTGGTCGAAGCGTCGTTTTGCATATGAGATCAAAGGATACCGTGAAGGAATTTATCACTTGGTAAACCTAGATTCAACAGATGCAGCGTCCATCAATGAATTTGATCGACTAGCTCGAATTAATGACGATATTTTACGTCATATGATCGTACGTCTGGAAAACTAATTGTTTCACGTGAAACAATTAAATAATTGCCTTTTTATGAAAGGAGATCTTTGATTGATAAATAATGTCGTTTTAGTTGGAAGATTAACTAAAGATGCTGAACTTCGTTATACAGGTAGTGGAATCGCGGTAGCATCATTTACAGTAGCAGTTGAACGTCCTTTCAGCAATGCGCAGGGAGAACGCGAAACGGATTTTGTAAACTGTGTTGCATGGAGAAAAACAGCTGAAACTATTTCTAATTTCACTCGCAAGGGGTCATTAGTAGGAGTCACTGGACGAATCCAAACGCGTAACTACACTAATAACGAAGGCAGAAAAGTCTATATAACAGAAATTGTTTGTGAGAATTTCCAAATGCTTGAACCAAAATCTGTCACTGAAAAACGTGCGCAGAATGATGGAGCGAGTACTGGGAATGGTGGATATAATAACAATAATTCATCAAATTCTAATACTAATTCTAATAATAGCAATAGTAATTATTCTCAACAAAACAATCAAAATCAAGCTCCAAAAAACAATCAGAGCAATTATGCTAATTTCGATGAAGATCCGTTTGAAAGTAATAATGAATCAATCGATATTTCAGATGACGATTTACCATTTTGATTCAAGTATAAAAGGAGGATTATAATATGGCTGGACGTAGAGGCGGGAAGAAGCGCCGTAAGGTAGATTTCTTTGCAGCAAATCATATTGAATATATTGATTATAAAGATGTCGATTTGTTAAAACGTTTCATTTCTGACAGAGGTAAAATTTTACCACGTCGTGTAACTGGAACTTATGCAAAAAATCAACGTAAATTAACAAAAGCAATCAAACGTGCTCGTATCATGGGCTTGTTGCCATTTGTTACTGAAGAATAACCAAAATTTAAAACAATTGGAGCTGTGGCAGTTTTTACTGTTGCAGCTCTTTCTATTTTAATCGATTAATTTGTTTCACGTGAAACACTTTAGTTTAGTTTCCTTATCTAATATAGTATAAGTGTTCAAAAAATGATAAAATAAGGGAAATAAATAGTGTTAAAAGGAGAAACTATGAACAATAATAAGAAGGAAGATTTTCTTCCGAAGTTTCTAAATAATCCCTCTTTACGCTTAATTTTGTTCTTTGCTCTCGCTATCCAACTCATTATGACCATACTTAGTTTTGTAGCGTATTTATGGCTGGGTACCGTAATGCTGATATTGTTTATCGTTACATTGATTGTTATCTGGCGCTTAGGGAATGTTTATATAAAAGAATTGAACGATTACATCTTGAATCTGACTTACAGGATTAAACGTGGAGAACAGGAAGCGTTGATCAAGATGCCTATCGGAATTCTTCTTTTAAATGAAGAAACACATGTAGACTGGTTGAATCCCTATATGCAGACTCAGTTATCCAAAGAGGGCAATGTACTAGGCGAATCACTGGAAGATATCCATTCTGACCTTTATGAGCTGTATATGTCTGAAGATAAGCAACACAGTGTAATAGAGTGGAACGACAGTATCTATCAGGTCACGATTCAAAAAGACATCTATGCTGTCTATCTGATGGATATTACGGAATATGCAACAATCAAAGAGGAATATGAAGAAGCTAGACCTGTCGTAGGTTGGTTATTCCTGGATAACTATGACGAAATTACTCAGGGCCTTGATGATAGAGGCGTATCTGGTTTCGACAGTATGTTAACCACTTATTTCTCAAACTGGGGCAGACAGCACGGGATATTTTATAAACGTGTGTCTGATGACCGCTACTTCCTTCTTCTGAACAGAAGAGAATTAGATCGTCTTGAAAAAGAGAAGTTTAATATTATCGACAATATCAGGGAACGCACCTCAAAACGGAATCTTCCATTGACGATCAGTCTTGGACTAGCGTACGGAGAAGAACCGTTTGATAAGCTGGCCGAACTGGCACAGAATAATCTGGATCTTGCGTTGGGACGAGGCGGCGATCAGGCCATCGTCAAACCTGTGGATGAAGAACCCCGTTATTATGGTGGGAAAACTAATCCAATGGAAAAACGCACACGAGTCAGATCACGTATGATCAGCCAGGCTATGCAGAAGCTCATGAATGACAGTGATCATATCTTTGTCATGGGACATAAGAATCCTGACCTTGATGCGATCGGGTCTTCATTAGGTGTAGCCCGAATAGCCATGATGCTTAAGAAAACGGTATATGTGGTTGTCGATCAGGATGATTTAAGTCATGATGTGACGAAACTCATGCAGGAAATCGAAAAGCATGAACAGGTTCATAAAAATATTATCTCGATTCAAGAAGCTGAAAAACGCATCACCTCTAAAGATTTAGTCGTACTTGTCGATCACCATAAACCACTATTGTCGATCGCGCCGAATCTGTTGAAAAAAACGAAGCGCAATATGGTTATAGACCATCATAGAAGAGGTGAGGAATTTACCGAAAATCCTCTGCTGGTTTATATAGAACCGTATGCATCTTCTACAGCTGAATTGATAACAGAGTTATTCGAGTACGTCTCTACCGATGGAGACCCGATTAATCGTATTGAAGCGACTGCCATGCTTGGTGGAATCGTCGTTGATACAAATAATTTCAGTTTAAGAACAGGATCGCGTACATTTGACGCAGCAAGTTATCTTCAGTCAGTCGGAGCCAACTCCACCATGATTCAGCGCTGGCTGAAAGAGGATCCGGAAAACTATCTACAAAGAAGTCGATTAATTGAAACCCTCGAGTTTGTCAGAGAGGGTGTGGCGATTGCCAGTGGAAATGATGAGACCATCTATCAGACGGTCACCTCAGCACAGACAGCTGATACGATGTTAAGTATGTCGGGTGTCGAAGCGGCATTTGTTATTACCAGACGATCTGAAGATATGGTCGGAATCAGTGCCAGAAGTTTAGGCAAGATCAACGTCCAGATCATCATGGAAAAACTCGGTGGTGGCGGCCACCTTTCGAATGCAGCCACACAAATAGATGGTAAAAGTGTTACGGAAGTAATAGAAGAATTAAAAGAAGTTATTCATGCTCAACTCGACTAAAAAATAGAGAAGGAGACAAGACTATGGAAGTTATTCTATTAAAAGATGTAAAAGGTACCGGTAAGAAAGGTGAAGTCAAAAACGTTTCAGATGGATATGCTAACAACTTTTTGATTAAAAAAGGATTTGCCAAAGAAGCAACTTCATCAGCAAAACAAGAACTGACAATGAAGAACAAAGCTCAGCAGAGAGAAGAACAAGAAATTTATGAAGCTGCGCTGAAAGAGAAAGAACAGATCGAAGCTAACCCCATCGAGCTAAAGGAAAAAGCAGCAGAAGATGGGCGTCTGTTCGGGTCAGTCACTACTAAGCAGATAGCTAAAGAAATAGAGAAACAATTAGGCATCAAAGTGGACAAACGTAAAATTAATCAGATCATCCCTATGAGAACAATTGGTTCTCAAACAATGGATGTAAAACTTCATAAAGATGTAACAGCTGAATTAACTGTTCGTGTTTTAGAAGTTAAATAATTAAGTCATGTGATTAAAGAGATGGTCCTGTCAAAGGATCATCTCTTTAATGTTTCACGTGAAACAATTAAACGTATGTTCCCTTATATACATTTAGAATAAGATGAGGTAAAATAAAGAAACAGTTTAGTTAAGTAAAGGAGATACTCACAGAATGGAAATGTTAGGAGATCGCTTACCTCCACAGAATATAGAAGCTGAACAGTCTGTTTTAGGATCGATTCTTTTAGATCCGGAAGCATTGATTCCTGCAATGGAATTTGTTGAGGCTAACGATTTCTATCGTCGTGCACACCAGCTTATATTCCAGATCATGATGGAGTTGAATGAACGAAATGAAGCAATTGATGTCGTTACTATTGCTAATAGTCTCGAAACGAAAAGTTTATTAGAAGATGTTGGGGGAACCCCTTATCTTGCAGAAATTGCCGGCATTGTTCCGACCTCTGCCAATGTAGAGTATTACTCAAAAATCGTTGAAGAACGTTCTATCTTACGTAAATTGATACAGACCGCTACTGATATTGCGTCTAAAGGGTATCAGGAAGCAGATAATGTACCTAATTTATTGGATGAGGCTGAACGCAGCATATTGGAAGTATCGGAAAAAAGAAGCCGCAGTGGCTTTGTATCGATTGAATCAGTTTTAAGACACACTATAAATAATATTGATGACTTATTCCAGAACGATGATGATATTACCGGTATTTCAACAGGTTATAAAATGCTTGATCAGATGACAGCCGGTCTGCATGAGGACGAACTGATCATTTTAGCTGCGAGACCAGGTGTAGGTAAGACAGCGTTCGCCTTGAACGTAGCTCAAAACATCGGAACTAAGACGGATGAGAATGTGGCTATTTTCAGTTTAGAGATGGGTGCCGAACAGCTAGTGAACCGTATGTTATGTGCGGAAGGGACAATCAATGCCTCTAACTTGAGAACAGGGCAATTAACTGAAGAAGAATTTGAAAAACTTTTTGTAGCGATGGGTAGCTTGTCGAAGGCCAATATTTACATCGATGATACGCCAGGTATCCGTACAGCTGAAATTCGTGCCAAGTGCCGTCGATTAAAGCAGGAGAAAGGCGATCTGGGATTGATCGTCATCGACTATCTTCAATTGATTGAAGGAACAGGAAAAGAAAGTAGACAGCAGGAAGTTTCTGAAATTTCCAGACAGTTGAAAAAGCTTGCGAAAGAGTTATCTGTTCCTGTTATTGCCTTATCTCAGTTGTCTCGTAGTGTAGAGCAGAGACAGGATAAACGCCCTATCCTCAGTGACTTGAGAGAATCCGGATCGATCGAGCAGGATGCGGATATCGTAGCCTTCTTGTATAGAGAAGATTACTACCGTAATGAAGATGAGGACGAAGAAGAACAGGCAGATGAGAACGTGGTAGAAGTTATCTTAGAGAAAAACAGATCCGGTGCCAGAGGGACCTGTAAACTACTTTTCATAAAAGAATACAATAAATTCTCGTCCATGTCTTATTACCCTGAAAACCAAATATCATAATCAAAAGCGTGTCACTCTTACATATAAAGAGAGTGACGCGCTTTTTTTGGGTCTTTATTTTTTTTAATTTAGATAACAACTGATATAATTAAGAAAATTGACTTAAGGGGGAATGGTTGTGTTTGAGGAACAGGACGCACTTTTCTTGTATATAAATGCCAATGTCGATACACAGCAGCAGAGTAAAGAGGGGATTTTAAAAGAAGTGCTTAAACTAATTCAAGAAAGCAGTTCAGTAACCTTCGACAGACACGAGGTTTATCGATCGGTAAAAGAAAGAGAAGAAATAAGCACAACAGGTTTCGGAGAAGGATTTGCAATTCCTCACGGAAAATCTTCAGACTTGAATAAGCCATTAGTCGCCGTTATGAAGCTTGCTTACGGTGTAGACTGGGAAGCGATGGATGAAGAAGAAGTCAATACAGTTATACTACTGATTGTTCCTGAAGAAAATGGAGAGGCGCAGCACCTGAAACTCCTCTCAAAGCTATCCTACAACTTGATGGACGATGAGATTCAAAAGGCCATCAGAGAGGCTCAAACGGACAAAGCCTTGCATTCAACGGTACAGGCGATGTTCACAGAACTATAGAGAAAGAAGGAATAAAGATGAAAATTGTAGCCGTTACTGCATGCGCAACAGGCGTGGCACACACGTTCATGGCTAAACGAGCAATTGAAGATGCCGCAAAAAAAAGAGGACACGAGGTGAAGGTGGAAACTCAGGGAGCAACGGGCATCGAGAACACCTTGACACGAAAAGAACTGGAAGAGGCAGATATCCTGATCCTGGCGACAGATATCAAACTGGCGCGATCAGAACGGTTTGAAAATATCAAAAAAGTGACCATACCTGTCGCCACAGCGATAAAGAATGCAAATGGCGTCATCAAAAAAATAGAAGAGAAACTTGCGTAAAACTTACCAAGTCACTCATTGACAATAGAATAGAGGGAAAACAATGAAAAAATTTCAACAAGCATTAATGACCGGTGTATCCTATATGTTACCGTTGATTGTCTTTGCAGGGATGACCATTGCGTTGACAGGCATGATTTCACAATCAGTTCAGACTGATTTTCCTGCAGTGACTACTTTGAATGGATTTGCCTGGGTGATGATGGATATCATCCCTGCTATATTCGCAGCCTACATGGCCTATGCCATAGGAGACAAAGCAGCGATTATTCCAGGATTTATTGGAGGATACATAGCAGCACACCCTCCAATCGAAGGAACGTCGGCAAGCGGCTTTTTAGGGGCAATACTGGCCGGTCTGATAGCCGGGTATGTCGTCTTGTATATACGTAAGGTGAAAGTGCCCTTATTTTTAGACTCGATCAAGAAAACCTTGTTTATACCCGTACTGACAGGCTGGCTCCTATACATCATCATGGCTTATCCAGTCGCCTATTTTGTCGGAGCACTCAATGATTTTATCATCAGTAATCTTATTACTCTGTCACAGGCGCCGCAATATGCCTTTTTACTCGGTGCAATATTGAGCGCCATGTGTGCATTTGATATGGGAGGTCCGATCGGTAAAATTGCGATCACCTTTGTCTTCGCTGTATGGAATGATCCCAGCGGACTCGGATTTGTGGTGAATGCGGCAGTATTTCCAGGAATCATGGTTCCCGCATTATCGGTCGGTATTGCCTCTTTGATCGCCCGCAACAAATACACTGAAGATGAGATCAAAATGGCACCAGCGTCCATATTATCGGGTTTAGTGGGTATCACTGAGTCGACCTTGCCCTATGCATTCAGAGATCCTATCCGTATTATCGGAGCGAATATGCTGGGGGCCTCTATCGGTGGGGCGATCATGATGGGCTTCGGCGTTTCTACTGCCGGTGTTTCTGGTGTCTTCGGAATGCCGATGGCCAGTAACCTGGGCATATTTATATCAGCCATAGTGATCGGAACTGCGATTTCAGTCACGACGCAGATTCTGATCAAGAAACCCGTCGATGCATCCACGCAGTTTGGTGTAACGGATGATGATGAGCTGGATTTCGATATTACACTTTAAAAATCAAAATTCACTCTTCACTTTTGAGTAATCTATGGTAAAATAGTGAACGTTGTTATAACTAAATCAATTAATGTTAGGAGAATGCCTCCGTCTATTTCATAAAAGTCAAACAAATGAGCCGAAAGTCTCTTTGTATACTTAAATAGACGATTAGAGGGGTTCTCTTTTTTGTTAAAAATTATAGAAGAGGTGGACAAATGACGTCGGTCGTAGTAGTTGGTACACAATGGGGAGACGAAGGAAAAGGAAAGATCACTGATTTTTTAAGTGAAAGTGCAGAGGTGATTGCACGTTACCAGGGTGGAGACAATGCAGGACATACTATTCAATTTGATGGAGTCGTCTATAAGCTGCACCTGATTCCTTCAGGTATATTCGCGCAGGATAAAATCAGTGTCATCGGTAATGGTGTAGTCATCAATCCTAAGTCGTTAGTAAAAGAACTGAAGTACCTGCATGACAGAGGGGTTTCTACAGACAACTTGAGAGTATCAGATCGCGCACATGTTATTTTACCGTATCACATCGCACTGGATCAGCTTCAGGAAGATTCTAAAGGCGACGATAAAATAGGCACCACCATCAGAGGGATCGGCCCCGCTTATATGGACAAAGCGTCACGAGTAGGCATACGTATAGCTGATTTACTCGATAAAGATATCTTTAAAGAACGTCTGAAAGTGAATCTGGAAGAGAAAAACAAATTCTTTACTAATGTGTATGGTGCAGAAGCATTAGACTTTGACGATATATTTGAAACCTACTATGCGTTCGGGCAGCAGTTCAAGCAATATGTCTGTGACACATCAGTGGTCTTAAATGATGCACTGGATTCAGGCAAACGTGTATTGTTTGAAGGCGCTCAAGGCGTTATGCTCGATATCGACCAGGGAACCTATCCGTTTGTCACATCATCAAATCCTGTAGCAGGAGGCGTAACGATCGGGAGTGGTGTGGGCCCATCTAAAATAGAAAAAGTCGTCGGTGTCTGTAAAGCCTACACGTCTCGAGTTGGGGATGGACCATTTCCTACAGAACTGCATGACGAAGTGGGTCAGCAGATTCGCGACACGGGTAAAGAATATGGAACGACTACAGGACGTCCGAGACGAATTGGATGGTTCGACAGTGTGGTCATGCGTCACGCCAAGCGGGTATCAGGAATCACCAACTTGTCACTTAATTCAATCGATGTGTTGTCAGGTCTGGAAACAGTTAAAATCTGTACAGCCTATGAACGGGATGGAAAGAAAATCCTTCATTACCCGGCAAGCCTGAGAGAGCTGAGTGAATGTCAGCCAATCTATGAAGAGTTACCTGGATGGGATGAAGATGTGACTAAATGCCGTACACTTGAAGAACTGCCTGAAAATGCACGAAACTATATTCGCCGAGTGTCTGAACTGACCGGTGTTCGTATTTCGACATTCTCAGTTGGACCGGATAGAGATCAGACGAATATTCTTGAAAATGTCTGGGCACCTATCAACTAACTTATTATCAAAAACACCCCATCTACTCTATTGAGTAGATGGGGTGTTTTGCTTATTTTATTTAAGTTGATCTGTGTAGTCCAGATGTTCAAATGTATCTGGTTTACCGATAGCTACAATAAAGCTTCCCGGCAGGATTTTTTCCTCTGGTGGAACGTTGATGGATAATTTTCCATCAGGTGTCGATTTCATACCGATGACATTGATTTTATATTTCTTACGCAGGTCCAGGTCTTTCAGACTTCTGCCGACCCAGCGCTTAGGAGCAGTGAATTCAATGATTGAATTATCCTGATCCAGCGTGATGACATCTAAGATATTATTACGCATAATGTTTCGGGCAACTTTATCACCCATTTCTTTTTCTGGTCGAATAATTTCATCAGCACCAATTTCGAGCATGATTTCCATGTGCATTCTATTTTTCGCTTTAGCTATAATTCTTTCTATTCCCAGTTTTTTACAGTTCATTATGGCCATGACACTGGCTTCCAGGTTAGAGCCTGTACCAATGACGGCTACATCACAATTCGCAAATCCTATACTCTTGAGTAATTCGATGTCAGTGAAGTTTCCCTGCACTGCTTGTACCACATGTTCTTCTACACGATTCACATCAACTAAATCTTTGTCTACCGCAATCACGTCGTAATGCTGATCTCCGAGCTGTTTTGCGATCGTCGATCCAAACACGCCTAATCCTAAAACTCCAACAGTCTTAACCATTTTTTATTGACTCCTATCCAATTAATATATTTCCTGTCGCATATGTGATTTCTCGTTTCTTTCTATCTCTTGTTCCTAAAGCGGTAAAGATCGTAATCGGCCCCAATCGTCCAATAAACATGGAGAACATAATAACCGTCTGACTGTATCTGGATAAATCAGGCGTCAAGTCTGCAGACAACCCAACGGTTCCAAAGGCAGATACCGATTCAAAGAACAAATACTGCAAGGGAATATGTTCATCAAAAATGGTCATAAGCGCGAGACCGATAAAGTTAAGCAGAACGAACATAACCACAATAACCAGTGCACGTTTTACAATATCCATTTCAAGGGTTCTTTTTTTATAATTAACATTCGATAAGCCCTTCATCTCAGTTGATATGAGCTTGACAACTAATGCGACGGTTGAGGTTTTTGCCCCACCGGCCGTACCACCAGGAGAGCCCCCGATGAACATGAATACAGTAAATACGACTATAGTAAACATGTGCAGTTGAGTTAAGTCAATGGTTGCAAATCCAGCGGTTCTAAGTGTCACTGCCTGGAAAAAGGTTGCCTGTAGTTTTCCAAAGAATGAAAGATCACCTATAGACCCTACATGAGTCCATTCTGCTAAAAGAATGATCAGCATTGCCGCCAGGATAAGTCCGATAGACCATTTAATAACTAAACGGGTATGCAATTTTAACTTTCTGTAGGTTCCTTTAAAATCGATCCAGCTTCGAACAGAGACAAACGCTTTGAAATGCTTAGCCACGTCGAACCAGACGGAAAACCCGATTCCCCCTAAAATAATCAGGATGGGAACGACTATATTTACAATCGGTGTTTCCACAAACTGCTGTAAACTGGTTGTCCCTAAGTTGTCAAAACCAGCGTTGTTGAAGGCAGATATTGCCAGAAAGATAGAGGTAAATAGTCCTCTTCCTAGACCAAAAGCAGGAATCATATAAAAAGCAAGGAAGAATGCACCGACCGCTTCGATAAAGGTGGTGTACTTTACAATAGAAATCAGAAAATTTCTGAACCCCATCATGTCACTTCTGTTCAAAGCCTGCTTGAGAGTGATTTCTTCTTTCATGCTGACTCTTCTTCCGAACTGAAGGATAATAGCTGATACTATGGTAATAATCCCCAAACCACCCAGTTTAATCAAGGCCAGCACAATCATTTGACCGAAAAGATTATATGTATGGGCAACGGGAACAGTGTATAGCCCTGTTACGGCCACCATTGAAATAGACCCGAATAAATGATCAAAGTATGTCGCCTGAGAACTTTCCAGTTGACTGATGGGCATGGCCAGCAGCAGTGAGCCAACAAACATGACGAAGGCAAAACTGAGCACGATTTTAATAGGAATAGGCCAATCAGAAAATTGATCTAAAAATTTTTTCATTCAAAAAACAATCCTTCCTGCAGACAATATATAAATGGCTGTAATACTATAACTTCATTTACATGAATAGCTTGATTTTACATTGCTGTTAGGACAAAAACAAGGGATTGAAAGAACTTATTTAGGAAACGGCTGAAAGCTGTCAAAGGGTGTTTTTATTTGTGCTTATCTTTAAGTAAAGGTAAAATGATAAGATACAGTGCGTGTTGCTGTAGCGGAGATGACCAAAGGGGAGAAAACAAGATGAATGGAACGATGATGCAATACTTCGAATGGGATTTACCCAACGATGGGAAACATTGGCAACGGCTGAAAGAAGATGCTGTACATCTTAAAGACATTGGGATAACCGCTGTATGGATTCCTCCCTGCTTCAAAGCTTTAGGTCAGGACGATGTGGGTTATGGCATTTATGACCTGTACGACTTAGGGGAGTTTGACCAGAAAGGAACGGTACGCACAAAATACGGAACGAAAGAAGAATTGCTCGAAGCTATAGAGGCGTTACATGAGCAGGACATTCATGTATACGCAGATGTGGTATTGAACCACAAAGCGGGCGCAGACGATACGGAACAATTTGATGCCACACCTGTTGATGCGGAGAATCGCCACGAGGCTATAGGAGAGACGCGTACGATCGAATCCTGGACACATTTTGATTTTCCAGGAAGAGAAGGCAAATACTCTGATTTCGAATGGCACTGGTATCATTTCTCAGGTGTTTCAGAAGATGATATCTCTGGTGAGCAAGGCATCTACCGCATCGAAGGAGAAGGCAAAGGCTGGGCGCCGGACGAACATGTGTCCAATGAGTTTGGTAACTTTGACTATCTGATGTTTGCGGATATTGATTACAGTCACCCGGAAGTCGTGGAAGAGACGAAAAAATGGATCCACTGGTTTATAGAAGAAACAAACATCGACGGCATCAGACTGGATGCAGTTAAGCATATTGATAATCAGTTTATGATCGAGTTAATCGAAGATGTGCGTGAAGTGCATGGAGAAGACTTCTTTTTCGTTGCCGAATACTGGCATCAGCGCTACAAGTATCTGGAAGAATACCTGGAGGAACATGAGTATTCCATTTCAATGATGGATGTGCGGTTCCATTACGCCCTGCATGAAGCCTCTAAACAGTATAACGAATTTGATTTAAGACGATTACTGGATGGAACACTTTATAAAACGAATGCAGAACAGGCTGTGACCTTTGTCGAGAATCATGATTCCCAGCCGAATCAGTCCCTTGAGTCTTACGTGGAGCCATGGTTCAAACCGCTTGCGTATGGGTTCATTTTACTGAGTTATTATGGTTATCCATGTGTATTCTACAGTGACTATTATGGCTACAGCGGGGATGTAGACTACGATGGCTGCCGACATGAAATCGATATGCTTCTCAAAGCGAGAAAAGACTACGCATACGGCGAGCAATATAATTATCTGGATCACGGCAACTGTATCGGATTTACCCGTACAGGGAACGATGAACACCCAGAAGGCTGCGCGGTCATCATGTCTAATGGAGACGAAGGCTTTAAAGAAATGTCTGTTGGCGAGCTGCATGCAAACGAAGTGTACGTTGACTTAATGCATAACAGAGATGAAGAAATTGAAATTGATGACGAAGGAAAAGCCACATTCCCAGTGAATGCGGAATCGATTTCCGTTTGGGTCAGAAAAGCCGACTAACCGATATAATGAAGCTGAACCAAAGAGTCCAGCTGATAAGTAAAATAAAAAAGAAGCAGTGTCAATTTTGTAGATTAATACAAAAGGCACTGCTTTTTTAATAAGTCTCCTTTGCCTGCACGCTCTGACTGATCAGAATTAAATGGAGTAGGCATCATGAAGAGCATGATTGAATCAAAGGAGCCATATGTGTAGTACTCGTCGTTAATCAGTCGAGCGAGAGCGACATAAGAGCTCCTTTGTGTCGGACTCCTATTAAAGAAGGACGGCGAGACTGACACAAAGGAGCCGGATATGTAGTACTCGTCGTTAATCAGTCGAGCGAGAGCGACATAAGAGCGTCGTTGTGTCGGACTCGCATCAAAGAAGGACGGCGAGACCGACACAAAGGAGCCGGATATGTAGCACTCGTCGTTGATCAGTCGAGCGAGAGCGACATAAGAGCGACTTTGTGTCGGACTCGTATTAAAGAAGGACGGCGAGACTGACACAAAGGAGCCGGATATGTAGTACTCGTCGTTGAACAGTCGAGCGAGAGCGCGATAAGAGCATCGTTGTGTCGGACTCGCTCAGCCAAAATCTGTGAGTGAACAGCAATGCTAAATCAAACACCTAACGACCAACACCTACACACTAATCCAATCCCTTACTAGACCTGTAGATAGTGGCAGAGGTATTAAAGACGCCATAAAAAAAGCATTTCCTCATATTCCTGAAAGCAGGAAAGGGAAATGCTTTTTTGCTCAATGAATTAAACAGTGTGCGGAGCTCTGATCCGCCTTTTTGTCTCGTTTACTGATTAGTTGTTTGGATTGACTTTAGTTGATGCAGATTCTTCGTCTTCAAGGTCATCCTTATCCAACTTGAAATCTTCATCATCAGATAAATAATTGTCATGCAGGGCTTCATCCACTTTATCTTTCGGAATCGCCTGATCATGTTCTGGTTCAAGAGGTGTATCCTTGACGTCACCGATGCTGTCATCCGCATACATAGCATGGCTAGCCGTTGCCGGATCCACGACAGTGTCATCTTGTCTTTCCGCTTCGCTTAGTGCCAGATCTCTTTCAATTTCTTCGATGGTCTGGTTCAGCTTAGCCTGTTTGGCATCCAGTTTCGCTTGTTCAGATTCCAGTTCTTTTTCGGCTTCCATGTAAGATGCTTTGAAGTCATCCACTAATTCGTGAGCTTTTTCTTCTCCAGAGTCTTTCAGTTTAGAAGCTTCCTCTTTCAAATCCTGACGGAAGGCTTTTCCGTCTTTTGGTGCTAAGAGTAGAGCTGTGAAGGCTGATGCTGCACTGAATAAAATGGCTTTCGTTAAACTTACTTTTGGCATACTTTTCTCCTACCTTTCAATATTGGCTAATTCGTGGTGTATCACTGCGGGTACTTGTGCAGATGAATCTGTACGGTGGCGCATTTTCTGCTTATCAACTGTCTTTTTAAATGCCAGCTTGAAGGTCTTAGCCAGAAGCGGTCCATCCGTTTTTAGTTCTTTATAGCTGTTTTCAGCTACGCCTTTAGAAAAATCACCACCATGTTCTTTTAAGTACATAAGTGACTCAGACAAGCTTGTTGCATAATTAGAAAATTCATCAAACCGCTGAATTTTCATCTCTGACACATTTTTGGTGTAATCCACTCGTGTCATAATGTGATCGACTTTTTCCTGTATGATTTCAGCTTCGTGCGTAAAGTGTTCCATATGACCTTCGACAACTTTTTGTGTTTCTTCAATATTCTTTAGCGTCGGTTTCATTTTCTTCATAGCAAAAAAGCCCATACCAATTAAGATAACGAGAGAAACGCCTAAAATGATAAGAGAAAGGATATATCCTAGTTCCATTTTGCCCCTCCTTTTTACATGATGCGTATCAATTGATTGTATATGATTAGAATACCACGAAGACGTGTCATCACCAACCGAAACGCTATTTTCGAAAGAGATTGCTTGAAACGGCTTTAATTGTTAGAATAGTAGCATCTACAAAGCATTTTTGCACTTAAAAGGAGAAAGAGATGAGTAATCAATCAACTGGGTTTAAAGAGCAGGAAGAGGGAGTGACCTCGAACATGCTTAATTTATGTGCGGTAACAGATGGAGAAGTCATGAAAATCGAAGAAGTTCCGGATGATTTGTTTTCTCAACGGATGATAGGTGACGGGTTTGCGATGATGCCGGAATCTGAGGACGTTTTCGCACCAGTCAGTGGGAAATTGATAGAAGTAGCCGATGCGAAGCATGCCTATTACATTGAAACTCAAGAGGGCATCAAGGTTCTGATTCATATTGGGATCGACACGCTTTTGCTGAAGGGTGAAGGATTTGAGTCATATGTTAAGCGTAATACCTTTGTGGAAAAAGGAGACAAGCTGGCGTCATTTGACAGACAGTTATTTGAAGAAAGAGGATTTCAACCGGTCATCCCAGTAATTATACTGGATCACGCAAGTGTTGCATCACTGGAAGTCAGACCATCCAAAGAAGCCATAGCGAATGAAACGATTGCGTTGACGGTGCATTTGAATTAAAGCATCATCATAGACTCAAAAGAATTGTGAGCTAAAATTGAACCGAATCTTAAGGTGCGGTATAATCTAAGAGAACCGATTCACTGAATTTGAAAACGCAAGATATAAAATGTTTCTAAGGAGGAACGTCTTTGAAAAAAATATTAGTCGTCGATGATGAAAAGCCGATTTCAGATATCGTTAAATTTAATTTAGAAAAAGAAGGATTTGAGGTAGTGACTGCCTACGATGGAGAAGAAGCCATCGAAAAAGTAGAGCAGGAGAATCCGGATCTGATCGTTCTTGATCTGATGCTTCCTAAAATGGACGGACTTGAAGTCTGTAGAGAAGTGCGCAAGACAAGAGATACACCGATCATCATGGTCACAGCAAAAGACCAGGAAATCGATAAAGTGCTAGGACTGGAACTCGGAGCAGACGATTATGTGACGAAACCTTTCTCTAATAGAGAACTCGTTGCACGTGTAAAAGCGAATGTCAGACGTCAATCCTCTCTTCAAAACACAGAACCCGTTAAAGAAGAAACGAATGATATCGAAGTGGGCGATTTGACTGTTCACCCGGATGCGTACATCGTATCTAAACGTGGAGACACGATCGAACTGACTCACCGTGAATTTGAATTGCTGCACTATCTGGCAAGACATATCGGACAAGTCATGACACGTGAGCATCTGCTTGAAACCGTATGGGGATATGATTATTTTGGAGACGTAAGAACAGTCGACGTAACCGTCAGACGCCTGCGCGAAAAAATTGAAGATAATCCAAGTCACCCGACATTCCTGGTTACCCGTCGAGGAGTAGGCTATTATTTAAGAAGTCCTGAACAACAGGAGAAGTAGTGAGTGTATGAAGAAAAAAATTAGATTTTATCAGTCGATCAACACAAAAATAGTCTTTGTCATAGTCTTATTACTTGTATTCGCCCTGCAGTTAATCGGGGCGAATTTTATTACCCAGATAGAAAGACAACTGATCGCCAACTTTCAGGAAGACAGACAAGTTCAAATGAATTTTCTGGAAAGTACGATCATGCCTTTTCTTGAACAGGAAGCAAGTGACGAAGAAAACGAAATCGATCCGGTCCAGGAAATCAACAGCTTGATAGGTGAGTTTTCTGGAAGTGGGATCACAGATTTACAAGTCGTCAATGAAGATTTGGTCGTTATCGGGACGAGTGACAGTACCCAGCAGAGCATTGTGGGTCAATTGTCGGATGATGTGGATGTCAGGCAGGCCCTGTTTACAGAATCCACCGTTCCAAGACAAGTCATCGATCCCATTACGAACAACAGACGATGGAAAGTAGTCGAACCTGTTTTCTCTGAGGGCGATGAGGGCCAGTTTTTAGGGGCCATCCTGATGGAAAGCAATATCGAATCTGTCTATGCTCAAATTTCTCAGATTACACTGATATTTTTACAATCCAGTGCGGTTGCTATTATTTTGTCACTGATACTCGCTAATATGGTGTCTCGTGCGTTAACGAAACCCATTAAAGAAATGCAGATCCAGACGCGCCAGATTGCAGACGGAGATTATTCAGGGACATTGAAAGTATACGGAGAAGATGAATTAGGTCAGCTCGCCTCGCTGATCAATGATCTGTCAGACGACGTAGCTGAAGCTCAGGAATCGATCGATGCAGAAAGACGCCGACTGAACAGTGTTCTGACGCATATGACTGATGGCGTTGTGGCCACAGACAGACGTGGAAAAATCATCATCATAAACGATATGGGTCAAACAATGCTTGAGATGAGCGAAGAAGAAGCGATAGGGGAGAATCTTCTGGCTGTATTAAAAGTAGAAGAGGAAATCACTTTACGAACGATTCTTGAAAAACAAGACGATATCCTGATCAATGCCAATCAGGATGGGGTCATGACTATTTTACGCGCATCTTTTTCTCTTATTCAAAGAGAATCAGGGTTTATCAGCGGAATTGTCTGTGTCCTGCATGATGTAACGGAACAGGAACGCATTGATGAAGAACGAAAACAGTTTGTATCTAACGTGTCGCACGAATTGAGAACCCCATTGACGAGCATGCGCAGCTATATTGAAGCATTGGCTGACGGGGCATGGGAAGATCCGGAACTGGCACCAAGGTTCCTTGAAGTGACGCAGAACGAAACAGACCGTATGATCCGTATGATCCAGGATCTGCTACACTTATCACGGATCGATTCAGGAAAAAGCTCACTGGACCTTGAAATAGTGGATATTTCCGAAATGGTCGATCATGTGCTGAACCGATTTGAGATGCTGATTCATTCCGCAGAATATAAAGGGAAAGACTATCAGATCGAGAAGAAACTGCTGAAAGAAGCAGTCTTTGTTGAAGTGGACCCTGACCGAATGATTCAAGTACTGGATAATATCATGAACAACGCAATCAAGTACTCACCAGACGGCGGCACCATCACAGGCCGTATGGAGAAAAGACAAGATACCGTAATCATCAGTATCACTGACCAGGGAATGGGTATTCCAAAAGCAGATCTGCACAAAATTTTCTCCCGATTTTACCGAGTCGACCGTGCGCGGTCCAGAGCAATGGGAGGAAGTGGCTTAGGATTAGCCATTTCTAAAGAAGTAGTGGAACAGCATGGCGGCCGTATATGGGCTGAAAGTACTGAAGGAAAAGGGACGACCTTTTATCTATCGCTTCCATATGTGCCATTTGAAGAGGAGGATGAATGGGTATGACCTGGTCCCGATTCAAACACATAATGTTGACCTTTTTAATTGGACTGAGTTTATTTTTAAGTTTCCAGTTATGGACGGCAGGTGGAGAATTGCGTGAGCCAACATCAACCGGCAGCGGTTCTGTACCTGCGTCACTCGTCGACCGCACTATCACAGAAGTCTTTGCACCAAACCAGATCATCTGGCACCGCTCATTTAACAATACCAAGTTTGAAGCCAATACCTTCTACTCTCAGGAATGGGTTGAGGAACAGTTCACTGAGATGACTTTTGGGGATGTCAACAGTCCTCAGCGACTCAGTCAGGAAGATTATCAGGAGCAGCTGTCAACAGGGGAATGGGTAGAGTTCATATTCGATGCGCCTATGCCATTCGGGTTGTTTGAGAATGCCTTTGAAGACTTACCGACAGATTATGAAAACCGTACGTTTATGCGCTTTTACATGAACCGGGACAATCCGGAGCAAATCGGTTTTTATGATGTAAACAATGAAATCAATTATACAGTTGAAGAAACCAGCTTCACGACAGAAATTATTAACGAGCTTTTATATACAGCCAACAATCAGTTTACGGCTGTAGAAGCTGTAGATGTAAGAGACACCTTTATCTATTTACCGGAAGAAGAAGTGGAAGTAGAGTATCACGATTATCTGGTAGAGCGTTTGCCGAATAATCTATACATCAATCAGTTCTTTGCAGACACATCAGAAGTGGATGCCAGACGTACCGGACAATCGATCCGATACATCGACTTGACGACAGAAGTAAGAATCAATGACTCCACCAATACACTGACCTATTTAAGACAACGGACAGATATGGGACAAATGACATTTAGTGAACGCTTATTAGCCAGTTTCCAGGAGCTCAGACAGATTGAAAACTGGACGGAAACGATCCATTATCAGGCGTATACCCCTTCTACGAATGAAGTGACCTTCCAGCGTTACATTCAAGGGTACCCTGTGTACAGCCTTCAGCAGATGGAATCCTCTGTCCTTGTGACGGTAGTGGAAGGTGGACGAAGCAATCTTCGCTTGCCTTTACGAGTGGTTCAGACGCCATTGACACTGACGGGTGAAGGCACCAAAACACTTCCGAGTGGACGGGAAATCATTGATCAGCTGGAAACGACTCCAAATGGGTTAGAAAACATTCAGCATATTAAAGTGGGGCTGACGTGGATCGAGAGTGAAGAAGACAGCCGCGTGGTCCATTTTGAACCGAACTGGTATGTTCAGTCGGAACAGGTATGGTACGAACTGAATCGCTACATTCAACTGCAGGAGGAAACACACAATGGACTTTAAAAAAATTGAGAACATCTTCCTGATCACTTTCTTATTTCTGAATATCTATTTGCTGATCGGTTTCCTGAACAGAAGTGATCTGCAGTACGCATCGACCGCACCCGACCAGGTCAATCTGATTCGAGAAATGGAACAGATCGGCATTGAGTTACCGACACTGAACGAAGAACAACAAAACGTCTTTTATGTACAGGCGGATCGTAACAACTTACTGGAAGAAAACAGCAATCAGCTTGAAAATCAGGCTGGATCGATTGCTCAAGACGGCACGCTGTACACGAGTATCTTATCTGATCCGATTGAAATCGAGGGAAACCCGGATGATGGATTCACAGAAGCAGACTACACCAGACTTGATGAATTTATAGAGAGTGGCGCAGTGTTATTCGGGTCGGAATATGTCTATCTCAGGTATGATAATGCTGAAAACCGCTTTGTCTTTGCCCAGCAGGTAGAAGGAATCCCGGTTGCTGACGGCACCTCAGAAATTTCTTTATTTTACGGCAGTGACGGCAACATCATCTCGTATCAGCAGAGTTACGCTGGTCCCATGACGACTCAGGGCAGCCCGCTTGAAGTAATCACAGACCGCCAGGCGATCGAGATTCTCTTTCAAAACAACCAGATCAGCTCCAATTCTATTGTCAAACAACCGATCTTATCGTATCAGCGCACACTGCATCTGGAAGACTTAAGTATGTATGGCCCGATATGGTATATTCCTGTCGTCGACGCCAGTGGGGAACAAGTCCTCCGTGTGGATGCATTTGAACGCTCGATCATTTCGGAACCGGCAGAACCCGTCGTCCCAGTGGATCTCGATCTGCAGGAAGATGATGAGTCTGAGACAGACGATTAACTAAATCGGACGGTTATGTGACGAGTCCGGGAGACACCTTGCTTAGATACTGAGTGATGTTGTAAGATAGACAAGGAGTATGTGCAGGGAGAGGTATCAGTTATGATGGAAACAGAAGAATCGGGATTGAAAATAAGCTTATTGGCGAGTGGCAGCACGGGTAATATCACCTATGTTGAATCGGGTAAAACCAGATTGCTCGTCGACTGCGGACTCAGTGGGAAAAAGACCATTGAGCTTTTAAGCAAAATCGGTCGTCGTCCGGAAGATCTGGATGCGATTTTAGTGACTCATGAGCATTCTGACCACATCAAAGGGGTCGGCATATTGGCCCGCAAATTTGGACTGGATGTCTACGCGAATGAAAAAACGTGGCAGGCCATGGAACCTAAACTAGGTAAGCTGAAAATGGAACAAAAAAATCACTTTTCGATCGATAAAACCTTAACGCTGGGAGACATCGATGTGTCAAGTTTCGGCGTGTCTCACGATGCAATCGATCCTCAGTTTTATACGTTTCAAAAGAATGACAAACGCTTCGTGATGCTGACAGATACGGGTTATGTAAGTGACCGCATGCGGGATTACGTGAAGGATGCAGAAGCATATCTGATTGAAAGCAACCACGATTTGAGCATGCTCAGAATGGGACGTTACCCGTGGTCGCTTAAACAGCGAATTCTTGGCGACAAAGGTCATTTATCTAATGAAGATGGGGCATTAGCCTTATCAGAAATCGTTGGGGACCGAACCAAACGGGTCTACTTAGGCCACTTGAGCAAAGAAAACAACATGAAAGAAATTGCGCATGCATCAGTTGAAGAAATACTGGTGAAAAAAGACACGGGTGTGAATGAAACCTTCCAACTGTATGACACGGATCCTGAAATCCCGTGTCCGCTATTTACACTGTAATCAGCAAACGGCTGAAACATGAGGAGACCGCCTCCTTTGTTTCAGTCTTTTTTTTGTTTTCAATTACGATAAATAGCGATTAAATGCGGGAAAAAAAGAGCACAAACGGGATGAAAAAAGTCGTTGGAACCTATTGAAATTGAAGGTGAAAAAATTATAATAATAAAGGATAGACGGAGCAAGACTCGTCATAATATTGTAATGGGACAAAATATGCTAAACTGATGGTATCAACAACTCTTACTTTTTTGTTCACTGTAAAGACAAAATTAAATGATACATTAACGATATGAATGGAATGAAATAGGGGGAATCAGAAATGAATGTAAAGAAATGGCACTCTTTTGTTGCGCTCGCATTAACGTCTTCTATCTTAGTGGGCTGCGACACATTAACGAATGAAACGGATAACGATGATCAAAACGGAGTAGTAGATGATGAAGGACGCGTAGCGGTGTCGGAAGTCCGAGTCGATGTCTCATCAGGGATAACAGATGCGGTGGATGTCATCGATGATTCAGTGGTTTCCATCATTAACCTTCAGCGTATAGGCGAGAATCAGTGGGGATGGTACGGCGAGACCGATGCACCTGAGGATGAAGAAAACCTCCTGCAAGTCGGAACTGGAAGTGGAGCTGTATATAAAGTTGATGGCGAAACAGCGTACGTCTTCACTAATAATCATGTGATCGAAGGATCAGATTCAATCGAAGTCCTCTTTAAAGATGGCACACGAGTGGAAGCTGATGTCATAGGCGCTGACGTCTGGACAGACTTAGCTGTGCTTGCCATAGATGCCAGTGAAGTGTCCACAGTCGCTGAATTTGGAGATTCTGAAAATCTGACAGTCGGCGAACCGGCCGTGGCAATTGGCTCACCGCTTGGAACGAACTTTGCGTCCTCAGTAACGTCAGGCATTATTTCAGCAGTGGAACGAACGGTTCCGGTAGATACGAATATGGATGGGGAAATGGACTGGGAAATGACCGCTATTCAAACAGATGCAGCCATCAATCCAGGAAACTCAGGTGGCCCACTGGTGAATATAGCCGGTCAGGTCATTGGGATCAATTCAATGAAAATTTCTTCCTCTACGATAGAAGGCATGGGCTTTGCGATTCCAAGTAACGATGCAGTGGATATCATCAATCAGCTTGAGGAAAATGGAGAAGTCATCCGTCCGATTTTAGGCGTAGGGATGGTGGATCTGTCAATGGTCTCTCCACAGCAGCAGCAGGCAATATTAAATCTTCCTGAAGACATTGAGGGAGGAGTCGTCGTTGCTGAAGTATCCACAGGCAGTGCCGCAGATGAAGCAGGCATGGAAGCCAATGATGTCATCGTGAGCTTTAACGACGTAGAGGTGCAAAACGGCATTGGACTGAGACAGGAAATATACAACACAGATATAGGACAGGAAGTAGAAGTGGAGTTTTACCGTAACGGGGAACTAAGATCCACAACGATCACCATGCGCAGCTCAGAAGACATGATTTAAGTGAATAAAAAAATGATACACAGCCTATTTTTGGGCTGTGTATTTTATTTTGGGGACAACTAACGGGATAACTTTGTTCGGGTGTGGATAAAAAAAGAGCAAAATCCCGTCAAACCAGCTATTTCCTGAAAAAGTTATGCACACTGGACAAACCGCGTGTGCATAACTTTTTTTAGCATAACGTTTATTATCGTTTAAAGGTTGATGTTAAAGGGTTCTTATTTTTTAGAATCCGATGTTTACGTTGTGTAAAAATGTGTATAACTTAGCTTGTAAACAATCCTAATTTCTGCTTAAAAGCCTCTAATTAGAATTAAACGGGAACAGAGATTGTGGATATGTGCATAACTTTGTGGATAACTGTGGAAAGAGGGTGGATAACGAAAAAAGACCCCTGGAAAACGCCCAGAAGGTCAAGAACTAACTTATGTGTATAACTTAAATAGCTTTCACTGTTTTCTTCACTTTCACATTTCCATCGATTGCACGAGAATAAGGACAGACTTCATGAGCCTGATCAACCAGGTCCTCTGCTTCTTCTTGAGTGACGCCTTCGATTTCAACCTCCAGTTCAATACTAAGTCCAAAGCCTTTCATTTTCTTTTCTATGCTTACATGTGCAGTAACGGTAGAAGAGGTTTTCTTCTTCGCTTTGCCGGCAACTAATTGAAGCGCGCTGTCAAAACAAGCAGCATATCCAGCTGAAAATAACTGTTCCGGGTTAGTTGAGCCTTCTGTTCCTTTTCCGCCTAAGCCTTTTGGAAGAGAGAGTTCCAGATCCAGTGTTCCATCAGATGAAGTGACGTGCCCTTTGCGTCCGCCTTTTGCTGTTGATGATGCTGTATATAATGCTAATCCCATTGAAGACATCTCCTCTTAGTATAGTTTTGTACAATTTGATTGTACACAATTAAATTAAGTATGTCAAACAGTATGAACCTCAATCAGAACTTGGTATACTAACGAGGAGGAGTGAAGAGAATGACGAAAGATATACTAAAACTGGATAATCAATTATGCTTTCCCCTATACGCCGCAACCCGGCAGATGACGAAACTGTACCGCCCCTTACTTGAAAAGTTTGATGTCACTTACCCGCAGTACCTGGTGCTGCTTGTATTATTTGAAACGGAAACAATTACAGTCAAAGCGCTGGGGCACCGATTGTTTCTTGACTCCGGCACGTTGACACCGATGCTCAAACGAATGGAAGAGAGAGGCTTGGTCAAGCGGACCCGTTCTTTAACCGATGAGCGAGTAGTCGAAGTCACGTTGACCGATAAAGGCAAAGCCATCGAAAAAAAGGCAGAAGAGGTCCCCGTTGCCTTTACAAAAGAAATCAACCTGGAAGAAGCAGAGTATTTTGAGCTGAAACGCATCTTAACAAAAATTCTGGATCAAGTTTAAAAGGAGTGGACTATGGATATCACAGTAGTGTCAGTAGGAAAATTGAAAGAGAAGTACCTGAAAAAAGGTATCGAAGAATATACGAAACGCTTAGGTGCTTATACAAAAATCAAATTGGTCGAAGTGCCGGACGAAAAAGCACCTGAGAATTTGAGCGAAGCTGAAATGGTCCAAGTCAAAGACAAAGAAGGCGAGCGTATCCTCGCCAAAATACCGGACCAGGCCTACGTTTTCGCCCTGGCGATCGACTCAAAAGAACGCACCTCCGAATCCTTCGCCAAAGAAATCGAACAGCTCATGATCCACGGCAGCAGCAAAATCGTCTTCGTCATAGGCGGATCACTCGGCTTAAGCGAAGCCGTCATGAAACGAAGCGACACCACAATTTCATTTGGAAAGATGACCTATCCTCATCAGTTGATGAGGCTGATATTGGTCGAGCAGATTTATCGAGCGTTTCGGATTATGCGGAATGAACCTTATCATAAGTAGATGAGGATTTTATACTTAATAAACCAATTTATATATTGTATGATAAAAATCTCAAGAAGAAAGAAAAATTTAAGACTATCATATAAAAAGTATGTACACTTTTCATGCAAAAAAGCGTATGTGAAAGGATAAGGTATGAAAATTAATTCTAAAGTTAACTGGTCAGATTTCAAGATCATGGTTGATATTCAATCTAGTTCTGATTATGTAGAGTTCCAAGTTTCCCCAGAAAGCTTCTTGAAATATGCAGTTGATGATTTAAGAACTCAAGATATAAAAGGCCGTATAAACTGTCTAACTAATTGTAAAAGAGCTATTGATTGCCAAATAGATTGGATAATATCTTATTTGGGATTTGATTATTCAAATTTTAATGAAAAGCGCTATCCAAATTTAAATGTACATATGAATAAAGTAAAAAAAGAAACATTTTCTTCAGATATGTCTTTTAAAATTAAGTTTATTCAAACTATGGGGATAGCTCCTATGCTCTTAGTATCAAATATCAGAAAGGTAAGAAATAAACTTGAACATGAATACAAAACTCCCGATATTGCAGAATGCCAAGAAGCTGTCGAATTAGCAGATTTGTTTATAAACAGCACACAAAATAAAATGTGGAATAAAAAATGGACTGATTTTTATATTCAAAGTAATAGTAATACAAGTTCAGATATAGCTCTATCGTATAATACATTTAATACTGATATGCCCTATATAGAAGTAAAAACTAGAGGAAATAATAAGAACGAAACTAATACTAAATTTTATCCTGAGCAAGAAGAATATTTAAAGCTATTATATATTTCTATAAAACATGAGTTCAATATGCTACCCGAATTCTTTGGAAGTGATATTAAAGAAAAGTATGTCAATTTTAAAGTTGAATTCTGTTAAGATTGTCACGTTGTATAAGTTTACTTTATAAAAACTAAGGTATTTTTGCTACAGGAAACCACATCATAAATAAATTAGACTTTTTAAAAAAATTATGATGAATACTATCTCGGTTAAAATCTAGCATGAAATACATAAAATAATACTACTTTTTAAATTGAGTTCGATTGAGTAATTATAATACAACGAGGATTGGAGGTAACAAAAGTGGACAGAGTAAAATTTTATTCTGAAAATGACTGGGCATGTGGGTGGGAATTGGAAAATGTTATAGAGAGAATTAACGATAATTCTATTGACAAAGAGTGGTCATTAGAGGATGTAATTGAATTTTTTAACATTCTAAAGTATATACAAGTAGAAAGATTTGCTGAATATATTCAAGAGAAAACAAAGCTGGATTTTATAATGAAGTTAGCCACTCAGGCTAACACATAGAAAAACGCCATGTGAATTTCATGGTATATTGAAGTTACCGCTAACTCTCAATAGACAGGATGAATTCACATGACGCACTCTAACGATAACACATTAG
>JAFIFE010000026.1 GCA_020832185.1 Alkalibacterium sp.
GGAAACAGGTACAGTAAAATGGTTTAACGCAGAAAAAGGTTTTGGATTTATCGAACGTGACGGAGCAGACGACGTATTCGTACACTTCTCAGCAATCCAAGAAGAAGGATTTAAATCTTTAGACGAAGGACAAGCAGTAAACTTTGATACTGAAGAAGGCGCACGCGGACTTCAAGCAGCAAACGTTACTAAGGCTTAATAACCTAAACTAACCTATAAAGGCAAAGACATGGAATTTAATTTCATCGTCTTTGCCTTTTTTTTTTTGCTTTCGAATTTAAGTGCAAATGACCGAGAAAAATAAAGATAAATGATATACTATTTGCATAGAAATAGCCTTCTTACCTGATTATTACATACACTATTGAAGAAGGAGATGAACAATAATGAAAGACATTATTCCTAATCTTTGGTTCGATAAAGAAGCGGAAGAAGCAGCAGCATTTTACACAGGATTATTTGATGAATCCAGAATAACGAGCATTCAGAAATTGGATGGGACACCTTCCGGCGAGACAACAACTGTAAATTTTGAATTAGCAGGTCAATCCTTTGTCGCTTTCAGTGCAGGGCCGTTATTCAAGTTCAACCCATCCTTCTCATTAATGATACAGTGTTCGTCAAATGAAGAGGTCGATAAACTGTGGAACACACTCACACATGGCGGAAAAGAGCTGATGGCTCTTAAAGAAGTCCCGTTCAGTAAACGGTATGGATGGCTGGAAGATCGATACGGTTTAACCTGGCAGATTCTATTGTCAGAACATCCAGTTGTACAGAAGATCATCCCTAACTTTCTATTCACTCACTCAGAGGGCGGTAAAGCAGAAGATGCAGTCGTTTATTATACCGATCTATTCCCCATATCTTCAATCGAAGAAATGCAGTACTATGAGACGGGTGAAGCGGAAAATCCTAATGCCAGAGTGAAGTTTTCCGGATTTCACTTATTCGGAAGACAGTTTTACGCAATGGATAATGATAAAGAAGACACGTTCACATTTAATGAATCCTGTTCTTTAATGGTTGTCTGTGAAAATCAAGCCGAAATTGATTACTACTGGGAAAAATTATCTGCTGTTCCTGAATCTGAACAATGTGGATGGGTGAAAGATCAGTTTGGTGTCTCATGGCAGATTGTACCTGAATCATTGGACGATTTATTATCAAATGGATCAAAAGAGCAAATTGACCGAGTGACCCAATCGTTTTTGGAAATGAAAAAATTGGATACTGCCGAGCTTGAAAGAGTATGGAAAGAAGCTGAATAGGCAGGTGTAGACTAAAGGGACTGTCTTGCAATTGACGGTCTCTTTTTTTTAGAGCCCGTTTACCAATAAAGAGAGTGGGGGAGTATAGTGAAAGTCATATCGGTGAGAGAACATCCAGAAATTTGCTGCCAGGCAATTGCATATTTTCAAGACATATGGGCAACGCCTGAGAGTTTAAGAGTGTACGAAGACAGCATCAGTCATTCTATAAATACCAATAGTCCCTTGCCCTACTGGTATTTATTAATGGACAATGAAAGAATAGCGGGATGTGCCGGGGTAATCACCAATGATTTTATAAGTAGAATGGATTTGTACCCTTGGCTCTGTGCCTTATTTATCGAGCCAGATTATAGAGGACATCTATACAGCTCTTTACTGATTGAAGAAGCAAAAAAAGATGCAGCATCCGGTGGCTTTTCAACGCTATATCTCAGTACAGATCACGAAGGGTTTTATGAGAAGTTCGGTTTTGAATTCGTTGGTACAGGGTATCACCCATGGGGGGAAGAGTCTCGAATATATCAAATCAAAGTTGGCTGAAGATTGTGTTCAGTTAAACAGATTAAACGACCAGCCAGATGATGAATGGTGGATAGTGAGCTGATGGAAAGCTATAGTGTCAAAATCAGAACATTAAGGTAAGGGGAGACCATTACTTTTAAAATGAATATAACTATCAAACGGATTATAAGTATTCATTCTGATCTTAATTATTCTTGGTATGGACCGAACCATTAATTATGGGGAATTTTCCCTCATGAATAACTTTTAGGACTGTGACTATCCTCATAGCAGTGCAGAACCAGGGTGTATAAAGATGAGTAAACCAATATCTACCTAGCGGAAACTCCATTATTAGTTATATTCTGTCATTAAAATTAGGGTATGTTTATGCATGTCTGAATGTTTGCTGATTACTGTGAAAAGATAAATCGATTGTGTAACCCTCCTGGATATGCTATTCTGATAAGCGACTATATTGGAGGGTTTTATACATGATTAATAAGTTTAAGTTTATATTTTTATCTTTGATTGGATTTATATTTTTTCTAGTTCCATTTACAATTGGTGGGGAGAGTCGAATCATGATCTCTCATATCATTTACCTGGTGACAGATAATATCCTAGATGGGTTTCTGTTATTTACAGCCGTCTCTGCCTGGATCGTATTAGTCGGGACGGTCGTATTTATGTTCTATACATCGAAAAGCAACTTTCTCAATAATATTTTTAAAGCATCCCCAATTAATGTGGTATTGAGACTGGTTGGGTCATTTCTTTACTTAATGGTGCTCAACAACTGGTTTGATGGAACAACTGTTGGAGAAATGATTTTAGATCCTGATACAGGAGGATTGATGGCCGGTGGTACAGGATTGCTGACCACTTTATATATTACATTTTTTGTAGGTATTCTTGCGCTCCCATTACTTACACATTTTGGTATCGTTGAGTTCGTCGGGATCTTATTAGGTCCCATTGTGGAAAAAGTATTCAGAGTTCCCGGGTATTCAATGATTGATGCCATTGCTTCTTTTGTAGGAGACGGAACAATCGGAATTGTTGTGACAGACAAGCAGTATCAGAGAGGGTACTACAATAAAAGAGAAGCCTACATTATATCAACTAGCTTTTCAATAGTAGGAATCGCATTTGCGGCAGCCGTAGCCGAAGAATTAGGCTTTAGTGGTATTTTCCCTATTTTCTATGGTTCGATCGTAATCGTTACACTAGTTTTAGCATTTATCACTGCGCGAATGCCTTTGAAGAAGTTCGAAGCAACGTACTATGAAGACAAGACACCCAAATCAGTAGACGTTCCAGATGATAAAACGATTGTTGAATATTCTTATGATTCTGCAGTTGAACAGGCAGAACAGACCTCAATATTAGGGGCGTTTGTGGAAGCTCTGAAAAATGTGGTCAATATTTATGTCGGATTTCTTCCAGTTATCATGGCAGTCGGAACATTATCGCTGATCGTAGCTGAATATACGCCGTTTTTCGATATTATTAGTGCTCCGCTTGTTCCTGTTTATGATTTCCTGGGGTATAGCAGTGAGGTGGCTGCGCAGATGGCCCCTGCTTCAGTTGCGGGATTTGCCGATATGTATCTGCCTGCGCTGTTTATAAGTGGGGCTGAGTCAGAAGCAGCGCGCTTCTTTATTGGTGTGCTAGCCTTTACCCAATTAGTATTCATGTCTGAAACGGGAATGATCTTAGTTAAAACAAAAATCGGATTAAATTTCTGGGACGTAGTCAAAGTCTTTTTATTCAGAACAGTATTATCTATCCCGATACTCATTGTGCTGGTAAATATTCTTGCAGCAATGGGAGTTATCTCGTCTTAAATATATAAGCCAAAAAGCATAAGAACGCGCAGGACATCAGTTTATTTTGATGTCCTGTGCGTTTTTTTACACTTAAATCAACTAAGTGTTTTCATTAAGTAACTTGCTATATTTTAGTATAATAAAGTATGCATAGAACTAGGGACTAATGAAGCGTCTGTTTGACTGATGAGTGACCACCTCCCAAAAAGACGAAGGATTGGATGTGAAACTAACCGCTGGTGGAGATCTAGACGATCAACAGCATCTTATTGAACTGGCAAGGCGGAGGAGTTTAGAGGGATAGAGGAGGGATCAGCGTGGTAAGGAAAGGGACTATTTTCGGAGCAATTGCCGTCTTTTTTTATATAAGCCATGTAGTTATTGGGGGGATACTTTGGGAGTCTTATAGTCACTTAGAGCAGCCAATCAGCGACTTGACAGCCAGTGGGGCACCAGATAGAGGGATGCTGTCAGTGTTGACCCTCTTTTACGGCCTTTTTTCCATACTATTTTCAATTAGCGCCTACATGTACTTGAAAAAATTTGCGCCAAAATCGTCTCAGGTAGGTATGCTTCTATTCCTGACGATGCACAGTATTTCAATAACGTATAACTTTTTCCCTCAAGACCTCCCAGGCGATCCCCTCACTGTAAGAGGAGTGATGCACATTGTCATTACAGCACTTATTATTCCATTAACTATTATCTCGCCTATCCTTGTTGGGTTAGGAATGATCAAGTTAGAACAGTTTAGACAGTATGGATACTATTCAATACTCACAGGGGTTCTTATTTTAATAGCTGGAGGGATTATGGCTGGACTTATAGCCAATACTATTCCCTATTTTGGTTTAGCACAGCGAATCAACATAGGAGCTCTCCAAATGTGGATGCTTTTTACTTCGGTCAAGCTGTTTTTGTCCGATGAAACTCAACTAGTTAAGTATCCAGATACAGGGTAAAAAAATAAGGCAGTACATCAGATCTTATAGGTAACTCCCAATAATCTATGAAAAACTTCGTCTTTCTAAAATCATCAAACGGGTATACCTATTATGGATGAGTCATTTAAGGATTGTATAAAGATATGGGGCTTATAGAAATTTAGTAGACCAAATCGAAGTATTAGAA
>JAFIFE010000015.1 GCA_020832185.1 Alkalibacterium sp.
TGTACGAATACGTCGTCTGCTCCGTCACGTTCGATAAATCCAAAACCTTTTTCTGCGTTAAACCATTTTACTGTACCTGTTTCCATAATTAAAATTCCTCCTTGTGCCTTCAGCACAAATATTTACATTATTGCTTAAGGATCAATTCGGAATGCATTACACAGTTCTTAAAATGTCTCTTACAATATGTTAAACCTAGTATAACACACGATTCGTGAAATACCTAATTTATTTTGCAATTGTCTTAATTCAGACTTATTATCTTTCTTCAAAGTCGTCTGGTTTACTTAACTCATCAAAAGTCAGATTGTCAAAATAGCTCATGTCTTCATCTGATAACTCAAAGTCAAAAATGTCTGCGTTGCTTCTAATACGTTCTTCGTGAACCGATTTAGTCAACGTCACAAATCCGTGCTGAACACTCCATCTAAGCAGTAACTGGGCAATCGACTTCCCATACTTTTCGCTCATAGCATTCACTTCTGAATCATCCTTCAGGTACTTCATTGGAGAAAGAGGAGACCAGGCTTCTACAACCATATTATGCTTGCGGCTTAATTCGACAGTATCCTCCTGACGGACACCAGGGTGAAGACGGATCTGATTGACCATCGGCATAACCCGACAGTTTTCAACTATATTATTTAAATGAGGAACGGCAAAGTTGCTGAGCCCTATAGCTTTAAGTTTTCCCTCTTCATATAAATCTTCAAGAGCGCGCCATGTATCAATGTTATCCTGTTTCCAGTCGCCGCCGTTATTTTTAACAACTGGCCAGTGAATCAAGAACAGGTCCAAATAGTCTAAATCCAATTTTTTTAGTGATTCTTCCACTGTCTTACGTGTATTATCATACCCATGGTTTGTATTATTTAATTTGCTGGTTACAAAAAGGTCTTCACGAGGCACTCCGCACTGTTTGATTCCTTGACCAACGTATTCTTCGTTACGATACATTTGAGCTGTATCAATATGACGGTATCCTTCTTTCACCGCATTTACAACGCCATCAATAGCATCCTGCGGGTCAGTTACCTGCCATGTACCATAGCCTAAAACAGGAATCTCGATTCCATTTGATAAAGTGTACGTATCTTTAAGACTTCCCAAAATAACTTCCTCCTATTAGTATAGTTCTTTTAATAACAGTTACTTACTTATTATACATGAAAATTTGATTAGTAAAATAATTTAGACTCATTAACTTTAACCCTATTTTTCATGATGGATACTTGGTTTTATTCTACTAGTTAAACATGACCAGACTCTAAGACGTATGGGAAAGTGCCAAAATATTAAGTGATTTTTTAAACAATGCCCGAAGCAAGGATAAATATGGCTAACCCATGCGTGAGGGTAGCTGCTATTATTCCATGTTTTAAACGGACACATGCACAAATGAGTCCCTCATATAATGTAAAAATCAAAATCATCATGCCTATATCGGTTACTGTTATGGCTAGAAATATATGGCCGATGGAGAAAAACAGTCCGGAAAGCAGGACCGCACGCCATGGGCTAGTAATCGTTTCAAAATAACCTTGAAGATACCCTCTAAACAAAACTTCCTCCATGAAATTACCAAAGATAGTCAGAATGAATAAAGGCAGAAGCAGAGTAGTTGCGACAGCTTCTCCCCTCTGTTCGATAGGAATAGTGTTATACATAAGCAGGAACGGAGCGCTGACTAATGCTGCACCGGCTATCCCCACCACTATTGATGCTGTTCTTTTATCACTTATCCAATAAAGATACTGATTCAGCAATGGATTTGAATAGACAATAAGCAGTGTTATCAACAAGCTTATAATCCCTAACGTAATGAGAAGGGCTCCATCATCAATGAATCGAAACCAAACCATAAAATCATCAGCTAAACCTATTCGCCAGAAACCTAAAGGTGTCATTGCGTCTCTTATCAGTAAAAACCCAAAAATGAACAACACTAACTTTGGAAATATTTGGGTTTTAGGCAATAAAAAATAGCATGCAACAAGGAAAACCACCCCCGGACTGATCCGTATAAAGTAGTCAATTAAATCGGTCATCAGCACCCTTTCCTTTCAATTCAGCTTTACTCGGAACTGACTAGTCATCCAGTAGCAGATCAAAGTGATAGACTTCTTCGCGCTTACCGAGAGTGTCATACAGATTAACGGCCGGTGAGTCCACTGGGTCAGCTTGAATAAATGCGATCCAAGCTCCAGATTTGAGTGCTTCCTGCTTTAAAAAATAAATAAGGTTAGTCGCGATTCTCTGTCTGAGGTGCTGACTATCGACAGCTAAATCATAGATATACACTTCACTACGCTCCTGTTCACACTTGTCCATCACATAAGCTACCAGTCCCCCCACTATCTTTTCATCAATTATCGCTACACATACAATAATATGCTCTTTGGATAGTAGAGACTTTAAATAATCATCGGAGGGTTTGTTCCCTAAATAAGTCGTCTTGTCTTCAAAAGCAGATGCAAAGAGTTTATTCAATTCTTTAATTCTACTTATAGATTCAGCATTATTGGATAATCGTGTATAGGTAACTGGTTCATTCTGACTCATTACGTTTTTCTCCTTTCTATCTTTTACCATGAAAAACAGGTGATTAAACAGCTAACTGTCTTTACCGACCATGTACTATTACAAGAAAATCGCAGCCTCCATTTATTTACCCCAATAATATCAACTTGCTTAAAAAATACAATCATTAACCATTTTTAATTAAGTAATCGTCTAATCACTTTTAAATAAAAAAAACCAGGATTCATCTGCTCTTAAAGCAAATAAATCCTGGTTTTAATTGGTTACCCTTCAACAGGCACTACATTGGTTTCTTCAATTTTCTGACTGTTACTTTTTTCAAATTTATCCAGTAACATACGAACTTGATCTGTTGTTTCTGTTTCCATCAGTTGAGCCCGTAATCCACTTGCTCCGGGTATACCTCGAACGTAGATTTTAAAGAATCGACGAAGCGGTTTGAATGCTCGACCAGCTTCTTCTCCATATTGATCAAACAGATCCATATGAAGTCTAAAGAGGTCGAGAAGTTCTTCACTGCTATGTTCTCTCGGTTCTTTTTCAAACGCAAACGGGTTAGTGAACACGCCTCGTCCGATCATTACTCCATCTACACCTGTTTCTTCAACCAAACGTAATCCAGTTTCACGATCAGGTATATCTCCATTAATAGTCAGTAATGTATCCGGAGCAATCTCATCTCTGATTTTTTTAATCTCAGGAATCAGTTCCCAGTGTGCATCGTACTTACTCATTTCTCTTTTAGTGCGCAGGTGAATAGAAAGATTGGCAATATTCTGCTTTAATAAGTGAGTGATCCAGTCATGCATTTCATCAAGCTGTGTATACCCCAGTCGAGTTTTCACACTGACAGGCAGTCCGCCTGCTTTAGCTGCTTCAATCAATTCAGCCGCTACTTCAAATCGACGGATCAGCCCACTGCCTTTCCCTTTACCGGCAACATTCGGTACTGGACACCCCATATTAATATCCACACCACTAAATCCTTCTTCAGCCATCCCAATGCTCATTTCACGGAAATGTTCGGGCTGGTCTCCCCATATGTGAGCGACCAATGGCTGTTCATCTTCCGTAAACGCCAGACGTCCACGTAGACTATTGCGTCCTTCAGGATGACAATAGCTGACCGAATTTGTAAACTCGGTAAAGAAGACATCGGGTCTGCCGGCTTCGGTAATGACATGTCTGAACACAACATCCGTTACATCTTCCATTGGTGCAAGCACGAAAAACGGCTTCGGTAAGTCTTTCCAGAAATTTTCTTTCATGTTTAAATAAATCCTTTCGCTGATAAAGTTACATTTAGAGTTATCTATAGTATTGATTTATTATCTACTCTAGTTTCCTAATAGATACGGTTTTACCCTTCTTGCATATCTAACCTTATCTATTTTAACTTTTATAGCGCGTTTGTCAAATCCAGGTTAATGAAGATACAGACTTATAAACAGTCTATTGTTTGTTTTTTATATTTTTCTTATGGGCCTTTATTTTTTTGATTGCCCATTCATAGTGACTGCTGGTAGAGCTTGTGAAGTACGAACCGATCGTACTGCCACCGACCCAGTCATACATGCCTTTCGAAAATAGCTCTTCCTCAGACAGGCTCTCTATTGCCTCCATCATTTTCTGATGGGAGATTTTGAATTGTGCCAGGGCGTCTTCGTATGATACGTCCTGTCCTTTCTCCCAAAACAAAGCATTCATCTCCCCATATGTTTTCCAATTGTATCCTTCTTTCAGAAACGGGCGTTTAGTCTCATTTGTTTTGTTCCCGATCCAATTAAGCACGAGCTTATGCCACTCATGTAAATGTATCAGTACATCTCTCACATTTTTATCCCTTTTCCAGTGTCTTTCTTTTTTCGTGACATCCATTGAAAAATCGAACGGTTCTTCACATTCCTGTTTTGTCATCTTACTTATTGCTTCAAGTAATCTGTCATACGTAGTATCAGCTGATTCAATCAGTTCTGTTTTATTCTGTGGTCTCGCCATTTTACTTGCTCCTTAACCGGTATCAAGACAGGATAATAATAACCTCTGCATGAGATCATTTCTTTCAGCAAGTTATTTTACTCTCCATACTTGACCCCTTTATATAGTGCTGATCCTGACTCTCCAATAGTCACGGCAATAACGACTATGGTAATCAGTAAAATCAGTCGTTCAAAAGATAGAGGTGCATATCGTTCAAATTCTTGTATGATTTCATTATTCCATAGAGTAAGACTATTAATGATAGCTATAAATAATCCAGCAGATATTACATTCAATAGTGTAGTGATGACAGCTATTTTTAAGGTCCATCTCCCTTTAATGATATTAATCAGTTCTATTAGGATATTTAATAGAAACACTAAAACAACTAAAATTAAATATGAATCGATCACATCATTATTAAAAAGGGGAATAAAACTAATCTCACGACCTACATTATAATAAATCCCAATTCTATCTGATAACAGAAAAAATAACATTAAAAAGACTGTCGTCATTATAATAGAAAACACTGACTCTCCTCTAGATATCAACGCTTTGTTCTCAGGCAGCTCTGATAACTGTGAGGGTTCCCATTTTTCAAATGCCTGATCCGGTCCAATTGATACTTCATAATACTCTAATAATGCGAAAATAACGGTTACCCACGCTGCTCCCTGCAGTAGTGCGGAAAATAGAGATAAAACATAGCCAACACTCATCTCAACTATACCCTCAGTCGAGAATAAAGCTGACAATCCGACTGCTATCGATACACTCACCAATATTGACAGCAAGACGATTTTCAGAACAAACATATATCGGTCAAAATAATTAGGTCCAATGAGGTATCTTTCTTTTCCTCTATACTGAACTGCCAGTCTTTTTGGATTTCCAAGCTTTCTCAATACTTTATCTATTTTTTTCTTCTTCAGTCAGTGTATTATCTTGTTCATCAATCATCTCATTGATTAATAGGTTCAAATCTAACTCTATTTCTTTTCGCTTCTTTTCTGGAAGTTCTTTTGTGACGGCATAAATATATTTGTCAATCATGATCAGCCCTCCTTAAAGGAACACGTATAAGATGCTGTCAGCAGCAGTGCAGATCCACAAAAATCATCACCGACACGTCCACTTTACACCTATGACTTTTCTATCCTTTCGCTATGTATTAGTAACCCCAGACATGTGTTTAAAACACCTATCGAAGGTTACTATCGGTTTGACTGATGTCTTCACATTTTTAATAACTTAGTCAGAACGGTTTATTCTATTAGAATAAACCAAAGTAATTATTTAACTGAGTAAAAATTCTACTCTCGTTAGAAGCTCACTACTGTCTACCTCTTCTGGAGAATGGTAATAATACTCGTAAACAACCCCTGTTGGACGATACCCTTCCCGGCTTAGCCACGCAGTCATCTGTTCGTACAATAAGCCGACTTTATCATATGGTCCTTTGTGAAAGCCTATCGCTTTCTTGCCCCCTGGAACAGAGCTTAAAGTAATTTCTCCACTCCCCTCTATTATATGTTGAATAGGAAACCCTACATCGATAATCAGATGGTCCATATCCATATTATAATAGGCGATGAATGCCGGTCCTATCGGTTCTTCCCCTTTTTCTAAAATGTATTTAGTTATGGAGCCATAAATCTCCCCTATCAGCTTAGGCATTTCTCCCATTGAAGTTGTTTTTCTCATAGTCAATGCGGGTTGAGCAGCTGTTTCTACAACTTGCATTAAATAATTCATGATTCATTTCCTTTTTTTTTACCTTATCGTCCTTTGTTTTACAATTACCCCTCATCTTAAATATGATCACGATTCTTTTTGGGTACGTTTTTGTAAACTAAGTGATAAGATTCGACAATAAGGTGTTCAATTTCATCATCAGTTAACTGATCAGTTTCTAGTTTAATCGAATTCCAGTGCACTTTATTCGTATGATACCCTGGAATCACATCGGAATACTGTTCCCTCAATAGATCGTTTTTCTCTGGACCTCCTTTCAGAGTGATCATTGCATCTTCTTTTGCCTCAGGGGTCATTAGGCCGAACATTTTACCCATTAAATCGAAATAATAAACATCCCATTCTTCCCGGTAATAGACTTTTGCTCCCTGTAATTGATCGGCTGCTTTTTTAAAACGATCAATCCGTTCTATCATCGACTGCGACATAATCATTCTCCTTTAAGTTTATTAGGTTTCTATGTATATATTTTTAAAATCAGAAAGATCCTGCTAATGGCTTAGTTAATTTAGACGTAGGTATCCAATCGATAGAATGAGATAGGATACTCACGTATCATGAACTGTATTAAATTTGGACTTAATTACTCTGTGTATGGACACTTCGAGTAAAAGGGGATCTGTTTTTCTTCCTATGTGTTAATCGTTAAGTGCATTATATTTTTTTCACAAGGATATATCAATTCAAACGACAGCACATACCGTGATAAGAAGTTACTCTTGTTCCTAATACCCATTAGCTTATTTACTCCCTCACTCTCAGCTTTATTTTGATACAAAGACCCCATTAAATGTCTTCATCAGGTCATTTAATGGGGTCTATAAGTAGTTAGATTTTATTTGAAAATTTAGCAGGCAATAAACCATGTATCATTGCCTACTGTCATCATGCTCAGCAACTGAACTGATATTAATGCCTTTTATTGAGTCTAATAAATACTAGGTTTTGCTGATGACACATCATTGATATAAATAGTGTCATAAGGAATATTCTCTATGCTTTCAATAAACATTTCAGCAGTACCATATACACGTACCCCATACGTTTTAACCCCTTTTTCTTCTACATACTCAAGGGCAGTGTTATAGAAATCTACCTTTGATGGACTAGCTTCAACTAATTCCACAAACTCTTCCTGATCCCTTAAATAAGCCAGCCGAGATTTAAAGTGAGTCTCATAAGCTTCTGGAAAAACGTCGACTGAAGAGGGCGTCAGTTCAAAGTATTCATTTAGATTAAACAATGGATATTTCTCCGGATCAGGACGCATATTTCCGCCTGGTTCATCATTATAATCAGGATTAAAGCCTATTAAATGCATGTAGTGATCCTCTCTCCAGTTCGTTCCTGGTTCTGTTGTCCGGATCCCTGCCCATTTAAAGTCTAGCTCCTCATTCTCTCTACTCAAATTATTTAATTCTTCCATGGTTAGATCCTCGTTGAAGACAATACTCATAGATATATAGGAAAGAGGGTTCAAACCGTTTAAATAATCTAAAGTAATATCCGTTTGCTGCCGGGCCATTTCTTCTCGAATTTCTAGTCCCCCTTCTGATAAATCTTCTGTTGAGTGATTCTGTATTTTCTCAAAGCCATTAAATATATTAAATCGGCTGTCAGTTCCATAAATGCCATCGATTCCATATGTGAAGCTTCCTCTAACCAAATTAAGCAAGTGTACCTGTTCATTATTTGCATACACATTTCTTAATGAATAACTCAAGTCATATTCACCAAATCCCTGTGGTTCCTGATTAGTATAGCCGTTCATTACATACCCCGGCATATTTAAACTAATATGAGCCTGCATATTAAAATGAAAATCTGGAATGGGGTGTTCCTGGTCTTCGTATTCGGAAATCTGAGTCGGATCATAATAACGTTGATCGACGAGAGCTGATACACCATAAAAAATACTAACGTAAAGTATGATGACCATTAGTACAGATGTTGCTACAACTTTCGCCAATCTAAGGTTAACGACTTTTTGAATATCTTTTGTCTCATTTGAATGATTGAAAGAGTCACCTTCTGATCCATCTCTTCCTATAAAATCATCAGACAACTGTTCAGCAAAATAGGTTTCAAGAGACTCATATTTTTCCAGTTCATTTTGAACGATTATTATTTCTTCTTCCGTTGCTGTTCCTTCTTCATAACGCTTTAATAAATCTTTAAAATTCATAGGAATCCTCCTTGAGTAGTCTGCCTAATTTCTTTCGTGCGCGATGGAGCGTCGTTTTCGTATTACTCTCAGAGCGGTTAGTCGTCTGTGCAATCTCTCTGATACTCATCTCGCCGTAATAATAAAGGTATATCAGTTCTCGGTAAATCTCTGGTTCCAACCTCATTAAATGCTGGTAAAGTATCTGATTTCGTTCTTTATGTATGTATCTAGTTGCCGGTCCCTTTCCAGATTGTTCCGTCAATAAATCCTCGTAATGGGTCATGGAGGTATTCCTAATGTTCTTTCTTTTCAAATCGATAAACTCATTTTTCAATACTCGAAACAGCCAGTATTTGAAGGAACCCTCTGGAACATTCGCTGCAATAAAAGCCTTATAGAAGGTTTCACTGACCAGGTCTTTTGCCATGTCTTCTTGTCTACATAGACTCAAGGCATAAAGGTAAAGTTCCTTATGGTATTTTTTGTATGCTTTGTCCATGGCATCTGACTTCATTGAAACCCTCCGTTCACTTTATATACGTTTGACATTAAAAAAAGTTACACTCGTTTATGTCATGACTAGACAAGAGTTTCATATTACAAAAACACCTCTTCACACTATCATACTTACAATAGTCTGAAGAGGATATGAATGTTCTTACAGTTTATAGGTTTCCGGACACGACTAAATGTGTTTTAGTCCAGTTAATTGCATGATTTTCCATGATATCGGAGACAAAATGATGTCCCTCTTCCAGTACTAACTCCCGTATTTGATTAGTCGGTTGAGTCTCTTTAATTTTCAGATTCTGTGCAATTGTATAGGGAACTGAGTCATCATTCTTTGCATTGATCATCAGCAAAGGGACCTTAGTGTTTTTCAGGTCCTCATAGGGATTTAATTCTTGAACATAGTTTAATACTGATTGCTCTTCAGCAGATTTAAACTCAATTGTCGACGTAAATTCCATCGCATAGATAAGCAGTGCTTCAAAATCTGGTGCTCCTAAGATGGCCACACTGGACTTAACATCAGAGATTTTATCATTGATGTAATATACACTATTTGCCCCATGAGACAACCCGATCAATCCTATATAATGAGTATTGACGGCATGATGATTTTCTAAATGAAAGATTATTTTTCTAACATCCGTCAGTGTCTTTTCTACTATTTTGAACAATCGCATACCAAATTCGCTGTCACTAGTCACTTGGTCCATTGACTCATTACGTCTGTCTCCTTGTCCATAGGCATCAAAGCATAGAACAGCAAATCCTTCTTTACTCAATTTCAATGCGAGTTTAATTCCTTCGTATTTATCATTTCCATACCCGTGAAATACAAGTACCAGCGGGTTGCTCACAGATTTTTCTGGGTAGACCAGTACTGATGGTATTGAATCGATTGACAGCCACTCTGTAATCACTCTCATCCACACATTCCTCCGCACACTAAATAAATCTGAAAATGGACTGCTCACTTATAACTTTACGTTGACTGCCATCCATTTAAATCTTCTGAATCTTCCATTGGATACACCAGTCCTATTTGTCTGCGACATTCATCCATCAACGCCATAACATCTATTGTACTCTTTGGTGGAATTTTCTCCCCCACTTTTTTCCCGGAACGGATCTCGGCAGCTACATTTGAAAACTGTTTGCCATATAACAGATCCTGTACTTCGAACGTTTCTTCAGTTGAATCCGTCTTAAGTATCGCTTCTTTTGCCATATGGAATTTGGGAATGGAAATGGACCCCTTCGATCCTTTAATTTCAAAGAAATGACCGCCATCTTCCTCCATTGACACAAACATAGTTGCTTTAAATCCAGGGTAGTCGAATGTAATTCGTTCGCTGTAATCGACCTCGTTCATTTTTGCGTTACATTCTATCTTTTCGGGCATACCAAAAAGTTCATAACAATAGGTGATATTGTAAATACCGAGATCCACTAAAGCGCCACCTAACATGGATAGAGTCGTTAATCTCGAGTTAGTCGAATCATTTACCAGCGGAACAGCGAATGCAGAATCAACTGAGTGGATATCCCCTATAACACCTGATTTGACCCACTCTTTCACCTTTAAAGCAGTCTCATTGTGCCAGGTCCACATTGCTTCAGAAACATACACATCTTTTTCCTTCGCGTAGTCAAAAATCGCTTTCGTCTCTTTGGCATTGACCGTAAATGGCTTCTCGCAGAGAACAGGTTTATTATTCTTTATCGAAAGCCTTGTATATTCACCATGTTTATCACCGTTCACATTAACGTATACCCCTTCTACTCCAGCCGCATTGATTGCTTCTTCTGCTGTATCATACACAGTGCCCCCATACTGTTTGGCAAAGTCTTCTGCTTTCGACTTCGTTCTATTCCATACCGCTACGATTTTATTGTCTTTAGTTTGTACCAGTTCTTTTGCTGTTGTGTGTGCAATTCCTCCACAGCCAATGTAAGCCCATCCAAATTTTCTCATATGTCTTGTCCTCCGTTTTTTTACGCCTATTAAACACTTTCTCATTCTATTATAAACACCCTGACAAGTAAACGCTATCACTATCTTATCAATCATTTTTATAGCTGATTTTCTCCATCAGAATAGCTTATTCACTAAATAATTGAGTGCTATTGCATGTATGCTAAAAAACCTGTGCAGATATGAAGGATTAAACTACACAGGCCACCCTATTCTTGTTATACTATTTTCAACTAATACTCTTCCTATTCAGCTTATTATTAATCTCCAACTCTTCTAGTCTTGCTTCAACAATCACCTGAAATTATTTCTTCTACTGAGCCAGCCTTCCAGTATCACACCATAAAAGATACCAGCTACAAAACTAATCGGATCATGAAACCCTGAAGTACTGAAAAACGCAAAAGAGACTAAAAGCCCCAACAGTGCTCCACGACGTATTGCTGCCTGTCTGTCTTTTTTGACCCAGGGCGCACCGATAATCAACCCCATAATGACTCGATTGTACCAGATCGAGAATAAATAAACGGGAGGCTCGGAAAATCCTGTACGAATACTTACTCCAATTACACATACCACTCCAAGGAGTGCGCCACCAATTAGCGCTTCTGTCATTCTCTTATTCATTTATGTTCTCCTTTCATCTTATTAACGAAATTTAACCTTCCTCAGTTAGTGTCTTCTGTTTATAAGGTTATTATATTACGCAAAAGAAAAATAGGAACTCTGAATGATCGATGGATTGTACACAATCCCCCCTCTAACTGTAACGTTCTCCCCTATTGCATCTTTCGTTCTTTTGATACTTTCCAGATAAAGGAGGAACCTCTATTGCTGAAAGCAAAAAGCCACTTACCACTCTTGCTCTTTTATGTCTTATCTTTATTTTTTATGGAAGGTGTGATGAGATTTAAGACAAGCGGATACTCCGGTGTGTTATCTCTAGGTCTATTTATTTCTTTTATTTTCTCAGTTATTTTTGCCCTTATTATATTCCTGTTTTCCAGCCTGTTTCAAAATAAAATCAATCACTTTTTATCATTTATATTACTGATGATAGCAGGTCTCGTTTTCTCTTCACAATTTATTTATTTTCAATTCTTCAGAACCTTTTACAGTTTCTATTCAGCAGGGAATGTGTCTCAAATTTTAGATTTTTCAAACGATATTTGGACTGTACTGTCAGAAAATGCATTTTGGATTTTCTTGTTATTCCTCCCCTCTTTAATTAGCTTATTTTTAGGAAACAGCCTATTCAATTTTAATAGGCTAGGAGGACTATATAGAGGGTTAGTGCTCTGTTTTATTGTTATCTTTCATATCACTAGTCTTGCCACTATCTGGTTTAGTGGACAGGTTCAAAATTCTGCTTATGATTTATACTTTCAAACAAGGGACCCTATCCTCTCCGTTGACAGACTAGGTCTGCTCACAACCATGCGTTTAGACGTCCAAAGGTCTTTATCTGACTGGTCCCCAGCTCATACACCTCCTGTCCTGACCGTCTTCGATCAAGAGTCTTTACCAGAAAAGACAAGCGCCCCTGAAACATTTAAAGATCACACTGAACCTGTCGAATCAGATGAAAGAGAGCTGAGTAAAAAAGAAGAGAGGGAGGATCATACCTTAGATATCGATTTTGATGAACTGATTTCAGCTGAAGCTGATGGGACCATCCAACATATGCATGCTTACTTTAAAAGTGTGGAACCGACTGCAAAAAATGATCACACTGGTAAATATGAAGGCTACAACCTGATTGTGATTACTGCTGAAAGTTTCTCGTCTTATGCTGTTCATGAGGAAGTGACTCCAACTTTATATAAGATGGTTCATGAAGGCTACAATTTCAGTAACTTTTATGTCCCTCTTTGGGATGTCAGTTCTTCTGATGGCGAATACAGTACATTAACCAGCCTTGTTCCCAAAAGCGGGATCTGGAGTTTTTCTGCATCAGCAACTATCGATCTCCCCTTTGTTTTGGGCAACCAGCTAAAGGCACTCAATTACAAGACCGTTGCTTACCATAATCACACCTATACTTATTATAATAGAGATGCTTCCCATCCTAACATGGGCTATGACTACACTGGAGTTGGAAATGGACTGGAAATAAGTGGGGGATGGCCTGGTTCTGATCTCGAAATGATGCAGGAAACAGTTCCTGATTATATAGGCGATAGTCCGTTTCATGCTTATTACATTACAGTAAGCGGTCATATGCAATACTCCTTTTCAGGAAACAATATGGCGCATAAAAACCGATACTATGTTGATCATTTAGCGTATTCTGATCAGGCAAAAGCCTACTTGTCTACTCAAATTGAACTTGATAGAGCCTTAGACCATTTATTGACTCAATTGGAGGAAGCATCTATCGCAGATCAAACGTTAATTGTACTAGTCACTGATCATTATCCTTATGGACTTGATTATTCAACCATAAACGAACTAGCCGGGCATGAGGTGGACAGGAGTTTTGAGCTTTACAAGAGTCCGCTGATTATCTATTCAAAAGACATGGACCCTGTTACTATAGATAAACCAAGTTCAAATCTCGATATCGTTCCTACACTGTATAACTTACTCGGCGTAGAGTTTGATTCAAGGTTATTCATGGGGAAAGATATCTTTTCTGACGCTAGCCCCCTTGTCATGTTTAGAGACAAAAGCTTTATTACTGATAAAGGACAGTACAATTCTGCCACAAGTGAATTCATAGCAACCGAAGACCCTCTGATGGAAGATGTAGAAGAGTATATTGAGGCAGTATCACTTAGCATTGATAACAAATTCTATTACTCGTCTAGAATCCTCGAGACGAATTACTATAATCGCTTAGGAGTAGTTAGTGACTGATTTTTATCCTCTATAGAAAACTGTTCAATAAATAAACCCAGTACAAGATTATAATCTGTACTGGGTTTATTTATTGAGTCAGTCGCTTTAAGCTATGTGACTTGTCGATTGCCAAGTTGACTAAGCCTGCTGATTAGTTAAATAGTCAGTTTCGATCGACTTGATAAACGACACAACTCCAGCATCGATTTGTTTAGTCAATTCATCCAACGCATCAAAGTCAGGGTGTTCAACCACAACATATTCTATTATTGCTGACATCCCTTTTTTATCTTCAGTTAACGAATAGGCGTTCAATTGACAACGGCTGAATGTCTTATGGTAGTCAGACATAACGGCTCTATTCTTCCCAGAAAGCCAGACTTCAAACTGCATCTTATCATAATTAAAAACGATGATATACTTCAAATCTCTGGATTGAGTCAACGGAGTGGTAAGTGAGAAAAAGGTCAAATCCAAATAGCCCTGGTAGAGATTTGCTGATACGTCATATTCTGGATACTTCTTTTTAAAGTAGTTCCTTAGGCCCTTAATGTAGACGATCAACCCTTTATACCCCTCTTGTACATGGGTTTTCTTCAGCAAATTCCCTAATTCCACCAGGTCTTTGTTTAAAGATTCCATATCTAACAAGTCCTTTCATGCTTACACATTTGTCTGAATTACTGATAAATGACAAGGCCAGGCTGTGGATCTAGGTCCAGCACTTCCTCGGGTGTCATGAGTGGATTATCGTAGTGAACTCCTGGGCGATCTGAATAGTAATACCAAAGCTTGAATCCTTTATACGGGATGTTCGTTGCCTCAGCTACTCTATCATGAGTCGCTCTCTTGCCTTCAGGAGACCCCCATCCAGATGTGTTATGGACAAGCAGCACTGGATCAAACTCACTGGAAACCTCTTCAACATTGACAATCATCTTTTCAACGAACTGATGGAAAACAAATTGTTTTGTCCCTTGTATGTCATTGGATACAATATAATCCTGCATTGTTTCCTGCACGTCATTTATTTCCGAACCGGTTATATGGCCGACTTCCTGCATAGGCCTTTCAGTACGCCACTCCGGATCAAGGGCCAGATGAACATTCGGGTATCTCAAAAATGATTGAATTTCATTGAGTGAATAGGTAGGATGATTTCTTCCCATCTGGTGATCGATATAAACCAGCACACCATTGTTATATGCCGCTTCAATATAAGACATAACGAGGTCATAGTTCATTTTATGAACTTCCCCACCAGGCTGAACAGTCCCGTAGACAAGATAAATAGCCGGTACAGCTCCTTTGCTCTCGTCTGCATCATCATACGTGGCAGTAGTCTCTTTTAATAATGGAATAAGGTCCTCTACAGAATGTCGGCCGACAATGCCCATTATTTCAGAATTTGGATGACCATAATAAGCAACAATCGTGTTATCTTCAAACAGTGTCGGAGATGTAAAAAACTCATTCATCTCTTCATCATCAAACTGAGTGTCCAGCGCATGCACTTCATTTAAATCAGCTGTTGTAAATTCCGAGGATACCCATCCTTCATTTACATTTGGATTATGATGACCAACCTGAAGCCAAGTTGCCTCGTCTGTTTCTACTTCATCAAGCACTCTGATTTCATTTCCTTTGACTAAACTGCCAAGAGATTCGCTTTCTTCACTGCTGTCTGCTCTGACAGTTAATCTGTCCGTACTGATGTAGGCTACCCCTTCCTGATTCCCAAATATAGATACAGTCTCTTCTTCCTCTTCTATCTCCTCTTCCATTTCCTCCTCATCAGATTCATCTAATTCTTCATCTGAATCGTCTGTCACTATCTCCTCTTCATTCCCGTTAGACTCCTCGTTTTCTACGGTCTCCTCTTCCTGCTGACTGCTGTCCTCCTGAGTTGTTTCCTCCTGATTACATGCTGATAAAGCCACTGCTGATGCCATAAGTAACGTTAAAGCAGCTAAGTAAGAATTCTTTGACATGTTACCACCCTTTTCCTTTTTTTGTTGGCTGATTTACTTTTCTATTGTTTCCTCCGGACAAATGAACCCCATCTACAGCGGTGTTCATTTAATCAGCTCATGACTTCTGTCTGCAGACATTCTTTTGCAGGCGTCTAAGTGATCCCCCACACTCGATGTAAGCCTATTCAATTAGTTCCATACCCAAACGCCTCCTTCTGCTTGATCACTCCAACACCTCTCTTTTTTAATCACCCCAGTTTATAAAGTCTCTTTCTTATTAAATTGGGGTGATTCTCTCTGCTTATACCCAACCCTTAAGCGTCCTAAAGAACGCTCTCTTACGGGTTGCAGTAACTGCAGTGGCCGGGGTCCGCGTGTTCTTTTCCATCTGGATATACCTTCTCTTCACCAAACCCACATTTACTGCACTCATACTGTAATGAACGTGTTAAGCGAGTCGGTCGTGTACACCATTCACAAGGTAATCCTTTTTTGACATCTGTTACGCTGTAGCCCGGCCAATTACACCTTGGACACAGACTGAGGACATTCTTGACTAAGTCATGCGTTGCTGCCTCAATATTTTTCATGCGTTTGGGATTAAATAATGCTCTCACATCTGTTTCAATAAAGATGGATTGATTCTCTGCTTTAAATAAGGCCCGGTCGACTGATTCCTCTAACTGTTGGAGAGTGGTTATGCCTTTGAAGATAGCATCTGGGTCTTTAGTCCCTTCACTAACTTTAACCACCATCCCCGTTTCAGGAAAACCTGCAGATAAAGCAAATGCATGAGCTTCTGAATAATTACTGACCACTTTATGCTTAAAAGCTGTTTCTGTAGTCGTTGCTATCCCGCTGATTTCTATCTCATTTTCTTTATCAATCAGTAAAACGATTTCCCGATTAAACGGGAGAAAAGGAACCATCGGATGAGGACCAAATGACCCCTCGCTTGAAACGGACAGCGTTTGACCAGACAGCGCCATTGCTCCTTCAGCCTTGAGTCGGGCTGCTTCCATCTGGTTTCCGGTCCGCTTTGTTTCTCCAGTAAATGTTCCGAACTGATCCGAATTAAATCCTTCCGGCACAATAAGCTCAATGCCAAGGTCTTGTTTCAGTATAGGAGCGATAACAGTCTCTTTCTTATGCATCGTTGCAAGGACTGCTTCCCTGCCTGTAAACAATGTTCGTCCGGCTTCTTCCTTAGTCACTCGATCCTCTCCTTCCGTCAGATTATGACCCTCTGTTATAACATCTTACTATTTTTGATTTCTTATATCATACCAGTATAGAAACTTCAATGCATCTCATTTATAACGCTCTCAGTAAATTCCCTATTCTTTCAAAAAAAAGGCAGCAGGAAGTCTGGGCTTCACGCTGCCTTTTCTATTATTTTGTACAGTTTAAAAAATAATCTGCTGATTGGTTTACACTCTTATCCAGAGTTTGAAAACCTTTCGGTACCCTGGTCAGACGACTTTTTTCATGTACTGCCTAACCAGACCTTTAATGTCGTCCCTTTACTCAAACTGAAGCTGGAAATAGTCCGGTACGAGCTTTGGAACTTTTCGGTCTAACAGATGCAGCACGAGCTTTGAAACGAGTATGCCGGGGCCCAGTGCCTGTCCTACACTGATCGTAGGGATAGAACGGTCCGCTAGCCATGTCGCTATCTTTTCTTCTGTCGCATATGCAGGAAGATTTTGAGTGTATTCAGAAGGGGGAAATGTCTGACCTTTCAATTCTTCAATAGGTGCATCCTTGGGGATCCCCACATATTCTTCCAGATTTAAGCCAGTTGGTGAAAAGGTCAATACAGATGTGCCGAAGCCGAGAGCTACCGCAGTGGTCACAAATAAGTTCTTCCGACGAGCCGCACGGTGTAAAGCAACAGATTCTGGAAATGCAAAGTAATCGACCGCATCGATCACGTAATCTGCGCTATCTACAAAAGCGTCTACATTCTTCTCATTCACACCTTCAAAGTAGCATTCGATTTCAAGATCGGGATTAATCGTCAGCAAATGGTTCTTCAACGCTTCGGCTTTTCTCTGTCCCACTGTCAGGTGGGTCGAGGCACATTGCCGATTAATGTTGGAGACATCGAACACATCAGGGTCAGCTAAAATCAGCTTTCCAATGCCCATGCGAGCCAGAAGTTCAGCAGAAAAGCCGCCGATACACCCGCATCCTGCAATCGCAATTGTTGACTTGTGAAGCTTTATAACTTCTTCTTCACTCATAATGCCTAAATTTCGTATAAATTGTTCCTTTATCATGATGTTGATTCCTCCAGTTCTTCTTCATCGCTATTTATAAGAAAATCATACAAGGTGCGTCTTTTTTCTTTTAAAGTAGTCAGGCACTCCGATAAATTTAACACACATGGGATAGTTTTTGACCCGAGATAGACATTCGGTTCGCCAATGATTTCAAATGGAAATTTAAAAATTCGGTGCATGTAGCGATAGACTCGCTCATCTATGCAGCAGACCCAATGCGTTAACCCATTAGACAATGAGTAATTCAAAACTGTTTTAATTAATCCCAGACCAACATCATGTTCCGGCATCTTAGTAAACGCACTAATTTCTGCATATTTATTTTCTTCAATACCTGCTAACTTCAATTTTTCCATATCAAATATTGTAAAATGCTTCATTGTCGGAAGGTCATTCATCGACATGAAAATGAGTCTCGTCACGCCCACTACCTTTTTGAGATCAGCTGTCTGCACAACAAAGTAAGTCGAATTATTTATGTATGGATCATTCTCATCTTGCTTGATAAATCCTACCTCCTGATACCGCTGGTGGTGCAGTGCAATAGCCTCTTTGGATAAATCCCCCTCTGCTTTTTTAAAATAATATTCCTCTACAGTTTCCATCTGAACACTCCCTTATACTAATAGTTGTACTCCTCTATTAAACGTGAATTCCCTTTGAATTGGTAGTATTTTATAAGATTTATTTTCCTAATGTATAGTTATTCAGTAAAAAAAGTGATAAACTCTTACAGGAAAGACACTTTATTAAATTTTAAAACTGGGATGATTAAATATATGAATAAAATCGCACATGAGAAAGAAAAACTACTGCATCGATTGATTCAGAACTACGACAAGAACTTAAATAATCAGATATTAAAGATCGCGATGAGCTATATCATGCTCAGTATCAGCTGGAATCTTCTTTTTCAGTGGTTCAACATTCCCTACTCACGAGCAAACATCAGTGTGCTTATTGGCTGTTTAGTTGTGCTGGCGACAGTGTTTCTTGTCTTTCATTTAACTGATTTTCCTCCTAAAATCAAGACTCACATCGTCTTGCTGTTTGTTGTTTTTGTTATTATCAGCTTATATTATGGATCGGGGTATACTGAAGCCTGGAGTTATTTCCTGCTCATACCGATTATAAATAGTCTCTACGGAAAACGTTTCTTATCCATTACATACTCTGCCATGGGATTGTTGAGTCTGATAACGGTCAGTATTTTTTACCCATTGGATACCTCGTACAGTTCAGATGGCATAGATATATCTAATCGCATCTTGCTCTACATTATTGTGGCTACCTTCAGCTACCTCCTCTTATCGAAATTAAATCTGCTCTACAATAAACAAGTCAATACTGTTATTCATTCTATGGAAACCACTCTCGAACAAATCGTTCAGAGCTTCGTTGTCGCAATGGAAGCAAAAGACCATTATACCTTTGGACACAGTGAACGAGTGAGTAAATATGCGGTCGCACTGGCTAAACAGCTTCCTGAGTATCAGGATGAAAAAGAACTGAAGCACTTGAGGTTGAGCGGTCTCCTTCATGACATCGGCAAAATCAGTGTGCCTGAACATATTTTAACTAAGACCACTGAATTGACTGACCAAGAATATGAGGTAATCAAAACGCACACAACCTTTGGCGCTCAAATGGTTGAAAAAATTGAGGGATTAAAAGGACTTAAAACTGGCGTCTTGTACCATCATGAACGATGGGATGGTAAAGGATACCCAACTGGTGCTAAAGGGCAAGCTATCCCCCTAGAGGCTCGAATACTGGCCGTAGCTGACTCTTTCGATGCCATGACATCTACTAGACCTTATAGAGATGAAATTCTGATTGACGAAGCATTCAGGCAGTTAGAAGAAGGATTAGGTACACAATACGACCCTAACTTATCTGATGCTATTCGAGCGACTAAAGATGAATTTTCAAAAATATACTTTGAAACACACGATGCACTAGACGAATTCGAGAGACTAACCTCCTTTTTATAATAGAAAAAGGGGGTGTTTTTCTATCTTAAAACAGACGACCTAACTAAAAAAACTACCCCCCAGGCAAAAATGCACGAGGGGATAGTCAAGACTTCTTAAATATATTTGAACGAAAAGAAGTATCAGGTAATACCTTACATTGTTCTATCCTTCTATTGACCTAAAAAAGTCCCCTAACCTATCCATCTGATTAAAACGAGTGACTCAGTGATTTTGACTTCCTACTGTAGGCGACTCCCGTCAATATATACGTCAATTCTGTCTATTTCAGCGTCACGACTAAAAATCATACGGCTTGTTTCAAGATCGAGTCTATCTTCGTTTTTAAAGATACGTTCACTGCCTTCATTGTATTTTACAACCATTTTCTTTTTATCTGCCAGATGATAGATTACCGGCACCGTGCAGAACGTAAAACCCAAAGTATTCTTATTCAGCTGTATCGTTACTGGCTCTGCTGCATTCTGTACAGGCAGACTCCATACTTTCGAGTCTTTTAAAAATTCAGACTTCTCCAGTAAGACTGGGCTGAACCGTACACGTCCCTCTTCTACTTTGACACCTAACTCATTCAATCGAGAAATAAAATCTTCTTTAACCTGTCCAGTCATGCCCGGTTGCTGAACCCCTGCAAATCCTGGGGTATGAGAATAAGCCTCTGTTGGGAATGCCCCATAGTCTTCTGGTGTTTTATCCACCCCGATACCTGCTTTGATGTCCTCATAATAAGCCATAAGTGTCTCTGACTCCTCAGTCATTCTATTCTGATCATAACTTGCATCGAAAGATTCTTGTGTGGCTAAGACTAATTTTGACACCATGTGCCAGTATATGGAGCCAAGGCCTTCATACTTATAAAATGTACCGGAACGGCCCGTGAATGCATGATGATTAAACAAATCAGAAAAAATGTCTTTCACTACGCTGATCTCTTCGTCTTTATACTCTTCAGTTTCTTTTAGTGCCTTTTGAATATCATCCCCATTTCTGAATCGACCGTTAAAATGATACGCCCCGTTTATATCTCGTTCGATAAATCGTGTGCGACCCTGTTTTACTTCTTCTTTTAGAATACTTGAGGCCATGACTGTTTCTTCCGCCACCACATTCTTTTTTAAGAACTTCGGCAGTTCACGGTTAGGATACAGCATATAGCTATTCTGATCTTCCCGGTAAATGGCACTGTTTCTCAGGGCTTTCAAAACACTGATTGTCTCTTTACTATCCAGCGCTTTGGATCCTATAACGGCAACCTGACCCTCCAGCATTTCATATAGATGAGATATGCGGCAGGTATCCTGGTCAAATGTGATAAGGTTGTATGAATGGTATAGTCCGTCTTCTCTTTTGTTCTTTTTGATGGAGTCGTTCAGGTGACGCATCGATACCTCTATAAACTCTTTAAGTGAGTCTATGGTCAGGTCTTTTTTCTCTCCTTTAAATCCATTGTCGTAAATAGTCTGTCTATAAACTTCTCCGATTTTACCTAAAGCTTTGACGATATTAAACCGTGTCTCATCGGATATTTTTTCCTCAAGATACATTTTGCTATCCTTCAATACTGCAGTAGTATCATTAAACATCTGCAACACTTCAACCGAAATCTCAATTGAGTTTTCTTCCATTTCATTGACCAGCTGACTCATATAAACCATGAAACGATGCATGTAGTTAAGGGTAACCATGGATAAGCCATTACCGACCAGTGCATTATTGGCATCATTCCACTCTGGACGTTGAGTGTTCATCCAGATACCGCCTTCAGGGACATAGTTTGAAAACTTGGACAAAAGAGTAACTAGAATCTTTTCCATCAGATTGACTTTGTAGATCTCATTGCCAGTTACTAATAATTTACCATCCGACCCGAGAGCAGCTGTTCTATGCACAATATGCTCTTCCTTAGCGTCGTCAAAACTAATGCTGTTTCTCGGATCTGAGACTAATTCATCAAACCCTTTAATTCTATAGGGGACGTTTGCATATGCAAATATATTTCTGTTAAGCAGTTCTTTTATCTTTAGAGGATGGTAAGCTTTAGATAATTCCAGTAATTTTAAAAGATAGATTATTTGATGGTCTCCCCAGTAGCCTATGTTGGACCATGGATCTTCGGGGTCAAGCTTCTCCCAGTCAATGCCCTCTTTCGTGATACGATAGGGATTGTACCCATCTGCTGTTGAAGCATTGATGAACTTGGAAATAATACTTTCCACGTATTCGGGATAAGAGACAGACAAGGCTTCCCAGTTCTGGAATATATCACGCCAGTTCCCTTCAAACTTAAGCGCTTCACTTCCATTTTCCATCGTAACGTCGATAGTGAACTTATTCCACGGGCGACTAGGATCCCCATGCCTTCGACTGAATGTCAGCGGGAGATATTCAAACACCAGTCGCTCGAAATCCTTGTCCTTAAGGCTTTTTGACCTATCAAGAAGCTCAGAATAATTGATAGTCTCAGGTAGTTTATTCATAAACTCCAGCTGATTATCGTAGACTTCTTTATTCCATGTATTTATGAATGATTTAAAATCATTTCTGTCTATAGTGTAGCCATCTGCATATATTCCTCCACGCATAATATTATATAAAGTGTTTGAAAAATGCCTGTAACTGGCCTTTTCGTTAGCAGTGCATTGTAACCCATCTGCTTCAAAAACACGTTTACGCAGGGTCTGTGTGCCCTTTGATATATCTGCTTTCACTTCATCCTTAAGCGCTTCACTTTTTGATAATGTTTTTCGCAAATGTTCAATTTTTGATGCACTCTGATTTAATTCTGCAGCTATACACCAGTTTTTGGTTTGTTTGGTCTCTAAAGTCACAGAATCCACTACATAGTAAGATCCTCTTCTGCCTTTGATATCATCTTCAGTCTGAATGTCTTTATTCTGAGAGAACGCTTTAATTTGTTTTTCAGATAAAAGGTACCTTGGATCGTCCAGCCCTTTTGACCAGACTGTCGTAGCCTTCAATGATTCACTTGGTTCAGCTTTGTCTGTCAGAATCGAGCTGAGTGTATAGATGCCAAGGCTTGACCCTTTATCTAATTCACAGCGTTTATAGCCATCTACAAGAGTACTCTTAGTCGTTTGTAATAAGGTATTGACTCCGTATGGTAGTATATTGCGAATGCCATCCAGCACTCTGATTTCTACATCATTCTCCGAAAGATTAACCAGGCTCGATGATTTAATAAATCCGAATGTCTCACTGTTTTTCCAAGTATAGGAATAGCTGACAGCAAGGTCGTGATTGATTTCTTCAAATTTTATTTTATTGCCTGTCGTATTTTTATATAGATTTCTTGTTATATCATACACTGTACTGTTGTGACGGGAAAAAGGGTGCCATAGAAAATGCTTTTCGTTCTTATTAACGATCAGAATGGTATTTGACCCTGTGGTTTCGATACTATCATGGATTTTATCATCTGTATCATATGGAAATAATGCGGATTCAGCATTTTTACGCCCACACGTCAGTCCCCCTGTGCTTGAAATAAACATCCAATGGTCACTATCACTTACCACTGTCATAAAAAATGGATCCATTTCACTATAATTTTCTATTTTGAAATACGTTTCCTCATTGATACTCTCCGTTTCCAGAGTTACTTCTTTTGTCGAGTCATGCAAAGGCGCATGTCCTAAGTATAAGGCAGCGTTATTTTTCATTATACGTTCCTCTCTTGATCATATTTTAAATTACCTGATTGGTACTTATTATATAGTGTAGCGCTTACAAGTGCAATTGGATAAATGAACAGGTACTATCCTTTCCCTCTTGACTATACACCCCAGATTCATTCAGCTGTTTTATTCCCGACACCCCCATCTGGAGTATACAAATCGTTTTTATATGACGTCTTCGATACATAAATAGCGTTACTGATTACTCCAGTTCATAACGTATTCTCTTTCTCCCGTATTTTCATCAGTCAGTTCATCAGAAATCTCGAACTCTTCTCTTTTATAAAACTGAACAGCACGGGTGTTTTTCACAAACACCTTTAAAGACAGGCTCTGATGCGTTTCTTTGGCTTTGTCGATCAACTCTTTTCCAATCCCTTTTGATTGTTCACCACTTTTCACAAAAACGCCTGCCACAAAATGATTATCCAAACCCAAGAATCCTTTGATGGTTCCCATTTCTTCATATACCCAGAGTCCAGCTTCAGGCAAGACCTGTTTGACACTAATGTAGTTTGCTTCCCAATACTCTCTATCTATAAAGTCATGGGCAGTACAATTGGAATCCATCCAGATTTTCATTACACTATTTAAATCATTGATTTTAAATGCTCTTATCATCTTGTTCCCTCCAAAAATATACCCCTCTATTACATTACCCGTTTCATTAAAAGGGGCTCCCTTTTACGATTATAATTCTCCACTACCAGAGACTATTATAAGAAAAAGGTACTTTAACCTATAGTATCCCCTGCCATAACTTTTCGCTATGTACAGGGGATATTTTTTATCAGAATTAAAGATTTATATCTATTTCAATCAACAGCGGGGTGTGGTCCTGACGTGTTCCAGAATTGATAATGTCAGATTTCAGAACCTTTTCAGCCAGACTGTCACTTACAAGCCAGTAATCGATTCTCCAGCCAGAATTATTAAGCTTACTTGTCTTCACACGCTGATTCCACCATGAATACTGCCCAGTCACATCTCCGTGTATATAACGGAAAGTATCTGTGAATCCTCTGCTTAAAAGCTGTGTAAATCCTTCGCGCTCTTCATCAGTAAAGCCTGCAGACAAATGATTTCTATCTGGATGCGCCAGATCGATTTCTTTATGTGCCACATTAAAGTCTCCCGTCGCGAGAACAGGCTTAACTGCATCTAAACCAGACAAGTACGCTGCATATTTCTCATCCCATACTTGACGTTCTTTTAAACGAACTAATTCTGAACCGGCATTTGGTGTATACACTTGAGTAACATAAAAATCGTCAAACTCCAGTGTTATCATGCGCCCTTCATCATCCATCGTTTCAGGTGCGCCTATTTTAGGATACGTTACTGTCGGATTCAGGTGGTTTTTATATAAAAACATCGTTCCTGCATAACTTTTTCGCGCCGGTTCTTCCGATACTCTCCATACATACTTATAATTCGGGAAAAACTCTTCCAGTTTTTCCTTATGTTTTTTTGACGGTCCCGTTCTGGGAAGCTTAGTTTCCTGTATGGCGATTACATCAGGGTCCTGCTCAATGATCGTATTTAATACATCCCGAGATAAGACCGCTCGAGCTGAGTCACTTGTCAGCGTCGCATTCAATGAATCCATATTCCATGTAATTAATTTCACTTTCATTCTCCTTCAATTCGTTTACTTTAGTTCATACTGCCTATACTAACATTAACAGACATGAAATGAATAATCATTTAAAATTGCATTCAGCTGATTTAAATGTCTAATAGTTTTCATTTAAAGGTGTCGTATATATATTGCTGACTCATTGATTACTACTATAAAGATAGGCGATGGATTGGTGAGTAGGACTCTCCGTTTTCAATTTTATAATCAACTTGACCGTTTCCCTTTTCCGGCGGTTTTCTCTCTATTCATGGGTTTAAAATCAAGTTAATTCCAGCGCTTATACACTACGATTTCAGAGTTTGTTCCATTTTCTCCATATTCGCAGACTAGAAGATACTGTTCGTCTGCAACTAGACCGTAACATCTATCTCCCCCAATTTTTTCCAGTTCATTCCCTAAATAAGTGCGGTCGTCCTTCCATAACTTGATCGTTTGACCGCTAGGAAATGTGTAGTCCAAGTTGACAAACGATCCCTTCAGTTCGTTCAAATCTTTCACTTCCGGTAAATCGTCGATATGCAGCTCATTAAACGCATTGATAATCTGGTCTTTCATGTGTTCTAATTCTATAGCCATTTGTGTGTGCTCCCTTCTCAAAATTGACTGACTTTTCTTTATCATAATACGATGACTTGGAAATTGCTTGTGAGGACCCTTATTTTTACTTCATTCGTTTTAAAGATGCATCTGTCTTACCTATGCGACCGACTTCTCATTAGAATTAATCTCATACTTAAATTGCAATTTAACCCCTTTCTTTTATATAATACCTATAGCCAGTTGAAACAGCTGGACGCTTATTGTATGGCAAGTCTAATAGAAAGGAAATGCCTCTGAACTATTATTAAGGGCAGAGCTGAAAAGGTTCATCAGTTATTTCTCTATTGTAGTAAGCGTTAACAACAGACTTGTTTATGAAACCATTAAAAAAATGTGAACTGAAGGAGTGCTTTTATGAATTACCATATCTCATTAACCGGGAATGATCAGGCAAAAGGAACAGCCGATCAGCCCTTTCGTACAATATCCCGTGCTGCCGTTCTAGCAGTACCAGGTGATACGATCACCGTGCATGCTGGTGTCTACAGGGAGTCCGTTAATCCAGTAAACGGAGGCACACCAGACCAGAGAATAGTTTATAAATCAGCAGGTGACGGAGAAGTCATCATTACAGGAGCAGAACGTATTTCCGATTGGACGTCTGAAGGAGACCATGTCTGGAAAACAGAAATCCCCAATTCTCTCTTTACGGCTCGTAATCCTTTTGACGTGGAGTTGAGTGGTGACTGGCTCTTTGACGGAGAGCTGACTGCCCATCTCGGAGACGTTTATTTAGATGGTAAATCCTTATATGAATGTGAAAGTGTTGATGCCGTACATAAACCCGAAGTCTGGTCTGAAGCCAAATACTCAGAAGACTCCCTGCTTAAATGGTACGCAGAAGTCAGTCCTGAGACCACTACAATCTGGGCCCACTTTGGTGGAAAAGATCCTCGTACGGAAAATGTGGAAATCAATGTCCGTCCCTATTGTTTCTGGCCTGAGAAACCTGGTCTTAACTATATAACTGTCAGTGGATTCACTCTCCGTCAAGCTTCTCCTCAATGGGCAGCGCCTACTGAATTTCAGGAAGGGTTGATTGGCCCTCACTGGAGTAAAGGCTGGATCATTGAGAACAATATCATCAGTGAATCTAAAAACGTCGGAATCAGTTTAGGTACTGAAATCGGCACAGGTCACACTAACAAGCAAAGCAAAGGCGGTACTCAACGTGAACAGGAAGTTATCCTGAGAGCCTTACGTTCCGGGTGGCACAAAGATAGCGTCGGCAGCCATATAGTCCGTAATAATCTTATCCATGACTGTGAACAGGCAGGTATTGTGGGCCACATGGGTGGAGCGTTCAGCCAAATTTCCCAAAACCGCATCTACAATATCCACCACAAACGTCTACGTCATGGTGCTGAGGTTGGTGGAATCAAGCTGCACGCAGCTCTGGATACTCACATTACCGGAAACAAAATCTACAGTTCCTACCGTGGTCTCTGGCTTGACTGGCAGGCACAAGGTACCCGTATCAGCCGGAATGTCTTTTTTGATAATATATCCGAAGACTTATTTGTTGAGGTCTGTCATGGGCCGTATCTCGTAGACCACAACCTGTTCCTTTCACCGATGAATTTCCGTGATATGGCTCAGGGAGGTGCCTTTGTCCATAATTTATTTGCTGGGCAATTTGTGGTACAATCCGAGGTTACACGTACGACACCTTACCACTTCCCGCACGAGACAGCCATGGCCGGATATTCCAATATAACGGGTGGGGATGACCGCTACTATAACAACCTTTTCCTGGGAGATACCGAGACAAACAGAGAACCTGTTCCGATCACTTTCTTTGAGCATCTGCCGCTTAAGCCAAGGAACGAAACTGAAGAAGGCGGAAAAGCTGTAATGGACGGTGTCCCTGAGGATACTATCTGCTATCTGCACCCTGTTGGACTCGGTGGATACAATAAGCATCCTGATGTTGAAGACAAGAAGTGGTGGGAATACACTAAAGAAGAGCTGGCTGACCTTGGAGACGCCGCACAGGACTTCTTGAAAGGCAATGCCGTTCTTCCAGTGGGTATGGATGGTAATCTATATCTCAGTGATGCCGTGCCAGGCAGTCATGAACCTAAAGCAAAAAGTCATGAGCAAAAAGGAATCACCTTTGAGGTCGATACGTCCAAAGGCAAGGTCCATGTTCACATTGATGACCCCGCAGTACTTGCTGAGACTTCTACATCGATGGTTACGACGGACACTCTAGGGAAGACGTATCACGCCGATATGAAACATGAGAAGCCAGACGGAACACCTTACCGATTCGACACAGATTATTTCGGACATAAAAGGCCGGATACTGACTTGACACCTGGGCCATTCGAACTGTCTGGAGACGCGTCACTGGCGTTTGATTGTTAGTATTCATACTATCAGACTTCTCAAATCACTCAGTCTTCGCTCACGACTTTTATTGAACAAGCTTTTTTTGGCTGATTTTATGTTACGAAATTGCTTTAACTTTTACTGTTGTGTGAAGCTATAAAAATAAATTAGATAGTAGGAATTTAACTGTTATGTATGCAAAAGTTATCAACCAACTCAATCGATTCATTACCCGTTCAGTCTATGCGATATATCCTCTCGTGCTTATACTGATGGTTTATTGGGGAGATCCAAGAGTATGGAGAGTTATTCTGGCCCCGTCTCTATCGTTTGTCTTAGTGAGCGTGTTTCGAAATCTGATCAATGCTCCCCGTCCATACGAAGTATCAGGGACGACGCCAATCATTGATAAAGACACTCAGGGTAAATCATTCCCCAGTCGTCATGTCTTTTCAGTATTTGTCATAGCGACGACCCTTTATTATGTATCTGTTCCACTGGGTCTGATCCTGATGGCCATGGGCTGTGTCTTAGCCGTATTAAGAGTCATCGGCGGCGTGCATTACCCGAGAGATGTCATAGCTGGAGCAGTCATCGGCATTATATCTGGTATATTGGGATTCTATTTCTGATCAGTAGGACTAATGATTCTTCTATTCAAATGGATCATTGAAACCGAACATCCCCTGTTCTTTCAAGCTATACATCCTGAGTAAAAGTAAAACAGAAATAGCTTTCTAACAAGTAAACACACAAAAACAGGAGCAGCCTCACTTGCTCCTGTTTTTGTGTCTTATCTGCTATATAGTTCTTGATATGTCTATATACTATCCAGTAAGATAAGTGACACTGCCCACAATACTGGGCAGCAAACTATTTGCATCAAATTAGCCCGAACACTATAAATCCAACGGTGTTGATTGCAAAATTTGCAAACATATGTACAAGCCACGACGGATAAATGGTTTCTGACTTTTCATTTAAATAATTAAAAATACAGCCTCCAGCAAACAATCCCGTCATGGCTAACACATAAATACTCCAGTGAAACCATCCGCTTGTCATGCCTACATGATATAAAGCAAATAATAAAGAGCTGAATATATAGGCAAAGAGACGGCCAGACGTTTCCTTTAAAATTAAAAATGCAAACCCTCGAAAGAAAAATTCTTCCAGCAAAGAATTAATAAGCGAAATATAAATGGCTACATATAGAAAATTATGTTCATTAACGCCTACACTGGACGTTAATGACTCACGAATTGAGGATAAGTCAATATGGTTTCTCAAAAGGATGTATGCAAGCAGGATAACTGAGTAAACACCCACACCCAGTAAACAGGCAAAAATAAAATCTGACTTTTTAGGAATAAACAGTTTTTTCAATCGATACAATTGATCTTTATACCTGAAAAAGTACCCCATAGGAACAAGCGAAAACAGAACTATTTTTAAAATAGACTTGTACAAATAGGGCAATGGAATAAACCTGTCTATAACACTCATACCTAACGCAGATAGTGCGATTAAAAGAATCAGGGATACACTTTTTTTATTTATTTTCATACAATGAAACTCCTAATGGTCATGTCACTCATTTGTAGTCACTAAGTACTCCTCTTTTATAGTGGATACATAGTCAGAGCTTTGAATACAGTTTATCTGCTGACTATGGTCTCTAGTCAGCCTTTTTTTCAATTCCTGTGATGCCAATTGCCCCTGGCCCCCCATGACTGGAGATGACAGCGCCCGCCTGCATCCATTTAGCTTCTTTGATCCCGTTTTCTTTCAGCAAGGTGTTGATCATCTCTTTCTGACTGTCTTCGACACCCGGAGCACCTACTATTTGCACGCTGTCAGGGTCATTCTTATAGTTTTTGAAAAATTGGTTAATCATCTTTTTTAAGCAGCTGTCAAAAGATCCACGGTATTTGCCCCCAGGGACCAGGTGCCCATTTTCCAACATGATTGACGGTTGTATTTTCAGTAAATTTGCACTATAAAAAGCCATACTTGAAACACGGCCGCCAGCTTTTAAATACTCTAGTGTTTTAGGCATAAAAACCATTTGGGTACGTTCTCTTATATCCTCAACAAAATCAATAATGGCTTCAGGACTTGTATCAGGATGTTTTTCAATAAACTGAGCGGTTGCTTTAACAACAGCAGATGCTCCAATCGATACATGTTTGGAGTCTACAAGGTAGATGTCTTTAAAATCCTGAGCTGCCAGTTTTGCTGCATTAAAAGAGACCGTTGTAACTGCAGAATAGCCAATGTGAATAATACAGGCATCTGGATGTTCAGCAAACACCTGCTTGAAACCTTCAGTGTTATCTTGAGGTGATGAACCGGACGTTTTAGGAAGATTTCCTGTTTGCTCGAAATAATCAAATGCTTGCTGAACATCGAAACTACCATCAGGATACGTTTGATCCCCCATGGTGACATGCATCGGAATGACGTGGATATCATAGCGATCGATTATTTCCTGAGATACATCTGACCCACTTTCAGTTGTTATAATATATTTTTTCATGACTAACCTCCATTAGTTTAGCAGACCATTGTTCCTTTACTGTCTTTAAGCTCAAACGTTTTTTTGTATAATCATTGTACTATATAAAGTATAAATTATATACTCAACTCTTTGCACTAACACGCCAGTAACTGTTACCCTCACTACACTCTTTTTTTAGTAATCGGATAGCCTTTTATTGATTGGTGGCTTTCCTTTCTAAAATGATAACATGTATTGTAAAAAATTATCTATTACATTTGGTGCCTATCAATGCAGGGTGCACCTTTCTTATATAGCACTTAAAAGTAAAAAGCACTTCACTCGCGTCTATTTATTCTTGTGATACTGCTTAACAAGGAACGTCATAAGTTCATCAGGCTGTTTCTTAACGAACTCGGCATGATCACCAAACACCATTCCATATGGGGCATCGGATGTATATGGCTTCCATTCCGGCATATATTCACCAGTCACATCCTTTCCATTTGGATCGCCAGAAGAAATGAAATTGACCAGATAGTTACTCATTTGCCGAGCCAGATCATAGTGTTTGCCCGTAAAGGGTCTCCACCCTTTAGCAAGGGTTTCAAAGAAAAACCAGAGGTCCGCTGAGTGGAAGGTTCCCGGATTATCCCAGCCAGGTATTTCGGGATCAAAGTTATAGTAGTACAGCGGTGTGTCCACCCCACTATCCGAGTGTGCCTGACCAGCAACTCTTATAGCGTATTCGATTGTTCTGACTGAGGCCTTTTTTCTTACCTCATCCAAACTACCTGAATCGATGCTGCAAAGCTTGAGAAATTCCTCAGCATCAGAACCGAATGTTTCAATAGCCATTTGCTTAAAATCATCCATAGTGGATACTTCTGGCACACTGTAGAACTCTGAGGATGTATGCCCTAATAATACGGGAACCATCAATCGCTTATTTTCGAGAAAAAGCTTAAATGGATCCCCCATGACAAACTGCTGGTCAATGACCGGTCCCCAGAACGCTTCGTATTCCAATGCTTTTGAGCGGACGTATTCCCCATCGAGCTCACGGGCTTCTGCCAGGGATGAAACATCCAGGAACTCAAAAAATTCTGTCCCTTTATCTTCTACTTGAGAGAGAGTTTTTCCACTCCCTGGAATGCCCTGACTTCCGTAAACGTTCGCAAAAACACCGCTATGAACGACCGCTTTTTTAAAGAGCCCTTCATTTTGTCGTGCGGTCAGCTGGTGCATGACGCTGGCACCTCCTGCAGACTGCCCACCAATCGTGATATTATCAGGGTCTCCACCAAATGCTGCGATGTTTCGTTTGACCCACTCTATACCGGCTTTTTGATCAAGCAAACCAAAGTTGGCAGGTGCATCCGGTGCTTCAGCTGTAATCTCGGGATGAGCTAAAAACCCGAATGAATTCAACCGATAATTCACTGTAACAATAACTGCCCCCCTGCGAGCTAGTCGTTCTCCATCAAATTCCATTTCCGATGTATACCCGTACTGAAATCCCCCGCCAAATATCCAGACATAAACAGGAAGCTTTTCATCAGTGCTGGAAGCTGGAGTCCACACATTAAGATAAAGATTGTCCTCGTCCATGGGAACGTTTGGATCGACATGCCATTCTCTTGAATAAAAATCGTCTTTATTCACGCCTGGAGTTGCCTGCATAGAGATAGGAGCAAACTCAAACGCCTTTAATGTCCCTTCCCAATTTGGTGCGGGCTGGGGAGCACGCCAGCGGTTTGGCCCGACAGGTGGTGCTGCAAAAGGCACGCCTTTAAAGACCGAAATACGAGGATCTGCCGCAGGCAACCCCTGAATTAAACCGTTTTCACTTTTTACTTTTCTTAACATGCATACGTTCTCCTCTCAATTGCTGGTTCATTGACACAGTAGCCATACCCTTTTTTCATACAATCCGCCGCCTGGTAGGGTTTAGAGGCTGAGTATCGATTGTTCATTTGACCTAAATGTATCACCGGATTTAACTGGAGTCAACAGACTCAACTATTTAATGTCTTTTCAGTGGCCTTTCGTTTTAAATAACAGTCAATCACAAGTAATATGTTCTCCATTTCAAGCAGTTATTCCACTGTAAAGGGCGTCCAGTCAATATGACTGTACTGCATCACATCATCAGCATACTCCATTCCCATTTTTTTATAAAACGGAACAGCCCCCTCATTTGCTACTAGATAGACCGCAATATCCTTTTCTCCACCAGCACTGTTATGTGCTTCTTTCATAAGCCGCTTTCCGATTCCCTGATTCGTAAACTTCCGGTCAACACCCAAATCAGTCACAAATAACCAGTACCCATAGTCCGTCAATCCAAATAGCACACCCACAATTAGTCCACTGCTATTTTTAGCAATGAGACTGATCGTCGTATAGGATACAAGTTTGTCTATTCGCTCTTTAAACCGTTCACCAGGATACTGGGACCCCAAATCTGTCCGTTTCAAGAACTCTATATACTCATCTGCTGATAATCTCTTTTCCTCTATTTCAACCATCACGTCATAGTCTCCTTAAATAACTTGAATGTTAACTATTTACCAAATAATTTTAAACCTTTTATGTATAAATAGTGTACATATCCTAGGTGTCCTTAACGGTTCCTTTTTACATAGGAAAATATCAGTCAGGGACTCAGATTATTTTTCTTCTATAAAAAGCTCATGACAGTGAATGATGAGCTCTTGCAATTCTTCTTCAGTATCTCCAGTGAACAGCATATGTACCTCATAACCATTTACAGTACGATACAATTCTTCATATAGACATATACTTCCAACAATTTGCCCTTCCTGTTTTATGATTTCAGCTGAAACAAACCTAATTTCATTAAAATCGGTAAATCCCCCGCTTGTATCCATGCGTATGACCACATCTTTTTCACCAATCATAAACTCTGTCGCCTCACAATCGTGAAAACCAAATCTGTCTTTAATGATCTGAGGAAGACTTTCATCGTCCTGTACTTTACTATACGCTTTATAAATCCGATCCATCTTTCTTTCATTTTCTTTACTGATAGCTTTTAACTGTTCTTTCATATTCTTCGTACAGTACCCTAATGAGAATAAACGTATATCTGCAATTTGCCGATAAAGTTCAGGAGGCAGTTTGTCAGCTGTTTCTTTTATTTTTAATTCATGAATAGATTTAAAATTCTCTCTGCATTTTTCTTCATCGAACGGTGGACGACTATCATACGCTTCTATCAGTTTTTGAATATGGGCTTTTTCTTCAGGAGACATATGATAAATCAGGATATCCTCATCGTTTATACCTTCATCATTTAGAAGTGCATCAAGTGGTATTAATGTACTGTCATCATTTTCCAACATGAAACGTGGATCTTCATCGTACAATTCACGCTCAAATTCTATAAAAGCTTTCTCTTTTCGTTTGTATAGCCGTGAATACAGAGCGTCGTTATAATCCTCAGCACCGCTATGAATTCTCATATCGAAATGAAGATCTGTTCGCTGACACACTCCGTACCATTCCTTAGTTAAATATCTCATTCTTTATCCTTTCATCTAATGCATATTATTCTTTCTCATAACCCCTGACTAGTTTTCTATTTAAATAATATCACTAATTTTAATCTTTTGTATACGTTTAGACGTCATAAATGAGCTCTTAATTCAAAACTATGATTAGCTTTAATAACTTAATCAATACGTATGATTAGTTGAAGTAAAAAGCGTAAAAAAACACCCCCAGTATAGTGAAGTAGAATGTTTATACTATCTACTTCGCAATACTAGGGGGTATGAGATTATTAACTAAATTGATTATCTATTTAGACATACGATTATAAATCTTAAACTTTTATAGAAATAAATTTATTTTCTAGTCAGTAACGTGACGCTCTCCACATGTGTTGAGATGATAGCACGTACAGAGAATAATTATTGAAGTAGCACTTGCCATTTCACTACTTATACCAAAATAAATATTCTTTATTTAAATCTGCCATGCTGCAATCAGATTAGTTAATCAGCTGATCGATCTCTTTCCTTGGTAGGTAATTGCTTAAGTGTATCAAATATTTTATTTATCCAGTAGCTTTTGTTCTTGCATCGTAGGAAAAGTCTTAGCCACTTCATTAGATGCACTTATAGCTGCTTCAAAACCCACACCTTTTTAAATATTCAAATTTCTACTTGCCATCCATTTAATCATTTCTGGGTCATAGTGGGAAAAGAATTGGCTTTCGCCTTGGTTTAAAGTAGCAATTTGCGTTTTATCGTCTTCAGTCAACTCGAAATCAAATACATTCAGGTTTTCAACCATGCGTTCAGGTTTTACAGTCTTTGCCAGTACAATTATATCTTGTTCAACTAACCAGCGAATAATGACTTGTGCTACGGATTTACCATATTTATTCCCAATTTTTTCTAGAACTGGATTGGTAAAAATATCGTTCTTACCTTCAGCAAATGGTGCCCAAGCTTCTGGAATAATACCCTCTTTTTTCAACGCTTCAATATTTTTTGTTTGTTGCTGGAAAGGGTTGATTTCAATTTGATTGACTTGTGGAGTAACTTCATTAAATGCGGCCAAATCAACAGCACGGTCAACTCCAAAATTAGATACGCCGATTGCTCGAACTTTTCCCTGCTTTTGAAGTTCTTCCATTGCACGCCACGCGCCATATACATCATTATATGGTTGATGAATTAGTAACAAATCTATATAGTCCAACCCTAATCGCTCTAATGAGCCCTCTACAGAAGACATTACTCCATCATGTGTTTTGCAAGACTTTTCTACACAACATTGCAGAGATAAACTACACAATTTTGCACCTGAAAGATTCTTTTAGTTATTTGTGTTTGGATAGTGCATTCTTTAGTCGAAAACTTTCTCCGGTAAAGCTTAGTATATGAG